>NZ_OX336137.1:1200000-2400000 GCF_946900835.1 Nitrospina watsonii
TGGTGTCGAGCACGGTGGACGGTTGCCCTCCCGGTGCGGCTCCGGTGTCGATGATCCAGTCGATGACGTTGCCGATCGATTGGTTGACGTCGTCGGCGGTGACGGGATTGCCGCCTTCACTTTTGTTGGCGCTGGGTGCGGTGAGTGCGTGACCGAGGTCTTCGATCAATTGCCGCGTCCACTTCGAGTCGGGCAGGCGGATGCCGATCTTGCCGCTGCCTGCCGTCAGAAGTTCAGAAACCGTGTCACGTGCCGGAAACAGCAGCGTCAACGGCCCCGGCCAGAACGCATCCATTGCCTTTTGAGCAAGCGGAGAAATGTCCGCCGCCCAGTCATTCAGCCGTTCCCGGGTGTCGATGAGGATCAGGATGGGTTTGTCCGCCGGACGTTCCTTGATGTCGAAAATTTTCTGAACGGCTCCGGCATTGGAAGGATCGACCCCCAGTCCGTAAAACGTATCGGTCGGGAACGCGATCACGCCGCCCTCGCCGATGCATCGTTTGATGGGAGTGATGACGGCTTGCAGTGTTTGCGGATGGTCCGCGTCAACTTGAAGACGATTCGCCATAAGGTGTCTTCAGGTTTTTGCTTTTGCGTTCGACTTCCTTGGCCTGATCCTTTTTGTATTTCAGCAATTGTTTGGCGAGGCCCGCATCGTCCAGAGCCAGAATCTGTACCGCCAGCAGCCCTGCATTTTTGGCGCCCGCTTTGCCGATCGCCATGGTGGCGACGGGAATGCCACCCGGCATCTGCGCCGTGGACAACAACGAGTCGAGGCCCTGCAGGGTGGAGGTGATGGGCACGCCGATCACCGGCAGCGTGCTTTCGGCGGCGATGACTCCCGCCAGATGCGCCGCACCGCCCGCACCGGCGATGAACACGCGGGTACCGCGCTTCTTCGCATTGTTGACGTAGTTGCGTGTGCGCTCGGGAGACCGGTGCGCGGAGGAAACCAGAATTTCATGATGCACGTCGAACTGCCCGAGAACCTTGCTGGCCTCTTCCATCGTCGAAAAATCGGAGTCGCTGCCCATCAGGATACCGACCCGCGGAATGAGTTTTTTCTTTTTTGAATTCGCCACAATGCCATCCCCTTTTAAAATTGAAGCGTGCCGGGTTCGGATTGAACAGGCACGGAAAAATCCGTTTAAGGTCTTGAGGTTATAGCAATTTTCCCAATCCGGATCAAGGGGTTCGAGGAGAGCTTCATTTTGGCTCAATAGGTTCAAAGTCTTCGGCGGGAATGGGTCCGCGCTTGCGCTTGCCGTGTTTGATTTCGGGAATCAGCATCACCGTGGCGAGAATCATCATGGCAAACGAGATGAGGCCGATGTTCACCGGGCCGACCTGGTTGACCATCCAGAACCCCAGCATGGGGCCGATGGTGCCGCGCACCCCGGTGAGGCCGACGTGGACGGACATGTACGCCGCCACTTTTCCTGGCGGCGCGTACTTGGTGACCCACAGGCTCCACGCGATGGCGCCGCCGCCGAACGCCATGCCGATGAACGCGGAGGCGGTGGCGATGAGGTACGGGTCCTTCGTCAGGAAAAACAGGCCAACTCCAATGGCGAACAGCAGGTTCAGAATCATGCGCAGCACGATGAAGTTCATCTTGTCGAACAGCCGCGCCAGAAACGGCGTGGATAGGGCGCGCATGAGATCTGGAATGACGGTGATGATGAGCGCCACGAACAGGGCCGACCCCTCGATGCCGTATTTGCTGGAAGTGATGTAATCCACGCGCAGCGGCAAGGTCCACAGGTTGGCGAACCCCATGATGAACCACGTCAGCAGAACGTAACCGAAGTTGCGGTCCTGAAATACCAGCCTCAGGTTGCCGAGGGGGTTTTTGTGCTCGCCGTTTTCCAGAATGTTGGAGGGCATGGCGTACACGACGCAGGCTTTACCCAGCGCCGCCAGTCCCAGCGTCACCAGAATCCAGCGGTAGTTGTCGAGATCGACGTCCATCAACGCCGATCCGGCAAACCCGGTGACGACGGAAACGAGGACCAGCGCCATCACCGAGCGGGAAAAGAACAGGCCGCGCCGGTCTTCAGGGTAATTGTCGTTGTAAATGGAAGTCAAAAACGGCACCAGGCTGGTCAACGCCATGAAGGCCAGCACCAGGCACACGGTGTAGGTCGCCAGCGAATTGGCAAACGCGGCCGCCAACAGCAACACGCCGCACACGGCGGCGGGCAGGGCGCCCCACACCGATTTGCGGAACCCGGTCTGGGAGGCGTAATGCACCAACAGCAGCGACACCAGCATGCCCATGAACGGGGCCGAACCGATGAGCGCCTTCGACATGTCGCCCGCCTGAAACACGCGGATGGCGATGAACAGGCCGAAGGTTTGCGTGCCCGCGGTGAGGATGCCCCGGAACACGCCGCGCATGAGATCCAGACGGAAGGTCTTGCGGGTGCGGGTTTCCGCATCGAGCCGGGTGCTGGTGTCTTCAGACCAGAGAGTACGAAATCCGAACAAAGTCACTCCTTGCGATGCCGTTCCGATGGAATGCATTGCGTTGTTGAAACAGGGGGCGGGCAGGTGTAGAGACCGGTTGCCTGAAAAATTAAAATACGTTCCGGATCAATTCAACTTGCCGCGGCAGAGACCGATGTAGTGGCGGTTGTCCTGGGCGTAGGGTTGGATCTCCAACGCTTTTTCGAAGCTGAAGATGGCTTCGTTGAGGCGCCTCAGGTGAAACAGGCACATGCCCATGCCGTTCCAGGCGCCAAAGTGGTGTGGAGCTTTTTCCAGAACGATCATGCATTCGCCGATCGCTTCTTCATAATGACCGTCCAGGTACAGCACGGTGGCGAGCTTGTTGTGGGCTTCGGTGAATTCCGGATACTCGTCAGTCAGGTTTAGAAAAACATTGCCGGCCCGCTTCAGGTCGTTGGCATCCATGAAGCGGATGCCCTCGTACAGCTTGCGTTCCGCCGCTTCGCCACACTCCTGGTACCATCGAACCCATAAGGCCTGCGTCGCCTGTTTGCGCACCTTGGGATCGATTTTTTTCAAGTCGCTCAATAATCGTTCGAGGTCGTTCATTAAATCCGTTTGCAGGAGACCGCGCTGCTGCCTGCCGTTGTGTTTCGTACCCGAATATGATCCAATCAAGCCTAATTGATCGCCCCGGTCAAACACAAGAGGGATTTCACCAAAAATTAGGGGAAGGCCCGAGGCCCTCCCGGTGTTTTCACTTCGCCTCATGGAAACAGACAAAAACATACCTCAGGTTGAAATCGTCGCCGTCGGCAATGAGTTGCTGAACGGCCTCGTTACGGACACCAACTCGACGTTCCTCTCCGCACAAATGCGCGCCCACGGTTTACAGGTCGCGCGTGTCTCCGTGGTGCAGGACGATGCGGTGGCGATCCGGTCCGCGCTGGACCAGGCCCTGAGCCGCGTCGATCTGGTGATCGTTACCGGTGGGCTGGGCGCCACCCATGACGACATCACCAAGCAAGTGCTGGCCGACTACTTCGGTACGCCGCTGGTGCGCGACCCGAAGGCGGAAGCCATGATCCGCACATTTTTTGAAAAGCGGCAAAAGCCGGTGCCGGAGGCCGCCCTGCGTCAAGCCGAAGTGCCGCAGGCAGGCCGGACCCTGTACAACGATCAGGGGACAGCGCCCGGGATGATGTTCCAGCGGGACCAGCAACGCGTGTACGTGTTGCCCGGCGTGCCGCGTGAAATGGAACACCTGACGCGGCAGTACATCCTGCCCGATGTCGCCACCGTCGGGAATTTATGTTTGCAGCAACGCATGTTGTTGACCACCGGGGTGGTGGAGTCGGCGCTCTGGGAACAGTTCGGACCGTTGGATGCGCTGGAGAGTCTGGTCAAGGTGGCGTCGCTGCCTTCCCACCTCGGCGTTCGCATTCACCTCACCGCTCAGGGAAAAGATGAAAACGAAACGACAGCAAAACTCGATCAGGCCGAGCAACTGCTGCGCGATGTGCTTGCGGATTATATTTACGGCCGCGATGAAGAAACGCTGGAAAGTGTGGTCGGGAAAAAACTGGTTGAGCGGGGCGAAACCGTGGCCGTTGCGGAATCTTGCACCGGTGGCCTGATCGGTCATCGTCTGACAAACGTGCCTGGCAGTTCGCGGTATTTTCTGCAGGGATGGATGACGTACAGCAATGAAGCAAAAATTAAAAACCTCGGCGTGGATGCAAGATTGATCGAGCAACACGGCGCGGTCAGTGAAGAGGTGGCGCGCCAAATGGCAGATGGGGCCTGCCAAAGAGCGCATACGGACTGGGCCGTGTCGGTGACGGGCATCGCCGGTCCGGACGGCGGCACGGTGCCCAAACCGGTGGGATTGACCTACATCGCGGTTGCCGGAAAAGTGCCTACCGTGTGTCAGAAATTCGTGTTTCCGCAGGACCGAGTGCGCAACAAAGAACGTGCGGCTCAAGCTGCTTTGAACCTTCTCCGACAGCACCTGATCGGGTTAAAATAAGTATTGAGATCGGTATCAGTGGGAGCAGTTCAACAGTGTTCTGTGTGAAGGAAGGGGAACGTGACTTTTATTCAATGCCACCAGTGTCAAAAACAGTTCGAAGACGGTTTTCAAATTTGTCCTTATTGTGGTGCGCCCTATGGAGCCAGCGGCGCGCACTATCCACGCGTGCCCAACTGGATGTTCGGAGCCATCCTGGTTTTGTTCGCGGTCCTCGCTTCAATCATGTTCTATTCGTTGATGACGTTCTAGCGAATCGATTCAGCCGGTGCGGGCGCTCAGGCGAAACGGGTGGATGAGCACCGCGCCGACAATGAACCCGCCGATGTGTGCCAGCCACGCCACGCCGCCGCTGTCCGGTCCGGTTGCCATGTTGTTCAGGACCTGCAGCCCGACCCACACCAGCAGTAAAAAAATCGCCGGGATGCGGACGATGGTGATGAAGAATCCCAAAAACACCAGCGTCTTCACACGCGCGAAGGGAAACAGCATGAGGTAGGCGCCCAGCACGCCCGAGATGGCGCCGCTGGCGCCGACCATGGGGATCTGCGAATTCAGGTCGGCGGCAACATGCGATCCCGCCGCCAACGCGCCGCAGGTCAGGTAGAACAGGATGAAGCGCAGCTTGCCCAGTTGATCCTCAATGTTGTTGCCGAAAATCCACAGGTAGAGCATATTCCCCAACAGGTGTCCCCACCCGGCGTGCATGAACATGGAAGAAAATACGTTGGGATAATTTTGCAGGGGCTGGTGCGTCAACTGGTAGGGGACCAGTCCGTATTCGGTGATGAATTCCGTTCCCTGCTGCGCCAGGGACAACTCCCAGAAAAAAACCAGGATGTTGGCCGCAACCAGCCCGATGGTGAACAGGGGAAAGGTGCGGGTTGGATTTTCGTCATGAAGTGGAATCATCGTGGTTTGAAGCCGCCGACGGGGCTCGTGTATGATAAGCTTTCAGGAACGATGCAAATTCAACGAGAAGGTCTGACCGATTATATGGGAAAACCGGTTTGAGTGAAAGCGAAGACACACCGATACTGCGCCCCGAAGGCGAAGCGCCGAAAGCCATCCCGCGTCTCGAGGAATCGCCCGAATGGGTGATCGAGGTGTACCGGAAACAGATGCGTCTTCAGGTCGGTGAAGAATTGGATCACCTGCTGGGTGAAGGCCGCGAAGCCGAGCGCTTCATCGAACCGGTATTGCTCGACATCAACCCGGTGCGGCACCGGCAGAGCCTTCATGAACAGGTGTTCCCGACACCGCGCGAAATCACCGAAAATTTACTGGATGTCTCGCCCACCAAGGTGTTCCTCGAAGCACCCTCCGGCATGGGCAAGACCACGTTTCTGAAAGTGTACCAGGAACGCATGCTGAAAGCGGAAACGCCGGAGGAGTATCCGATGCCGGTGGTGTGCGATTTGGCGCGTTTGCCGGATGGCACGGGCTTTCAATCGTTTTACCCGATGTTCTACCGCGACGTGATGGACGTGGTGCTGCGCGAGCAGGCAGAGCAGGAAGACCTCGTCATCAACGAAGAACTGCTGGGCCGCACGGTGGAGCGGCTGGTGTGGACCGGACAGATTCTGTTTCTGCTCGACGGGTTCGAGCGGATGTTGCCGGAAGACCGTTTTCGGTTTTACATGGATGTCATCGTCGATGGCGATGCGCTGAAGGATAATTTTATCCTCATCGCCACGCGACCGGTGGGGTTCGGTCCGCTTGCGACGACATCCCTCGTGCGCCGCGGGCTGGACGCCAGTTTCCGCGTCAGCATTCAGCCGGTGAACGAAAAGCAGCGCAAAGTTTTCCTGCCGGAATCCGTCTGGAAAAAAACGCTCAGCCATCTGCCTTTGTACTTCCCCGAAACCTTGCAGGTGCCCTACCTGCTGCACATGGTGAAGGAGGTGGCGACGGACGAAGACGACCGCCCCCGCAACCGGTCCCAGGTGTACGGGCGTTGGATCGTGCAGCATCTCAAAAGCGAATTTCCGAAAAAGGGCGAGGCATGGATTGAAGACGTGTGCCGTCAACTGGAGCAGGTGTCTTACCGGTTGATCAAGGAAGGCCACAATCAGCGGCAGGAAATGGTGGATACGGGATTCGACAAGGCACGGCTCACCGACTGCGCACCTGCCCGCAATGTGATGGTGGAAGATGGCGACATCCTGCCCGGTTTGCGTGGGCTGCTGGCGTGGAATGCCAAACGCTGGGAGTTTCGCCATCCTTCCTTGCAGGAATATTTTTCCGGGCGCAAGCTGGCCCAGTTGCCGGACTGGCGCGACCTGGTGCGGGAGCGTTGCCGCGACCCGAAGTGGCACGACGTGTTCCAGTTTTTCGGCGGCGAGTTGACGCAAGACACCGACGAGTTGATCGACCTGCTCATCGAACATGGCGCGGTGTTTCTGGCCGGGCAGGTGCTTCCGGAAATCCGGGACCTGTCCGAGTCCCGCCAGTTGCTGGTGGGCCAGCTTTTGAAATACCAGTGCCGGGAAACGTACCCGCAGTTCGCGAAGAACCGCGTCGTCCGCGTCGAGCAGGTGGTGGAGCGATGCGGCGCGGCGTACCTGGAGCCGATGCTGAAGCACCTGCTGCAACGTGAACGGCGCGACTCGCGCATCCTGTTCGGTGTGCTGGAGTTGGTGTGCGCGTTGCACGGCATCAAATTGAACGAGGTGGTCGATTCGCAGGAATGGACGCCGGTGTTCGCCCTGCCGGAGCTGCAGGAGTTTTTTGGCGAAGTTGCCGATCCCGAAATGGTGAATGCGGGCGTGCTGAAGAAGTGGGGAGAGCGGGTGACGGTGCCTGCCGGACCGTTTATTTACCAGGATGAGCGCGATGAGGAAGACCGTGTGGACATGCGCGAGTACGCCATCCTGAAATACCCCGTCACCAATGCCCTGTTCAAACAGTACGACCCGAATTTTGTGGCGCGCTTCCCCAAATATTCCAAAGACGATGACCAGCCGGTGATCGGTATCAACTATTATGAGGCGACGGTGTTCGCCCTGTGGCTGGGCATGCGGTTGCCTTCGGAAAAGGAATGGGAGAAGGCGGCACGCGGTCCCAACGGTCTCGATTATCCCTGGGGTGAAGCGCAGGGCTATCAGGAAGGGTTCTGCAATACCGCCGACTTCGTGATCGGCCACACCACGCCGGTGACCCAGTACGAAGAAGGCAGTTCGCCGTATGGTTGCCATGACATGGCCGGCAACGTCTGGGAATGGTGCGTCCAGTACCATTCCTCCAGGTTCACCACCCAGAAAATCGTGCGCGGCGGTTCCTGGCTCAATTACATGGTCCAGGCCAAATGCGCCTTTCGCAATTCCTTCGACCCGGCGGACATCTATCCCGCCGTGGGATTCCGTTGCGCCTCGCTTCCCTACAGCGAGATCGACGACGAGGACGACGAAGACGAAGAGGACTGAAGGCTCCCCGCCCCCAGTCCTTTCCCCGGTCCCTTCCCCAACCCGCCAATTCAACCCGCCAGGCGTTCCCCCCGACTGGTCTTAATTCGGATATGCGATATTATGCGCAACCTGTTATAAAACCGCCCTTTTCGGTTGCCTCGCGGGATTAATCCTTATTTTTCAAGCCTTGATCTTTAAAGAAAAGGACTTTGCCGCCGTTAGGGGGAGAGGAAACCCGTATTGGGACCCAAAGCCTGTCGTGCATTTCGGTATCAGCATGCCGACAGGGCGGCGGACCGCGCGCGGGAACCCTTGCTCTAAACATTCTTTTTATTGTTGTCCAATCATGAATGCGGATTTGACTCGAAAGTTATTGGTGATCGATGACGATGCCACCGTGTCGGCGCTGGTCGAAATCTATTTGAAGGAAGCCGTGGCGCAGGCCCAGATTCAGATTCAAAAGGCCTACTCCGGTGAAGAGGGGATGCAGAAGGCGCTGGCGTGGAAACCGGACCTCATTTTCTGCGATCTGCGCATGCCGGGGCCGGATGGATTCGAGGTCATTCGCCGCATCCGGCAATACGGTTTGCATGCGGTCATGATCCTGATGTCGGGGTGTGCCGAGCATGAAATCCTGGACCTCACCCAGGGGGCGCAGAAAGTCGGGGCCGAGGCGTTCCTGCCCAAGCCATTGAAGGCGCATGAGGTTCATTTTTTCGTGAATTACGTGTTGCGCATGATCACTGCCAACCGCCAACTTCAATTGAAAAATCACACGCTGGAACAGAATGTCCTCGATGCCGGTGCCTATCAAAAGAAGGTCGTGGCGCTGGGGCAGCAGTTGCAGTCCGAGAAAAAACGTCTCGAAGCGGAATTGAATGAGGTCACGAAACAGAACCTGCAACTGCAGGACAAGAATGAACAGGCCCTGGCGTTGAATGACGATCTGGTGCGTACCTTCCGCGCAACGGTCAACATGCTGACCAACATCATTGAGTTGCACCAGGCCAGCCATCGCGGCCATCCGGAACGGGTGGAGAAGATGTCCGGGTTTGTCGCGGAGAAACTGCAATTGCCGGCGGCGCAGGTCGAACACATCCGCACCGCCGCACGCCTGCACGAACTGGGCATCGTCACCCAGCCGCCCAACGGCAACGGTCACGCCAAAGAGAAGGGCGATGCGGACAAGCCCCGCATCCATCACACGCACCTGGCAGAGATGCTGCTGCGTCAGTTTCCGGGATTCGATCCGACCGCCGACATCGTGCGTCACCTGTACGAGAACGTGGATGGAACGGGCATTCCCGAAGGCCTGTCGGGCGAGATGATCCCTATAGGATCTCGGATTGTTTCCGCCGCCAGTTTTTACGATCACGCACGGGTGAACCGGCCGGGTGAAACACCGAAATCCGTCATGAAATTGCTGGAAAACGAGAAGGGGACCCGTTACGATGAAGACATCGTTTCGTTGCTGGGCGAGTTCGTCCACTCTTCCCATTTCAAGGATATAGACACCATCGAGTGCACCGTATTTACGCTTCAGGAAGGCATGCAGTTGCTCTCCGACATGTATTCCCGGTCTGGAACCAACGTGTTGCGTAAAGGCACTGTGCTGAATAAAAGCACCCTGAGCAACGTGCTTCGGTTCAACAACCTCGATCCCATTTCTGGCACCATCAAAGTGAAAAAAGTTTAAGTCATGGATATCGCCACTTTACTTGGAATTTTCATCGGCATCGGGCTGATCCTTGCTTCCATATTGCAGAACAGTGGATTGGATCTGTTCGTCAGTGCGCCTTCCGTCATGATCGTTCTGGGCGGCACCTTCGCCGCGACGCTGGTGGCCTACCCGGTCAACGAGTTGTTCCGCATGCTGGGTCACTTCATCAAAGTGTTCATCACCCGCAAGTCGGACCTGTATGAATTGATGGATACGATGGTGTCGATTTGCAGCATTGCCCGCAAGGGAGGCGTCCTGGCGATCGAATCGAAGCTGCCCATGGTGGACAACGATTTTCTCAAAAAGGGCCTGCGCCTCACCGTGGACGGCAAGGACGAAAATACTGTGGTCACGTTGATGAAGCGGGAGATCAAGCAGATCCAGCAATCGCACAAAGACGGCTGGGAAATCCTGAACGACATGGGCAAGTTTGCCCCGGCCTTCGGCATGGTGGGCACCCTGATCGGTCTCATTCAGATGCTGGCGTCCCTGGAAGATGTCAGCACCGTTGGCCCGCGCATGGCCGTTGCCCTGATCACGACCTTTTATGGCGCGTTGCTGGCCAACCTGGTTTTTCTGCCGATGGCCGTCAAACTCAAGCGCCGCAGTGCCGCCGAAACACTGGAGATGAATCTGGTTCTGGAAGGCATCACTTACATCCGCCGGGGCGTCAATCCCCGGTTCATGAAAGAGACGCTGGAAAATTACATCGACAACGCGGCCGGTAAGAATATCAAAAAAGAAATAGAAGACGAAAAGCCCAAAGGCACTGCCAAGAAAGCAGCGGGCGCCCGCCCGGCGCGTCCCCCCGGCCAACCCCCGGGCGCGGCTCCCAAACCCGCCAAGTAAGGACCGGTCATGGAATCCAAGTCCTCCAAGCAATCCCTTCCGGAAACCCATCTCGACGACGATGAACCGTTGATGGAAGAGAGTGAGGGGCTTGCCCCGTGGATCATCACCTTCGCCGACATGGTGACCCTGCTCATGGTTTTTTTCATCCTGCTCTACGCCATGGGCACCATCGAAGAGGAAAAATTCAAACAAATCCGCGAATCCCTGCGCACGGCCCTGGGCTCGGAACAGGTGCCCGAGTCGGGAACCCGGGAGGGACTGGACGCCATCCAGAACCTCATTGACGCGCAGGTGGACAACAAAACCATCCATGCCGTGGATGAAGTGGGTGCGATGGTGTCGAAGGAGATCAAGGAGATCACCTCCGAGGTCGAGGAATTTGTTTACAAGAACAAGTTGTCGGGACAAGTGCAGGTTTCCCAGGGCGAGCGCGGGGCCATCATCACCATCTCCGACGTGGTGTTGTTTCCGCCCGGTAAGGCGCGAATGACTTTTAAAGGACGCGAAACCCTCAAAGACGTGTTCGACCTGCTGAACCAATTCAATTACGACGTCAAAATCGAAGGCCACACCGACGACACCCCCATCCACACCGACCGCTTTCCCTCGAACTGGGAGCTGTCTTCCGCCCGTGCCGCAGAAGTGGCGCGCATGCTGATTGCGGAGGGATTCCCGCCGCAGAAACTGTCGGTGGAAGGCTTTGCCGAGTACCGTCCGAAGGTCCCCAACACGAACGCCAAAAACCGGGCAGTCAACCGCCGCATCGAAATCGTGTATCAGCGCGGCAGCATCCGCAAGCGCATGGTCAACCTGTTGAACCGCTGACGGCCCCACCCGGCTCCGCGCCTATCTAGCAAAACCCGTTTTCTGTCAAGTAGTTAGCTTTGACAACCCGGACACACTCTGCTACTGTGGGGCATCCGGTAAAATGAGAGAACCCCTGCGGGGGTGGTTTGTGTAGAAGGCAAGGGGATATGGATCGGGAAACCCAGGAACGGTGGATGCGCCATGCCCTGGCCCTCGCGGGTCGGGCTGCGGGCCGCACCTCACCGAATCCCATGGTCGGTGCAGTGGTCCTGCGCGGCGGCAAGGTGGTGGGAGAAGGCTATCATCGCCGGGCGGGTAAAGCCCACGCGGAGATCGAAGCGCTGCGCAAAGCGGGCGTGAAGGCGCATGGGGCGGATTTGATCGTCACGCTCGAGCCTTGTTGCCATCAGGGCCGTACCGGTCCGTGTACGGAGGCGGTCATCGCCGCCGGCATCCGCCGCGTGGTGGTCGGCATGCAGGACCCGAATCCGTTGGTCAAAGGCAAGGGCATGCGGGTGTTGCGCCGGGCCGGGATCGAGGTGAAGTCCGGCATCCTGCGCAAAGAATGCGAACGCCTCAACGAGGTGTTCCTCAAATACATCCGTACGGGTTTACCGTTCGTCACCATGAAGGCGGCGATTTCCCTCGACGGCAAGATCGCCACCAACAGCGGCGATTCGCAATGGATCACCGGGCCGGAAGCACGCAAGAGGGTGCACCGCCTGCGCAACCGGGTCGATGCCATCGTTGTCGGCGCGGGCACGGTGGTGAAAGACGACCCACAACTGACGACACGGCTCGGCAAACGCAGCGGACGCAACCCGGTGCGCGTGGTGCTGGATACGAGCAACCGGGTGCCTCCCGAAGCACGGGTGTTTCAGAATGCGGACCGGGACCGGGTCATTTACGTCACCACCGGCAACACGCCGGTACCGCATCTGGAGCAGTTGGGCGAAGCGGGGGTGGAGGTGTGGACCCTGCGTCCGCTCGAAGATGGCGTGCCGTTGGAATCCGTCCTGCGCCGCCTGGCCGAGAACGGATTGACGGATGTGCTGATCGAGGGTGGTTCGCACATCAATGCCAGTGCGCTCAAGGAAGGCATCGTGGACAAAGTGATGTTCTTTGTCGCACCGATTCTGATCGGCGGCAACGGCGCCATCAGCGTGATCGGCGGGCCGGGCATCAAACATTTAAAGGATGCGTTGCCACTCCGGCAGGCATCCGTCACCCCCGTCGGCAAGGACTGGATGGTGGAAGGATATTTGTAATCATGTTTACGGGAATCATTGAAGCGGTCGGCAGCGTCGCCCACATCGAGCGCAGCGCGGACAAGGCGCGATTGCGCATCGACACGCCTCCGGAACTTCGCGGCTTCGAACTGGGCGAAAGCATTTGCTGCAACGGCGTGTGCCTGACGGTCGCAGACATTCTGGAGTCCGGTTTCAGCGTGGACCTGTCCACGGAAACGTTGAGCCGCACCAGCTTCAAGCAAACGGTGGAACAAACCCGCATCAATCTGGAAAAATCGCTGACGCCGAACAAGAAGATGAGCGGTCACTTTGTCACCGGGCATGTGGACCGCGTGGGCGTCGTCGATCAGATCGAAGAGAATCCGGGCGAGGTGCGCATCCGCTTCGAGCACCCGCCGGAGCTGGCGTCGTTTCTCATCGAAAAGGGATCGGTGGCGGTCGATGGCATCAGTCTCACCGTGTTCGATTGCCGCGACAACCGGTTTTCGGTGTCGATCATTCCCTTCACCTGGCAGCACACCAACCTGCATCAGCGGAAAATCGGCGATGAGGTGAATATCGAATGTGATATGATTGGCAAATACGTCCTCAAAGCCTGTGAAACGTTCTTTGGCGGTGCCCCAAGAGGGCCCGGTCTGACGCAGGAATTTTTGAAACAACATGGATTTGTCTGAACATGCCGAAAGAAAAACATAAAAAGGAAAAATCTGTTTTCAGTTCCATTGAGGACGCTATCAAAGATGTCCGCGAGGGCAAGATGATCGTGATCGTCGATGACGAAGACCGGGAGAACGAAGGCGATCTGATGATCGCCTCGGAATGCGTCACCCCCGAAGCCATCAATTTCATGGCGCGGTTCGGGCGCGGCCTGGTTTGCCTGGCGATGACGGAAGAGCGGGTGCAGGAGTTGGGATTGCAGATGATGACCGGCGACAACCAGTCGCGCTTTGAGACACCGTTCACGGTGTCCATCGATGCGCGTCACGGCATCAGCACCGGCATCTCCGCGGCGGACCGGGCGCACACCATCAAGGTGGCGATGGACCCGGCGGCGCGGCCTTCTGATCTGGTGATCCCCGGCCATATTTTCCCGCTGCGTGCCCGGGAAGGCGGCGTGCTGGTGCGGGCCGGACAGACCGAAGGCTCCGTGGACATGGCGCGGCTCGCCGGATTGGCGCCTTCCGGTGTCATCTGTGAGATCATGAATGACGACGGCACCATGGCGCGGGTTCCGGAACTCACTAAATTCTGCAAAAAACACGATCTGAAAATGATCACCATCAAGGATTTGATGGGGTACCGCCTCAACAGCGAAACGCTGGTCGAGGAGGTGGCGTCCACGCTCCTGCCGACGGAGTTCGGCGAGTTCCGTGCCGTCGCGTTCCGCAACAAGCTCATCGACCAGGTGCACATCGCGCTGGTCAAGGGCGATATCGAGCCGGATGCGCCGACGCTGGTGCGGGTGCATTCGCAATGCCTGACCGGCGATGTGTTCGGGTCGTTCCGCTGCGACTGCGGCGAGCAGTTGTCGAAGGCGCTGGAGATGATCGACAAGGAAGGCCGTGGCGTGTTGCTGTACCTCTATCAGGAGGGCCGCGGCATCGGCATTCTCAATAAGCTCAAGGCCTATGCCCTGCAGGATGAAGGGCAGGACACCGTTGAGGCCAACGCGTCTTTGGGGTTCAAGCCGGACTTGCGCGATTACGGCATTGGCGCGCAGATCCTGCGGGCGCTGGGTCTCGGCAAGATCCGCATCATGAGCAACAACCCGCGCAAGATCGTCGGCCTCGAAGCCTACGGATTGGAAATGATCGAACGCGTGCCCATCGAGGTGCAGCCGAACAAGCAGAACCTGCATTATCTCAAGACCAAGCAGATGAAGATGGGCCACCTGATCAAAAACGTTTTTTAAGGATAGAGCATGCCGCATGTGTTGGAAGGAGACCTCAACGGCGCCGGCCACAAGTATGGAATTGTGGTGAGCCGCTTCAATGATTTCATTACCGGACGCCTGGTGGATGGGGCGGTGGATTGCCTGGTGCGCCACGGTGTGCAGGACGGGGACATCGATGTCGTCCGTGTGCCCGGTGCGTTCGAGATCCCCATGGGCGCGCGCAAGCTGGTGGCCCGCAACAAGTACGATGCGGTGCTGTGCCTGGGTGCGGTGATCCGCGGTGGCACGCCGCACTTTGAATTCGTAGCCGGGGAGGCCAGCAAGGGCGTCGGCGCGCTGGCGCTGGAAGCGGCCATTCCGGTGCTGTTTGGGGTGCTGACGACCAACACCATCGAGCAGGCGGTGGAACGGGCCGGAGTGAAAAGCGGCAACAAAGGTTGGGAAACCGCCATGGCCGCCATCGAGATGGTCAACCTCTACCGGCAAATGTAATGGGAAAACGCCGCTATTCGCGCGAACTGGTGATCAAGTTTCTGTACCTGGTGGATATGAATGAAGGCTCCGTTTCAGAACAGCTGGATCAGTTCTGGGAACGCAATGACTGCCAGCCCGATATCAAGGTGTATGTCGAGGACCTGCTGAATACCATCTTCAAAAATAAAGAAGCGATCGACACCCTGCTCGAAAAATACAGCGATAACTGGACGTTGTCGCGCATGGCCGTGATCGACCGCAACCTGCTGCGTCTCGCCACCTGCGAGATCATGTACGCTGCCGCCACGGTGCCGCCGAAGGTCGCCATCGACGAAGCGGTGGAAATTGCGAAAAAATACGGCAGCGAGGACTCCCCCAATTTTATCAATGGTATACTGGATCGAGTCCTCAAAGAGAGAAAAGCAGTTGCGGAATCCACCAGCGAAAGCTGAGGGCGAAGAGGCGTTTTATGAAATTTTTGATACTGTCGGACCTGCACAGCAATCAGGAGTCGTTGAAGGAATTCATCCGGCTCAGCGAGACCCTCCCCCACGATAAAATCATCTGTCTGGGCGATCTGGTGGGCTACAACGCCAATCCCAACGAGATCGTGGAGTGGGTGCGGGAGCACGCCGATCTGGCGCTGGCAGGCAACCACGATTACGCGGTGGTGGAAAAGACGGACACCCGCTACTTCAACCCCTATGCGCTGAAGGCGTGCGAGTGGACCCGCGAGGCGCTGACCATGGACAATTTCAAGTTCCTGCAATCGTTGCCGGCCATCGAGAAGAAATACCGCATCACCTGGGCGCATTCCTCGCCTTTTGAGCCGGAAGAATGGCATTACATCACCAACCCCTACGATGGGGCGGACAACTTCCCCGCATTCGACACGCAGCTGTGTTTCGTCGGCCACACGCACCGGCCGCTGATCCTGAAGCAGGAGCCCGATGGCAACGTCGAGGCCGGGCTTTCCGACGTCTATGAGTTGGAGCCGGACAGCCGCTATATCATCAATGTGGGCAGCCTGGGTCAACCCCGGGATGGCAATCCGCAAGCGTCCTTTGTGTCCTACGACACCGACACCCAGACCGTGGAGTTCCACCGGTTTGACTACGATATGGAGTCCACGCAGGAGAAAATCCACGACGAAGGCCTGCCCACGTTCCTCGCCGATCGCCTTTCCGCAGGTGTCTGAAAAACCGCCGGTTATCGCCTTGACCCGGTCCGGTAAGGGTGGTATAGTCAAAACGCCAATGAATTTAAAGGGTTAAATCGACTCTGCGATCCGTTGGGCTTTCCGGCATGAAGTGCCAACTTTAGAAACTCTCCAAGCGGGAACAACAGACCATGTTGAGGCGAACCTTTGTGATGGGGGGGCTTGCGAAAAGTCTCCGAGTTGCGGCGGTGGCGTGCCTGCTGAGTTTGTTTTGTTCCGGGGTCGCCGGCGCCAAAACCAGCGCCGCGCATCCGGCCAAAAGCCTGTACAGCAACGCCAAAAAAGCCTACTACCAGCTTCTGGAAGATTCCTCCCAGGTGCCCCGGCGTGAAGACTGGCTGCAGGTCATCCACCTGTTTGAAAAGGTGCTGATCACCTACCCGCAGACCGACGCCGCGTACAAAGCGATTTTCACCGTCGGCCGGTTGTACCAGAAACTGGGTGTCAAGCTGGGGTCGTTGAAAGAACTGCAGGAAGCCGGCCGTTATTTTTCGCTGTTGCTCAAGGAGTACCCCGACGGCCACCTGAGCGATGACAGCTTGTTCCAGTTGGCAGGCCTCGACATGCAGCAGAAGGATTACCCGGCGGCGCGGGAACGCTTGCAGAGCCTTTTGAAGCAATACCCGAATGGCGACAAGGCCGAGGCCTCGCGCGGGGAACTGAAAAAACTGGTGCGGCTGGTCACGCAGGCGCCCACGCCCGAACCGGTGCCGACGCCCGCCGTGGAGGCAACGAATAAAGATCATCTCACCCCGCAGAAGCCGGAGAGTTTCCAGAGCGCGCCCAAGCCGGTCGCGCCCAAGTCCGTGGAAAAAAGCAAGCACGTGCCGCTGGTGGTGGTGGACGCCGGGCATGGCGGCAAGGATCACGGCGCCCTCGGTCATGGCGGCCTGCGCGAGAAGGAGGTCAACCTCATCATCTCCAGGCAGGTGGCGCGGATCCTCACCAAGCGCTACAAACTGCGTGTGATCCTGACCCGCGACGACGATCGCTTCATCGAGCTTGCGGACCGCGGCAAGATCGCCAATCAAAAGGACGCCGATCTGTTTGTCTCCATCCACGCCAACGCCGCCACCCATTCTTCGGCGCAGGGCATTGAGACGTATTATCTGGGCAGCGGTTCCACCGAGCAGGCCCGGGAGACCGCCTCCCGCGAAAACGGCACCCTGATTTACTCGGTGGCCGACGACGAAGTGCAGCAAATTCTGGCAAGCCTCATCAGCACCACGAAGATCAACGATTCCTCGCGGCTGGCTTCCAAGGTGCAAAAAACTCTTTACGGGAACATGGCCAAACATTACCGGGAGGTTCATGATCTGGGGGTGAAGGAGGGACCGTTTTTTGTCCTTCACGATACCAATATGCCGAGCATTCTGGTGGAAGTGGGGTTTGTGACCAACCACCGGGAGGAGAAACGCCTGAGCTCGGACACCTACCAGAAGGCCCTGGCGGAATCGATCGCCAAGGGCATTTATGAGTTCCTGAAAGAAAAAGCGCCTTCCATTTGATTTGATATGAGAGGCGTGCCATGCTCCCCCATCTAGCCATCATCGGCCGCGCCAACGTCGGCAAATCCACTCTGTTCAATCGCATCACCCGCACCCGCTCCGCCATCGTTCACAATACCCCCGGGGTCACCCGCGACCGCATGTACGGTGAGGTCGAATGGAACGAGCGCTCGTTCATGGTGATCGATACCGGCGGCATCGACCTGGCCGGGAACGACAACATCGAGTTGCAGGTCAATGAGCAGGGTGAGTTGGCGATTCGGGAAGCCGACGTCATTGTCTTTGTCGTGGATGGGCAACAGGGCGTATTGCCGCAGGATCAGGAGGTTGTCAATCTGGTGCGGCGCTCGGGAAAGCCGTTGATTTTGGCTGTCAACAAAATCGACGCCCCCAGCCATGAAGATAGAATCACCGATTTTTATGGGCTGGGCATTGCTTGCACTCTTCCGATTTCGGCGGAGCATCACGTAGGTATTTCCGAACTTTTAGATAGAGTCACCGAAAAATTTGGGGAATTGCAGGCGGAGCCTGATATCGTTTCTCCCAATTCCGGAGCCATCCGGGTGGCCATCGTGGGCAAGCCGAACGCGGGAAAATCCTCAATAATCAATAAGCTGTTGAAGTCCGACCGGTGCATCGTTTCGGCCACGCCCGGCACCACCCGCGATACCGTGGACTTACCCATTGAATTTGAAGGGGATCCCTTTGTACTGATGGATACAGCAGGTATCCGACGCAAGGGGAAGACCACAAAACTAATTGAAAAATTTAGTGTTATAATGGCTCTGAAGGCGCTTGAGCGGTGCGATGTGGTGGTGCTGCTCATCGACGGAGCGGAAGGGGTGTCCGAGCAGGATGCGACCATCGCGGGCTATGCTTTCGACCGGGGGCGGGCCTGTATCCTGGCCGTTAACAAGTGGGATCTGGTTCAAGAAAGGGAGCTTCCGGAAGAGGAGATCGAGGAAAAAGTTAGAATGAAATTGAAATTTGCCGATTTTGCTCCTATGATAAAAGTGTCGGCAAAAACAGGTTTCGGACTTCCTAACTTCTTTGGCGAGGTTCAGTCTGTGTATGAGCAGTATTCCCGTAAAATTCCTACGGGCAAGCTCAACGATTGTTTCCAGCAGGCAATCCGGAAGAACCCCATGAGTTCGTACCGGGGCAAGTTTTTAAAACTTTATTATGCGACCCAGGTGCGCAGTTGTCCGCCGACGTTTGAGTGTTTCATGAATTACCCGCAAGGCGTTCACTTTTCGTACCAGCGTTATTTGACAAACAGTTTGCGCAAAGCATTTGGCTTTTCGGGAACGCCGGTACGTTTGATCCTTTCGCCCAGTCACGGGGATGAGAAGGCAGCGCGATGAGTTTCAAGCTTCAAAAGGGTTTCAATTTCCGTATTCTCGAAACGGACGATTTCGGCCGCATTTGTTTTGGCTGCCCGCCCGGCGTGGTCAAAGACTTTTCGCAGCGGGACGAAAGCCTGCCCTCGAAGTACGTGTTGCCTCTCCGCACCTTTGTCAACGGCACCAACCGTTTCGACTTTGAGTTCATTCTCTATACCTACCTGTTCATCAAGCCCGGAAAACAGAAGGTCTCCATTTTCTGCACGGAAGATCAGAAGAACCGCTTCAAGGCCATTTTTGAAGAGACCCTGTTCGGCCCCAGTTTCTTCAACCTGCTCAAGGCGGAATTTTACAAGTTCAGCCGGGTGCATCATTTCTCTGCCGCGGAGAAAGAATATTTCCTGAGCTTCCTCGAAAAACTTTCCAAAAACAAGAAACTGTGGAACAGCTTTGAAGGCATGCTGGCCAAACACGTTCTGCATAAAGACATGTTTGTCCGGCTCGGGGAACAGATCGGCAACCTGCTGGAAAACGAGCGCTGGCTGGTTTCCAAAAAGGTCAAAAATATCGAACGCATTTTCGCCCAGCATTATGTGCGCTGTGGCCAATTGAAGATCGAGATGGAGTTGTTTGCACTGGCCCACGAGGAAGATCGCGATGAATTTTTGGAAAACGTTGCGGATTTTCATGTCTTTGACAACTCGGGTGTGGTCGAGGTCAAAGGCGATATCGATCAGCGCAAAAAACTCAAGATTCACCAGGTACGGCCCTCTGAATTCGAGGTGTACCAGAACAACATTCTTCGCTGCAGCTTCGATATCGTGAATCTGGACCGGCATTCGGTGCCGACGCGCATTGAGAAGATTGATAAACCTTACATGGGGGTGACGTTCCTCGGCGTCGGTTCTGGATTCACCCACAAGCGCCACAACAGCTGCATCATCGCCTGGTCGGAAGGCAAGGGCATCATGGTGGACGCCTTCAGCGATAACGACCGCGCCATCGTGCAGAATGGCATTTCGAATGAGGACATCTCTTACATGTTCCTCACCCACATTCATTCCGATCACGACGCCGGGTTCATCGAAAAAATTCTTTCCGGACAGCGGCTCAAGATTTTGAGCAGCCGCATCATTTTTGAAAGTTTCCTCAGGAAGATTCAGGCCGTCACGCTGTTTCCGGTCGAAGTGCTGGAAAACCTGGTGGACTTCATCGAGCTGGAACCGGGCAAGAAGGTCAAACTGCCGGGATTCAAGCGGACGTTCATCGAATTCGATTATGCGTTCCATTCCATCCCCACCGGCCGGTTTAAATTGAGCTACAAGGATGAACGGGGGAAGGCCTGGATGATCGGCCATTCGGGAGATACCAAGTACGACCGGGATCTGGTGAATTCCTGGTACGAGCAGGGGCGCCTGTCTCCGGATCGACGCGAAAACATTCTTGGATTTCTCTGGGATGCGGATCTGATCATGCACGATGTCGGCGGCGGGCCGATCCATACGGATTTCGAGTCGCTGCTGCATCTGGACCCGGATCTGGCGAAAAAGATGATCCTCGTGCACCATGACAAGGAACCGCCGGAGCACCCTTACATGCGTTCCGCTACGGAAGGCCATACTGAAATCCTGATCAAGGGAAGTGCAGCCCGGTTCAAGGCGAAGGCGGAAGACCTCAAGCAGGTTGGGCTGTTCCGCAACACGCCGCCGAAAGATGT
The DNA here is from genome assembly GCF_946900835.1 of Nitrospina watsonii. Lineage (GTDB taxonomy): Bacteria > Nitrospinota > Nitrospinia > Nitrospinales > Nitrospinaceae > Nitrospina > Nitrospina watsonii. Next base: position 1,220,672 of record NZ_OX336137.1, read on the forward strand.
GGAGGACATCCTTGCCCATTCACAGGTGCTGGAATACCAGGCCAATGACGTCGTGTTTTCGAAGGGGGATGTCGGCGATTCCTTTTACATCATCCTTGATGGGTTCGCGGAGATCATCCTCAGCAAGCGGCAGTCGATCATTTATGAAAAAGGCATGTTCTTCGGCGAGCTTGCCATCGCCACCGAAAACCCGCGCCGCCGGGCAACGGTGAAAGCCATGTCGCGCCTGACGCTTGTTAAAATTCCGAAGGAGTTTTACTCCCGGGTCAAGCTTCCCAAAATCACCGACGATTTTTACAAGCTGGGCAATTTCTTCAACAGTTCCATCCGTCCCGGATTGGTGGCCTCTCTGGGAGAGGGCGATCTCGTTCACTGGAGCAAAAACGAGAAGATTTTTTCCAAAGGCAACAAGAAGGGCGATGTGTTCGTCATCGTCTCCGGGCAGGTCCGCATCCCATCGGTCCACAATGGCGACTCGGACCCGGTGTTCCTGTCGAGTGGCGATATCCTAGGCGAAATCACCTCGCAGGAGCAGGCCATTCAAAATCTCCTCCACTGCACGGATATGCCTCAAACTTCCAATGCCTTGGCGGCCAGCGAACGGGTGTCCGCCGTGCGTCTCAAATCGCAGCAGTTGAGCCGGATTTTCAAATCCTACCCCTCCTTTTTCGGCACCGTTTATCAGCGCATGAAAAAGCTGCAAACTGTGCTATGCTAAGGCCCTTGAAAGCTTAAGGGACAGTCTCTAAAATAGCCGCAAACTCACGTTCAATGCAGGATTCGGCTCCCCGTGTGCCAACGGGTGATCCGGGTTCGCGCAGATGTTGACAAGGGGGGAGCTATGAAGCCGTACAGTCCTGAACAAATCCGGAATGTCGGGTTTATCGGTCATGGGGGGGCGGGAAAAACTTCGATCGTTGAAAGCATTCTGTACCTGACCGGCGTCTCCGACCGGCTGGGCAAAGTGGGCGACACCTCTTCCGTCATGGACTTCGATCCCGACGAGGCCAAGCGCGGCCATTCCATCAGCGCCTCTCTCTCCTTCTGCGAATTTCAGAAACATAAAATCAATATTCTCGACACCCCCGGCTCCAATAATTTTGTGACCGACACACCGGGTTGCATCCGCGTGGTGGATGGTGTGGTGGCGGTGATCTCCGCCGAGGCGGGCATCCAGTATTACACCGAAAAAACCTGGCAGTGGGCGGACCAGCAGGGCCTGCAGAAAATCATCTTCATCAGTAAAATGGACAGCGAAAAGGCCAACCTCAAGGCCACTCTCGACGCCGCCAAGAAAAAACTCAAGATCAACCCCATGCTGGTGCAGGTCCCGGTTGGCAGCGGCGAGGGGTTTTCAGGCGTGGTGGACCTGATCGAGAATAAATATTACCAGTATGAGAAGGGCGGCAAGGGGATGGGCTCCGCGCAGGAGATTCCTGCGGAGTTGGTGGATGAGGTCGAGACCAGCCGCGCCGAACTGGTGGAGGTGGTGGCGGAAGCGGACGACGAACTGATCGAGCATTATCTGGAACGAGGGGAATTGACGGAGGAGGAGTTCCACACGGGTCTGCAAATGGGCATTCAAAACGGACAACTGGTGCCGGTGCTTTTGGGGTCGGGCACGCAGAATATCGGTGCCGACCGGTTGTTGGCGGCCATTCTCGAATACCTGCCGTCTCCGGACAAACATCCCGCCCGGAAAGCCCGTTCCCTCAAAGACGATAAAGAGGTCGAGATCAAGGCGGACCCCGCCGGGCCGCTGGCGGCGCTGGTGTTCAAAACCGTGGTCGATCCGTATGCAGGCAAGCTGACGTTGTTCCGCGTGTTTTCCGGAACCTTGAAAGGCGACAGCAGCGTTCACAACAGCCGCGAGGACCACGCGGAACGCTTGAGTCAGTTGTTGACGTTGCAGGGCAAAAAACAGGTGCCCGTGACGGAGGTCCCGGCGGGAGACATTGGCGTCGTGGCGAAATTGAAAATGACCACGACCGGTGATACGTTGACCGCAGCCGATTCCGGAGTGAGGTTCGATCCCATCCCGTTTCCCAAACCCGTGCTGGCGCGGGCGATGATCCCGAAAACCCGCGCCGACGAGGAAAAAATCAGCAACGCGCTGGCGCGGCTGGTCGAGGAGGACCCGTCGCTCAGTGTGGAACGCGACGCGCAGACGCATCAATTGCTGGTGTCGGGGCTGGGACAGGAACACCTCGACGTCATCATCGAACGGCTGAAGCGCCGCTTCAGCGTGGACGTGGACACCAAGCCGCCCAAGGTGCCGTACCGCGAAACCATTCGCGGCAAGACCAAGGTGCAGGGCAAGCACAAAAAGCAGAGTGGCGGTCGCGGGCAATATGGCGACTGCTGGCTGGAGATCATGCCGCTGTCCCGGGGACGCGGATTTGAATTTGAAAACAAGATCGTGGGCGGTGCCATTCCAAAAACTTACATCCCCGCCGTGGAAAAAGGCATCGTGGAAGCGATGGAACATGGTACGGTGGCGAATTACCCGATGGTCGATGTCAAGGTCATGCTCTACGACGGCTCGTATCATGATGTCGATTCCTCGGAGATGGCTTTCAAGATTGCCGGGTCCATCGGCTTCAAGAAGGGTGTCAAGGATTGCAAACCGATTCTGCTGGAGCCGATCATGACGATGGAGGTCAACGTGCCCAGCGAATGCGTGGGTGACGTGATGGGCGACCTCAATTCCAAACGCGGAAAAATCATGGGGGTCGATGCCAGCGACGAGGATCAGACCATCCGGGCCCACGTGCCGATGGCTTCCATCCTCAACTACGCTCCGGAACTCCGGGCACTGACCGCAGGGCGCGGCGTGTTCGTCATGGAGTTCGATCATTATGACGACGTCCCGGAGCACCTCACGCAGAAAATTGTAGAAGAGACCCGTGCGGAAGCGGAAGCCTCCCACTGATTTTCCTTTTTTATTTTTGAGAGGCTCACTTGCCGAACACGCCGGAAGTAGGAACTGTGGTCAAGGCCGACCTCGTGGACAGGGTTTACGACAAGGTCGGGTTCACCCGCAAGGAAGCCGCCGAAGCGGTTGAGGTGGTTTTCGAGGAGATCAAAAACGCCCTAGTCCGCGGGGAAGACGTACGCATCGTCGGCTTTGCCAGTTTCAACCTGCGCGACAAAAAGGCCCGCAAGGCCCGCAATCCCAGCACTGGAGAGCCCATCGTCATCCAACCCCGGCGCGTGCTGTCCTTCAAACCGAGCAAACAATTGTTGCAGTCCACCAACCGTGAACTCGATGAACATAAAACTCCCTGACAAACTGTTTTTCAAAATCGGCGAGGTGGCGGACATCGCGGATGTCGAGCAGCATGTGCTGCGTTACTGGGAAGATGAGTTCGAGGACCTGAAACCGGACAAGAACCGGTCCGGCCAGCGCCTGTATCAGAAAAAAGACATCGAGCGCATTCTCGAAATCAAACAACTGCTGTACCACGATAAGTACACCATCGCCGGAGCCAAGCAGCGTCTGAAGCAACGCCGCAAGGGCGCATCGCAACTGGATTTCGGTTTCGACCGCGGCGCCTTCATCGACCTGAAAAACCGGATTCAGGAAGAGCTGGAATCCATTCTGGAAATCCTCGATAAAAAATAGGGGCCGCCGCGTGCACTCCACCAACCGGACGCCCTCTTGCAGACCGCTGCGCGCGGAACTCCCCATTCTTCTTCATCCTTTGGCGATCCTTCTCACGGCGGTGGTCGTGATGGCGGTGCCTGCTCTGGGCAGGGGCGGGGAGCCGGAAGCGTCCGAACCGGTGATGCTGGAGCCGATCGAGGTCACCGCCACCCGCACGAAGAAATCACCCACGGACATTCCCAACAGCTTGCGTGTCATCGAACGGGGCGCCTGGCAGGAACACCAGCCGGGAGCGACGGTGGAGGAATTTGCGGTCGGCGCGCCGGGTGTGTTTTTTCAGAACCGGTTCAACTTCGCGCAGGATCTGCGTATCGCCATTCGCGGTTTCGGCGCGCGGTCGCCTTTCGGTGTGCGTGGTATCCAGGTGCATGTCGATGGCATCCCGCAAACGCTTCCCGACGGCCAGACCCAGCTCGATTCGATCGACCCTTCTCTCATTCAGCGCATGGAAATTCTGCGCGGCCCGTCGGCGTCCCTGTTCGGCAATGCATCAGGCGGCATGATCTCCATGACCACCCGCAACCCCACGTCGGACCGATTGGAACTCGCTCCCCGGCAGGTGTTCGGTGCGTTCGGCTATTTCAAATCCGAACTCTGGGCGGGCAAGCGGGAACCGGATTTCGACTACGGCTGGTTCGCGTCGCGCTTGCAACAGACCGGCTGGCGCGATAACAGCCGCATGGAGAACCTGTTCACGCAACTCAAACTGAATTTTTGGAGCGGTGCCGATTCCGACTGGATGGTGCTGTTCCGCAAATTCCATTCGCCACTGACGGAAGACCCCGGCGGCCTGACTCGTTCTCAGGCGCAAAACAATCCCCGGCAGGCCGCACCGCGCAACCTTCTGTTCCACGCCGGGGAGGAGGTGGATCAGGAACAGTTGGCTGTGCGCTATCGCAACACCTCCGGAGGCGGCCAGGAGTGGACCGTCACCGCGCACCTGCTGCACCGGGATTTTGAAAACCGTCTGCCGTTCACGTCCGGCGGGCAGGTGCAGTTCGACCGCTGGGTCGGAGGCGTGTCCATACAATGGAGCCGGGACCACACCCTGTTGGAGCGACGCAACCGGTTTCTGGCAGGGATCGACTACGGCATCCAAAACGACGACCGCCGCCGCTTCGACAACAATTTCGGATCGCAGGGCGCGTTGACTCTGGATCAGGAAGAACGGGTGCAGAGCATCGGGCCGTTTTTCCGCAATGAATGGACGGTGATGGAGCGCATGGATGTGGTCGTCGGCGGGCGCTGGGACTGGTTGCACTACCGCGTGGACGATGCGTTTCAGAGCGACGGCGACCAGTCCGGCTCGCAAACGCTGTCGCAGGGCAGCGGCACCGTCGGGCTGGTGTACCACCTTGCGGAGGAGCATCAGCTTTATGCCAACGTCGCTTCGGTGTTCGAAACGCCGACCACCACCGAATTGATCAACAACCCGGCCGGATCGGGCGGGTTCAATCCCAATCTGCAATCGCAAACCTCGCTCAGTCAGGAGTTGGGCGTGCGTGGCACCCCTGCGGGATTTCAATATGAAGCGGTGCTGTTTTACATCCGCTCGTGGGATGAGATCACGCCGTTCGAACTGCCGGCATTTCCCGGTCGCACGTTTTTCAGAAACGCCGGCACGTCGCAACGGCTGGGCGTGGAAACCCGTGTGGCCACGCCGGAGTGGCACGGCCTGATGGGCGAGATCGCCTACACGTATTCCGATTTCGAGTTTGAAGAGTTCGTCGCCAACAATGTCAGTTTCGAGGGCAATGCGTTTCCCGGTGTGCCCGCGCACCGGTGGGAGGGGCGGGTGCGCTACGCACATCCTTCGGGAGCTTTTGGGCAGGTGCGGGTGCAGCGGGTGGGGCGGTTTTTCGTGGACAACGCCAACACCACCACCAACGCCGCCTACAGCCTGGGGCAATTGCTGCTGGGATGGAAAGGAGACTGGCAGGGAGTCGAGGCCTCGGTGTTCGCCGGAATCAACAACCTGTTCGACGACCGCTACAACGCCAACGCACGCATCAATGCCGCTTTCGGTCGTTACTTTGAGCCGGGACCTCCAGTCAATGTTTTCGGCGGCTTGCGCCTGCGGATTTTGCCGTTTTGAAAGGGGCTTTAAATGGCTTGTATTGACAAACCCGCCTCAGGTACACTGGGGCCATGAAAACTCCTTTCAACATGCTGAGGGGAATTTTTCTCTTCTCCTTCCTGCTGCTGGCCGGATTGATGATTTCGCCTGTTTGGGCGAGTCATACCGGCAGCGACGATCACGACAGCCAACCCAAAAAACGTCCCTTTTTCGAATACAAGGGAGATTACCGGGGTGAGATCAACAGCCTGAAAGAAAAATTTCAGGAGGCGTACGGGTACCAATTGATGGATCTCGACCGGGGCTGGATCCCGGATGAGATCAAAAAACTGCACGACGCGTTCGCCATGCTGCCTGAGAGTTTTTACCGCCTCCCCGGTCTCAAGGGATTTTACCGTTCCAACAGTTTGAATCAGGAAAACCAGCCTTTGGTGGCGGGAGAAATATTTGCGGCCACGTTTCCGAAAGTGACGATGGTTTACCGCCAGGATGCGAAGATGCATCTGGTTCAGATTCAGGATGAAACACCGCGCATCGAATTTTACAACGACTTGTTTTATCTGGATCCCGAGGACTTCCAGAACATCGTCCAGCATGAGATGGGTCACATTTTCGATGTGTTCAACGACTTCCCCAGTTTGCAGGCGGAGTGGTTGACGCTGGCCGGTTTCAGCATTCTCAATCTACCGGCGCTGGATGGAGAGCGGGACAGCGATTTTCTTTACACCCTGATCAACGATCCCGATATCACCCGTTTTTCCCCGGTTTCCAATCTGCAGCAGCCTATCCATTCCCGCGAAAATCCGATGGAGGATTTCGCCAATGCCGTGGCCGGGTACATTCATTATCCTTACTTCCGCTACACCAATCCCGAGCGGTACCGGTTCATGAAGGAACGGGTTTTTAAGGGGAAAGAATATTTTGAGGAAGCGCGACCGGGCACCTATGCGGAAATCATCCACGCTGATTTTCAAAAAGCGATCGACGCGGAAGACTGGGGAAGCGCTCTCGAAATTTTAAAAGAAGCGGCGCGTACGATTGATATGGATGCGGATGAAAAAATGTTCCAGGCGTTGAAGCAGGCTGCGGAAAAACCGCGACCCCGTGAGGACGATCACAAGCTGGCTGCTGCCAGTTGCTATCTGTTGCATCCGGGTGCGTTGCTGCTGCGCCAGGAGTTGTGGTCCAAGGGGCGCATCGATCCGGAAACGATCCTCAAGATGCCGCGCTGCGGGGGCATGCAGAAGCGGGTTTATCAGGAGCGTCTGACCAAGGTGCCGGTGATGAGCCTCTATTTTTTTCAGGAAAAGGGGGAGTCCTGGATTCAGTTTCTCGACCCGACGTTGTTTGTGGCCCAGTCACGCGGCTTCAAGACGTCTTACAAATGGCGCTTGTCTCTGGCGCGGGGGGATTCGTTCCGGCTGGCGGCCAGTGGCCAGACCGACTACATGACCGACGTCGATGGCTCCATCCGCATCAGCCTGGAAAAGACAACGTTGCGGGGAGCCGACTGGAAATTCCCGCCGGAACGCATGGCCCGGCTGGAAGTCTGGGCCGAACGCAAGCACCCGCTTTTTCCCAAGGTCTTTGCTTCCGAACGCAACACCGTGCCGGTGGTGGCGAAGCCCTGGTTCGATTACCTCGGACCCAAGCCGCCCAAAATCCACATCGTGTATCCGCCTGTACTGGGCCGGGACGTGGATTCGGTCAGGTGAGGGTGCGGCACAAGCGCACCGCCATGTTGAGGTTGGCGTACTGGGACGGCCAAACCTTCACCCCATCCTCGAACTGAACCACCAGCGCCGCCGATTCCTTGACGTCCTCCGTCCATGTCACACCGGCCGAACCCGGCTCGAAAATGGGATCAAGATAAATGTCATCGCCGTATTTGTCCTTGTTGGCCTTGTCCAACTCGAGCAGGCTGAAGGCCTCGTCTTCGAGAGGGAACCGCCAGTCGTCGAACCCGCCAAACCGTTCCAGGTTCACGATCTGCAGATACTCGTGGCCACGGAACCAGTTCTGCCATTTTTTGGTGTCCTGAAACGAATCCGTCTTCTTCCACATCAGTTGCAATTGATGATCGGTGATGGTTCCGTTTTCGTTATCGACAAAACGCGGTTGTTCGGTCATGATGCGCTGCTTTCAGTTTCCGGGTTAGCGATACTGGTTCATGACCAGAAGTTTGATTTCCGTCATCTCTTCGATGGTGTACCTCAGGCCTTCGCGGCCAAAACCGGAGTCCTTGACGCCGCCGTAAGGCATGTTGTCCACGCGGAATGTGGGAACATCGTTGAGCACCACGCCACCGACCTCCAACTGGTGGAAGGCTTGCATGGACTTGTCCAGCTGGTTGGTGAAGAGGCCCGCCTGCAATCCGAAATCGGAATCGTTGAGGGTGTCAAGCGCTCCCTGAAAATCGGAATACGGCTCGACCACCAACAGCGGGCCAAAGGCCTCCTCACACACGATTTTCTGTTTGCGTCCCACATTGGTGAGGATGGTGGGTTCGAAGAACGAGCCGTCACGTTTGCCGCCGATGACGAGTCTCGCCCCGCCGTCCAGGGCTTCCTGCACCCAGGATTCGATGCGTTCGGAGTTGCCGGTATCGATCATGGGACCGAAGGTGGTGGACTCGTCCAGCGGGTCGCCTTTTTTGAGCTTGGCGGTTTCCGCCGTCAGTTTGCTCACAAATTGATCGAACACCGATTCGTGAATGTACGTGCGCTGCACGGAAATGCACACCTGCCCGGAGAATGAAAAGGCGCCGAAGCAGACGCGCTGGGCCGCGAAGTCCAGATCGGCATCGGGTTCGACGATGACGCCGGCGTTGCCACCCAGTTCCAGGATGACCCGTTTTTTCCCGGCGCGCTTCTTGATGTCCCATCCGATTGGAGGACTGCCGGTGAAAGATACCAACTGAAGACGCGGGTCCTCGACCAGCGCCGTGGCGTCGCGGCTCTTGCAGGGCAGTACGCTGAAAATGCCTTCGGGCGCGTCACTTTCCATGATGACTTCACCCAGCAAGAGGGCGGTGAGCGGGGTGGAGGACGCCGGTTTGAGCACGATGGGATTGCCCACCGCCAGGGCCGGGGCCACCTTGTGCGACACCAGGTTCAAAGGGAAGTTGAACGGCGAGATGCCGGAGATGGCGCCTATCGGGAACCGCCGGGTGAGGCCGGTTTTGTTTTTGGCCGGTTCGGTGATATCGAGGTTGAGCGTTTCACCCTGAATCCGGCTGGCTTCTTCCGCTGCCACCTGGAATGTGGAGATGGACCGTTCCACTTCGGCGCGGGAATAGATCAACGGCTTGCCGGATTCCCGGGCCAGAGTTTGCGAAAACTCTTCCTTGCGTTTTTCGATGCCATCGGCGACCTGCTGGCAGATATTCCGCCTCATGTAAGAGGGCAGGTTGCGCGTGGTCTTGAATGTTTCCACCGCCAACGCGATGGCCTGATCGATTTCTTTCTCCGAAGCCAGAGACACTTCGGCAAAAGGTTCCTGCGTATAGGGATTGATGACGGGAATGGCCTCAGCGGATCCCGTCCATTTTTTTCCGATTAGAAAATCATGCTTTTTGGTCATGGTCTTTCATCCAAGTAGGAGGTCCTGTTTGTATAGACACATTTTATACAAAAATGTTTCTTTATGGAAGGAACCATGCAGAAAAGTCGAGCGTCGAACTCAGGCCGATGGAGAAATTCGGGGTAGCGCCGGGGATTCGGCCGTGGTGAGGGTGGGCTGGGCCGTCGTATCCGGCAGGTCTATGATGAAAACCGTGCCTTTGGGGGTGTTGTCGGCAACGCGAATACTGCCGCTGTGTTCGTTGATAATGCGGGTGACGATGGCCAGCCCGAGGCCGGTGCCGCGCTTCTTGGTCGTAAAGTGCGGCAGAAACAGCTTGTCCTGGTCCGAGGGATTGATGCCTTTGCCATCGTCTGAAAACTGAATTTGAATGATGCCGGCGCGTTTGTCCCGTCGAGTGGTGATGTGCAGGGTGCCGCCGGGATCGATGGCATCCAGTGCATTGTCGAACAGGTTGATGAACACCCGGCGAATTTGGTCGGGGTCCAGATTCAGCAGGTTGATATCCTTATCGAACTCCCGGACCACACGTGGTTTTTTTTCATGGGTTTTGTACAGCTTATGGATATCTTCGATGATCTGGTGGAGTGACGCCAGACGCGGCCGTGGCATGGGCATGCGGGAAAAGCGTAAAAACTCGTTCAGTAGCTCTTTCATTCCCTCGACTTCCTGCGTGATGATACGGATGCTCTCGTCGAACACCTTGGCGAAAGATTTTTTGTCTTCATAATATTTTTTGCGGAGCCGCTGGGCGTTGAGCTGAATCGGGGTGAGGGGATTTTTAATCTCGTGAGCGATGCCCTGAGCCACTTCCTGCCAGGCCGAAATTTTCTGTGCCTTGATCAACTGGGTGACATCTTCGAACACAAGCAACATACCCAGGTATTTCCCGGCATCATCACGCATGAACTTGATATTCACCAGGAAGGTGCGCAGGCTGTCACCGACCATCAATTCCAGTTTTCTTTCCGAGGATTCCTGCTGGGTGAAATCCATTTGCTTGATGATGTTGCGGATCGCTTCCTGGAAAACAGTGTCGAAGGCTTCCTTGTACGGTTGGCCGAAGGCTTTGCGGTCTCCCATTTTCAATAACCGCTTGGCACCTTTATTGATGGTGGTGATGATGCCTTTCTTATCGATGGAGACAACCCCGGCACCGATGTTTTCCAGAATGGTTTCGGTGTAATAGCGGCGGCGTTCCAGTTCGATATTGGTTTCGCTCAGGTTTTTGTGAACGCGCTCAATTTTAATCCGGCTTTGTTTCAACTCATCGGTCATGCTGTTGAACGAGTTCACCAGCATGCCGATCTCGTCTGTCGTGGCCACGTCCACTTTGAAATTGAGGTCCCCTTCGGCGATGCGCCGGGTGCCCAGCGCCAGTTCCTGGATCGGCACGGTGATGCCGCGGGCCATGTAGAAACCCAGCCAAATGGCGGAGAACAGGATCAGCAGGGTCATCAGAATGAAGGTGGTGAAGTAGTTGGCGCTTACCGGCAGCTTTAGAAAACTTTGCTTTTTATACTCTTCAAATGCGTTGCGGATGCTCTCGATTTTGAACAGGGTGCTTTGAGGGATTTTGGACAACGTGAGGATATATCCCCAGATGGCCTGGCGGCCCTCCAGACTTTGAACGAGGGGAGTGATCACCACCATGTAATTGCCTTTGGTGAAGGAACGGGGCTCCATGATGACTTCGTTGGCCATGCTTTCCCGAATCAATTCGGAATAATCCTTGTTGGTGTAGGTCTCGGGCATGGACCGGCTGGCATAAGAAACGACCACCCTGCCGTCATGATCGTAGATGATGACGCCACCCAGCTGGTACTCCTCGACTTTCATTTCCGCAAGCCGCCGCAACTGATCACGCCGGTCTTCCAGGTAGAGCTGGTTGCTGGTGATGAACTGCTCCATCTTTTTTGCGTAAAAAAGATTTGTTTTCTCGATATGGGAATAATATTCCCGGGCAACTTCCATGGATTGCTGCAGGGACTGCTCCACCTGCACGCTGAACCAGGTGCCGATGCTGTAGCTGAACAGTTTGCTGGCGACGAAGAACAGCAGCATGGAGGGAACCAGCGCCAGAGTCAGGAATGCCAGGATCAAACGGGTTTGAAATTTGGCCCCGATGATCATGCTTTTGCGTTCATTGTAAAGCTTGATCAGGTTGCGCGCGATCATGGCAACCAGTAAGACAAGCAGAATGATAATGATGTTGAAAAGCAGGAGAACGGGAATGTTGTCGGAGATGGTGGCGTTCTGCTGGCGGAGGTAAGAAAACTCGAAATACGAAAGGAGTCCGAGTGCGAGGACGATCAAAAACAGATTACGACGGGCCCGGACCTTTTTTCTGCGAAGTTGTTCTTCGGTGAGGTGGGACTCGTAGGGATTATTGGCTAAAGGCTCGAACGGCATTCTTCAATCCCCCGGTGTGGGGTCCCGAAGGACTCCGGTGCGGTTGAGTCGTCTCTGCGGGGAATCCTTTATTGGGTTCCACCTGGATCAGGCTGGATTCGGTCCATGACGTTTCAAAGTCATGGATCGGCACAAAGAACAACAGCCAGTTGAAGGGGAACCAAAGACCGTCGTCATTGACCATCTCCGCTTTAACGCGGACATAATACCTCTCATCGGGATCGAGCAGGTACACCGAAGACAAAGGGATATCCTTCAAGGTCATCATCAGTTCGCGGCACAATTCGGATTTTTTGGTTGCCACTTTGCGTTCGAGGTTGTCTCCCTGTGAAGAAAACTCGTAGCTTTTTTTGAGAGTGTCGTACTGGACCGTGTGCGTGATCTGACTTTGGCTGATGACTTCGTCGGGGTAAAAGTTCACATTGCGCAGCAGTTCGATCTTGTAATGAAATGTCAAGGGAACGCCGCTGTGCAACGCCTCCATCATTTTATCCGTGAATGCATTTTCAAGGGTGCCTCCTACGCGAACCTGTTCGTGATCGGCGTGCAACGTCACTTGGGTCAGAACCGGTTTGGCCCAGGCGAAAGGGGTCATCAAGCCGAAACAGAGTACGACCAGAGGGATTCTTCGCATGCATCTTGAAAAAAAATGTGCCAACAATTTGCGTCCTCTTCAAATATCGCTTTTTAGGATGACTTTGAATGAAGTCGGGAACTTCATAAAGCGACAGGCAAGATGATAACGATTTTTTTGCCCCACCAAACACTTTAATCTTAAAGCATTTTAAATTATATGTAAATAATTACAATCATTGATTTTATTGTTTCAGGAGCCGCTGCAAGAGGATTTTCGGGGTAGCTTCGGATTGTGTGCGAGCTGGAGCCCGGATGAACCACCTTGAATTTGAATGTTTTGGAGTTGGGCTTTGAAGGAAGCGGGGGAACCAGGATCAACCATTTTTCAGTAGATCACGGAGCTCGTACAGCTTTTCCAGAGCCTGCCGCGGGGTGAGGTCGTCGATTTCCAGTTGCCGGAGTTTCTGCAGGAGGGGCGGCGGGGTCTCACCGAACAATCCCAGTTGCTGCGGGCCGGCAGCGGGGGCGTGCGGTTGCGCCAGCTTGGGGGTGCCGACTTCATCGTATTCGCTGTTCTCCAGGTTGAACAGCACTTCGTTGGCCCGGCGCAACACCGGGTCCGGCAATCCGGCCAAACGGGCGACGTGGATGCCATAGCTTTTGTCAGCGCCTCCCGGAATGATCTTGCGCAGGAAAATGATTTCGTCGTTCCATTCCTTGATTTGCACGTTGTAATTTTTAACACTGGGAAACAGCGTTTCGAGTTCGGTCAATTCGTGGTAATGCGTGGCGAATAAAGTTTTCGCACCGATGCGTTCCGGTCCCTGTAGAAATTCAACGATGGCCCAGGCGATGCTGATGCCGTCGAAGGTGCTGGTGCCGCGCCCGATCTCATCGAGAATGATGAGGCTTTGCCGCGTGGCGTTGTTCAAAATGTTCGCGGTCTCGATCATCTCCACCATGAAAGTGGATTGTCCTTTCTGCAAATGGTCCTGCGCGCCGACGCGCGAAAAGATGCGATCCACCAAGCCAATCGTTGCCTCTTCCGCCGGGATAAAACAACCGACCTGGGCCATGAGCACACTCAACGCCACCTGGCGCAGGTAGGTGGACTTGCCCGCCATGTTGGGTCCGGTGATGATCGCCACCTGGTTGCCGTCGCAATCGAGCAGGGTGTCGTTGGGGATGAACGGCTGATTGGGATCGATGCGTTCCACCAGTGGATGGCGACCGTTTTGCAGGCGCAGCGTGTCGGCGTCGTTCATCTCCGGCCGGCAGTAATTATGTTGATGCGCGATCTGCGCGAAGCCGATGAGCGTGTCCAGCTCACCGATGCGCTCCGCCATGACCTGAATGCGCATGCCTTCGGCAGCAATGTCCTGCCGGATTTGCTGAAACAGTTTCAATTCGATGGCCTGCACTTTTTCTTCGGCGCCGGTGATCTCGGTTTCGTACTGCTTGAGCTCGGGCGAGATGAAGCGTTCGGTATTGACCAACGATTGCTTGCGGATGAAATCGTCTGGAATGCGGTCGAGGTTTTTCTTGGTGACCTCAATGTAGTACCCATAAATTTTGTTGTAACCGACCTTGAGTTGCGGGATGCCGGTGCGTTCTTTTTCTCGTGCTTCCAGGTTGGCGATCGCCTGGTTGCTGTCCTTCATGATGGCTTTCAGCCGGTCCAGCTCCTCGTCGCATCCGGGTTTGATGAGGTTGCCGTCCTTGATGTTGAGGGGCGGGTCGTCTTCGATGCGTTCGTCGATGAGTTGATGAATCGACTCCAGGTTGTCCCAGCTTTCGCGGATGCGTTGCATGGCTGGAAGAGGACAACGGGCGATCATTTCCTGGATCGAGGGCAATACCTGAAGCGAGGATTTGAGGGCGATCAGGTCGCGTGGCCCGCATGTGGCCATGGAAATCTTTCCGAGTAATCGTTCCAGATCGAAAATGTGTTTCAACTGTTCGCGGATGTCATTGCGTTCGAGCAGGTGTTCCTTGTAATGTCCCACCAGGTCGAGGCGTTGCTGGATCGGTTCCAGACGGATGAGCGGTTTTAGAATCCATTCCCGTACCCGGCGCGCCCCCAGTGGCGTGCAGGTGGCGTCGAGCAATCCAAGCAGGGAATGCTTGCGCTGGCCGTCGCTGGACTGCACGAGTTCGAGACTGTTGACCGTGGACCGGTCCAGCAACATGCAATCCTGCGTGCTGAAGGTGGACAGCGTCGTGATGTGTTGCAGTGCGGACTTTTGCGTGTCTTTCAGGTATTGAATGAGAGCTCCGGCGGCGCACACGGCGGCATGCCGGTCTTCGCAGCCGAAACCTTCCAGCGTTTTGGTTTTGAACTGTTCGGTCAGAATGCGATGCGCCTGGGTGTGGTGAAAGGTCCAGTCTTCCAGCGATTGCATGAAGTAGCCGGTGTCTTCGAGGCTGGCCGGTTGCGCTCCGTTGCCGTTCATGGCGCTTTCGGGAATCAGGACTTCCTTGGGATCGAGTTTGCTCAACTCATCGCGGAGCAGGTCCGGTGCCTGGGACGGCAGTTCCGTCACTTTGAACAGGCCGGTGGACATGTCGAGTGCGGCCAGTCCCGTGTGATCTTTGCTGAAATACAACGACACCAGAAAGTGATGGCTCTTGGGATCGAGCAGGGTGTCGTCGAGCACGGTGCCGGGGGTGATGACGCGCACGACCTCGCGCCGGACCAGCCCCTTGGCCTGTTTCGGGTCCTCCACCTGTTCACAAATGGCGATGGTCTTGCCGCCTTTCACCAGGCGGTTGATGTACAGGGTGGACGAGTGATGCGGAATGCCGCACATGGGAATGGCATTGGGTTTGTTCTTGTTGCGGGAGGTGAGGGCGATGTCGAGAATTTTCGACGCTTCCTTCGCGTCTTCGTTGAACATCTCGTAGAAATCGCCCATCCGGAAAAACAAAATGGCGTCCGGGTATTCTTTTTTGATGCCCTGGTACTGCTGCATCATGGGGGTGTCGTCGTCCACGACATTCTGCTTGTTCGCGGTTTTGGCCATGACCGGATGTGGTTAAATTTTGAGTTCCTGAAAAATCGGATACAGGCGTTGAAACGTGGCTTCGATGTGTTCCGGGTGGACTTTGGTTTCCGCGAGTACGGGCATGAAATTGGTGTCGCCGGTCCAGCGTGGAACAATGTGGGAATGGATGTGTTCGTCGAAACCCGCGCCGCCGCTCTTACCGATATTGTAGCCCATGTTGAAGCCGTGCGGGTGGTACGACTGACGCAGAATCTCCATCGATTTCTGGGTCAACAGGCCGATCTCCGCGATTTCCTCGGCGTTCAACTCCGTGAAGCAGGCGAGGTGGCGATAGGGAGACACCATCAGGTGCCCATTGGAATACGGGAAAATATTGATGATGACGAAACTCAGTTTTCCACGGTACAAAATCTTGCGGCCCATGTCGTCGCCCGCCTGCGGCGACGTGCAGAATATACACTCCTTGGTTTTATCCGATTTGATGTAGTTCATGCGCCAGGGGGCCCAGAGGTTTTCCATATGCTCACTCTCCCGTGTGGAAGCCGGGAAATCAGAAGTTGCTGGTCCCGGAGGGTTGCCGGCCGGGAAAGATGTGGCCGAATGCTTCCTGCGTTTTTTGTTTCATGTAGCGGGCGTCCTGTTTCGACGTTTCGTGGTCGTAGCCCATCAGGTGCAGTATGCCGTGAATGAGGAGGAGGATCAACTCCTCTTGCAGGGACAGGTGATGGTCGGTGGCCTGCCGGAACGCGGTTTCGACGGAAATGACCACATCTCCGAGCAGCACTTGTCCCTTTTCATTGACGGCATCTTCATCCTGTGGAAACGATAGCACATCGGTTGCCTGATCCTTGTCCCGGTACTGATGATTGAGGTTGCGGATGGCGGGGTCGTCGGTCAACAGAATACTGAGCTCGTCGTCGCCGATCTCCAGGTATTTCAGGATGCGGCTCGCCTCTTTCTTGAGCCAGCGCACATCGACTTTGTGCGCGGACTGGTTGTTGGTCACAAGAATGGGCATGGCGTGTTGAGCCTGAGTGTGTCCTGTGAATGCGCCGTGTGGGTGATCGGGAGATCGTCGCGCACAACCGCCGGCTCGGATGTCTGTTATGCAGAGGGAGGCGGTTCGCTTTGCTCTGCCCGGTCGTAGGCACCGATGATTTTTTTCACCAACTCGTGGCGGACGACGTCTTTTCGGTCGAATTCAATCAAGTCGATGCCGTGAATGTCTCTCAATATTTCTCTGGCATGCAAAAGGCCGGACTGGGTGCCGCGCGGCAAGTCCACCTGCGTGATGTCGCCGGTGACGACCATCTTCGAGCGGAATCCCAACCGGGTGAGGAACATTTTCATCTGTTCCCGGGTCGAGTTCTGCGCTTCGTCCAGGATGATGAATGAGTCGTTCAGCGTGCGCCCGCGCATGTAGGCCAGCGGCGCGATTTCTATATACCCCTCCGCAATCATCTGCTGCACCTGATTGAACTCCACCATTTCGTAAAGCGCGTCGTAGAGCGGCATCAGGTACGGTTGAATTTTTTCGGCGATGTCACCGGGCAGGAAGCCCAGTTTTTCTCCGGCTTCGACGGCAGGACGGGTCAGAATGATGCGCTTGAACTGGCGTTTCAAAAAGCCTTCGACCGCCATGGCCACCGCAAGGTACGTTTTGCCGGTGCCTGCCGGACCGATGGCAAGCACGACGTCGTGTTTGCGGATGGCCTGGATCATCTTGCGCTGGGTGTTGCCCTTGGGCGTGATGAATCCTTTCTTGGGCGATACGGGAATACGTTCGTCGAACAGCCCCTTGATATCCACTTTAGGGTCTTCGGCCACCAGCCGGATGGCGAACTTGATGTCGCCGTTGACCAGGCGCTGGCCGCTGGCCATCATGTCGTGCAGTTGCACGAGCAGATGCTCGACCGCTTCGACATCGTTCGGCTCGCCACTGATACGAATTTGATTCTCGCGCGTGGTGATGCGGACGTTGAACTTTTTTTCGATTTGTTTGAGGTTGGTGTCCTGAGTGCCGAATATTTCAGGAATGTATTCCGTACTTTCGAGAAGCAAGTCCCTGGAAGTGGAGTGGTTCAAGCAGGAGAAACCTTTATTGGGTTTGAATTCACGTTCATTATAGGGTGATCGATTGCCAATGTCAAAGCATACCGGGCGCTGTAACCGGCTACATTAAAAAGACTTATGTAGGTTGCCGGAGGCCTTGGGGTGATCAGGTGCGGTACCGCTGCCCGCCGTTGATCAGGCTTAAAAACTCGCTGCGGGTGCTGGGGTTGGACTTGAAATAACCCAGCATGGAGCTTGTGGTGGTGAAGGAATTCTGCTTCTCCACGCCGCGCATGGACATGCACAGGTGCAGGGCTTCGATGACCACGGCAACACCCTTGGGCTTCAATACCCGGTTGATGCAATCGGCGACCTGCATGGTCAACCGTTCCTGCACCTGGAGGCGGCGGCTGAAAGCATCGACCACGCGCGGGATCTTGCTGAGGCCGATGATCTTGCCGTCAGGCAGGTAGGCAACATGGCACTTGCCAAAAAACGGAAGCATGTGGTGCTCGCACAGGCTGAACATGTCGATATCCTTGACGATCACCATTTCGTCGGTGTTGGCATCGGTGAACAGGGCATCGTTGACCAGTTCGTCGATGTTCACCCAGTAGCCGCCGGTCAGGAACTTGAGGGAGCGCGAAACCCGTTCGGGGGTATTCTTCAGGCCTTCGCGGGAAGGGTCTTCTCCCAACTCGAGCAGTATCTTCTCAATCAACTCTTTCACGGACGTGTCCTCTATAGGTTACGAAGTTGCGCGGAGATTCGTACAACTTGATTTCGTGAAGCAACCCGTCGCCGAGCTTCGGTTCCAGCACTTCCCAGAACTTGATGGCCAGATTTTCGGCAGTGGGGATGACCCCTTGCAAAAACCCGACGTCCACGTTGAGATTCTTATGATCGACCTTGTCGATGATCTCATCGGTGACCAGCTTCTTGAGGAACTTCAGATCGAGAACCATGCCGGTTTCCGGATCGACGTCCCCGCGCACGGTCACTTCCATGGTGTAGTTGTGACCGTGACCATTGGGATTATTGCAAAGGCCAAACACCTGGGCGTTTTTTTCGTCAGAAAAGGATGGGTTGTACAGCCGGTGACTGGCGCAAAATTCTACTTTTCGTGTTATATAAATCATAGGTTTTCTTTCGTTCATGTTATTGAAGGGGGCCCACATTGTCAATGAAATTCAGGGTTTAAAGCCTTTGGAGATGTGTTTATGAACCGCTTGTCCGGAAAAAAAGTCGTCGTCATCCGCACCGGAGCGCTGGGTGATGTGTTGATGATCCTGCCGTTTTTACAGGCGGTGCAATCGGTGCAACCGGAATGCCTCCATGTCGTGGTCGAAGCCCGGCAGAAAGAACTGATGCAGGGCTTCGATTGCGTTGATCGAGCCTTTGCCGCCGACGACCTCCAGTGGTGGTAGGTTTACGGCGACACGGCGGATGCGCCTCCCTACCGGTTTCTGCAAGATTACGACTGCGTGGTGGCTTTCATTCAGGACCACGGTGCTACCGTGGCCGACCGCATGCGGCAACGCCTGTCCGCCGAGGTGGTGGTGCGGCCACCGTTTCCATACCGGCGGGAATTGCATGTCAGCGACTATTACCTGCAAACCTTTGCGGAGCGTGTGCCGCAACCGGACTGGCCACCTGCCTGGCAGGCTCCAGCAACATCCTGCGCGGTGGCCGAACAGAAACTCCTGTCTGTCAAAAATGCTGTCAGGGGCTGCTGGGTGATGCACCCGGGCAGCGGGGGCGTTTCCAAAAACTGGCCGTTGCCGGCGTTTCGTCAGCAAGCCGAGTGGCTGCGACAGCAGGGAGCCGCTCCCGTGTTTCTGCTCGGTCCGGCGGAAGTGACGATGGCCGAAGCCGTTCACGCGTTGGCTCGTGAACTGATGACTCCTGTATGGGACAATTTTCCCCTGACTGATTGCGCGGCCCTGCTCAGCCGGTGCGATGGGTTTCTGGGCAACGATGCCGGCATCGCCCACCTGGCTGCAGTGCTGGGCCTGCCGACCGTGGCGGTGTTCGTGAACAGCGATCCTGTGATGTGGCAGCCGCTGGGGTCCAACGTGAGCGTGGTCGATGTCCGGAAGGAAAAAGAGGTCGTCCCCCTGCCGGGATCGGAAGCCGTGCAGGAAGCCCTGAGCCGTTGGGTGCCGTTACGTTCCAACCCCTGAAAACCGGGTCATTTTAGATACTTGCGTTTGTTGTCGGTGGTGTAGAATCCCGTTCCGTACAGGTGGAAGGTGGAGCCGGTCACGCATTTCTGCAGGGGGCCTCCACACTTCTCACATGTTTCGAGTGGCGGGTCATCTGTCCTCTGCAGGGCTTCGGTCCGGTCCTTACACTTTTCGCATTCGTATTCGTAAATCGGCATGATCGCGCCTCCTGCTCATCCGGTGAGCCTTGCACGCAGGGCCACCGGGGTGGATTCCAGATTTCATGGCCGGGGCCAGGAAATGGGTTTCTTCCCGGACTGTTCCCGGAAGATATCCAGCGTTTTCGGGATATTTTCTTTGACCTCATCAAGCCGGTACACTTTTTGGGGCAGGGTGAGGCCGAATTCCTGTTCCCAGATACCTACCATTATACCGATCCGGTCGCTCAAAACCTGAAGAATTATAAACCGGTCGATTTCGAACTGTTTCTGAATGGACTCCGGCATCATGAAGGTGCCATTCTGATTGACCTCGCCGAAACGCATCACCGCCAGGCCCTGGTGGACTTCCCTGAACCCGATCGAGGTGAAGAACTCTTCCATTTCGGGGGAGATGGCGCTTCGCGGCCAGACCACGATGCCGTATTTCTCCATATTCTGGTAAAGCGTGTAGGGGTGGGCATCCTGGGAAAAAGCCGGGGGCGTTGCAATGAGGGCCACCCAAAGGGCCCACATGGCTAGGATTCTCAACCACAACTTGTTGGACTGGAACCGGGGTTGATGCATCATGATTCACCCCCTTTCAGGGCAATCAGGGTTGGATTTCCGTCAGGCTGAAGAAATAGGACAATTCAAACGCCGCGTTTTCCGGAGAGTCCGAGCCATGCACCGAGTTCTTTTCGATATCCACGGCAAAATCCTTACGGATAGTGCCCGCGGCGGCATCTTTGGGATTGGTGGCGCCCATCAGTTCCCGCCAGCTGGCAATGGCATTGCCCTTTTCCAGGGCCAGCAGCACGACCGGGCCGCCGGTGGCCATGTACGTGGTGAGGTCTTTGAAGAAAGGGCGTTCCTTGTGCACGTGGTAAAAGCCCTCGACCTGCTCCAGAGTCAATTTGGTGCGTTTCATGGCGACGATCCGGAATCCTTTGGATTCGATCCGCTCAAGAATTTTTCCAATCAGGTTGCGTTCTACAGCGTCGGGTTTGATGATAGCGAACGTTCTTTCCATTAGGCTTCAGGATCTCCAGCGTAAAATAAGTTGACGGTGAATGGGAAAAAAAAAGGTATTTGGGGAGAGCCCCAAATACCTTTTCCTTCTAAAGCTTCAAACCAATATGGGCTGAAGGATGGTCAGCGCTGAACCACTCCCACCCGCTTGATCACGAAACGATCTTCCAGATTGTCGATCCACTTCATCTGGATAGCATCGTGTTTTGCAACGTCTCTGCAGATGTAAACGCAGATCTCGCAAGACTTGCAGCGATCCACCGAAACATAGGCGGATTTATCTTCCTCGCTGTAGTTGATGCAGTTCGCCTCAGGACAATAAGTCGTGCACAAGTGGCAGTTGGTTTCAGCACAGATATCCTTGTTTACATCTGCAACATAGTACATGCTTGATTACACTCCAATTCAAAAGTTGCGTTAAACAGCAACCGGTTTCTCTTTATCGGCATGGACACCCCATTTGTGATCTATCGCGTACTGATAGGCGGCTTTGATGGTGTCCATATTTGCCTGAAGCAACTTCTGCTTTTTGGCAAATTTCTTTTCGATGACGCTATCCAAAGAGGCGGTACCACCGGAGGTAACAATACCCTTGCCGATGAAACGATCCTTGACGGATCCCTCGATGGATTCCATGTCCGGCATGCCAAAGATGGCGGAGATGGCACCGCACATGGCCATGTTGGTGGCCAGGTCGGTTCCCGCGACATCATTTGCAAGCTCGGTAGCGGGCAGATAATAGATATTCGCTTTCTTATCCACCAGCTCCTTCTCTTCATCGGGGATGAGCTTCAACGGTTCCCGGTTGTTGATCAGGATGATGCCGTTTTCCTTGAGGCCCGTATAGAAAGGCATGGTGTACGACTTGCCCAGGGTGATGACCTGTGCACTGAAAATCATCAACACATTGGGGAAGACGATCTCGCCGATTTCATAAATTTCATCGTTGGAGATCCGCACGTAACTTTCAACCGGGGCGTTGCGTTTTTCGGAACCGAAAAAGGGGACGAGGGAACTGAACCCGTTTCCGATGACGACCGCGTTACTCAGAATGTGAGAGGCGGTGACAACGCCCTGGCCGCCAATGCCGGCCATGCGAACGTTATAACGTTTGACTTCTTCTACCATGGGTTTAAAACCTCCTCGTTTATTTTTTAGCAGCTTTGGCTTTTTCTTTGTCTTTCTTTTCGAGGTCGGTGATGTACGCCTTGGCTTCATCCGTCATTTCTTCGAGAAAACCGTAACGTTCTTTTTCGACGTCGAAGGCATCCTGCATGACTTCCGGGGTCGGAATTGCATACTCAATGTTGCAGGAGGTGTACGCCTGAATGAAAGTCGGACCGACTTCACGCGCGATGAGAATGGCGCGACGAACGGTGCGGACGACACGTGCCGGGTTGGTCGGCGCGATCCGGGCGATGTAGGCACAACCCGCTACCCGGGCGAGGCCCAGAGCATCGATCTTGTCCGTAGCTTTACCACGCGGAGCCATTTTCAAGACCTGGCCCTTCATGGTCATACCACTTTCCTGACCGCCGGTGTTGCCGTAAACTTCGTTGTCCAGCATGATGGTCGTGAACCGCTCCTGGCGGAACCAGGAATGCATCAGTGCCTGAAAGCCGATGTCGATCAATCCGCCGTCACCGGCCTGAACGATAACGTCCTTGGGCTGGTTCGGGAAACGAATTTCCAGACCGCGTTTGAGGCCGGAAGCCACGGAGTTGGTGTCGCCGTAGTTGCCGTAGATGAAGGGGATGTTGGCCTGGGAAATCGCCAGACGTCCACACCCTGCGGTACCAACATTGATGGTGTGTTCCGGAGCGGGCAGAGCCAGCATCGTCAGGCGGATGAACAGCGTCATCGCGCAGCCTGCGCACATCGGATGCTCTTCCAGAAGCTCCTTGAATTTCCCCATTTCGCTGACTTTTACTTCACGACCATACTGACCGTACTTAACCAGGTCGCGATATTCTACCGGGAGAATTTCCTCATAACCAGGGGCTGGTTTGACGGTTTCGAGAGACATAATTGGGGTACCTTTCTATATATATTTAAGAAAGTATTTATAAAGATTTATGAAAACCCTCAGCCTGCAAGGGTTGATACATCGTTATAAAGCGCTGCTCATCCGGACTTGCAACCCGAAAAGGACAGCCTACACAAAATACCGGGTTAACGCAACCTTAACGCAACCCAACTTCTGTTTTATTGAAGATTGCCTTTGCGGGCTTCCGCCAGCCAATCCAGAATCATTTCCGTCGGCATGGTCATGCCGCCATAGACCCGGGGACCCCCGGAGATCTGGGCGTCGCACTTGCCGTACAGGGTGGAACAGACTTCCTTGTGCAGCCAGCCGGCCTGATTGAATTCCGGAATCAGAATCCGCTTGGCATGCTTGACGGCGGCGATGATCTCCTTCCGCGGCCAGGGGCGGATGGTCTTGACTTTGACCAGGCCCACCTTGCGGCCGGCTTCGCCTT
The DNA here is from genome assembly GCF_946900835.1 of Nitrospina watsonii. Lineage (GTDB taxonomy): Bacteria > Nitrospinota > Nitrospinia > Nitrospinales > Nitrospinaceae > Nitrospina > Nitrospina watsonii. Next base: position 1,243,917 of record NZ_OX336137.1, read on the forward strand.
CCTGACGGACGGCTTCGCGGGACTGGGAAACGGCCGAGCCGGAAGCAATGAGAAACTCCTCGGCATCCGGGTTGACCACTTCGATCAGGTCGCCGATGTACTTGCGCCAGTGCCGGGCGGAACGCTCGACGGCGGCAAAGACTTCCTGCTGCCAGCTCGCATGCATGTGATAGCTGATGAAGTTGGACTTCTGAATGGGAGCGTCACGGGACAACCGCGCCGGCGGGTTCTCGTTGTCCATGGCCGGTACGGCAGAACGCCAGCCATCACGCGGCGGCAGTTTGAATTCTTCCGAAGGCATGGACACTTTACCGCGGGCGTGGGTGACGAAAAAGCCGTCAACCGAAACGACCGCCGGCAGGGTGACATCGACTTCCTCAGACACCATGAAAGCGGCGAGGGTGTAATCGAAGAAGTCCTGCTGGTGTTCGGCGTGGGCATGCAGGATGCCGGTATTCAGCAAAAAGGAAATTTCGATGTTGTCCGGCTGAATGGCCAGCGGCGTGTTGATGACGCGGCACATGTTCAGCAGAACCAGAGGAGTCCGCGCGCCGGGCCAGGAGGCAATGGCTTCCATGCCGCGCATCAGACCGGGACCGGAGGTCGCCGTCAAGGAGCGCACGCCAGCGCGTGATGCACCGCCAATGGCCGTCATGACGCCGATTTCTTCTTCCGCCCGATAGTAGTCTTTCAGATACCCTTCATCGTAGAGATAACCCACCTGCTGCATGGTCTCACTCTGCGGGGTGATGGGATAGGAGATGGCACAATCCACATTGCAGCGACGGATGGCTTCCCGTGCCGCTTCACTCCCGGTGATGAACTGGGTTTCACGCGGCGCTTCGTTCAACAACCACACCGGGTCCACGACTTTTTGCAAGTCGCCTTTGGGGACCCATTCCTCCTTTTTTTGGGTTGCAGTTTGCTCGGTCATAACGACTCCTCAACGCAAAAAGTTTATTCCAAGTGTTTAATTTAATTAGCTTTTTTAGCTATTTGGTGTATTTGGGGCAACAGGAAACGAGGTCCCGGTTTCAGGAATGTTCAGAACAACCTGATTTGCGGTGACTAAATTATCATGTTTGCCCGTGTAATACAATTTTATTGAAGAATTTCAAATGAAATTTGTCGAAATTCGACAAAACTCCCGGGGGAAGGACACTTCTACGAATCCCGATTGCCCGGAAATAACTATTACCTATAATAAAATCAATATGTTATGTGGCCTCAGAGGGTGAGGACAAAGTCCGCAGTGTTTTCCTGGTTGTTGTAGCCTTGCAGGGTTGCTTAGGCCCAGAGGTGAACTTTTTGCGTCATTGTATTTTTGTCCAGATATCTATTCTACCACACCTTCCGTGAAATTGGGCTTTTTAAGGTAAACGAAGGCTTTTTCCAGAAACTCGTTCACCGCACGGTCATTGCGAAACGTCAACGTTTTTTTCGCCAGGTCGGTCGTGTGGCACAGATCGTATTGCAGGCCGTCCGCAGTGCGAAACTTGATGACATCCACGGTCCATTCCAGTTGGGTGATGTCCTGAGTGGGGAAGTTGACCGCGGCCACTCCGTAATTGTTGATGCGATACACAAACTGAAGGCCACCGTTTCCATTTGGCTCGGACCGGGTGAGCACGAGGTTTTCTTCAGTCAACATGGTAAATAGGCTCCCTGATTTAAAATGAAGGTTTACCTTGGGGAGCAACGGGTTTCCCCAAGGTCAAAACCTGTGTTAGGATGGGCCTCCGGCTTGGCCGGACACTCCGAATATCCAATCATACCAGACGGATGGGCTGTGCGTAAAGGCCTCTTCAGCCAGACCAAAATATTCGCAATCTTTTTTTGCGGTCAACCATCTTAATTCCAAACCTGACTTGAAATTGATTATTGATTATGGAACCGATTGAACTGAACGACCCGGCAGAGATTCAACAGTTTTTGAGCAAGATCCGGCTTTCCGGCAAAGGCTTCACCTCCGACGCCCTACTGGGCGACGTGTTTGATGCCGGGTTGGATTACCCCGATTTTTTGAAGGCGGAAGGGGAGGACCCGGACGCCAGTTACGACGGCAAATCCCCGGCCTGGGCGAAATATCATGTCCGCCAGGGAAAACGGGTGTTCATGGTGTACGGTGCCAAAGGGCGGGACCGCCGCTCACACTTTTCAGAAACACCTTGAAACTCACCTTCTATTATTTAAATATTTAAAGCCGTCGTCTTCGTACGATACGGACGCTGTTGGGAGAGCGATCATGAAATTCGATAAAGAAACGCAGGAACGCGTTCTTCGCGTTGCGGCCGACCGCAACCAGGGCAAGGATTTTGAGGAACTGGATGAGTGCATCGCCCGCATCATGGACATGCACCCGGAGTTCGATCAGGCCTGGGAGATGGGAGAGATGGCCGTGTACCCGCAGGAAATCGAGGGCAAGGTGGTCAACCCCTTTGTCCATACGGTTCTGCATGTCATCGTGGACCAGCAAATCCAGGACGAGGCGCCGGATTTCGTGACCACGTCTTATAAAGAGATGGTCGATATGGGCATGGACAACCACGAGATCCTGCACAACCTGATCTCAGTTTATGCCGACCTGTACTTCACCAACTTCCGCCGCGGCGACAACTTCAGCAACCTGGATTACCAGGAACGTTTGAAGCAGTTGGTGCGGCAGGCGCGTGCCCAGATGGACGAGGGAGAATAGCTCTTCCTCACTACTCCGCCTGACCGGGCTTCAACGGTTCGTGGCAGACTTCGCAGTGATCCAGTTGGTAGTCGTTGGGATGCTGGCAGTTGGGACAGTCCAGCGTTTTATTCTCGGCTTGGGGAGGATCGAACGGCGTCAGGCACTTTTCGCACCACGCGGTTTTGTTTGGATTGGGTGCCCCGCAATGGGGACAGATCGATGTGTGGCTCATACCCCTTGGGATGCAGAACATCCCAAGGGGTTTTGTTTTTTTAACGGATTCCCGGAAAAATCGGGGGGAGGGCGCTTACAGGCACTTGGCGAGGGTCTTGCCGATGTCGGCCGGACTCTTCACCACTTTGATGCCGCACTTCTTCATGACCTTCATCTTGCCTTCCGCCGTACCCTGGCCACCGGAAATGATGGCGCCTGCGTGGCCCATGCGGCGGCCCGGAGGCGCAGTCTGCCCGGCGATGAACCCGACCACCGGTTTGGTGACGTGTTTCTTGATATAGTACGCCGCTTCGTCTTCCGCCGACCCGCCGATCTCGCCGATCATGCAGATGGCCTTGGTGGCGCGGTCCTTCTGGAACAGCTTGAGGGTGTCGATGTAGCGGGTGCCGATGATGGGATCGCCGCCGATGCCGACGCAGGTGGACTGGCCGATGCCCATGGCCGTCAACTGACCGACGGCCTCGTAGGTCAAGGTGCCGCTGCGGGAAATGATGCCGACGTTGCCCTTTTTGTGGATGTGTGCGGGCATGATGCCGATCTTGCATTTGCCGGGAGAGATGACGCCGGGGCAGTTGGGCCCGACCAGACGCGAATCGGAATCCTGGATGTACCGGTACACTTCCACCATGTCATACACCGGAATGCCTTCCGAGATGCAGATGATCAATTCGACACCCGCATCCGCCGCTTCGAGAATGGCGTCCGCGGCGAACGCCGGCGGCACGAAGATCATCGAGGCGTTGGCCTTGGTTTTGGCGACGGCGTCTTTGACCGAATTGAAAACAGGAACGGTGTCCAGCACCTTCTGTCCGCCTTTACCCGGAGTCACACCCGCCACCAGCTGGGTGCCGTACTTCATGCACTGCTCGGCGTGAAACATGCCTTCGCGACCGGTGATGCCCTGAACCAGCAATTTTGTGTTTTCATCTACGAGAATGCTCATTGGATTGCCTGTACGACCTTTTTCGCGGCATCTTTCATACCATTGCCGACGATGAAGTTGATTTCGGATTCTTCAAGAATGCGGTGGCCTTCTTCCATGTTGGTGCCTTCCATGCGGATGACAACCGGAATAGTCACACTCAATTTTTTCGCCGCCGCGACCACGCCTTTGGCGAGGATGTCGCAGCGCAGAATGCCACCGAATATATTAATGAAAATGGCTTTTACTTTGTTGTCAGAGAGGAGAATGCGGAATGCGTTTTCGATCATCTCCTCGTTGGCGCCGCCGCCGACATCCAGAAAGTTGGCGGGCTCGCCTCCACTGTGCTTGACGATATCCATCGTCGCCATCGCCAGTCCGGCGCCGTTCACCATGCAGCCGATGTTGCCATCGAGCTGAATGTAGTTGAGGTGGAACTTGGAGGCTTCGATCTCGTTGGGGTCTTCCTCGTCGAGGTCGCGCATCTCCTGTATGTCGGGATGCCGGCCCAGCGCGTTGTCGTCCACATCGATCTTGGCGTCGAGCGCCAAAAGACGGTTGTCGCCGGTGACCACCAGCGGGTTGATCTCCAGCATCGACAGGTCTTCCTTCACGAAGCACTGATACAGATTGATGATGAAGGGAATGGCCTGCTTGAAGACGTCGCCTTCCAGGTTCAGGGCGAACGCCAGTTTGCGTGCGAGATAGGGTTTGACGCCGATGACGGGATCGACGCGTTCGGTGATGATTTTTTCCGGCGTGGCTTCGGCCACTTCCTCGATTTCCATGCCACCGGCCTCACTGGCCATGATCATGACCTGGCTGGTCTCGCGGTCGAGGATGAGGCTCAGATACAATTCGCGGACGATGTCCATCCCCTCTTCGATCAGAACCTTTTTCACCAGCCGTCCTTCCGGGCCGGTCTGGTGCGTGACCAACTGCATACCGATGATATCTCCGGCGTGCTTCTCGGCTTCCTCCGGGCTTTTGGCCAGTTTCACGCCGCCACCCTTGCCACGGCCGCCGGCATGGATCTGCGCCTTGACCACAACGGGGGTGGTGCCGATCTTCTTCGCGGCGGCTGCCGCTTCGGATTTGTCGTGAACCAGGATGCCGTTGGGTACCGGGACCTTGTATTTTTTGAAGAGCTGTTTGCCCTGATATTCGTGAATTTTCATGGTTCGAATTGAAAGAATTTAATAGGTAACCAAATGTGGGAGATGCTTTGTACCACAGGTTTTAACAGGTTGTCAAAAAAATAAGAGGGAAAGGAATGGGGGGCATAAAACGGCGGACGTGGGGTGCCGGGAAACACAGGCCCGTACGGGCGGGCGATTTTTGCACGGTAAGCGGTTGTGAAGAAAAAATGGGGAGGGCGGCGCGCTGGTTTTTATTTTTTAATGAGTCAACACCGGGCCACGAAGCCGGAGTTCGGGCTGGAGTGGGTACTGGATTCGGCTTCTTCCGCGGCGTTGAAGATCTGGTCCCAGGCTTCGCGCAGCGGTGTCATCACACGCAGGACCGCCTGCAGGGAGGCCTTGTCGTTTTTGATGTTGGCCAGGGTCAACTGGCGCAGCACAAACTGGTACAGCCGTTCCAGATTGCGGCACACCTCACCGCCCTTGTCGGTGTCGAGCGCCACCATCAACTCGTTGACGATGTCCCGCGACTTCTGGATGTACACACTCTTGTGAGCGACATCGTTCTGGTCCAGAGAATCCATCGCCATGGTGACAAACCGGATGGCTCCATCGTACATCATGAGAATCAGCTTGCCCTGGTTGGAGGTCGAGACCTCATTGATCCGGTATTCCTTGTGTCCCTGTGTCTGTCCCATATGTGCGCTCTCCTGTGAGTCTTCCGTGTGGCCGTGTTCGCAGATTTATTTCTTGAGCAGTCCTGACAAATTGGATAAGGACGACTCCACCGCTTTTCGTTGCGCGTCGAGTTGACCCAGAATCACTTCCAATTGGATAAACTGATTACGAATCCGGTCCTCAAACAATTTCAGCCGGTCATCCAGCCGGAGAATGACTTCATTGAGGTCCTCGATTTGTTCCGTGGTGGTGTTGATGTCACCCATCAACGGGCCGTTCTGCGTGGTGTCCGTGTTGAATGTCAGCACCCGGTCCAGTTTCTCCGCCACGCCGATGGAAACAGCGATCGTCCCCTTGCTGCCGTTGCTGGCCAGTTCCGAGGAATCGATGCTGAACACCAGACCCTCGGCGCTGGTTCCCGCCGCGCCGATGAAGGTGCTGCCCGGACCCTGCACGGCCGCAGTGAAACTGGCTTCGCCCACCTTGCGCAATTCCGGAACGCCGCCGGTGACCTGAAGCTCAAACGTGCCTTGCTCGGTTTTGCTGTTGGCGTTCAGGAAATCGACATTGGCGTCGGTGGCGGAACCGGAGGTGATGAACAGGTTGGCCACGCCTTCCGGATCGCTCACCAAGGCCGAGCTCAACTTGGCGCTGTCCAGCACCAACGTGCCGTCGTCCTGGGTGCTGATGCCGATTTGCGACAGGAAGCTGAACGAACTGCTCAACCCGGTCACCTGGCTCGAAACCAGGTTGCTGAGGGTTTCTTCCAGGTTGCGCACCGAGAACTGGCCGAACAGCGGGCCGGACTCCAGCGTGTCGCTGTCGAAAAACGCCTGCTCGTCAATGAAAGTTTGCACCTCGTTGAACTGCTTGACGAAATCCTCGATCTTGGTGCGGATGTTGTCGGTGTCGATGCTGATGTTGATGGTGCCGGAACCCAGCGCGTCCAGGCTCAGCGTCGTGCCGGTGATGACGTCGTTGACGGTATTGGTGGAACGGGTGTAGCTGATGCTGTCGAGAGTGAACGTCGAATCCTGCGCCGTTTGAATGCTGGTGAAAAACTGGTCCGTTCCGCCTTCAAAATAACGGGCCGTCACATCCTGGCTGGAGCCGGTCTGGTTGCCCTCGATCACAATGCTGATGGGAGTGGCCGAACCGTCATCCACCACCTTGGCGGTGACATCCGCCGCTGAGGCGTTGATCAGGTCCACAATCTCCTGCACGGTTTCGTCGCCGCCGACGGTGATATCGGTTACGGTGCTTCCGACTGTGATCCGGAAAAATTCGCCGTCCAGGCCCGGGTTGTAAGTATCCGTCGCTGCACTGAACCGGTCGTCGGACTGCACAATCCCCGTCTGCGCCAGCTGGGTGACGTTGATGTCGAACGCGCCGGTGGGCGAGTTCACGCTGGTGTTGACGCCGACTTTGGCGGTGGAGGTGTCGCCCAGGAAATCGCCAACCTTGTTCAGCATGCGGTCGCGAATGTCCATGGTCCGCACCAGGCTCTTGAACGATCCAGCCAGCGTGCGCAACTCCTTGAACAGGTCGAGCTTGTCGATCTGCAACTCGCGTTCGGACACCTTCGCTTCCAGAGGACGCTGCTGCAGAGCGATCAGTTGCTCGACGACTTCCGAGGTGTTGAAGCCGGATTGAAGGCCAAATATGGATGTGATTGCCATGATGATGTTTCCCAATTGGACCGTTGCGTTGCCGCTGACCGGTCCCCCCTTCAGAGAAGGGGGAGCCCATCGGCTTGCGCCCATGGACCATCGTTCGCTCACAGAGCATCCGCCCGTTTGCCGCGGGCCACGCCCGCTCCTGATGATCTTATCGGCCTTAAAATATGCGGACTTTAGGAAAAAACAGGGCGGCCCCTGCCCTCTGCCTGAAGAACTTGCGTGGCAGGGGGCAGGGCATTGAAATTGCTGGGTTTGGGTATCGGGGCTTGAATCGGCTGCCGGGAAAGTGATATAAGGCCCCACTATGCCCGATCAACTCGACCTGTTTTCCCAGCCGCCGGTGGAAGAGCCGGTAAAGCCCCAAAAACCAAAGGATTTGGGGCCGCGTATCCTGTATTTCGACCTGGAGACGCAGAAGAGCGCCGATGAAGTGGGCGGCTGGGGCAATATCAAGGACATGCTGATGGCCGTCGGCGTCGTCTGGGACAGCCACGACCCGAAACACCACGTTTATTACGGCGAGCCGGACAAGAAGGACGGGCCGGGCTACACCGATCTCATCGACCACCTCAAGTCCGCCGATCTGGTGGTCGGTTTCAACGTCATCGGCTTCGACTACACCGTCATCCAGGGCGCCGCCAGCCAGCGGCACATCGACTTGCTCGACATCCCCACCTTCGACATGCTCGTCGATTTCACCCAGAAAAAGAACCACCGCATCAAGCTCGACAACCTCGCCGGCTGCACGCTGGGCACGAAGAAGTCCGCCGACGGATTGATTTCACTGCAATGGTGGAAGGAATACCTGGGCGGGGACAAGATAAAGCTCGACCAGATCGTCGAGTACTGCAAGCAGGACGTCAACGTGACGCGTGACCTGTTCTTATTCGGCAAGGACCACGGCTACGTCGAGTACGACGGCCGCAGCGGCCAGCGCCTGCGCCTGAACGTGGACTGGACCGTCGAAACCATCCTCAAATCCCCACATCGGTAAATACGCGCACATCATTGCGGGAAGAAGAAGGGCTTATGGTCCGTGAGGGAAGAATCATAAGGTCCCTTTCCCCCCTCCCCTGTACCAAGGGGAGGGTCGGGGTGGGGTTTTGGAGTGCAACCCGTGTTCACGGGTTGCGACCACCAATACCTCCCCTCAATCCCCTCCTTGGAAAGGAGGGGAGATGATGGGGTCTCGCCGGAAGACGGTAGGCCGTCCTTGAATTTTGATTTCCCCGCGGCTTGAGTCTAAAATAGCGTGGAGTGCATTGAGAGCCGTCCGCCCGGCAAAGCCGGTTGAGGACATAATTAATGAGACCCTTGCGTAAGTGGGATTAAACCAAAAACATAGATTCTTCGCTGACGCTCAGAATGACAATTCAGGCTCCAGCATGTCATTCTGAGAAGCCGGGCCACGCCCGGAGGAGACAAGTGGCTTTTGGATTGGCTGACAACCCATCATTCGCCCTAATAGCAGAACCCTATTCCTCTCCCTGTAAGGGAGGCGACGAAGAATCTATGGGTTCACTCTTTTTAAGGCTTATGCGAAGCTCTCATTATTGATTGGAGATCGATTCATGAAACGCAATGTGATTCAGATCATTCTTTATCCGGGAGATCAAAGCGGCTATGTCGCCGAATGCGTCGGCCTGCCGGTCATCACCCAGGGGAGCACGATCGACGAGACGGTGAAGAACATGCAGGAGGCGCTGGCTTTGCACCTCGACGGGGAGAACCTGGAAGAGTTGGAACTGTCACCCAATGCCCCCATCATTGTGAGCATGGAGCTGCAACCGATTCATGGTTAAACTGCGCCGCCTGTCCGGAGGGCAAGTGGTAGCGATCCTGGAGAACTTCGGGTTTTCTCCAATCGGGCAAAAGGGAAGCATCTGAACGTGGACTGGACCGTCGAAACCATCCTCAAATCCCCACATCGGTAAATAAAAGTTTGCTAGTACATATGTGTTCTGCCTAGTAGATATATCTTGGTTTGTTTGGCGGGCATTTTGTTGTATTCACGACATTCTGATTGTCCGCCTTCAAAAATATATCCCTGCTTTCCAAATCGGTTCAAAATCTGAATTTCAGAAACTCCTTTTAGACCCTTAGGCTTTTTTATTATTCCGGTACAAATTCCACCAATCATGGCTTGATATATTGTTTCTGTGACTCGCCGCTCTTTAGAGATGATTTCAACAATTCCTTGTTTGTGATTTACGGATTTTGGTTGCCACAGTTTCAGACTATTTAAAATCTGCGTTGAAACGGAGTCGGCATATACAGGAGTTATAAAAAAGAGAGATATTAATAAGATTTTCGGAAGAGTTCTTATCAAACCTTCACCTCAGCGAGTAGCTTGTCGATGATGTCCTGGGTTTTGATGTTTTCGGCTTCGGCTTTGAAGTTGAGCAGGATGCGGTGTTCCAGCACCTGCTGGCTGACGCTTTTGATGTCGTCGATGGTGACGGCGACGCGGTTGTCCATCAGCGCCCGCGCCTTGGCGGCCAGCACCAGGTACTGACTGGCGCGCGGCCCCGCCCCCCAACTGACCCACTCGGTGACGAATCCCGGCGTCGTGCCGTTCCCCGGTCGTGACGCCCTAACCAAATCCACCGCATACCGCGCGACGTGATCCGACACCGGCACCTTCGGCACCAGCTTCTGCAAGGCCAGAATGCGGTCGGCCTCCATCACCACCTCCAGTTCCGGCTTCACGCCCGACGTGGTGGACAGCGCGATCTGCACCTCCTGCTCCTTGGTCGGGTAATCGACGTTGATGATGAACATGAAGCGGTCGAGCTGCGCCTCGGGCAGGGGATAGGTGCCCTCGTGTTCGATGGGGTTCTGCGTGGCGAACACGAGGAACGGCGGCTCGAGGTGATACGTGTTCGAGCCCACCGTCACCTGGTGTTCCTGCATGGCCTGCAACAGCGCCGCCTGCGTTTTCGGCGGGGTGCGGTTGATCTCGTCGGCCAAAATGATGTTGGCGAAGATGGGGCCGCGGATGAAGCGGAACTCGCGTTTGTTCGTCGCCTGGTCCTCGTACAGGATCTCGGTGCCGGTGATGTCCGACGGCATGAGGTCGGGCGTGAACTGGATGCGGCTGAACTTGAGGTTGAGGACTTTCGCCAGCGAGCTGACGAGCAGCGTCTTGGCCAGCCCCGGCACGCCGACGAACAGGCAGTGCCCGCGCGAGAACAGGGCGACCAGGAGGTCTTCGATGACGGCGTCCTGGCCGATGATGACCTTGCGGATTTCTTTCAGGACGTTGTTTTTGGCTTCCAGCAGCTCGCGGGCGAGATCGAGATCGGGCGTCGTTTGGTCCATGTAGGGTCTCTTTGAAGTCAGGGAGTAAAGGGAACTGATCTTATTTTTTCATATAAGGTGCAGGAAGTCACCCTCCACCCCAGCCCGTCACTCTGTGAGTGCTCCCGTCAAGGGAGAGAGGGGGTTTAAAAGATTCCTTCTCCCCTGGCGGGAGAAGGTCAGGATGAGGGGGGATTCATGATTCTTCCGTTTCCAGATGTATGTCCGGCTCATCCTCATTTTATCAGAGCCAGCAGGGTTTCCTGATGTCCTTTCTTTGCGTTTTCGCCCAGTGCGGCGTAGATGCGGATCAGCCGCTGATGGACCTGCGGATTGAACGGATTGATGCGTTCCGCGCGCTGATAGTACTCGCGCGCCGCTTCGTAATCCTTGCGCAGGAACGCCACCTCGCCGAGATTCGTGAGCGTGCTGGGGAACTGCGGATAGTATTCGAGGCTCTGCCGCAGCAGGGTTTCGGACTCATCGTACTTGCGCGTGATCATGTAGGTGTCGGCCAGCTTGTTGTACAGCACCGGCGACAGCGTGTCCGACTCCGAGATGGCTTTGCGGTACTCGATGATGGCGGCCTGGATGTGGTCGCGGCTCTTTAAAATGTCGCCCAGCATGGTGAGGTCGCGGGCACGGCGGCTTTCGATGAGGGCGCGTTCGCCGTCTTCATCCTCGGCGCGGCCGTTGTCGCGTTTGTCCTTGAACTGGAACTTGAGCACCTTGAGGCCGGGGATGCGTCTCAGTTGCTGCGTTTTGATATAAACCTTCCAGTCGTCCTGAAACCGGTCGAGCGTTTTGCCCACCAGTGTCTGCAGCACGTCACCGATGGGGCGGTTGTCTTTCAGGCCCGCCACCAGCGCTTCCAGTCCTTCGAGGCCTTTCAGGTGCACGAGGTACTGCACCATCGTCGCCACCTCGGCGTAGGCGAGTTGCACGTCCTCGGCGGTTTTGAGTTTGGCGAGCGACGGCATCATCGCTTCGAAATCGATCAGGTAATCGTTGTCGAGTCCGTTGGCCAGCACCGTTTCCATGATGGGGGTCAGGTGGCGGGGTTCACCGCGCCAGCGCGTCTCCAGGAATTTGGCGATGCCTTCATGCAGCCACAGCGGCACGTTGTTGTGGCTCTTGCTGCTCAGCAGGAAGTGCACGTACTCGTGGCTGATGGTGTCCAGCCAGTTGTAGCCGCGCACCAGCGAGCCCGGCGAGATGAGCATCAGCCGGTTGTACTTGCACAGGGCGACGGTGCCGGAGGTCATGATGTCCTGCAAAGTGAGCGGCGAGATACGCGAAAACGGTTCGCGGCTGGGATAGATTTCCACCCGCACTTTCTCTTTCGGGTGGTGATCGAGGATGCCGCCCAGCACGGCGTAGGATTTTTCCAGCGTGTCGAGGGCGTAGTCCACCAGCACCGCATCCGGGCCGTCGGTGTAGCGCAGGATGAAGTGCTCCGATTCGCGGGTGACCATCCCCTGGGTGGCCTGATGCGTTTCGCGGACGTGGTGTTTGAACTCTTTAACGGTCGGCGCGGAGTCCGCGACTTTTCCGAGAAGGTCGAGCGCGCGGGCGTAGTCGCCTTGATAAAACACCAGCCGCGCCTGCAGAAACAGCACGTCGCCGGAGTCGGGGTACGTGTCCATCAACGATTGCGTGTGGGCTTCGGCTTCCTCGAAGCGCCACTGGTCGATGAGCGAATAACCTTTAGTGATATCTTCCTGCAACCCCGCGGTCACTGGAGCGGCAAACAGCGCGCCGCCCAGCAGAATGACGGCGATGGCAACGGCGATGCGGTGCAGGTGCGTTTTCATTTCACCAGTTCCTTATAATACTGGCCGATCATGCGCTCGTATTTTTCCGGGTACTTGTTCTTCATGGCGTCGATGATGTCTTCGCGGAACTGCCCCGGCACCCGGTACTGATCCTCCGAGGGCAGGGTGATTTTTTCCTGGCGCAGACGGCGCGCGCCGCCGCTCTGGCTCGAATCGCGCTGGCTGCCTTTGCCCAGTTGCAGCGAGGACTTCGGCTTGCCCTGTCCCTGCCCGGAGCTTTTCAATTGTTGCAGCATGTCGCGCACTTCGTTGAGTCCCTGCAGCGCGTTGTTCTCCGACTCGATGCTGTCCTGCACGCGCTGGTCGGTGAGGCGGCTTTGCGACTGTTTCATGTAGCGTCCGGTGCCGGTCATCTTGTTGGACAGGCGGGGGCTGATCATCGGGTTCTTGCGGTTCATCTCATTGAACAACTCGGACAACTGTTCGGTCTGCTGGGACAGGCCCTGCTGCTCGCCCGCCATCTGCTGCAACTGTTTCTTTTCCTCATCGGTGAGCAGGCTCTGGTAGTTCTGTTGCAGGGACTGCATCATGGTGCCCAGCTTCTTCGAGATTTCGCTGTTGAGCCGTGAGACCTCATACAGATCATCTTCGATACGGCTCAACAGGGCCTTGTCGATATCGCGCGACATGCGGAAGTGGTTCTGCCAGCGCAGGATATCGGGGTAGGTCTGCTTGAACAGGGAATTGAATTCAAACAGATCCTGAAGCTCGGTGAACTCCTCCAGCTTGTCGTACTTGGAATTCAACTCGGGCAGGTAATTTTTGAAGCCGTGGAACATCTTCATGTGCAGGGAATGGATGCGATCCATGACGTCGGACAGTTCGGACCGTTTCTGCTTGAGTTCCACAAAACTCTGCCGGTGTTCCTCTTCCTTGCCCAGCAACCCCAGGGTTTTCTCACTGAGGTCGCGGATCTCGCGGCTGATGGCATCTTCCTTATCCATCAACTCCACCAGTGTCTGCATGTCGGGATGCGTTTCGAGCAGTCGTTCGTCCGCGCGCAGGATGGACTGAATGGCGTTGACATCTTTCTTCAGGCTGGCGAAAAATTCATTGAGCCGATCCTCGAACAGGCCCAACTGCTGGGCGCGCAGGGATTTGTTGATGCTCATGGTTTTGTCGAGCAGACCTTTTTGCTGCTCGGTGAGTTCATCGATTTTTTGCAGCGACTCATCGATCTGCCGCATGATTTCAAGATCGACCATGTTTTCCTGGTTTTCACTCAGGTTTTCCAGGTTCTCCGAGAACGCGCGCAGGTCGTCCATCAGTTTTTCCATCTCCGCCATGGCTTCCTCGAATTTGCCCTGTTCGACCAGGTCCTTGAGTTTTTCCATCGAGGCGTTGAGGTTTTCCATGTTCATATTTTCGAGCGCCTGCTTGTTGAGGAATTCGTCCGGGAGCCCCTGCATCTGTTTCGACAGCTGCTCCATGATCTGATGAAGGGTTTCGCGGATTTTTTCCATCGCTTTTTTGAATTCGGCGGTTTCATTGGGCGAGTTTTTGTTCTTGATCTTTTCAAACTCCTCGCGCAGGTTCTCGGTCAGGTTGGACAACTCGCGGTCCAGATCCATGACCTGGTTCATGCGTTCGCGGTTGAGCAGCTTGACCAGGAACAGGACGTCGCGTTCCAGATGAGTGATGAGGCGTTCCATCACCGGGCCGCCGGGCGCGGCGTTGAACGCGATCGGCGTGGTTTTGAACAGGGCGTCATTGAGTTGATTCATGGCCTGAATCTGGTCTTCGCGGATTGCATTGAGGCCGCTGATGATGTTGCTCATCAACGTCAGGTACGGCTTCGGGAACGAGTTCACGTCCTGCGCCTGCGTCTGGATGGCCTGCGCCAGGTTGATGATCTCGATCAGGCGGTCGGTGGTCCAGGCGAGGGTTTTCTTGTAGCGGGTCAGATCCTCCGGCGTGTCCGCCAAAGGCTCCGTATGGGACACCAGCGTCTTGGCCAGCAGCGTCACCATTTTCTCAACCAGTTGGTCCTGCAGGGCGAGCAGGTCCCAGCGTTTTTTGCGTTCGTCGAAAATTTCAAACGAGAACATCTCCGACTGTCCGGTATTGGGACCATAGACATTGTCGTTGTCCTCAACCTCCAGGTAATACTGAATGCGGTTGCCCGGCTCCAGAGCCATGGTGGCCAGCTCCCAGGTGTACCCGTCCTTGGCTTCCGTCTCGTTACTCTTGAAGCGTTTGAGCGTGCGGCGCGTGATCTGGCCGTCCATGTCGATGATCAGGTTGACGCGACCGAGGCCGAAGTCGTCGTGTGCTTCATAATAAAACTGGATCTGGTCGGTGACCATGTACACCGGCTTTGGGTTGCTGAGGAAGATGCGGATGGTCGGCGCTTTGTCCTGTCCCAGTTCGATCGGGTATTTCGTCGGCAACAGCACCTTGTGGCCATCCGGCGACTTGATGCGGAATTGGTAGAAGCCGCTTTCCTTGACGATGAAGCGGCCTTGAATTGTGTTGTCGCCCAGAGTGTCCATCGACAGGTTGTCGCGATTGTTCAACACCAGCGACGCGCCGGCAACCGGATGGTTGGTGCGCGCCGTGATCTCGACCTCGGTGCCGGGCAGCACGTGAATCTTGCCCTCGGAATGTTTCAACGACACACGTTTCATCTGCGTGTAGGCCGGGTAGTTGAACACCAGCGACAGCGACTCGATGGCGTAGCTGAATTTGGGACCTTCCGTACCGGTGGCATCGATCGGGCCGGCGGTGCGTTGGGCGGTATTGGCTTCGACCGGCGGCGTGATCCAGTTGTCGTAGCCGCGCGTCCAGAACTCCGGCAGGCTGAGCGCCATCACCAGCAACGCTGCCAACGCGCCGACCAATGCGTAACGCGTGCGTTGCAGGCGTTCGGTGGAGACGATGGATTTGGGATCGATGTCTTGGATGGCGCGCTCGGTGCGGGCCAGAAGCTCGACGATCATATCGCGGGAGGCGCCCGTGCGTGTGCCGTCTTCGAGATGCGGTTGCAACTGGACGGAATTGATGAGGTGGTTGTTGAGGCTCTGGACCTTGTTTTCCACCAGCAGGGCGGTCTGCTCGCGCTTCGGGCGCAGGAACCACTCGACAACGAAGGTGCGCACCAGGAGGTACAGCACCGGCACCGACCAGACAACCAGGAAGGGGAACAGCCAGGGGCCGGGATCGTCCAGAAAATAGGCCAGCAGGTTGGCCGCCAGGGCTCCGGTGACGAGCAGGAACAGAATCAGGTAGGTTCCCTGAAGGAACGTGACCCGAGTCCGGTAGCGGCGAACGCGGTCGAGGAACTCATTTATGAGGTGCGCCGGGTCCATTCAGGTAACAGTCCAAAAAATTACATTCTGTCTCTATTTTATTACATCGGCGGCTGTTTTTCCCGCGCAAAAGAACTCTAACGAAAAATACGGAGTGGGACCATCCGGCTTTCTCCGACCCCGGTTAGGGGGTTGATTTTCAGGCCGTTCCCGGATTGTTCTTGTCCGGCTTCGGGGATCCGGCCAGCGATTGCAGCATCTCCAGTGGGAACGGGAAAAACACGGTGCTGGTTTTGTCCACCGACAGATCCACCATGGTTTGCAGGAAGCGCAACTGCAACGCCGGGGGATGCGCGTGGATGATGTCCGCCGCGTCGCTGATGCGCTGGCTGGCTTCGAACTCGCCCTCGGCGTGGATCACCTTGGCGCGCCGCTCGCGCTCGGCTTCGGCCTGCTTGGCCAGCGCCCGCTGCATCTCGGTAGGCAGATCGACGTTTTTCAACTCGACGTTGGCGACCTTCACGCCCCAGGGTTCGGTCTGCTGGTCGATCACCTTCTGCAGGTGATCGTTGATCTTTTCGCGGTGGGCCAGCAGGTCGTCCAGCTGGCTTTTGCCCAGCACGCTGCGCAGGGTGGTCTGCGACAACTGCTGCGTGGCGTAGAGGTAGTCTTCGACGTCGATGACCGCGCGCTGCGGATCGAGCACCCGGAAATAGACGACCGCATTGACGCGCACGGTGACGTTGTCGCGGGTGATGATGTCCTGCGGCGGCACGTCCATGACCACGGTGCGGAGGCTGACTTTGACCATCTGTTGCAGAACCGGAATGACGAGGATCAGGCCGGGACCTTTCACCTTGTAAAACTTGCCGAGCAGGAAAATGACGCCGCGTTCGTATTCACGGAGCACCTTGAAGGCGCTGAACAGGATGATGAGGATGATGATAAGACCGACGATGAATCCGTTCATGGTTCGAATCTCCCCCTTGAGTTGGTCTTGTGGTTGGCCTCATGATAGCACCTTTTCTGCCTGCCGCCCTACATCCTCTGGTGATCTGTGGCGGCGGTTTCCAGATAGCCCGCCCATCGGAACCGGCGATGTGATAAAATCGGGGCATGTCGGACTCGCAGACACAGACTGCCGGAGGGACGGCGTTTTCAAGAAGCGTGCGGATGTTTGCCGTAACGCTGTTGCTGGCAGGCCTGCAGGCGGTGCTAGCGTCCGCCGCGCTGGCATCGGCAGCGCCGCTTGATATCCACACCACACCTGTGGTGGGAAAAGACGGACGCGTGCGCATCACCCTTCACTTGGAGAACACCGGCTCCCGATCGCTGCACCACGTGCACCCGATGTTTCATTTTCATCACACCATGTCGCACATGCCGATGATCCACGAACTGAAGCCGGGGCAGTCGGTGACCCTGGTCAACGACCAGCATCCGCCGGTGGTGCGGGTCGGCAGTTACCCCCTCGTCGCCATGGTCAATTATAAGAACGACGCCGACAGCGACGCCACCCGCACACAGTTGCACACCAGTTCGTTCCATTATGAAGAACCCCTCCGGGCGGTCATCGACGGTGACATCGAGGCCCGGCACCGGGAGAATACGGACACCTCGACCCTGCGCATCGCCATCCGCAACAATTCCACGTCCTTCAAGAACGTGCGATTGATGCTGCTGTTGCCGCCGGAATTGACGGCGCGCAGTTTTCAGGGAATGCGCGGCTTCACCATCCACGGCGGACAGGAAAAACAGTTTGAAGTGCCGGTGCAGAAGGTGGTGGGGCGTCCCGGTGGCGAGTACCCGGTGCACCTTCTGGTCGAATACGGAGAAATGCTGAAACATTATTCCAGCGACATCACCGGCAGTGTGTACTTCGGGCCGGACTGGGGGCAGGAGCCGTTCTGGCCGCAACTGGTGGTCTTCCTGTTTCTCTTTCTCACTCTGACAACCCTCCTGCTGCGCCGCTGGCGCCACCGCCGCCGCAAAGTTTAAAGCTCCCGGCCTCTTTCCTTATAGGGAGGCGTCCCTTTACGTCATCTCCTTGATGTGAGCTTTTCCCCAGTGCCCACATGTGTCATTTGACACCCCGCGTCCAGCCTTTATATTGGATGGAAGGCATCAACAACCATGAGGGGGCGCGATGCAGGGGGAATCGACCGTCAATTGGGAACGCGTGCGGCTGGGCAAAAGCCGCAATTCGGTGAGCGGCACCACCCTTCACGGCTGGCCGTCCATCCTCTTCGGCCTGCCGTTCGCCGGGGTTGGCGTGATGTTGTTTTTGGTGTCGCAGGGCGTCATCGGCGTGGATCCGAAAAGCGTGCACGCACCGATGTGGATGATCGGTTTGATCGCCGGATTGTTCTTCCTGGCCGGGGCTTACATGATGGTGCACGGCGTCATCGGGCTCGGCTTGAAAAAGAAGGTGGAGGAGGGCCGCCGCCGTTCGTTGCACCAGCCCTGGCTGTGGGATTACGTCTGGGACCCGCTCGGCGTCTCCGAAAACAAACTGAAAGAAGTGATGAAGCATTTTGCGGCGGCGCTCACCTTCATCGCCTTCCTTGCGCCGTTTCATTACATGGTCTGGTTCAGCGAAGAAAAGAGCGTGCCGACGTGGGTGAAGTTCGTGGTGATCTTTTTCGATTTCATCGTCGTCCTGATCATCGGCGACGGCATCCGCAAATACATGCAGTTCCTCAAATACGGCAACAGCCGCCTGCGCTTTCTGGGGTTTCCGTTTCACCTGGGGGAGAAGATGAAGCTGGCGCTGGAAGGCATGCCCGCCGCGTTCGATTCGGTCACGCTGAACCTGCGTTACATTGAGGAAGTGTATGAGACGCGGTACTCCGGACGGAGGCGCACGCGCGAAGTGGTGTGTTACCAGATCTACGGTGAAGAACGGACGATGAACTCCGGCGCTTCCCGCAGCGGCGGGTTCTTGATGGAATGGGACCTGCCGGACAATAAGGAGATGACCACGGAGTTGAGCGGGCGGCCGGGACGGTTCTGGGAAATCGAGATCAAGGCCGAAACGCCCGGAGTCGATTACGACAGCCGCTTCCTCGTTCCCGTTTACGCGAAACCCTGATCGCGCTCATGGAATTGAAAAAGACAAAAGGCCCGGACTGGGGGAGTCCGGGCCTTCTGCCCAGGGAGCGAAAGGGGAGGAGGAACCTTTCGCCATCAAGCCTGTCTTTCCTGCATCTTCTCGATGGTGATCTGCACCGTCGCGGGCTTGCCGTTGCGCAGGATGTTCAGCGTCACGGTCTCGCCGGGCCGGGTTTTGGCCACCAGCTTCGGCAGGTCGGCGAAGTCCGCCAGCTCCTGCCCGTTGTATTGGACGATGACGTCCCCACGCAGCAGGCCGCCGCGTTCCGCCGGACCTTTCGGCAGCACGCCGTTGACCAGCACGCCCTGAGGTTCGTTGAGGCCGAATGACGAGGCCAGCTCCAGCGTCATCTTTTGAATGGTGACGCCCAGCCAGCCACGCGTGACCTTGCCGTCCTTCATCAGATCGCTGACGATCGACTTCGCCATGTTGATGGGAATGGCGAAGCCGATGCCGACGTTGCCGCCGTTGCCGGACAGGATCATGGTGTTGATGCCGACCACGTCGCCGTTCATATTGAGCAACGGACCGCCGCTGTTGCCGGGGTTGATGGAAGCGTCGGTCTGGATGAAGGCGTCATACGGTCCCGCACCCAGGTTGCGCCCCTTGGCGCTGACGATGCCGGTGGTGACGGTGTGTTGCAGGCCGAACGGGTTGCCGATGGCGACCACCCATTCACCGACATCCAGCGTTGCGGAGTCACCCAGCTTCATGTGCGGCAGCGGAGAGGTGTGGCCATCCTTGCGCACGATTTTCAGCAGGGCGATGTCAGTGACCGCGTCCTGGCCGATGAGCTCGGCTTCATACTCCTTACCGTCGTGCAACTGCACCTGAACCTTGTCCGCTCCGTCCACCACGTGGTTGTTGGTGAGGACGTGGCCCTCGGCGTCAATGATGAATCCGGAACCGGACCCCTGTGGAGCCGGTTGCGGCATCGGTGCGCCTGGACCAAAAGGAGTTTGCCCAAAGGGCTTGTGTGGGCTGGAGCCGCGCATCTGAGCCACCTTCATGGTGGAGTGAACGCCAACCACGGCCTGGTCGTTCCACTTCACCACTTCGGTGATGCGGTTGGTCCCGACCGGGTTGATATCGGTGCTGAGGGCATACGCGTTGCCCGCTTGCAGACTCCGACCGCTTCCCACAATAGAAAGCATGGGGATGCCGACAAACAGCAACGCCGCCACAGTGAGAATTTTCCAATTCGGTTTCATCATGGTGTGTCTCCATCGGGAGAAGAGTGGTTTGTCTAATTTTTGCCTGGAATGGGTTCCAAGTCTCTGCACTTAGGATAAGGACGGTGAATTAAGTTTGAATTAATGGAATATTAATTTATTTTAATTGAGCCCGAATGGAGAACGGGAAAAGGTGGGGACGCCCGCAGAGGAAAAGGGGATGGGAACGTATCTTTCGGTTTTTTCAAGCAAAACGGTTTCAACTGCGGGAAATCTGGATTATACTTTTCAAGGGTCCCGCGACTCGGGGCCTCTTTCTTTAACAGGATGGCGCAAGCGATGAAAACCGAAGACGTGGTCGATCATTTGAATCGCATTTCATTTTTCGACGATTTCTCTGAAGAAGACAAACAGAAGCTGGCACAGGTGCCGGGAACCGTGCAGAACCTGGCGGCCGGGGAGTGCATCATCCGCAAGGGCACCACGGACCCTACCATGTATTTCGTGTTGGAGGGGGTGGTGATCATCTCCGCCGGCGAAGACCTGAGGCACGAAATCACCGAGCTGCATGCCGGCGCGCTGTTCGGTGATGTGCCGTTCGTCAAGGCGGTGCCGCGCGTGACCAGCGTTCTTGCCAAAAGCGCTGCCACGGTGTTGCGTTTCAACAAGGATCACATGGACCAGCTGGGGCCGGACCTCATCGGCAAGTTCAAGGACCAGTTTCTGAGACTGTTCGTCATCCGCCTCGACATGCTGAAAAGCACCATCAGTCAGAATCGCGTCGATTTCGAAAAGTTTTTCGATTCCTTCCAGAGCATCTTCAAGGAAATCGAAATGATGAACCAGGACATCATCCTTCCCGACGACGACGACAACAACAACCGCTGACGCGCCGTTCGCATCCTCTGCGAACAGAAACTCTCATTCCGTAACAATAATAGTTTGTGTGGGTGTCTGTCTGCGTGAAAGCGGGCAGGGGGCGTGCGTCGTTGAGGGGTGCGCTACTTTTTGGGGATGGAGAAGGCGAGCAGGAACCAGCCGGTCATGAACGACAGGCCGCCCAGCGGCGTCACCGGACCCAGCACCCTGGGGCCGCCCAGCGCCAGCCAGTAGAGGCTGCCCGAAAACAAAACGATGCCCGCGAGGAAAAACCAGCCGGCCTTGATGACCTTCGAGTTGTGGCCCTCACCCAGTTGATGCGCGAGCAGGCCCACCAGCACCAGCGCCAGGCTGTGAAAGAACTGGTACTGCGTCGCGGTGTGAAACGTGGCCAGGCTTTTTTCGGTCAGCACCGCCTTGAGGGAATGCGCTCCGAACGCGCCCAGCATGACGCTCAACCCGCCCAGAATGCCGCCCAGCAGAATCCATTGCCGCATGATAGTCACCCCACGATGTTGTAACGGCGCGGCCGGTACGTGACGCCGAACTGCTGCTCGGCGATCTCCGCGCATTTGTCTTCGTCCACGTCCTGCTGGTGGGTCACGATGGTGGCCTGCACCTCCGGGATGTGAACTTTGGCATCTTCAATGAATTTCAGAATCTCGTCGTAGATGCGACCGCGGTAATTCGGCAATGGCTGGCTGACTTCATCGTAGGCGTCGGAGTTGTCGGCGTTGAGGCTGATCGATACGGAATCGACGAGGCCTGCGAGCTCCGGCAGAATATTGCGTTTGTTGATGACGTTGCCGTGGCCGTTGGTATTGAGCCGCACGCGTCCGCCCGCGGCCTTGATTTTTTGCGCCACGTTTTTGATGACGTCGAGACGCAGCGTCGGTTCGCCGTAGCCGCAGAACACGACCTCGTCGTACTTCGCCGGGTCGTCGATCGACGCCCACACCTCGTCGGCGGTGGGTTCGCGGTCCAGCGCCAGGTTGTAACCCTGCACGATGGGTTTCGAGATACGCGTGCAGAACACGCAATTGGCGGTGCAGCGTTGCGTCAGGTTCAGATAGAGCGAGTTCCTTATCTGGTACGAAATGGTGCCGGACTGCGCGGTGTTGCCGATGCCGTACAAATCGAAAAAGCTGAGCTCCACCGTGCGGTGCAGGTCCTGCACGCTGGTGCCGCGCAATTCGGCCAGAAACTCCGCCGTGTGGTTGACGAACGCCGGTTCGTTGCGTTTGCCGCGCATGGGTACCGGCGCCATGTAGGGGCAATCGGTTTCGACGAACAGACGATCCGCTGGAATGGTTTTGGCGACGGCGCGCAGGTCCTCCGCATTTTTGAAAGTCACCACGCCGGAAAAGGAAATGTAAAAGCCCATAGCCAGCGCCGCTTCCGCCATTTCCTGGTCGCCGGTGAAGCAGTGGAAAATGCCGGCGCGTCCGTTCGGGTCTTGCGGATAGTACTCGGACAGGATGGCGAGGGTGTCTTCCTTGGCGTCGCGGCTGTGGATGACCAGCGGTTTTTTGTGCTCGCGCGCCAGTTCGATGTGCTTGCGGAAATGCGCGCGTTGCAGGTCGTGCGGCGAATAGTTTTTAAAGTAGTCGAGGCCGGTCTCGCCGACGGCGATCACGCGTGGGTGTTGCAAGAGTTCGCGCAGCTCGAGATAGGTGTTGTCGTCGATGTCCTTGACGTCGTGCGGATGGATGCCGACGGCGGCGTAAATGAAGTCGTGCTCTTCCGTCAGCGCCACCGAACGGTGACTGCTCGGGATGTCGCAGCCGATGTTGACGATGTATTTGACGCCGTGGTCGCGGGCGCGCTGGATGATGGCGTCGCGGTCGGCGTCGAAATCGGCCATGTCAATGTGTGCGTGGGTGTCGATGATCATTTCACGCGCGCTCCCAGTTCCAATTCTTCGTCGAATCCGGCGAGGACGACCTTGCCCTGATCGCTGCCCGCCAGGATCATGCCCTGCGATTCAATGCCCATCAGTTTCGCCGGTTTGAGGTTGGCGACGAGGATCACCTTGCGCCCGACCAGCTGCTCCGGTTCGTAACTTTCGGCGATGCCCGCCACCACCTGCCGCTGTTCGTGGCCGAGATCGACCTTCAGCTTGATGAGTTTTTTTGATTTCTTCACCTTCTCCGCTTCGAGGATGAGGGCGACGCGCAGATCGAGCCTCATGAAATCGTCGATCTGGATGAGGTTGTCTTCCTCTACCGCGGCGGCGCCGTCGTCGCCGGAGGCCTTCACTTCCACAGTGGCCAGGATTTTTTCAGCGGCCTTGTCCTCGATGCGCGGGAAAATCTGCTCGCCCTGTTTCGACTGCGCACTGGCGGACAGCCAGCCCCAGGTGCGGATGGAAGGCAGACCCTGATCCTCGATCGGGGTTTCGACGCCGAGTTGCTGCATCATCTTCTTCGACGTATCCGGCATGAACGGGTGGATGAGAATGGCGATGACACGGCAGGCCTCGGCGGCGTTGTAGAGCACGGTGGCGAGGCGTTTTTTGCCGTCGTCGGATTTGGCCAGGTTCCACGGCGCGGTGCTGTTGATGTATTGATTGGACGCGTCGAGCAGTTCCCAGATTTTCATCAGGATGCGGTTGTAGGCCAACTCGTCGTACAACTCGTTGACCTGTTCGACCACTTCCTTGGACTTGCCCTTGAGGCCTGCGTCCTCGTCGCCTTCGACATCTATTTCCGGCACGCGGCCTTCAAAGTATTTGCCCAGCATGTTGAGCGTGCGGTTGAGCAGATTGCCCAGGTTGTTGGCGAGGTCGCTGTTGACGCGACCGATCAACGCCTTGTGCGAGAAATCGCCGTCGAGCCCGAACGGCACCTCGCGCATCAGGAAATAGCGGATGACGTCCACGCCGAACTGGTCGATCAACAGGTTCGGCTCGACCACGTTGCGCAGCGACTTCGACATCTTCTTGCCTTCCACCGTCCACCAGCCGTGCGCGAAAATATTGAGAGGCGGCGAGATGCCGATGGCCTTCAGCATGGTGGACCAGTACACCGCGTGCGTGGTCAAAATGTCCTTGCCGATGAGGTGATGCGCCGCCGGCCAGTAATCGCATTTTAAAATCTCGTCGTGGCTGCCGTGGATCGAGATGTAGTTGATGAGCGCGTCGAACCAGACGTAGGTGACGTAATCCTCATCGAAGGGCAGGGGGATGCCCCAGGCGAGGCGTTCCTTGGGCCGCGAGATGCAGAGGTCTTCCAGTGGTTTTTTCAGGAAGCCCAGGATTTCGTTCTTCCGCGACGCGGGCAGGATGAACGATTCGTTTTTCTGGATGTGATCGATCAGCCACTCCTGATACTGGCTCATCTTGAAAAAATAATTGTACTCTTTGATCTTTTCCACCTTGCGCCCACACTCCGGGCAGTTGCCCTCGACGAGGTCCTTCTCCGTCCAGAAACGTTCGTCGGGCATGCAGTACCAGCCTTCGTAACTGTCGCGGTAGATTTCGCCTTTCTCGTGGAGCGCCTGGAGGATTTCGCGGACCACCCGGGTGTGGCGTTCCTCCGTGGTGCGGATGAAATCGGTATTGGAAATGTTGAAGCGCGCCCACAGGTCCTTGAACGGTTTGTGCAGGGCATCGACGTACGCCTGGGCGCTGCGTCCGGCTTGCTCCGCCGCCTGCTGGACTTTCTGCCCGTGCTCGTCGGTGCCGGTCAGAAAAAACACGTCGTCGCCATCGAGCCTGCGGTAGCGGGCGGCGACGTCGGCGGCGATGGTGGTGTAGGCGTGGCCGATGTGGGGCACGTCGTTGACGTAATAAATGGGTGTGGTGATGTAGAACTTTCGATTCATGTCGGTGGCGTTCGGGGTTGTGGGTTAGCTGGCTGGCTGCGTGGGCGCGTGGGGCTGCGGCGTCAGGTAGTCACGAAGCTCTTCCAGATCATAGTACATGATGTAATCGTCCTCAAGGCGAACGGTCACCTTATGCTTCAGGATGTCGTTCTGGATCACACGGCCCTTGCCATCCGGAGTGGAAATGGTTTTGCCCAGTTTGGGCATTTCCTTGATGAGGTCCTTGTAGATGTTGTGTTCGTATTGCAGGCAGCACATGAGGCGGCCGCACACGCCGGAAATCTTGCTGGGGTTGAGCGCGAGGCCCTGGTCCTTGGCCATGCGGATGGTCACCGGGGTGAATTCCGGCAAAAAGCGCGAACAGCACAACTCCTCGCCGCACACGCCATGGCCGTTGATCGACTTGGCCTCGTCGCGCACCCCGACCTGCCGCATCTCGATTCGATGGCGCAGGCGCGAGGCCAGTTCCTTGACCAGCTGACGGAAATCGATGCGGCCCTCGGCGGTGAAGTAGAACACCGACTTGTTGAGTTCCTCGAAAAACACGACGCGGCTCAGGTTCATCGGCAGCTTCAGGCTTTCGATCAACTCCTGGCAGAGCACCGTGGACTTGCTTTCGCGCTGCCGCTTTTCTTCCTCATGGTGACGGTCTTCGTCGTTGGCGAGGCGCAGCACTTTGAGCGGGTGGCAGGCGTCCTTGCGGATGTTGATGATTTTGTTGGATGCGACGACTCCGATCTGCGGACCGTCCTCGGTATCGACCATCACGTCCATGCCGACGCGGAGCTTCAGCGTGTTCGGGTCGCACAACTGCGTCTTGTCACGGCCGCGCATGCGGATACCGATGACAAATTTCGGGCGCGTCGATTCCGCATCCGGGGACGTTGCGGCGGAGTCTGAATTCACTGGTTCGTTTTGCATGGAGTGTCCTTCACGCCGCTTCACAGAACTGAAGAAGCATGTTCTCCAGAGAGAGCTGAACGTTGGCATTCATATTCAAAATGTGACGGGTGCGGAACACCGCATCCATCATGTGCAACACCGCAGCGCGCGATTTGCCCTGTGTGAGCGGAGCCAGCCGGGACGCAAGATCGCGATTGTTCAAGGCCTCGGCGCCGCAACCCGCCTGCAGCACGGCGAGGTCACGCAGCAGGCCCAGCAGTTCTTCCAATATCTTTTGCGTGTCGCCGCCACGGGCCACCTCGCGCGACCATTGAAACAGCACGTCCATGCGGCGAAAACTCAACTGGCCGATCAATGCCAGCAGTTCCTCCCGGTAGCGGGCGATCTCGGCCACATCTTCCGCCAGGGCACGCGCCACCTGGCCCTGCGAACGCAGCACCCGTAATTCGATTTCCTCGTCCAGCATGCCTTCGCTGTCCGGGTGGGTTTCGAGGATGGAACGCAACGCTTCCGGCGGCAGCGGATGGAACATCACCCCCTGGCAGCGCGAGATCAGCGTCGGCAGCATCTGGTAGGGATTCGACGTGACCAGGATCAGGAGCGTTGAGCCGGGGGGTTCTTCCAGCGTTTTGAGGAAGGCGTTGCAGGCCTGCGGATTCATTTTCTCGGCACCGTCGATCACCGCAACCTTGTAGCGGCCTTCATAGGGCGTGTAGCCGAGTTTCTTTTGCAATTCGCGGATTTCTTCGATCTTGATGGCGGCGTCGCGGGCGGTGGAACTGGCCTTGGTCGGTTCCAGCAGGAACACGTCCGGGTGCTGGCCCTGATCGATTTTGAGGCAGGACGGGCACACACCGCAAGCACCGTCGGTGCCGGGCTGGGCGCAATTCAGAGCTTTGGCGAATTCCATCGCCATTCGCTTTTTGCCTACGCTTTCGGGGCCGTAGTACAGGTAGGCGTGCGCTACCGTGCCGTTTTCGATGGCACGACTGATAATATGTTTAGCCTGGCCTTGGCCAAGTATCGTCTCGAAGGGCATGTGGACCTGATAAAATACATATATTCAAATGTTTAGCTCGTAAACGAGGGACTGTGCGCAGTGTGTCACGCCGGCACCGGGGTGAACGGTGCACGGAGGGTCTCCTCATATATAAGAGGAGGCCTTAAATCCAGTGAATATCATAGTATATGGACCCGCCCCTGTAAATGAAAAAGCCGGAGGCAGGGCGTGGAAGAGGGCGGCGGTTTGGGAAAATGTTGGATTGATATTGAATCCCAATTTGGATTTTGCTATAAAATCCACCTGTTTGCTACAATGTGGCTGAAACATGATACCAATCGTATGGAAGAATTGACATGGCCGTAGCCGAAAGAGCAAAACGTTCCGCACAGAGAAAACGCAAGCCGAAAGAGTTAGCAGTTATCAACGAAGCGTGCACCGGTTGCAGCGGCTCGCCGATCTGCATCACCGAATGTCCGGTGGAAAACTGCATGTACGAAGTGCAGAATCCCTACGCCCCGGCGTTCAACGTGGTGCTGGTGGATGAACTGTTGTGCATCGGGTGCAAGAAATGCGTTTCCAAGGGGCCCATGGACACGTTCCTGGAAGGGTGTCCCTGGGATGCCATCGATATGCTGCCTCTGTCGGATTACGAAAAGAAGTACGGGGAAATGCCCTATTAGTTCCAACCGGCGGATTTCCTGCGAGGGTTCCGAGGGGTTTCGAACAAGCAGAATCCAAATGGTTTCCTCAAGCCGTGCCCGGGACGCGCTGGCAGGATGACGCGGGATTTTTCAATTGACAGATTGGAAGTTCGGCGTTATTTTTTTGCGGCCCAAACGGTCTTGATGTTCAAAGAGCTGGACCGGCCCCTAGTGATAGGGTAAGTCATTCAGGTGAGGGGCGGTTTTGGCGGTTGCCATCCTTCCTTATCTCCCTGCAATTCGAGCGGTCAACGCGCGAACATTTCAGATTTTTGTCAAATTCCCGGGACCTTTTTGAGAATCCCGAGAATTTCTTTTGGAAAACAGGGTCGGTGTTGTATGATTAGGCGTTTTTAGCCTTTCTGGCCTTGTCACCCCCACGACAAAAAAAATGAAATCCGGGAGTCCCCTACGCCAGGGCCTGAGTTACGCATTCAGACTGGGCACCGAAATGACCGTGGCGACCCTCATCGGGGCGCTGATGGGTTATGCGCTGGACTATTATTTGGGCACCGATCCCTGGTTTCTCGCACTCGGCGTGTTGTTTGGCGGGGCGGCGGGGTGCCTGAACGTGTACCGGGCGGGCATGGCCATGGAACAGGACTGGGGAGAGGACGCCCCGAAAAACGATAACGACGATCACCCGGATTCGGACGACGACCCTCCGGATCCCAACCACGATATTCAGAAATAATAAATGGAAAACCCGCTACACCACTTCGAGCTGCACCCCATCATCGGCATCCACTTTCTGGGGCTGGACCTTTCCATCAACAAGGCGATCATCGTCATGTGGATCGGCATTGCCCTCGTGTTCGGCCTGTTCATGCTGGTGATCAAGGGCGGCCTGCGGCTGGTTCCCGGCAAGATGCAGAGCGTCGCCGAGATGTCGCTGGAATTCATTCAGAACATGGTGACCGAGTTCATCGGCAAGGACGGCAAGAAATACTTTTCCTTCATTGCCACCCTGTTTTTCTTCATTCTGGCCTGCAACCTGATCGGCCTCGTGCCCGGCTCTTACACCATGACGAGCCAGTTGGCCGTGACCGGCGCCTTCGCCATCACCATCTTTTTAATGACGCTGGTCATCGGTTTCGTCACGCACGGCGGACGCTTCCTGAGCATACTGGTGCCTCCTGGCGTGCCCAAACTCATGATCCCGTTCATGATTCCGATCGAAGTCATCAGCATGCTGGCACGGCCGATTTCCCTGTCGGTGCGGCTGTTCGCCAACATGACGGCGGGCCATACGGTGCTTGCGGTGTTGTTCGCGTTGACCCTCACGGCCCCGGCCTGGGTCAGCTGGATGCCTTTCGGCTTCACTGTGGTCATCAACGTATTGGAAGTAGCCATAGCATTTATCCAGGCATATATCTTTACGGTCCTGACGTGCATGTACATCGGGGACGTTATTAATTTGCATTAAATCACCAAGAGAGGAGCTCCAGAATGGAAGCAGCAGCTGCAGCTTATTTGGGAATGGGCCTGTGTGCCGCCGGGTTTTTCGGTGCGGCGATCGGTATCGCCAATATTTTTTCAACAACCATCGAGACCGTCGGCCGCCAGCCGAATGCCGAAGGCCGTGTGGCCAAGTACTGCTGGATCGGGTTTGCGCTGGTAGAAGCCGTCGCGTTGTACGCGTTGGTCCTTGCCTTCATTCTCATGGGCAAAGCGTGAGCGCACTTTAGAGAGACGCCCCCAGGGGGCGCTTTCTGCATGGCAACCCTTATGTACAACCTTTACCCCAGGTCACCCGGACAATGCCACAACTAGAGCAGGTATCGGTATTTTCTTCGTTGATATTCTGGTCGATCATTTCGTTCGTCCTGCTTCTTTGGTTGTTGAAGAAGTACGCGTTCCCGCCCATCCTGCAAATGCTGGAGGAGCGGCAGAAGAAGATTTCCGGAGATATCAAGAGCGCAGAAGCGATGCGCGCGGAAGCGGAGAAGATCAAGCAGGAGTTTGACGCTCAACTCCAGACCGCGCACGACAAGGCCTCCACCATCGTCCAACTGGCGCAAGATGAGTCCCGTAAAATGCAGGAAAAAACCCTCAACGAGACCCAGGCCAAGGTCCGGCAGATGCAAAAGGAAGCCGAGCATGAAATCCGGGTGGCGCGTGACAAGCTGATGGGGGAAATCCGGCAATACGTTTCGGTCCTGACCATCGCCTCGACCGAGAAAATTCTGCGCCGGACCATGCAGGACGACGACAAAAAGAGGCTGGTGGACGAGTCCATTGAAGAGGTGGTTAAAAACCTCGGCAAATAACAGAACCTGACCGGGTTCCAGATCGCTGGAATGAATTGATACCACGATGATAGAAAACCAGATAGGCAAACGATTTTCGGAAGCGCTTTCCAGTTCCATCCAGGACGACACCAGGCTCCAGGAGGCGTTGGACCATGTATGCGATCTGGACGACGCCATCGAGTCCGATCCCAAGCTTCCCAAGTTTTTTCTGCACCCGTCGGTTTCAGATAAAAAGAAGCTCGAGTTCGTGATGTCGCTGTGCGACGCCATTCCGGCGGGGAAAGAGGTGCGCAAGCTGGCTGAAATGCTGGTGCAGCGCAACAAGATGACCTATCTGAAAAACGTTCGGGAATATTTCGATAAAACGGTGGCCGATCGGCTCAACCAGGTGCGGGTGAAAATCGTGTCTGCTTACCCCGTGTCCGAGGAACAATTGAACAAACTGAAATCGTCCCTGGATCAGGCTTTGGGAAAAAGTGCGGTGATCGAGAGCCAGGTGGACGAGTCGTTGCTCGGCGGAGTCCGCGTCAGTATTGGGAGCTGGGTCGCCGATGCCACTATCAAGAACCGCCTGGCGCTGCTGCGACGGTCGATTGAGAAGGAGGAGGTCTTAAGTGAGTCTTAGAGCGGATGAAATCAGCACCCTGATTCAAAAGCAGATCGAAGGGTTCGAGTCCGAAGTCGAATTGAAGGAAACCGGCCGCGTCATCTCCGTCGGCGACGGCATCGCCCGCATTTATGGCCTCGAAAACGCCATGGCCGGCGAACTGGTGGACTTTCCCCATGATGTCACCGGCATGGTCCTGAACCTGGAAGAGGACAACGTCGGCGCCGTGCTCATGGGCTTCGACAACCTGATCAAGGAAGGCGACGAAGTCAAGCGCACCGGCCGCATCATGGACGTGCCCGTCGGACCGGAACTGGTTGGGCGCGTGGTCAATGCCCTGGGCGAACCGATCGATGGCAAAGGTCCGATCAACGCCAAGCAGCGCGGTCCCATCGAGCGCATCGCGCCGGGCGTCATCGAGCGCAAATCCGTTCACGAACCCATGCAGACCGGTATCAAGGCGATCGACGGCATGATCCCGATCGGCCGCGGTCAGCGCGAGCTGATCATTGGCGATCGTCAGACCGGCAAGACCGCTGTGGCCATCGACGCCATCCTCAATCAGAAGGGCCAGAACGTATTCTGCATTTACGTCGCCGTCGGCCAGAAACGGTCCACGGTGGCGCGCGTCGTCAAAACGCTGGAAGAGCATGGCGCCATGGAGTACTCGATGGTCGTCTCCGCCAGCGCCAGCGACCCGGCGCCGATGCAGTTCATCGCGCCGTACGCAGGCTGCGCCATGGGCGAATATTTCCGCGACAACGGCCAGCATGCGCTCATCATTTATGATGATCTGTCGAAGCAGGCCGCGGCCTACCGCCAGTTGAGCCTGCTGCTGCGCCGGCCTCCGGGACGCGAAGCGTATCCCGGCGACGTCTTCTTCCTGCATTCGCGTCTCTTGGAGCGTGCGGCGAAATTGAACGACGACCTCGGAGCGGGTTCGATGACGGCGTTGCCGATCATTGAAACGCAGGCGGGCGACGTCTCGGCCTACATCCCGACCAACGTCATTTCCATCACCGACGGTCAGATCTACCTGGAAACGGACCTGTTCTATTCCGGTGTGCGCCCGGCCATCAACGTCGGCCTGTCGGTATCCCGCGTCGGCGGTTCCGCCCAGATCAAAGCCATGAAGCAGGTGGCCGGTCAGTTGCGGCTGGACCTCGCGCAGTACCGCGAAATGGCGGCCTTCTCCCAGTTCGGCAGTGACCTCGACGCCGCCACGCAGGCGCAGTTGGCCCGCGGGGAACGTCTCGTTGAGTTGCTGAAGCAGCCGCAGTACCGGCCGTTGAACGTGGTGCAGCAGGTGGCCTCGCTGTTCACCGGTGTACGCGGGCATCTCGACGATATCAAGGTGCGCGACGTCCAGCGCTTCGAGGAAAGCTTCATCAACTTCATGGAAGAAAAGAAAAAAGACCTCATGGAAACCATCGCCAAGGACAAAAAGCTCACCGATGAAACCGAGGAGCAGTTGACTGCGGCGGTCAAAGAGTTCAAGGAATTGTTTAAATAAATCATGCCAAACTTACGGGACGTTAAAAGCCGGATACGGAGTGTCAAGAACACCCAGCAGACCACCAAGGCCATGAAGCTGGTGTCGGCCTCCAAGTTGCGCCGCGCCCAGGAAGCCATCCTGACGGCCCGGCCGTATGCCACCAAGATGCGGGATGTGTTGAACCACCTGGCCGCCCGCTGCAATCACGATCTGCACCCGCTGTTGAACGACCGCGAAGGCGACAAGGTGCTGCTGGTGGTCATCACGGCGGACCGCGGCCTGTGCGGCGCGTTCAACGCCAACATCGTCAAGATGGCGGCCAAGGTCATCGAAGAACATCAGGGCAGTTCCATTTCCCTGTTTCTTGCGGGCAAAAAGGGCGGGGATCACTTCAGGCGCCGCTCCTACAAGATTCAGGAAAATTATCCAGGCTGGACCAAGGAGTTCAATTACGCCAAGGCGGTGGAGATCGGCGAAAAACTGGGCCAGTTGTTCATCGATAAGGAAGTGGACCGCATTTTTCTGGTGTACAACGAATTCAAATCCGTCCTCCGGCAGGAGGTCATCAGCGAGCAGTTGTTGCCGGTGGCGCCCGAAGAGACGGAAGATCAGTTCCCGGTGGATTATATTTATGAACCGGACGAGGAAAGCATTCTGGAAGACATTCTGAAACGGTACATGACTTTGCAGGTGTACCGCGCCTTTCTGGAATCCAGTGCCAGCGAACACGGCGCCCGCATGACCGCGATGGACAACGCGTCGCGCAACGCCAAGGAAATGATCGGTCAGTTGACCCTGTTCTACAACCGGACTCGACAGGCGTACATCACCAAGGAACTGATCGAAGTGGTCAACGGGGCGGAAGCGCTGAAAGACTGAATATAAAGTATCGACCAAGACGACCAAGTAAAGGAGCGTTTGATGAACGTAGGAAAAGTCATCCAGGTAATCGGTCCCGTCGTGGATATCAGCTTCAAAGGCGGCGAACTGCCGGCTTTGTACAATGCTCTCCACATTAAAAGAACGCAGGAAGGCGGAGAGGACGACACCATCACCCTGGAAGTGGCGCAGCACCTGGGCGACAATGCGGTGCGGGCCATCTCCATGCATCCCACCGATGGCCTGGTGCGCGGTATCGCTGCGGAAGATACGGGCGCTCCGATCTCGGTTCCCGTCGGCGAAAATGTGCTGGGGCGCATTCTGAATGTCATCGGCGAGCCGGTGGACCAGAAGCCGAAGGTCGAATCCCAGGAAACCTGGAGCATCCATCGCGATGCACCGCTGCTCGAAGACCAGGACACCGGCATGGAAATGCTGGAAACGGGCATCAAGGTCATCGATCTCCTGGAGCCGTACCTGAAAGGCGGCAAGACCGGCCTGTTCGGCGGTGCCGGCGTGGGCAAGACCGTTCTCATCATGGAACTGATCCGCAACATCGGCGCCGAGCACAGCGGCTATTCGGTGTTCGCCGGGGTCGGAGAACGCACGCGTGAGGGCAACGACCTCTACCACGAAATGATCGAGTCCAAGGTCATCGATAAAACCGCTTTGATCTACGGTCAGATGACGGAGCCTCCCGGCGCGCGCATGCGGGTCGCCCTGACGGGCCTCACCATCGCCGAGTACTTCCGCGATGTCGGCGGTCAGGACGTGCTCCTGTTCATCGACAACATTTTTCGATTCTCGCAGGCCGGTTCTGAGGTGTCCGCGCTGCTCGGCCGTATCCCGTCCGCCGTCGGTTACCAGCCGACGCTGGCCACCGAGATGGGCAACCTGCAGGAACGCATCACCTCAACGAAAAAAGGATCGATCACCTCGGTCCAGGCGATTTACGTTCCGGCCGACGACCTCACCGATCCGGCTCCGGCGACCACGTTCTCTCACCTGGACGCCACCACCGTTCTCAACCGGCGCATTTCCGAGCTGGGTATTTACCCGGCGGTGGATCCCCTGGATTCCACCTCGCGCATCCTCGATCCGGCGATCGTCGGCGAAGAGCATTATTCGGTAGCGCGCGAAGTGCAGCGCACGTTGCAGCGCTACAAGGAGTTGCAGGACATCATCGCCATTCTGGGTATGGACGAATTGACGGAAGAGGACAAGATGCTCGTCATGCGGGCCCGCAAAATCCAGAAATACCTGTCGCAACCGTTCTTCGTGGCGGAAACGTTCACCGGCGCGCCCGGCAAATACGTCAAGGTGGCCGACACCATCACCGGCTTCAAAGAAATCGTCAACGGCAAGCTGGATGAGATTCCCGAGCAGGCGTTCTACATGTGCGGCGCGATCGACGAAGTGTACGAGAAAGCCGATAAACTCAAGAAGCAGGGTTGATGAGCATGGCGGAAGACAAACAGAAACTTCATTTTACGCTGGTGACCCCGGAACGGGAGATGGTCAACGATGCCGACGTGGATCAGGTCAATATCCCCGGCAGCGAAGGCGATCTGGGCATCCTGCCGCTGCACGCGCCGTTGTTCACCACCATGCGGCCCGGCAGTTTCTCGTATGAGAAGGGGGACGAGATCATTTCCCTCGTGGTCGGCCATGGTTACGCGGAAGTCACCGACGACCGTGTGACGGTGCTGGCGGAAAGCGCCGAATATCTGAGCGAGGTCGATGTGGCGCGGGCAAAAGAAGCCAAGGCCAAGGCCGAAGCGGAACTCGCCAATCCGGACCTCGCCGAAGCAGAACTCCGCGAAGCGCAGAACAAACTGTTCCGCGCCATGGCCCGCATCGAAAGCAAGGGTTCCGAATAACCGCCGCCCTCTTGTGGCGGTCCGTTCAAACCGCTGTCACCCGCGGTTCACCCCAGCGTGCAGACATCCTGCACCGGCGGGCTCTCCAACGTCAAATTTGTATTAAAAAGTCCGCATGCGCGGGTTGGAAAAATAATGCACCAGGTCGCGCACCGACAACACCCCGACCACTTCCCCCTTGTCCGTCACGACCACGTGGCGGATTTTATTTTTGGCCATGAACTTGTTGGCGTCCAGCACCGCCTCGTGACAGTCGATGCTGTGCACGGGCGAGGTCATGATGTCCTCCACCTTTGCGGTGTCGGGCTTGAGTCCTTTGGCAATCACCTTGCGCGCAAAATCGGTTTCGGTGACGATGCCGATGGGCTTGCCCGCCTGTTGCACGATCAAGGATCCCACATGCTGGTCGTGCATGAACTTGGCGGCGGCCTGGATGTTCTGCGTCGCGTCAACCGTCACCACCGGCGCGTTCATGTAATCGCCCACTTCTTCGATCGGGTTTTCCTGTTTGCGTTTTTTCATTGGAACACCTCCTTTGCTTGCCCTCAGGAGCCAGTATTCCTCGGCTCATTATGGAACCATCCATATTGTACGGATATCCAGCCGGATGTGTACAAGGAAAGAATGGAAATTTGAAAGGCAGGGCGTCAGCGGGCTCCCGCGGCAGGCCTCAGGCGCGGGCGGCTTTTTTGCGCGGAGCGCCGGCGGGACTCTTCAAAACCTTTGATAAATAAAGGCCTGTGTAAGACTTGGGATGGGCCGCCACATCTTCCGGGGTGCCGGTGGCGACCACCTCGCCGCCCCGGTCGCCGCCTTCGGGACCGAGGTCGATGATGTGGTCCGCCGTCTTGATGACGTCCAGATTGTGTTCGATGATGACCACCGTGTTGCCCGCATCGACCAGCTTCGACAGCACCGTCATCAGGTGGCCGATGTCGTGGAAGTGCAGGCCGGTGGTCGGCTCGTCGAGGATGTAAAGCGTCTGCCCGGTGCTGCGCTTGCTGAGCTCCTTGGAGAGCTTCACCCGTTGTGCCTCGCCGCCGGACAGGGTGGTCGCGGGCTGGCCGAGGTGGATGTAATCCAGTCCGACGTCGGTGATGGTTTGCAGCTTGGTGCGGATCGATGGAATATTCTGGAAAAAGTCGAGCGCTTCTTCCGCTGTCATTTCCAGCACTTCCGAGATGTTCTTGCCCTTGTACTGGATCTCCAGCGTCTCGCGGTTGAAGCGTTTGCCCTGGCACACTTCGCAGGTGACGAAGATATCCGGCAGAAAATGC
Organism: Nitrospina watsonii; assembly: GCF_946900835.1. Lineage (GTDB taxonomy): Bacteria > Nitrospinota > Nitrospinia > Nitrospinales > Nitrospinaceae > Nitrospina > Nitrospina watsonii. The sequence goes on from NZ_OX336137.1 coordinate 1,279,614, forward strand.
ATTTCGACTTTGATGATGCCGTCGCCCTGGCAGGCTTCGCAGCGCCCGCCCTTGACGTTGAAGCTGAACCGCCCCGGCTTGTAACCGCGCACGCGCGCTTCGGGCACTTCGCTGAACAGGTCGCGGATGAGCGTGAACAGGCCGGTGTAGGTGGCCGGATTCGACCGCGGGGTGCGGCCGATCGGCGACTGGTCGATGTCGATCACCTTATCGAGATACTGGATGCCTTTAATTTTTTTGAAGGTGCCGGGCTTGTCGGTGGCTTTCCAGAAATGGTGCGCCAGCGCCTTGTACAGGATGTCGATCACCAGCGTGCTCTTGCCGGAACCGGAGACGCCGGTGACGCAGGTGAGCGCGCCCAGCGGCAGCTGCACGTCGATGTCCTTCAGGTTGTTGTGGTGTGCGCCGGTGATCTGCAGAACATGCCCGTTTCCGGGGCGGCGCTTTGCGGGCAGGGGAATTTTGCGCTTGCCTGAAAGGTACAGGCCGGTCAACGATTTCGTATCCTTCACCAGTTCCTGCGGCGTTCCGGAAAAGATGACCTCGCCGCCGTGGATGCCCGCCCCCGGTCCCAGATCGACCACATGATCCGCGTCGCGGATGGTGTTCTCGTCGTGCTCGACCACGATCACCGTGTTGCCGAGGTCGCGCAGCGTGGTCAGGGTTTTCAGCAGGCGGTCGTTGTCGCGCTGGTGCAGGCCGATGCTCGGTTCGTCGAGCACGTAGAGCACGCCCATGAGGCTGGAGCCGATCTGCGTCGCCAGCCGGATGCGCTGGCTCTCGCCGCCGGAGAGCGTCGCCGAGGTGCGGTTCATGGTCAGGTAATCGAGGCCGACATCAATGAGAAACTGCAAACGTTCCTTGATCTCTTTCACGATGCGGCGGGCGATGGAAAACTCCTGCTCGCTGAACGTCAGCTTTTCGAAATACTCGCTCAGGTGGCCGACGGAGAGCGAGGTGAGTTCGATGATGTTGTGCCCGCCCACTTTCACCGACACCGCTTCTTTCTTGAGACGGGTGCCGTCGCAGGTGGGGCAGGGAAGGGCCCGCATGTACTGCGCGATCTCGTCGCGTGTCGAGTTGGATTCGGTTTCGTGGTAGCGCCGTTCGAGATCCGGGATCACGCCGTCGTAGGTGCCGGTGTAGGATTTCCGCCGTCCGTCTTTTTCGTAATAATATTTGACCGCGTCCTCCGTGCCGTGAAGAAGCACGTCCTGCGTCACTTTCGGCAGGTCCTGAAACGGAGTGTTGAGTTTGAATGTGAACTGCGACGCCAGCGAGTCCAGCATCTGGAAAAAATACACCGTGGTTTTTTTCTGCCAGGGATGGATCGCGCCCTGGCGGAGGGACAGGGATTTGTCCGGCACCACGAGATCGGGATCGATCACCATGCGGTTGCCGAGGCCGTCACACTCCGGGCAGGCGCCGGTGGGGTTGTTGAACGAGAACAGACGCGGTTCCAGCTCGGGATAACTGATGCCGCAGTAACTGCACGCGAACTTTTCGCTGAACAACAGCTCCTCGGCGGCGTGGTTGTTTTTCTTGTCTTCGAGCAGGGCCACGACCAGAGAACCTCCTCCCTGATTCAGCCCCATCTCGACCGAGTCCGCCAGCCGTTTGCCCATGTTGGCCTTGATCACCAGCCGGTCCACCACCGCCTCGATGGTGTGCTTGAATTTTTTATTGAGCGTGATGTCGTCTTCCAGCGATTGCAACTCGCCGTCGATGCGCGCCCGCACAAATCCCTTTTTACGCAGCTCCAGGATTTCCTTTTTGAACTCGCCCTTGCGGTCCTGCACCATGGGCGCCAGGATCATGAGTTTCCGGCCTTCGGGGATGGCCTGCACCTGATCGACGATCTGCTGCACGGTTTGGGATGCGATCTCGCGGCCGCAGCCGTAACAGAACACGTGGCCGATGCGTGCGTACATCAGCCGCAGGTAGTCGTAGATCTCCGTCACCGTGCCGACGGTGGAGCGCGGGTTCTTGCTCGATGTTTTCTGCTCGATGGAAATGGCGGGCGACAGTCCCTCGATGTAATCGACGTCCGGCTTTTCCATCAACTCCAGAAACTGCCGGGCATAGGCGGAGAGCGATTCCACGTAGCGGCGCTGGCCCTCGGCGTAGATGGTGTCGAAGGCAAGGGACGATTTTCCGGAACCGCTCAAACCCGTGATCACCACCAGCTTTTCCCGTGGCAGGGTGAGATGGATGTTCTTCAGATTGTGCTCGCGGGCGCCTTTGATGGTGATGTTTTCGAGTGCCATGTATACGGATTCCAAAAGCGGAATAGTTATTGACCCCCCTCATCCTAGCCTTCTCCCACCAGGGGAGAAGGTACCTAAAATACCCCCTCTCCCTTGATGGGAGAGGGTCGGGGTGAGGGTGATTATCTTTATTTATTTTTAATAAGCGTTACTAAAGCCTATTCAAGAAATGGATTTTGGGAACATGCGTTCCCATTTTTCATCGACCTTTTGTTTGATGTCGCCGGACATGTGGATCTCTTCCGGCCAGTCCTGCGTGTAACCTTCCTCCGGCAGTTTCTTCGTGGCGTCGATGCCGAGGCGTCCGCCAACCACCTGCACGTCGCGGCGCGGGTCGAGATTGTTGAACAGTTTCCACAACACGGTGGAGGTGTGGTTGAGATCGACATGCGCTTCGAGCGCCACGATAACCCCCGCTGCGGAGAGACCGTCGTCTTCCAGGCACTGGCGGAGGAAGTCGCGGCCTTGATGCGGCCGCGTCTTGTCCAGCGCCACCAGCACCACATGGCGTTTGGTGTTCAGCCCACACACCCGCACCGATTGGACATCCGCGAATTTATTTTGGATGGTTTGAATCAACTGGGTATCGGGCGCAGTGGCTTTCCCCTGCGGCGGGTTCGCCGCCGCTTCGCCGTCGATCGGGCGAGTGGCGTCGATGCCCAGCTTCGATCCGTAGAGGGCGTGATCGGAGGCGTGGTTGAGCACGTCGAGGATGCCTTCCGAAAAAAACAGGTCGCGGTTGAAATCGATTTCGTTGAGCAACAACTCCAGTACGGTCTGTTCGTCCTGCACATCGACATCGTGATCGACGACGACGATGGTTTTGACGAAGCTCATCTGCCCCGCGCCCCACAGCGTGCTCATCAAGCGGCGCGCCTGCATGGGATAGCGTTTGTCCATGGAGACGAGGACGCAGTTGTGGAACACGCCTTCGAGCGGCATGTTCATGTCCACCAGTTCCGGCAACTGCGTGCGCAATAGCGGCAGGAAGATGCGCTCGGTGGCCTTACCCAGATAAAAATCTTCCTGCGGCGGGATGCCGACGATGGTGGTGAGATAGATCGGGTTGCGGCGATGCGTCACGGCGGTGACGTGGAACACCGGATAGTCGCCGTCCTGCGAGTAATAGCCGGTGTGGTCGCCGAAGGGTCCCTCGCGCCGCATCTCGGCGGGATCGATGTAGCCTTCCAGCACGATCTCGGCGTGGGCCGGCACTTCCAGGTTCACCGTCTTGCATTTGACCAGAGGCACCGCTTTTTTGCGGATGAATCCGGCCAGGAGAAACTCATCGACGCCGTAGGGCAGGGGAGCCGAGGCGGCGTAGCAGGTGACCGGGTCCGCGCCCAGCGCCACCGCCACTTCCATGATCTTGCCCTTGCGTTTGAATTCGTGAAAAAAATGCGCGCCGTCTTTGTGGATGTGCCAGTGCATGGCGGTGGTTTTTTTGTCGTACACCTGCATGCGGTAGAGGCCGACGTTGCGGATGCTGCGATCGACGCTGCGGTTGACGACGATGGGATAGGTGATGAAGCGTCCCGCATCGTGCGGCCAGCACTGGATGATGGGGATTTCGTCGAGGTTGACCGCGTCGCCGGTCTTGACCACGTCCTGGCAGGGCGCGTTCGACACCATCTTCGGCGGAAACTGCGACGCCTGCAACAGGATGGGCAGCATCTTTGCCTTGTCGAGCAGCGTCTCCGGCGGCGCCATGTGCAGGTAGGCGTCGATGTCGCGGGCGATCTTGTCGAGTTTCGTCACGCCCAGTGCAGCCTGGATGCGGCTCCAACTGCCGAAGGCGTTGATGAGCACCGGCATGGAAGATCCCTCCACGTTTTCGAACAACAGCGCCTTGCCGCCGCCGTTTTGTTTGGAGACGCGGTCGGTGATCTCGGCGATTTCCAGATGCGCGGAGACCGTCTCGCGGATGCGCACCAGTTCCCCGGCGTCGTCGAGGTGTTTGACAAAATCCTGCAGGCAGTCGAAAATCATCGGGTTGATTCGGGCAAAGGGGTCGCTGACCCTCGGGTTCATGGCCGTAAAAATGCGAAGGTTCCATTATATCGCACTTCACCCGCCTGCGTGGGAATTGATTGGGGAATCCTGTTAGGCCGGGGATTCTGACGGAGAGGACAGGTTGTCATGCTGGTTTATGTTTGCAAACGGTTGATGCAGGGCGTGCCGGTATTGATTGTGGTGGCGACGCTCACCTTCCTCATCATGCACGCGGTGCCCGGCGGGCCGTTCGATCGGGACAAGAAACTGCCGCCGGAGATCCTCGCCAACATCGAGACCAAGTACCACCTCGACAAACCGGTGTGGCAGCAGTACCTGCTGTACATGGGGCAGATCGCGCGGGGCGACATGGGACCGTCTTACAAGTACGTCGGGCGCGACGTGGCGGACATTATCAAGGACACGTTTCCGGTGTCCTTGACGCTGGGCCTGTTGGCGGTGCTGGTGACGCTGGGGCTGGGCGTGCCGGCGGGGGTGATTTCAGCGGCGCGCGAGAACACGCTGATCGATCGCGGTTGCATTTTCGTCGCCACGCTGGGCATTTCGTTGCCGAGTTTTGTATTGGGCACGTTTCTCATCCTGATTTTTTCACACATGCTGCACTGGCTGCCACCCGCGTTGTGGGAGGGGCCGCGTCACATGCTGATGCCGGCGCTGGCGCTGGGTGCCGGGTTCGCGGGCTACATCGCCCGGCTCACGCGCACCACGGTGCTCGATGTGTTGTCGCAGGACTACATCCGCACCGCCCGCGCCAAGGGGCTCAATGAGTCCACCATCCTCATCAAGCATGCGTTGTTGAACGCGGTGACACCGATTGTGTCGGTGATGGGACCGCTTACCGCCGGGTTGGTGACCGGATCGTTCGTCATCGAGTTCATCTTTTCCATTCCCGGCATGGGCAATTACTTCATCACCGCCGTCACCAACCGCGACTACCCGTTGATCATGGGCGTGACGCTGGTGTACGCCGTGTTGATCGTGCTGGCCAACATCGCCGTCGATGTGGTTTATATGAAGCTCGATCCGCGCGTGCGGCTGGTCGAGCAGAAAGGCTGAGGCGCGCGATGACGATGTGGAGACGGTTTTCCCTGCCCGCGAAACTGAGCGCCTGCTTTCTTGCCGCCATCGCGCTGGCAGCGCTGTTCGCGCCATGGCTGTCGTCCTTCTCGTATGAAGAGCAGGACACGCTGAACGCATTGGCTGCGCCCGACGCCACGCACTGGATGGGCACCGACCGGCTGGGACGCGACCTGTTCTCGCGCATGCTGTACGGGGCGCGCGTGTCGCTCTTTCTCGGCGTTGGCACCACGTTGATCGCGCTGGTCATCGGCACCGTGTATGGTGCGGTGTCCGGGTACATCGGCGGGCGTACGGACAACATCCTGATGCGGATCGTTGATGTGGTCTTTGCGCTGCCCGACCTATTGCTGATTATCCTGATTATGGTGGTTTTGGGACGGGGACTGGCCAGCATTTTCCTGGCGCTCACCCTGGTGAGCTGGGTGACGGTGGCGCGGCTGGTGCGCGGCGAAGTGCTGCGCATCAAGGAGTTCACCTTCGTCGAGGCGGCTAGGGCGCTGGGAGCCGGGCACGGGCGCATTCTGTTTTCCGAAATCGTGCCCAACCTGTGGGGAATCTTGATTGTAACGCTCACCTTCCGCATTCCGGTGGCGATCCTGGCGGAATCGACACTCAGTTTCATCGGTCTCGGCATTGCGCCGCCGTTCAGCAGTTGGGGCACGCTGGCCAACGACGGCTGGACGGCCATCAAGTTTTACCCGCACCTCATTGTGTTTCCGTCGCTCGCCATCTTCCTGACCATTCTGGCCTTCAACTTTTTAGGGGAGGGGCTGCGCGATCATTTCGACCCGCGGAAATCGGTGAAAATAAGTTGAACGGTTTTCAGGTTGGGGGTTTTCATTCCGGTCAAAGGGTCTTAAAATAGAGATAAGGCATTGTTAAAGTTTGATTAGCAATCGAAGGGACCATGGCTTGAAACCGATTGGAAAAGAGGTTGTTTCATGTTGACATCCCACTGAAGTTGATTAAAATACCCAACTCAAGCTGCATGGGCTTGAATTGGGTTGAATGAGGACGGTGCCACTTTATGTCTCGAATAAAAGCCGACCTGATTTGCGAGATCATTCGCAAATCACAAACCAATTTTTTGGAAAAACAAGATTGGTCGGATCCTGGTAAGCCAGAAATCAACGAGCAGTTCGTTCTCGATTGGGTGAAGAATCACGCCAAGCAATACCGCGAGTATTACGTGGCGCAGCTTCAGATGTATTCCACAACGCGGCTGGGTGAAATTTTAAAAGCCCTGACCGAAAGCGGAAAAGATCTGACCGATGTCATTCACCGTGCTCCGCAGTATTCGGAGAAACCCGATTCGGGGCCTGTTCCCAGATAACGTTGCGTCTTGCTCTGAATTGATCGATGGTCGAAACCAATCCGCAGAACGAAGAAAAACAGTCGAACGAAGGCAACGGGCCTTCGGGAACTCCAGCCAAACCAGCATCGACACCCGCTCCCAAACCCGATGCGGGTGCCAAACCCGATGCGGGTGCCAAACCCGACGCAGGAGCCAAGCCCGATGCGGGCTCCAAGCCCGATGCGGGCTCCAAGCCCGATGCGGGCTCCAAGCCGGAAGGCGGAGCCGCACCCGCCGCCAAACCCGCTGCCGCGAAACCGGCAGGGGCCGCTGCGCCGGGTGCCAAGCCGGCTGCTCCCGCCAAACCTGCCGCCAAACCCAAAGTCGAGAAGAAACCGCTCATCGACAACGGCGACGGCACCATCACCGATCCCAATTCCGGTTTGATGTGGAAAAAGACCGACGCGTGGATCGACACCAAAAAATTCTACACCTGGCCACAGGCTCCCGAATACGTGGACAAGGTCAACGCGGAGAAGTTCGCCGGTCACGCCGATTGGCGTATTCCCAACAAGGCGGAAGCCGCGTCGCTGGTGGACAAGACCAAAAAGAGCATGGACAAGAACGGCACCGAGTACCCGTTCGATCCGATTTTTGAAATCGGCGCGGCGGCGGTGACGTGGATCACCGAATGCACCGAAGAAAAAGTCGTGCGCTTCGATTACAAGATCAGCAGTGAGTTCACCTATCCCCCGTGTGAGCTCTGGTCGTCCATCCGCGTGGTGCGGAACGCCGAAGGCTACGAAGACGTGCCCAAACCCGGTGCAGCTCCCGCCGCGAAACCCGCTCCGAAACCGGGCGCCCCGGCGGCCGGTGCAAAGCCCGCGGCTCCGGCCGGCACGGCTCCCAAACCTGCCGCACCCGCCGGCGACAAGCCTGCCGCTCCGGCGGGAGACAAGCCCAAACCGCCCGAAGGACAGGATAACGCGCCTTCGGGAGAGACGCCCGCCGCGCCCAAACCGGCGGACCCTCCGGCATCGCAATAAGTCCGTTCTATCTTTCTCGTAACCAGTTCTGAATAATTTTAGCTGATGAGGCGGGGTTTTCCGCGACGAAGGCTTCGACGACCTTGCGGATGGCCTCCCTTTCGGTCATGCCCGCTCGCGCCATCATGACTTCATCGGCGGAGCGTTCCCTGGGAGGGGCTTTGGTTTGAGCTTTTGCGGTCCCTGGGGTTTTGCGTTTTTTGACAGCGCGCCGGGTGGGGCTTGTGTTTTGGGGCGGAAAAAGAATCCAGGCCAGGCCGATGCCGCAGAGCAGGATAACGAGAAGCAGCAGGACTGTTATGCTCATGGGCAGACCCTCAGGTGGCGGGCTCAGCGACATGGAATTTCACCACAAAGTCGCCACGTTTTTTGCTGGTACGTTCGCGGCACCCGGCACCGGGAATGCGATGCTCCTCGCCCGTCAAGGTGCCGTCTTCCACATCGATGGTGACCGTCGAGTCCAGGGTCTGCACTTCCAGCGGGCCGCCATTCTCCGCCAGTTCCGGCGGGATGACGATGTCTGCGTACACATCCGACTGCACCCGGCGGAATTGGGGATGCGGCTCGATGCACACCTTCAGTAACAGGTCTCCGGGAGGCCCACCGTTGCGTCCACAAGCTCCCTCATGCTGCATGCGCAGCGTGTACTGATCCGCCACCCCTCCCGGAATATCGACATGGACCGTCACCGGTTCGACGATGCGTTGCGTGCCTTCACAGAGGCCGCAGGCATCCTGCACCGTATTCAGTCCGGTGCCGCCACACTCCGTGCAGGTGACGTATTTTTCGTAATGGAAGGGCAGGGTGCCGCCCAGCGCGGCGGTGACAAAGGGCACGTCCACCATAAACTGAAGATCGAAGCCCTGTGTCGGGATATCCGGATCGAACGGCGGCGGTTCCTCGAAATCGGGCGGGGGTGCATTGCGGAAATCGTCACGCGGTCCCTGCCGTGTGTACTGGCGGGCGTAATCGTAGGCTCCCTGCCAGGGGTTGCCGCCTCGCGGCCGCCCTCCACCTCTACCGCGCGGCGTGCGGGCGTAGTCGGCCTGCATCTGGTCGTATTGCTTGCGCTTCTTGGCATCTTTCAGCGTGGTGTAAGCCTCGGAGATGAGCTTGAAGGATTCTTCCGACTTGGCACTGCCCGAATTGATGTCCGGGTGATGTTTTTTGGCGAGATCGCGGTAGGCTTTTTTGATCTCTTGCATCTTCGCCGTTTTGGCGACCCCGAGCACTTTGTAATAGTCTTTTGACTGGGAGACGGGCATGGTTCGGTTTTTTTCCTGGTTGAGGCTGAACGTGTCCGATTCTGCCGTTCATTCTATCCGCATGTGGCGGCCAGTTCAACCGGCAGACCGCCATCGGGGGGCCGAAACCGTGGGCAGCGGTGCTTCGATAGCTTCCGTTTCCGGCTGGAGGATTTCCTGGATCTCGTCGCGGACCGCCCGGCAGCGGAACGGATAAAACTGGTCGCGCACAATCAAAAGGTACGCGGCTGCGCCGCCGTGACGGTGTTCCGGCTGCGGCGTGAGCCGCAGTTTTTCCGCACTCACTTTTTCCAACTGGGAAAAATGCGCCGGTGTCCAGGTTTCCTGAATCAACAGGCCTTCGAAATAAATCCGGTTTTCTTCCAGTGTCAGGTAGCCCGCATCGAGGAAGGCAGGAAGCATACCCAGTCCCAAGCCGGAATGAGGCCGGAAAGCGATGAGCAGGGTCAGGGTCCCGGAGGCACTGGAAGCGGTGTTGGCGTTGCGCCGGAGTTTATGGAGATACAGCCTGAACAGCGAATGGGTGTAGTCGAACCACCGGTAGGAAATGAAAAAGCAAAACAGAAAATTAAAAATGAACAGGAAATAGTTTTTGAAAATGAGGTGGTGGATAAATAACGCCATGACGACGGCCAGCCCCAGACTGAGGGAAAAATTCAGAAAGTGGCAGGTCCAGTAGGCCGCCAGCAGTCTGCGTGCGGAGGCGGGCTGGTGTTTCCATAAATAATGTTTGCGAAACAGCAGGTAACAGGTGCCCGCGCCCAGCGTGGCTGAAAGCACAGGCAGGGGAAAGATGAACGCGATCAGGATATAGAGCACAAAAAGGAACTCAATCATGATTTTCTATTGTAACGCAGACCCCGGTGGGGTTGTATAATGAAAGCGGAGGGGTTATCCGGACAAGGAGAGTTTTTATGACTCGCAAACAGGGCCTGCTTGCAGGAGTGCTGTTTTTGGTTTGGATGGCTGCGGGATGCGCCCATCCGATTTCCGGCTCCCTGCGGGAACAGGTGGACAAGGACATGAATTTCGGACGCCTCGTGGCGGCCCCGGAGCGGTTTGCCGGGGAAAAAGTGGTGCTGGGCGGGATCATCGTTCAGACCCGCAATTATGACGGCTGGTCGGAGGTCGAGGTCATTCAGGTGCCTTTGAGCCGGTGGGGACGCCCGGATGATCGCGATGCATCGATGGGGCGGGTGCTGTTCCGCTACGAAGGTTTCCTGGAACCGGAAATTTACAAAAAGGACCGGGAAATCACGGTAGGTGGGACGATCTCGGGGACCAAAACCGGAACCATCGACAAGGCGGTCTATGCCTACCCGGTGGTGAAGGTGGAAGAGTTCCGGTTGTGGGACAAGGTCGATTATGGCTATTACGGCTACCCGTATCCTTATTACGGGTATGGATACTGGGGACCCTATTATTCGCCTGCCTACTTTCGGCGAGGGCCTTTTTTCTGGTGAGTCCCAGGTAGCGATCCGGGGTGGAGGGTGACTTCCCCGCCATCGAACGCACGCACTTCTCCTGAATTCAGGCGGACCACCAGACGGCCTGCGGCATCCAGATCGATGGCCACCCCGGTATGGGTCTCGGCACCCTGCCGCAGCAGAATCGATGAGCCCAGCATGCGCGAGTTCTGCCGCCAGCGGGACAGAATGGGGCTGGCACCATCTTCAAGTAAAATCTGATAGTATTTGTATAAATAATTGATTATAAAGGAGAATATATCCGAACGCTCGGGTTGCTCCCGGGTTTCGATATACAGAGACGTGGCGACTGCGGCCAGCTCTTCCGGGAACCGGGTCTGGTTGACGTTGATGCCGATGCCGACGACCACTCCGCTGACGGTGTCGCCGGGAGCCAGAACCTGTTCCGACAGAATGCCGCCCAGCTTGCGCTGGTTGAGGAGGATGTCGTTGGGCCACTTCAGGGTGATGGGATGCGGGCTGAAGGGTTGCAGGGCCTCGACGGTGGCCACAGCCGCCATGAGAGTCAGGGACGGATGCTGTTCCCTGGGCAGCGCGGGTTTGAGGATCAGCGAAAAGTACAGCCCGGTGCCTTTTTCGGAGAACCATGAGCGGCCGAGGCGGCCTTTGCCGCGGGTCTGGGTATCGGCCAGCACCAGAGTGCCTTCTTCGGCACCGTCAGCGAGTAATTTTTTGGCCAGATCATTGGTGGATTCGAGCTCATCATGGGCTATAATTTGCCTGGCCCACCGGGGGGTCTGGCGTTGACGTTGGATCGCATCCAGTTGTTCCTGTGAGTAGGCCATGACGTTGTTTATGTGTTCAATGGGTAGGTGATCGATTGTTGGGTGGCTCGTCCACCCTTTTTTATATTCCAAAAGCGCTATGGAATCCATTAAAAGAGCCTGCAAGTATTTTTACTACCGTTTTATCCGATTGCAGTCGAGTCCGGAGAAGCTGGCTTGGGGGATGGCGTTGGGGCTGTTCATCAGCACCACCCCGACGTTTGGATTCCAGATGGCTCTGGGATTGGTGATAGCGGCGTTGTTCCGGGTCAGCAAACTGTGTGCGCTGATCGGGGTGCAGGTCACCAATGCCTTGACGGCTCCCTTTGTGTATGCCGGAACGTACTATCTGGGGGCGGTTATCCTGAACCGGCCTTTCAAAAGGGAGTATCTGGAGAACCTTTCCTGGAGCAGCCTTTGGGAAATGGGTCCGGATGTCTTTGCTTCCTTGTGGGTTGGTGGCGTGATCGTCGGCATTATCCTGGCCGTTGTCGGGTATTTTGTGGTGCTCGGTATCGATACCAAGTCGCATTTGCAGATTGTGCGGGCCAGGCGGCAACTGGACCGGATGAAACGAAAAAATCCGCCTGTCTTTGAAAAAATTGATTGAATTGTTTTAAAAATATTGATACAAACCTATTTCCAAATTGCATCAGTTTGCAACAGGTAGGTAAGTCTTTAATGAGGAGAACATTAATGAGAAAACTGGTGATTTTCTTGATGTTGAGCGTGTTCGCCATGGTGGCGACCGGGTGTGAAAATGCCCAGGGAACCTGTCCGCATGGTGTTTGTAAGCCGGCTTATTATGAGGATAAGGATGCTCCTCCCAAAGAGTAATCGCGTTTAAGAATTGAAGGCCGATATAGCCTCCCTCCCATTAGCCGGATAAAGTGGTTGCGGTTCCAGGCAGTTTTACTCCCTGACCCCATTTTGGTTTTTCAGTGTTTGAAAGTCCAGGATTTGGGGAGGACTGCCTTTTTCTCTCCTTTTCGGGATTCCCGATTTCGATTGAAACCCTTTAAAAATGGCCAGCCGAAGGTGCGTGCGGATGGTGGAATTTTTGACAATCCTTGGGAACGCTTTGGTACAATGTGGGCGTTTCCAAGGGGTTGTTAACCATCCTGAGCGGTCTGGGGACCGCTGGACTCGAACGCTGATAATCTAATAAAGGTAAATTGAGTCGAAGCTGATATGGATCACGATCCAGTTACTGTTGAGCAAGTACGGGAAGTCCAGGAACTGTTTAAAGCAGGGTACAAATTCCATCAAGAGCAGAAGTATAAAGAAGCCATCGCGGAATTCAAAAAGGCGGCGTCCGTTCGCCCGATTGAGGAGGGCCACCTGAAGGAGCTGGCGACGCGTCTCAAAGGCATGTCGGTGAAGCTGGTTCAGGAAAGCATCGCTTACATGGGATGCGCCACGATGCACTTCAAAATGATGGTGGATGAATTGGATGAGGACCAGCGCGATGCGGTGCCTCTCGATGAGACCCTGAAAGAACAGTTCGAAAAATGGGATAGTGAGTGACCCTCTTCCTCTAAATCGGGAAGTTGGCCATGGACCAGCAAGTTTTAACCGATGTGCTGCGCCAGGAAATCCGGGAAGGTAAGATTCCCCTGAGCCTGGGCAAAACCTGTCCGGTTGAGTGTACCTTCTGCTACGAGAAGGATCACAGTTACCGTCCTACCGTCGATGTGCCGCGCACCACGGAGCAGCAGTGGCACACCATCCTTGAAGAAATCAAAAAAGTCCCGACACGTCCCGACCATTCCTGGTTGCTGGGCGGTAACGAATACATGGAGTGGACCGACATCTTCCTGCACCCGCGTGCGATGGACTGGCTGGAAGAGTTTCTGGAGACCACGGACAACAAGGTGACGTTTTTCACCGTCGGCTTCGTGCAGCCGGAGCGCATCCACAAACTGGCCGAGCGTCATCCCGGCCGCATCAATTTCGAGCTCTCCGTCATCACCCTGGGCGAGCACCGCAATAAGCTGTTGCCGCATGGCCCCACGGTGCGGCAGTTGATGAAGATCCTGGACGGCCCGGCGGTCACCTCTGCCAACTTCTATTCCTTCGGTCCCAACAGCATGTCGGAGGATGCGAAGACGATTTCCCGTATCAATAAAAACTGCCTGCTGTGGATGGGCTGCCTGACGCCGCTCAAATACATCGATGCCGACACCTCCGCCCTCATGCGCCATGGGCGCAAGCACCTGGCGGATGAAGCGCGCAAGGTGTATTACGCGGATCTCCCCAATACGCAGATGCTGCACACGGAGCCTTACATCTCCACCTTTCTCGCCCGCAACAAGATTTTGAAAACCTTTGATGCCAGCGAACTGGAAAAAAACGATCACGTCGTTGTGTCCGGTTGCGTGTACCGCATTCTGAAGAAGCTTCGTCCGAATCGCGTGCACTATCTGTATGTGCCCAACGAGACACTGGGCGGCGACTCCGACTGCTCGACGCTGCTCACGTTCAGCGACATTGCCAAACGATTGGCTCACGAGACGCAGGTGTATATTCCGAAGGTCATCATGGAGCACGCATCGGGACAGGAGCGGGATATCTCCGGCGTCACCTTCGACGAGTTCAAAAGCTGGTTCCCGCGCATCCGTTTTCGGGTTCTGCACAAAGTCAACACGCAGGTTTCAAACAAGAAGCTTTACGAAAAAGGATATCTCAAGAATTACGTGGAGGATTATCTGGGCAATCCGTTGCACCAAAAAATCGAAGCGGTGGCGCTGCCCAACTAGTGCCACTGTGGGGGGATGTGAAAGCTGTTTTCCTTCGATAACCGGGGTGGTTCTCCTTTTACAGGAGGACTGTTTGACAAGGGGAAATGAAATGGAATATCTGTTGAAAGTGGTGTTTGTGGATAACAGTGAATTGATGCTGGAGGACACGCAAAAGCATTTTGTCAGCGATGATCTGGAGGTGCTGGAGATCACCACCAGCCGCGAAGTATTGATCGTTCCCATGCGCCAGATCAAGTACGTCTCCTGCGACGCGACCATCTTCAAAGAGGCCGTGCGCAGCTGACACACAGAGACGATTCGCACTGAATTGAAACGGGCGCAGGAAGCTACAGCTTCAGCCGTGCTTTTTTCAACCAGTGTTCTTCGTCGAAATGACGCATGCAGTACTCGAGGTAACGCAGTTCGGTCTCGGTCAGCCGGCGTCCGTCAACGTGTGGCGGTTCCGGTGTTGCGGACGCATCCTGCTCTGTTGGGTTCGTCCCCGTGTCCCTGCGCAATCCTTCCAGATTACTGGGAAACAGGGCGGATGGCGAACCGGGGGATTTGGCATTCATGTACGTGTCCAACTCCTCCAAGCTCAGAAACAGGTTGAACACTGAAGATTCGTTGATGTAGCCCTGGCCGCCGATCTCTTTCAAGATTCCACGGATTTCCTCGGAATTGACGATGGCGTTCATGATGGCCGCATTGAAACGCTCGTAAATCTCGTCCAGATTGGAATCGTTCGTATCCATAAAATGACCCCTCCTTCCTTTGCCCGATTTGGCGATCGGGTGCTGCTGTGTTGATGGCTGTCCTCTAAAAAGCAAGACCCATGCCATAAGCGGCGGTTTTTCAAAGGAGTTGGGGAGCGCTTATAAACAAATGGCTTGGCGCGCGGGGAGGGGGAGCGCCCCGGCGGATGGCCTGTCGCCCAAGCGTCAAACAATCCATCCAACCCGGCAAAATGATAAACCTCACCGGGTAACTTTTGACGGGCACGCCGACTTGCGGCAACGGGACGGAAACGAAACCGAACGCGCGCCCTCAGACCCTCGTTCGCCCCAAAACGGATCAGCCTGTTTCCTCTCCACCTTGTGGGAGGTGGGGTTTCTTGACTAATTGAGCGATAATGATATGATCGATTTCCTTTGATGACCGTCCGTCAACCCTTATAACTGACTGATTCCGCCCGCGATGCCGTTTCCCATACACCGACCCCGACGCCTGAGAAAATCCGCCGCCATTCAGCGCATGGTGCGCGAAACCGTGCTGACGCCCGACGACCTCATCCTGCCGTTGTTCGTGTGCGAGGGGAAAGGCGTGCGCACGCCGATCGGCTCCATGCCCGGCATCCACCGCCTGTCGGTGGACCAGCTGGCGAAAGACGTGCAGGAAGCGTATGCGCTGGGCATTCCGGCGGTCATCCTGTTCGGCATCCCCGACCATAAAGACGCACACGGGACGGAAGCGTACAATCCCGACGGCGTGGTGCAGCGCGCCATCCGCGAAATCAAATCCAAGGTGCCGGACATGGTGGTGATCACCGACGTCTGCATCGACGAATACACCGATCACGGTCATTGCGGCCTGATCGAAGGCGACGAAGTGGTCAACGACCCGACGCTCGAATTGCTCGCCCGCATGGCGTTGACGCACGCCGCCGCCGGGGCCGATATCGTTGCGCCCTCCGACATGATGGACGGCCGCGTGCAGGCCATCCGCCAGGCGCTCGACGGCGACAGCCATCAAAGCACGCTCATCATGTCCTACGCCGCCAAATACGCCTCGGCGTTTTATGGTCCGTTCCGCGAGGCCGCCGATTCCGCGCCGCAGTTCGGCGACCGGCGCTCGTACCAGATGGACCCCGGCAACAGCGACGAAGCCCTGCGAGAAGTCGAACAGGACATCGAAGAGGGAGCGGATATCCTGATGGTCAAGCCGGCTTTGCCGTACCTCGATATCATCCGCCGTGTCCGCGATACCTTCCCGGTTCCCCTTGCTGCCTACAACGTGAGTGGCGAATATTCAATGCTTCAGGCCGCCACCGAAAAAGGGTGGATCGACGGCGACCGGGTGATGCTGGAGATCCTGCTCAGCATCAAGCGCGCCGGCGCGCAAATGATCCTGACCTATTCCGCCGTGCCGGCCGCCCGTCTGCTCAACGGCTGAGCATCCCCCGACCCCACACAATATGCACAATGGGCCGGCCCCCCGGACGCGGTATCCACTCTCCCTTAATTATCTGTTTTGATAAAACTTAGCTCCAAATATATAATGGGAGGAGAAGGCTGGAGAAAGGAGTTTTAGTCATGTCAATTCTGGCGCAAAACATGCGAACCATCCGCAAGGAACTGAAGTGCACGCAGTCCGCCATGGCGGACATCCTCAAAGTCGGTTTCCGCACCTATGTCCGTTATGAAGCGGGGGAGCGCGACGCCCCGGTGGCCATCCTCATCAAGATGGCGCGCCTCGGCAACATTTCCCTGGAACAATTGCTGACGCAGAAGGTGGACCGGTTCAACATCGCACCGGTCAACCTGGAAACGTTCAATATGACGCCGCCGCTGGTCAAGTCGGCGAACTTTCGCACCGGACACATTGTTTTCAAAAAACCGGCGCGGGAAACCCTGCTCACGCTGGATGAATCGGAAAAAAAGGTATTGTCATTGTTTCGTAAAATGTCCAGCGACGAACAGAATCGTTGCCTGAAAACGATAGAGAGCCACTACAAACCGTCGTCGGCTCTTTCCCGGTCGGTGCGCACCGATGTGGTGAAGACGCTGCCGGAAGCGCAGATGTTTGACGAAGAACCGCAGGCGATGACCAAGAAGCCCCGCTTCAATCGGCCCCGCAAGCGCGGTCGTCCGGGACGCACCCGTGAAGACAAGAAGCTGCTCCGGGAAAAGATCGACCGTTTGAAGAAGATCACCAAAACCGCTCCCAAAATCACCGTGAGATGACCGTTTGAAGAATCCGGGAATCAGGGAAAATCTCAACGTCGGATTGTTTTTCGCAGTCCTGGTGGCGTTTTTCTTTTTAGAAGTCACCACACACCTGTCCGAGAAGGCGATCGGTTATTACCTGAAATGGGAGAACCACAACCGGCCGCAACTCGGGCGCATCTGGGAACGCGACCGCGAAAACCTGGCGGCGCAGAAGAAGGTCGAATCGCTGTTGTCCAGCCTCAACCTGCAGGAACAGTCCGCCGAGTCGATCCAGTCGCTGAAGGAGTTGTTCGAGAAGTTGTCGCCGTCGATGCCGCAGGTGGTGTCCAGGCAAAAATTCGTGCAGTTGTATTACGATTTTCCCGGGCAATGGGCGCGCAACCTCATTCCGGCGTACGACCTCATCGAAATCGATGCCGATAAAAACTGGCAGCGCGTGTTGTTGACTCAGTTCGGGCCGTGGGTCACGGTCAGCTTCATCAACAACCAGAATTTCCCCATCCGCGAAATTTTTCTGTCCGCCGACCAGTTGGTGGAGATCCAGCACACGCGCACGGTTCAGCGCGGCCAGTTGGAAGACCTGGGTTTTCGCAAGGAAACCATTTTTCCTTTGGGCGAGTTTTTGAAATTGTTCAAGACGCTCGACCCGGTCACGCAGCGGGCCCTGTTTCCCGATCCGCAGTGGTTCCTGCGTCACAACTATCACATCACGCGCATGGGACTGCTGGAGCAGTCGGTGGTGAACGGCACCGTCCAGCCGCCGTTGTTCGGCATCGAGTATGAGACCGAGTTTTTCACCGATGTGCTCTTGACCCCCATTCCCAATGAAGTCACCAACAACCTCCTGTCCCAGTTCGAACGCCCGGGCGCGGGAAGTGCGGTGACGCCGGAAACCTTCCTGCAGGATTTTTGATTCGAGGATCTGTTTTGTTTCGACGTATTCTGGAAAAAACCATCTTCGTGTTGTACACCCTGATGCTGGGCTTTATCTGCCTTGCTGCCGGGGTGTACTGGAACCTGCGCGACGACCTGCCGCAACTGCCGGACAGCCTCGATAAAATCAACCTCAGCCTGCCGACGGAAATCTATTCCGCCGACGGCGAGATCATCAAGGTTCTGGGCCAGCGCCATCCGGTGAATCTGGAAAACATTTCGCCCCTGTTTCTGAAAGCCATCATCGCCGTCGAAGACGCGCGCTTTTATGAACACAGCGGCCTCGACCACATCGGCCTCGCCCGCGCCCTGTATGTCAACATTCAACGCCGCGCCGTGGTGCAGGGCGGCAGCACGCTGACCCAGCAACTGGCGAAGAACCTGTTCTTCTCATTCGAGCGTGACTGGGTGCGTAAGGTGAAGGAGTTGCTGGTGGCCTTGCAGATGGAAACCACCTTCACCAAGGATGAAATCCTGGAGGCCTACGCCAACCAGGTGTACTTCGGCAGCGGCGCGTACGGCGTGGAAGAAGCGGCGCAGGAATACTTCGGCAAACGCGCGCAGGACCTGAACCTGTTGCAGGCGGCCATGCTGGCGGGTCTGCCCAATTCTCCCAATAACGCCAACCCCTTTATCAATCCGGAGCGGGCCATGCGGCGCACCCAGGCGGTGCTGGCGCGTATGGAGCGGGAAGGTTACATCAGCCGCGAGGATCGCGAACGGGCGTTGCAGACGGAGCTGGGTCTGGTCGCGCCACGCATCGAATCCAATCCCAATCAGTACTTCGTGCGCTTCGTCATCGATAAACTCGCCGACGATTACGGCAAGGAGTTCGTGCATTACGGCGGTCTCAAGATTTACACCACGCTCGACACACGCTACCAGCAACTCGCACACCGGGTGGTGGACACGCATTTGAAGCACCTTGAAAAACGCGAATTGAAAGCGGGTCTCGATGAGTCGCTGCAGGCGGCGCTGGTGACCCTCGACAACCGCACCGGCGCCATCCGCGCGCTCCTGGGCGGACGCCGTTATTCGGAGAGCCAGTTCAACCGCGCCGTGTCGAACAACCGCATGCCCGGTTCCGCGTTCAAACCCATCGTGTACATGGCAGCCATGGAAAAACTGGGTTACCACCCGGCGACCGTGGTGGACGACGCGCCGACCCAATTCCCCATCCCCGGCGGCGAGCCCTGGGAGCCGAGCAACTTCGGCGACAAGTACATGGGACCGGTCATTCTGAAAAAGGCGTTGATGAATTCGCTCAACGCGGTGTCGGCGAAGCTGGTGTACAACCTGACGCCGCGGCGGGTCATCCAGACGGCGCGCCAGTTCGGCATCACCAGTCCGCTGGGCGACAACCTGTCTTTGGCGCTCGGCACCTCCGGCGTATCGCCGTTGGAGATGGCCGCCGCCTACAGCGTCATCGCCAATCAGGGCATCTTGAACGAACCGTATTTCGTGCAGCGCATCGAGGATTTTCGCGGCAACGTGCTGTATCAGCATTTCTTCCACGGCGTGCAGCGGTTCTCATCGAAAACCGTGTATCCGTTGCTCAACATGATGCAGGGCGTGATGGATGAAGGCACCGGGCGCGTGGTGCGGCGACTGGGCTTCCATCATCCCGCCGGGGGCAAAACCGGTACCACCAACGACTACAAGGATGCGTGGTTCATCGGCTTCACCCGGGAATACGCGTCCGCCGTGTGGGTCGGTTACGACAACAACCAGCCGGTGATCGACAAGAACGGGCGCGGCCTGACCGGGTCGCGCGGTGCCGCCCCCATCTGGGCGTATTACATGGAAAAAGTTCTGGAAGGCAAAAGCCCGGTCAACTTTCCCAGACCGGAAGGCATCCACTTCCAGAAGGTGGACACGCGCAGCGGCTACCTGCCGGACCTGATGACCATGGAGACGATGGAGGTGGCGGTCCGGGAAGACCTGAATCTGGAAAAACCGGTGCTGCCGGAGACGGAGGTGATCCCGCCCTTGCCGCCCGACCGGGAGGTGACCACCGTTCCCACTCCTAGGGAGGACGATGCTCTACCAAAGCTTTAAATATTATTTTGTGCGCCTCGGCGTCTCGTTCTTCCTGCTACTGACAGGTGGCTTCGCCGTGTTGTTCTTCATCCACGAGATCGCGCTCTCCGGTCTCGTCTTCGACGACCGCCCCATCAAGTGGGGAGTCATTTTGGTTTCCCTGTTCTTCGGCTGCCTCGTGTTCGGCATGTTCGGCGAGCACCGCTTCTTCAAGGCGCTGGACGGCCTCAAGCTGATCGATCTGCAACTGCCCATGCAGCAGGTGGTGCCCCGATTCGAGTCGCTGCTGCGCTTTACCGAGTCGTCGTACTTCCTGCCCCGGCACGGACGCCGCCTCAAAGAGAAAGTCATTCGCCAGTACGCGCAGTACCTGCTCAGCATCGGTGCCGAAGACCGGTATGCGCTCAATATTTATCTCAAGGCATTTCTTCAGGATTCGACGGAGACCGCTTACCGCGACATGATCGTTTCCGTGCTGACGCAGAAGCGGGATCTGGAACCGGCGGAGATCGACCTGTTGCTGCTCATCCTGACCACGGAAAAGTTCGCCGATCAGGAAATTCTGGACTTCCTCGTCTCCATTTTTCTGAACCAGCAGATTTTCACCAACAAGTCGGAGCCGGTGCTGTTGCAGGCGCTGGAAAAAAATTCTCCGCAGTCTGCGGAGATCATCGAGTTCCTGCTGCCCATCCTCGTCGGCAAGGAGCGCAAGGACCCGTATTCCGCTCACTTTTATTTGAACGCGCTCGACCGCGCCCGCCCCGAACACAGAAAAGAGATCGAAGACCTCATTGCCGCCTGTTACTGCGAAGGACGGTTCCGCGTGGTGGACCCGGTGCTGCACGGCCGATGCGAAGCGGTGTTCAACCGGCTGGCGCCGGACCGGCAGACGCAGTTGATGACGGCGGCCAACGACCGCAAGGTTTCTGAGAAATGGAAACAGGTGCGCCTGCTGCGCTCGGAAGACGTGCGCCGGGTTCAGCGCAGAAACCGGGAAAGCGGCGTCGAGCCTGCACTGGGTTCCCGGTTGTGGGCGGGGATGGGGCGGCTGTGGACGGCATTTCGTGAAGCGACGCGGGCCATGGTGTTCAAACTGTTCGACGGGCTCAACTGGCTGGGCGGACTCCCTTTGAAATACAAGTTGAGCGCATTGGGCGTAGTGATGGTGGGGATCGTTGCCGGCACGTTGAGCTTGCAAAAGGCAATGGTTGCGCCGCCCAAGGGGCCGCCGCCCGAAACGAACAATCCGGTCGCCATGCCCATGCCCCCCGGCGCGCAAAAGGGTGCCGTGAAAATGCACACCATCCAGATCGCCGCAGTCAACCGCAAGGCCAACGCCGAAGAGATCGTGGAGCGTCTCAGGCGGCATAAAGTTCAGGGTGTGTATGTGGTGGAAACGAAGCGGAAAACAAACGGTTACTGGTACAAAGTGCGCATTGGCAAATTCGGTTCCCTCGATGAAGCGCAAAAATCCGCGCAAAAACTGGTCGAACAAAATATAATCAACAATTATTTCCTGGTCTCGGTAGGCGGGGGAAAATAATTGAGTTGTTATTGAACAGTTGTTGACTTTTCAAGTTTGAAGGTTGGTTGATGAGCATTGAAACAAAATTTGATATTCCCTTTGTTGCGAGTTTGGCGCTTCGAGAAAAGCAAATCCAGCAGAACTACCGCCCTATCATTGCTGTGCACAAATGGTTTGCCCGTCGGCCTGGTACCTTATTTCGTGCCTTAGTTCTAGCTGAGTTTGGCGAAAAGCCGCTTTCAGAACTATTTTTTGAAGCTAATGATTTTCCTAAAAAAGAGGTCGCCGACCCTTTTATGGGCGGCGGAACCCCTCTAATTGAAGCAAACCGGCTTGGTTGTAACATCACAGGTTTTGATATTAACCCCATGGCCACATGGATTGTTCGTGAAGAAATTGAGCATCTTGATATTAATGCCTATCAAGATGAAGCTGGCCTCTTGCTTAATAGGCTTCGCCAAGAAATCCAACATCTTTATTTGACCGACTGTCCGATTTATGGAGATGTGGATGTACCCGTCAAATACTTTCTTTGGGTTAAAATCATTAGTTGCATTTATTGTGGAAAAGATTTCGATTTGTTTCCAGGTTATCTTATATCGGAAAATGTCCGTCACACTAGAAACGTCTTGGTTTGTTTTTCATGTGGTGATCTTAATGAGGTTGAAGACCGCACGGTGCCTGGAGCATGCAAGAATTGCAAGACTAGGTTGCTTATGGAAGGCCCGGCCAGCCGCGGACGTTGTAATTGTTCACATTGTGGGCGCCTCAATAAATATCCACGTTCCGGAGAAGGCCCGTTACGACACAGGCTTTTTGCTATCGAGTATTATAATCCTAAGCGTAAAGCGAAACATAAAGGTCGTTTTTTTAAGAAACCGGATTCTAAGGATCTTGGGCGACTTGTGGAAGGTGAGTGCCGGTGGAAAGCATTGACAGCAACTTTTGTTCCTACTCAGGAAATATTATCAGGGGACGAGACTGATAGGCTCCATCGTTGGGGCTATCATTATTACCGGGAAATGTTCAATTATCGGCAACTTCTCGGTCTCGAATTAAGTTGCAGCCTAATCTCAAAGGTCAAAGATGAACGAATCCGTCACGCATTAGCTACAAATCTTTCAGACTTATTGCGTTATCAGAATTTGTTGTGCCGGTACGATACATGGGCACTTAAATCGCTGGATATTTTTTCAGTTCATGGTTTTCCGGTTGGGCATGTGCAATGTGAATCTAATTTACTTGGAATAATCAATAGTAAAGGAGCCAATGTTGGTTCAGGCGGGTGGACTAACATCATCGCCAAATATGCAAAGGCCAAATATTATTGTGATGCACCTTTTGAAATGGAGCGACGCGGTTCTCGTAATGTGCAAGTACCCATTCAAGGTGAATGGATAGGAGAAAAACTTGATGGGGCGAGGCGTCGTAATATTGCTATTCATTGTGCCGATGCGACTTCTGTGAAACTTGAGCCCAATAGCCTCGATGCTGTTTTTACAGACCCACCCTACTTTGGAAATGTTCAATACGGCGAGTTGATGGACTTTTGTTACGTTTGGTTACGCAAACTAGTTGGGGAAGAAGCTGAGGGCTTTTGGCGTCCATCAACGCGGACTGATGAAGAATTAACAGGCAATGTCACTAGGTCATGGGGACTCGAACACTTCACAGAGGGGGTAGCTCGAGTCTATCGCCATATGGCCGAGGCTCTTAAACCGGGGGCTCCACTCGTTTTTACTTATCACCATAACAAAATTGATGCGTACTTTGCTGTTGGTGTTGCAATTCTGGATGCTGGGCTTACATGCTCGGCATCTATTCCTTGTCCAGCCGAGATGGGTGGCTCCATTCATATCCATGGTACAAATTCATCAATCGTTGATACGGTCTTTGTCTGCCGTAATACTGGAAATACTCCCAAACGTTGGCTCTTCAGGAATGACAAAGAACTATTGGCCATTATTAACCATGATCTTGAACAAATTGTAGAGGGAGGCAGGAAGCCAACCAAAGGAGATACGCGATGCATAATTTTCGGACATCTAACACGGATGACAATTTGGAATTTGAGAAAAGAATGGGATGCAAGCTTACCAATTGGGGAAAAACTGGATTGTTTCAAAAGGGCAATCCGGATGTTACCCGATCCTGAAGATCTTCTGGAACGCCTTCTATCTGTAAAGGCAGGATACTCTGGCTATGGGCCGCTTTTTACTACTGTTGATACCACCGAAAGGTCGCGGGATGCCATTGCGTTTTGATATAAATTACAGTAACCCGTCAGTGACTTGGGAACCCCTTGTTGATGAAGTATTTGATGAATTGACATCCAGCTTTATTGAGATGCCTAAAGGCGAAGGTTTTGTTGAATATGCTACTTTTGAAAAAGGGTATCAAGCCCTTAAAAAGGGAACTGATGCCTTCAGTAACATGACTGCGAAAACTGTACTTGCCTCCGTTCGGACAGCACCAATTGCTTTTGTTGTCTTTAGATGCATACTTGGTTTTTCTCCACCAGAATGGGCCTATGTGACCAGTGAAAAAACCGGCGTAGAAGTTGATCAGGGTGCAGCACGAGCTCTTGACAGGAGATTCCGCCTGAATCCCCTCGAGCCCATTGGTGAAGGAAATGGTGTGACGGAGCAGCGCTTACGGGCTATGATCGAAGCAGGTAGCAAAATTATTACTGAAGGAGCTGGGACCGTGCCACCTGGTGTTATTCACCGGTTAGATAAAGCTGATACTAAAAAGGGTGTCGAAAGTTTACAGTCAATTGCTGATCTTGGAGCGCCATATCCGGTGCTACTTTATGAACGGTTTCTAGGGCGTCCATTTGCAACCCACCGTGATTCTGTAAGCGAACTGATTGGCGAGGTGGTTGAGGTCGCTATTAAAAATGTCCTCGATGAGGCCAAAATTAATTTTCGCGAAACAAAGAGAGCCGAAAAAATCCCGGGTTTTGACCAGACTCCGGATTTTATCATACCGGATGAATTTACACCGGTAGCAGTTATCGAGGCCAAGCTGACCGAAGATGATGGTACTGCTCGCGATAAAGTTGCTCGGGTGCAGAGACTGCGAACTCTTCGTGACGAGGAAGGCAAGGATTATGACGTAATTGCCTGTATTGCGGGTCGTGGTTTCAAGATTAGACGTGAAGACATGCGTCGCCTACTTCAGGCAACTGATGGAAAAGTGTTTACTCTAGCCACAATGTATTTGCTGATCAATAATACACGTATTAGAGAGTATCGAGTGAGGTGACTCCTGTCTATCATATAAGATTGAGCCAAATTCTTGACCGAAAACCGCTTCCACTACTACAGACATGAACCGCCTTTCTCTCAACATCGACAACGTCAAGCCGTTCGTCTCCGCAGACGCGTTGCAGGGATTGCAGGCGGAGGTCACGCGTCTGCACAACCTACTGGAAAGCGGGCAGGGGCTGGGCAACGATTATCTGGGCTGGCTGCACCTGCCTTCTAAAATCGAGGCGGCGGAAATCCAGGCGGTCGAGGCGGCGGCGCAGTCGATCCGTTCCCAGTGCGACGCCTTGATCAGCATCGGCATTGGCGGTTCGTACCTGGGTGCGCGTGCGGCCATCACCTTCTGCAATCCACTGCTGCGCGGCGCCGGCGGCAACGGTCCGGACATCTATTATGCCGGGCACAACCTGAGCGGCGATTACCTGGCTGACCTGCTGGATGTGATCCGCAACAAACGCGTGTGCCTGAACGTTATTTCCAAATCCGGCACCACCACGGAACCGGCCGTCGCCTTCCGCATCCTGAAAGAGGCGTTGGAGCAACAGGTCGGCGTGGAAGAAGCACGGCGACGCATCGTCGCCACCACCGACGAGAAACAGGGTGCGCTCAAGCAACTGGCCGACGCCGAAGGATATCAAACCTTCGTGATTCCGGACGACATCGGCGGCCGTTATTCGGTGCTGACCCCGGTGGGGCTTTTGCCCATTGCCGTGGCCGGGATCGACATCCGCAAGCTGTTGCAGGGCGGGCAGGAGGCGGAGCACGCGGCCACGCAGTCCGCCCGTCTCGATGAGAATCCCGCGTATCTCTATGCGGCGGTGCGCCACCTGCTGTACAAGCAGGACAAGACCACGGAGGTCATGGCCTGTTTCCACCCGGCCTTGCAGTATGTGGCGGAGTGGTGGAAACAGTTGACCGGCGAGAGCGAAGGCAAAGAACAACGCGGCCTGTTCCCGGCTTCGGTCGAGTACACCACCGACCTGCACTCGATGGGGCAATGGATGCAGGAAGGCCAGCGCACCATTTTCGAAACCTTCCTGCTGGTCGCGCAATCGAACCGCGATGTCAGCATTCCACAGTTTGCGGACGATCTGGATGGATTGAATTACCTGGCGGGCAAGGGACTGGATTACGTCAACGACAAAGCTTATCGGGGCACGGCGGCGGCGCATCTGGAAGGCGGCGTGCCGAACCTGTCGCTCACCCTTCAGGACCGCACGCCGGAGACGCTGGGGCAGATGTTTTATTTTTTCGAGCGCGCCGTGGCGCTTTCGGGTTACCTGTTGGGCGTCAATCCCTTCGATCAGCCGGGCGTCGAATTTTACAAGAAAAACATGTTTCAACTTTTGAACAAACCAGGAACCGAAAAGAGGTAATCACCATGGGTACCATTAGTAAAGAATTGGACGACCTCGTGCACAGCATCGCCGCCCGCAAGATTGGACAAGGCGATGTGTCCGGCCAGTACCAGAGCGATCCCATGCTGGCGCGATTGAAGACGTTGGGCAGCGAGTTGTGGATCGATACCGGCGACCTGGAATTGGCGCGCTCCATCTGGCGCAAGGAACTCTCCGCTCTCACCACCAACAACACTCTGGCCAACCAGGTGGTGCAGACCGGTGTCATGGACGACCTCATTCAGGAAACGGTGCAGAAGCTGAACGCCGCCGCCTCCGGTCTCAGCGCCGACGAACAGGTGCGCGAGGTGGGTTTCGTCATCAACTGCCGCATCGCGCTGCGCCTGGTGGAAGCGTTCAAGGTGAAGGTCAGCGTCGAGCTGCACCCCAAAGTGTCGCGCGATCTGGAGGCGACGCTGGACTACGCGCGCCGCTATTACAAGGTGTGCCCGGAATATTTCACCGTCAAGATTCCACTGACGCCGGAAGGCTACCTCGCCGTGCGCACCCTGCGCAAGGAAGGCATCCCCATCAACTTCACCTTGGGTTTCTCGGCGCGGCAGAATTACCTGGCGGCCAGGTTGTCGAACCCGAATTACCTGAACGTATTTCTGGGCCGATTGAACGCGGTGGTCAGTGACAACAAACTGGGCGACGGATCGAACATCGGCGAAAAAGTCACCTTCGCCACGCAGCACGCCGTGCGCGAGGCGGGAAAGCAGGACAAGACGGTGACCTCGAAACTGATCGCCGCCAGCATCAGAAACGGCGAGCAGGTGGCGACCCTGGCCGGGGTCGATGTGCAGACCATCCCGCCCAAGGCCTTGCAGGAGTTTCAGCAGTCGGGCCGCAAGCCGGAGGAGATCGAGAGTATTCTCGACACCGACCTGAAGCCCGGCGTGGACGCGGGCGCGGGTTGGGGCAGGCAGGTGCCGACGCTGTGGGAAGTGGACGACGCTTTCAAGCAGTTCGTGGACGCGTTGCTGGAATCCGGCAATCCGGATGCCATGTCCGGCGAGGACCTGCGGCAATTCTGCGAGGCCCGGAAGGTCGATCTGTTTCACCGTTTCAGCGAGGCCGACTTCAAAAAGATTTACGATCACGGCAAGATTCCGAAACTGGCCGACTGGCCGGAGTCGATCGGCCTCGACGACCTGATGACGCAGTCCGCGCTGCAATCCTTCACCAAGGATCAGGACGCGCTGGACGACCGCATCCGGTCGTTTCTGAAATAGCGGGATGATCTTAGCCGGGGATATCGGCGGCACGCATTGCCGCCTGGCCTTGTTCCGGGATGCGGGCGGCGCGCTGGAAGCCGTCCACGAAGCCCGCTACAAGAGCCGGGAGTTTGAGAATTTTGCGGCGGCGCTGGAAAAGTTTCTGGCCGCATCGAAGCCCGGCTCCCTTGAAAAAGCCTGCTTTGGCATCGCCGGGCCGGTGCAGGACGGACGTTGCCAGGTCACCCATCTCCCCTGGGTGGTGGATGTCCGCGATCTGCGCCGCACGCTGAAGCTGGAGACCGTGGCCTTGATCAACGATTTTGCCGCGCAGGCCGCCGCGGTGCCATTTTTCAATGACGCGGATGTGGCTGTGGTGCAGGCCGGGGAAGCCGACCCCACCGGCAACATCGGCATCCTGGGAGCCGGCACCGGTCTGGGGCAGGCGATTCTGGCTCCGGTGGGAGCGGATTCGCGTTACCTGCTGGTCGAGTCCGAGGGCGGCCATGTGGATTTTCCGGCGCAGACTCCCCTCGAAGCAGAGCTTGTCCAATTCCTCAATAAACAGTATCATCGGGTCTGCGTCGAACACGTGCTTTCCGGCGCGGGCCTCAAATCCCTGTACGATTTTTTTCAGGCCCGGCATCCGGAACCGCCGCCCGAATGGCTGGAGGCGGAGTTGAAACGCGGCGACCCGCCTGAGGTCATTTCCCGTGTGGGGTTGGAGCAACGGTTTGTGCCGTGCGAGCAGGCATTGCACCAGTTTGTGACCACCTTTGGCGCGGTGGCGGGCAACCTGGCGTTGCAGGTCGTCGCCCGGGGCGGCATTTACATCGGCGGCGGTATCGCCCCGAAGATCCTGTCCCTGTTGCAGTCCGACCGGTTTCTGGAAGCGTTTCGCGACAAACACAAATTCGAAACCTGGATGCGGGGCATCCCGGTGCGGGTGATCGTCAACGACCGGTGCGCGGTGTGGGGCGCGGCCCATTACATCCATAGCGACCGGTTTGTGCGCGGCTGAGCAGCTATAAGCTGACCAGCTACAAGCTGAACAGCTACAAGCTGAATTGTTTCATAGCAGGTGAACTCAACTCCATCGAATAGCGAGAATCATGACCGATAAACTGAACAAAATTGTACTGGCTTACTCCGGGGGTCTGGACACCTCCGTCATCATCCAATGGCTGAAAGAAAAGTACCACTGCGAGATCATCGCCTATTGCGCCGACATCGGCCAGGGGGCGGAGTTGGAGCCGGTGCGTGAAAAAGCTCTCGCCACCGGGGCGAGCAAGGTGTTCGTCGAAGACCTGAAGGAAGAATTCGCGCAGGATTTCCTGTTCCCCATGCTGCGCGGCAATGCCTTCTATGAGAATCAGTACCTGCTGGGCACCTCCATCGCGCGGCCCTTGATCGCCAAGGAGCAGATCCGCATCGCCAACCAGGAAGGGGCGGAGGGCGTGTCTCACGGCGCCACCGGCAAGGGCAACGATCAGGTGCGGTTCGAACTCACGTACATGATCCTCAAGCCGGATGTGGTCATCATCGCGCCGTGGCGCGAATGGGATCTGGATTCGCGCAGCAGCCTCATCGATTACGCCACCCGTCACAATATCCCGGTGCCCGTCACCAAGAAAAAGCCGTACAGCATGGACCGCAACCTGTTCCACATCAGTTACGAGGGCGGCGTGCTGGAAGACCCCTGGTACGAACCGGATGACGACATGTTCCTGATGACGAAATCGCCGGAAGCCGCGCCGGACAAACCGACGTATGTCGAGATCACCTACCAGCAGGGCAATCCCATCGCCATCAACGGCGAGGCCATGAGCCCGGCCAACCTGATCGCCACGCTCAACGATCTGGGCGGGGACAACGGCATCGGCCGCATCGATATCGTTGAAAACCGCTTTGTTGGCATGAAGTCGCGCGGCGTGTACGAAACGCCGGGCGGCACCATTCTGCACGCGGCGCACCGGGCTCTGGAAACGCTGGTGATGGACCGCGAGATCATGTTCCTGCGCGACTCGTTGATCCCGACCTATGCCCGGCTCATTTACAATGGATTGTGGTATTCGCCGGAACGGGAACTGTTGCAGAAAACCATCGACGACACGCAGGTGCACGTCAACGGCACCGCCCGCATGAAGCTGTACAAGGGCAACTGCATCCTGGCCGGGGTGAAGGCCGATAAATCCCTGTACAGCAAGGATATGGCCTCCTTCGAGAAAGACGACATCTACCGCCAGGCCGATGCCGAGGGCTTCATCCGTCTCAACGCGTTGCGCCTGAAACTCTATTCACAAACTTTTGGCAATATGTAAATCAATCCCTTACACTAAATTCAGGGATATGAGCAAAATACTGGTGGTCGAAAATGAAAAGAGCATGCGGGACCTGCTCACCATTGTGCTGGAAAAGGATGGGCACGAGGTGGAGACGGCCCGCAATGGCGAGGTCGCGGTGGAGATGGTGCAGGAGCATCAGTACGATGTGGTCCTGACCGACATCAACATGCCGCGCGCCAATGGCATCGATGTGCTCGATGCTGTCAACCGCACCTTGCCGGGCACCCCGGTGATCATGATGACCGCCTATGCCTCCGCCGAGACGGCGGTGGAGACGATGAAGAAGGGTGCTTACGATTACCTGTCGAAGCCCTTCAAGATCGAAGAATTGCAGTTGATCATCAAAAACGCCGCCGAAAAAAAGCGGCTCGCCGATGAAAATTCCTACCTGAAAAGCGCCCTCAAGGACAAGTATCAGTTTGCCAGCATCATCGGCAAAAGCGAAGGCATGCGCCAGGTCTTCGATTACATCGGCAAGGTGGCCAACAGCAACGCCACGGTCATGATCGGCGGCGAAAGCGGCACCGGCAAGGAGTTGGTGGCCAAGGCCCTGCACTACAACAGCAACCGCAAAAACTATCCGTTCATTTCCATCAATTGCGGCGCCATGCCGGAAACCCTGTTGGAAAGCGAGCTGTTCGGCCACGAAAAGGGCGCCTTCACCAGCGCCGATTCGACCAAGGTGGGGTTGATGGAAGCCGCTAACAAGGGAACGTTTTTCCTCGATGAAATTTCCGAAGCCCCGCTTTCGATTCAGGTCAAACTGCTGCGGGTGCTGCAGGAAAAAGAATTCACGCGTGTCGGCGGCACCAAGACGATCAAAGTGGATCTGCGCATCATCGCCGCCTCGAATCGCGACCTCGTGCAGGCGGTCAAGGACAAGGAATTCCGCGAAGACCTGTATTACCGCCTGAAGGTGATCCATATCAGCATCCCGCCGTTGCGCCAGCGCAAGGAAGATATCTCGCTGCTCGTCCATCACTTCATCAACAAGTATTGCGAGGAATACCAGGGCGAAAAAAAAATGAAGTCTATTTCGCCGGAGGCCATCAAAGCGCTGGAAAATTATGACTGGCCGGGCAACGTCCGCGAACTGGAAAATGTCATGGAGCGTGCGGTGGTGCTGGAGACGCAGGACACCATCCAGGTCAGCAGCCTGCCGGAAGAATTGCTCGGTGCTTCGACATCGGTTGCGGACAACATTGTCCCGCCGCTGACGGATGAGCCGATCGACCTTGAAAGCACCCTGGATAAAATTGAAAAGAAGATGCTGCTGGGTGCGCTCGACAAATCCGATGGCATGATCAACAAGGCCGCCAAGCTGTTGAACCTGAGTTTTCGGTCGATGCGTTACCGTGTCAAAAAGCACAACCTGAAAGGTAAAATGGATCGCAACGATGAGTGACGGACTGCAACGAAAAATGCGATTCCGCAAAAAAAATCCGGCCAGGATGACGGGCCTGCTGGGAATTCTGTTGTGGGGTTGCCTGTTGGCGGTGGTTTTGCCGGCCCATGCTCAGCAGTCCACGGGTCTCGACTCCGGAAGCACTCTCTTCTACAAAGGCGAGACCCTGTTCCATGAAGGCAACTACCTGGGTGCGAAAGCGGTTTTTGAGGAGTTCCTGGACCGGTACCCGGCAGAGCCACGCCGCCCGCAAGCCTTTTTTCGTCTGGGGCAAATCGAGTTTCAGAACGGTTTTTATACGTCCGCACAGGAGTACTTTCAACGGTTCATTCAATTTTTTCCGGATTCCACCTGGGTGTACCACGCCCGCCTGAAAATTGCGGAATGCCTGTTTCATCTGGAAAACCTGGAAGAAGCCGAGAAGTTGTTGCGGGCGACCATTAAGGTCGATCCGGACACGACGCACAAGTGGAAGGCGTATTCGTATCTCGCACGCCTGGACGATCTGCGCACGCAATACGATCAGGCTCTCCACAAATTCAAACGGATTGTGGAGAAAGGGCTGGATGAAGACCTCAAGGCTTATGCCCGCCAGGCGATAGAAGCCATCGTTGAAGACAAGCTGACGAAGCAACAATTGTTGAACATGAACCGGATACTGGGCAAAGAATATCCCGGCGATCTGATTCTGAACAAACTGATTCACATTTTCCGCAATGAACGGGACCTGGGCAACTACCAGATTGCGCTCGAAAATTTTCTCATCCGGTTTCCCGACAGCGCCTTGACAGATGAAATGCGCGCCGCATTGAATGGGTTCCGCGATCAATCGGAAAATGAAATCCGCGTGGGGGTGGTGCTCCCCTTGTCCGGACAGCGGGCGCTCGTGGGGCAGCAGGTGTTGCAGGGCATTCAACTGGCGTACAGCCAGGTCAGCGCCGGCAACAAGGGGCAGATCAAGCTGGAGGTCAAGGATTCGGGATTGGGACGCAACACAACGGAAGTGATGGAAGATCTGGCCCGCGATCCCAACGTGGTCGGTATCGTCGGCCCCATCCTGAGCTGGGAAATCCAGGACAGCATCCCGGCCATTGAAAAATACCGCATGCCCGTGTTCTCGCCGACGGCTTCGACCAGTGGGCTGGCGGAACTGAGTCCTTATGTATTCCGCAACGCACTGACCAAAGAATTGCAGGCGCGCTTCCTCGCCCGTTATGCGGTCAATCATTTGAACCTGTACCGGATCGCTGTTTTGTATCCCACTGAATACTACGGTGAGATCATGCGGGACGACTTCGAGAAAGAGGTGCGGGCACTGGGCGGGGAGGTGGTCACGTCTCTGGCTTACGACCGGTCGCAGAATGATTTCAGAGAGCAGATTCTCAATTTGGGAGGCGTTCCCGACGACCGTTTGAAATGGATGGTCAACCGCTTTCTCCGGCGCGGCGCCAAGCCGCCGCCCTTGAATGACAAGGGCAACATTTCGCGTCCCATCATCGATGGGGGACTGTTTTCTGGAAACGAATCGGAAGGTTTGAAAGTGGCGCTTGAGGTCAATTACGATGCCATTTTCATTCCCGGATTTTATGACAAGGTGGGACTGATGATCCCGCAGTTTGCGTTTTACAACATCGAGAATATTTTATTCCTGGGCGGCAACGGCTGGAACTCTCCGGAGCTTGTGGAAATGGCCCGGCATTACATGCACTCGGTGTTGTTCGTGGACGGATTTTTTTCGGAAGGGGAGGACCCCAATACCAAAAAGTTTGTTGAGGATTTTCAAAAACGGTTCGGCAGCAAACCCACGGTGCTTGCGGCTCAGGCCTACGATACGGCCAACATGATGTTTCAGGCCATTCTGAATGGCGGCTACAATCGGTTGGAAGTGTACGAGCGCTTGCAACAGATCGAGGATTACCCCGGCGTGGCGGGCACGACCACCATGCTGCCGACGGGCGATACCGACCGCAGCCTGGTGAAGCTGAGCGTTCAGGAAGGGCGCATCGTTCCCGTCAACTGATGACGAGACCGTCTTCGTTCTGAAATTGAATCAAAAGTTGTCCTTGCCCAGGATGGCTTCCAACTCTCCCGCCTTCATCGGCAGGTTGTCGCGCAAAAACATTTCGAGTTGGGCCTTGGGATTGTCGTAGTTCGCGGCGTAGCCGGTTTCGGGATTCACCTTCATGTAAACCACCTCGTCACTCACCGGAAAATCCTTCACTGCCCGGCCTTGAAGCGCCTCCTCCATGAATTGCAGCCAGATGGGGATGGCGGCGCGCGAACCGGTTTCATTCACCCCCATGGTCTCGTCCCGGTCCTTACCCACCCAGACGCCGGTCACCAGTTCCGGGGAATAGCCCATGAACCAGGCATCGATGTAATTGTTGGTGGTGCCGGTCTTCGCTGCAATCGGGCGATTCAACACCTTCACCTTTCTTCCCGTGCCGTGATCCACCACGCTGCGCATCAGGTCGGTTATGATCGCCGCCAACCCGGACGAGATCACCTGCTTTTTCTCTATATTTGGGGTGTAGATCATTTCCCCGTCCCGGTCCAGGATCATGCGGATAGGAATCGGCTCGATGCGCTGCCCCTGGTTGGCGAACACGGCGTAAGCCCGGACCAGTTCGTACAGCGTCACCCCCGAAGAACCGAGAGCGATGGACAGGTTATTCGCCATGGGGCTTTGGATGCCCAGGCGTTGCGAAACTTCGACGGCTTTGGGCACGCCGGTGTGTTGCAGGAGTTTGATGGTCACCACATTGCGCGAATGGGTGAGGGCGGTGCGCAGCGACGTGGGTCCGTAAAATTTTTCGGAAAAATTGACCGGCTTCCATTTGTCGAAGGTGTCTTCTTTTTCCTTGAAGATGATCGGCGAGTCGATGACGATGCTGGCAGGCGTGTAGCCGTCTTCGATCGCCGCCGCAAAAATGATGGGTTTGAATGCGGAGCCGGGTTGGCGTATCGCCTGGGTGGCGCGGTTGAACTGACTCTTTTTGAAATCGTAGCCACCCACCATGGCTTTGATGTGACCGGTTGTCGGGTCCAGGCTGATGAGCCCCGCCTGCACTTCCGGCTCCTGCTCCAGGCTCAAATTCCATTGGGTGGTGTTCTGCTTCTGGCCCAGTTTGACCATGATGACGTCACCAACGGCGAGGGCATGGCGTGCGTTCTGGATTTTGGACCAGCGAATATCCAGCCGCGTGTTGGGTTCGCGCGCCCAGTCCATATTCTCCAACGGGATCGTGCCCTGCATGCCTCCCAGGTACACCTTGGCCTCATCCTGTGTCACGCGGGTGACAAGGCCATGGACGATATTGCCTTCGACAACCGGCTGCTCTTCGCTGGCTTCGACGGTGGTTTCGGATTCGGCGTTCAGTTTCGCCAGCAGCGTGTCCAACGCCTCGCGGTCGCTGAAATCGCTCACGCGTTGCAGCGGGCCCCGGTAGCCAAAGCGTTTGTCCGCTTCGCGCAATCCTTCCCGCACCGCTTTTTGCGCGGATACCTGATTGGCATAGTTGAGCGTGGTGTATATTTTGAGGCCATCGCGGTACAGTTTGCTGGAGCCGTATTTTTCCTGAATGAACTGGCGAATGTATTCGACGAAGTACGGGGCCTTGTTGATGGGGTCCATCACTTGGCCGAGTTTGACTTCTTCGGCGAGCGCCTGCTCCTTCTCCTGTTCGGTGATGAAGCCAAGGTGGGCCATGCGGCGGATGGCATGGTTGCGGCGGCCGATCGATTTTTCCAGATCCTTGTAAGGGGAATAATGATTGGGCGCTTTGGGCAGCCCGGAGATCAAGGCGCATTCCGCGATGCTCAGGTCCTTGACCGGCTTGCCGAAATAGGTCCGGGCGGCGGCTTCCACGCCGTAGCTGCCATGGCCGTAATAAATCTGGTTGAGATACATCTCCAGGATGTCTTCCTTGGTGAACACCAGCTCCATGCGGATCGCCAGAATGGCTTCCCGGATTTTGCGTTCCAGGCTGCGTTCAAAGGAAAGAAAAAGCGTTTTCGATAACTGTTGGGTGATGGTGCTGCCACCTTCCACCACATGCCCCGCCTGAAAGTTTGTGATCATCGCCCGGACGATGGCTTTGGGATCGATGCCGAAATGGTAATAGAAGTTGGAGTCTTCGATAGCCAGCGTGGCCTGTTTCAGATGCAGTGGGATGTCTTCCAGGGGAGCGAGGACGCGCTTCTCGATGTAAAACTCCGCGATCAATTCATCGTTTTCCGAATACACGCGGGAGATGGTGCTGGGTTGGTAATCCCTGAGTTGGCGGACGTCCGGCAATCCTTTGGAGTATTTGAAGTAGATGAAACCGGCGGCGCCGAACCCGACGATCAACCCCAGCAACGTGACGCCGAGAAAGGAATACAGCAGAATCCGCTTCCACCGTTTTGGCGAAGGTTTGCCGGCAGGGTTGTGGCGCTGGGGACGTTGGGGTTGCTGGTTTTTTAGAAATTTTTTATCGTTCATTCAGGTCAGGGAAAGGCCGTTCTGCATAGGCACAGGCAGGACTTACATTCGGCCTTCTTCCAGATCGATCAACTCCGCCCAACTGGTGATGTCGAATCGATTGCGGTCGATGGAGTTCAAAATATCCTTGAACTTTCTTTTGGCGTCATCCGTGTCCGGAGAGGCGTTCAGGATCGATTCGTTTATTTTCTCGAAATCCCTGCGGGACTTGGACTGCACGAGATACTCGACCCATTCCTCAATGGTCGCTTCCGGCAACGTGGATGCTTTGTCCATGAAGGCATCGGAATCGACATTCAGGAACTCCAGAATCTGTTTATCGAGAGGGCACGGATAAATATACTCTCCCAGCGTGTTTTCTTTGCAGGCGCGGGCTTTATCGATCATGCGCGGAACATGGACGAGCCCTGCCAGGCGTTGTCTCGGGCTGCGTGGATACTTGCTGGTTAAATTCATAAGACATCAATCGGGAAAAGGTTCGAACCGGTGGTGGAACATCCCGCTGGACCCAACGGCGTTCAGTCCAGGCGGACACGGTTCAGGTTTTTAAAAAAACTGGATTGCTTGATGGCGGTTGCACCTTCCGGACCCAGATCGTTGCGGAACAGGTCGAGCGTGTTGAGGCTTGTAAAATTTTCCGCCGCGGCCAGATGCCGGGCGCCTTCAGCGCCAATCTGGTTGAATTTCATGATAAGTTGCTCCAGACCGGACAGGTGATTGGAATGAGCGAGACAGCGGGCGCCCTCCGAGGTGATCTTGTTGGACTTGAGGTTCAGGACTTTCAGATTATTGATGTGGGGACTGTCTGCCAACGCTGCAATTCCATCATCGCTGATTTCGTTGTCTCCCAACTCCAGTTTGACGACCTGGCCCAACTGTTCCATCCCGGCCAGCGCCTTGGCACCCTCGTCGCCGATTTTGCGATTGTCCAGGTCCAGAGTGTCGCCATTGATGAAATTCTTTTTGAACAGCTCTTCGAAATCCATATTATTTCAAACCCCTAGCTAGTCGCAATCATCTAATTCTTAAGTTTATTTAATTTTTCAAACCCGATCAAGGGCCAAGACCGATTTGCCGGGAATTGTTTTGGGAGTCCGGTTATGAAGTTCCGCGGTCCCTTGATTTATCGTCCGGTACCTCAGGGAGGGTCCATCGTATTTCTACCATGAGTCGCGACGCCGTCAAGTCCACCATATCCTATCATCAACGGACCAAGCATCATTTCAACCAACTGGCACGGGGACCGGGGCACCTCGACTGGGCGACGCAACCCAACCCGTTTCGCAGGTACGAACAGGCGCCGCTCGTTTACCTGCCGCCCGTCGTGGCCGATGACTCCCCACCTTATCATAAAATTTTTGAAGCCGATGCCATTCCGCCGCGCCCGCTCAATGCGGATTCCATCTCGCGCTTTTTTGAACTGTCGCTTGCCGTGTCGGCGTGGAAGCAGGCGGGCGACAACAGTTGGGCGCTGCGCAGCAATCCATCGAGCGGCAATCTGCATCCGACGGAAGGCTATGCGGTGCTCGATGCAATGGCGGGCATCGGTGCCACGCCGGGTGTTTACCATTACGCGCCTAAAGAACACGGGCTGGAACGACGTGCCGAATTGATGGCGGAGCAGTTTCAATCCCTGCTGACGGAGTTCCCAGACGGAACGTTCCTTGCCGGATTGACATCGATCCATTGGCGCGAAGCGTGGAAATACGGTGAACGCGCGTTCCGCTATTGCCAGCACGATATCGGCCATGCGCTGGCTGCATACCGCATCGCCGCCGCGGTGCTGGGATGGAAGCTGGTGCTGTTGGAGGACATGGACGATGCGTCGATCGCCACATTGTTTGGCATCGACCGCGATGATGACTTTAGCGATGCGGAGCGCGAGCATCCGGACCTGGTGGTGGCGGTGTTCACGCAACCGGTGCAATCATTACCGCAAACGCGACGGCTTCCGGGAGAAGCGTTGGCAGGACTTTGCAGTGCGAAGTGGGTGGGGCAGGCCAACCGTCTCAGCCCGGACCACCGCGAATGGCCGGTCATCAATGAAGTGGCGGAGTCGTCATTGAAGAATGAAACGGGAACCTGGGACGCGGGTTCCGCACCGTTCACCTCTTGCACCGATTGGTTGAATGCGGACTTGTCCCTCAGGCAGCAGCGGGTGACGGCGCGGCAGATCATCCGCCAGCGCCGCAGTGCGGTGGCCTTCGATGGCATCACCGGCATGAGCCGCGACGCGTTTTACAAAACCCTGGCGCAGACCATTCAGCCCTTGCCCGCCGATGCCGTGCCGTGGCAGCCTGGCATTCATTTTTGTTTGTACGTGCACCGGGTCGATGGTTTGCCTCCGGGAGTTTATTTTTTCCTGCGTGATCTGCAGCAACTGCAACGTGTGAAAGCAATCACCGATCCCGGATTTTTGTGGAAGAAACCGGAGGCGTGCCCGGATGAACTCCCTCTCTACGTATTGAGTGAGACCAACGTGCAACGGCAGGCGGCGCAGGTGAGCTGCACGCAGGAGATCGCCGGGCAGAGCGCGTTCAGCCTGGGTATGATCGCCGACTTCGACAACACGCTTCAGCAGCAGGGCGCGTGGTACTACCGTCGCCTGTTCTGGGAAGCGGGGATGGTGGGGCAGATGCTGTACCTTGCTGCGGAATACATGGGGCTGCGGGCGACGGGCATCGGCTGTTATTTCGACGATCCGGTGCATGAAATTTTGCGGCTGCGCGGCAATGCGTTTCAGAGTTTGTATCATTTCACCCTTGGCGGTGCGGTGGAGGACAAACGATTGACCACGCATCCGGCGTACGCCTGGTCGTGCGATCTGGTGGAAAGCCGCTTTGCGGCGCGGCCGGGGGGCGCGGAGTCCAACGCCTGTGCTGAACGCACGCGGACGTTGCCGGACGCAGCCTGTGTCGAATGGCACGGCAAACGGGTGAGCCGGATCGGTGCCGGACTGAAACGGTTTGGACGCATCAAACGTCAACATCAGGAAGCGATGGATGCGTTGCTGCAAAGCACGCTCAACGTGATCGAAACCTCTCCCGACGAATCCGAAGGTGAAGACCAGGTGGTGCTGGGCAATGCGTTGAACCGGCGCGTGAACGCAGACGAGGGCGGCGCGGAAGGGGTGTTCGTGATTGCTGGAATAGGCCTGGCGAAAGGGCGGCATCATCGTTTGTTGCAGGATATGGAACAACGCGGCCGTGCCTTTCCGGATGTGATTTCCCTCGGCACGGGACGCGCCTTCTGCATGCATCCTGAGTTTTTAAAGGACCAGATCGACCGCTCCCTGCGCCGCTCCGGCCTGCCGCAACTGGATCTGGCGATCCTGCGCTTGCCGGAAAACGGATTGCAGGCTCTTGGAGCCGAAGCCTGCCGCCAGCAGGTACGTCGTGCGTTTCTATATTTACAGGAGGAATGCGATCGTGGTCACATCGGCGGCTTCGGCATCGCCTGTCCCCTGTGGCTCGACCCGGAGAACGTAATGAAAGAGTTTTCATTGGAAACCGTGTACGCCGGCAACAAGGACTTGAAAGGATTTCAGGCGGTCGAGTTTGCAGCCAACTTCATTCACGATCAAGCCGTGGTGGGCACGCCGGAGGTGCCGTCCTTGCTGGAGCGGGCGCGGGGGTTGGGACTCAAAACCCTTTGCGGTACACCGTTGCGCGCGGTCGTGGAGGGCGAGGATGTGTTGCTGGTCGATTACCCGCCATGTGAATCCGAAAACCGCGAGGCTAAGTGGGACTGGGTGCTTGATGAATTGAAGGAACTCGAAACACGCATCCATCTTAACAGCATGGCCGATGGGCGCAACCTGAAAGAGGTGCTGGAGCAGGCGAGCATCCCGTCGCCGTTCAAGTTTCGCGACCTCATCGAACCGGTGCGCCATTTTCAACCGCAGCACACGGCGCAACTGAACGAAGCGCTCGACCAGATTCAGCAGATTTATTTCCGTGCGCGGTCGCTGGGCGAGCAGATCGTGCAGGCGCGGCTGTGGGACCCGGTCAGTTTTGATGAAATGATGGACACCGGCGAGCAGTATTTCAGTTGGATCGCGCAGGATTTGAAAATCCGCTTCCACCAGGAATCCAACTCGAATGTGGCCTTGCTGCGCAGTCGTTATTTTGCGGACGCGCCGGAGACCATTCCTCTGCAAGTACTGGGAGTGCAATGGTTGTTGGGGCAGGGCGTGGACGTGGTGCTGTCCGGCATGACGCAGGCGGGGTATGTGAAGGAAGCGGAAACTCTGTTGAAGGCGCTTTCTTAGAGGGTTCGAAGATATTAAGAAAAGAGTGAGTGGCTGCAAGAAAGCCGGTGCCCAGAAAATGATTTAATTCGGGCATAGAAAATGATAGGCTTTTTTATAATCGTAAACCAAAATTTCTGGGAGATAGAAATATGAGAACACTGGTGGTCAGTTTGCTCGTTGCAATCATGATGATGTTCCCGTTTTCGGCTCTGGCGGATGAAGGACCTATGAAGTTGCCCGATAGTGCTCCCGAAAGTGCAAAAATGCATAATCAAGAAGGCATCAAACATTGGAATAAAGGCCATTACGATGTGGCGTTCAAGCATTTTGAAGAATCTGCAGGCATCGATGCCTCCAATGGTGAAATCCATTTTAACGAGGCCATCGCTTTGGACAAGATGGGACAGCACGGGAAAGCCACCATGCATTTCAAGGCTGCCAAATCTCGTGCCGGTGGCAATGAGGCGATTGTCAATTCTCCGATCCTGAACGCGCACATCGGCGGTTGACCGGCTTCCCGGGTTCCGCAACGTTGCGGTAAATTAAGCAGAAGTCCTTTATTTACAAGGACTTCTGCTTTTTTTATGTGGGGCGTTTCTGTCATGGATCTTTGTTGACAGGGTGGTTTAGGCCGGTTTGTGGATATGCTATAATTTGTTTAGTATTTTCCTGAGAGCCTGTCAGGGTCCGACTATTTTTATTCAGCGAGGTTTCTTTATGATGGGGATCGGTTTTCCAGAGTTGATGGTGATCTTGGTGATCATCATGATCATTTTCGGTG
This sequence comes from Nitrospina watsonii, assembly GCF_946900835.1. Taxonomy (GTDB): domain Bacteria; phylum Nitrospinota; class Nitrospinia; order Nitrospinales; family Nitrospinaceae; genus Nitrospina; species Nitrospina watsonii. The sequence continues at coordinate 1,320,166 of NZ_OX336137.1, forward strand.
CCGGCAAACTTCCCGAGATCGGCAGCGCATTTGGAAACAGTATCCGCAACTTCAAAAAGTCGATGAAGGAAGCGGAAGAAGGGGACGAAACCGCCGCCGTGCCGGAACAGACCGAGTCCACCTCGGCAGGTGACAGCGCCTCGACATTGCAACCCGACGCGCATCCGTCAACGCAGACCGCGTCCCCGGCACCGTCTTCCAGCCAGCCGGTCACGGCCAATGCGACCAAGGTGACGGATACCGCAAAAGCGCCTGCCCCGCAACCGGCGCAGGGTCAGAATCCCGCTACCGGCGGCAAGAAAAAGGACAAGCCGAAAGACGAAGCGGAACAGATGATCGAGGACGCGATCAACGAGATCAAGGAAAAACGCATCGGCACCGTCAAGAGCCCGCACGACGGACTGGTTCAGCAGAGCGACGTGTTCACCGACTCCTTGAAGCGCACGCCGTTCGGACGCGGCCGCGATCGCGGCATTTCGCGCGACGTTTTTTAGATGAATTGAGTTGGAAGTTTGGAAGCACGGCCATTCGGAGGTTCATGTTAAAAGTGAATCCGGATGGCCGTTTTTTTATTTCAGGGTTGTTCGGGGGGATTCCACGGGCACGCGCACCGGCTTGAAGGCGGCGCTGCCGCCGAGCAAGAGGCCGAGCCCGATCCAGATCAATTCGCGGATGCGGCGCACCAGCGATACGGCAAGACCGAGGTTGCCGGCCAGACCCATGGCGATGAAGATCACCACCAGCCCCGCTTCCTGCGCGCCCAGGCTGAGCGGGATGAAAAAACTACCCACCCGCACCAATTGCAGGATGGCCTCGATGGTCCACAACTCCATCCAGCTCAACTCGACACCGAAAAAATACAGAGTGAAATAAAGTTCGAGCACGCCCGCCACCCAGCCCAGCCAGCCGTAGAAGATCGATTGCAAACACCGCCGCGGATGGTTGCGGTAATAGCCGGACATCATGGTGCACAGGGCGAGCAGGTGATCGACGGCGGGCCGCGCTTCGCTTTTGGGGAAGCTGCGGTCGAACCAGCCGACGAGAACGCTCAGGCACCCGGTTGTCTGAAACAGCAGGAACAGGATGATGAGGACGGAGAAGGTGATGAGCCCGGTGGCGCTGCCGGTGGCGAATGCTTCATCGATGCCCTCGATCTGGAACAGGAAGACGGTGCCGGGAATCATGAACAGGATGAGGCTCAGCATGAGCGTGGTGCGCGCCACCACCTGCGAGGCGAGGCCTTGTTTGTATCCCAGTTCGTACTGCGCCTTCAGGAAGTGGGCTTTCACCGGTTCGCCGCCCAGCGAGCCGAACGGGGTGATGGCGTTGAAGGCTTCGCCGATGGTGCGCACTTTCCATAAGGCGAAGGTGGTGAGGCGTGCCGCTTCCTCCGGCTTGAAGGCGAACTGCCACGAGCGGGCGTCGAAGTAGGCGACCAGCCCGTACGCAAGAAAGACCAGGCCGAATCCCCAGCCCAGCGTCAACAGGTGCTGGGTGACGTCGCTGAAATCGACGGCGCGTACGGCCCAGGCAAACAGCCCGACGCCGAACAGGAAAAAAAGGGGTTTCAGGATTTTAGACATGGATGTACGGATGACCGGGAATGTTGAGCGTGCGCGACACGTTACCCTTTGAGGATAAAATCAATCGCAGGGGAGGTCAACCGTATTGACCGGAAACAGGAAGGCCGTTACCGGTCGCACTCGCCGCCGATCATGTTGAGCATGTCGAAGGTGGGGATGATGTCGGCCAGCATCTGCCCGCGTGTGATGACTTCCATTGCCGCCGTCATGGTGAAGCAGGGCGGGCGCACGCGGCATTTGTAGGGATGGCCGGAGCCGTCGCTGACCAGATAAAATCCGAGTTCACCGTTGGCCGCCTCGGTACCCAGGTACACTTCACCGACCGGCGGTTTGAGGCCGTCGATCATTAGCTTGAAGTGGGCGATCATCTCCTCCATGCGGGTGTACACATCCTGCTTGGAAGGTTGGCGCATGTAAGGGTTGTCCACATTGATGGGACCGTCGGGCATGTCCCTCATGGCCTGCTTGACGATTCGGTAGCTCTGCTTGATCTCTTCCATGCGCACCAGGTAGCGGTCGAAGTTGTCGCCGGTGCGGCCCAGCGGGATATCGAAATCCAACCGGTCGTAAACCAGATACGGCTGGGCTTTGCGCACGTCGTAATCGACGCCGCAGGCGCGGAGACACGGACCGGTGAAGCCGAAGGAAATGGCTTTTTCCGTGGACAACATGCCGGTGTTGCACATGCGGTCCAGAAAAATACGGTTTTTGGTGAGCAGTTTGTCCACGTCGTCGAACAGCGCGTCCAGTTTCGGATAGGCGGCTTTCAGATCGTCGTCGAGGTCTTCCGGGATGTCGCACATCAAGCCGCCGATGCGTACGTAGTTGGAGGTCAGCCGCGCGCCGCAGATCTTTTCCAGAATGTCCCACAAAATTTCGCGGGCTTCGACGAAGTAGATGAAGGCGGTGAGCGCGCCCAGCTCCAGAGCCGCCGCGGCGATGTTGGTGTAGTGATCGGCGATGCGCATCAACTCGTTGGTGACGACGCGGATGTATTGACAGCGGTCCGTGCACTCGATGCCCAGCAGTTTTTCGACGGCCAGGGCGTAGCCGATATTGTTCATGATGGCGGAGCAGTAATTCAGCCGGTCCGTGTACGGGAACACGTTGGTCCACGTGACGCTTTCGCACATCTTTTCGAAACCGCGGTGCAGGTAACCCACTTCCACTTCGCAATCGACCACCGTTTCGCCATCCAGCATCAACAGGAACTTGACGGTTCCGTGCGTCGCCGGGTGGGACGGGCCCATGTTGAGAATCATGTATTCGCTGTGCAGGTTTTCCTTGAGATCGGACATGTCTTCCTTTCAGCTCTTCAGTGCGTGATGCCTGGGATCAGTCGGCTTTCGAGATCTTGACCGAAACCAGACCTTCCTCACCGTTCCGCATTTTGTTGATGGGCACATCCACCCAGTTCTTGGGAATGTACACGACGCCTTGTGTGGACCGTTTGTTGACCTCCACCGGCACTTCCACCGTGTGCGTGGACGATTCAACGCGGATGCGGTCGCCGCTTTCAATCCCCAGTTCGCGTGCGTCTTTGGGATGGATCTCGGCGATGCAGTCGGGACCGATGTCCATCAGCGCCTTGGCGTACTGCGTGTAGGTGCCGATGTGGAACATGTGGTTATTGCTGATGAGGGTATAGGGGTAACCGTTGCCGTTGGAAACCGTTGACGGCTCCGCATCGGCCACCGCAAATCCCGGTTTGTGTCCGCTTTGGGCAGGCGTCCATTGTTTGGATTTCTTGCCGGGGAACAGGCCCTTATAAATGGGGGCGGCGATTTCGATTTCGTGCTGCACGTCCTCGACGGTGTCGAACTCGAACGGCTTGCCGAAGGTGTCGGCAAGGTCGAGGAAGATGTCGAAGTCGGGGCGCGACTCGCCTTCGGGCAACACCGCCGAAGCGACTTTCTGCACGTGCCGGGTCATGTTGGTGAAGGTGCCTTCTTTCTCGGCGTAGGTGCAGGACGGCAACACCAGGTCCGCCATCTTCGCGGTTTCCGTCATGTACGAATCGTGCACCACGAGGAAGGGCACCGTCTGCAAGGCGTTCTTAACGAGGTCTCCTTTGTAATAGCTGTGGCAGGGGTCCTCGCCGACGATGTACAGCATCTTGACGCGACCTTTGGTGCAATGCTCCCACAGATCGTCCATCAGGTTTTCGCCCTTGAACTTGAGCTCGTTGAGGCCCCAGGTTTTGGCCAGGTGTGTCAGCGCCGCCGGATCATCCGCGCGCTGGTAACCGGGCAGGTAGTCCGGGGTCAGGCCCATGTCGTTGACGCCCTGCGAATTGCAGTGTTCCCGCGGCGGGTAGATGCTGACGCTGCCCTGACCGCCCGCATGCACCAGAATCGACAGGTTGAGCAGCGCGTTCAGGATGTCTTCGCTCTGGTCGGTTTCGAGGATGTCGTTGCCGATCAGGATGAAGCGGTCGGCATTGCGGCTGAACCGTTCCGCTGCGCGGGTGAGCGTGGCGTCGTCCAGCCCGGTGGCGGTCTGGGCGTAGTCCGCCGTGTATTTGGACAGCGACTGCACGAACGAGTCGTAATTGGGCAGGGCGGTTTTCACCTTGCCGGTATCGACCAGGTTTTTATCGATGAGAATTTTGCTGATGCGGTTGGCCACCGCCAGGTCTGCGCCCGGTTTGTAAGTCATGCGCACTTCCACGCGCGACTCGTGGTGAAAGATCACGTCGCGCGGGTTGGCGATGAGGATGTCGGTGCCGAAATTGATGGCGGCCTTGCGGATGGAGTTGCCCGCCACCGGATATTCCGAAGGAATGTCGGTGTTGAACAGCAGCACCACGTCGGCTTCCTCCAATGCCGTGATCGGTTTGGAGACGATGCCGTTCTCGAAACACTGCATCATGAAGCGGTTGAGCGACGGCGCCCGCAACTGGTTGAGGTTGGTCAACTGGTTGGAGCCGACCAAACCGCGGAACAATTTCTGGAACAGGTAGTTTTCTTCGTTGGTCAGCTTTTCTCCACCGACGGCGGCGATGCTCTGGGGGCCGCTGCGGTTCATGGTGGATTTCAGGCGGTCGGCGATGGTTTCCAGCGCTTCACTCCAACTGACTTCCTGAAAGGTGCCGCCGACGTTCATCATCGGGCGCTGAATGCGCTGCTTGTTGTGGACCATGCCGTGGCCGAAGCGGCCCTTGGCGCACAGGTTGCCTTCGTTGATGCCGAGGTCGAACGTCTCGTCGCCTTCGATGCGCACCAGTTCGCCCTTTTTGGTTTCCATCTTGACCGTGCAGCCCCACGAACAGAAGGTGCAGGTGCTGTGGGTGCTCTTGAACATGGACACCAGGCCGCGGGCGCTGGAGGTCATGTCCATCAACGCGCCGGTCGGGCAGACGGTGATGCACTGGCCACAAAATTCGCAATCCAGCGGTTCGTCGTTGGCGGTGCCGATGCCGACCTGGTAGCCGCGCTTGTGGTAATCCAACGCCTGCACGCCCTGGATCTCGTCGCAGACGCGCACGCACATGCCGCACATGATGCAGCGGTTCAGGTAGAACTCAATGATCGGGTTGGTCTTGATGCTGGGCTCGTTGCGGCGTTTGATCTCGAAGCGCCCGTTCCACAGCTTCAGGTGATCGGTGTTGTCCTGCAGCGGGCAGACGCCGGACTTGTCGCAAATGGGGCAGTCCAGCGGGTGTTCGACCAGAAGCATTTCCAGGCACGCGCCGTTGTAGCGGTCGGTTTCCTCCGTGTCCGTGCGGATCTTCATGCCCTCGGACACCGGATGCGTGCAGGAATAGACGAGGTCTTTCTTGCCGTCTTCGTTGATTTCCACCATGCACGTGCGGCAGGCGGCGAACGGCTTCAGCTTCGGGTTGGAACACAGATTGCTGATAAAAATATCGGCTTTCTTCGCTGCGTCCAAGATCACCGTGCCCTCGGGCGCGGTGTAAGGCTTGTCGTTGATCGTGAAATGGACCGTTTTTTTGACGACCGTACTCATTTATTCTTTCAGCTCCTGGAATTTTTTATAGCTGGTAATGGTCACAGATTTCGAAGGTTTTTTCGGGATCGATGGTCCCGTGCGTGTCTTCGCCGATGATGGCCATCGGGGCGGCGCCGCAGTTGCCAAGGCACGAAGCAAACTCCAGCGTGAACAGCTTGCTGGGGTCGGTCTCGCCTTTGCCCATGGAATAACGCTCTTTCAGTTTCTGCGCGATCACGGGAGCGCCTTTGACGAAGCAGGCCGTGCCGTAACACAGTTTGAAAATGTACTTGCCCGGCTCAACGGTGCGGTATTGGGGGTAAAACGAGATGACGCCATAGATTTCCGCACGGCTCAGGTTCAATTCCTCCATCACCACTTCCACGATTTCATCCGGCAAAAAGCGGAACTCATTTTGGATCTTCGTGAGCAGGGGAATCAGAAACTGACGGGAACGGTTGGGGAAGCTGTTGATGATCTTATAGACGGTGTCCATGCAGATCTTTTTTTCTTCCGGCGTGCTTTCCGCGACCGTCGCATTCTCTTCCTGAGGGGCTTCGTTTTCCTGAGTGTCCATGAGGGTCTCTATATGGATGGGTTGACAGTCCAAAACTGAGCCGTAACTCGTTTGAATCGTTGCAGATTGATCTTATCAAACCTGCAAGAAAAAACGAAGTATATAAACCCCATCAATGGACTGTCAACCTAAATATGCCCTTGGATAAATACGCCCGAGACAACGGGTTCCGCCGGGTTCCAGGACGCAAGCCGGTTTGCTAACAGGTTGCGTATCAGGGAGTTCTCCTCAGAATGTCAACAGAGGGCGGGCCGCTGCGGTGGCGAGGTTTTTGAGGTTCCCCTTGCGCTGTGGGGAGCGCGGCAGACAGCTGCGGGTTGCGGGGAATGGAGGGCTGGTAACAAGATCATTTGAATTATTAACAGAGCTGTCTTAAGTATCTGTTAATAAATGCTATTTTTTATTTTTGTGGCGGGGGCTGCGTGTCGGGTGCAGCTCGGCCAGGCCGATGAGGGCACCGGTGTGATCGGGGTCGATGCGCAGGGCCATTTGAAACGCTGCCTGGGCTTCTCCCGGTTGGTGCGCGGCTTCATAGGCCACGCCCAGGTTGAAATGGGCGTCGGGGTTGCTGGGATCGTAGCGGGTGCCTTCCCGGAACGCCTGCACGGCTTCGCGGTAGCGTTTGAGTTGCATCAGCGCCCAGCCACGGCTGAGATAGGCCTGTGAATTTTTGGGATCGATGTGGAGTGCCGCGCCAAAAGCCGTCAGCGCATCCTGGTAACGTCCGAGCAGATCGTACAGCAACCCCAAGCTGAAACGCGGCTCGAAGTAATCGGCCTTGAGGCGGATGGCCCGGTTGTAGGCTTTGATGGCTTCCGCGTAGCGTCCCATTTCACTGTAAATGGTACCCAGTTGGTTGTAGATGCCAGGGTTGCCCGGTTCCAGCAGCATGGACTGTTTGTAGGTCAGCAGGGCCTGTTCGTGTTGCTTGAGGTGCCAGAACGCGCTGCCCAGTTTCAGTAAAATGCTTTGCTGCTGCGAGGTACTCTTGAGCGCGGCTTGCAAGGCAGGCACGGCTTTGGCGTATTGCCCCAACGCCATGTGATTGTCACCCAGCATGGCCTGCGCCGTATGGTTGCCCGGCTCGCGGGCGACGGTCCGTTCGAGGTGGACAATGGCCGCTGCGTGTTGATCCAGCTTTGTATAAATGACTCCGAGGCCGAAGTCGGCTTCCTTTAGATTCGGGTTCAGTTGCAGCGCCCGCTTGAATGGAAACTCGGCTTTTTCCAGTTGTCCCAGCCGCATCAACGCATCGCCCAGGTACATGAAGGCCTGCGCATGGTTGGGGTTGCGGCGCAGCGTTTCTTTAAGCGGCACGATCGCCTCTTCATAATGTCCAAGCCGCCACTGGGTGGTGCCGAGGCTCAACCAGATGGCCACCGAGTTCGGAAAGAAGCGGAGCGATTTCCTGTAAGCCGTCACCGCGTCCTCCCACCGGTTGAGTTCTTCGTAGGTGCGCGCCAGTTTCAATTGCACGGCCCCGTTTTCCGAATCGAGTCGCAATACGTTCTGGAATTCTTCCGCCGCCCGCGCGTAACGGCCTGCCACCAGGCTGAGGTCGGCGATGTGGCGGTGGGCAGGGACGTGATTGGGATTCAGGCGCAGCACGGCCTCATACTGTTCGATGGCGGCCTCGGGCCGGTCGAGGCTCTCCAGAGTCTGGCCCAGATGGTAATGGGTGGAGAGGTCGTCGGGATCGAAACGCAGGGCGTTTTGAAAGGAGTCGAACGCTTTCTTGAACTCGCCCAGCATCAGGTATTCATGTCCCAGTTGAAAATGGCTCGCTGCTTTTTGCGGGCGCACGAAGGTCAATTCTTTAAACGCGATCACGGCCTCGTTGTGCCGGCCCATGCGGCTTTTGGCTTGGCCCAGGTACTCCAGCGCCAGCGCGTCCCTGGGGTTGATGCGCAGGGCATTTTCGAGAGGTTCCAACGCCTCCTGCAGGCGACCGGTATTGACGTGAATGCGGCCGATCGTGGTATAGGCTTCGTGGTAGTTGCTGTTCAGGTCGAGGGTTTGCCGGTAGGCGTCGATGGCCTTTTCATACTGTGCCAAGGCTTCGTAACTGTTCCCCAGTGCAAACCGCCATTCGGGATGCAGCGGGCTGAGCTGGAGCGCCGTCTGATATTCCAAAATGGCTTGCTTGTGTGCGCCGGTTTCGGCATGGGTCTGGCCCAGCGCGAAATGCGCCCGCGGCAGGCGGGGATTGATCTTGAGGGCGTTGGTCAGGTGTTCCAGCGCGTCTTCGTATTGCTTGAGTTTCAAATTCGTGTGTCCCAGGCCGTACTGGGCGTCCGCAAAATTAGGATCGAGCAGCACCGCTTCATCGAATGCCTTGGCGGCCTGCTCGGTGTGCCCGAGCTGGGTGTGTGCTTCGCCGATTTCATAGTAGGCCGCGGAATAGAGCGGTTCCAGCTCCAGCACCGTTTTGAACTCGGCGATGGCCTTGTCGTACAGGCCGATCTGTGCGTAGGCCCGCCCCAGCCCGAAATGGGCGATGTAATCGTTGGGATCGGCTTTCAGGGCATCCTTGTATTCCTGCATGCGCAGAAAGTCGGCGGATGCGGGGGCGTGGCCTCCCAACGCCAGCAACAGTGTCAGCAGCAGGATGCCTGCGATTTTGGTCATAGCGGTCTTCGGCGAAGTTTTCAGTAGGGTGAATCCTTCTTCCCTATCGTCACAAACAGCCTGAAAAAAAGGGTTGGGTGGCAAAAATTCGGGTCCCCTCATTATTTTTGACCTCAAATCGGCGCATCGCCGCCAAAGAACCTCATTTTTTTATCAAGGGATTTTCGAGCGGGGCCGATAAGGGACTTAAATTGCCAATAAAATCAATCACTCTCAATCCACAGGATGGGCATCATGCCGACCAGCACTTACTCCGGTCTGGAAACCGTAATCGGTTTTTTCAATTACGCCAAACCCCGTTCCCTGCTCGATATCGGGGTGGGATTCGGCAAAATCGGCTTCCTCGCGCGCGAGTTTCTGGACGTCATGATGAACCAGTCGTACCGTCCCGGCGACTGGAAGGTGCAGATCGATGGCATCGAGGCGTTTCCCGATTACATCCAGGGCCATCACAAAGCGCTGTACGACACCATTCATATCGGCGACGCGCTGGAGGTCATCGACTCCCTCGGCAGTTACGAAACCATCGTGCTGGGCGACAGCCTCGACCATTTTTCAAAGGACCGCGCCTGGCAGATGCTGGACAAGTGCGCCGAGCACTGCACCGGCTACCTCATGGTGTTCATCCCGCTGGGCGAACACCGGGAGCAGGAAGCCATCTATGGCAATGAGTACGAGCGGCACCTTTCCTTCTGGACGCGGGCCGAGTTCGAACCGATGGCCGCGGCGTCCAAATTCAGTTGGTTTGAAGGTATCGGCGACTACGGTCGATTCCTGATCCCGGTGGACCGGTACCGTCATCACCGCCTGCGCAACCGGGTCGAGGCCAGTATAGAGAAGGGACAGGTGGACCAGGCCATCGCCGACTTGACAGCGGGCATGGAATCCCTGTCCGCCAACGTCGAAAGCGAGTACCTGCTGGTCGATCTGCTTTTGAATGCGGACCGTGTCCGCCAGGCGATCAACCGCCTCAAGGCCATCGTGCGTCAGTTCCCGCAGGAGGAACCGGTGGTGACGGCCTACGTGGACCGGCTGCAAGCCATCTACTCCCTGCAGGCGCACGCCTCCTGATCCCGCCTTCTACAATTCCTTTCGCAGGAAAGTCCGGCTCGCAGGAAAAGTCCTGCTCGCAGGAAAAGTCCTGCTGTCAACCGCCCTGAAGCTGATACTTGACCACCGCCTTGTTGTGGTCGTTCAGATTGGTGGAGAACTTGTGCGTGCCGTCCTGGCGCGAAACAAAATAAAGATAATCGGTGTCGGCGGGGTCGAGCGCCGCCTCGATGCTGTCCAGCCCCGGATTGGCGATGGGGCCCGGCGGCAGTCCGGGGTACAGGTAGGTGTTGTAAGGGGATTCGACCGAGAGGTCTTTCTTGCGGATATTGCCGTCGAAGTCCGCCAGCGCGTAGATCACCGTCGGGTCGGTTTGCAGGCGCATGTTGAGCTTGAGCCGGTTGTGGAAGACGGATGAGATGATCTGGCGCTCGGAAGGCGCCCCGGTTTCTTTTTCGATGATGGAAGCCAGCGTGACGACCTCATGGAAGCTGAGGTTCATGGCTTCGGCCCGTTGCCGGTACGTGTCCCGGTAGGCCCGGTCGCGGAAGGTTTGCACCATGGTTTCCACGATGCGGTGCTCGCCTGCGTTTTTGGGAAACTTGTAGGTTTCCGGAAACAGGTAGCCTTCCAGGTCTTCCGTCTTCGCATCCACGGTCTGGATCAGGTCGCGGTTTTGCGTTTCCGCGACGAACCGTTCGCGGCTACCCAGCCCGGCCGCCTCCACCAGCCCGGCGATCTCCAGAATGCGATACCCTTCCGGCACGGTGAGCGTGTACAGAATGGAATGGCCGGAGGTGATGGTTTCCAGTATCTGCTTGGGTGGCATGGTGCCGGACAGACGGTACTCCCCGGCGCGGATCTGGTTCTGCTTGCCATTGAGATATGCGAACAGCACGAAGCCGCTGGGATTGCCGATCAGGTTGCGGTCGTTGAGCTGGTGCGACACCTGCTTCAGGGTTTTGCCCCGTTCGATCTCGATGATGGCCGGGGACGCCGAGGTGGACAGGGGCGAGGTGGAGTAGGAGTGCAACCAGAAGGAAAACAGGAATCCCCCGACCAGTAACAACAGCAGCCCCGCCAGCAGCGACGTCTTCAGGTAACGCTTCATGGAAACAGCCTCACCGGGATCGGAGCCGTCCCCTCGGCTTATCCCGCCCTTATAATCGATCTGATCTGCGTGATGAACTCGGCGTTTTCGTCATGCGTGCCGATGGTGACACGCAGACAGTTTTTGAGCCGGGGATGACTGCTGAGATCCCGCACCAGTATACCTTTTTCCACGAGGCGATTGAACACCTCTTCGGAGCTACGATGAACGCGGAATAAAATGAAATTGGAGTCCGAAGGAAACACTTGAAGTTCGGGGATTTCCGCCAGCGCCCGGGCCAGCCAGTCGCGCTGTTCCAGAATCTGATCGATCTGTTGTTGCACCGGTCCGAACCGGTCGAGCAGCACGGCGGACAGTTCCTGCGAGACGGTGTTGGAGTTGTAAGGCAGGCGGATTTTGTCGATCTGTTCGATGATCGCCGGATCGGCGACGGCGTAGCCGACGCGCAGGCCCGCTAACCCGATCTTGGACAGGCTGCGCAGCAGGATGAGATTGTTGTGCGTGCCCAGTTGGTCGAGAAAGGTGGAGCGGGCGAAATCGTAATACGCCTCGTCCAGCACGGTGATGCCCTGGAACCCCTCGATCACTTTCTGGATTTCCGCCGCAGAAAAACAATTGCCGGTCGGGTTGTTGGGGTAACTGAAAAAAACGATGCGCGCCTGGGTCCGCTCCAGCATGTCGAGAAACGGCTCGGCCTTGAAATCCCAGCATTCATCAAGCGGGAACTGTTCCGTCTGGAGACCCATGCCCTTGGCTATGATCGAATACATGGCGAAGGTGGGGTCGGGGAAGGCGACGGTGTCGCCGGCGTTGCAGAAAATCTGGATCAGGATCTGGATCAACTCGTCGGACCCGTTGCCGATGGCGAGTTGTTCGGGCGTCACCGACAGGCGTTTCGCCAGCACGTCCTTCAACCGCTGGCTGGCCGGGTCCGGGTAGCGGTTCAACTGAAACGTGCGGAAGGTGTCCTGAAACAGGTCGAGGATTTCCGACGGCGGCGGAAACGAGTTTTCATTGGCGTGGAGTTTGATGGGGCAGTCGAAATTCTCCACGTGGTACGCCTTCAGCGCTTTGATCTTGTCTTTGACCAGATGGTCGAGATTCACCTTTGCCATGTTGTTGTCAGCCTGATTTTAAAATGTCGCCGATCACCGGGCATTCGGTTTGGAACCGCGTGCTCCGGTATTTTTCCGCATGGATGATGCACAGCAACGTCTGAACCGTTTCTTCGACGTCGTGATTGGCCACGATGTAATCGTACAGATGATACTGGGCAATTTCCATTTTGCCTGCGATGAGGCGTTCGGTGATTTTTTCATCCGACTCGGTGTTGCGTTTGCGCAGGCGGCGTTCCAGTTCCTGAAGGGATGGCGGCAGGATGAAAATGAACACCGCATCGAGATTCAGTTTGCGGATGGACGCCGCGCCCTGCGGATCGAGTTCGAGAACAACGTCCTCGCCGCGTTCCCGGTGACGGCGCAGGGTCTCGCACGCCGTGCCGTAGAAATGGTTGTGCACCCAGGCGGATTCCAGAAACTCGTCGTTCTTCTGCATCGTTTCGAACTGCTCGCCGTTGATGAAATGGTAATCGATGCCGTTGCGCTCGTTCTGGCGCGGCGGGCGGGTGGTGTGCGAAACGGAAAACTTCAACTCCGGCTGCATTTCCCGCAGCCGCCGGCACACCGTGGTCTTGCCCGTGCCCGAAGGCGCGGAAAGGACGATGAGGAGGCTGTTGCTCTGCGATCTGGAGTTGGCCATGGGTTCGCTCGAATGGGCTATGTCGAGAACTTACTCGATATTCTGCAACTGTTCGCGGATTTTTTCCAGAATGCTTTTGACTTCGATCACCGACTGGGAGGTCGGATAGTCCGCGGCTTTGGAACCGATGGTATTGGTCTCGCGGTTGATTTCCTGCGTGATGAATTCCAGTTTGCGGCCCGCCGGTTCCTTGGAACCCAGCAATTCCTGGAACTGCCCGAGGTGGCTGTGCAGGCGGGTGATTTCTTCCGCGATGTCGCAACGCTCCGCCATGAAGGCCGTTTCCTGCGCCAGCCGGGTGGCATCGTACTCCTGGCCGTTGGTGAGCGTCTGGATCTTTTCACGCAGCCGTTCGCGGTAGGCCTCGACCACAATCGGTTGCCGTTCGCGGATGGCTTCCACGTGTTCGACAATCTTTCGGATCTGCTGAGTCAGTTCGGCTTCCAGGTTGGCGCCTTCCTCCTCGCGCATGCGGATGAGCGCCGTCAACGCGTCCTCGACGGTTTCCAGGATCATCGACTCCTGCGAGGCATCGAGGACCAGCGGCTCGACGACGAGGATGTCGCGCACATTCAGCAACGTCTCCAGTGGCAGGTCGCCGCTGAGTCCCAGCTTTTCCTTCAACTGCCGCGCGGCCTCCACGTACTGGCTGGCCAGCTCGAAGTTGGGTTGCAGTTTCTGGTCGGCGGCTTCCCCCTCGGCCTGTTCCAGCGTGACGAACACGTCGAACGAGCCGCGCGCGCAGCGGGCCTTGATGCGTTTTTTTAAAGGAAGTTCGAGTGCGCTGAGGTGCTTCGGCAGGCGGGTGTTGGCTTCAATGAAACGGTTGTTGACCGAGCGGATTTCCACTTTGCACGCAAACGCTCCGCTCTGTTTTTCTGACCGGCCGAAGCCGGTCATACTTTTCAACATTCGGCTGGGAACCTTCTATGCTTTTTCGATGACGATGATGTGGTGCCCGTTGTCCTGCACGTGCGACACCAGTTTGTGTCCATCGTTCTGGACGCTGCGGGGAACGTTTTCCGCAGGTTCGCCGTCGTCCAAAAGAACTTCCAGCTTTTGCCCGGAATTCATGGTTTCCAGCTTGAGCTTGGTCTTGACGTAATTGAACGGACACTTGACGCCCTTGAGATCGATCTTGGCGTCAACCGCCGCCGCCGTGGCGGTGGCGGAACCGTTGCCGGGAGTCGAAGGCGCTTTCTTTTTCTGCTCGGCGATCTCGTCGGTGACGCGGATACGCAGGGACTTCTCGGTCTGCATCTTGGTGTACGCCTTGCGGCATTCGTCGATCAGCGCCTTGGATTCATCGATCATCCCCTGCGCGAAGTCGGCATCGGCCGATTCCGGATCTTTCTGGAAGCGTTCGACCACGCCGGCGTGAGTTTCCGCGACGATGCCGGTTTCGACGATCAGCGACTCGAATTTGCTCATGGTTTCGAGGTTGTCTTCGAAGTCCATGCCCTCGGTGACGAGCAAGGCACGTGCCGCCAATGCCAGCGACCGGTTGGCCTGACGCACGGAATCGGCAATCAGTTCCTTCTCGAACGCCCGCGTGCTCTGGAACAGGGCGCGCTCGGCTTCGGAAAGGTGATCGGTGATCATGTCGGTGACGGCTCCGGCACACTCGCCCTGCCCACGGTCATCGAGCGTGAACTTTTCGGTCGAATGGTAATCGACGTACGACTGCGGCGACTCGGTGATGGACGGCAGTTCCTTGAGGTCCGAAAGCAGTTCGCCGAAGTACCCCTTGCCGACGCGGTCATAAAATTGCGGGAACGATTCGTCGTTCTTGCGGTCGCGCTTGTAGGCGTCCACGGTGCGGCGCGTGGCCAAAGGCACGTTCTTGGCCGGGATCTTGACGACGTGTTCGCCAAACTGCGCGCCTGACTCCGAGATGCGTCCGCCCAGCATCATTTCGTAATGCGGCGCCAGCACGCCGTTGACCTTCTTCGCGCCGCCGGAAAACCCGATGTCGGCGATGTGGTGCTGGCCGCAGGAGTTGGGGCAGCCGCTGGCCTTGATCGAAATGGCGTCGAGATCGTTCGAACCGGTGTACAGGTTTTCGACGTCTTCGGTGAGCTGGTTGATGAGGCCGCGCGAATGGGTGATGCCGAGGTTGCAGGTCTCCGACCCCGGACAGCAGGTCATGTCCTTCAACTCTTCGGTGCCCGCCTTGTGCTGGCCGATTTTTTTGAGCTCGGCGAAAATGTTGCCGAAGGCGTCTGGTTTCACCCACGGGATCATGATGTTCTGGTGCACGGTGTTCACCAGTTGCCCGCCCGCCACCTGGTCCACCACGTGGGCGATGACGCGGGCGTGCTCGCTGGTCAGGTCGCCCAGCTGCAATTTGATGTGCACGTTGTAAAACCCGTCCTGCCGCTGCGGCGAGGTGTTGCGCTGCACCCAGTTTTTGAAATCCGGGTCGTTGTCGAAGTCCCGGTTGGGGGTGAAGTCGCGAATCGCCGGAATGCTTTCGCCGGGCACGTCGATGGCTGGGAACGTTTTGCCTTCCAGTTTCTGGAATTGCTCCTCGACCAGGGCGCGGGTTTTGTCGACGCCGTATTTATCGAGCACATATTTGAAACGCGCCTTGTTGCGGTTTTTCTTGTCGCCGTGCTGATCGAACACGCGGATGACCGCTTCGCAGGTGCGCAACAGGTCTTCCGCTGCGACGAAATCGGAGAAGTGCCGGGCCAGCCGTGGCGAGGACCCGAGACCGCCGCCGATGACCATGCGGAATCCGCGTTGACCCTCGCGCACCACGCCGTTCAGGCCGATGTCGTGGATGGGAGACAGGCCGCAGCCATTGCAGCCACCGACGCTGATCTTGAATTTGCGCGGCAGGTTCTGCGTCAATGGATGCCGCAACAGAAAGCGCGAGACGGCGCGTGCGTAAGGCAGCACGTCGAAGGTTTCTTCCTTGCAGGTTCCCGCCTTGTGGCAGGCGGTGACATTGCGCACGGTGTTGCCGCAGGCTTCGCGCGTGGTGATGCCATGCGCGGCCAGGTCCTGCAATCCCTGAGGCACGTCTTCCAGGGCCACGAAGTGGAACTGGATGTCCTGCCGAGTGGTGACGTGCAGGACTTTGTTCGAATACTTGTCCGCGAAATCCGCCAGCGCGATCATCTGCTCGGTGCTGTAGCGACCGAGCGGGAGCTTGGTGCGGATCATCTGCACCTGGCCGGGCTGGCGCTGGCCGTAAATGCCGTGTTGCAGGCGGAAGCGTTTGAATTCCTCTTCGCTGACTTCGCCCTTTTCGAGGCGTTCTACCTCCGCCGCAAAATCTTCCAGCTCCTGCCGGACTTCCGGCGGGATGTCCAATGATTTTAAGTCCATGATGACAATCCAAAAACAAATGACATGAATATGTATGCATGCGCCCTGGGTGCGGGCGCTGTCTTTTAGTGACCGAAAGGGAGCGGGCAGGGCCTCGAAAACATTGATTCTACAAATTATTCGGGCAATTTCATACCGGCTCTGATGCAGTCATCATATAATAAAATGTGCTCAAAAAACAGTGGAATCAAGCTTTAAAACGGGTATTTTCAGATTTGAGGTCGGAGTTGTCACCTCAACACTTTCAATAATCTATAAAATTTTTTAAAATCAAATTCTTACCCCCGGGGTGAGAAGATGGCAGGGGCCATCGATGGCGGGCAATCCAAGCCGTTGATAGAAAGGATGTTGATCGGATGATCGGGGACGCGGGCATGACCTTTCTGGATGCCGCCCACCTGTGGGTGTGGGCCAACTTCCTGGTGTACCTGTCGGTTTTTGCCGTGGCCCTGTACATCAATTACAACTTCACGACCCTCATGGTGGGTGTGATCTACCTGTTGCCGCTGCTGCCTTGGGGACTCGATGCGGACAATGCGGGGCGCTTCCTGCTGGTGTCGTTCCAGAACCTGGTGTTCGGCGTCATCGAGGTGGTCATCTTCGTCATCACCGTCAAGCCCCGCGACGCGACGTTCGACCGCGAGCACATCCAGCAACTGATCGGCCATGTGTTGCCGATTGCGGCGGCGTTGATCGGGCTGTCCTTCGTCGCCCGCATGAGCACGGTGCCGTTGAGCGGCGTGGAGATGGGTGTCATCGTGGCGGTATTTCTTTTGGGATCGATCCTGCGCGTGCTGGCGGTGTATCAGCTGGGGGCGACGGCGTTCAAGTTCGACATTGTGTTCCGTGACGACCAGCAGTTGAAGACCAGCCACCTCTACCGCTTTGTGCGCCATCCCTCCTACACGGCGATGATGATCGTGATTCTGGCTTATGCCCTGACCACCCATAGCTGGCTGGCGGGAGTGCTGGGACTGCTGTCGGCGGCGTTCGGCTTCCAGTACCGGATTCATTACGAGGAAAAAGGCTTGCGGGACAAATTCGGCGAGGATTATCTCCACTACCGCCGCCGCACGGGCATGTGGCTGCCGCGCTGGCGACGCCTCAGGCAGGGCGAGTGAGCGGTTACGGCGCTTCCTGCGGCAACCAGGTCTTCCAGTACGGCTGCTCGATGCCGCCGGCCTCCACCGGATTCTGAAACCACAAGGCGAGGCCGAACACGGCGGCGATGTACAGGTAGCTGGCGCCGTAGAACAAGGGTTTCTTCGCGCTTTGGCCGTTGAAGCGGGTGACGCCGGGTTGGGAAATGTCCCGCACCCGGTAGAAATTGGAGATGGCCATCAGCACGAACAGCAAGGTCGGGTTGTAGTCGAACAATGCCATGAGGAAGGCGGAAACGGGGGCGATGCCGCCCATCAGCAACAGCTTGATCGGATGGTTGCCGGTGAGGTCGTCGGAGATATTGAGCGCCGCCATGTAACAGACGAGGTAGAACAGGCCGGTGAGACCGAGCCAGATCAGAATGCTCAGGATGGTGGTGCCGCCGGTGATGTCTTCAATGCCGAGTACCATGGCGGGAAGCATAACAGGAGACGGGCAGCCGGGCAATTGCGAGTGAGGGACGATGACTCAAGGCAGACTGGATTTCGGCCGGGAAGGGGAGAAGGCGGCGGTGCGCCATCTCAAAAGCCAGGGTTACCGCATCCTCGAAACCAACTACCGGTCCAGCGCCGGAGAGATCGACATCATCGGCGAACACCACCAGGCCCTGGTGTTCATCGAAGTCAAGTCCCGCGCCGATACGGAAAAGGGGCATCCCGCCGAGGCCCTGACCGCGCACAAGCAGCGCAAGATCGGGCAGGTGGCGCGGCAGTTTCTGGTGCAGCATAAAGTGACCGGTCGCACCTGCCGTTTCGATGTCGTCGCCATCACCGGCGACCCGGAAAATCCTGTAGAATGGAAAATAGAGGTGATTCAGGATGCCTTTAGATTGTAGAATTGAGTTTAATCATGAGACTCGGTGACGTTCTCATTTGTGATCGATAGCAAGGAGCTTATTGCGTGAATTCCATATTGAAAAAACTAACGAATCTGTTCGGGCCCGGCAGCCGGGATGCGGAGACTGCGGAAACCGCTTCGACTACGACCGCGCCCGCTGCGCCGGACATGACTGAAGCGCCGCTCCGGCGGCGGGTGATCCAGGCCCCGATACTCATTGAGCAGGACCCCACTCATCGTAAATCCGACAAGGTGCTGATCAAGGCGGAACTTTCCGGCATGCGGGATTCCCTGAAGCTGATGGTCAACCGGCCGTTGTTCGAAGGCTACTCCTGGCATTTTGCGTCGTTTGAAAGTGCCGCCGGGTCGCGTCTCGCCGAGGCGGTGTTCAGCGTCGAGAAGGTCGAGACCCTGCTGGTGCAGGGTTCCACGGCGGTGGTCACGCGCACCGAGGCGGCGTCGGTGGAACAGTGGAAGGCGTTTGCGGAGCAGTTGGGCGCGGCCATGCGCGAAGCCATCGAGTCCGGCGAGCCGTTGATTTCCGACGCCATCAAACAATCGATTCCGGAAGAAGACGTCGTGCGCCTGGACATTCAGAAAGTGATCGATGGCGAGGTGAACCCCGGTGTGGCGGCGCACGGCGGATTGATCGTGCTGAAAAAAGTCGAGGGCAACACCGTACACATCGTCATGGGCGGCGGGTGCCAGGGATGCAGCGCGGCGGACCTGACCTTGAAGCAGGGGATCCATAACGCGTTCCGCACCGCGGTGCCTTATGTCGGCGCGATTCTGGACGAAACCGACCATGCGGCCGGAACCAATCCCTATTTTTCCTGAGGTGATCCATGCCGAAATTGAACCGATTCCAAATCCGCATCGAGACCGGAAAAACAGGGACGCAGCAACCTGTTTATTTCACCATCAACAACCACAAGGTGCCCTTTGAGGAATGCAAGGGGGATGTGGGGCCCGGCCAGACCTTTGAGAGCGGGTTCGACGTGTCCAGCTTTGCGCATTCCATGACGCTGGTGGGGCCGGAGGCGGGGACGTGGGACATCGACAAGATCAAAGTGGATTTTGATTGCGAGGGCACACAACCGTATTCAGCCACCTTCGGTCACGTCGAACTGGATGAGGCCACGGAAGTGAACATCTGGCAAGATCCGCCGCTGCCTACCTGGGATGTTTGAACGGGGTGGGGGCTACTGGCTCTGCGATTGATCGTGTGTGACTTCGGCGACGTCGTTCGAGGCCGGGAACACTCCGCCCCGGAATTTTCCGTGCAGGTCCCCTAAGAGAATGTAATTTTTGATGGTGGTCTCCAGCGGAATGAGGTGTGGGGAGGTCCAGAAAATCAATTCGCCGTCCTTGGTTTTGAAGACGTCCTTGGGGATCTTGATCTTGATCAGATACTCATTCTGCGGCTTGAGAGCATCGCTGTTGGCGGCGTTGCGTTTTTCTTCATCGGTATAAATATAGACCTGGATGGCCTTCATGCTTTTTTCCGGGATGGTGTTGATGAAGTAACCTTTGCCCTTGTCCACCTTGCCATAGACCTCGTTGCGGAAGTTGTAGAAGGCGGCCAGGATGTCGTCGAAATAGATGCCCTTGGGAATGTCTTCCCGGCCCTGGTCTTCCATGTTCTTGTTTACGTAGTCCATCCAGAAATGGTTGCGGCTGCCGTAATCAAGGATGTGGCTGGTTTCCTCCACCCGGTCACCGACGATAACCTGGCGGATGAAGCGGGAGGTGCGCACCCGGTTGCCCTCGTCGATGATGTCGAACTTGGAATGGTAAAAGTGCTTGCGGTAGGCGGTGAAGAATCCGACGAAGCCCTTGGTTTCCGCCAGCAGGGTGGAGTGGTAAACGTTGTCTTCCTTGAAGAACTTGACTTCGACCGAGGCGGAGTTGGTGAAAAACAGGAAGTTCACGTCCCATTTCAGAACCTCGCCGTTGAAGCGGCGGATGTCCCCCTGCGGGCTGTACAGACTGTATTCCCCTTTGGGGTTGATCACATGCTGAAGTTGCCCGGCGGGTTGGGCGAACAGGGGCAGGTAGGCGGCAAACAGCTCCACAGCTACCAGAAATCCCATGCAGAGCACGAAAATAAACCCATTTAACAGTAAAATTTTTAAGTGGGGGCGGCGATTGAGGAATCTCATGGGCAAGATGCTTGAAATCAGCGCAAAGTTGAATACAATATTGTTAAAAACACAAAGTCTGCAAACCGGAACATCTTAAACCAAAAGACCGGGTAGCATAAAACAGTTTTTCAAAGATTAGTCATCATGACTACCGAAACCTTACCAGAAACCGAAATAGAAACCCTTCCAGAAGCGCCGGATACTGTTGTCATACCCGATTCGCGCAATCGCACGGGATACATGCCGTTGTACAGGGTGATCATGTGGGACGACGACGTCACCACCATGGAGTTCGTCATCCGCATGCTGTTCCGGGTGTTCGGAAAAGATTACCCCAGCGCCGAACGGCTCATGCTGGAGGTGCATTACTCCGGCCATGCGCATGTGGACACCCTGCCGCTGGAACGGGCCGAGTTCAAAGTGGACCAGGTCCACAAAGCTGCGGCGCTGGAGAATTATCCGTTCCGCTGCACCATCGAGCCCTTGTAAAAAGACTCTCCTTCAGTCATTTCCGTTTTGCCAGCGGCACATAGTCGTGCCGGGTTTCGCCTTGATAGATCTGGCGGGGGCGACCGATGCGGAAGTCCGGGTCGGTCTGCAACTCCACCCAGTGGGCGATCCACCCCGGCAGCCTGCCGATGGCGAACATCACCGGAAACATGTGTACCGGGATGTTCAGCGCCTTGTAAATGATGCCTGAATAAAAATCCACGTTCGGGTACAGCTTTTTCGAGACGAAGTAGTCGTCCTTGATGGCGATCTCTTCCAGCTCCAGAGCGATGTCGAGCAGAGGCTCCTTGACCTTCAGTTTTTCCAACACCTCGTGCGCCATTTTCTTGATGATCTTCGAACGCGGATCGAAATTTTTGTACACGCGGTGGCCGAAGCCGAACAGGCGCGAGGAGCCTTCCTCGTTGGGTTTTTTTGCCTTCTCTACATATTTCTTAACGTCTCCGCCTTCGTCCTGGATTCTCTGCAACATCTCCACCACCGCCTGGTTGGCGCCGCCGTGCAACGGACCCCACAAGGCATAAATTCCCGCCGAAACCGATGAATACAGGTTGCAGCGGGAACTGCCCACGAGGCGCACCGTGCTGGTGGAGCAGTTCTGTTCGTGATCGGCGTGCAGCATGAGCAGCACGTCGAGCGCCTTGGCGGCAACCGGATTGACTTCATATTTTTCGCAAGGGGTGGCGAACATCATATTGAGGAAGTTGTTGGTGTAGTCGAGATGATTCTGCGGATACATGAACGGCTGCCCCTTCGATTTCTTGTAACTGTAGGCGGCGATGGTCGGCAGTTTGGCCATGAGACGGTGGATGGTGATCTCGATTTCCCGCGCCGTCTGGTTGTTGAACTGGTCCTGGTAAAAGGTCGCCAGCGCCCCGACCACGGCGCTGCACACCGCCATCGGGTGGGGATTGTTGGGAAAACCGTCGTACAGTTTTTTGATCGACTCATGCACCATCGAATGGTGCGTGACGTGGTACTGGAAGTAATCCAGCTCCGACCGCGTGGGCAGGTGCCCATAGATCAGCAGATACGCGGTTTCGATGAAATTGCTGTGCTCCGCCAGTTGCTCGATGGGAATGCCCCGGTACAGCAGAATTCCTTTCTCGCCATCCAGAAAAGTGATGTCGCTGCGGCAACTGCCGGTGCTGACATAGCCGGGGTCGAAGGTGATGTAGCCGGTGCTCGAACGCAGTGACGAAATATCGATGGCTTTTTCGCCGCAGCTCCCTTCGATCACGGGCAGTTCGTACGTGGTCCCATTCAGCACCAGTTGGGCGGTTTCGGTCATGGTTTCCTCCCCTGAATTGACATGAATTTCCGGTCCATTGTTTCAGTTCCCTGACAGTGAGTGTATTATAGCGTGATTTGTCCACCCCTGTAGAATGGTGCCTGAAAATCATGATCGATGCCAACAACAAAAATTCCAGCAATCTTCTGTTGTACCTGATTCTGATCGGAATTGTAGCGGGCGGATTGTGCGGCTGGTTCTTCGGTCCCAAAATGCACGTGGTGGACTGGATCGGCGAAATCTTTCTCAACGCGCTCAAGATGATGGTCATTCCGCTGGTGTTGTCTTCCCTGATCGTCGGCATCGCCGGTTTGGGCGATATCACCAAAGTCGGCAAAACGGGCGTCATCACGCTGGCGTATTTTCTGACCACGACGGCAATTTCCGTGGTCATTGGATTGGTGGTGGTGAACCTGATGCAGCCGGGAGAGGGCGTGGAGATGACCGTCGAAGCGGCGGACGAGTCGTTGAAGCAGGCCTCGGGCATCACCGACCTGTTCGTCAGTTTCGTCACGCCCAACCTGGTGCAGGCGATGGTGAACATGGATATCCTGCCGTTGATCATTTTTTCGTTGGTGTTCGGCGGGGTGTTGACCACGCTGGGCGAGCGCGGCCGGCAGGTGATCGGATTTTTCGACGTCCTCAATGAAGCCGTCATGAAGATGGTGCACCTGATTCTGTACATGGCGCCCGTCGGCATCTTCGCCCTCATCGCGTCCAAGCTGGGCGCGGCCGGGGGCGGCGATCAGTTTGTGGCCGAGTTGATGAAAATCGGCAAGTTCGCGTTCACCGTGATCCTCGGTTTGCTGGTGCATGGCCTCGTGATGCTGCCGCTGATCCTGGTAGGGGTGACCCGGCGCAACCCGTGGCGGTATTTCAAAAACGCCATGCAGGCCCTGACCACCGCGTTCTCCACCGCCAGCAGTTCCGCCACCCTGCCGGTGACCATCGAATGCGCGGAGCAGTACAATCGTGTGTCCCGGCGCGCCTCCCTGTTTGTCCTGCCCATCGGCGCCACGGTCAATATGGACGGCACGGCGTTGTATGAATCGGTGGCCGCCATCTTCATCGCCCAGATGCTGGGCATCGAACTGACCCTGATGCAGCAGATCATTATTTTTCTTACGGCATCGCTGGCGGCCATCGGCGCCGCGGGCATTCCCGAAGCCGGACTGGTGACCATGGTGATGGTGCTGCAATCGGTCGGCCTGCCGACGGAAGGCATCGGCATGGTGACGGCCATCGACTGGTTTTTGGACCGCTTCCGCACGGCGGTGAATGTGTGGGGCGACTCCATCGGCTGTGCGGTGGTCGATGAGTTGGAAACCAAATATGTGGAAGGAGGGTGACCCCGTGGAATGGATCGTGTGTGTATTGATGGGAATCGGCGTCGGCGCGCTGTCCTCTCTCAGTGGACTGGGTGGAGGCTTTTTGGTGGTCCCTTTATTGATTTACCTGGGGCACAAGGCACAAACGGCTGTCGGGACCTCGTTCATGGTGATCCTGCTGATCGCGGTCTCGTCGCTCGTGGCGCATGGCCGCCTGGGTCACGTGGATTTCAGGATGGGGGCGATGCTGGCCGTGGGGGGAGTGATGGGAGCCCAACTTGGGCCCCTCATTCTCAAGCAGATTCCGGAAACCTATTTCAAGCTGGGCTTCGCCGCCATCCTCATCGGCATGGGGGTCTGGATGATTGTGACCAGTATCCGCAACACTCCCGTCTGATTCACGTTGGTCCCGCGCGCCGACAGCGCACCGGCGGGCCTCAGCCCATCACTCCCCGTGTTCCCGCTCGCCCCGCACCAACCGCGCGGCAAAAGGACCCTCTCCCAGCTTGTTGATCCAGTTCGAACGGCCCTTGATGAGGTTGTACATCATCGCCCGGTCCCCGTTCACCGTGTCCGTCCAGGTCACGTCGGCGCAGTCCGGCTCGAACACCGAGGGCAGGTGGATCATGTCTCCACCCTTGGCTTTCAGTTGCGAGTTTTTATCGTAAATGGTTTTGATGTCTTCCAGCCGGCACACCCTCCAGTCGTCAAAGCCTGCGAACTTTTCCTGATTCAACTGCTCTGCATACTCCTTGCATTGTTCGAGGTTGCGCCAGCGTCCCAGCATCTGGCGGGTGTCTTTTTTCAGCCAGGTCAGCCCGGTGGTGGTATCGGTCACGGTGTCGTTGCCGTGGTCTATGAATCTCGAATCGGACATGACTCCCTCTGGTATCAGGTTTTCATTCGGTTGCTGCTGCTCGGTTGATTATAACAAATCCTGATGCCGGAACGGGAGAGGGGAGGCCCTGAAAAAATGGTCAGCGGCCCGTGGTGAAATGCAGTCCTTGAAAGTTGTAATGAAGCTGTGGCGGAAACCGGATCTCGAAGGTACCGTCCTCTAGAGGCGGTGCGTAGGAGTCGGCGATCATGGCGCTGTAGTCAAACGGACTCTCCGAACAATCGCGGAAAAAGCACCAGCGCATGCGGATGGGATAACGGAAGTCTCGTTTGATAATGATGCCGAGAACGTTGGGGCCGCTGAAAAAAAACTGCAACACAAACCGCGGATGGTTGATCTGAAACGTTTCCCGCAAAGGCAGGGTGGTCAGGTCCACCGGGTTGGTGACCGGAAACGCTTTTTGCGGAAACTTTTTGATGGAAGCCCGTTCCAGGGAAAACAAAGAGGGGGGACAGGCCAACTGCCAGATCAGAACCAGAAATGCGAATCTGCGGATGAGAAAAAGCGACGAGGCGGGAGTTGGGTTCATGGACTCAATGGATAAAAGAAAAAGTGAGGGACCTCCGTATCAACCACCAAAAAAAAAGCCGATAGAATAAAAATTCTATCGGCTTTTAGATCTATCAGGCTGGGCAAATTGTGCCTGAAACCTGGATGTACTTATTTCAGCGTGTCGTGGTACTGACCACAGATTTCGTTCGGCACCAGGACTTCCTTCATGAAACCATCGCGGCTCTGGCCCATCTGCTTGCGATACTGGTCGTCAGAATTCTCACCCTGACAGTCGCCGGGAACGAGGCCGTGAACCTGAGCTTCTTCAACCGTCTTGGCGGCTTTCCAGGACTGGTCGGTCTGCGAAGAACCAAACTGCTGGTACACGTCCACGCCGGTGTTCGGGTTGACGTGCATGACGTTGCGCGATGCAGAATTCAAAGCGCTGGTGATGGCCCGGTCTTGAGCGCCCATCTGTACAATGGTCTTGCCCACGCCCATGACGCTCTGGTCAACCGGAACGTTGGCACCCGGCAGCAATTCATCTGCCATGGCAGACGAAGCACCGAAGGTGAGAGCTGCCGCGAAACTGATTGCTACCATCAGAACTTGTTTTTTCATTACTCGTCTCCCCATAGTTAAATTAACAAAGTGAAGTTAATTCCAACGATATATTTAGCCAACTTTAGAAGGCGATATATTTCAAGTTGCAGGGTGTGGGA
The DNA here is from genome assembly GCF_946900835.1 of Nitrospina watsonii. Lineage (GTDB taxonomy): Bacteria > Nitrospinota > Nitrospinia > Nitrospinales > Nitrospinaceae > Nitrospina > Nitrospina watsonii. The sequence continues at coordinate 1,345,543 of NZ_OX336137.1, forward strand.
AACTCCCTATATTCTCCCACCTTTCCGGACGATTCGGCCAAAATGTATAATCTTAAAGGGTGTTTGTCAACATAAAACGCCCCGGCCCGGTTCATCCTCAGGCTGACCCCAAATAAGGGTAATTGCAGGCAGGGCTGAAGTCCCGGATAAAATATAACAATTCAACGGTTTAAACCAGAAAAAAAACGTGGTATTTAGGTTAAGCTGCCACTTTATTACAGGGCGAGACCGGGACTGCGTCCTGCGACGAAGGAGAGGCGGTCGAAGCGATTGACAGGTGCGCTTCCGTTCGGGTTCTCAGCGCCCCCGGTTTGATTCTGAATTTCACTTTATGGAAAAACGGTATTTCACAATCGAAGAAGCCAACGCCATCGTTCCGGAACTTTTGGAGATCGTGCCGAAGCTGCAGGATCTGTACGCGAAGATGACGCAGGAGTTCCCGGATGTCCGCAATGCCTGGGAGAAGGCGCGGTACGGGGGCGGCAGCATGCAGGGAACCGATTACCTTTCCGTGGCCCTGGTGGCCAACCAGTTCATCAAAATGCTCGAGTCGAAAGGCTGCATCGTCAAAGGTGTCGAGCGAGGGCTGGTGGATTTTCTGGCTCTGCGGGACGGCAAGGAAGTGTACCTGTGCTGGAAAAACCCGGAAACGGAAATCAAGTACTGGCACGATCTGGACACCGGATTTGCCGGCCGCCAACCGCTTTAAGGGCTGAGGCGTTTCGCCTCGGATTTATTTTTTCGACCGGGCCGGGGCCGCCAGCTTGCGGATCTGGCGCACCAGTTCGGGATTGCCGACGAGCGCGGTGCCTTCCTCGATACACGCTTTCTTGCCTGAAAAATTTTCAAACGCGCCGCCCGCTTCCCGCGCCAGAATTTTGATCGGCGCGTAATCCCACACATAAGCCAAAGGGTCCACCATCACATCCAGCGCGCCGCGAATGGCCATCAGGTGGCCGAAGGCGTCGGGATAGGTCCGCACCAGTTGGGCGCGTTGTTGCAGGCTTTGCAGCAGCTTGAGGCGTTTGGTCTCGCGAAAGCAATACGTGTCCGCCGCGCCGACGGTGGCCTGTTCCAGCCGCGTCTCCCGGGAAACCTGCAGGCGGCGTTCGCCGCACCACGCGCCCTGGCCCTGCACGGCCCAGGCGGTTTCCCCCAGAGCAGGCAGGCCGATGACGCCCAGTACCGGTTCGCCCCGGTGCAGGAGGGACAACAGCACGGCGAACAACGGCAGCCCGCGCACGAAAGACCGGGTGCCGTCGATCGGGTCCACGGTCCACACCCATTCGCGGTCGGGGTCGATGTTGCCGAACTCCTCGCCGATGATGCCATGGTCCGGATACTCTTTCCGGATGCGGCGGCGCAGCATCTCCTCGGCTTTGCGGTCGGCGATGGTCACCGGACTCTGATCGGGCTTCAAGTCCACGGTGACGTCGTTGCGGAACCATTTCATGATTTCCCGGTTCACCGGTTTCAGCCAGGAGAGGGCGGAGTCTTTAACTGCAAGCAATTCTTTCATGCCGGAATCCGTTCGGTTGTTTTCTGGTATGGATTAGGAATCTGATCCCGCCCGGAGCCGGAGGGCGGAGGCCGTTGGTTTCCCGCGCGTCCGGCAGAAAACGTTTGATTAAATGCGATGATAAACTATAATCGCTTGTTCAATTCGAATGTAACATTAAACTTTTGGGTCTGCCTGTTTTATGAACAACAAACAACTGGTCATCGCTGTCATCGCCTGTTTTGCCATCGCCATTGCGTTCTTCCTCGTCATTGTCTGGGAGATCAACAAATCCATCAAGTTTGACCGGAAAGTCCGGAAAGACCAGGCAGGCCAAAAGCAGATCACCATCGAAGACAACCGCGACTTCAGCATCTATGAAACATTTGTCGGTGACGACGGCCGGGAAATGGTGCTGGTGCCGGAAGGCGTGTTTTCCCGCGGATCGAGAGAAGGTGATTTCGATGAAAAACCCCCGCAGGAGACCTACCTCGACGCGTTTTACGTGGATAAATACGAGGTCTCAGTCGAAGCTTACAATAAATTCCGCAAAGCGGCCAATTATGTTGAAGGCAGCGTTCCGTTTTTTGAAGGCGAGCACGAACTGCTGAAGCACCCAGACGTGCCGCAGGTGGGCGTGTCCTGGTATGATGCGGTGAACTACTGCACCTGGGCGGGCAAACGGCTGTTGACCGAAGCCGAATGGGAAAAGGCCGCGCGCGGCACCCATGGGCTGATCTATCCCTGGGGTAACGAAATGCTGCCGCGCCGTGCCAACATCAACGGCACCGCCGACGGCTATCAGTACCTTTCGCCGGTCGGCAGTTTCCCCATGGGCCGCAGCGTGTACGGCGTTTACGACATGGCCGGCAATGTGGCGGAATGGGTGGAGGATTGGTACGATCAATTCTATTATCAGACGGCGCCGATGATGAATCCTACGGGAGCCGAGAATAAAAAGAACCGGGTTTTCCGGGGCGGGTCCTGGGATTCCACCAAGGTCGATGTCCGGGGCGCCAAACGCAATGCCGCTTCCCCCGGACGTAAGGACAGCGTCGTGGGCTTCCGTTGCGGCAAATCCGTGGACAAATAATCGCGGACACCATCCAAAAATCATCCGCCCGTTTTTTTATTTAAAGGGCACCCAAACCCTTGAAACCTTCCCGTTTCAGAATCTGGATTTTCGTTTTCTTTTTCGTCTCCGGGTTCACGGGCCTCATTTATGAAGTCGTCTGGACCCGCCTGCTGACGCAGGTCCTGGGCAACACGCATTACTCCATCGCCACGGTCCTGACCACTTTCATGGCGGGCCTCGCTCTGGGCAGCTACTTCGGTGGTCGCTTCGTGGACCGCAAGGGCGATCCCCTGGTGATGTATGCCGTGCTGGAAGGCATCATCGGCATCTACTGCTTTCTGATCCCGCACCTCATCGACTTTGGCCTGCCGCTGTTCAAGTCGATCTACACGCATTTCCGTGATGACTACATGCTGGCCAGCCTGCTGCGGTTTGGCGTGTGCGCCGTGATTCTCATCATTCCGGCCTCGTTCATGGGCGCCACCTTGCCGGTGCTGGGCAAGTTCGTGTCCGGCGATCCCAGGGCGATCGGCCGCGATGTGGGCACGCTGTATGCGATGAACACCTTCGGCGCGGTGGTGGGCGCCTTCGCCAGCGCCTTCGTGTTCATGCGCCTGTTCGGCATCAACGCCACCATCTGGATCGCGGCGGCACTGAACCTCGCCATCGCCGCGTTGATTCTGCTGTCCATAAGGAAAGAAGAGGGGGGCTTTCCCCGCTGGACGGAAACGCGTGAGGACACGCCCGGCGAAAAGGCGGGAGCGGCGTCGCTGCCAATGGAGTTGTGGGTCGTCCTCATCTGTTTCGGCATCTCCGGCATGGCGGCGTTGATCTATCAGGTGGCGTGGAACCGCATCTTCTCGCTCCTCTTGGGCTCGTCGGTGTATGCCTTCAGCCTCATCCTGACCACGTTCATTCTGGGTCTGGCTCTGGGCACGGTGGTGTTCGCCCGGCTGGTCACGTATTTTAAAGAGCTGAAAGTGGTGTTCGGCGCGTTGCAGGTGGGCATCGGTTTTTCGGCGCTGGTGGCGTTGCCGTTTTTCGGCGACATCCCGCTGTTCAACCGCTGGGTGTACCTGAACTGGAACCTGAACTTCGGCACCGTGCAGTGGGCCAATTTCCTGATCATCTTCGCCGTCATGTTCATCCCCACGTTTTGCATGGGTGGGCAGTTCCCGGTGGTGGTGCGTATGGTGGCGAAGCGCCTCGAAACGCTGGGCAGCCACGTGGGTTCCGCTTACGCGTCGAACACGGTGGGCACCATCTTCGGCTCGTTTGTCGGCGGTTTCCTGCTGATCCCGTGGATCGGCATCCAGAACACCATCCTGTTCGCCATCATTCTGAACATGCTGCTGGGAGGGTTTCTGCTGGCCACATCGCCGGGGTTGTCGCTCAATTTCAAAACCTACATTCTGCCGGGCGTGCTGGTGCTGTTTGTGCTGGGCGCGCAGGACATCAAGGCGTGGGACCGCGCCGTGATCTCCAGCGGATCGTACATGCCGTACCGGCTGGACGATCTGGGCAAGGCGCTGGACGACCGCAACAAGATCCTGTTTTACGAGGAAGGCATCCACACCACGGTGACCACGGAACTGGGCCGCACCGGCAATATTTTTCTGCGCGTCAACGGCAAGACCGACGCCTCGCTGGCGATGGACATGCGCACGCAACTGCTTTCCGGCTACCTGCCCATGCTGTTCAACAGGCAACGCGAGCAGGTGCTGGTGATCGGGCAGGGCAGCGGCGTGACGCTGGGCGCGGTCGAACAGTTTCCGGCAAAAGAGATCGACCTCGTGGAGATTTCACCGTCGGTCATCGAGGGCAGCCGCTTCTTCGAACCGTTCAATCACCACGCTCTGGAAGATGAGCGCGTGAACCTCATCCTGCAGGACGGGCGCAACCACATCACGCTCACCGACAAGAAGTACGACGTGATCATCTCCGAACCGTCGAACCCGTGGATTTCCGGCATCGGTGCATTGTTCACCGTCGATTTTTTCCGGCTGGTGGAACAACGCCTCAATCCCGGCGGTATCGTCTGCATCTGGACGCATACCAACATGTCGCCGGAAAATTTCAAATCGATCTCGAAAGCGTTCCACAGTGTGTTCCCGTACGTGACGATGTGGGAATCGATCGTCGGCGACGATTACCTGCTGATCGGGTCGAAGGACGATTATTCGCTGCCGTATGAAGAGGCGTGGCGCATTCTGGACAACCCGGTGACGGGCAAGGACCTGAAACGGCTTGGCATTGAGGACATTCGCGACCTGATGGGACTGCTCATCATGCGGCAGGACCGCTTGCAGGATTTCATTGGCGATGCGCCGATGCACACGGATGACAATTCGCTGTTGGAATTTGGCGCTCCGGAATACATTTATAAGGACGAACGGCACCTCATTGTCCGCCAGTTGACGCCGCACTTCAAAGTGTATCCCGATTTTGTAAGCTTCAGCCAACTGCCTCCGGCGGAGCAACAGGCGGTGCGCCGGCAGTTGTCCACGTTGGAGCGCAGCGAAGTGCAGGTGAAAGCGATCAAGCGCACGGCGCAGATCGATCAGTATCTCGATCAGGCGGTGGCAGCGGTGGAACGGGGCGCGTATGAGCAGGCAGCGAATAATTATTTTAAAATCCTCGAGATCGACCCCGAACATATTCTGACGCTGCTCAATCTCGGCAATATCTACCGGGAACTCCGCGAATACCCGAAAGCGGAAGAAGCCTACCGCAAAACCATTCAGATAAACCCCTACTACGTGTACGGGTATATGGAGCTGGGCAGGCTGAGCCTGTTGCGCGGTGACCCGGAGGGTGCATTGAGCAGTCTGAATGAGGCGCGAAAGTGGGTCCCCGATGACCCCGAGGTCGAGCGTCTCATTGAGCTTGCCCGTGAGCACAAAAACAAGGTTTCCTGAACAGAACCGCTCCGTTCTGCAATTAGCGTTTTGGGTTGGTGTCCACTCAAGGTACAATATCAGCCTTTGACCATCATTCGTTTTTCTATCAGCCGGATTTTTAAATGCCAAAAAAATTCAAAGTTGTCTGGGTCCTGTGTTGTATTTTCATTTTTGTTGGTTTCATCTATGTCACGATCAAGACGCAGATGAAGGAAAACAAGGCCCGCCAGGAGGTACAGGCCCAGCAATACAAACAACGTGAAGAAGAAAAAAAGGTCGAGCAGGCCAAACGGTTTGAAGTGATGAAGCGCCTCGACCTTTTGAAAGACCATGTCAGCAATGGCAAATTTGACGAAGCCGAAAAGCTCGCTCAAGAACTGAATGCGGAAGATCCCAACAATGCCGAAGTGTTTACATGGTGGGGCATCACGCTGGTGAAAGCGGACCGGCGGGACGAAGCGTTGGACAAATTCATCCAGTCGGCGCACATCAACCCCAACTCGGCACGCACCTACATCTATTGGGGCCTCACGCTGGAGATGAAAGGCAAGCATCAGGAAGCCATCGACAAGTATGAAAACGCCCTGTTGCTGGAACCGGAAAACAGCAGCGCCTACGCCTACTGGGGCGCTTCGCTGGCGAAGATGGGCAAGCATGAGCAGGCCATTGCCAAGCTGATGGAAGCGCTCGAGTTCAACAAGTACAACAAGACAGCGTATGGCGTGCTGGTTGATTCTCTGTACCATCAGGGCCAGTACCAAAAAGCCTGGGAGATTGTGAAGCGCGCCCGCGACGCGAAGATGGACATCTCGAAGGATTCCCTCGACCGCCTTGCCGCCGCCCTGCCTGAACCCGCCTGAATTCTTCGGAGTTGAAATTGCATCCGGTGTCCGCCATCCGTTCATTCCAGAAAAATCAGGCAGCGCCTGCCGCGAAGCCGGGCCATGGGCTTCGGGTGCTGACTGTGCTGGCGGCGTTGTTGATGTTTCCCGTGGCGTCGCAGGCGGCCCTGTACGATCGGGAATCGGACACGGCGTTTTCCACCGACCGTTTCCGCGTCGAGATTCAGGAGTTGGGCGGGTCGCTGCCGGTGCTGGCGCAGACCATCGTGCCCAATGCCGATGAAACGCAACCCTCGCTCGAAGAAGAAGCGCCCGCCGGGGAAGAACCCATCGATCCCCGGCTTCTGGATGACGCGGCTCCCACGGACGACCCGTTTGCCGATCCCTTTGGCGATGCGGTGTACGAAGAAGACCCGTTCGAGAAAAAGCAGCCGGACATCCCGCCCTTGAGCGATCCGTTTGAGGGTTTCAACCGTTCGATGTACACCTTCAATGACACGGTCTATGAATACGGCCTGCGTCCGGTGGGCGAAGTGTTCCGCGATTATGTGGGCGAGGAATTCCGCATCGCCCTGCGCAATCTCTACAACGTGCTCCTGGCTCCTGCGAAACTGGTGAGCTGCATCGTGCAGGGCAAATGGAAAAAGGGTGGCATTGTGCTGCTGCGCACGGTGATGAACGTCACATTTGGCTGGGGCGGTATGCTGGATGTCGCCGGGCAGGAGTACGGCATCGAGGCGGTGGATGAGGATTTCGGGCAGGCGTTGGGGTTCCATCACATTGGATCGGGGCCGTACATCATGCTGCCGTTTTTCGGGCCGTCCACCGCACGCGATACCGTAGGCCTCGCCGTGGACTCGGTGCTGAACCCCTTGTTCTGGCTCATTCCCAACGCGACGGTGGGGGCCGGGGTGACGACCGGCAAGGTGGTCAATGAAACCTCGTTCATCATCGATGACAAAAAGGCGCTGGACGAAAGCGCCATCGACCCCTACGAGAGCGTGCGCGACTTTTATCACCAGATCCGCGTCAGGAAAATCCGCGAATAACGGCGTGCCGCCGCACCCGGAGTCCGCCTCCACCCCCGCCTCCGGCAGCCTTCCCGCTTAATGGAGTCTTTCGCCGATCCCGTCTTTCCGGTATGCTTTCCTTCAAAGAGTTTGATTTATACATTCTACTGAAAAACATAGATCCTTCGTCGCCTTCGGCTCCTCAGAATGACAACCGGTAACCAAGCCTGTCATTCTGAGCGAAGCGAAGAATCTGTGTTTTGATATTTTCCACTTATATGTAAAACTCAGATTCATAATTGGATTCTATTAGCAATCGAACCTGGCATTTACCTGTTATGAGCACACCCGCACACACCAATCGTCTGAAAGACGAGACCAGTCCTTATCTGCTGCAACACGTCCACAATCCCGTGGACTGGTACCCGTGGGGACCGGAGGCGCTGGAGAAGGCGAGGCGCGAAGACAAACCGATTTTCCTGAGTATCGGCTACTCCTCCTGCCACTGGTGCCACGTGATGGCGCACGAGTCATTTGAAAACGAAGCCACCGCAAAAATCATGAATGAGCTGTTCGTCAACATCAAGGTGGATCGCGAAGAGCGCCCGGACATCGATGCCATCTACATGAAGTCGGTGATCGCGCTCACCGGGCACGGTGGCTGGCCGATGAGTGTGTTTCTCACCCCGGATCAGGAGCCGTATCTGGGCGGCACCTATTATCCGCCGGAACCGAAATTCAACCGGCCGGGCTTCCCGCAGATTCTTCAGCAGGCGGCGGACATTTATCGCAATCAGAAGGATCGTATGAAATCGGTGAGTGCGCGGCTGATGGAAAAGTTGAACACGCCACCACCGATTCCACAAGGGCAGGGCGCGGGAGTGGATGCGCTCATCCCGCAGGCCGCAGAATTGATGAAGGAGAAATTCGACGAGACCTTCGGCGGTTTCGGTTCCGGCATGAAGTTTCCCGAACCGATGCTTTACACGCTTTTACTCCGCCACTGGCAGAAGCACGAGGACAACGACTCCATCCTGATGGCCGACAAAAGCCTCACCAAAATGGCGGAAGGCGGCATGTACGATCAGTTGGGCGGCGGCTTTCATCGTTACTCGACCGACCGCAAGTGGTTGGTGCCGCATTTCGAGAAAATGCTGTACGACAACGCGCTTTTGTCACGCCTGTTTGTCGAGATGGCGCAGGCCACGAAACAGGATTTGTACGAGCGCATCGCGCGCGAGGTGTTTCATTACATCGAACGTGAAATGACATCGCCGGAAGGCGCGTTCTATTCCAGTCAGGATGCCGACACCGACGCCGGGGAAGGGCACTTTTTCACGTGGACGATGAAAGAAGTGCTCGATGTACTGGGGCCGCGTCATGCCAAGGTGTTCGCCCGTGCGTATGGCATGACGGCGGCGGGTAATTTTGAAAAACGCAACATTCCGTTTGTGGCGGAAACGATGGAACAGGTGGCGGATCGTGAAGGCGTGCCGATTTTCGAGGTCGATCACATCATACGAAACGGACGGCAGACATTGCTGGAGTTGCGCAACAAGCGGCAGAAACCGGGCCGCGACGACAAAATCCTTACGGGCTGGAACGGCATGATGATCGCTGCCCTCGCCACCGGCGCCGCGGCGTTCCGCGATCGCGTGTACCGCGACCAGGCCAGCCGCGCCGCGCAGTTTTTGTGGGACACGATGTGGCGTGACGGCACCCTGTTCCGCGTGTACAAGGACGGGCAGGTGCGCGTCGAGGGTTGCCTCGAAGATTACGCGTGGTTCCTGGAAGCGTTGCTTGCTGTGTTCGAGGCCACGGGCGAAGTGGAATGGATCGATAAAGCCCAGGCGGTGGCGGGCTCCCTGATCGATCAGTTCTGGGATGCGAAGGACGGCGGCTTCTTCATGACCGGGTCCGGACAGGAACAACTCATCAGTCGCTTGAAGAATCCGGAAGATGAAGCCATTCCCTCGGCCAACGGTGTCGCCGCGCTGGCCCTGGCAAAGCTGGGCCGCTTGACGGGCAAGGATCGGTATTTTGACAAGGGACGCGACACCGTGCGCGCATTCGGCGACCGCATTGAGCACCGTCCCACGGCCTACACGAGTCTGCTTGCGGCGATGGATTTCATCGAATCGTTGCCGATGGAGGTCACGATCTCCGGACCGGTGGACGACCCGCAGCACGGCAAGTTGATCGAAGCCATTTATGCCGATTACCGTCCCAATAAACTGGTGGTGCGCCATGCAGGCGAGGCGACGGTCGAACGCGTGCCATGGGCGGAAGGGCGCGGCGCGGTGTCCGGCAAGCCGACCGCGTATGTGTGCAAGCAGGGCACGTGTTACCCGCCGGTGCACGATGCCGAGGCGTTGTCGAATCTTCTGGGCCGTCCGCCGCACATCAAGCTCAACATCTTCGACGAGGAAAAGAGCATGAAGGATCTGGAGTCGAAGGAGCAGGCGAATTTTTTGAACGCCATGTCCAATATCCTGAAGCATTCCGGGCTCGGAGGGCGCGGCAGGTAAACAGCTACCCTCACACCTCGTCTTAAATACAAAAATCCCGGCTGCGTAATCGCAGTCGGGATTTTTTTGTTTTGCTGCAAGCGCCGCCCGCAGCGACGTCTCATCTGTTTTTATGATGGCCCTTGTGTTTGCCGTGGTCGTGTTTCAGAAATGGAAAGACGTGATGACAGCCGGAAAAAACCATTCCCGCCATCAACCATAACGCCAAAACAATTCCCAACTTTCTCCGCAATACCATTTTGCTTGTTTTCTGCATGAACAACGCCTCTTGGAAGAGTTCAGGTTTCATTCCAAATTGAATTTTAAAAGGTAAAGCAAGTTCTTAATAATTTCAAAACGGAATTTCATTGTTACTGGAATTTGCAGAGTTACGTTTTGTTGAAACGGGGATGGGGGCTCTATTCAAACTCCCGTTCGTACACGTGGTATCCGGCGGGGGTGAGGCCGAGTCGGGTGTAAACGCTTTGGCCATTGCGATTCTTTTCTTCGACGTACAGGCGGATGCCGCGCACGCCGGGCTGCTTGCGGGCGAGGCTTTCGATGTGCTGGTAGAGTTTGCGGAAGACGCCGCGCCTGCGGTGATCGGGGTGCACGTACACGCTTTGCAACCACCACAACTGGCCATTGCGCCAGTCGCTCCATTCGTAAGTGATCATGGCCTGGCCGATGATCTGTCCGCCGACCTCGGCAACGAAGTAACGGCAGAGTTCCGGGCGGGCCAGTCCCGCCTGCACGCCCTTCAACACCGTCTGGGTGTGCAGGCATTTCGATTCGGTTTCATTCGCCATGGCGCGGTTGTATTTGGCGATGATTGTTGCATCTTCGGCGCGGCCTGCGCGGATGATGACGGCCTCAGGCATTTTCTTCTTTCACAGCGTGCAGGCAGGCGATGAGGTTGTCGAGCATTTCCTCGATTTTAGCCTGGGTCTTGTCGCTGGTCATCGCGTCGCCGTTGTAGTCATCATACGTCGTGTACACGTGCGGCTGCACGGTGGTGACGTGCGATTCGAAGGCGAGGATGCGCGCCAGGTCGCCGAGCGCCATGTAGGAAGATTTGCCTCCGGCCTGACCCACGATGCCCGCCCATTTTTTTTCCATCGCCGAGGAATGAATGTCGATGAAGTTTTTGAGCGGACCCGATACCGAGTAGCAATAGACGGGCATGCCAAAAATGAAACCCTGTGCGTCCGCTAGTTTCTGATGCACGGTTTTGGTGTCGTGGTTGTATTCCTTCAACGGCCGCGAGTCGCAGAACTGCAATTCGAGGTTGCGCAGATCGATGATCTCGTGTTTGACGTTGCGCTGTTCCAACTGCTTCGCGGTGGCGGCGATGAGTTTGGCGGTGTTGGAGTCGGGATTGAGGCTTCCCTGGATCAAAATAACTTTAGGCATGGCGGATCCTTTTCGCTATGAATGGTTACAATGCCGTCAATACCTGTTGGATGCGTTCCACCGCCCAATCGATTTCTTCTTTTTGAATGACCAGGGGCGGGGCGATGCGCAGGACGTGTTCGTGCGTTTCCTTGCACAAGAGGCCGAGGTCGCGCAGCGCTTCGCAGAAACGGCGCGCACCGCCGGCTTCCGGATGGAGCTCGATGCCGATCATCAGGCCGCGTCCGCGCACTTCCCTGATGTGCGGCGAATCGATGGCGCGCAGCCGTTCCAGCGCGTGCTCGCCCATGCGGGCGGCGTTGTCGATGAGGTTTTCCTCGACCAGCACTTTGAGTGCGGCGCGGGCCACGGCACAAGCGAGGGGATTGCCGCCGAAGGTGCTGCCGTGGTCGCCGGGTTTGAACACGCCCAGCACTTCGCGGTTGCTGAGCACGGCGGAGACGGGATAAAAGCCGCCGGACAACGCCTTGCCGACGAGGGTCAGGTCGGCTTCGATGTCATCGTGTTCTTCGGCGAACAATTTGCCGGTGCGGCCGAGCCCGGTCTGGATTTCATCGAGGATGAGCATGACGTTGTGCCGGTCGCACAGGTCGCGCACGGCTTTCAGGTAGCCATTGGGCGGAATGATGACGCCGCCTTCGCCCTGAATCGGTTCGACCAGAAAGGCCACCGTGTTGGGTGTGATGGCTTGCTCCAATGCCGCCGCATCGCCGTAGGGGATGAGGTTGAATCCCGGCGTGAACGGGGCGTAGCCCTGCCGGTACTGTTCCTCGGAACTGAAGCCGACGATGGTCAACGTGCGGCCGTGAAAATTGTTGGTGCAGACAATGATCTCCGCCTGGCCGTCCGGCACGCCCTTGACCTCGTAACCCCATTTGCGTACGGCCTTGATCGCCGACTCCACCGCCTCGGCGCCGCTGTTCATGGGCAGCACCGAATGCGAATGCGTCAGCGCGCAGATTTCATCGTAAAACGGTCCCAGTTGGTCGTTGCGAAAAGCTCGGGAGACGAGGGTCAGTTTGCGGGCCTGCTCGGTCATCGCTTCCAGAATGCGCGGGTGGCAGTGGCCCTGATTGACGGCGGAATAGGCGGCGAGGCAGTCCATGTAGCGGTTGCCGTCCACATCCCACACCCAGATGCCTTCGCCCCGATTCAGCACCACATTCAGAGGATTGTAATTGTTGGCTCCGTACCGGTTTTCCAGATCAATAAATTCTTGAGTTTTCATAGAGTTAGCCGCATTTCGTGTTGAAATTCCAGTCATCCCAGTTTATCATGGGTGCCAATCAAAATGAGAATTGACATGACAAATGGGCGCATGCCGGGTTCGATCGGATTCGGGGCCTTGATCCCTGTTTGGATTATTGTATAATTTGTCAATCGTTAACAACCTAGGAAAGAGGTTGAGTTATGGCAATTGATGACAAAGAGCTGGAACAACTGATGCCGGAGACAAGTCTGAACTGGACCGAAGACGCCAAATCCCGCATGTTGAACGTACCCTTTTTCGTGCGCAAAAGTGTGGTTCGGGGAATCGAACAATACGCCCAGGATAAAGATATTAAGTTGATTGATGACGATGTGGTTTCTCGTGCCCGGCAGGAACGCGAAGGGGAAGCGATTGCCAAAATGCAGGCGGAGAAAAAGGCGTTGGCTCAGGATAAAAGCTCCCGCCGCCAGTTTGTCAACTTTGCATTTTATAAACTCGATTCTGCTTTCCGCCGTCTGCCGCAAGCGGAAATCGATGCGGCCAAGGAAGAATTCATCAACGTGTTGGAGGATTACGATGCGCAGGACGGAACCATCATCCTGGCGTATTCCACCGTTGGCGTGCGCGCCGATTCGGAAATTATGTTGTGGCGGATTTCGTACGAGATGGAGAGTTTCCAGAAAATGACCTCGGCCATGCTGCGCACCAAGCTGGGCAAGTATCTGGATACGACCTACTCCTACTTTTCGCAGACCAAGCGGTCGATGTACATGGACCTGTTCAACCCGGAACACGAGGAAGACCGGACGCACATCATCCCCGGCAAGGCCAAGTACCTGTTCATTTATCCGTTCACCAAGAAGCGCGAATGGTACCTGCTTTCCAAGTACGCGCGCCAGGGCATCATGGACGAACACATTTACGTGGGCAACCAGTACCCGTCGGTGAAACTGAACACGACATACTGCTTCGGCCTCGACGACTACGATTTCGTGGTCGCGTTCGAGACGGATTACCCGGAAGATTTCCTCGACCTGGTCATGGACCTCAGGGAAACCGAGGGCAGCCGCTACACCGAAAAGGACACGCCCATTTTCTCCTGCACGGCGATGTCGATTCGCGACACGGTCGAAACCCTGGGTATCTGATGTAGCCGGGTCCGCAAAACCCATTCCCCTTGCCTGCAAGGGATGAAGAAGCCACTCCTCAGGGAGTGGCTTTTTTATTTTGGAACGGGAAACCCGAGAGGGTGGGGGGCGATCATTCTGCCCGCAGTTGGCCGTATTCCCACTGGCCGCCGTAGGCCTGGCCGTCGGAGACCAGCACGCCCTCGCCGTGGGGCATGTCATTCTGGAACCGGCCCACGTAGCGGTCCCCGTTGGCGTAGATGTAGGTGCCGCGCCCGTTCATGGCGTCTTGCGCAAACTCGCCGGTGTAGGTATCGCCGTTGGCGAAGGTCATTTTGCCGTTGCCGTGGGCCTGGTTGTATTGGAATTGCCCCGTGTACACATCGCCGTTGGCGCGCACGAAATGCCCCATGCCATGCATCATGCCATTGCTGAACTGGCCTTCGTACCGATCGCCGTTGTTGAAGGTCTGGATGTAGTAACCGGGAATGTCCGTGGACGTTCGCATCCCGGGAGGGGGGGCTTCGCTGCTGCGCCCGAAATCGGGATTGAACGGTTGCTGGAATCCGCCGAAGGGATCGTCGGCGTAATATCCCTGCTCGCGGTTGGTATGGAGATCGACCAGTTTCCGGTAGGCTTCGGTGATCGCGGAGAACAGGTCGTGCGCTTTTTTCTGCGTGGCTTCGTCGGCCTGGGGAAAGCGGTCCGGGTGCCACTTCTTGACCTGCTCTTTATACGCCTTCTTGATTTCCTTCAGGCTGGAGCCGGAGGAAACCCCCAGTATTTTGTAGTACTGTATCATAAGCTCGTGGATTGCGGACCGCCCGCTTCGACGGCCGAAACAAGCTCATTATAAGTCAATTCCGGGGCGGGACGATAGGGATGTTTTTGTACAGGGACAGGAGGTCGGCAATGCGCTGTTTGAGGTCCTTGCGGTGCACGACCTGGTCGATCAAACCGTGTTCGAGCAAAAATTCGGAGCGTTGAAAGCCTTCCGGCAGGGTTTGTTTTATGGTTTGTTCGATAACGCGCGGCCCGGCGAAGCCGATGAGGGCTCCCGGCTCGGCCAGAATGGCGTCGCCCAGCATGGCGAAGCTGGCGGACACGCCGCCCATGGTCGGGTCCGTCAACACGGAAATGTACGGCACGCGGGCGTCGGACAGGGATTTCAGCGCCGCGGAGGTTTTGGCCATTTGCATGAGCGACAGAATGCCTTCCTGCATGCGGGCGCCGCCGGAACAACTGACGATCACCAGCGCCGAACGATTGGTTTCGGCGCGTTCGATGGCGCGGGTGAGCTTTTCGCCCACCACCGATCCCATGCTGCCGCCCAGGAATTCGAAATCGAACACGCACAACTCCAAGGGATGATCCCCCAGCATGCCGGTGCCGCTGATCACCGAGTCGGAACTGTTTCGCTGCTTCAACAGGGTTTTGATGCGGTCCTTGTAACGTTTCTTGTCCTTGAAGCGGATGGGGTCGCCGGAAGTCAGGTTGCCGTCCAATTCTTCGAACGTCCCCGGGTTGATCAGCAGTTGAATACGGTCCGAGTACGTCATGCGAAAGTGATAATCGCATTTTGGGCAGACGCGCAGGTTGTCCATGAGGTCGATCTGATAGATCTGCTCTTTGCAGGACCTGCACTCAACCCAGGCCTCGACGCCTTTCGGGAGTTTTCTGCCAACAACGGGAAGTTTGTCAAACCAGGACATAATGCGTGCCGGAAAAAATCAGTTGGTTGTTATTAAGTGTGGAAGGACGATTCGATAAATGGCAACAGGCAGAGCTGCGTTCATTCCTTGTGGAACGAAGCCTCCCGGTTTTCCCGTGAACGGGTTTTACGCAGGAGTGCGGTCGCCCACAAAGTGGGCCCGGACAATACGTAAGCCAGACTGAGCACGAAAAACGCAATTTTCGGAATCGTTGCGACCACGTACACGAACAGGATCACAAACACGAAACGCGTGAACGTCACGCGTTTTTTGAATGCAAACTTCTTGAGAGCCGGGTAGCGGATGTTGCTCACCATCAGAAACGCCAGTATGTACACCACGGCGACCATGATCATGGGGTTCAAGCGGGTGGCGAACAGGTCTTCGAAGGCGATGATGATCGAGGCGATCATGGCGGCGGCGGCGGGAATGGCCAGGCCGATGAACTGGTCCGACGTGGAATCCGGCTTGGTGACGTTGAAGCGGGCCAGACGCAACGCGCCGCACAAGAGAAACAGAAATGCCGCCATCCAGCCGAGGCGTCCAAAGGGTTGCAGCACCCAGCTGTAGGCCAACAGGGCCGGGGCCATGCCGAACGAGATCACGTCCGCCAGCGAGTCGTATTCGAAACCAAAAGCGCTGGTGGTTTTGGTCAGGCGCGCGACGCGTCCATCGAGGATGTCGAAGATGATGGCCAGGCCGATGGCCACCGCACCCTGAAAATACTGTTCGTTCAATGCCGCAATCATGGCGAAGAACCCACAGAAGACATTCCCCGTGGTGAACAGGCTGGGCAGAATATAAATGCCCTTCTTCAGTTTTTCCGGCGGTTTGATCATGACGAGTTTCCGGGATCGAGAAATCCGATGATGGAACTTCCCCCACTCACTTTGTCACCGACTTTCACATCGATGCGGCTGCCCTTCGGCAGAAACAAATCGGTGCGGGAGCCGAACCGGATCAACCCCATGCGTTGGCCCAGTCCGTAGGTGTCGCCTTCTTTGGCCCAGCAAACGATGCGCCGCGCGATCAGCCCGGCGATCTGTTTCATCAATACCTGTTCGCGACCGGTATCGATGAGCAAGGCGTTCTGTTCGTTTTCCGCCGAGGCCTTGTGGCTGGCCGCGTTCAGAAAGCGGCCCTTGTTGTAGCGGACCGCCTGCACGCGCCCGGCAACGGGCACCCGGTTGACGTGAACGTTGAACACATTCAAAAAAATGCTGACCCGCATCATGGGTTCTTTCAGCAGCGGGTCCTGATCCTCGGCGATTTCCACGACCTTGCCGTCTGCGGGCGAGACCACCACGTTGTCCTGCTGTGGAATCCTCCGCTCCGGGTCGCGGAAAAAGTTGAGGCAAAACAGCAATGCCAGACCGAACAACAGCGTCCCCCAGTGCATGGACAACGCTGCAAATACGGCGGTGACCACGGCCAGCGGGATGATAAAGCGGAAACCGTCCGCGACGATAGGAATCCTCATTTATGTCCGCCCTCAGTCCAGCTTCTTGCCGACAAAGGGCATCATGCCGCGCAGGCGCTCACCGACTTCTTCTATCATATGGTTTGCGTCTTTCTTAAGCAAGGCATTGTACACGGGGCGATTGGCCTGGTTTTCCACGATGAATTCCTTGGCGAACTGTCCGCTTTGGATTTCGCCGAGGATTTTTTTCATTTCTTTGCGCGTTTCCTCGGTGATGATGCGCGGTCCGCGGGTCACGTCGCCATACGCTGCCGTGGTGCTGATGGAATAGCGCATGTTGCCGATGCCGCCTTCGTAAACCAGATCGACGATCAGTTTCAACTCGTGCAGGCATTCGAAGTAGGCGAGGTCGGGATTGTATCCGGCATCGACCAGCGTATCGAATCCGGCGCGGATGAGCTCCGTCACGCCGCCGCACAACACCACCTGTTCGCCGAACAGATCGGTTTCGGTTTCTTCGCGGAAGCTGGTTTCCAGAACGCCGGCGCGGGTGCCGCCGATGCCCTTGGCGTAGGCCAGCGCCACCTTCTTGGCCTTCTTGGAAACGTCCTGCTCGATGGCCATGAGGCACGGCACCCCGGCACCCTGTTCGAAAGTGCGGCGCACCAGGTGACCGGGACCCTTTGGCGCGATCATGAACACGTCCACGAAATCGGGCGGCACCACCTGCCCGAAGTGAATGTTGAAGCCGTGACCGAAAGCAATGGCGTCGCCTTTTTTCAGGTGCGGCAGGATCTCGTTTTCGTAAAGCGCCCGCTGTTTATCGTCCGGCACCAGAATCATGATGATGTCGGCGGCTTTGGATGCTTCCGGCACGGTCATCACTTTCAATCCGTCTTTTTTGGCGCGGTCCCAGAAGCGGCTCTCCTTGCGCAGTCCGACGACCACCTTGATGCCACTGTCGTGCAGGTTGCGGGCATGCGCGTGCCCCTGGCTGCCGTAGCCGATGATGGCAACGGTTTTCTTTTTGATCTCTTTTATATCTGCATCTTTGTTGTAATAAATCTTCGACAAGTGTCACTCCTATTCGCTAAGAATGAATTTTCAGTTGATCGATCGCATTCCGCGGCCGAGGGCGATGCGTCCGGACCGCACCATTTCTTTAATACCCAAAGGACGCAACAATTCCATGAAGCCGCGCAGTTTGCCCTCGTCACCGGTGATTTCGATGGTGTACGTGGAGGAACTGACGTCCACCACCTTGGCCCGAAAAATTTCCACAATGCGCAAGATCTCTTCGCGGTTTTTCGGTTCGGCGTTCATTTTGAGCAACAGCATTTCCCGATCGATGAAGCTTTCCTCGGTGAGGTCCACCACTTTGATGATATCCACCAGTTTGTTGAGCTGTTTGGTGATCTGTTCGATCTTTTTATCGTCGCCACGCGTGACAATCGTCATTCGGGAAATGTTGGGCTCGTTGGTTTCGGCAACGTTCAGGCTTTCGATGTTGAAGCCGCGACCACTGAACAAACCGGAGATCCGGGAAAGCACTCCGAATTTGTTGTTAACGAGGACTGAGATGGTATGTTGCATGGATTTCCTGATTCCGGAATTATGTTGTTTGGGTATGAGATTCAGGGTAATTGGGAGCATATGGTAACAAAATCGGTTATTTATTTCTATATATTTGTATTGTTTGACCTTTTGAATTGCATCGGGATGCCGCCACGAGGCGGGTCTCCACAGGGTGTGGCCGCTCCGGCAGGGAGGTGAAACGGCGCCGTCAATCCAGCTTGCCGATGGTCTTCTGCTGAAGGTCGATCAGGTCGCGGATGCCCTTGCCCGCAAGCGTCAGCATGTCCTGCATGTCCTTATCGGAAAAGGGGTCACGCTCTGCCGTTCCCTGAATTTCGATAAAATGCCCTTTGCCCGTTTTGACCACATTGAAATCCACGCTGGCCGTGGAATCCTCGCTGTAATCCAGGTCCAGCAGCTTCTGGTCATCCAGCATGCCGACGCTGGTGGCGGCGACGAAATCCTTGATAGGGATGGTGTCGAGCAGCTTGTTTTTCTGCAGGTGCTTGAGCGCCAGGCAAACCGCCACGAAGGCGCCGGTGATGGATGCGGTGCGGGTGCCGCCATCGGCCTGGATGACGTCGCAATCCACCCAGATGGTGCGTTCTCCCAGTTTTTCCAGATCGACCACGGTGCGCAGGGAACGCCCGATCAGCCGCTGGATTTCCATGGTGCGACCGCCTACTTTGCCGCGTGTCGCTTCCCGTTGGGAACGCGTGTGGGTGGAGCGCGGCAGCATGGAATACTCGGCCGTCACCCAACCCTGTCCCTTATCCCGCAGAAACGGCGGCACTTTTTCCTCCACGCTGGCGGTGCAAATCACTTTGGTCTCCCCCACGGTGATGAGGACGGATCCTTCGGCGTGCTTGATGAAATGCTTCTTGATGCTGACCGGTCTCATCTGGCTGGGAGTCCGTCCGTCGTTTCGCTTCATTGAATTCTCCGTTGGGATGGGTAACTGGGATGGGACTGAAAAAATAGAAGTGGTAAAATATCAGGAATTTCGCATTTTAGCAACGTTCCCGCCTTACCGGGGTCCCGCATCCGAAAAAAATCACTAACTATTTAATTTATAAACCATTAAACTGGCTCTCATTTGGATTATGGTCAAGGAAAGGATTTAAAGGAATGGATTCATTCATCCAAAAGGGAGTCACCCTGAAGGGCGTGTTGCGCGCCAGGGGAGTGATTTTGGTGGAGGGCCGCGTGGAGGGGCAGGTGTTTGCCACCGATCATCTCATTGTCGGTGAGTCGGGCAATGTCCTCGGCAATATCGAGGCCGGGCACCTGACCAACCGGGGCTCCATTCAAGGCGATGTCGTGGCCGGCAATAAGGTGGTTCTGGTTGAAAAAAGCCATCTGACGGGAGACATCACGGCCTTCCAGCTGGTTGTGGAAGAAGGGTCCAATTTCGACGGGCGCTGCAAAATGCTGTCGAAACCCACCTACCAGTCCAAGCCGCACGTGCCGGAACCCGCTGCGAAGGAGCCGGTGCCGCCTGCAAAAAATGGCGCGGCGGTCCAAACCATGCCGTCCGACAAGACTTCCGCCGAGAAGGTTTCCAGGGATCAAGACAAGGCCGATGCTTCCACGGGCTCGGGTGTCGGCAACTTCTTCCGGCAGTTGTTTTCCGGCTGACCGGCCGTTGCCGTTTTCGCGAGCTTTGTTTAAAAAACGTTGAAGCCCTTGGCCGCGATGTAGGACGTATAGCAGATGAGCAGCACCCCGCCCGCTACTTTGCCCAACTGATGTTTCAGGCTGATCAGCACGAGCAGCAGGCAGGTGAGGGCGGTGGTGAAGATCAGGTCGGCATGGATGGGTTCCTGAATCGCCAACACGTCGATGGAGGCGGTCGCCCCCAGCACCATGAAGATGTTGAAGATGTTGCTGCCGAACACGTTGCCCAGCGCCATTTCGCCGTGACCGCGCAGCGCGGATAGGGTGGACGAGACGATCTCCGGCAGACTGGTGCCGACGGCGATGATGGTGATGCCGATGAACCATTCACTGATGCCGAACGTCCGCGCAATGCTGACACCGCCCACCACCATGCCGCGCGCCCCCGCCACCAGCAACGCCAGCCCGATGACGATCAACACAAACTGAAAAGCGACCGGTTTGCCGCGGAACCACTTCATCTCGTCTTCGAACTGGAGCAGAGACTCTTCTTTGTCCTGCAAGGCGCGGGCGATATAGAGGCCGATGCCGAGCAGGAACAGCAGCCCCTCCCAGCGCACCAGCACCTGATCCCAGGCCAGCCACGTCAACAGGAAGGTGGCGATGAGCAGCGGCAGGGCTTCCAGCCGAAACCGGGCCTTGGCGATGGTCACCGGCACCAACAGGGCGGTGATGCCGAGAACCAGCCCGACGTTGGCAATGTTGCTGCCCACCACGTTGCCCATGGCGACTTCCGGCGAGCCCTCCAGCACTGCCAGCAAACTGACCGCCAACTCCGGCGCCGAGGTGCCGAATCCCATCACCGTGGCCCCGATGACGAAGGGGCTGACCCGGTAATGCTGGGCGATGCGCAGGCAGCCGCCGATCAGCAGGTCGCCGCCGTAGTACAGGAGGACCAAGCCTCCCACGATCAGGATGATGTCAAGAATCATGGGTTGAATTCAATGCGTTGTGGGTTGCGTGCGCGGAGGTGAACCAATTCAGGAAGGTATCAGGTTCGCAGAACAAAGAAAATAGAAATGAAAGAAGCAAAGGAAAAACCGGGGCCAAGAGGAGGAGAAACCCCGGAATTTCCAGGTCGCTGCCAGGGGAGGTGCAGCGACCTGTGGATCAATGACTGTCGTCGCGGTCTTCGGTTTTGTGTTTCATTTTCATCGATTTCATTCCGGACGAACCTTCTTCGTGGCCGGTCTGCCTGGGAGCGGTTTTGTGATCCGTCATGCCGCTGCTGCCTTCGTCCATGTGGCCGGACTTCATACTGCCCTGCGAATTGCCTTCCTTGTATTCGTGACCGGGGCTGGTTAGCACGGAAGAACCGCTGCCTTCTTCAAAACCGGACTTTGTTTTTCCCATTGAGTGGGAATCGGCTTTGTCGTTCGCGCCTTCATGAGACAGCGCGAAAAAGGGAACTGCCCAGACCAGTATCGCAACCACAACTGCGGGTGCCATTTTGTTCATACATGTCTCCGAGAAAAGACGTCCTGTTGGATAAGGAAAAATGATATCCCCATAAGAGTATGTTTTTTAAGCGCTGGGAAAAAGCCTTAATTCATGTGTTGAGTCGGCAGGCAGAAAAAAACCTTTCAGGAAAATCCGGCGGAACCGGAATTTCCTGAAAGGCGTTGAATCAGTAAGTCGAAAAACGAGGACCCGGTTATCCGGCAGGTTGGGTGACTTTACGGATAAGGGTTTTGGGGTAGCCGATCCTGGCGATTTCCTTCTGGTAGCGGGCCGCCAGATCCTTGGAAGCGAAGCCGCCGACGCGGATCACGTGGATCGACGTGCTGACTTCCATTTTCTCTATCTGCGTGAAAATGCCTTCCTCACCCAGCTTATCCTTCATGGATTCCGCATTCGAACGGGTTGAAGATTGATACAGCAAAATGGCGTAGTTGCCATCGTTGCCCGGCACCAGATTGGGAGAATGACCTTTGGTTTTGAGTTCCTTCATCAGAAATTGGGCGCCGTCCGGAGACGTGAAGCCGCCGATGATGAGAGTGTGCCTGGAAGATTTTCCAGAGACTTGGGAGACTTGCGTCGGCAAGCCGGCGCCGTTCAGTTTTTTGACCATGCGGTCGGCGTTGGCTTTCACCGAAAATGCGCCGACCTGTACGAAGTAGTTGCCTGCCGGCGGGTTGGCAGGAAGTCCGTTGGATTTGGATTCGGCCTTGGGTTCCGGAGCGGTGGCTTTCGGTTTCACAGGCGCCTTTTCCACCGGCTGTTCGGTGGATGGGGTCTGTGTTTTGGACGTGTCCAGTGATGTGAGCGCTTCGCTGATGGCCGTCACGGCTTTCTGTTCCGCATCTTCCAGCGTCGTCTCTTTGGACGTTTCAGCCGTTACCGGAGGCGTCTCTTTCAGAGCGTCTGCCTTCGCGCTGTTTTCTTTAAGAGGTGCAAGGCTCTCAGGCAGTGCCTGTTCCGGCCCGACGGCAGCCGTCTGGTCCTGGCCCGGCAGGTCCGGCAGCGATTCATTCTCAATGCCGAGGTAAAGCAGGGCCGCCAGCGCGACGGCGATGAGCGCGATCAGGGCAAACTTCGCGTTTTTGTAACGAATTTGTTTGTCGATTTCAGCCATGGCTTCAATTTCCGATTCATCGATGAGTTCATCGATGCGTTTGAGGAATTTTTTGTCGGCGTTTTCGGTCTGTTTTGGTTCGGCGAATAAACTGGGTCGCGACATGATTCTTTCCGTTCCAAAAGGAGTGAACGTGAATGTATGAGGATGCGGGTGCGGGCGAAGGGAAAGAGTAAATCCGTGCGAAAAACCGGCAAATCTGCTACTGTAGAATGCGTTGCAGACCGGAAACGGATGCGACGACCACATCCCCTTTAAAAGTCAAAATTGAGTATATACAGCATTTTACAGCCTGTCAAGCAAAACTGATTGAAAAATAACACGTTTTTGGAATTCAGGCGACCCTTTATTTAAACAAATTTTAATAAATCATCTTATGGGTTCCGCGGTCGATCTTTCTGTCAATCTGGGCGCATTTTCGCTGGCCAATCCTGTGCTCGCCGCTTCCGGAACGTTCGGTTACGGGCTGGAGTTTGCGCCGTTCGTGGACCTGAATCGGTTGGGCGGATTCTGCGCCAAAGGACTCTCGTTGAAACCGCGTCTCGGCAACCCGGCGCCGCGCGTGGTGGAAACCGCATCGGGGATGCTGAACTCGATCGGACTCGAAAATGTCGGATTCGAGCGCTTCCGCGATGAAAAGCTGCCACACCTGCAAATGGTTTCCTGCCGGGTGGTGTGCAACTTCTTCGGCGACACGGTCCACGAGTATGAAGAGATGGCGCGGGCGTTGTCCACGCTGGAACGCGTCGATGCCCTGGAGATGAACATTTCCTGCCCGAACGTGGAGGAGGGTGGGGTGCAGTTCAGCTCCGATCCCAAAACGGTGGAAAAGGTGGTAGCGGCGACACGCCGCGCCACCGGCAAGTTTCTCATCGTCAAGCTGTCGCCCAACGTCACCGACATCACCGTGACGGCGCGGGCGGCGGAGGCGGCGGGCGCGGATGCGTTGTCCCTGGTCAATACCTGCGTCGGCATGGTGCTGGATGCGGAGACCGGGAAACCTTACCTTGGCAATGCCAACGGCACCGGCGGCTTGTCGGGACCGGCCATCAAGCCGATCGCCCTCAACATGGTGTATCAGACGGCGCAGGTGGTGGGCATTCCGATTTTCGGTATCGGCGGCATTCGCACGGCGGAGGATGCGGTTGAGTACATGATGGCGGGAGCGTCGGCGGTGCAGGTGGGCACGGCCAACTACTTCGATCCGCGCGTCACCATGAAAATCATCGACGGCCTGAAGGAATGGTGTGTGGCGCACGGCGTCGCGCGCATCGAATCGATCTGCGGCCGGGCCTGGAAGGAACGCAACGATCAGGGAATATAAACGCGCGGCACCCGTTTGCCAACGCTGCACAGGGTTTCGTAAGGAATGGTGTCGTCGCGCGCGGACATTTCTTCCACGGTGATGGCAGCCTCTCCCTGCCTGCCGAACAGCACCACTTCATCCCCTTCCTGCACGGGTGGCAAGTCCGTCACATCCACCAGGCACATGTCCATGCAGATGGCCCCGACCTGCGGGGCGCGCCGGCCGCCGACGAGCACGTCCATGTTTCCGGACAGCGAACGGCTGAGGCCGTCGGCGTAGCCCACCGGGAGGACCGCGATCCGGCTGTCGCGCTCGGTAACAAAACGGCGGCCATAACTCAGATACGAGTTGGCGGGCAGCGGATTGATGCGCAGCACCCGTGTTTTCCAGTGCATGACGGAACGGAGCGTGGGCACCGTTCTCGCGGGCTGCTCCGGCAGTGCGGGCGGCGTCACGCCATACAGGGCGATGCCGAGGCGCACCATGTCGTGCTGGCTTTCGGGGAAGTTCAGCAGCCCGGCGCTGTTGTCGCAATGCACGGGTGGGCAAGGCAGGCCCCGCTGGTGCAGGCTCTGCAGTGCCTGGTCCATGCGTTGCAGTTGCCGGTGCGTGTAGTCGGCGTCTTCGTCGGCAGAGGACAGGTGGGTGAACACGGAACACACGTTCAGGGTTTTCAATCCTCGGATGAATTCCAAAAACGCGGGCAGTTCTTCCCAACTCACGCCCAAACGTCCCATGCCGGTGTCCACCTTGATATGGATGTCGGCGCTTTGGTTCAATGCCGCCGCCCGTTTGGCGAGGGCTTCCGCCAGCGGCCGGGTGCACAGGGTGGTGGACAGGTTGTGATGCAGCAGGTCGTCGATTTCGTCGGGCAGGATGCCAATCAAAACATGGATGGGGGCTTCGACCCCGCAGCGGCGCAGTTCGAGGCCCTCGGCGATGATGCCGACACCGAGCACATCGGCTCCCGCTTCCATGGCGGCGCCGGCACAGGGCAGCGCACCGTGTCCGTAGGCGTCGGCCTTGACCACGGCCATCAGGCGCACTCCGGGCTTCAGGGTTTGGCGCAGGATGCGGACGTTGTGGCGGAACGCGTCCAGATCGATTTCCGCCCGGGTGGAACGGTGCAGACCGAGACCGTTCGCCGAGGGAGGTGTGCCCACGGGTTTTGAAATGGTGAACTCCGATTAAAGATGACGGCTCGAAGCCGGTGTCTCATTCTCTGCGCGTGCGACCGGTGGTGGAAACGCGTTTCGATGCTTTGGCCTTTCCGGTCGAGCGCACGGGGCGGCAGGACATGAACGAATCCTCTTTCGACGTCTTGCGGATCTGATACCCCCGGTCGCTGTAAAAATTATAGGCCATGGCGTTGTGGCCGCTTTCTTCCTGGCACCAGTAGGTGAAGCCGCACCCTTCCGGGAATGCGTAGTCGATATGAACGATATCGTCGTTGAAATCGTAGTTTTTGGATTCGTGGTCGTAGAGGTTGCGGCAGTCCTGGCTTTTGGGCAGACGCCAGTCGGTGTAGCCTGCGAACTTCTTCTCGTTCATGAGCTCGACGTATTTATTGGCTCCTTTCCAACTGCACCATTTGCCCTTGCGTTGGTAATAGTCCTCTTTCAACCACATCAGTTTGTACTTGGTGTCGGTGACGGTTCCGTCCCCGTTGTCCACAAAACGTTCTCCTTCAGCCACGGCTTACCTCGTCAATCTCACTCAAGTTAACGGTTGCTGTTCCAACGGGGCCGTCTGGGACGAGCCCCGAAAATAGCCTTTTTATATTAATATCAATGATTTCAATGGTGCAACACATTTTAGGCGCGATCCGCCGGGAGAAGGGATATCCGCCGCGCCTCTTCCCGCACCGTCCGGGGGGCTCCCCGATTTTCCGTTGCCGGGGGAGGCGGGTTGTGTGCTATTTTGTGCCTCAAGAATTCTGAGCTGTAGAGCCGCCCACAGCAAGGGCGCGCCATTAATCGTTGATTGGAAGGGATGGAGCATCGGTCATGGCAAAAATTGAAGTGCAGACCTATTTTTATGATTTGGTTCATTGCAAGGATAAGATCCTCTCCTGTTTTGATCGGTTTGATGAGCAATACGGAGACGATGAACGCGGATCCCTGGTGGCTGGCATCAAGGAAATGGAAGATGGGGAACTGGTGAACCTCCTCATCAATATCCAGCGGCTGGCTTCGGGGTTTCAGGACATTCAGGCCCTCATGACGCAGGCGGAAGAAGATGAATTGCAGGCTTCCATCAGCGGTGAGGATGAGGAAGAAGATGAAGACGAGGACGACGAGATCTGACAGGCTGCGGTCCTTCATTCCCCCATTTTGAAACCACTCCCATTCATGACATCCCGTTTCCCGCATTCCCTGGGTTGGGCTCTGGCCTGCCTTATCTTGTTCAGCGCCTGCGCCAGGGAGGACTGCGATTGCGGTGTGGCGGGAGACGGGCCTCTGCCTGCGGCCCTGATTTCGGAGGTGGATGGCAAGGAAATGGTGCTGGTGCCGGCGGGGGAGTTTGTCATGGGCACCGACATGACCGATCCCGAAAACAAACATCTCAAGATCGGTGCGGTCAAACCGTTGTTCCGCGACCAGCAACCGAGCCACAGGGTGTATCTGGACGCGTACTATATCGACAAGTACGAAGTCACCAACCGCGAGTACAAGCAGTTCATCGACGCCGCGCAGTTTCATGAGTTTCCGGCGAACTGGGTGAACGGCACCTTCCTGCCGGAGGCGGGCGACCTGCCGGTGACCAACATCACCTGGGGCGAAGCGCTGGCGTACGCGATGTGGGCGGGCAAATCGCTGCCCACCGAAGCGCAATGGGAGAAAGCCGCGCGCGGCACCGACGGTCGGCTGTACCCATGGGGCAATGAGTATGAGCCCGGCATCGGCAACATTGGCCTCGACGGCCCCCGCGAGTTGATGCCCGTCGGCAGTTTTCCCCGCGACCTCAGTCCCTATCAGGCGTTTGACATGGCGGGAAACGTCATGGAATGGACGCTCGATTGGTACCGGGCTTATCCGGGCAACGACTTTCAGTTTAAAAAATTCGGTGAAGAGTTGAAGGTGCTGCGCGGCAATGGGTTCCAGCAAGGCGGCCATTACTTTCTGGATGAGCACCGTTACGTGTTCCATCGTTCGGAAGTGAAGCCCGGCGAATATTTCGAAAACGTCGGCTTCCGTTGCGTGAGCCCCTTCCTGCCCGAACCCGGCGCCGACGATTAGCCGTCACCGAATCCGCCAGACAACCCCTCCCGCTCTCCTCATTGCCTGGGCGGCAACGGTCGCCAGAAAAATGAGGAAAACACCAGCATGGCAAAGGTCATGTCCCCCACAAAAACCACGCCGGGATCGAACCATTCGAGATAGATGATGCGGTTCAGCCAGACCGCGAGGAACGATCCTTCATAATCCGCCGACGAAAAATGTTCCTCCAGAATCGTGAGCGGGCAGGGGATGCCCAGGATCATGAGTGTGCTGACGAAAGCCAGCAAGCCGGCGTGCACAAAGCGGAACCCGCGATGGTTGATTGCCAGTCCCACCACGAAGCCGACGATCATGTACAGGATGAACAGAAAATGCAGGATGAGAAAATATTCGGCCATGTCCCGATTATACAAGCCGGGCCGGAACGTGGAAACGCGGAAGTGTGCGGCGGAGGGTTATTCCAGAATGGTATTTTCCAGTACGGCGTCTTTCAGCAGCGCCTTTGAAATGTTGGCGTCCACCAGGTAGGCGTTTTTGAGGTTCGTCTGGCTGAAGTTGGTGCCGTGCAGGTTGGCTTCCAGCAGGAAGGCGTTGCGCATGTTTGATTTTTCAAAGTTGGCGTAGGTCAGGTCGGTGCCTTCCATGTTGACCTCTTCCATCTCGTTGTCCTTGCAGACGGCGTCCTTCATTTCCGAGCCGATGAAGTTGGCGAACGACAGTTTGGATTCGCGAAAGGTGACGGAGTTGAAATCCGAGTATTTGAAGATGGCGCTGCGCAGATCGGTTTCGCGGAACTTGGCAAACCCAAAGTCCGAGCCGCGTGCATTGACGCCGTTCATGCGGCAGGAATTGATTTCCGCCGAGCGGTAGTAACTGTACATCATCCGTGCAAATGAAAAATCACAGTTTTGCAGTTTGCTGGTGGAAAAATTAACGTGATTCAGGTTGCTGCCCCGGAACATGCATCCCTTCAGGTTGGCCATGGAAAAGTTGGCGTTTTGGAGAGACGTGTTTTTGAAAACACAATCGACCAGTGTGGCCTCCTCAAAATTGGCATTGCTGAGATTGGCGTTGCCAAAATCGACGTTCTTGATGCGGGCCTTGTAAAAGTTGGAATCGTTGAGCGTGGCCTGGGTGAAGGTGAGATCGATCAGCTCGGCTTTTTCCAGGTTGACCTCATCGAGCACGCCGAAGATGAAGGTGATGCCGTTGAGGCTGATGCCCTTCAGGTCGTACTGGCTGAAGTTGACGCCGTCCTGGCATTTGCTGGTGAGCGTCAGTTGTAATAATTCGTCAATATTTGACATTATTTTTGTTCTTCTGGAGACAGCAGTGCGTTCATATTGCGTCGAATCTTCTGGGGATTGGTCCGGTCATGGATTCCCATAATGCCGACGCGGATGATTTTGCAGAGCAGGGCCTCGCTCTCCGTACGATGATTGAGTTTCGCCACCACCGGAGTGATGATCAGGTTGGCGAGCATGATCCCATAAAACGTGGTGATGAGCGCGGTGGCCAGAGACGGGCCGATCGAATCTGGATTGTCGATGTGCATGAGCATCTGCACGAGGCCGATCAGGGTGCCGCCCATGCCAAAAATCGGCGACTGCACGGCCATGAACTGGAGGATTTTCTGGCTTCGCTGATGCCGTTCGATCATCGAGTTCATTTCCCGGTCCAGGATTTCATGGATCTCGCGCGAGTTGTAGCCGTCCACAATCATGCCGATGCCGGTTTTCAGAAACCGGTTTTCCACATGTTCCTCTTCATTCTTGAGGCGCTTGATGCCGCCTGTCCGATACTTGGTGGCCAACTGCATGATCTGTTCGATGGCGGTGGCGGGCCCCTGGTTGTCCGGCCGGTAGGCGTTGATGATGACGCCAATCAGGCTGATGATTTTGCTTGAAGGGTAGGCGATGAAGGAGGTGGCGATGGTGCCGCCGAACACGATCAGGACCGCGTTGAGATTCAAAAAAGTTTCCGGATTGCCGCCCCGCACGATGGCCCAGGCGATGAGAGCCACGCCGATCATGGTGCCAAGGATGGTACCGATATCGATGGTGGAGTCCGGTTGAACGCGTCTGCCGTCAACCAGTCCAGAAATTGTTTCAGATTCTTTTACCGCAGTGGCCATTGAAGTGTCGTTTCAGTTATTGGATATCAGAAAGAAAAAGGTTTCGATCCGGATTCTTCGAACTCCCGGGAACCCCCATCGGAAGGACCCTCGGGATTTTTTTCCGCGGAACCGGCCTTGTATTCATGGGTCGCCGCTTTGCCTTTTTTGAAGGTCAGCGTTTTCAGGATGTAGCGGGCCAACCAGCTGAAATCTGTCTTTTCTTTTCGGCTGCCCGGCACGAAAAACTTAAGAAATTCATCCTGGACGATCTCCCAATTTGGGGTCATGGACCGCAGTTCCGCGAGACAACGGTTCATGCAGTTGTTTCCGACATAGGTTTTGCAGTACAACTCGCCCCAGGTGGTGAGATAGATTGCGGTGGTGCTGGTTATGCGCTCCAGCTTCCGGTTCATGAATTCGGCGTAGTCTTTCGGTGTTTTACAATCGTGCAGATCCCCCAGCGTGACTTCACGCGGGATGGGATTGCCAAAATCCACGATCATGAACAACTGCTTCAGCTTGGCATTGCTGAGCAGGTCTTCATTGGGGATCGAGGCCACCGAAACCTGGGACATGAAGGAAGACAGGTCTTCCAGCAGCAGCTTCAGGTCGTAGTCCTTGATGGACTGTTGCTCTGCGCGCAACAGCAGCACGGTGTCGTTGCGGAACAGACTGTTGAAACAGGTGAAGGCAACCAGGAATTGCAGCGACGAGGCTTTCTTGAGAATCTGTTGCCTGGGAATGTGTTCCAGAAAAGCCAGGGTTTTTCCGCGCATGAGGTACCATTCTCCGTTGTCTTTTGGGTTGAGACGATGGAGCATGAAGGTCAGCTCTTTTTCTCCGGTGTCGCCATCGACCAGCGCAAACAGGTTTTCCACTTTATTCTGGCTGGGACGGTAAAAGCTGAACAACTTGCGCCCGAGAAGGTGCGTGTCGCGTTCTGAAATCAGACTTTCTTCACCGGAGGCTTTGTTGGCCTCGGAAATGTTTTTGTAACTGGCCATCAGGATTTTGTTGATACGGCTTCCCAGGGCGACCTTGTCGAGCATCTGCCAGTTGAAGTAGGAATTGATGGTTTCAAGCTTTTCCGGTTCCCAGTCCCATGAATTGAAAATATTGATCAGGGTTCGTTTGCGGGGATCGGGGCTGCCTTTAACGAGTTCTTCGCCGGAGACTTTGGTTCCCACCTTCAGCACGAACGAGGTTTTCAGAGCGTCCAATGCGTTGTCGTCTTTCTGGTTTTTAAAGAAACGTTCGACCCGTTCATACATGGCGACGTAGGTATCGATGTCGTCAAACAACGTGCCGCCGAATACTTTTTTCTTGATTTCGTGACAGAGCAGGTTGAAACGGGTGTCGCCGAACATATATTCCTCAAGCAATCCCATCTTCAGCAGGGTTTTGAAGGGGGCTTTGAAGGACTTGATGAGGGTCCAGATGCAGCCGCCGAAAAATTCTCCCTGGGAGATGTCATCCACATTGCCGATGTCCACGAAATCGTTGGCGCTGAGCAGCGTTTTTCCGGACCGCAGCAGTTCCAGATACGTTTCGTATTGTTCGTCGTCGGTTTTGAGAGGTACGATCCACCAGAAGGGCAGCTTGCCGGCGGTGATGACCGCGGTTCGGTACATTTCTTCCTTGAGCAGCTTGGCGAGAGCAGAGCCGGTGCTCTCTGTATCGCTTTCACCAAAGATATTGTTTTTGACTTCCTGAATGTCGTTGATGAAAAAATGGACCTCGAGGTTGTACTGGGTCCACGCCCATTTTTCAATGAGGTTCAATTTCTGTTTGAACAGGGCGAGGCGTTCCGGGGAGACGCTATGTTTGTTGACCAACAGCGTGTAGTCCAAATCCGATTTGCGGCTTTGCGCGATGGAACCGCAACTGCCCATCAGCAGGATGGTGTGGATGAAGGGGGAGACGTTTTCATTGCCGCGAAAAACCGTGTGCGGAAACAGAATCTCTGCTGCCAGTTGCGTGCGGTGATCCAGCCGGAAATTATGAATTCCGCAGGGCACGTCGCCGGGGATATATCCTGGAAGGCCTTCCTGATTGATATGAACCAGCCGCGGAATGAGGGTGAAGACATACCGGTCCACATGGTAGAGAGTTTGTTCAATCCGAATGATGTTGTTCTGGTTGTAACGCAGAAAAAGCTGGCGATTGTTGAACAGTGTGCTGGCAATTTCGGTCGGCTTGTCCGCCATAAAAATTCCCCTCAGTGGAATCGGATTCGTTGGGTCCAATCCCTGATTATAAGTTCAGTAGCCTGAAATGAGAATGGCTTTTTGCATTTCTTCGGGATTCGGCCTGTTTCCACAAATCTCCGATGTGGCGCACCCGCATCAGGTTTTTTTGATGGGTTGCGATTCCGAGGAATTGGTCTTGCCGTTTTGCCGCTTGCCGTTCTCTTCTTTCAAAACTTCCTTGTCTTTGAGAATCTTGATTTCAACGCGCCGGTTCATGGCCCGGTTGGAATCGGTGTTATTGGGTTTCAACGGACGAAACTCGCCGTAGCCGGAAACCACAATGTATTCAGAAGGAAATTTGAGTTCCTCGATCAGGTAGCGCGCCACCCGCGCCGCGCGCGAGGTGGAGAGTTCCCAGTTGGAAGGAAACTGTTCGGTATTGATGGGAACGTTGTCCGTATGCCCTTCAATCTGGATTTGTTTGACCCCCTGCGTCAGTTCGTCCTTGATCGCGTTAAAAATGGTTTCTTCGGCGCCGGGGATCAAGGTAGCCTGGCCCGGCCCAAACAATTCCTCGGACTTCAACCGGATCAATTTGGTTTTCACATCGCCGCGCACCAGTTCTTCCGGATGGACATTGTCCTTCACCAGTTCCCGCACGCGGGCGAGCATCTCGACTTCCTGACTCGAAAGGCGGACGTTGTGGGACGTGACCCGTACTTGCTTCTCCTGAAACGAAGAAATGGCTTCCACAAACTTGTTCTGGTCGATATTGGACATGGTGAACAACATGACAAAGATCGCCAGCAGCAGGGTGATCATGTCGCTGTAGGTGACCAGAAAGCCTTCCATGGAAACGAACGAGGTGCGGAAGGAGGCGCGGTGCTCGTGGGCGATCTGACCTTCCAATTGGCGGGAAACCTGTTTGTCTTCCAGAGTTTGAACCTTGCTCTCCAACTCTTCGCTGTAATCCTTGCTCTGCTCCAGTTCGATGGTGAGCTTTTCTTTTTCGTGGAGCAGTTCGTTGAGCTCCATACGCAGCTCAAAAATGATTTCGGCGGGCAGCTTGCCGTCTTCCCGATCCTGGGTGGCATCCTTGATGATGCGTTCCAGTTTTGCAATCTTGGTTTCTTTCTGGGTGATCTCCCGTTCCAGTTGCTGGTAGGAAGCGCCGGATTTGAGATCGATTTCCTGTTTGAGGCGATTGACCTCGTCCTTAAGGTCTTTAACCCGGTCGAGTTCCTTGCGGTTGCGTTTGACTTCTTTGATCAGGA
Organism: Nitrospina watsonii; assembly: GCF_946900835.1. Lineage (GTDB taxonomy): Bacteria > Nitrospinota > Nitrospinia > Nitrospinales > Nitrospinaceae > Nitrospina > Nitrospina watsonii. Next base: position 1,378,190 of record NZ_OX336137.1, read on the forward strand.
GGCCTTTGTCGTTGCTGATTTTCTTGAGCTCGTCTCGCGTTTCTTTATAGAGGCTTTTCAGGTTTTTGAGATTGGCCTTGGCCTCTTCCAACTCCTTGACGATTCCAGGGTCGATTTCGCCGGGTTCTAATTCTATTTCCCCGATTTCCGGCTCGGAGTCTTCCTTGCCTTCGGCTTGGGTGCTGCCGCCGACGCGCTTGGACATGCGGGCGGCCCACGCGGCTTCTTTCGCTTCTTTGACCTCGTTTTCCTTTTGAGTGATTAAATTCAATAATTCATTGACTTTTTCCTTGTTTAGGACGGTAATGTTGTTCATTTTGTCAGAGATTCGGGACGTTTCTCTGACCTGCTTTTTCAGCTCCTGATTCTTGATTTTGAGCTGTTCTTTTAAATGCTGTACCGAATTTTCTTGTGTCATCATTCCCTGCCCGGATTTCCTATCGGCTAGAATACCTTAATTCTTATCAAAAAATCATTGTTTGGATTCAGCCGCCCTGTAGATAAAGTATAAAGGGAGGTTTCCTCTGAACAAGGGGGAAATGGGACGATCGCAGGTTTTGAATGCAGGCAGACGCATCCGCGACGGCGGCTGGCGGGGGGGCATGGAAAATAATCCCAAACTATTGAAAAACAAGTTGTACTGGGTCGGTATCCTGTATTTCGCCGAGGGTTTTCCGCTGGGCGTGTTTTACGATGTGTTTCCCGTCCACCTGCGCCAGCAGGGGGTGGATCTGTGGCAGATCGGGTTCATGAGCCTCCTCGGCCTGGCGTGGACGCTCAAGTTTCTGTGGGCGCCGGCGGTGGATTATGTACGCCACCACCGCCGTTGGATTTTTCTCATGGACGTGCTGATGGGCGCGGTCATGCTGGTGTTTGCGGTGCTCCTCGATTTCGGTCCCTGGGTGTGGCTGGCCATCGGCCTGTTCACGATCTTTTCGGCGACCAGCGACATCGCCATCGATGCCTACACCATCGAGATGCTCAACAAAGACGAGCTGGGTCTCGCCAACGGTATCCGCAACGGCATGTACCGGGTGGGCATGCTGGCTTCGGGTTTCATTCTGGTGCTCGCCGACTGGCTGTCCTGGAGCGCCACCTACCTTGCCGGAGCCCTGATCCTTGTCGCCTGCGGCATCGTGTGTTTGATGGCGCCGCCGGAGCAGTCTTACCAGACGCGCTCGGAACGGTCCGTGCTGGCGGAATTCAGGATGATCATGCGTTACCCTTATGCGCTGGCCCTGATTTTTGTGCTGGGGGTGATCGGGTTCGGCCTCGTTGACATGAAGCTGGAAATTTCTGGCGACCGTCCCTATCTGTGGCCGGCGCTGGCTTCCATTGGGATCGCCGTGGTTGCAGGCAGTCATTACTGGACTGGCCGCCGCCGAACCAGTGAAAACTCCGTCCGCAACGATCTGAATGAAGGCCCGATGTTCGGTGCGTTTTTCGAGTTGATCCAGCGTCCGTACATCATTCCCGTCATCATTTTTATCCTGATCTACAAACTGGCGGATACATCCATGGGATTCATGGTGAAGCCCTTCTGGGTGGATGCGGGATTTTCCGCCACCGAGATTGGCATGGTTTCGGTCAACATCGGTTTGGGCCTGTCCATCGTGGGCGGGTTGGTGGGCGGCTGGTTCACCGACCGCTTTGGGATTTTCAAAGGCATCTGGGTACTGGGGCTGTTGCAGGCTTTATCAAACCTGGGCTATGCCGGAGTGGCCGCAGTCATCCCGCCGCCGCAAGAGGGGGTCGCCATGGCCCTCCAGTTCAAGGCCATGATGTATGGCGCCAGTGTGCTGGAGTCGTTCACCGGAGGGCTGGGGTCGGCGGCCTTCCTGGCGTTCCTGATGGCCATCGTCAGCAAAAAACGCTCGGCCTCGGAATACGCGTTGTTGTCGTCGATCTTCGCATTCAGCCGTTCCATTGCCGGATGGGCGGGCGGGTTTGGGGCCGAGGCCATGGGCTATGCGTCGTACTTCACGCTGACTTTTTTCCTCGCGTTTCCCGCCTACCTGTTGCTGCCCTGGGTGAAACGCATGCTGGAGACCCCGCGCGACTGGGATTGAGGACGCCTGCCATGAAAACCGTTTACATTTATTGTCATGGATTCGCCTCCAGCCCCGGTTCCCAAAAAGCCACCGCCTTCGCCCAACGCTTCCGTGAGCGGGGCAAGGAATTGATCGTGCCGGACCTCGAAGATGGGGACTTCCGAAAAATCACCATTTCTAGGCAGGTTGAAAAAATTACGGGTGTGTTGAATACTTTTTCCGATGCCAAAGTCGGCTTGATTGGCAGCAGCATGGGGGGGTATCTCGCGGCACTGGTGGCGCAGATGCGGCAAGAGGTGGCGGCTCAGTACCTTATGTGCCCCGGCTTTCATTTTCTGGAGCGTTGGCAGGAGCGGGTGGCGCGGGATTACCCGGATGTGAACGGACTGCCGGCTGCCATCACGGTTTACCATTACCGCTACGATCGACCGCTGGAGTTGGATACGGGGATATTTGAAGATGCCCGCAAGTGGGACACGCGGGTGCTGGACCGGTCTCTGCCAACTCGCATCGTGCATGGCGTGCACGACGACACGGTGCCGATTCAGCAATCGCGTGATTTCGCAGCCGATCGTTCCTGGGCCTCGCTGGTTGAACTGGATTCGGACCACGGCCTGTTGTCGCACATGGACTGGATCGTCGAGGATTGTTTGAAATTTTTTGCCCGGGAAGGCGTGTGACGCCATGAATCGAATTCTGCTTGTGGAGCCAGGTGCCCTGGGGAAAATAAAAAAGGCGTTTCAAACCGTTCAGCAGGCACACTCCGGACAATTCCGAAAAGGGGCGGACCGGGAACTGTTCTATTATCATCCCCGCCGTGTTTGCAAAGCGTATCTTCAATTCCAACACAAAACCCTCGATGGAGCGCTGGCCGCACTCTGTCATGATCTTGTCGAAGACACCTGGGTGACGTTGCAGGACATCGAATGCTGGTTCGGCTACCAGGTCCGGCAGCTTGTCGATGACTTGACGAAGCCGGAGCATGTTTCCCATCTCGACTATCTGCAACGGTTCGAGGATTGGCCGCTGGAATCAAAAAAAATCAAGGTGTGTGATATCGAGGACAATGTGTTGAGTTCGAGAACCATCCCGGTTGAACTCCGCCGATCGATGATGATCAAGTGGAAACGTTATCTGGATGCACTGACGCCGCGTCCGCACGACAACAGTGCTGCATCGCAGGAATATGTTTTGAAACGGAATCACGTGTTGGCAATTTTTGAAAGCGAGTCCACTGCGATGATCCGAAGCCTGTCGGGAAGTGAGTGAGCATGACCGAACCCAGTAAGGCCAAAAAAGGATTCCGACGCTACACCATCCTCGTGGTTGACGACGACCCGTCCATCGTGACGCTGGTCAAGCAGCAGATCGATCAGGACAAGTACAAAATCATTTCGACGGACGATGGCGAGTCGGCGGAAGCCATCATCCGCTCCCGTTGCCCCGACCTCGTGCTGCTTGATATCAACATTCCCGGAAAGAACGGCCTTGAAGTGTGCCGCAGTCTGCGTGGAGATAAAGACACACAGAATCTGCCCATCATCATTCTTTCCGGACGCAAGGAGCAGGTGGACCGGAACCTGGGCCTGGAGTTCGGAGCGGACGATTACGTCACCAAACCGTTCAATTCCCAGGAACTTTTATTACGAGTCAACAATGTCCTGAAAAGGGTCTATGGTTCGCAAGCCCGAAACGACTCCCTGACCCATGGTGCGCTCACCGTGGACTTTGGAAAGCATGAGGTTCGGGTGAAAAATAAAGTCATTCAATTGACCCTTACCGAATTCAAACTTCTGTCTTCCTTATTAGACAATTTGGGCCAGGTAAAAACACGGGATTACCTGATGGAGCACGTTTGGGAGCATGGAGAAGGTGTCTTTTCCCGAACTATTGATACCCATATTCAACGCCTTCGGAACAAGCTGAAGGAGGCAGGCAAATACATTGAAACCATCCGGGGCATTGGATACCGCTTTAAAATTTAGAGCTTACAGGCACCTCCCGCCTTTTCAGGTTGATTTGATCCATGGGCCTGATATATCCGCAAAGCTATATTGATGGCCCGATTTGTAACATAATTGTTGCATTGTCTTCATCATATTTTGACCAATTTTTTCAATAATAGGAGCTGAAGATAAACCAAGGAGGTTTCCGATGATTGAAAAAATTGGCAAAGACAATCCGAGTCCCGAGAGCAATCCGCAGATGGAGTCTGTGGGGGGGCGGCTGCGCTACTGGAGAAAACTGTCGTCTCTCCGGTTGGTGGATCTGGCTGCGACCATCAATGTTTCGCAGGGCTCTTTATCCGATCTGGAAAACGACAAATCGTTGCCTTCGGCCACCACTCTCACCGGCTTGTGCCGGAAAACCGACGTCAACATCTGCTGGTTGCTGACCGGTGCGGGAGAGATGATCAAGGAGAAGGATGCGGTGGACAAGGATGTTTCCGCGTTCAAGGAAGTCGTGCGTCTGATGACCGACAACGATTTCAAGCGCACCGTGCACCGTCTCGTAAAAATCTTTGAACGGGGTACTCCGACGCAGAAGGCCCAGATCAAAGGCTTTCTGGCTGGAGTCGAGACCGATTGATGATGAGCTGGGTGGGCCGACAAGTCAGGTTCCAATCTGGTTGTCCTGTATCCGGACCCACCCCGCGGAATCATCCGGCAGGATGATGTGATACCACCCGCTTTCTTCCTTCGTGATCACACCGGCCGCTCCTTCATGGAGCCGGAACAAAATGGGTTGTTCTGAACCCTTCTCGGCATACACCGCCACGTTTTCCGCAAGGACCACCGCATAACGGTGACCGCTATCGTACGCCACACGCGCCACCGTGGAAATGAGGACCAGGCCCAGCACGCCGAGCGCGATGTTGCGTGCCAACTGGGTCCCGGCTGTCCGGCGGACAACGCGGAAAGCCTGCGTCATCCATAACACCAGGTTGACGGCCAACAGGGCCCACAAGTGTTCCCGCAGGGTCACGTCTTTCAGCCAGAAGAACACCGTGGTCAAAAAACCGGGGACGTGCCAGCTCATCCGGTCTTCAGTTTGCTGGAGCGCGAACAACAGGTTGGCTTCAATCTTTTCGTCTCGCGGCAGGCGTTGCTGCGCTTTCAGGTAATGGAGGATGGCGCGGCCCAGGTGGCCTTCGCGAAAATAAGCGTTGCCCAGGTTGTAATGGAGGTAGCCGTTGTCGAAGCCTTCCGCGATCAAAGTTTCATACATTGCAATGGCATCGGCGTAACGGCTCTCCATGTACAGCGCGTTGGCCTGTTCGATTGCCGCCTCCGCATCGTCTGCAGCGCTCACAGTGCCCGGCCCTCCGCAGGCCACGATCCACATGAACAGGAATAGTTTGAAAGCGGAATGACGCATCACGCAGCCTCGAGTGTTTCCAGCAGGCGCCGCGACTCGGCCAGCAGTGTCTCGGGATCGGAATGCTGCCCGGCGGCGTATTGCAGGATTTCGTATTTATCAAGAAGCTGCCGCGTTGCCGTGATCTGTTCTTCTTTAAAGTTTCGATTCCGCAGTTGCTCTTCGACTTCGCCGGGGGTGAAGGCGGTGCCCTGCAGGTTCAGCCGGTCGCCGATGTAGGCGCGCACGATCTGCGACAATTCCTGCACTGTTTTCCGGTCATCCCCGTTGCACTCTGCCGCCAGCCGGTTCAGGCGTTGTTCGGCCTGTGTGAAGGCGGTCACCCGGCGCTTGTAGGCGGTGTCGAACTGGAGCCGTTGCCGCTGGCGGTGGAGGCGGGCGAAAATCAAAAACGCCGCCGGGGGCAGCAACAAACCGAGGGCCACCGGGATCCAGAAGCCGCTGCCTGTACTCTGATCGCTGAAATCCTCCCTGCGCGTGTGGATGGGGTTGATATCTTCGACCGGTGACTGCAACGACGGGCGGACATCGGGCGCGCCCGTCTGCGGTTCCACGGTTTGCAGGGAGGCCGCATTTTCGACAGGCGTCACGGTCAGGCTCAACGGTTCGCTGTGAACGGTCCGATACGTGTGCGCGCGGGGATCGAAGTATGCCAGCCGGATCGCGGGGAAGGTGAGGGTTCCCGATGCCAAGGGCACCAGCGCGTACTTGAACACTTTTTTGCCCGCAATGGTGTCGTCCCCGCCGCTGCGCGTGAACTGGGGTTGATCGGGGTACACTTTAAACAGGGCCCCCGCGTCGGGCAGGTGCAGGACGGCGTCCTGGGGGTTGCCTTCGCCTTCAACGGTGACCGTCAGGGTCAGGGTGTCGCCCTGGTCCAGTTGCGTGCGGCTGAGCGTCGCATCGATCTTGAACTGACCGACCAGATTGGAAAAGGGATCGGGCCGGTTGGTCTCCGGCAGGGGCAGCACGTCGAGTTCGATCGGCTCGGTCCTCAGAATTTTGTGTTTCAACTGATACTGATTCTGGAAGAACGGGCTTTGGAAAAATGGATCATTGAAAAACGGATCGAGAGGCCGTTTGCGTTCCGAGGGTTTTTGCTCGACCACATCGAGCTCGATGAGTGCGGGGGGAACGGTGGCCTTGCCCGGCCGCAGCGGGTAGAGCGCCATGTTCCATTCATACACGTCGTAACGCACGCCTTTCAACACCCGATGGTATTGCTTGGGCGGCCCCAGTTCTTGCTTGCGGAACGCGTCCAGCGGCAGCTCCACGTTGACATTGCGCACATCGACTTTGCGGTAAACTTTCAGCGTCAACGGCAACAACTCATTGACGTAGGGCTGGTGCGTCGGCACTGAGACTTCGGCGAAGACCACCGACTCCGACGGTGCGGAAGATTCCTGCTTGCGTACAGTGATTTGAATCGGTGCGGTGATGTAGGGATTGCCGTCGATCTTCAGGGTGAAGGGGCCGATGGTGAAGTTGCCGGGTTGCGTCGGGATCAATTGATAGCTGAACGTGGTCGAAGCGGTGCGTTGTCCGTTGATGACCTGGAGCGATGAAGAGCGACCGCCGGAACGGATTTTGAAATCGGGCAGGGTGGGGGGCTCCGGTTCGGGCGCCTGTTGGGTTCCTTCCACCACGACCTTCAGGTTGAACACGTCTTCCAGAGTGATTTCGGTGTTGTCCACCGAAGCGGCTACGCGGATGTCCGCCGCCGAGACCGCTACAGGAGCGGACAGCAGCGCCGCTGTTAAAAACAGGAACCGAATCCATCGTGGGGTGGTTTTGAATTTATAAACCCATGAACGCATGCCACCGTCACCAGTCCTTTCGCTGTTCCTTGAACAGGTCTTGCATCTCGCCCTGCATCTGACGCCGCTTGAATTTTTTCAGATCCTCGTTCAACGACCCCAGCAACCGCTCGGCTTCTTCCTTGGACATCGGCACGGCCTCTTTCAACAACCGATCCATGTTTCTCTTTTCCGGGCTGGAGGCGGCGGGAGGTTTTTGCTCGGCCAGTTCTTTGGATTCATTGTTAGAGGTGTCGTTCTCGGGCGGCTGCTCGTTCTGTTCGCTCGTGTCCGGGTGATTCGCCGCTTCGTTTTGCGCGCTTTCGGATTCTTCAGGGGGAGGTGCTTTGCCGGTGGCCGAAGGTTTGGGTTTCAGGGTGTCGAGGTTGCGCGGCATGATCTGCCCGGAGGCGATGGCCTGTTCCCACTGCTGTTTCGCATACTCATAATTGAATTTACTGTCTTCGTCTTTGGGGTTGAGCTCCAGCGCTTTTTTGTACGACTCCATGGCCCGGTCGAGCGCACCCAGCCGGTACCAGGCGTTGCCCTCATTGTAATGCGTTTTTTGCCGGAGCTCGGGCGGGGCGTTGCCGGACAGAACCTTGTTGTAGTCTTCGATCGCCGCTTCGTAACGTCCCAGCCGGTAATGGGTGTTGCCCGCGTTGTAGCGCACCGTCGGATTGTCCGGGGCTTCCGCCTCCGCCTCCTGAAACTTCTCTCCCGCCTTGCTGAAATTTTCTTCGTTGTAATGGGCGACGCCTTCGCGGGCCGGTTCCGGCAGAGTGTCGGCAAACGCCGGCGGGTGCCCCATCAGGCCGGTGACGAGAAGCGTTCCCAGTGCAAAGCTGGAATGTAAGAGTGAGGTTCGCATGATTTGGATGGGGGTTCGATTCCTATTCTCAGTTTACCACGCCCGGCTTTGACCTGCGGCGGAACGAAAAAAGGGATTCCCCGGTGGGAATCCCTTTTCATTATACAAACCGTCGATGGAACAACCGGTGCGTCAGCGCCGGTCGCCCATGATGCGGAGCAGCATCAGAAACAGGTTGATGAAGTCCAGATACAGCTTCAGAGCGCCTTGAATGGCTTCCTTCGTGTCTTCATCGGTGCCCTCGTTGCCGAGGATGTTCATCTGCTTGATCATCTGTGTGTCGTAGGCCGTGAGGCCGACGAAGATCAGCACGCCCGCGTAAGTGACCACCCAGTACACCGCTTCACTCTGCAGGAAGATGTTCACCACCGAAGCGATGATGATGCCAATGAGGCCCATGAACAGAAAACTGCCCCACGACGTCAGGTCTTTTTTCGTCGTGTACCCGTAAAAACTCATGGCGCCAAAGGTTCCAGCCGTCACCAGAAACGTGGAGGTGATCGATGCTGCCGTGTACACCATGAAGATGGCGGAAAAGGTCAGTCCCGTCAAACCGGAGTAGAGAATGAACACGCCCATGGCCTGGCTGGCGGACATCTTCATGACCGAGGACGCGAGATAAAAGACGAGTCCGATCTGGGCGATGATCAAAACAATCGGAACGATGGGATTCCCGAAGATCAGTTTCATCAGCGGTTCCGTATTGGAAACCAGCCAGGCCACACCGCCGGTCATGGCCAGGCCCGCCGTCATCCAGTTATATACCCGGACCATGAACCGCTGCTGTTCCGCGGCAATGGCATCCTGACTCATGTATGAGGTCCGATTGGGCTGCATTGAGTTCAACTCCTTGATTTATTAATGTTACCTGCCATATCCGGCAGAGTCGATATTATATAAGATGTGGCCCGTGTCCCGTCAAGGGTGGCGTGCACAATCCCAAAGATTCTATTTTAGCAGGATTGATCTCATTTTTCCCGCACGAATCGCTGGGCCACCAGGCACAGCAGGCCGAGGCCGAGGAACCACTGAAAGCGTTCCTGCCAGCGCTTGCGCCGGGTGGTGCGCAATTCCTTTTTCTCCACGCGCTGCTTGATGTCTTCCAGATAGATTTTGTGAAGGTCGAGGTCCCCCTGCACCGACCGCACATAGCTGCCGCCGGTGGAGAGCGCCACCTGTTGCAGCACGGTTTCGTTGAGCCGGGTCAGGATAATATCACCCTGGGCGTCACGTTTGAAACCGCGCCGGCGTTCCCGGTCGGGAATGGGTGCGCCTTCCGCCGCGCCGATGCCGATGACGAACACCTTCACACCCTGTTCGTTGGCTGCCTGCGCGGCGGCCAGGGCATCGCCCTCGTGGTCTTCGCCATCCGTGATCAGGATGATGGCTTTGGATTTTTTCTCCAGGGCGCTGAAGGCGTCGATGGCGGTGCGGATGGCATGGCCGATGGCGGTGCCCTGCGCCGGGATCAGGTCGGTGTCCAGCACGTTGAGGAACATCCTCGCCGCGTGATAATCGAGCGTCAGCGGGCATTGCAGGAAACTGGTCCCGGCGAAGCCGACGATGCCGATGCGGTCGCCTTCCAGCAGGCCAATGAGGTCGGCGACTTCATGCTTGGCGCGTTCCAGCCGGTTGGGTTTGATGTCGCTGGCCAGCATGCTCTGCGACACATCAACGGCGACGATGATATCGACCCCCTCCTGCTTGAGGTCTTCCCATTCATACCCCCAGCGCGGCTGGGCCAGGGCGAGGATGAAGAAAAAAACGGCCAGCACGATCAGGGTCGCTTTCTTCCGCTGTTTTTCCCAAATGAAGGCAGGCACCAGGCGATGCAGCAATGCAGGCGACACAAAACGCCCGGCCTGTTCGCGCTTCCGCCGTCCCGCCCACATGAAAAAGCCGATCAGCAGCGACAACCCGATCATCAGCAACAGGTACTCCGGCTGGGCAAAGCGCATGTCAGGGAATCCTCCTGAGCCGGGTTTGTGCGAGCGCGATTTCCGTCACCAGCAGCAACAGGCCGGGTATCAGGAAAAAGGGAAACAATTCTTTGAACTCGGAGTGATCGATCCATTTCACTTCCGATTTTTCGAGCTGGTCGATCTGTCCGTAAATCTTTTTCAGCGAGTCGGTGTCGGTGGCGCGGAAATACTTGCCGCCGGTGGCCTCGGCGATTTCCCGCAGCGATTTTTCATCCATCTCCACATTCTGCATCACGAACCGGCGTCCCAGCAGGCCGTCCACCATGAACGGCGCTTTGTCGCGGGTGCCGACGCCGACGGTGTAGATTTTGATGCCGAAGGTGGCGGCGATCTCCGCCGCCTGCAAGGGCGAGATGCTGCCGGAATTGTTGCGGCCGTCGGTGAGCAGAATGATGACCTTGGACTTCGACTCCAGATCCTTCAGGCGTTTGACCGCAATGGCGAGGGCCGAGCCGATGGCGGTGGAATCGCCCGCCACGCCGATGTCCAGGCGTTTTAAAAATTCCTGCAGGATGTTGTGGTCCAGCGTCAGCGGGCATTGAGTGAAGGCTTCTTCGCCGAACACCACCATGCCGATGCGGTCGAACTCGCGGCCATCGACAAACTCGCTGACCACATCCTTGACGATGGTCAGGCGATCGACGGGCTGGTTCTGCTTTTTGAAATCCATCGCCTGCATGCTGCCGGAGGTGTCGAGCGCCAGCATGATGTCCACGCCGTGCGTCAGGATCTCCGTGCTCTTGCGGCCTTCCTGCGGACGCGCGAGGGCGATGACGATCAGCACCACGGCGAGACAATGCAGGATGAGCGGCACCTGGGCCAGCAAGCGGACATGCGACGGGGTGGTGCGCTGAAGGGTTGCGAGCGACGAGAAGGGAAACGCCGCCGGACGGTTGCGCCCATGCTGGAACACCAACCACGGGATCAACAGCAGCAGCAGAAACATCCACGGGTTTTGAAATTGAAAATACGTCATCTGGTCTACGAGACCCTTGCATAACTGAGTTATAGATGGGAAATCAACATTGCTGTCTATTTCTGAACAGGGGGAAGCATCATAAAAACCCCCTCATCCTAACCTTCTCCCGCCAGGGGAGAAGGGACCTTCAATATCCCTCTCCCTGGACGGGAGAGGGAGGGGTGAGGGTGGCTTCCTCTGACTTTTAATGACTTTTGCAAAGCTCTCCTTGGTCACATGGCCGCGGACGGCGATTTCTGGCTGGCGGCAAGGTCGCGCCGGGGCAGGGTGGCCTCCACGAAGCGGTGCACCGCTTGCACGTTCCCAATGCAGGTCTCTGCATCGGGCTCGGCGTTGGCGAACTTCACCCAGTCGGTGCTGTGCAGGATTTCCAATGCACGCCGCCCCAGCTCATCGGGGAAACGTTTGCGCAGCAGCAGGTTTTCCATGATCTCTTCCGTCGTCCAGTCCAGGGCCGGCACGCCATACAGCGCGCCCAGGTAACGGCGAAAAATTTCCGACAACATGAAATGGTGTTCGCGCAGGCGTTCCTGCTGGATCAGTTGGCGGGCCTCCAGCGCGTCGAGTTCTTCGAGCGCGACTTCATGCGGTGCGCGCAGGACGGGTTGAGACTCTGCCGGTGGCAACGGCCGTTTTTTGGGAATCTTGCGGACCAGAAAATACAGAACCATCAACGCCGCCAACCCGCCCAGCGCGTACAGCGCGTAACGCCGCCAGGGCGGACCGGCACCGACGATGGGTTTGATGTCGCGGATGTCTTCCGGCTCGCCATCTTTGAACAGCACCGACCGCACCTCCACCACCGCCTTGGGCGCCATGATGCGGTTGGGGACGGTTTTAGACGCGTCGTCCGGGTGCGGCGCGGTGAAGTGAACAGGGGTTTCCGCAATGTTGTAGTAGCCGACTTCCATCGCCCGGAACTTGAATGTGAACTCTTCGGTCACGCGGCCATCGGCTTGTTGTTGGGTGGTTGCGCCTTGATCGAGGTATTCGAATTGTTCGAAATGTGTGAGCGGGTCGGGTGGCGTTATTTTGATATCCGGGTCGTGCGTCACGGCGATGGTGTAGGTGAGCGGGTCGCCGATGGTGGTGCTGCGCGGCTCGATGCGGGTTTCGGCTGTGACCGGAGAGGGGGAATCGGCGGACGGCGGTTGCGCCATCGCCCCATGGGGGAGCGTGAGCGTTGCCAGCAGTGCCAGGGCGGCGGCGATGCGGTTTCGTCTGTTCGGCGCAGGTTGCCACATGGTCAAGGACTCGACTTCAATTGATGCAGGCAGCCGTCAATGCGTTTGTTGCGATCGTCCATCCACGGCGTTTCGGCCGACGCCACTTCCGAATGAAAGAACCACGTCAGCGCTTCCCGGCAATTGCCGAGTTCCATGTACAGGCCGCCGATGATGTAGGCCACGTTCGAGCGCGTGTCCAGATCCAGATTCGGGTTCTTCAGATAGCGTTCGTACTGGGTGAGGGCCTGATCGTACAGTCCGGCGTCGCGCAGTTTTTCGGCGACGGTCAAGGCCTGCCGGTCCCACAAGGGCGTGTCGGCCTGCGTCTCTGCCGTGGCGTCCGGCGCGGGCGCGGGCGACGTCGATTTTTTGAACAGCAGGGCGGTGAAGATGCCGAAAGCGACAAAGGTGACGACGGTCAGGCCGATGACGAACACTTTCAGCTTTGTGCTCACGCCCTCGGTGGGAATGCGGGAGGCCATGCCGCCGGTGCCCTGTTTGGTTGCGGACGCTGGGATGGAGCGGCTGGGATCGTCTCCCTCGACGCTGCGTGATTTGATTTCAGGTGTGTCGGACATGCGGCCTCAATGTTTTTTCTCTCTCATTTTGAAAAAGTGGATGATCGGGTTCACCAGCGAACGGTCGGAACGGATCTCGATGCGGTCCACCCCTGCCGAGCGCAATGCTGCCTGAATCTCGCGCCGCTCGCGTTCTTTTTCGATGGCGTACTGTTTGCGAAAGACTTCATCGCTTGTGTCCACCCACGCCGTCTCGCCGGTTTCCGCATCTTCGAGATGGACGAGGCCGGCGTCGGGCAACTCCACTTCGCGCGGGTCGAGAATGTGGATGGCGACGAGGTCGTGCTTCTTGCGCGCGCGGCGCAGGCTGTCCATGTAATCGGTCGCCTGGAAATCGGAAATGAGGAAGGCGATCGATTTGCGTTTCTGCACCCGCATCAAATAGTCCAACGGCAGGTTGAGGTGCGTGCGGTGGCCTTCCGGCTCGAAGGTGAGGATGGTGCGGATGACGTTCCAGATGTGCGCTCGGCCTTTCTGCGGACGGATGAAATGCTCGATCTGATCGGAGAACACGATCAGTCCCACCTTGTCATTGTTCTTGATGGCGGCGAAGGCGAGGATGGACGCCACCTCCGCCGCCACTTCATTCTTCAGGGCGTATTGCGAACCGAAACCGCCGGAGCCGCTGACATCGACCATCAGCATCACCGTCAACTCGCGTTCCTCGCGAAACTCTTTGATGAAGGGATGGTCCAGCCGGGCGGTGACATTCCAGTCGATGCGCCGGATGTCGTCGCCGGGAAAGTATTCGCGCACTTCGCTGAACTCCATGCCATGGCCCTTGAATGCGGAGACGTATTCCCCCGCCATCATGTGATTGACCAGATGATTCGTCTTGACCTGAATGTCGCGGATCTTCTGAATCAGCTCCGAGGAAATTTCCAGAGCATCGCGGCCGGGCGGCGGTGCGGGATCGGCGCCTTTGAAGGGAGCGGACAGTTTTTCGATCAGGTTGGCGAACATGGCGACCGGGCTTTCAGGGAACTTCGACGGTGTCGAAGATTTTTTTGAGGACATCGTCCGAGGTGATGTTTTCCGCTTCCGCTTCGTAGGTCAGGATGATGCGGTGGCGCAGGATGTCGAAGCCGATGGTTTTGATGTCATGCGGCACCACGAAACCGCGTCCCTGCATGAAGGCGTAGGCCTTCGCCACCCGGTTGAGGAAAATGGAAGCGCGCGGCGACGCGCCGTAATCGATCATGTTCGCCAGGCTGGACAATTGGTACTCGCCGGGAAAGCGCGTGGCGTTGACCAGGTTGACGATGTAGTCCTGCAGGTTGTCGTCGATGTAGATTTCGTCGAACACCTGTCGTGCGGCCAGGATGTCGCGTGGGTGGATCACCGGTTGGATTTGGATGTGGTTGTTGGTGCTGGCCATGCGTTGCAGGATGCGTTTTTCCTCGTCCTTGGTGGGGTAGCCGACCTTGAGTTTGAACAGGAACCGGTCCACCTGCGCTTCCGGCAGGGGATACGTGCCTTCCTGCTCGATCGGGTTCTGCGTTGCCATGACCAGAAACGGCTGTTCCAGCGCAAAGGTCTCGCCGCCGATGGTGATCTGCCGTTCCTCCATCGATTCCAGCAAGGCGCTCTGCACCTTGGCCGGAGCGCGGTTGATCTCGTCCGCCAGAATGATGTTGGCAAACAGCGGCCCTTTCTTGATGACGAATTCGCCGGTCTTCGGCTGGTAGATCTGGGTGCCGATCAGATCGGCGGGCAACAGGTCCGGCGTGAACTGGATGCGTTTGTAGCTGGCTTCAATGGTCTGGGCAAGGGTTTTGACGGCGGTGGTCTTGGCCAGCCCCGGTACGCCCTCGACCAGAATGTGCTCGTTGGTCAGCAGGCCGAGGATGAGGCGCTCGATCAGGTAACGCTGGCCCACCATGACGCGCTCCATCTCGTCGATGATGCTCTGCACGAAACCGCTGGCCTGTTTGACTTTATCGGTGATTTCCTGAATATCCTGGGGCATGAATGGTATCCTGAATAGAATTAAGCGGTATCAATATAGCAACCTCGGCGGGGGGTCACAACACCTGTTGCCACCCGGCATCCGGATTCGGTTAAAATTATATCTTTACAAAAACGTTGATTTTTCTACAATAGGCGATTCATGTCTTCAACCCACAGACTTTAATTCTGGAAATGTAAAGTATGGCGGATACCGAATCGATCATTAAAGAAGGCCTGAATATCGAGAACAGCGAACTCGACCTGCGTGAACGCGAGATCGGCGATGAGGAGTTGAAAAGCATCCTCCAAAGCGACCAGATCAAAGGCGTTACGGCCATGTTTCTGGAGTTCAACGAGGTCGGCGATGAGGGCTTGCAGGCGCTGCTCGATTGCAAGGAGATGAAGAACCTTACGGTTCTGAACCTGTTCAAAAATAAAGTGACGGACAAGGGGCTTGCCGCCATGTGCAAGTCGAAGACCATGCTCAACCTGTCCGAGTTGATCCTGAGCGACAACGCCATCACCCCCGTAGGCGCCCAGGCGCTGGCCGAGTCCACCATCCTCGGCAACCTGGTTTCGCTGTGGGTGGGGGACGGGCTGGAGGACGACGGCACCGTGGCCATTGCCCAGTCGGAGACCTTGACCCGTCTCAACCTGTTGTCGCTGTACCGCAACAACGTTGGCGACACCGGCGCCCAGGCCATTGCCCGATCCAAAAACCTGTCCAAGCTGACCGAGCTCAACCTGAACTGGAATTACATTGAGCCCAACGGGTGCGTGGCCATGGCCGAATCGGAAACGTTGAAGAATCTGCAACAGTTGACGTTGACCTACAACCCGATCGGCGACCGCGGTGTGGAGGCCATCGCCAAGTCGGACGCGATGCGCAACCTGACGCTGCTGGATCTGTACGAAACCGAGATCACCGACCGGGGGGCGCGCGCCATCGCCGAATCCAAAGTCCTGTCCAATCTGGAAACCCTGGTTCTCGTGCACAACGATATCAGCGAAGAGGTGCAGGAGTTGATCCAGAATTCTGAAAATTTGCCCAAACTTTCCCGCGTGGTGTTCCGGCTCACTCCCGCCGAACACTGATCCGGACCGTCGGGATGCGTACCGCATTCCGGACTGCCTGAGGGCGGCACTGCAGGACATTCCGGCGCAGCCGGTTTAGCCGGCAGCGCTCGTCACCGTTCACCCCTTGTGCTTCCCTGAGGAGCGAAACCAACCATGTTTACAGGCGAAAAACCGGATTTGATGGACATCTGGCCGTTCAGCGAAAGCAGCATTTATGTTGTGGGCAAGGACGGCATCCCCCAGTATTACGACGGCGAGTTCTGGACCCCCGAGCGCACCGGCAACACCAATCCCCTGATGGGCATCTGGGGCGCCAATGAGGAATGCCTCTATGCCGTCGGCATTGGCGGGGTGGTGATCCACTACAATGGCAAGGAGTGGATTCAACTCGATACCGGCAACTACGACTCCCTCAATGCGGTTTACGGCTACGACCCGGCGCACCTGTTCACCTTCGGCGTCGGGGGCCGCGTGTTGTTCTGGAACGGCGAATCCTGGGAATACCGCGAACCCAACACCATCCACGACCTGTTCGGGTTCTGGGGTGAGGACATCAACCAGATCCACGCCGTCGGCGGCGAGGGCATCTATCGTTTTTACGATGGCAAAACCTTTCACCGGCGCGAAGAGTTGACCGACGAACAGACCTCACTCTATGGCATCTGGGGTGCGCACAAGGACAGCGTTTACATCGTCGGTTCGCACGGCACCATCCTGCATTACGACGGCAACGAATGGGCCCGCATGGATTCGCCGACGGAAGAATACATTCTCGGCATCTGGGGCGCGGCCGACGACAACATCTTCGCCGTCGGCGACGCATCGACCCTCCTGCATTACGACGGCAAGGCGTGGACGCAGATGGAGATTCCTTTCGACTCCTATTTCACCAAGGTGCGGGGGCTGGCCGCCGACAAGGTCTGGACCTGCGGAGAAAATGGTTGCGTCATCTTCTACGATGGCAAAAAATGGCACGATATGTCGTTGTGACCGCACACGTCATTCAAATTCGAACAGCTGCAACTTCAAACGGGGACAGGGAATGAGTGAGCTGACGAGCAGCAATCTGCTATCCGTGTACGGGTTCGGCGCCGACAATGTGTTCATCGGCGGTGCGGAAGGCACCTGCCTGCACTGGAATGGCAAGGCATGGAACCCGATCGACACCGGCGGACGCTGGACCCTCAAACGCATGTGGGGCACCGCGCCGGACAACCTCTACGCCGTCTGCACCGACGGCAAGATCCTGCGCTACAACGGCAAGGAATGGAAGGCGGAAGACACGGAAAGCCTGCCGCCCATGTCCGGCATCTGGGGATTGAGTGAGAACGAAATCTACGCCTGCTGCCGCATCGGCAAAATCCTGAAATACGACGGCCACCACTGGAAATTCATGGCCAGCGGCACGCAGACCGATATCTCCTCCCTCTGGGGATCGGATTCGGAAAACATGTACGCGGTGGGGTTCGACGGACTGGTCCTGCAACTCCGGGGCGACGAGTGGAAACGCCTGACCTTCAATTCCAACGCCGAGCTGTACAGTATCTATGGCTTCGGCCCCAAAGACATGTATTTCGCCGGCTCCTTCGGCACGCTGATTCACTTCAACGGCACGGATTTCAATGTGATGCCAACGCCCGTCGAGGACTTCTTCCTGGATGTCTGGGGGCCGAGCGAGGAGCTGGTGTTCTCCGTCGGCGACATGGGCCTGATCCTCTACCGGGACGGCGACCAATGGACCCGCATCGAGTCCAATACCGAGGAATACCTCACCGCCATCTGGGGGCCGAACGAGAACGACATGTACGCGGTGGGCGACAACGGTCTCATCCTGCACTGGGACGGCGAGGACTGGCAGGAAGTGGAGTAGGGGAAGCCCCGCCGGACCGCCGTTTCAGGGCCTCCGGCCCGCTCCGCAAACGGCTTGACACCTTCTGGCCGGGGGTGGTACTGTCACTTAACTAACTCATTGAAATCAGACCCGTTTTAAAGGGCCTGTTTCGCGTGGCACAGTGCGTCTGTGCTTTTTTTGTTTGCAATGTACAAACCCTCTCTCGATGACTTCAAGGCCAAGGCGAAACAGGGCAACCTGATTCCGGTTTACAAGGAAATCCTCGCCGACTTAGACACGCCCGTTTCGGCGTTTATGAAGATCCGCGACGGCATGCATTCCTTTTTGCTGGAAAGCGTCGAGGGCGGCGACAAGTGGGCCCGCTACTGTTTCCTCGGCTGCAACCCGGCCACCATCATCCAGACCAAGGGCGACACCGTCACCCTCCATTCCTCGGACCAGCGCGAGTCCCGCCAGTTGCAGGGCGAAAAGCCGTTGTCCGTTTTGAAGGAAATGCTGTCGCATTATCAGCCGGTGGAAGTGGACGGACTGCCCCGGTTCTCCGGCGGCGCGGTGGGCTTCATCGGGTACGACATGGTGCGTTATTTTGAGGACCTGCCGGTGGATACGGAAGACGATCTCGACCTTCCGGATTCTTATTTCGTCATCACCGACACCCTGCTGGTGTTCGACAACGTGACGCAGACCATCAAGATCGTCTCCAACGCGCACACGCCGGACCGCGACCTCGACGAACTGTATCTGGAAACGACGGGCAAGATCGAGGCGCTGGAACGCCTGCTGCGCAAGGACCTGACGCACCCCAGCAACGGCAGCGCTCCGGTCAAGGAAGGGGCTCCCGCCACCATCCATTCGAACGTCGAGGAAGAGGACTTCAAAAAGGCCGTCCTCAAGGTCAAAGAATACATTCGCGAAGGCGACGCCATTCAGGTGGTGCTGTCGCAACGTCTCAGCTTCGAGCTCAAGCAGGACCCGTTCGTGCTCTACCGCGCACTGCGCACCATCAACCCGTCGCCGTACATGTATTACCTCAGTTTCGGCGACATGCAGGTGGTGGGCTCGTCGCCGGAAGTGCTGGTCAGGCTGGAAGGCGATCACGTCGAGGTGCGGCCCATCGCCGGCACCCGCAAGCGCGGCAGAAACGAGGACGAGGACCGGGTGCTGGAACAGGACTTGTTGCAGGACGAAAAGGAGCTGGCCGAGCACATCATGCTGGTCGATCTGGGCCGCAACGACCTGGGCCGCGTTTCGGAAATCCGCAGCGTCGATGTGAACGAGCAGTTCACCATCGAAAGATATTCGCACGTCATGCACATTGTCTCCAACGTTCGCGGTATATTGAAGGAAGACCTCGACTGCTTTGATGTGCTGGAAGCGACCTTCCCGGCGGGCACGGTATCGGGTGCGCCCAAGATCCGCGCCATGGAAATCATTGAGGAACTGGAATCCACGCGGCGCGGCCTGTACGCGGGCGCGGTGGGCTACATCAGTTTCAACGGCAACATGGACACGGCCATTGCCATCCGCACGCTGGTGGTGAAGAACCAGACGGGGTATCTCGGCGTCGGCGCGGGCATCGTCGCCGACTCCGTACCGGAAAAAGAATTTGAGGAAACCATGAACAAGGGGCGCGCCATGCTCAAGGCGGTGGAACTGGCGGAAAAGGGACTGATCTTATGATCCTGATGATCGACAATTACGATTCCTTCACCTACAACCTCGTGCAGTACCTGGGCGAGTTGGGAGCGGACATCCACGTGCACCGCAACGACAAGATCACGGTGGAGGAAATCGAGCGCCTCGCGCCGGACAAGATCGTCATCTCTCCCGGACCCTGCACTCCCGTCAAGGCCGGGGTGTCGAAGAACGTGGCTCGGCATTTCGCCGGAAAGATCCCGTTGCTGGGCGTGTGCCTCGGGCACCAGTCGGTGGCCGAAGCCTTTGGCGGCACCATCATCAAGGCCTCGAAACTGATGCACGGCAAAACCTCGGCCATCCATCACGACGGTAAAACGCTGTTCAAGGATTTGCCGGACCCGTTCGAGGCGACGCGCTATCATTCGTTGATCGTGGACCGGGCATCGCTGCCGGATTGTTTCGAGGTTTCGGCGTGGACGGCGGAAGGCGAGATCATGGGCCTGCGCCACAAGGAGTTGCCGATCGAGGGTGTGCAGTTTCACCCGGAATCGATCCTCACGGTGTACGGCAAAAACCTGCTGAATAATTTTCTGAAATTGCCGGGGCTGCCGGCGGAACACGTCGATGGACGCACACAGCATTCTTCATAAGGCGGTCGA
This sequence comes from Nitrospina watsonii, assembly GCF_946900835.1. Taxonomy (GTDB): domain Bacteria; phylum Nitrospinota; class Nitrospinia; order Nitrospinales; family Nitrospinaceae; genus Nitrospina; species Nitrospina watsonii. The sequence goes on from NZ_OX336137.1 coordinate 1,398,227, forward strand.
TGGCTATGACCTGACCGAAGACGAGATGGTCCACATCATGACCGAGGTCATGGAGGGCCGGGTGGAACGCTCGTTCCTCGGTGCGTTCCTCACCGCGTTGCGTATGAAGGGCGAGACCGTTTCGGAGATCACCGGCGCGGCGCGGGTCATGCGCGACAAGGCGGAACGCCTGGACGTGGACGGCCAGCATGCGGTGGACACCTGCGGCACCGGCGGCGACCGATCGAATACGTTCAATATTTCGACCGCGGTGGCGTTCGTTGTCGCGGGGGCGGGGGTCGTGGTCGCCAAGCACGGCAACCGCGCCGTCTCCAGCCGTTCGGGCAGCGCCGATGTGCTGAAATGCCTCGGCGTCAACATCGAGGCCGAAAAATCCGTCGTCGAAAAATGCTTGAAGGAGGCGGGCATCGCTTTTCTGTTCGCACCGTCCATGCACAAGGCGATGAAACACGCCGCCGACGTGCGCCGCGAATTGGGCTTCCGCACGATCTTCAATCTGCTCGGTCCGCTGACCAATCCGGCGGGTGTCCAGGCGCAGGTGGTGGGGGTGTTCGACGCTAAATGGACGGAACCTTTGGCAAACGTTTTGGGCAAACTGGGATGCCGCCACGCGTTCGTCGTGCATGGCGAGGACGGACTGGATGAGATCACCCTCACCGGGCCGACCCAGGTCGCCGAACTCAAAGACGGCAAGGTGAACGCGTACGTGCTCAACCCGCAGGACGTGGGACTGACTCTGTGCAATGCGAAGGATCTGAAAGGCGGCGAGGCCGAAGACAACGCCGAGCTGGTGCGTGGCATTCTGGTGGGTGCGCCCGGACCGAAACGCGATATCGTTCTGCTCAATGCCGCCGCCGCCATCGTCGCCGCCGGCAAGGCAAAGGATTTGAAAGCGGGCATCGAGGTGGCCCGTACGGCCATCGACTCCGGTGCGGCGAAGCAGAAACTGGAAGACCTGTGCCGCATCAGCAATAGCCGCGCCGTCAACGTGCCGTAAGGATCGATCATGCGCAACATTCTGGACACCATCTTCGAACACAAGAAAGACGACGTTGCCAGCGCCCAGCGTCAGCGTCCCTTGTCCGAGTTGAAGGGCAGGTTGAGTACGGCGGTGGCGGCGCAGGACATTTTAAAAATTTTGTCCGAGACGCGGAATGGATCGAACATCATCGCCGAGATCAAGCGGCGCACGCCGTTCAAGGGCGACCTCGTTGAAGATTTCGACGCCATGCAGATCGCGAAGGAGTACGCGGACAACGGTGCGGCGGCGATTTCCATCCTGACCGACAGCGAATTCTTCGGCGGCAGCCTGGATTATCTGGAGCAGGCGAAGCAGGAGGTGACGGTGCCGCTGCTGCGTAAGGATTTCATTTACACGGAATACCAGGTGTACGAATCGCGGGCCTTTGGTGCGGATTTTTATCTGCTCATCGCCACCTCGCTCGACAAGAACCAGTTGAAGGATCTCCTAGAGTTGGGCAAGGAACTCGGCTTCACGGCGCTGGTGGAGACGCACAACGAGAAAGATCTGGAGAAGGCGCTCTATGCCGATGCAAAACTGCTGGGCATCAACAACCGCGACCTGACCACGGGCAAGACCGATCTTGCCGTGTCGCGCCGCCTGCTGAATCAATTGAAAGGCTTGGGCGGCCTGTGCCTCGTCTGCGAGAGCGGCATCCACGAACGCGCCGACATCGAGGAGTTTGAAGGCCTCGGCATGCACGCGTTTTTGATCGGAGAGAGCCTGATGAAGGCGGGAAGTATCTCCGAAAAACTTCAGGAGTTGCGCGGCCATGACAAAACCTCGGTCTCCGGTTAAAGTCAAGGTCTGCGGCATGACCTCGCTCGAAGACGCACAGTATGCGGTGGAGTGCGGCGCCGATGCGGTGGGCTTCATCTTCTACAAAAAAAGCCCGCGCGCGGTGACGGCGAAGCAGGCGAAGGCGATCACTGCCAAACTGCCGCCCTTCGTGCAACGGGTGGGCGTGTTCGTCAATGAGACGGCGGAAGTTATCGAGCGCACCGTCAAAACCTGTGGTTTGGATGTGGTGCAGTTGCACGGCGATGAGTCGCCCGCGTTCTGCAAACGCATTGCGGGCAAGGTGGTGAAAGCCATCCGCGTGAAGGACGCCGCCTCTATCAAAGATCTGCCGCGCTATGCCGTCGATGCGTTTTTGCTCGACGCGTACAAGGAAGGCGAGTGGGGCGGCACCGGCGAGCGCTTCAACTGGAACCTGGTCAAGCAGGCGCGTAAGCACGGGCCGGTGATCCTGGCGGGCGGGCTCGATGCCGCAAACGTCGCCGAAGGCATTCGGCGTTGCCGGCCGTATGGCGTGGATGTGTGTTCGGGTGTGGAATCGAAGCCGGGCAAGAAGAATCTGAAAAAAGTACGCGCGTTCATCGCAGCCGTAAGAGGGATGTGATCATGGCTCAATCAAAAAATTATTCGAGCATGCCGGATGCCAAAGGGCATTTCGGCCAGTTCGGCGGCAAGTACGTCATCGAGACCCTGATGCCGGCATTGACCGAATTGGAACAAATTTATAATGAAACCAAGGCCGACCCGGAGTTCCAGCGCCAGCTCACGTATTACCTGGAGCAGTATGTGGGACGGCCGTCGCCCTTGTATTTCGCCGAGAACCTGACGCGGCAACTGGGCGGCGCCAAAGTGTACTTGAAGCGCGAAGACCTCAACCACACCGGCGCGCACAAGATCAACAACACCATCGGCAGCGCCTTGCTGACGCAGCGCATGGGCAAAAAACGCGTCATCGCCGAGACGGGAGCCGGACAGCACGGCGTCGCCACGGCGACGGCGGCGGCGTTGTTCGATCTTGAGTGCGAAGTGTTCATGGGCGAGGAAGACATCCGCCGCCAGGCTTTGAATGTGTTCCGCATGAAGCTGCTGGGGGCGAAGGTCACGCCCGTTGCCTCCGGCACACGCACCTTGAAGGACGCCACCAGCGAAGCCATCCGCAACTGGATCACCACCGTCGAGACCACGCACTACATCATCGGTTCGGTGGTGGGACCGCACCCGTTTCCCATGATCGTGCGCGATTTTCAAAAAATCATCGGCGAGGAGGCGCGGGAACAGATTCAAAAAGTGGAAGGACGTCTGCCCGACCTGTGCGTCGCCTGTGTCGGCGGCGGCAGCAATTCCATGGGCCTGTTCTATCCCTTTGTCAACGATGCGTCGGTCAAACTCATGGGCGTCGAAGCGGCGGGCCACGGCATCGACACCGGCCAGCACGGCGCGTCGCTGGGCCACGGCGGTGTGGGCGTGCTGCACGGCATGAAGAGTTATCTGCTGTTCAACGCCGACGGGCAGATCGATGAAGCGCATTCGATCTCGGCGGGACTCGATTACCCCGGCGTCGGCTGCGAACACAGCTATTATCACGAAACCGGCCGGGCCGAGTACGTGTCGATCACCGATGACGAAGCGCTGGAAGGATTCAAACTGCTGTCGAAGACGGAGGGCATCATCCCGGCCCTGGAGTCGGCGCACGCCATCGCGCAGGTGGCGAAGATTGCGCCCAAGATGAAGAAGGACGAAATCATCATCCTCTGCCTGTCGGGGCGCGGCGATAAGGACGTCAATCAGGTGTCGGAGTTTCTGGGGGAACAGCCGTGAACCGCATCGAGCAGCGCATCGACGACCTGAAAACGAAAAATCAGAAAGCGCTGGTGGCGTTCATCACCGCCGGCGATCCCAGCATGGAGGCGACCCGCGATATGTTTCAGGTGATTGAGGAAAACGGCGCCGACATCATCGAGCTGGGCGTGCCGTTCTCTGATCCCTTGGCCGACGGACCCGTCATCCAGGCGGCATCGCAACGCGCGCTCAAAAGTGGCACGACACTGAAAAAGATTCTCGCCCTCGTGGCCGATCTGCGGAAGACGTCCGAGCTTCCCATCGTGCTGATGACCAGTTACAACCCGGTGTTTGTGTATGGCGAGGACGCGTTTGTGAACGATGCCGTCGCCACCGGTGTCGATGGCGTCATCATTCCCGACCTGCCGCCGGAGGAATCCGGTTCCTTCGAAACCTTTGCCAACGACAAGGGCCTGCGCGTCATTTATCTGCTGGCTCCGACCAGCACGCCGGATCGCGTCCGCATGATCACCGAAAGGAGCCGCGGCTTCATTTATTATATTTCGCTGACCGGCGTGACCGGCATGCAGAGCACATTCAGCGGCGACATGGCGACGCGGGTGGGCGAGGTCAAGAAGGTCACGTCGCATCCGGTGATGATCGGTTTCGGCATCTCCGGTCCGGAAGAAGCCAAAGAAGCCTCGCACCTGTCGGATGGGGTGATCGTCGGCAGCGCCATCGTCAAGCTGATCGACCAGTGCGCCACCGCCGAGGAACGGAAAGAGAAAGTCGGGCGCTTCATCCACAGCATCAAGGCAGCCCTCAACGGAAGTTGAGCGGGCGTCTTCTATGTCTGCCACAAAAAAAATATCGGTCATCCTGCCTGCCTTCAATGAAGAGCAGTCCATCGGGCTGGTGCTGGACGACCTGCCGAAGGAGCGCCTGCACCAGATCATCGTGGTGGACAACCGCTCCACCGACGCCACCGCCGAGGTCGCCCGCCAGCACGGCGCGACCGTGGTGTCCGAACCGCGCCGTGGTTACGGCAGTGCCTGCTTGCGGGGCATCGCCGCCCTCGACCCTCCCGACATCGTCGTCTTCCTCGACGCCGACTACAGCGACTATCCCGAAGAAATCGATCTGCTGGTAAAACCCATCGAGGCCAATGAGCAGGATTTTGTGCTGGGCAGCCGCATGATCTTAAAGGAAAGCCGCAAGGCCTTGCTGCCGCAGGCGCGTTATGGCAACCAGCTCGCCGTGTTTCTCATCCGCCTGTTTTTCGGATACCGGTTCACCGATCTCGGTCCGTTTCGGGCGATCCGGTACGCATCGCTCATGGAGATCGGTATGCGCGATACCAATTTCGGTTGGACGGTGGAGATGCAAATCAAGGTGGTGAAGAAGAAACTGCGCATTCTTGAGGTGCCGGTGCGTTACCGCTGGCGGGTTGGGGTGTCGAAAATAACCGGCACCGTGTCAGGAACTTTCAAAGCCGGGACAAAAATCATATACACCATCTTCAAATATTTGTTAACCTAGACGGAGTATCAGGACAAAGCGTTAACCCTCATTGTACGCTGATATGGTATCTGTTCTGAAAAGGGTGACAGGAGTCGTCATTGCGCTGGTGTTGGCAGGGACCTCCGGGGCGGCCGCTCAAAGTATCGACGAGCTGGTGCAGCAACGGCTCAGCCAGGACGGCACGACGCTCAACTTGAGCGGCGTTCGAATCAAAGCCAGCGGGGCCACCCGGCTGGCGGAGATGGAAGTTTTAAAGAACGTCACCCACCTCAACCTTCAAAACAACCTGATCGAAGCCGAGGGCATGCAGGCACTGGCCCAGTCGCCGCACTTCGCCAATCTCAAGAGCCTGGACCTGTGGGGCAATCTGCTGGGCGACGTGGGCGTGCAGGCGTTGACCCATTCTCCGTACATCACCCAACTGGAAACGCTGAAGCTTTGGAAAAATGAAGTCGGCGAGCCGGGAGTGCGGCTGATGGCGCAGTCCAAAAACTTTCAACATCTCGAAACCCTGCTATTGAACGACAACCTCATCACCCCCGATGCCATGGAGCACCTGGTGGATACGGAGGCGTTCCCAAAACTGACGACGCTGGGGCTGTTCCGCAATGAGATCGGCGCCGATGGAGCCGAATTGCTGGCGCAGGCCAAACATTTGCAGTCCCTCCACCACCTGTATCTGGGGCAGAACAATTTGCAGGATACCGGCGCGATTGCGATTCTCAAGTCGCCCAACTTCCCAAACTTGGAGACACTCGACTTGATCCAGAACCGGTTGGGGGAACCCACCATGCGGGTTGTGTTCAAAACCAAACGCGAACGCCAGATTGAGATCACGATACGGTGAACCGATGAAATCGTTGGATCGTAACATCCAGATGGTGCTGGCCCGATGGGTGGGTCTGCTGGTCATGAGTGGATTGTTGGCGGGAGCGACGTTTCCCGGCGAAAAGCTGTTTCCATACGCCAACATCGGCGACGGCCAACCGGCGACGCAGGTGGCGCTGACCCTGGTGGATGGCGTGGTGGTGGATGCGGAAGGCAATGTCTTCATTTCGCACCGTTCGCAAAACCGCATCCGCAAAATCGCGAAGAGCGGCATCATCACAACCGTTGCCGGCAATGGCAGCGCCGGGTTCAGCGGCGACAACGGGCCTGCACTCGAAGCGGCACTCAATTTCCCGGCCGGGTTGTGCCTCGATCCGGAGGGCAATCTTTATATCGCCGACCGCAACAACCACCGCATCCGCAAAGTCGATGTGGAAGGCACCATCACCACCGTCGCGGGCACCGGCGATGCGGATTTCGGCGGCGATGACGGACCGGCCATCGAGGCGCCACTGCATTTCCCGTCCGATGTGGCCTGCGATCCTCAAGGCAATGTTCTCATATCCGACCGATCCAACAGCCGCGTCCGCAAGCTGGATACGCAAGGAACCATCACCACCGTGGTGGGGTTGGGGCTGGCCGGGTATGGCGGCGATTTTGGTCTTGCTGTCGATGCGCTCATCAAATACCCGTTCGGCATTCATCTGGATGATTCCGGCAATTTATACATCGCCGACCGTGGCAACAACCGCGTCCGCAGGGTGGACACACAGGGGGTCATCACCACGGTGGCGGGCGACGGCACTCATTTTTTCAGTGGCGATTTTGGACCCGCCACGCGGTCGAGCCTCGCCTTCCCGACGGATGTGGTGACGGACGATCAGGACAACCTGTACGTCGCCGACCGCAACAACAACCGCGTGCGCAAGGTCGATCGCAATGGCATCATCACCACGGTCATGGGCACGGGAGCGAACGACTACAACGGCGATAATGAAATCGCTTCGGAAACCTCGCTGCATCTGCCGTTCGCGCTGGCGGTGACTCCCGACAACCATCTGATTGTCGTGGACCGCAACCATCACCGGGTGCGCAGCATGGATCTGATGCAGCACACGGTCAACACCGTGGCCGGCAATGGTCAGGCCCTGTTCCGGGGCGACCATGGTCCGGGCCGGGGAGCGACTCTGGAAGCGCCGTCGGGGATCGTGGTGGACAGCCAGGGCCATGTGATTTTTGCCGACAAGCAGGCGCACCGGCTGCGCGCCCTGGACCGGAAAGGTTACATCTATACGTATGCGGGTACCGGGCGTGAAGGCAATGAGGGCGATGGTTTCAGAGCGCGGCAGGCGGCCTTGTTTTTACCGGAAGGCTTGGTGATCGACGACCATGACCGGGTTTACCTGATTTCGTCGCAGGGCAACAGTTGGTACGTGCGCCGCATTGATGAAAACGAGATCATCACCCGGTTTGCGGGCAACGGCATTCTGGGTCATGCCGAGGATGGGGAATTGGCGGCGGATGCGTCGCTGGGGGTCATCAAAGACATTGCCGCCGGTCCGGGAGGCAATGTGTACCTCGCCGATTACACCAATCAGGATGTCCGCTGGATCGATGCCGAGGGCCGCATCCACACGCTGGCGAAACAGGCCTGGCTGGCGATCGAGGACCGCGAGGTGCATCCCAACGGTCTGGTGGTCAGCCCCGAAGGCGAGGTGTTCGTTTCGGATTCGGGCAGCAGTAAAATCCGTCGCATCGATGTTCACGGAAATGTGACGACCTACGCGGGCAATGGCAGCTTTGAGGATTCCGGCGACAATGGCCCGGCGCTGCAAGCAGGAATCCGCTCACCGGGCGGTCTGGCGATCTCGCCCGCGGGCGAGTTGTATGTCGCCGAGGAAAGCACGCACCGCATTCGTAAAATCGACAGGAACGGCATCATCACCACGGTGGCGGGAACGGGCGTTGCGGGTTTTGGCGGTGATGGCGGCCCGGCGGTCGCGGCGCAACTGAAAAGCCCGTTCCGCATGGTGTTTGATAAGGAAGGCAATCTGTATTTCACCGATCGCGACAACAACCGCGTCCGCAGGATCGACACGCAAGGCATCATCACCACGCTTGCGGGCAATGAAAACATCGGCTGGATGCAGGACGGGCTGGAAGTCCGCATCACCATACAAAATTTCCCATGATCTCTTTCCGCACATCGCGCGCTCTGGTCTGGGCGGTTCCCGCCCTGGCCGGGCTTGTGTGGACGGGAACGGTGTGGGCGCTGAACATCAACGCGATCATCCTCAAGGAATTGAAGCAGGGCGGCACGCACCTGAAGCTCAATCACAGTGGTATGCTGGGCGATGACGGCGTTCGGCAACTGGCGAAATCGCGCTTGCTGCGGAATCTGAAGGTGCTGGATCTGAACTCCCATGGCTTTGGCGATGCCGGCGCCCAGGCGCTGGCCGAATCGAAATACCTGTCGAATCTGGAATCCCTGAACCTGTTCAGCAACGAGATCGGGCCAGCAGGCGCAGCGGCCCTGTTTGGGGCGGGAAACTTCCCGCGCCTCTCCTGGCTCAGTGTGTGGGGAAACCGCATTGGTGGTGAGGGCGTGCAGGCGCTGGCGCAATCGGACCTGCATGAACTCACGTATTTGGATCTATCGGGAAATGGCATCGGAGATGCCGGATTGGAAGCCCTGGCCGGGTCGCCGGTGTTACAATACGTGCGGGAACTCAGGCTGGACAAAAACCAGGTGGGAGACCGGGGACTGGCTGCCTTGGCGGCGTGCTCTTATTTGACGAACCTGGAAACCCTGTGGTTGTCTCATAATGAGATTGGAGAGAAGGGGCTGCGTGCCTTGGCGGCGTCTCCTCATATCAAAAAACTGAAACGGCTCCGGCTGGAGCACAATGGCCTCGGCGACCGGGGTGCGGCGCATCTGGCGGCCTCAGAGGTATTCCAGAACCTGGAAGAACTGGATCTGCAATGGAACGGCCTCACTGAAAAGGGCGCACGGTCGCTGGCGGCATCGCCTGCGTTGACGCACCTGACCCGCTTGTATTTGTGGGGCAATGAAATCGGTGACGCCGGGGTGCGAATCATCCAGCAATCCAAAACCCTTCAGCATGTGACCAATACGATTTACCCCTCCGCAGGAAATTGAGGAACATTATGACCGTAACGGAAATGGCGGCGTCCGCCAAAAAGGCGGCGCTGGTTTTGGCGCGTCTCGACACCGCCACCAAGAACCGGGCGCTGGCAGCGATGGCCCAGGCGTTGGAACAGAATATCGATGCGATCGTCGAAGCCAACCGCCGCGATCTGGAATTCAGCAAGAACGAAAACATCGCCGCGCCCTTGATCGCCCGTCTGGCGGTGGACGCGCTCAAGGTGAACAGCATGGCGCAGGGCATCCAGAGCGTGGCCGGGCTGGCCGATCCCGTGGGCCGGGTGCAGGGCACCACGGAGTTGGACAAGGACCTGGTGTTGCGCCGGGTGTCGTGTCCGATCGGGGTCATTGGCGCCATCTTTGAGTCGCGTCCCGATGCGGTGCCGCAGATCGCGTCGCTCTGCCTGAAGTCGGGCAATGCGGTCATCCTGAAAGGCGGGCGCGAAGCGCAGCATTCCAATAAAGTGATCGTCGATCTGATGCGGCAGGCGATTGCCAGCCTCCCCGGCGTGCCGGAAGCCGCGGTGCAACTCATCGAAACGCGGGCCGAAGTGGCGGAGATGTTGCAACAGGACCGTTACATCAACCTGGTGGTGCCGCGCGGCAGCAACGAATTTGTCCGTTACGTGCAGGAACACACGAAAATCCCGGTGCTCGGTCATTCGGAAGGCATCTGCCACGTGTACATCGACGAACACGCCGATGTGGAAAAAGCCCGGGCCATTGCACTGGATGCCAAACTGCAATACGCGGCGGCCTGCAATGCGCTGGAGACGCTGCTGGTGCATGAGCGCATCGCGCCCAGGCTGTTGCCGGACCTGGCCCGGCAATATCGCGACAAGGGCGTAGAGCTGGTGGGGGATCTGCGTGCATGCAGCCTGGTGCCGGACCTCCATAAGGCCGCGGATACGGAGTGGGATACCGAGTACAACGACCTCAAGCTGGCCATCAAGGTGGTGGATGACCGCGGCGCGGCCATCGAACACATCAATGAGCATGGCTCCGGACACACCGATACCATTGTCACCGAAAACCGCGAGGTGGCGGAACAGTTTATGAACGAAGTGGATTCGGCGAGCGTGATGTGGAACGCTTCCACGCGCTTTGCCGATGGCTTCCGCTTCGGATTGGGAGCGGAGATCGGTATCAGCACCAATAAGACGCATGCACGCGGACCCGTCGGCCTCGAAGGGCTGGTGATTTACAAGTACAAACTGTTCGGATGCGGGCAGACGGTGGCCGACTACTCCGGCGAAACGGGGCGTCCGTTCACGCACCGGCCGCTCTCCGACGACACACCGCTCTGACCGGCATACGCACCTCACACTTCAGACTGGATTATGGATTTCAAACCGGATGACAGAGACCGCCCGCAGGAGCTGGACCCCTGGCTTCAGGAGGACGCCCCGGAGCCTCCTCCGCGATTCATCATCAATTTTCGCACCGTCACTATTTTCGTGCTGCTGTTCGTGGCCACCGTATTCACCACGACGCTGGTGGGAGGGGTGTGGTATGCGCTGGGGCTGTTGTCCATTCTCGGAGTGCATGAGTTTGGCCATTATCTCGCCTGCCGCCGCAACAACGTCGATGCCACGTTGCCCAATTTTCTTCCGGCGCCACCGTTATTCATCGTCGGTACCTTTGGCGCGTTCATCGCCATCAAGGAACCGATTCCCGATAAACGGGCGTTGATGGAAATCGGTGCATCCGGTCCCATTGCAGGATTTCTCATGGCGTTGGTGGTGATGGGGGTGGGACTGGAGATGTCCGTGGTGTCGCACATCGCACCGCCGCCGGCACTCGGTTTCAATTACGGCAACTCGCTGATCCTGTATTTTTTGTCCAAACTGGTGCTGGGGGTGAGTCCGTTTTCCAATGAGTTGACCATTTACCTGCATCCGCTGGCACTCGCCGGTTGGTTCGGCATGTTTTTCACGGCGTTGAACCTGATACCGATCGGCCAACTCGATGGCGGTCACATCATTTATGCCCTGTTTCAAAAACAGCAGCCTGCGCTGGCGTGGATATTTTTTCTGGCGTTGTTTCCTTTAGGGATGTATTGGACAGGATGGTTCGTGTGGGCGGCGATGGTGTTGGTGATCGGTGTGAAGCATCCGCCGGTGATCGATGAATCGATCGCGTTGACGCCGTTTCATAAAAAGGTGGGTTATGCGTCGATATTCATCTTTATAGTGACGTTTGTTCCGGTGCCCATTGACCTGATTCAGTAGCCGGGAAGGGGCGCTTGGGCGTGCCTGTGGAGAGGCTGTGGAAAAATTCCGGAATTCGGACTACAAGCTGTTGATTCTAATGTCTTTGAGGGGAAATTCCCAGGTTTTCCCGGCAATGGGAGGCCCCCGGGAAAGCAGCTGGAAACTCCCCGGTAGAAATCATATAACTTATTGTATAATATACGTTTAATTCTATTTTAGGCGGTGGGGGGAAGGGCCTCTGAAAAGCAAAATACTATTGACAATGGAGCACCCGCTATGATAGATTTTGGATATCCTTTGGGGTACTGGACAATGTGCTTATTTAATGAGCACTTTACCAAAAAAGAGTAGAGAGATAGTCTCAGCCCTATCTTCTTGGTTGCCATCAAGAACTCTTTTCGGTTTGTTCAGTATCCCATTTTTTTTGCCCGGAGTTTTGACTTTTCCCTCCTGAACAGCTTTAGAATTATTAGGTTAAATAGATGTTATTAAAGAAATTATTGCTAGCCAGGTTTGCCCGGACGGGGGGTGTTCTGTGCCTGCTGGCGGCGTTGTCCACGAGCCTGGCAGTGGAACCCGCCCGTGCGGAATCGCTGCAAACCTTGCCGTCTTTTCAGCAATGTGTGAAGCGGGCTCTGGAAGTGGAGTCAATGGGTGCGGAGGATGCCCTCACCCGGTCCGAAATCGAATACCAGGTCAAGCAGGCGTACGACCGCATTCTGGTGCGGAAGGAACAAATTGCGATTTCGCGCGAAGTGCAGGGGCATTTTGAAAAGGCGGTGACCGCTGCCGAACAAAAATTTGAAGAAGGTGAAGGCGATGTCACGCAAGGTGCGCTCACTAAACTGAAACTGGGTTTGGCCGGGACCTTGAACGACATCAACCAGTTCGAAAGTGACATCGCTCTGGCGCGGCTGGATTTGGAGCGGTTGCTGGGAGTGGGCATCGACCCGCAATTCAAAATGGACGATGAGACCCTGTCGCCTCGCGAATTCCCGTTTCAGACCCTGAAGGAATACCTGAGGCAGGCCGAAGGCGCTTCGCGTTCTGTATTGAAGAGAGAACGCCGCATTGCTCTCGAAAAATCCATGGTGCGGGTCAATCAGGCGCGGTCGCAATTCATCCTGGCCGGTAAAAACCGGAAAATGACACGGGCGTTGCTGGTGACAGAGGTGGCGAATTACGATTTTGGCATTGGCAGTGAAAAGGATCTGTTTGAAACGCTCATTATCTATACACGGGTTCTGGTGGGGTATTATGATGCGCTGTTCCATTTCAATGAAGCGGTGGCGAAATTCGAGAGGGAATTCGTGAGCAGGTAGGTGGCATCCGATTGCGCCCGGACGTGTTATCGGGAAACGTGGAGTTGTCCCGAAAATTCATGATTGCGAGGCAGCCGACATCCGGTGAAAACTTTATTCTCAGATGACGATGTGGCGGCAAAGGAGCGCTACTGGGTCGCGTTGAATATGGTGCTGGGTGTTGGAAAGACCTTGTTCCATCGCCTGGTAAACGCGTTGGGCTCACCTCAACATGTATTTCATGCGAGCCGCCAGTCCCTGATGCAGGTGGAAGGCATCGGCGCCAAAACCGCGGCGCAAATTCAGGATTTCGATCTGGAACGCAATCTGGAGCGTGAATACCGGTTGATGGAACGCGCCGGGGTGCAGGTGTTGACTCTGGAAAGCGAACATTATCCGGCGTTGCTGAAAGCCATTTACGACCCACCTCCGGTTCTCTATTTCAAAGGCAATCCGTTCCATGAAGAGGATTTTCCGTTTGCTGTTGTGGGCACCCGCGTCCCTTCGAGCTATGGAAAAATCGCCACCGAACGTTTATGCAGCGAACTGGCGCAACGCGGAGGGTGTCTGATCAGTGGCATGGCGCGAGGCATCGATACCCTGGTGCACAAGACGGCGTTGCAGGAAAAGGCATTCACCATGGCGGTGATGGGATGTGGATTGGAACATACCTACCCGCCTGAAAATCGGGCATTGAGAGAGAAGATCGTGGAGGCGGGAGTCATCATCTCCGAGTTCCCCATGTCCACAAAACCCGATCGCAACAATTTCCCCGCACGCAACCGGGTGATCAGCGGTCTGGCTCACGGCACACTGGTGATTGAAGCGGGAGAAAAAAGCGGCGCTTTGATCACGGCGCATTTTGCACTGGAGCAGGGGCGCGAGGTGTTTGCCTTGCCGGGAAATATTTTTTCTGAAAAGAGCCGGGGCGCGCACAATTTGATTAAAAAAGGGGCCAAACTGGTGGATGGAGTGGATGCGATTCTGGAGGAATTTTCAGCGGATGTGCAACAAAAACTGGCTGATAAAAAAAATGCGCAAGAAAAAATTGAATTGACAGAATCTGAAAAGCTATTACTTTCATTAATAGGCAGTGAGCAGCAACACGTGGATACGTTGATTGAGCGCAGTCATTTGCCAGCGGCCGATGTTTTAGCTACACTTGTGCAGTTGGAATTGAAAGACTGGGTCACGCAAACCGACGGCCTGTGGCACGTGATCCAATCCTATTGAAGCGTCTGAGGTATTATGGGTAAATCTTTGTTGATTGTGGAGTCTCCGACGAAAGTCGAAACTCTGAAAAAAATCATCGGGAAGGACTTCGTCGTCAAAGCCTCGGTGGGTCACATCAAAGACCTGCCCAAGAAAAAGCTGGGGGTGGATGTCGATAACGATTTCAGTCCTGAATACATCACCATTCGGGGCAAGGGCAAGATCCTCAATGCGCTGAAAGCGGCCGCCAAGAAGGCCGACAATATCTACCTCGCCCCCGACCCGGACCGGGAAGGGGAGGCCATCGCCTACCACATCTGCAATGAAGTCGCGAAGATCACCAAGGGAAAGATTTACCGGGTGATGTTCAATGAGATCACCAAAAAAGCCGTCACCGAAGCCATCAAGCATCCCACCGAGTTGAACCCGAACCGGGTCAACGCACAGCAGGCCCGCCGCATACTGGACCGGCTGGTGGGGTACAAGATCAGCCCCATTTTGTGGAAAAAAGTGCAGCGGGGCCTGAGCGCCGGACGCGTGCAGTCGGTGGCGCTGCGCATGATCTGCGACCGCGAAGAGGAAATCAAAAGTTTCAAGAGCGAAGAATACTGGACCATCACCATCGATCTGGAAGGCAGCAAGGAGCCGGAGTTTCAGGCCAAGCTGTTCAAGGTGGATGGCAAGAAGGCCGAGATCGGCAACGAGGAACAGGCGCAGGCCATCGTCAAGGCGGTGGAAAAGGGCGAGTTCGTTCTTGCGGACATCGTCAAGAAGGAACGCAAGCGCAATCCTTCGGCCCCGTTCATCACCAGCACCCTGCAGCAGGAAGCGTCGCGCAAGCTGAACTTCTCACCGAAGAAAACCATGATGCTGGCGCAGCGCCTGTATGAAGGCATTGCCCTGGGTAAAGACGGCACGGTGGGGTTGATCTCCTATATGCGTACCGACTCCACCAAGCTTGCCGATGAAGCGATTGGGGACATCCGCCGTCTGATCGAGGACAAGTACGGCAAGGAATACGTCCCCAAAGCGCCGAACGTGTACAAAAGCAAGAAGACCGCACAGGAAGCGCATGAGGCGATCCGGCCGACGAACATCATGCTCGAGCCCAAGGCCATCAAAAATTATCTGGAGAAAGACCTCTATAATCTGTACGAGTTGATCTGGGCGCGGACGCTGTCCTGCCAGATGGTGCCGGCGGTTCTCGACACGACTCAGTTTGACGTGCAGACCGGGAAACACCTGTTCCGCGCCAACGGGTCGGTGATCAAGTTCGACGGCTTCATGAAAGTGTACGTCGAAGACACGGACGACGAAGGCGCGGGCATGAAGTCCACCGAGAAAATCCTGCCCGACCTCACCAAGGGCGAGGTGCTGGAAATGAAGAAAGTGCTGCCGGAGCAGCATTTCACGCAGCCGCCGCCGCGTTTCACCGAGGCCATGCTGGTCAAGGCGCTGGAGGAGAAAGGCATCGGCCGTCCGAGCACCTATGCGGCCATCATCAGCACCATCAAGGACCGCGACTACATTCGCAGTGAAGACAAGCGTGTCACGCCGACGGAGCTGGGCCACCTGGTGTCGGAGTTGCTGGTGGAAAGCTTTCCGGACATCATGACGGAAGCGTTCACGGCGCAGATGGAAGACCAGCTGGATCAGATTGAAGAGGGCAAGATCGAATGGGTGGACACGCTGCGTTCGTTCTACGGTCCGTTTGAAAAGGATCTGATCGAAGCCGAAGCCAAGATGAAGGATATCAAAAGCCAGGTTGAGGAAACCGATGAGGTGTGCGAGAAGTGCAACAGTCCCATGATCATCAAGTGGGGCCGCTTCGGCAAATTCATGGCTTGCTCCGGGTATCCGGAATGCAAGAACACCAAGGAAATCGGCGAGGACACGAGTGACAGCGGTAAAAAAGCTTCCGAAAAAGTGGAAGGCAACTGCGACAAATGCGGCGCGGCGCTCGTTATGAAAATGGGACGGTTTGGTAAGTTTCTGGCCTGCTCGGAATATCCGGAATGCAAGTTCACCAAACCCATCAGCCTCGGCATCAAATGTCCGGAAGAAGACTGCAAGGGCCACATCGCCCCACGGCGCACCAAAAAGGGTCGTACCTTTTACGGATGCAGCGAATACCCGAATTGTAAATTCACCTCCTGGGACAAGCCGGTGGACGAAGCCTGTCCCAAATGCAGCAACGCCTACATGGTCACCAAGTGGAAGAAAAATGAAGGCGAAAGCATCGTGTGCCCCAGTTGCCGGTTCAAGAAAACTTCGGACGAAGCGGCATAACGTACTACGGGATCAGGAATCATGACTTCGCATGTGACCATCATTGGGGCCGGGCTGGCTGGCTCGGAAGCGGCCTGGCAGATCGCTGAACGCGGCGGCAAGGTTGTGTTGCACGAAATGCGTCCGGAACTGAAGACGCCGGTGCATAAAACCGATCACTGCGCCGAGTTGGTGTGCAGCAACTCCCTCGGTTCCAATCAGGACACCTCCGCGCCATTCCTGCTCAAGCAGGAATTACGCAACCTCCATTCACTGGTGATCCGTTCTGGAGACCGTCATGCGGTGCCCGCCGGCGCGGCGCTGGCGGTCGATCGCAATCTGTTCTCCGCGGAGATCACGCGGAACCTGGAGCAACACCCGAACATCACCCTCAAGCGCAATGAAGTCCAGGACATTCCACTGGATGGACCGGTCATCATCGCCACCGGTCCGTTGACCTCGCCTGCGCTGTCGGATCAGATTTCCAACCTGCTGGGGCAGGGCTACCTGTATTTTTATGATGCGCTGTCGCCGATTGTGGACACCAACACCATTGATCTGGACAAAGCGTTTTTTGCTTCGCGCTACGACAAGGGCGATGCGGACTACCTGAACTGTCCTTTGAATAAAGAAGAGTACGATCAGTTGGTGGATGGTTTGTGCAAGGCGGATAAAGTGCCTCTCAAGGAATTCGAGAAGCCGGTGTATTTTGAAGGCTGTATGCCAGTGGAGGAGTTGGCGTTGCGCGGACCCAAAACCCTCGCTTTCGGCCCGATGAAACCGGTAGGGTTGCTGCACCCGGAAACCGGCGAACGGTTTCACGCGGTGGTGCAGTTGCGGCGTGAAAACAAGGAAGGTACAGCTTACAACCTGGTGGGATTCCAGACAAAACTGACGTACCCGGAGCAGCGGCGCATCTTCCGCATGATCCCGGGGCTGGAGAACGCGGAGTTCTTCCGCTATGGCGCGATTCACCGCAACACGTTCATCAACTCGCCGCAGTTGTTGTCCGCCGACCTGAGTTTGAAGAAAAATCCCAATATCTGGTTTGCTGGGCAGATCACCGGGGTGGAGGGTTATGTCGAGTCCTGCGCGATGGGTCTGGTGGCGGGGTTGAGTGCGCTCAGCCGTCTGCGCAACCAGCCGTTCACGCGGCCGCCCAGGGAATCGGCCATCGGCGCGTTGTTGCACTACGTGACGGAAGGGCCTGAAAAAGGCAATTACCAGCCAATGAATGTGAACTTTGGTTTGTTTGCCGGAGAGGTGTTGAAAATCCGTGATAAGAAGGAGCGCAACGCAAAGATCATTGAACGTGCGCTTGCCCGCCAGGGTGAGTGGTTGCAGTCGCTCCGCTGATTCTCAAACGATACAGACCGCAAGCACCTGTTTGAGGTCGCAATCCCCTTTAAACACCTTCCAGATGCCGTCCTGCTTCAGGGTGGTCATGCCATCCTTGATTCCCTGTTCGCGCAATTCTTCGACCAGGGCCTGCTTCATGACCAGGCGTTTGGTTTCGGCGGTGCCTTCCAGGCATTCATGCAAACCGGTTCGCCCCGCATAGCCGGTGTCGTTGCATTTGTCGCAGCCTTTAGGACCGTTCAACATCAGGTCGTCGGTGTAGGGGATGTTGACATTCTTGGCGAACATGTCGGGATCGCCGTATTCGTGAACCAGCGTGTCGTACTCTTCCTTCGACGGGTGATAGGGCTCCTTGCAGTTTTTGCAGAGAGTGCGCACCAGGCGCTGGGCGACGATGCACAGCAGGGCGTCGGCGAAGTTGAGCGGATTCATGCCCATGTCGAGCAAACGGGTGATGGTTTCCGGAGCCGAGTTGGTATGCAGGGTGCTGAACACCAGATGACCGGTCAGCGATGCCTCCAGACCGATGGCACAGGTTTCGGCGTCGCGCATTTCGCCCACCATGATGACGTCGGGATCACCGCGCAGAAACGAGCGCATGGCGCGGGCGAAGTCTAGGCCGATTTTGTTGAGCATCTGCACCTGACGCAGACCCTTCTGCGTGATTTCTACCGGGTCTTCCGCCGTCCAGATTTTCTTTTCCGGCGTATTGATGAAACCCAGTGTCGAGTGCAGCGTGGTGGTTTTACCAGAGCCGGTCGGGCCGACGACAAGGATGAGGCCGTAGGGTTTGGAAGCCATCGACTTGACGAGCGCGATATTGCGATCCGAAAAGTTCATGTTCTCCAGCGGGATCGGCTTGCTGGCCGCAAGAATACGCAGTACGGCATCTTCGTTTCCACCCACTGTGGGGCAGGTTGCGAGGCGGTATTCCACGTCCTTGCCGCCGTATTTCAGTTTGATCTTGCCGTCCTGGGGCAGACGCTTTTCGGCGATGTCCAGCCTCGCCATGATTTTCAAACGCGACATCAATGCGAATTTGTACATGGGCGGGATTTCCTGATAAATCCGGCAAGCTCCGTCTTTGCGGAACCGCACGATCATGTGATCTTTGCCCAGGCCCGGCTCGATGTGAATGTCCGAAACGCCATTGTCGTACGCATCCGTCAAAATCTTGTTCACCAGTTTGACGATGGTGTTGTCGCTCTCACTGATGGCGTTCCCATCTTCCGACTCATCGCTTGTCAACTCCGTCTCTTTTTCGCTTTCCAGTGCGTTGAGCAAGATGGACATTTCTTCCAGAGGCGCGCCGCTGGAATCTTCCGCTACGGCGGAGTTGAGGAAATCACGGATGTCGGCTTTCAGCCCTACCTTGAACTCGATCTGCTTTTTGACGAAGATCAGTTTGATATTCTGAATTTTGTCCAGATTGTTGGGGTTGTCGATGACGATCACGACATTGTTGTCTTCGCGCTCAACAGGAACCCAGTGGTTTTTCGACAGGAAATTCAGGTTCAACCCTTCAAAAATCGTGGCAGGCAAAACCATCCCATCCTCGTAACCCATGTATGGAATTTTGTAAAAGTTTTCGAGGGATTTGCCCAGCTCTTTGCGGGAAATGCCCAATTCATCGATAAGGATGTTTTCAATGTCGATCTGCTCTTTGCGGGCGCGGTTGATGGATTTGTTGAGTTCGATATCGGTCAACAGTCCCTGTTGCAGCAGGTAGGAAAATCTGGTCGGTTTTTGCTGGACAAACTTGGATTGGTTGTAAAAAGCAAGGGCCAGCGTTTCCGCGACGATCTTGGCATTTTTCTCGTCGATGACGTTGAAGGACTGGCTGCTCTTTTTATTGATCAGCTGCATGACCCCCATCATCTTGTCTTTGTGTATGAGGGGGGTGACGAGCATGCTTTTCGTATGAAATCCTGAAATCTTGTCCCAGGAACTGTCGAAGGTCAATTCCGGATGGAATTTTTTGAGTTCCCGGTCGTCGTAAACGTTTTTGATCACCGCCATGCGTTGTTCCATGGCCACACAGCCGGCGATGCTTTGCGGAGCGATGGGTAACCGGATTTCATTGATCTTGTCGCCGGACTTGATCTTGGAGTACACCTCGTTGCGGACCAGGTCCACGGCATAGATGGTTATCAGCGTGGCGTCGAACAACTCCAGGATCCGCTCTTTCAGGGAAATCAGGATTTCATCCACATTCTTGGCGGAGTGGATGTCGTTGATGATTTTGACGAGCTTTTCCTGCAATTCGGCGGAAGAGAGCGGTTTGGAAGCAGGCGTGTCCATGGTCGATGAGTTTCTTGCAGTCATGGTCCTGTCACCATCCAAGTTGGTTACTAAAAGTCCCAAGAAAGGTGCAAGTTCCTTGGCAAATTTAAAGTCCTGTTCCGAGAATTCGCCTTTTCCGCTTTTATTGACAAATTCTATGATCCCGACCACTTTTTTATTGTGTGGCAGGGGCAAGATCATCAGAGATCGGGTTTGAATGCTCAGCGCATCATCAATCGTTGATTCTATTCTGATCCTGGGGTTTATGGTCAGTATCGATGCGGCGTTGCCGGCATCTTTTAACAAGATGGGCTTGCCATTGATGATGGCATACCCAATCAGTGAATCCGCTTTCAGGTTGATGCGAAACTCAGATGCATCCAGCGTGACAGGGTGGCAGGAAACCAACTGCTTGCTCGCCCTGTCCAAAGAGTAGAGGGTCACGGCTTCGCAAGGAAACAATCCTTTTAAGTCCTGAATCAGGTTCGGAATGAGAGCTTGCGGGTCGGTCGTGGATTGAATCTGAAAACTGATTTCCTGGACCCTTTGTTCCAGGGCAGGAGTTTCCGTCGTCATAAGGAATTTCCACTGTGATAAGAACAACCGCTCAGCGACGCGACGCTTTCAGCCACCCAAGTCCTGAACACTTTCAGCAATCAATTAGGATGAAACCAGTATAAATACTTTCTCAAACGAGTTCAATCACTGGATACAGACCGCCAGCACCTGCTTGAGGTCACAATCACCTTTGAAGACCTTCCAGATGCCATCCTGTTTCAGAGTGGTCATGCCGTCTTTGGCAGCCTGTTTGCGGATTTCCTCCACCAAAGCCTGTTTCATGACCATACGCTTGATATCTTCCGTACCTTCCAGACATTCGTGCAAACCGGTTCGCCCGGCATAACCGGTATTGCTGCATTTATCACAACCACCGGGTCCCTGCAGCATGAGATCGTCGGAATAGGGGATATTGACGTTTTTGGCGAACATTTCGGGATCCCCATATTCTTTGAGCAGGATGTCGTATTCCTCTTTGGACGGATGGTATTCTTTCTTGCATGCTTTGCAGAGAGTGCGCACCAGTCGTTGCGCGACGATCAATAACAAGGCGTCGGCGAAGTTGAGCGGATTCATGCCCATGTCGAGCAGACGGGTGATGGTTTCCGGCGCGGAGTTGGTATGCAGGGTGCTGAATACCAAGTGACCGGTCAGCGATGCTTCCAGACCGACGGCACAGGTTTCCACATCGCGCATTTCACCCACCATGATGACGTCGGGATCGCCGCGCAAAAACGATCGCATGGCGCGGGCGAAATCGAGGCCGATCTTGTTGAGCATTTGCACCTGCCGGAGACCGTCCTGCGTGATTTCCACCGGGTCTTCCGCCGTCCAGATTTTCTTCTCCGGGGTGTTGATGAAACCCAGCGTTGAATGCAGCGTGGTGGTTTTACCGGAGCCGGTCGGACCGACGCACAAGATGAGGCCATACGGTTTGGACGCCATGGCCCGGATCAATTCCAGGTTGCGCTGGGAAAAATTCATATTCTCCAGCGGGATGGGCTTGCTGGCCGCGAGAATACGCAGTACCGCATCTTCATTGCCGCCCACGGTGGGACAGGTTTCGACACGGTATTCGATATCCTTTTTACCGTACTTCATTTTGATCTTGCCGCTCTGTGGCAGCCGCCGCTCCGCGATGTCCAGCTTGGACATGATTTTGATGCGGGACAAAAAAGCCTGCCGGTACATGGGCGGAATTTCCTGATAAACACGGCAGCCGCCATCTTTGCGGAACCGGATGCGCATTGCCTTTTTACCCAGACCCGGCTCAATGTGAATGTCCGACACTCCGTTGTCGTAGGCATCGATCAAGACCTTGTTGACCAGCTTGACGATGGTGCTGTCGGTTTCGCTGATGGCGTTGGCTTCTTCTTCGTCGCTGGAAGCCTCCACCTCCACGTCGTCTTTTTCGCTTTGCAGTGCGCTCAGCAGTGTATCGACGTCGCCCGTGTCGGCGGGGGCGGAACCGGGACTGTCGTCCTCCGGAGTGGCGTTGAGGAAGTCATGGATATCCGCTCGCAATCCGACTTTAAAGTCGAGAGTCCGCTTTGGAAAAATCAACTTGATGCTCTGGGCTTTGTCCTGATTGGCGGGGTTGTCAATGAGGATGGTGACTTTGTTTTGTTCTTCATCTTTGGCGATAGGCAGCCAGTTGTTTTTCAGGAGAAAGTTGGTGTTGAGGCCAGTGAACAGGGACTGCGGCAGAACGATATCCGAGGAATAACCGAAGTAGGGAACGCTGTAAAACTCCTCCAGCGACTTGCCGAAATCGCTGCGCTTGATGTTGTACTGGTCGAGAAGGATGGTTTCGATATCGACGCCACTGGTACGGGCCTTGGAAATGGCTTTGGTCAACTCATCCTGGGTGATGATGCCGTTGTTGATCAGGTAGCTGAACTTGGTTGGCTTGGCCAGTTTTTGCTTTTGTTTGTTCTTGATGGCCAGGGCCAGAGAATCGGCAATGGTCTTGATGCTCCGTTCATCCTGCTGGGTGAACGCGATTTCGTTTTGCTTGTTGGCCAGTTGTAAAACGCCCATCACCTTGCCTTCATAGACAAGCGGCGCCACCAGCATGCTTTTTGCCTTTTCGCCCAGCGCGTTCTCAATCGTTTTTTCGTAAACCAGGTCGGGGTGGTACTCGACCAACTCGACCTGATCGTGAACGTTTTTAACGTTGAGGATGCGCTTTTCCATGGCAACGCAGCCGGGGAGATTGTCGGCTGCCATGGGAAGCCGCAGTTCGCCTTCGCCGGAGCCGGCGGCCAGCTTCGAATACAATTCTTTTTTGGCTGGGTCTCCCGCGTAAATGATGGCGAGCCGGCAATCGAAAAGCTGAAGGATCGGGACCTTCAGCTCCATCAAAATTTCGTCCAGCGTGCCGGCGGAATGAATGGCGTGCGAGGTGGCCTGGATTTTTTCATCGATGATTTCGGTCTGCATCTTGACGATGGCATGACCGAGGGTGCTGGCCAGTTCCTTGGCCAGGCGCACGTCTTGATCTGAAAAATTGGGCTTGGTGTTTTTATTGATGATTTGCAGGACGCCCATCATTTTCCGGTTGTGGGGCAGAGCCACCACCAGGACGGTCTTCGTTTTGTACCCCAGTCTTTCGTCGAACGATTTGTCGAGGGTCAATTCGGGATGGATGCGTTTGAGTTCGTTGTTGTCGTAGGCGTTCAGCACATTGAGGGTGCGTCCGGAAGCCGCCACAAATCCGGCCAGGCTTTTGGGCGAGATGTCCACGCGGATTTCTTCTACCTGGTTGTCTTTGAAGTTCCGCGAAAAAAGCTGACGCTTGGGACGGTCGATGGCGAAAACGGTGACTTTGTCGGCCTCGAACAGTTCCTTGAACTCGTCGATCAGTTCAAACAAGGTACGGGTGATGCTGTTGGAGGACAGGATGGTGTTGATCAGTGCGCGAAGCTTGTCAGCAGACCGTCGCTCGCGGCCCGCTGCCTGGGCCTGGGGAGCGGTTTGCCGTCCTGCCGGGCGTGCGGTGGGTTTGTCCGGACTCCTGGGATCCCTGTTCAACTGAGAATCATTCAAGGTATTCTAGCGCCCTTTAAATAACATAAAGTGTAATTCTAATAGTACACCATTAATTTTACTAGGTTTAGAGGTATTTTAAAATTAATTTTTAAAGGGATTGCCGAATCTGACCCCAAATAAGGAGATTTTGTTCTGCAAGAGGGGGCGAATTGGCGGGTACGGGGGTTAAATATCGAGGTCCTGAAAAAATACCGCTTTCTCTTTTATGAATTTAAACCGGTTCTGGGCGTCCTTGCCCATCAGTTTGTCGAAGGTCACGTTGGTGTTCTGGTCGTCAGCGATGGTGACGCGGATGAGGGTGCGGTTGTCTTTATTCATGGTGGTGTTTTTAAGATCGACAGAGGGCATTTCGCCCAAACCTTTGAAGCGGCCGACTTCGTACTTGGCGCCGTTCAGCTTGGATACAATTTTTTCTTTTTCCTTGTCATCGACGGCGTAGAAGGTTTTTTTCCCGGCATCGATCCGGTAAAGCGGCGGCTGCGCGATGTACAGGTGGTTTTCATGAATGAGGCGCGGCATGAAGCGGTAGAAGAAGGTGAGCAGCAGGGTGCAAATGTGCGCGCCGTCCACATCGGCGTCGGTCATCAAGATGATTTTACCGTAGCGCAGCTTTTCATAGTTGAAATGGGGTTCGATGCCGGCGCCGAGCGCGGAGACGATATTCTGGATTTCCTGATTGGCCAGAATCTTGTCTTTGGTCGCCGTCTCGACGTTCAGGATTTTGCCGCGGATGGGCAGGATGGCCTGGGTCTTGCGATCCCGTGCCTGCTTACTGGACCCGCCCGCAGAATCGCCTTCGCAGATGAACAACTCGGACTCCTCGCGCACGGTGGATGAGCAATCGGAGAGCTTGCCCGGCAGGTTCAACCGATGTGAGACATTGGATTTGCGGTGGACTGCTTCCTTGGCCTGGCGCGAGGCGATGCGTGCCTGGGCGGCCAAAATGATGCGGTTGGCGAGGATGTCTCCCTGGGTCTGGTGCGTGTTCAAAAAATCTTCCAGCGAGTGCCGCACCACGGAATCCACCTGCGAGGTGATGTCGGAGTTCAAACGTCCTTTGGTCTGGCCCTGAAACTCGACGTCGCCCTGCAGGTACACGTTGATGATGGCCACCAGGCCTTCTTTCACGTCGTCGCCGTTGACGCTGGAGATGCCCTTGGGCAGCAGGTTGCGCCGCTCGATGTAAGCCTTGAGGGCTTTGGTGATGCCGTTGCGGAAGCCGCTTTCGTGCGCGCCGCCGTCCACGGTTTTGATGGCGTTGGCGTAGGAATGGATCACGGTGTCGGTCTTCGAGGTCCAGAGAAACGCCACTTCGAGCCGCAATTGCTTGTCTTCCTTTTCAACATACAAAGGTTCCGGCGTCAGCGACTGACCGGCGGGCGTGATTTTCTGAATGAAATCCTTGATGCCCTCCGGGTACTGAAACACGTGCGTGCTGCCGTTTTCGTGCACGGTGATCTTCAGTCCCTTGTTGAGGAACGCCTTCGATTCGGCCTGCTCGAGAATGCCTTTCACGTTCCAGGCGATCTTCGGGAAAATTTTGGGGTCGGGGCGGAAGGTGATTTCGGTGCCGTGGTTGCGCGTCGCCTTGCCCTTTTTCAATTTGTCCTGGGGCTGGCCGCAGGAATAGGTCTGACTCCATTCGAAACCGTCACGCCGCGACGTCGCCGTCAACGATTCCGACAGGGCGCACACCACCGCCATGCCCACGCCGTGCAGGCCGCCGGAGACCTTGTAATTGCCTTCCTGGAACTTGCCGCCGGAATGCAGCGTGGTGAACAGGATTTCCATCGCGCTTTTCTTGGTCTTGCGGAACGTATCGACGGGAATGCCGCGGCCGTTGTCCTTGAGAGTGATCTCGTCTTCGCCGTGGAGGGTGATCTCAATGTGATTGCAGTGACCGTTCAGGGCTTCATCGACGGAATTGTCGAGGATTTCCCACACGAGGTGGTGCAGCCCGGTGGACGAGGTGGAGCCGATGTACATGCCGGGCCGTTTGCGGACGGGTTCCAGCCCTTCAAGAATCTGAATGTCTTTTGCCTGATAAGTGCTCATGGTTTTGTTGAATGTCAGTGGATGCGAACGACCTTGCCGCGTTTGACGACAGTGACGCCCTGGCTGCCGCGGTTGTATTCCGGCACCGCGCTCATTTTAAGGTCTTTGGTTTTGCCGCTTTCCAGCACCAGTTCCACGGTTTCGCGGGCCTTGACGCATTTGACGGCGAGAAAGCGGTTTTTGCCGACATTGATCAGGCGCACGCCGACTCCGGCGCCGCTGAGCTGGGTGATCTGGTCGAGCTTGACCAGCAATCCCTTGCCGGCATCCGACAAGAGAAAGGCATGGGAGCCGGTGACGCGGACGATGGCCGTCAGGCGGGCGTCGTCTTTCAGCGTCATGACTTTTTTGCCGGAGCGGGTGGTCTCGCCCAGGTTGTCCACCGCGAAACGGAAACCGTAGCCCGCGGAATTCACCAGCAACAACTCTTCGCCTTCGTCGTGGCCGATGCCATCCAAGGCCAGGCTTTGCTGTGCTCCGCGCCCGGCGGCGGTCTGCGCTTTCACCGACTCTTTGGAAAGCAGCGGCAGCAGTTTGATGACGCGCTCGCCGTCGCCGAACTTGAACAGATTCTGGATGGGCTCGCCGAACCCGCTGCGCGTGTAGGGCAGGCTGTGCACCTTTTGCACGTACACCGCGCCCAACGAGGTGAAGAAGGCGACCAGGTCGGCGGTGTTGACGCGGGCCATTTCCAGCAGGCTGTCGTTTTCCTTGAACTTGAGCGAGGCCGGATCGGTGACGGTTTTCATCTTGCGCAGCCACCCGTTTTTGCTGATCACGAGCACCACGTCCTCGTGTTCGATGAAGTCTTCCTCGTTGAACTCCACCGCCTCATCGCTGCCAAACTGGGTGCGCCGCTTGTCGGTAAACTTGTCGGCAATTTCCTTCAGCTCACCTTTGACTTCGCCCCAGATTTTTTTCTGCGATTTCAGAATGTCCTGGAGGCGCTTCTGTTCTTTTTTCTTTTCCTTCTGCTCCTGCAGGATCTTGTCGATTTCCATCGACACCAGCCGGTACAGCGGAATGTCGAGGATGGCGGCGGTCTGCTCGTCGTCGATCTTAAAGGCCTTCTTCAGTTTTCCTGCCGCCTCGTCCTTGGATTTGGAGGAGCGGATCAGCTTGAGCGCTTTATCCAGATCGCTGAAGATGGCGGCGAATCCATCGAGGATGTGCAGCCGTTTTTCCAGCACGTCCAGGTCGTATTGCAGGCGGCGCGTCACCACGTCTTTGCGGAAATCGAGGAAGTGCAGGCACAGGTCCCGGATGGCCAGGCGTTCCGGCTCGCCATTCGGTTTCAGGCAGTTGAAGTTGATCTGGAACCCGCTTTCCAGGTCCGAGTGTTTGCACAGGTAGGCCATGATCTTTTCCGCATCGCTGCCGGCCTTCATCTCCAGCACCACCCGCATGTTTTCATCGCTCTCGTCGCGGATGTCGGTCAGCGCCTGCAATTTTTTGGCGATGATGATCTCGGCGATCTTCTCGATCAGCCGCGCCTTGTTGACGCCGTACGGAATCTCGGTGATGACGATCTGCGTCTTGCCGCGCGCCAGGGTTTCCAGCATCCATTTGCCGCGCACGCGCAGATTGCCGGATCCTTCGTCGTACATTTTACGCAACTCGGCTTTGGAGTTGAGCAGGATGCCGGCGGTGGGGAAATCCGGTCCCTTGATGTGCTTCATGATCTGCGTCGTCGTCTGTTCGCGATCGTCGATCAGGGACATCAACGCGTTCATGACTTCTTTCAGGTTGTGGCTGGGAAACGAGCAGGCCATGCCGACGGCGATGCCGGAGGAGCCGTTGATCAGCAGGTTCGGCACCCGGGACGGCAGGATGACCGGCTCCTGCAGCGTGTTGTCGTAATTGGCGCGGAACTCGACGGTGTTCTTCTTGATGTCGGCCAGCATGTAACTGGTGATCGGCGTCAACTTGCCTTCCGTGTACCGGTAGGCCGCCGGAGAGTCGCCATCCACCGAGCCGAAATTGCCTTTGCCATCGACCAGCGGGTAACGCATGGCAAAGTCCTGCGCCATGCGCACCATCGAATCGTAAGTGGAGGTGTCGCCGTGGGGGTGGAATTTACCCAGCACCTCGCCGATGATCTTGGCGGATTTCACCGCCTTGGAGTCGGCACTGACGCCCATGCCGTTCATGGCGTACAGGATGCGGCGGTGAATCGGCTTCAATCCATCGCGCACATCCGGCAGTGAACGCGAGACGATGGTGGACAGGGCGTAGGTCAGGAACCGGTTTTCCAACTCCTGAGTGATATCGGATTCTTTTTCTTTGGCCATGATTCGGTTACGGGGTCGAGATGATTTGACAACGGACCGGCACTCCGCCAGGAAACATGTCCCGGGTCCATAATCTCAACGTGACAGGATGGGATTGGATGGAAAACGGGGCCTTGGAACGGTGCCAGGCCGGAGACCGGATGCGTTCGTTAAAGGGAAATTATTCCCTTTAAATTGAACAACTTAAGCTAAATGACTAACACAGCCCTTAGTTTTTGTAAAGGGCAAAATACATCATATGGTATGCCTTGGTTTTATATATACACTATATCTGGTAAGCTGAATGTTCCGGGGTGCGCAGCCTCGGGAGCGCACGCAGGAAGCGGAAGCAGAGGAGTGCGGCATCCGGAGTTTGATTTTTCATTTTTCAATAATCCATGTCATGATGTAATTATAGAAAACTTTTTCAGGGATATTCCATCCTAAAACTATTGGAAAGCCGGAATCGTATCGGATTTCTTCCCTGATTGACTGAATCCATCCTACAGATTGCATTGCCAATAGCGGTTTTGCATCTTATAAGATCTAATATACGCCTAGCGTCAGTTCATTTAATTTCGTGATCCATCCTGGGAGCCATTTATGTCGGACCAAGATATACAGGTAAAAGTCATCGGGGCCTTGAAAACGGTCATGGACCCCGATTTGCACAAAAATATAGTCGATCTCGGGTTTGTCAAAAACCTGGAGACGAAGGACGGGAAGGTGAAGTTTGACGTGGAATTGACCACGCCCGCCTGCCCGGTCAAAGAAGAACTGAAGGCCGAATGTGAAAAAAAAGTGGGTGAAATCGAAGGCGTGAGTGGCGTCAGCGTCACCATGACTTCCAATGTCCGGCCTTCCGAGCACCAGCAGCCCATCCTGACCGGCGTGAAAAACATCATCGCCGTGGCCAGCGGCAAGGGCGGCGTCGGCAAATCCACCGTCAGCACCAACCTCGCCATCGCTCTCAGTTTGACGGGAGCCAAGGTCGGCCTGATGGATGCGGATGTTTACGGTCCGAGCATTCCCAAGATGCTGGGCATGCCGATCAAACCGCCGCGCGGTGCGGAGAACAATAAATTTTTCCCGCACGAAAAGTACAATCTGAAAGTCATTTCCGCCGCCTTCCTGACGGAAGAAGGACAGCCGTTGATGTTGCGCGGTCCCATGTTGGGCGGCATCATCCAGCAGTTCCTGCAGAACGTCGAATGGGGCGAGTTGGATTACCTGGTCATCGACCTGCCTCCGGGCACGGGTGACGTGCAGTTGACGTTGACCCAGCGCGCTCCGTTGTCGGGCGGGGTGATCGTCACCACGCCGCAGCAGATCAGTGCCATCGACGCGGACAAGGGCGTCAAGATGTTCCGCCAGGTGAAGGTGCCGGTGCTGGGCGTCATCGAAAACATGAGTTACTTCGTCTGCGACGGCTGCGACAAGAAACATTTCATCTTTCAGTCCGGCGCCGGGCAGAAGCTGGCGGACGATTCCAGCGTGCCGTTCCTGGGCGACATCCCGTTCATTCCGGATGTGGTCGCCGGCGGCGACTCGGGCGTGCCCATCCTCCTCAGCAATCCGGATTCTCCGGCTTCGCTGGCATACAAGGATCTGGCGGGCAAGGTCGCGGCGCAAATCAGCATCAATCAATCTCAGGCCGAGAAGAAAATCGATTCGAGCTTCGAGTTGGCCTGGAAAGAATAATCTCCGCAAAACCCTGAAACCGGTGAGTGCATGAGTGAAGAACCGCAGAAAAAAGCGAAGAATGAAGACCTGACTCCCCGGGATGTGAAGCAGGTGGATGAATCCACGCTGGGCATCACCTGGACCGATGGTCATGAAGCGATCTATCCCGTGAAACTGCTGCGGGAGAAATGTCCGTGCGCCCATTGCATCGATGAATGGACGGGCGAAAAGAGGATCAAACCGGGCCAGATTCCGGACACCATCCGCCCGATCAAGATCAAGGCGGTCGGATTGTACGCCTTGCAGTTCGACTGGAACGACGGTCACAGCACCGGGCTCTATCCCTACGAGCTGCTTCGGAATCTGTGCCAGTGCGGCGAATGCCGGTCGCAGAACGCGGCGTAACGGCCGGGCAGCACACGCACATCATCACGGAAATAAAAACGGGTCAGCCTGTTAAAGGCTGACCCGTTGTTTTTTTTCCCAGTGCGTGTGAGCGGTGTTACATGCCCACCTTGTCGCGCACTTCGTCCATCAGCGCCGCGTCGATCACTTTGATGCCTTTCGATTTGGCAAAATTGATGACCGTCTTTTTGGCCATGCCGCGCACGAAGAAGGGCACCTTCTGAATGCGATCCTTGGCTTCCTGCGTCCACTCGACATCGGCTTCATCTGTGGGCTCGGATTTCTTGAGTTCTTCCTTGCCGCCGGCGAGAGAGCTGCCCACCATGCCGAACGGCATTTTGCCGAACTCCGAGGCACCGCCTGCTTCCACGCCCAACTTGCTCACAAATTCCGTCTCGAACTTATTGGTCAGCATGGCAATGGTGTGCCCGCACTTTTTGCATTTGAACTTGAGAGCGATGTTCTTGCTGTCATCGGTCATCAAGAGACCTTCTTTCTGGGTTTCCATCTGCTCGTCGCAGGGAACGCAAAGGAACTTCATGGATCCTCCTTACTGGGAATTTTTTATTTGGATTTGATAAATTTTTCAATACCATCAACGATGGTGTTGAGAGCTTTGCCGGTGGTCGAATCCCGATGTTCCGAGAAAAAGAGTTTGCGCTGTTCCGACTCTTTCGATATGCGGCTGTCAAAGGGGACCCGGCCCAGAAAGGGGATACCCTTGGCCTTGGCCAACGCCTCGACGCTTTGTCCTTCGAACAGAGCGCCTTCTTCGTTGCAATGCGGGCATACGTAGGTGGCCATGTTTTCCACCAGCCCGATGACCGGTACTTTCAACTTCGAATTTTTGGTGATCGATTTCGACACGATGTGCTGCGAAATGGGGGAGGGGATGGTGATCTCCACCACGCCTGCCAGCTCGGGCATCAGGTCGCGGATGTTGTCGATGCGGTCGCTGCCCGGAGGCATGTCGATCAGCAGGTAATCCAATTCGCCCCAGATGGTGTCGCGCAACAACTCCTGCAACGCGGTCGATTCCATGGTGCTCACCCAGACGGCGCTGGCACTCTGGTCGTCTGTCCACATCACCGGTGAGTCGGCGCTCGGCAGCAGCATGTCCATGGACATGATCTTGATCCCCAGGAAACCTTCTCCGGGATGGACCCCATCGTCATCGACCTTCAATTTGGTGTCGTTGGACACGCCCAGAAGTTTGGCAACACTGGGCCCGTTGAGGTCGGCATCCAGAATGCCCACTTTATGGCCGCGTTCAGCGAGGCAGGCCGCAACGTTGGCGGTCATGGAGCTTTTGCCGACGCCACCCTTGCCGCTCATCAGGCAGACTTTGTGTTTTATTTTATCCATCCTGGCCCGCAGTTTTTGCTGCTGGCTGACCACCTGCTCCACAATATTGGAGCCGCCGTCGGAAGCCAGGTCGTTGTACGTTTTCATCCTGAAACTCCTTTAAATTTAATCGATTCGGGTAGCTGGCTCTTGGGTCCGATGGCCCTATCTTATAGAATTTAGCCGGGATTGGGAAGCAATAGTTTCCCCGGGAAAAATCGGGGCAACCCCTTGCGGGGCCGGGCCGAGGGCCTATATTAGTTTTGAGTGAATACGGTCCAACCATCGGGAGGGTCATATCGGAGCCGTGAATCCACCGCGTCAGATAGAAAATCAAAACCCCTGAATATCCGCGTATAAACGCGGATGCTTCAAAAAAAGAAGCAAATCAAAATAAAAATCGCGATGGTCCGAGACCGTCGCGATTTTTTTCATATAATAGCGCGCTATGCGCAGACTCAAACTTGTTCTCGAATACGAAGGCAGTCAGTACCACGGCTGGCAGTTCCAGCCCAACGGATTGTCCATCCAGGAAGTGCTGGAAGGCCGCCTCGAAACCATCACCGGCTGCAAAACCACGGTGATCGGGTCCGGCCGCACCGATTCCGGTGTGCACGCGGAAGGGCAGGTGGCGCATTTCAACACGGAATGCCCGATGACGCCGCGGCAGTTTCTGAAAGCGCTCAACAGCATGCTGCCATACGACATCGTGGTGAAATCGGTGGAGGAGGTGGACCTTTCCTTCCACGCCCGCATGTGCGCCACCCACAAGCTTTACCGTTACACCCTGCTCAACCGCGATTTCCCGTCGGCGCTGTTCTACCGGCAGGCCCATTACGTCGCCCAGCCGCTCAATGTCGAGGCCATGCGCCGGGCGGCCCAACACCTGGTCGGCCGGCACGACTTCACGTCGTTCCGGGGATCGGGCTGCGGCGCCCGCAGTGCGTTGCGCGAGATCTATGACCTGCGCATCAAAAAGTACAAGGACTGGCTGCAGATTTCCATCGAGGGCAACGGCTTTCTGAAACACATGGTGCGCAATATCGTCGGCACTCTCATCGAAGTCGGGCATGGCCGCCTCGCCGCCGACGCGCTTCCGGAAATCATCGCCTCCCGCAACCGCGGCAGGGCCGGTCCCACGGCTCCGGCACGCGGACTCTGCCTGGTCAAGGTCTTCTATGCGGACTCGCCTCAGAACGAGGATTCCCCTGCGGAAAAAAAATGACCGGCATTTGGACGCGCCGCGTTTTCGGGTATAATGCCTCCCGTTTATTTATGAAAGGTTGTGACGACTTATGAGTCAGGAATATACGATTGCAGTGTTGCCGGGCGATGGCATCGGCCCCGAAGTGATCGCCGAGGCGATCAAGGTGATGCGTGTGGTGGAAACCCGCCTTGGCCTGAAACTGAATTTGAACGAGCAGCCGGTGGGCGGTGCGGGCTATGAGGCCTCGGGCAAACCCCTGCCCGACGACACGTTGAAGGCGGCGAAATCCGCGGATGCGGTGCTGCTGGGTGCGGTGGGCGGCCCCAAATGGGAGGCCATCGATTTTTCACTGCGACCGGAGCGGGCGCTGCTGGGTCTGCGCTCGGAGCTGGGCCTGTTCGCCAATCTACGCCCGGCCAAGGTGTTTCGTGCCTTGACGGAGGCCTCTTCGCTGAAGCCGGAAGTGGTCGAGGGACTCGACGTCCTGGTGGTTCGGGAGTTGACGGGCGGCATTTATTTTGGCGAGCCACGCGGCGTCGAAACCCTGCCGGACGGCGAACGCCGCGGCATCAACACACTGGTGTACACGGAAAGCGAAATCGTTCGCATTGCGGAAGTGGCCTTCGACGTCGCCCTCAAGCGCAACAAAAAAGTCTGTTCGGTGGACAAGGCCAACGTGCTGGAGGCCACCGGCCTGTGGCGCGAGGTGGTGACGGATCTCCACAAAAAAAAATACAGTGCGGTGGAACTCTCCCACATGTACGTGGACAACGCGGCCATGCAACTGGTGCGCAACCCGAAGCAGTTCGACGTCATCGTCACCACCAACATGTTCGGCGATATTTTGAGCGATGAGGCCAGCATGCTGACCGGTTCGATCGGCATGCTCCCGTCGGCGAGCCTCGGTGGCAAGACGGCGATGTACGAACCGATCCATGGCAGCGCTCCGGACATCGCCGGACAAGACATGGCGAATCCCCTCGCCACCATCCTGTCGGTGGGCATGATGTTCAAGTATTCCCTCGACCGCGAGGACGTCAACACGGTGCTCGAAAATGTCGTTGAATCGATTCTGGATGCGGGGTACCGTACGAAAGACATCATGTCTAAGGGGATGAAAGAAGTGGGCTGCAAGGCCATGGGCGACCTCGTCGTGCAGGCTCTGGAGAAGAAACTGTAATGCAGAAAAAAGACCGTTACAACGTCGCGGTGGTGGGCGCCACGGGGGCCGTGGGCCGCACCATGATCGCCACCTTGGAGGAACGCAAATTCCCGGTGGCGGAACTGCGCCTGCTCGCCTCCAGCCGCTCCGCAGGCAGCCAACTGCCGTTTCATGGCGAACCGGTCACCGTGCAGGAATTGCAGGACGACTCGTTCCAGGGCATGGACCTCGCCCTGTTTTCGGCGGGGGCCGCCACCAGCAAACAGTTCGCGCCGAAAGCGGTGGAAGCGGGGTGCATTGCCATCGATAACAGCAGTGCGTTTCGCATGGAGCCGGGCATTCCGCTGGTGGTGCCGGAAGTCAACCCCGAGGCCATCGGCGACCAACCCGGCATCATCGCCAATCCCAACTGCTCGACCATCCAGATGGTGATGGCATTGAAGCCGTTGCACGATCGCTACCGGGTGCGGCGCGTCATCGTATCGACGTACCAGTCGGTGTCGGGTTCCGGGCAGAAGGCCATTGATGAACTGGTCCGGCAGAGCCAGAGTGCGCTCCACTGCGAGCCTATGGTGAAGAACGTGTATCCGCACCAGATCGCCTTCAACTGCCTGCCGCACATCGACAGCTTCCTCGACAACGGTTACACCAAGGAAGAGATGAAGATGGTCAACGAGACCCGTAAGATCATGGGCGACGACAGCATAAACGTCACGCCGACCACAGTGCGGGTGCCGGTGATGTACGCGCATTCGGAATCGGTGTACGTCGAGACCGATGAAGAGATCGACGTGGCGGAAGTGCGCCGTGTGTTGTCCGCGTTTCCGGGCGTCAGCGTGGTCGATGCGCCGGAGAAAAACGAGTATCCACTGGCCATCGATGCCGCCGGACGCGACGAAGTGATGGTGGGGCGCATCCGCAAGGACCTCGCCAACCCAAAAGCCCTCAACCTGTGGGTGGTGTGCGACAACCTGAGAAAAGGCGCGGCGCTCAACGCCGTACAGATTGCCGAGTTGTTCCTACGCTGACCCGCCCCTCCCTCTAACAAGGGCCAAATCAGGCGCCCTTTTTTGATTTTTCGG
Source organism: Nitrospina watsonii (assembly GCF_946900835.1). GTDB lineage: Bacteria > Nitrospinota > Nitrospinia > Nitrospinales > Nitrospinaceae > Nitrospina > Nitrospina watsonii. The sequence continues at coordinate 1,432,793 of NZ_OX336137.1, forward strand.
TTCTCCCATCCTTTACTTTTCTCCAGAAATGTTTAAAATACATATACTTAACCTAAATCGGCCTGCGTATGGCCAACGCGGAGGTATGATATGTCCAAACATTCATCGCCAGATCCGTCGAACGATCCGGATCGTACAAATGATTCCGAGTGGCGTCCCGCCGACTCCGACGAACTTGGGCAATTGATCCAGACGGCGACGCAGGAACGCAAAAACCTGCAACTTCTTCTCGATTACTTCGAAAACAACGTTGGCAAACTCAGCGACACGAAGAAGTATTTCGAAACATTCAGCCACTCCCTTCCCGACACCTTTAAAAAGCTCGACACCCTGCAGAAGCGTTTGAAAGAAATGCAGACTCTGGGAAGTTCGGTTGACAAGTTCGAAGTCACCGCCTCCACGCTGGAAGGCAAGCTCAAGGAAACCAAACAGGATCTCAAGGCCATCAGCGTGTTGCATCAGGATTCCGAACAGAAAGTCCGGTCTCTGGATCAGCAGAAACGCAGTGTGGAAAGAGCCAATACGGAAGCGGGGCGGCTCAATTCGCTGATCTGGGACATGGAATCAAAAATCCAAAAGCTCAAAGAAGACCACCGCAGGATTCGAAAAGCCGAAGACCGCGTCAGCAAGGTCGATTCGTTGCTGGAGAAGGCCGGCGTCCAGGTGGAAGAGGTGGTCCAGTTCCGCAATACCATCAAGGAATCCTCAGACAACGTCCGCGAGCTCAAAAGCCAGGTCAAGAATCTGGACGCCAAATTTTCCGGGCTGAAAAAAGACCGGGAAGCGATCAACGGTTATCTACGTGAGCTTGGGGATGTGAAACAGCGGTTGAGCCAGGCGCAACTGCAGACCGACAAGGTGCTGGGATACCGCGAACAGGTGAAAACCGTGCAGGAGACGGTGGAGCGTTTGCTTCAGGAGACCAGTGACCTGAATGTGGAGGCGGAACGCATCTCCGAAAAAGGAGAACGTATTCGAGAAGTCGGAGACCGGCTTGATGAACTGGACACCCTGGGAGAACGCGTCAAGAATCAGTTGACTAAAATGAATGAGGAAAAGGTGGAGGTTCAGAAGCTGGAAGAAAAAATCCACGGTTTGAAATCCCTCCTCGATACCGGCATTCAGCAGAAACTCAATACCCTGCAGGAAGAAGCGGGCAAACTGGACGCATTTCATGAAACCCTCAAGCAATTCGAGGACGCGTCTCAGCAGACCGAAAAGCTCATTTCAAGGTTTCGCGAGGAAATGTCCGAAGCGGGCAAAGTTGAGAAGGCGCTGGAAAAGAACCTTGAGTTGGGGGTTCGCGCGGAGAAAAAACTTTCGGCCCTCCAGGAGAAACGAGACTGGCTCAATGAGGTTGAAAAGCGGGTGAACGGCCTGTCCAACATGATCCTCAACATGGATGAAAAATTCGAAACCCAGCTTCAACGCAAAGCCCTGATTGAAAAACTGGAGAAAAAGTTCGACGGACTCGAATTTTTCATGGAGGAAGCCAACCTCAAAACAAGCAATCTCAACCGGCAGGTCGATCAGCTCGACCAGATTGAACAGCGTATGTCTGGACTGAAGGAGTTGTCCGATCACATGGAGTTTCAGCTGGCCCGGGCCGCCGAGGAAAAAGCCGACTGGGAAGAGCGCGAAACCCGGTCGAACAATCTGCTCTATCACATGACGGCGTTGGGAAAAGACTTGCAGAAAAGTTTGAAGGAAGTCGAAGCGTCGCAGGAGAAAGTGCAGAAAATGGGTGCTTTGAAGTCTTCGTTGGAGCAGTCGGTGGAGGGCTTGGACCAGAAACTGAAAGGCGTGGAAACCCGCCTGAAGGTTGTGGACGTTACGGAACAGAAGCTGGACCAGATCGAGGGCATTCTGAAAGACCTGGAATCAAGGCAGTCTGCGTTGGAAAAAAAGGAAAACCTTATTGCAAACGCAGAAAAACAATCGCGCCAACTGGAGAGCCGGTTGGCGAGCTTGGAAAACCGGATGGAATCGGTCACCTCCAACGCCGCCAAAATGCAGGAGACGAATGAGGCTCTTTCCCAGCTTGACGCCCACATCGCCCGCGTACAGGGGGATCGCGAGCGGCTGGACCTTGAAAAGCTCAATCTGGACGAGTCCCTGGTGCAGGTCAATCAACTGACCCGCACCGCTCAGGAAAGCCGCGACCAGGTTGAGGCTTTCGAAAAGAAAGTGAAAGACCTGAAAGGCCTGGAGCGGCGGCTCAATACCCTGAACACTTTGTCCGAAGACATCCACTCCAAAATCGAAACGCTCAAAAAGGAATCCGATTTGCTGGATCAGGCTGACGAGCGCATTGCCGAACTCAAATTTCTGATGCAGAAGGCGGACCGGAACAAAGAGCAGGTCGATAACAGCGAAAACGACAGCGGGAAATGACCCGGACCTCTGAAAAGCAATAGGGGAGGAGGCCCGGGTCGTTTCCCTTTGCCTCCCCCTCCTCCCCGCACAACTCTCATTCCTAATTGGTTCGTACGATTCCAACTTCAGGTAGAAAGGAAATTTGATGGCGCAGAAAATTCTCGGTGTGATCGGCGGCAGCGGCCTGTATAACATGAAGGATCTCAAGGTGGAAAAAGAGGTCGCCGTGGACACGCCTTACGGCGCGCCTTCCGATCCGGTGGTGCTGGGCGAGTTGGGCGGTGTGAAGTTGGCGTTTCTGCCGCGCCACGGCGTCGGCCACCGCATCCCACCGTCGGGAATCAATTACCGCGCCAACATTTTCGCCATGAAGAAACTCGGCGTCGAGCGCATCGTGTCCGTCAGCGCCGTCGGTAGCATGAAAGAAGAGATCGCGCCCGGCCACATCGTGCTGCCCGACCAGTTCATCGATCGCACGCACCAGCGCGTTGGTACTTTTTTCACCGACGGCATCGTCGGTCACGTCAGCCTCGCCGATCCCATCTGCGACGACATGCACGGGCACGTGCTGGAAGCCAGCCAGAAGGCGGGTGCGGTGGTGCATCCGGGGGGCACCTATGTGTGCATCGAGGGGCCGCAGTTTTCGACGCGCGCGGAGTCGAACGTGTACCGCAGCTGGGGCGTGGAGGTGATCGGCATGACCAACGTCACCGAGGCCAAACTGGCACGCGAAGCGGGCATTTGCTATGTTACCATTGCGCTTGCCACGGACTACGACTGCTGGCACATTGAGGAGGAGCCGGTCACGCTGGAGCAGGTGCTGGAAATCATGCACAAGAACGTCGAGCTGGCGCAGGCCATCCTGAAAGAAGTGGTGGCGCGGCCGGTGCTCGACCGCGACTGCGCCTGCGGCGAGGCGGCAACGAAAGCCATCGTCACCGATCCTGCAAAAATTCCCGAGCAACGCAAACGAGACCTCGAACCCCTGTTTGGAAAACTATGAATCGCAAGAAATCCGATACCCTGTTTGAAGAAGCGCAGCAATACATTCCCGGCGGCGTCAACAGCCCCGTTCGGGCGTTCAAGGCCGTCGGCGGCCATCCGTTGTTCATCCAGAAAGCCAAAGGCTCGCGCCTGTGGGACGTGGACGGCAACGAGTTCATCGATTACAACGCCTCGTGGGGACCGCTCATCTTCGGCCACGCGCATCCGCAGATCGTCGATGCGGTGAAACGGACCGCTGAACTGGGCACCAGCTTCGGCGCCCCAACCGAACTCGAAATCGAGATGGCGAAGAAGGTCATCGACTGTGTGCCGTCGATCGAGCGCGTGCGCATGGTCAGTTCCGGCACCGAGGCGACGATGAGCGCCATCCGCCTGGCGCGCGGTTACACCAAGCGCGACAAGATCGTTAAATTCGAAGGCAACTTCCACGGCCACGGCGACAGCCTGCTGGTCAAGTCCGGCTCCGGCCTGATGTCGCTGGGCATCCCGGACTGCCCCGGCGTCATCGAAGACCTGGCGAAGAACACGTTGACCCTTCCTTATAATAACGCCGATGCGGTGACGGAGTTGTTCAACCGGATGGGTGATGAAATCGCCTGCCTCATCGTCGAACCCATCGCCGGCAACATGGGCGTGGTGCCGCCGAAAGAAGGGTTTTTGCAAACGCTGCGCGACGTCACCACGCAGCACGGCGCATTGCTGATTTTCGACGAGGTCATCAGCGGGTTCCGCGTGGGGCTGGGCGGGGCGCAGAAACTGTACGGCATCACCCCGGACATGACGACGCTCGGCAAAATCATCGGCGGTGGTTTGCCGGTGGGCGCGTACGGCGGCAAAAAAGAGTTCATGGATCACATCGCGCCGGTGGGCTCGGTGTACCAGGCGGGCACGCTCTCCGGCAATCCGCTGGCCATGGCGGCCGGTCTGGAAATGCTGAACCTGCTTTCCGGCGAGGGAGTGTACCCGGACCTGGATGCAAAGAGCAACCGGTTGTATGAAGGCTTCCGCAACAACGCGGAGGAAGCGGGCGTGTCGGCCTGCTTCACGCGGGTGGGTTCGATGTTCTCGATGTTCTTCACCGATCGGGAGGTGCTGGATTTCGAGACGGTTTCGACCTGCGACCTTGGTTTTTTCAAACGCTATTTCAATGCCATGCTGGAGGCGGGCGTCTACATCGCCTGCTCGCAGTTCGAGGCGGGATTCATCTCCGCCGTGCATACGGATGAAGACATCGATCGCACGATCGAAGCCAATCGCAACGCCCTGAAAGCGGCGAAGGGTTGAATGGAAGCTGAATTGAGTTGAAGGGAACTTAGAGGAGAATCATGAGCGAGATCGTTGGCATTCAGGCAAGACAGATTTTAGATTCGCGGGGCAACCCGACGGTTGAAGTGGATGTGTTTCTGGAGGAAGGGTTGATGGGCCGTGCGGCGGTGCCTTCCGGCGCATCCACCGGATCGCGCGAAGCGCTGGAGATGCGCGACGGCGACAAGAAGTCGTACATGGGCAAGGGCGTGCAGAAAGCGGTCAAAAACGTCAACACCAAGATCGCGCCGGAACTGGTGGGCATCGAGGTGACGGAGCAGCGGCTGATCGACCAAATCATGATCGAGCTGGATGGCAGCGCCAACAAGGGCAAGCTGGGCGCCAACGCGATTCTGGGTGTGTCGCTGGCGGTGGCGCATGCGGCGGCGAACGATCTCGATGTGCCGCTGTTCAGCTACATCGGCGGCAGCAACGCGTGTGAGTTGCCGGTGCCGATGATGAACGTGCTCAATGGCGGCGCGCACGCCGACAACAACGTCGATATCCAGGAATTCATGATCATGCCCGTCGGTGCGGGGAGCTTTCATCAGGCCCTGCAGATGGGGACCGAGGTGTTTCATCATCTGAAGGCCGTGCTTAAAAAGAAGAAATACAACACGGCGGTGGGCGATGAAGGCGGCTTTGCGCCGAATCTGAAATCCAATGCGGAAGCCATCGAAGTGCTGCTGGCGGCCATCAAGAGCGCCGGCTACAAGGAGGGCAAGGACATCCTGCTGGCTTTGGACGTGGCGGCGAGCGAATTGTATCAGAATAAAAAATACGTGCTGGCGGCGGAGAAGAAATCGAAACTCACTTCCGACGAGATGGTCGATTACCTGGCGAAACTGGTGAAGAAGTATCCCATCGTCAGTATCGAAGATGGGCTCGCCGAAAACGACTGGAAAGGCTGGGAGAAGCTCACAAAAAAAGTGGGGGACACCACGCAGCTGGTCGGCGATGATTTGTTCGTCACCAACACCAAAATTTTGAAGAAAGGCATTCAGGAAGGCGTGTGCAATTCGATCCTGATTAAAGTAAACCAGATCGGCACGCTGACCGAAACCCTGGAAGCGGTGGAGATGGCCAAGCGCGCCGGCTACACGGCAGTCATTTCGCACCGGTCGGGGGAGACCGAGGACACGACCATTGCCGACATCGCCGTCGGCGTCAACTCCGGCCAGATCAAAACCGGCTCGCTGTGCCGCACCGATCGCGTTGCCAAGTACAACCAACTGCTCCGCATTGAAGAGATGCTGGGGCCGGCAGCGGTGTTCAGGGGCCGCGAGGTGTTCTACAACCTGGGGATGTGAACCATGCGTTACACACCGAAGCCACTCAACAAGATCCAGACCACACTGGCGCTCAGCCTCTTGCTGTTCGCCACCATGATCGGGGTCGCTGTGTTCAGCGACGATGGGGTCATGACGGTATTCAGTTTTAAAGGGGATCTGGAAAAACTGAAAGAGAACAATGAGTCCCTCGTCGAAGACAACCTGACTCTGCGTCGCGAGATCGGGGCTCTGAAATCGGACCCCCTCGCGGTGGAGCGGGTCGCCCGCGAAAAGTTGAATCTGGTTCGGCCCGGGGAGACCGTGTACCAGATCGTTCCCCACCCCAATACACCTTAGAAGAGTAATCGTGAAATTTTTCTTTACTGTTTGATTTGTAACTGGTTATATCCAAAACCCCGTCCACGCCCACCCTCAGCTAAAATCTCTATAGTTATCACTAAGTACCTAATTTTAAAGTGTAAGTTTATGATAGTTTTTGACGTCTGTGCGGTGTTTGGGTGTTGCAAACTTTAAGCCAAAACGTATTCCGATTTGTTTCAATAACCTATTGATTATTTTGAAATAAATGGTAAAGTATATTTATTCCTCTTTGGGTAAAGAGCATGTTCAAGAGTTCGCAGGTTGGCATCGATAGGCGAGGGGTGGCTAACAAGTCAGGGCCTGTCTGATGTGAACGTTGCGCCATGACACCCGCTACGGCAATGGGTTTCGGCGAGGCGGATTCCATGCTTTGAGTCCCAGGCAATGATGGAATCGTGAGGGCGGAAAAAGATATAAAGCACTTTGTTTTTTCAAGGCTTATATCACTTTCTTTTTCGTAAATTGAAGGAGGGAGCATGACCAAGCAAGACATTATCAATCACGTATCGCAGGAAGCGAGCCTGTCCCGGGCCAAGGCCGAAGAAGCGGTGGAAACCGTTATCAAGCTGATTAAAGAGTCGTTGGGGCAGGGTGAGCCTGTGATCTTGCGGCGGTTTGGGACCTTCCAGGTTAAGGCCAAGACCAAACGCATGGGCCGAAACCCGAAAACCGGCGAAGAGGCTGAAATTTCCGCCCGTAAAGTCGTCCGCTTCAAGTCTGGAAAGCACTTCAAGCAGGCGGTCAACAGCGACGACGAGTGATTTCTGACCGCCATCCGGCGGTCACACAATCAGCATCGCGTCTCCGTAACTAAAAAACCGGTATTTTTCGGCGACGGCTTCCTGATAAGCGTTCTCCATCCGCTCTTTGCCGGCGAAGGCGCAGACCAGCAGGAACAGCGTTGAGCGGGGCAGGTGGAAATTGGTCAGGAGCCGGTCCACGTTGCGGAAGGGCTGTCCCGGGTACAAAAACCGGTCCGTCCAGCCTTCCACGTCCTCGGTCACCGGGGAGTCGAACTGGACCGATTCCAACACCCGCGTGCTGGTGGTGCCCACCGCCAAAACCGGCCTCCTCTGGCTTTTGGCGGCATGAATGCGGTTCCACGTGTTCACGGGGATCCGGTAAAACTCCTTTTTCATTTGATGCTCCGTCACCCGTTCCGTACGCACCGGCTGGAACGTGCCGGGGCCGACGTGCAGCGTTAAAAAAGCCACCTCCGCTTTTTTCTGCAACGTGTCCATCATTTTTTCCGTAAAGTGCAGACCCGCCGTCGGCGCGGCAATGGCGCCTTCCTGCTGGGCGAACACCGTCTGGTAGCGTTCCCGATCGCGTTCGGCCTGCGTGCTGTCATCGGTCGCATTGCGTTTGATGTAATGCGGCAGCGGCATGCGGCCATCCCGCTCCAACGTTTCCTGCAACACTTCGTTACTGGAAAAGCGAACCCGTGCCATGTCTTCAGCCACGCCTTCGAAGACGGCCGTCAGCCGCTCTCCAAAGAGGAACTCCTGTTTGGGTTTCAACCGGGCCAAACCGCGCGTCAACACCAGCCAGGTCGTGTCCGCGTCCCGGCGCACCAGCAACCACTCCACCGGCTTGCCGTTGTCGGCCCGCCGCCCCAGTAATTTTGCGGGAAAGACACGCGTGTTGTTGAAGACCAGAAGCGGATCGCCGGTCAGGCAATCCGGAAAGTCCGGAAAGGTTTTATGTTCGAGCGCACCGGTTTCGCGGGACACCACCAGCAGACGGGAGGCGTCTCGTTTTGCCGCGGGTTCCTGAGCGATCAGAGCTTCGGGAAGATGGAAGTCAAAGTCAGATATGTTCATGAAATCTATTGTATTATCAAAATTTGTTTTAATGGGGGGCCGGAAATTCGTATTGACCTGACTGGGCTATTATTATATTCTGCCTCGACCTTTTAAACAGAGTCAAAAATGAAATCTGCCAATCATCAGGGTGATAACAATGGCTAAAGTTTTTAAATCGTTCGGATATGTATTCCTTTCCTTGTGTCTTTTTCTGAGTTACTCAGATACCGCGGATGCGGCGAAGAAAAAGGTTCCCAAACGACCCAAATACGTGGGTGCGACGAAATGTGACGGAAGCTGTCATGACCCTTATTATCAGGCATGGAAAAACTCACCCCATGGCAAAACTTACGAGTTGTTGAAGGCGGGGGTCCGGCCCGATGCCAAGAAAGAGGCGGGGCTTGATCCGGAGAAGGATTATACCACCGATCCGGCTTGCCTGCGCTGCCACACCACCGGTTACCGTCAGCGCGGCGGTTTCATCCCGCAGGGGACGATGTACAAGGGACGGGATGTCAGCAGCCGTATCGATCCGACGGAACCGAATTTTGAGCAGGTGGGTTGCGAGATGTGTCACTCCGTAGCCGGCGGTTCTCAGTTCCGCGTCGTCATGAAAAACACCAAGGGTGATTTCAAAAAATCCGACATCGAGAAATACGGCAAGCGCTGGGACTACAAAAACGTGTGCAACCGGTGCCACGGTCATAACCAAAGTCCTCACAAGGGCGATAAGATGGATGCCGAGAAGGCGCTTGGCACCGCGGCCATTCATGATTGGAAAAAGTATCTCTCCGAAGACAATGCCGATCAGGATATTGTGAAAGACGGCAAGGTGAAAGATCGAGAGAAGGAAACTGCGGTATCTCAGGAAAAATCCATTGTGATCGAGAACTGGAAGATTCACAAGGGCAAGCTCCGTTTCCTCAAAGACGGGCGGGCTTATGACTACCGCAAAGATAAAGTTTTCTATAAATAGCGCATTGGCGAATTTCGCCGTTATACTATGAGGGAGTGCCGGTTCGGAAACGAACCGGCCTCCCTTTTTTTTTACCAAACGGATGGAGGCGGCTGTGGGGGATTTCGCTAAAAAAATTGTCTGCATCGGAGCCGGGTACGTGGGTGGGCCGACCATGGCCGTCATTGCCCATCATTGCCCGGAATACCGGGTTACGGTGGTGGATATTTCGCGCGAGAAGATCGCCCTGTGGAACTCCGAGCAGTTGCCGATCTACGAGCCGGGCCTGTATGAACGGGTTGCCAAAGCCCGCGGGCACAATCTGTTTTTTTCCACTGAGATCGATAAGGAAATCAGCGAAGCGGATATCGTCTTCGTCACCGTCAACACCCCGACCAAGACCTACGGAGAAGGTGCGGGGCGGACGGTGGATTTGCAGTTCATCGAGCAGACCGCACGCCGTATCAAGGCCAATGCGGGTTCCGATACCATCGTCGTCGAGAAAAGCACCATCCCCGTGCGCGCCGCCGAAACCCTGCGCCGCATCCTGCACTCCGGCAACGACGGCGTGCATTTCGAAATCCTGTCCAATCCCGAGTTCATGGCGGAAGGCACCGCTGTCCGCGATATGGAGCAGCCTGACCGCATCCTGGTCGGCTCGATGGACACGCCGAGCGGTTTGAAGGCACGCGACGAACTCACCAAAATTTATGAGCACTGGGTGCCCGCCGAACGGATTCTCACCACCAATCTGTGGAGCAGCGAGTTGTCGAAACTGGTGGCCAACGCGTTTCTGGCGCAGCGCATCTCTTCGATCAACAGCATTTCGGCCTTGTGTGAAATGACGGAAGCCGACGTCACCCAGGTGGGCCACGCAGTGGGCATGGACTCGCGCATTGGCGCTAAATTCCTGAATGCCGGGGTGGGGTTCGGCGGCTCCTGTTTCCGCAAGGACCTGCTCAACCTCATTTACCTGTGCGAGCATTACGGCTTGCACCCGGTGGCGGAGTTCTGGCAGAAGGTGGTGGACATCAACGATTTTCAGATGCAGCGCTTCGTGCACCGCATGATCACCGCCATGTTCAATTCCGTGGTCGGCAAGAAGATTGCGATTTTCGGCTTTGCCTTCAAGCCCGATACCGGTGACACGCGCGACGCCCCGGCCATCCACATCTGCCGCTCACTGCTGGAAGAACGCGCCTGGCTCAGTATTACCGATCCGTATGCGCTCGACAATGCCCGTAAGGATCTGGAAGGATTCCCCGGCGAGATCGATTATGGGACCGACCCCTACGAGGCGGTGAAGGGGGCGCATGCGATTGCGTTGTTGACGGAATGGGAAAACTACCGCGGGCTCGATTACAAAAAAATCTACGAGAGCATGGAAAAACCCGCCTTTCTCTTCGACGGACGCAACCACCTCGATCACGATGCCCTGTTCGACATCGGGTTCAACGTGTACGGGGTGGGCAAACCCGCCCGCGAACACTTCGATTGAAAAGTCCGGCCGGAACGTTCTCAACAGGAACAGATGTCATCGGGGGTCTTCCGGCGTGTGGCAGAAAAGGCAGTCGTCCATTCTGCGATGAGGCATGATGGGGATGTTGCTGGCCTGTCCGGTGTGGCAGGCTAAACATTGACTGGCCGGGTTTTCGGGATTGTGAAACGCCTGAGGGCTGAGAGGAGGCGCCGATCCCAGAAACAGATAAACGAGGGTGCCCGCCAGGATCACCCCCAGAACCGCCATGGCCTTGTAAAAGTTGATCTGGCCTTTTAAGTCTTTTTTCTTTTTTTTTGCCATTTCAGATTCTCTCAGTCCGCCAGCGCGATGGCGTCCATTTCCACCTTCGCGCCTTTCGGCAACGCCGCCACCTGCACACAGGCGCGCGCCGGTTTGCCGGTGGCGAAATACTTCTCATACACCGCGTTCATGCGCGTGAAATAGTTCATGTCGTCCAGATAGACCGTCACTTTCACCACATTCTCAAATCCCAGTCCGGCGGCTTTCAGGATGGCGCCGAGGTTTTTCAGCGTGCGTTCGGTTTCCTCCTCAATTTCACCTTCCAGAAATTCGCCCGACTGCGGGTCCAGCGCAATCTGCCCTGAGGTGAATACAAACTGCCCGGCGCGGATGGCCTGCTGGTACGGGCCGATGGCCGCCGGAGCTTCGTCGGTGTGGATGGCCTGCTTAGTCATAATGCTTGATTCCGATTAGGTTGAAGGTTGAAGGGTTTCAAACTGCCATTGTCTTTATAAATGGATAGGATTTCAACTCCCGACCCAGACGCGCCAGAATCAGACGATGTGTGATGGACTCGATTTCGTCTTCGCTGCCTTTGGGGATTTTCAAACGGTCGGCGTGTTGGATGTCGAGCGTCAAAAGTTTTCTAAGATAGTTCAGCGTGCCGTTTTGAATGCGGACTTCCAGCACGGTCTGTTCCTGGCAGGACTCGCACAGAATGCCGTGGCGCGTGTAGCTGAACCCCACCCAGCGTGATTGTGGCTCTTTGCGGCATTGAATGCAATGCCGCAACCGCGGCGTGTAGCCTGCAAGCGCCATGATGCGCATCTCATACAGCCGGCACAGCGTTTCCAGGTCGCCCGGCCCTTCGACCTTGGCGAGGGCGTTTGCCAGCAGGTCGAAAATAGGGATCTCCGGATGGGCCTCGCCGATCAAGCTTTCTGACAACTCCACAAAATAAATGCCCGTGTAAAATTTCTGCGGATGCTCGCGGACTTTCTGGAACGAGCGCACGATGTCGCACTGGTTCAGGCGATAGAGATCCTGATGCTCTTTGCCGAAGTAGATGAGCGACAGATGGGTCATCGGTTCCAGGCAGGCGCCGAAGCGGCTTTTGATGCGGCGGGCGGCCTTTGCCACCACCTTGACCTTGCCGAAATCGCGGGTGAACAGGGTGACGAGCTTGTCGGCGTCGCCGAGATTCATGCTGCGCAGGACGAGGGCCTGGGTTCTATACAACGGCATGGCGGGCGTGTTCCAGATCCAGCAGAAATTCCTTGATATGCAGTCCGCCCGTGTAGCCGCCGAGGTTGCCATTGGCCTGAATCACGCGGTGACAGGGGATGATGATGGGCACGGGGTTGCGTCCGTTGGCGTTGCCCACGGCGCGGTGAGCCTGCGGATTCGACAACTGTTCGGCCAGCCAGCCGTAACTGCGGGTCTCGCCGAAGGGAATGGTCTGCAACTGCTGCCACACCTGCTGCTGAAACGGCGTGCCAGAGGAGATATCCAGCCTGCAATCGAACTCGGTGAGGCGGCCTTCGAAATAGGCGGTCAGTTGATCGAGCGCGGGTTGCAGGCGTTTGGGATTGTGACCCGCCGGACGGGCATAGACTTCATCCAGATACCGCACGAACTGGCGTTCGCTGTTCTGTGCCGCACGGATGTTGCAGATGCCCTGATCGGTGGCGGCGATGCCCAACAGGCCGACGGGGCTTTCCAGCATGGCGTAGTATAAATTTTTTATGGAGATCGGTTTTTTCGGGACAGGTTGCATGGCTTGAGATCCTTTCCAGAGGCGGGTCAACGTCGGGCCATTGTACCACGCTAGCTGCCAAACAGGTTGGGCAGGAACAGACTGAGTGCCGGAAAATAGGTGACTGCTATCAGACCCATCAGGCGCAGGCCCAGAAAGGGCAGGGTGGCCCGGTACAGCCGCACCACCGGTTCTTCAAACCGCGAACTGGCGATGAACAGATTGAGGCCCACCGGCGGCGTCGAGTAGCCGATCTCCAGGTTGACCAGGAAAATCACACCCAGGTGCACCATGTCCACGCCGAAACTCTGGGCGATGGGCACGATCAACGGCACCACCACGATGATGGCGGAAAAAATATCCATCATGCAGCCGACAATCAACAGGAACAGATTGAGCACGATGAGGAAAGTCAGCTGGTCGTCGATGTACTCGCGCATGAAAGCGAGCAATTGCATCGGTACCTGCTCGTCCACCAGGTAGCTGGTGAAGCCCATTGCCGTGCCAAGGATGATGAGGATGGCGCCGACCAGCACCATGCTTTTCTTCATGATGTCCGGCATGTCGCGGATCGGATGGATGTCCCGGTACACGAACGACTCGACGACGATCACGTAAATGACGGTCACCGCCGCCGCTTCCGTCACCGTGAACACGCCGCCGTAGATGCCCCATAAAATGATGAAGGGCAGGGGAATTTCCCACGCGGCTTCCTTGACCGCACCCAGCGTTTCCTGCATATCGAAGGGTGTGCGGCGGATGCCGAAGCGTTTGCTCATGACCATGCTGTACACGGCGAGGATAAGAATCATCAAGGTGCCGGGTATCAGGCCCGCCAGAAACAGCTGGTCGATATTCACTTTGGCGATCAGGCCATAGAGGATGAGCGGCAACGATGGCGGGAACAACAGGCCGAGACTGCCGGATGAGGTCATCAACCCCAGCGAAAAATTTTTGCCGTACATTTCCTTCAGCATCAACGGGTACAACAGGCCGCCCAGGGCGATGATGGTGACGCCGGATGCGCCGGTGAAGGCGGTGAAAAAGGCACAGGCCACCAGCACCACCCACGGCAGGCCGCCGGGCACACCGCCGAGCAGAGCCTGCGTCAGGCGCGTCAATCGTTGTGGCGTGCGGCTTTCGGCGAGCATGAAGCCGGCGAAGGTGAACAGCGGGATGGCCAGCAACGTCGGGGCGCTGGCGACGCGGTACAATTCGATGAACACCGCCGCCGAATCGATCCCCGCAAAATGAAAGGACAATAAAGCAGCCAGACCGATGATCGCGTACAGAGGCGTCCCCAGGAGGGCAAGCAACAGGATGGCGGCGACGAGAAGCAGGGTCATTCGGCAGGTGTCCGGTAAGAGATCAACTCGGTGACGACGCGCAGGATCAGCCGGAGTGCGATGAGCGCAAAGCTGAAGGGCAGGATGGTCTGGAACAGCCATACGGGGATGTCCAGAAACAACGTCGAACCCCCCTCCTTTTCAAACAGGATGAAATCCCACGCGGCCTTCGCCAGAAAGGCGCTGATGACCGCCGTCACTAGGTCCACAGCGATGCGATTGATTTTTTTCCAGGTCGCGTTGAAAAAATGCGGCAGAAAATCGATAGCGATGTGCTTGCGCTCGCGCACAGCCAGCGACGCACCGAGAAACCCCACCCACAGCACGAGCTGGCGCAGCAGAATATCTCCCCATAAAATGCCGGTGCCCAGGAGATTGCGCAGGACCACCTGTCCGAAGGACAGCAGCACCATGACCGATAACAGCAGGATCAGGGCGGTGGTTTCCAGACGGGCCAGCAGATCATCGAATTGACGGACGGTGCGCATAGAGTGAATGTTCGGGAAAACGGAATGGTGCCGGTTGGCTCCGCGTGGAAGAGAGGATTTCCGTTTCCGCGGGCGAATCGGATACAGTTATGTATAATAAAGGCTTTGCCGAAACGGCTCAATCATTTAATGGAACGGGAACCAAACATGGGGAGCGGGATTTTCACTGGATTGCGCCTCGCCGGCGCATCCCTGTTATGGGCCGGGATGGTGGCATCGACGGTGGCCCCGGCGTTGGCGGAGCCGGTGACGAGCGAGGACATGATCCTATTCCCGGCCGGGGAGTTCTGGATGGGCCGCGAGCCGGGCAAGGGGCTGAAGGACGAAATCCCGCGTCACAAGGTGTATCTGGACGGCTTTTGGCTGGATCGGTTTGAAGTGACCGGCGGCGATTTTGAGGACTACCTCAAGGCCAACCCGGACGAGCACCCGACCATCACCGGCTGGTGGGGTCGCGAACCGCGCCCGGACATGGTGGACAAACCGGTGATCGGGCTCACCTGGCAGCGTTGCCGCAACTTCTGCCGCTGGCAGGGCAAGCGTCTGCCCACGGAGGCGGAATGGGAGCGCGCCGCCGCCGGGCTGGAGGGCCGCACCTATCCCTGGGGCGAAGCGCCGCCCACCCCGGAGCGTGCCAATTTCGGCAAATGCTGTTTCATCCAGAAAGGCGAGGTGCTGCACGAGGTCGGAACCCTGAAATCGGGACAGACGCCCGAAGGCGTGCACGACCTGGCCGGGAATATTGCCGAATGGGTGTACGATTGGTATGATAAAGCCTATTATTCGACCGGCGATGACACCAACCCCCGTGGCCCGGATTCCGGCGCCTATCATGTCGTGCGCGGGGGCGCCTGGAACAGCCTTCCCGACTACATGCGGACGTCGCGCCGTTACGGGTACGATGATGCCAAGGACTTTTATGGAATCGGTTGCCGCTGTGCCCGCTCGGCTTCTCAGAATCCCTGACCTTCAGAAAGTGATGTGAACCCCGTATGGATAATATGGACGACAAAATCAGCACCCTGATGCGCGACAAGTTGATCAGCCTGATGCAGCAGAATTCGGTACGCATCACCAACATCAATGTCAAATTCACGGCCAGCAACAAGAAGCACACGATTGAGCGCTGGCGCGCGTTTTACGATAGTTATGACAAGATGTTTCGCAGTTTGCCGAAAGACCTGGTGCGCGTGGAGAGGGAAGTGCGCTCCAAGTTCGTCAGCGCCATGACGCCGGAACGCAAACTCCGCCTGTTGACGTACATCAATACGGAAGCCGATCTGCTTTTTGAAAAGCTGGAGAAAGAATGCGGCAAGGAATTTCGCCGGTTGGGAGAAGGTGAGGATTTTGATGAACGTCTGGAAAAAACAAAAAATAAATTCACCGAAAACCTGGAGACTCAACTGCAAAAATGCATGGATACGCTGGAAGCGGAAACCACTGAGTCGGGTAAGGTTTCGATCGCGGAACTGAGCCGCATGTACGATGTGAGCGAAGGCTTCCTGAACGAACTCAACCTGATAGATCCGCTGCAGAAAATCCAGATACGGCTCAATCAGGCGGGAGAGGACACGGAGTTGGCGGGACTGATCACCAATGTGAAAGAATCCTTGAAGCGCATCGCCAACAACCTGAAAACCATTGCGCCGAAGTCATTGGATTCGGTGGGTGACCGGAAGGGACACAAAATGCTGGTGGCGCGGGAAACCATGGCTCTGCGCGACCTGGTGATTCATACCAACTATCTTCTGGAGTACGCATTGGTTTCAGATGCGTTCATGAACACCGAGCTGGCGGAAAAACTGTATAAAAAAGTGGAGTCGTTTTTTGATACCGGACGTAAGGAATGGAAAGTGGAAGCCGGCCATTTCAAGGCGGTGTATGAATACACGCTCGTGAAAGGAAAATAACATGCCTGAGATAAAGCCTCGCCGGATGCCGCTCATTTTCTGGAAGACGTTGCTGATTTGCATGCTGGCATTGGGCATTTCCGGTTGCACGGTTTTTGAAATCCATCTGATTCCGCCGCCCTCTCCGCTCAAGGAAAAAGTCCTGTCCGGGGAAGGCCGCACCAAGGTGTTGTTACTGGAAGTCAGCGGTTTGATTTCCAACCAGAAATCCTCCAGCATGCTGTCCGCGAAGGAAGAGCAGGGGATGGTGGCCCGTATCCGCGAGGCATTGAATAAAGCCGAACAGGACGACGACGTCCGCGCCATCCTGCTCAGCATCAACAGCCCCGGCGGCACCGTCACCTCCAGCGATATCATTTATCACGAGATCCAGTCCTTCAAGGAAAAGAACAACGTGAAGGTCTATGCGCAGATCATGGACCTCGCCGCATCCGGCGGTTACTACGTGGCGCAGGCGGCGGACAAGATCGTGGCGCACCCGACCTCGATTACGGGCAGCATCGGCGTCATCACCCTGAAGCTGAATCTGAAGGGACTCATGGACAAGGTCGGCGTCGATTTTGAAGTGGTCAAGTCCGGCGATAAAAAGGATTTCCTGTCGCCGTTCCGGGCGCTGACGGACGAAGAACGCGCTCTGTTTCAGGCAGCCATTGACGACATGCATGATCGCTTTGTGGAAGTGATCACCAAAAACCGCCGTCACCTCAGCGAAGCACAGGTGCGCAAGCTGGCGGACGGACGCGTGTTCACCGCCAATCAAGCGCTGGAAGCAAAACTGATCGATCACATCGGATATCTGGACGACACGCAGGGCATCATCAAAAAGGACCTGGCGTTGCGGGATTTTCAACTGGTCACGTATCACCGGGCCGGCGAATACAAGGACAATATCTATTCCCTGCTCGAAGCGCCATCAATCAATATGGTCAACTTTGATTTCAACTTTCTTCCCAAAACGCCGGAACCGCAATTTCTCTATCTGTGGATTCCGTAAGAGGCGGGATTGCTGAAACCATGATCACACTCGTTTCGATCAGCGTCGGCCGGCCCGCGACGGGCACGTATGACGGCGGCAAGCAGTTCCGCTCCGGAATTTTCAAGTACCCGGTGGAGGGGCCCGTGTTTCTCGATTACACCGGGCTGGAGGGCGACGGCAGCGCCGATCTGGTTCATCACCACGGGCTGGACAAGGCGGTATGTGTGCTTTCCCACGAGCACCTGGCCTACTGGCAGAATGCGAACCGGCGCGATGTGCCGCCGGGATTTTTCGGCGAAAACCTGACCATCGAGGGGTTGCCCGAGACGGAGGTTCATATCGGCGACGTGTTCCGCATTGGGGAAGCCGAGGTGCAGTGTTCGCAACCGCGCCAGCCCTGTCACAACATCAATAAACGGTTCGACGACAAGACCATGGTGCAGCGCGTGCAGGACACCGGGTTCACCGGATATTATCTGCGCGTGCTCAAGCAAGGCTGGGTGCAGGCGGGGGAGCGGCTTGTGCCCCTGCACGCTGACGCGGAGAAACTGAGCATCGATGCCTGCAACCGGGCCATGTTTCATGACCGGGAGAATCTGGAAGGATTGAGGCGGGTGATGGCGCATCCGTTGTTGTCCGAGAGCTGGAAGCGCGGACTGGTGCCGCTTCTGGAAAAGCTCGAATCGCGGGCCGCTACGTCCCCAAACGATAAGACCTGAAGCCATGTCTTCCGGTTCGCATTCGTTTTCTTTAGAGCAATGGGTGGAACGTTTGCAGGCGGGAATCTGGGCGGGTGATGTGGCGGGAGAACTGAGCCGCGCCTTGTTTCTGCATCTGGCCGATCTGGATCTGTTCGAAGCGGCTGGCGACAATGCCTGGCGGTTGAACGGTTTTGCGGGCAACGAGGCGGATGCGGACGCCTTGCATGCGTTCCTGCAAGCACGGACCCGCGAGTTGGCGTGTACGGAGGCGGGTTTTGCGTTGATTTATTTTTTGAAGAACCCGCCGCAAAGGCCGGAACCGGAATTTTTGAAGCAAGGGAAGCAAGGACCGCCGCCACGCAGCAAGGACCTGTTTCGCAGCGAGAAGAAAGCGTTGCCGAAAGGATCGGCGGATCCCAGCAACCTGCAGATCGTCAAGAAGGTCGGGCGGCAGATGGAATCCTTCATGGCGCTGGAAAAACAGTTCATCGAGCGGGTGCAGGGCACGCACACCACGCGCCGCGACGCGCGCAAGATTTACAACGCGGCGCTGGGAAAAATCCGCGACCGGGCGGCACCGCAATCCTGGGAACAGATCAGCCGTCGCCGCCACAAATGACAGGTGCACGAGTTTGATTTTTATCCGTCGTGACTGACAGAAACCATCTTATGACAAAAAAACGTTTGCTGGTCGTTGGAGCCGGACCCGGTGGATATGCGGCGGCATTCTATGCGGCCGACCGGGGCATGGATGTGACCCTGGTCAACGAAGATAAAAATATGGGGGGAGTGTGTCTGCAACGCGGATGCATTCCTTCGAAAACCCTGTTGCATGTGGCGCGTCTGATCAATGAGACCCGCGAAGCGCGGCAATGGGGGCTGGACTTCGGCGACCCAAAAATCGATGTGGACCGCCTGCGCCAGTGGAAAGACCAGGTCATCGGCAAGATGTCGCAGGGCCTCACTCAATTGTGCAAGCAACGCGGTGTGAACTACGTCTCCGGACGCGCCGTGTTTGAAAATGCCAACCGGGTGACGGTGGAAGGGCATGGCGGCCTCGAGTTCGATCACGCCATCGTGGCCACGGGGTCGCGTCCGATCGTTCCCGGAGATTTTGCCATCGACAGCCCGCGCCTGCTCGATTCAACGAGCGCGCTGGAGATCGAGGACATTCCGCCGCGTCTTTTGGTGGTGGGCGGCGGTTACATCGGCCTTGAAATGGGCACGGTGTACGCGGCGCTGGGGTCGAAGGTGACGGTGGTGGAGATGACCGACGGCCTGCTGCCGGGTGTGGACCGCGACCTGGTGCGGGTGCTGCAAGCCAAACTGCGTAAGGATTTCGAAGCGATCCACCTCAACACCCGGCTCGAAGCGTTGCAGCAAACGGAAGCCGGATTGAAGGTTTCGCTGAAAAGCGAGTCGGAGTCGAAAGAGGAAGTGTTCGATAAAATCCTCATCTCGATCGGCCGCCAGCCGAACACGGAAAACCTGGGTCTCGAACGGACACGGGTCGAGCTGGACAAGCGCGGCTTCATCAAGGTGGACAGGCAGGGTTGTACCGCAGAAACTTCCCTCTATGCCATCGGCGATGTCATTGGTGGCGCCATGCTGGCGCACAAGGCGTCCTACGAGGGCAAACGTGCAGTCGAGGCGATGCTGGATGAGTCGCAGGCGGTTAAGGAGCCGGTCATCCCCGCGGTGGTGTTCACCGATCCGGAAATCGCCTGGTGTGGACTGACTGAAGAGCAGGCGAAAGCGGCCGGGCGCGAGGTGGAGGTGTGCAAGTTCCCGTGGGGCGCTTCGGGACGGGCCACCACACTGGGCCGCAATGACGGCCAGACGAAACTGATCGTGGAGCCGGAGACGGGAAAGATTCTCGGCGTCGGGCTGGTCGGCACGCACGCGGGTGAGTTGATTTCCGAAGGCGTGCTGGCCATCCAGCTGGGTGCGAGCGCCGAGGACATGGCGCATTCGATTCATCCCCACCCGACGTTGTCGGAAACGCTGATGGAGGCGGCGGAAATTTATCTCGGTGCGCCGACACACATCTTCAAGAAGAAGCGTTGAAACGTATTGAGAGGCAGTCAGACGTCGATCACGTCGTCCTCGTCGTGACGCTTGCGTGAAGACGAGGAGGGCGGCGGGGGCCACTGGCCGGGATTTTTCGGCGGCGAGTAGGGTCCAGGGGCCGAGCCCATGCTGCCGGGTCTGCGAATGCCCAACAGATTGGCCAGGAAGGTCAACACGCCGCCGGCCAGGGCAATCAGGAAAAAGGTGAAGCCGAACACGAAAAGCAGCACAAATGCCAGCAACACGATGCCCCAGATGGTGAGTTTGGTGCTGAGTGGCATGGTGGGCCGGTTTGGGTCATTGCTGTAATAGAAAAACATCGATCCTCGCTGACGGGATGTTTTATAATGGCATTTTAACTGAGTGTAACATGGACCAAGACGTCTTTATAATAGTTTGTAAACAGTGCCAGGCCAGCAACCGGATCAAGCCCTATGCGGCAGGCAAGGTTCCGGTCTGTGCGAAATGCAGGCATCCCCTTGTGGATGAGGACGAGAACGAGGCGCATGCGCGCTACTCGCAGAAGCTGAAAGATTTTTACAATCTTCCGGACATCAACGACTTGAAATGAGAAAGCCGTGGCCGAGAACCCCCGGCATTTCTTAAATGGAACCAGAGAGGATCGTTATGGATGAAACAGCGCAGTTGATCGAGGACATATTGAAGGAAACATTGCAGGCCGTCTATGTGGAGATCATCGATGAAAGTTACCTGCACCGTGGACACAAGGCGGCGGGGGGCGGCGGGCATTATGCGGTGATTGTGGTTTCCGAGCAGTTTGCAGGCGTGAACCCGCTGGACCGGCGACGGCTGGTGTACGGCGCACTGGACGAGCAGATCAACGGCCAGCCCAAACGCATTCACGCCATCCAGATCAAAACCTTCACGCCTGCCCAATGGGAAGAAGCCGGGAATACCGTGTGACGCGGTTCATTCCCGGTAGATTTCCAGTTCCTCGCAGTTCTTCAGGTTCTCCGACTCCGTCAGCGCCTTGATACCCTGGTTGCTGAACTGATTCTTGTACAGATCCAGTTTGATGTATTTTTTGCTGTTGGGGGAACTGGCGAACGCCAGGGCACCCTCATCGCCGATCACGTTGCCGAACAGCGACAGTGTGGTCAGCTTGGGAAAGTTGGTGGATTGCGCCAGAAACACGGCTCCTTCGTCGCCGATTTCATTGTGGTTGAGATTCAGGGTTTCCAGGTTTTGCAGATAAGGACAATTGGCGATGGCTTCGGCCCCTTCGTCGGCGATCTGGTTTCCCGAGTAGGTCAGGCTGACGAGTTTTTCCAGGACTTCCTTTTTGGTGAACATTTCCATGGTTCCCCGCAAGCCGATGTACTTGTCCCGAAGGTTCAGCACCGTCCCATCTTCCGAGATGTTTTCCTTGATCATGTCATCGATTCGACTCATTGGTGGACTCCTGACTATTTAAAACCCTTCGAAGGGTTGAGGGTGAAGTTGCTTTATCTTATCAAATTTACCGGATTGGGGCGAGGCAGGTTGTGTTCCCTGGCGGTCTTTTCCCGTCCCAAATGAAAAACCGGTATGGCCTGCCATACCGGTTTCATTTTCAGAATCAAGAGTGGGACCGACGGATCAAAGCAGCGGATCCATGAACAAGCCGTCGTCTTTCCAGCGTTTGATCTCTTCTTCCGTCGGGATCGGCGGAATGGCTACTTTCGCGGCACGCTGGTCAAGCGGGTCATGGAACGTGCGCTCGTAAATGATGGCCTTCCACAAGTACAGATGCGGGAACATGGTGCCCCAGGCGGCCATCGGCGTGGCCGGTACGCCCTGCGTGACGCGTTTGTACCACAAGGCATCGGGCCAGTCCTTCAGCTTTTTGTCGCTGCGCTCATCCGCCGGGAACTTTTCGCTGTCCACGCCCTCCGAATTGCGGAAGTCAAAGGCTCCGGTCATAATGGGAATGCCATCGGTGCCGTGACAGACGGCGCAGTTGAGGCCTTCCGTAGCCGGCTCTTTGCCTTCAAAAACGACTTTGCCTTCTTCGATGATCTTGGGGTCGTCCCACCAGGTCCATTGCTCACCCAGTTTGCCTTCGACGGGCACGTTGGTGGGATCGCGCATGGTTTTCAGGTAAGAGACGAGGGCGTTCAATTCATCCTCACTCAGATCATCGCCGTAGTACGTGGGCATGGCCTTGATGGATTTGGGGTCTTCAAAACCCGGAGACTGAATTATCCGCGGGTCCAGGACCTGTTCCTTCAGGTAATCCTCGTTGAACAAGCCGACCTGTTTCGTACCCAGATTGGGACCGCGGTCGGAGTTGCCTTCCCAGAATACCTTGTGGCAGTTGAAACACTTGTTGTCTTCAAACACGCGCCGTCCGGCGGCGATGACCTCAGGCCCGGCAAGGCCGCTCAGTTTGACCGGCGGTTTTTCGAGCTTGGCAATCTCGACTTGTGGGTCGAACTGCGGCAACTGCGCGGTGATGGTGATGAACAGGACCGAAGCCAGGCCGTAGGTGCCGAGCAGACGCATGTTGATGCGGGCCGCCCCTTTTTCCGGTTGCATGGTCTTCAGGTCCAGCACAACAAAGAAAATCAAACCGACAAACGTGAAGGCTACGAACTCGATCTGCCACCAGATGGGAAACCCAAAGTGCCCGGCAGCGAACCAGACAATGACCGAAAGCACGATCACCACCGGCAGTTTCATCATCACGTTTTTGAAAATCCCTTTTTCCTGCGGCTTGCTGGGGTTCCGCGTCAACAGGATGCAGTAGAGCAGGGTGACGAAGGCCAGTGATCCGCCCACGAACAGGGGTTTCAGGTCATAGAACAGGCCGACGCCATAACCGAAGATGGCGGCGCCGATGGGTGGCGTCAGAAATTTGAGCAGCTTATTCATAGGCTTTTTTTGTCAGGCTTTCAGTTTGGTTTGCGATCACTCGGCCAGAGACGGAGAGGGCAATGCCTCTTCTGCCTGAGCCTTGGTCTTTTTCGATTTCGGATACTTGAGACCCAGCCAAATGATGGCCGTCATGATGATAAAGAAGGTCCAGACGATTCCTGTTACGAACAAACCGGATTCCGCCAGCGTGGGAGCAAATTTTTCCGGTGTGACATCCTTGAACACTTTGTAGATATGCCAGTTCATGCGCGACAATTCGCGGATGACGCCCATCCAACTCATCAGCCAGATGTCGGTGAAACCCATGAAGATCAGGATGTACGGCCCCAGGGGGTTGATCTTGCCCCAGTGGATTTTCCCCGTGCGCGTGGCGATGGTGTAGAAGATGTAGTTGATCAAGGTCACCGTCACCAGCGCAAAGGCGGCCGCATTCTTGGACACCATGAGCGCCAGGAAGGCCAGTTCGTCCGGCAGCACCATGTCCGGATTCATGCCCGGTTCCGGAAGCATGGTGGCGAAGAACCGCCTCGGGGTGAACCAGATGGTCGCGGCAATGACGATCAGCACAAACCCCAGCTTCATCGCCGGAAAGAACCGATGCGCATTGTCAATGCGCTTCATACTCACCCACATATAGACGTTGCTGGCGCTGAACATGGTGCCGATCAACAGTCCCTGCACCAGCATGAACATGGATTCGCGATCGGACATGATGTACATGCCGATGGTCGCGTCGTACTGATAAATTTCGCGGACGAAGATGTAACCCATGGCCGGCAGGGGGATCATGATCATCACGCCGATGGCGTTGCCCATGTAGCCGACCCAGTCGTAATACTCTTTTTCTTTCGGATCGCGCGACCACAGATACATGTAAGCGGCAATGATGCCAACCATGAAGCCGCCGAAGGTGCCGTTGCCCACCAGGCGGTGGTAATTGAGCGGCATCCACGTGGCGGTGGCGATGCGATCCCATTCGTTCATGCTCGTGAACAGCGCGTCGAACGGCTTGGGCGGCGTCTGCATGAAGGTGGCCGGTCCATCCAACGCGCACAGGAGGGACAGGCCCAGCACGTTCAAAATGATGCCGGTGACAATGTGCCGTCCCTTCTTGTTGGCCTTGTTGAGCGGATCCCACGAGTACACGTACACGTACATGACGATGGTTTCCAGAATGAACAGGGTCGGGTAACCGATCATGAACAGGATCGGGTAGGCATTGACCAGATAGGTGATGAAGTCTTTATAGGCGACCAGCATGACGAACAGGAACAGGCCGCCGGTCAGAGCGGTGAAGCTGTAACAAAACCCGATGACTTTGGTGATCTCGTGGGCCAGCCGCTCGAATTTGAAATCCGCCTCGGCGAACATGATGTAATTGGAAAGCATGCCGCCCACGACGCCGTTGAGAAACGCCAGCAGGATGTTGTCGATGGCAGGGTGCGCTCCTGGCACGAGCATGAAGGCGATGGCGCCGCCGACCACACCGCCGACCAGACAGGACACCTTCATATTGAGCAAGCGGTGGAAATAGTTCAGGAAACTGACCACCAGTGCGCCGAATGCGCAGGCCCACAGTCCATACAGCACACCGTGGTGGATGCCGACGATGATCTCACCAATGATGCCGAAGGTGACGCCGATGAGAACACCCAAAAACACGTTGGAGAGGATGATTGCCTTGCGCACGCCCTGGGTTCGCCGGGAGCCCATGACCTCCATGATGACGACGAACATGGGGCAGCCAAGAATGAACGAGGCAAACAGAATGTGCAACTGGGCGGCAAACCAGGTGGCTTTGCGGTTGCCGAAGCCGGGAAAGGAAAACGATTCGTTCTGGATTTCCTTGGCCGGGCCGATGTCCGTCAGGTAAGAGAGGTCTTCTTCCTCCTCGGCTTCTTCCTCGCCGGCCTCTTCTTCGCCAAACTGGTCTTCAAACCGTTCTTCCAGGAAACTTTCCGGGCCGAACTCTCCGGCAAACTCGTCGTCACCCCCTTCGGTCGCGAATTCTCCGCCACCTTCGTCGGCAAATTCACCGCCGCCTTCGTCAGCAAATTCGACATCACCGCCTTCGTCGGCCATGTCTTCATCCATGATCGCTTCTTCTTCCTGAGCGTACGCGGAGGTGGGGGTCAGGGCATTCCGGAGGTCAGGAAACGAATCCAAACCCAGACCCGGGTTCAGGAACCCAAATCCAAATATCAGAAAAAAGAGGAGAAACTGCTTGAAAGACAAAAACCTGTTCCCTGCGTTTGGGGTGTTATCCATTCCGGAATCCTGGAGTTCGGTTTTAAGGCATGAAATTTATTTTGACTGGAGAAGTGTATCGAAAACGTTCTCAGTGTGCTCCGAGGTTAGGGGTAAACCCTTTAAAACACGTCCTTAAGAGACGTAGAGAATTATCATAGGGGTTTTTTAAAGTCAAGAAAATTATAGTTTGCGCTACGAGGCGGGTTAGGAATTTGGAGGACAGGGGTTAATGATTCAATTTCCATACGTTGGAGAGGCCGCGGTGAACGGGGATCAGGCCGTTTGGACGGCCAGTTGGCCGCAGGCGCCGAGGATGTCCGTCCCCCGGTTTTTGCGGACAAAGACGGAAAAATGCCGGTCCAGCAGATAGTCTTGAAACGCTTTGATGCGCTCTTGGGAAGGCGGCTGATAGGGTGCGCCCTGGTAGGCGTTGAAGGGAATCAGATTGACCTTGGCTGGAATGCCGTGCAGCAGTTTCACCAGCCGCCGTGCATCCTCATCCGTGTCATTGATGCCTTTCAGCATCACGTACTCAAAGGTCAGCCGCCGCGAAGGCTTTAAAGGATAGGTGCGGAGGCATTCCAGCAGCACCTCGATCGGATACTTGCGGTTGATGGGCATGATCTGGTCGCGGGTGGCGTTGTCCGTAGCATTCAGTGAGATCGCCAGGTTGACGTGCAGGTTTTCACCTTTGAAACGCTCAATGCGGTCCACCAGGCCGGACGTGGACAGCGTGATCTTGCGCGTCGAAATACGCAGCGCTTCCGGTGAGACCATCAGGCGCAAGGCTTCGCACACGGCGTCGTAATTGTCCAGAGGCTCGCCCATGCCCATGAATACGATGTTGGAAATCTGCTCCGCCTCGCTGTGGTCCTCATTGACTGCAATGTATTGACCGATGATTTCCGCAGGCGTGAGTTGCCGTTTCAATCCCATGCTCGCCGTCAGGCAAAACGAGCAGGCCAGGCGGCATCCCACCTGCGTGGACAGGCACAAGGTCGTGCGGTCGGTCTCCGGCATCCAGATGGCCTCGACCTCGGCGCCGTCCTCCAAGGCGAACAGGTATTTGACCGATCCATCGCGCGACGGCGTGCGCAAAATTATGCGGGGCAGGGCGATGCAAAAATTTTCTTCCAGTTTTTGCCTTAACACTTTGGAAAGATTGGTCATACCTGCAAAGCGGTAATTTCGGTAGTGGTAAATCCAAGTGAATATCTGGTGGGCCCGGTAGGGTTTTTCTCCCCATTCTTCAAGGATTTTCTTTAATTTTCGTTCCGGGTACCCAATCAAATTGTCCATATAAATTAACCATTTGCAGTTAAATAAAAAAAAGGTATGATCAGATTACTCTAAATTCATTGCGAGAACAAAGGCCAAAATCGAGGGGCGCCTTTAGTTTGAAATTGCAGGCGGAGCGTTACCATGCTCGCCTGTGGAAAAGATGTGAGTAAAGGGCGCATCTTTTTTCGTAGTGATCTGTGACAGCTTGATTTGAGGGGAGGGGCGATCGTACTCATGAATGCGACGCGCTATGTGGACTTGCCAGAGTGCTTTCAAGTATTGAATGTAGCGGAAGGTGTTTCCTGGCAGGAAATCAAAAAAGCTTATTACCAGTTGGCAAAGCAGTATCACCCCGATAAAAATCCCAACGACACCGAAAGCGAAGACCGTTTCAAAAAGATCGCCATCGCGTTTGGAATTCTGGAACGGTACTACCGCACCCATCCCCGTTTGCGATTGAGTCGCATGGCCTCGCCTGGCATTGAAGAACCGGTGTCCGGCCGGCAGCGCCAGTGGAGCGGCCCACGCCAATCCCGGTCCCGCCAGTACGTTGCGGATGAAGAGAGAGCGAGGGGTAATGGCAACGGTTTTCACAAAACCAGGGCGCGGGCCACAGAAGAGACGCAAATCCCACAGCAACCCGCACGCCCATCTTCCATTGACGGTCAAGGCAAACCGTGGTGGTCCAGCGCTTACCACTACCTGCAACAGCTCGAACGCCGGTTTCTGCATTTGGATATCGAGAAAGTCGTGAACGTCGAGGCGCACACCGCTCTCAATGGCGGCACCGTGCGGATGCGCGCGCCCGGCGGCACGTTCAATGTCCGTATCCCTGCTGGAACGCAAGAAGATCTCGTCCTCCGTATCCCGGAAAAAGGCGAGCGCGGTCTGCTCAACCGGAATCGCGGCGACCTCGTGCTGCGCATTCAGGTTTCACCTTCCCGCGTTCAGCAGGGAGAGGATTTTTATTATCAGGTCTGCGTCCCCGCCAGGGACCTCTCGCTGGGGCAGGTGATGGTGCTGGAAACGCATGAAGGGCCCATCCGCTACGCCTTGCCGAAGGACACCGTAACCGGGCAGACTTTCGTCCTCAAGGCCCAGCCCGAATCCGGGAAAGCGACTCTCGCCAATCACATCATCGTGGTCGAGGTGGTGCAGGAATGAAGTAGGTGTCGCGGAGGCTGGGCGGCTCGGAATATTTGATGTAGGTCTGGACCAGCACGCCGATGTTGAACACCGCAATCATGAGGCTGCACAGGGCCACGCCCGCCAGCGCGCTGCGGTTGTCGCCGGGCGGGATCTTGTTGAAACTCATCATGCTGCCCACCAGCGCCAGGCCCGCC
Source organism: Nitrospina watsonii (assembly GCF_946900835.1). Classification (GTDB taxonomy): domain Bacteria; phylum Nitrospinota; class Nitrospinia; order Nitrospinales; family Nitrospinaceae; genus Nitrospina; species Nitrospina watsonii. The sequence goes on from NZ_OX336137.1 coordinate 1,460,630, forward strand.
AGAGCGATCGATCCAAATATCAGGCCCTGCAACAACGGTGTCATCATGATGTCGCGGTTCATGTGATTCATCGCTGCGACCGACATCACCAAGGGCGGTATGGTGAGGAAATACGGAACCAGTGCCCAGCCAGAATTGGGGCCTTTGTACAGGCCATGCAGTTTGAATCCCATCCCGATCAGAACCACCATCAGCACACCGGAGACGACGTCGATCACCCGCTTTTGCCGCTGCTCATTGCGGATGTAGTTCAACGCTCCGAGCACGTAGCTGGCCACTTCCTCCTCCGGCATTTCATAATAGCCGCCTTGTTCCGTATCGTAGGCGAACACGCGCGCCGTGCTAGATTCGGCCGGCAGGGCGATCGCCCGGTACTTGTTCTGGTCGGCGGACTCGATTTCGAGGTACACAATGCCGCTGTGGTATTCTAGCTGGTAGTCTTCGATCTCGACGAGGTTCTTGGCGTAACGCTGGTTCTTCTGACGAAACTGATCCTGAATGGCCATGAGGTCCTTCAGGGCTTTTTGCGCCTGCAGGTCGTGATCGTTTTCGAACACTTTGACGCAGCCCGGCGCGACGAAGAGCGCCAGAATCAGACAAACGATTCTTAAAGGATTGGACAGGTTCATTTCAGTATTGGGTTTTCCGCGTTGGTGAAAGGGAAACCTTATAGCACAGCAAAAGGGTTGGGACAAGGCTGCCCACGATGCGGCATCCGGATTGACAGGATTTATTATGAAACAGCACCCGCTTTGGAAGCAATTGAAGTTTGTGACCGGCAACCCGAATAAGTTCCGCGAGGCGCAGGAAATCCTCGGTATCGAAATGGAACGGCGGGACCTGGCTCATTTGCACGAAATCCAGACCACCGACATCGAGGAATTGGTGCGCCACAAAGCCACCGAAGCCTGGGAAGCGTTGCAGGCTCCGGTTCTGGTCGAGGATTCCGGTTTGATATTCGAAGCCTGGAACGGATTGCCCGGCGCCCTGGTCAAGTGGTTCGAATTGAGCGTGGGCTGCGCGGGCATGCTGCAGATGCTGGAGGCGTTCGAGGACCGGCGGGCGCGCGCGGTGTGCATGGTGGCGGTGCACGACGGACGCGAGGTGATCATCGGCAAAGGGGAGGTGACGGGCACCCTCGCCCACAGCCTGCGCGGGGAAAACGGATTCGGTTGGGACGTGATCTTCATCCCTGATGGACACGACCGCACGTTTGGAGAAATGAGCGTCGGTGAGAAAAACACCATCTCGCACCGCCGCCGCGCATTCGAGGCGTTGCGTGACCAGTTCTGAACCTCAGCTCCTGTCGGCCATCCGTTTGTAGAGGGTATGGAAGGTCTCGTGGTAGGTCTTCAGCTTTTCAAAAATGCTGTCGCCGTGCTGGGCCAGCGAATCCGGCTGCATTTTTACGTAGGCATCCAGCATCTCGCTCCAATCGGTGCCTTTGGGCAGCCAGCCCCGGCTGTCGGCCAGGCGCAGGCATTCCTCCGCGCTTTCGCAGGATTCGTGCTGCTCGCGGGCATAGGCCTTGATGCAGCGCAGCGCGCTGTCAAAGGTGAAGCCGTAACGTTGCAGCGCTGCGTTGCGGAAGTATTCCGTGCGTGCCTGCGTTTCCATTTCCGCCATCCGCTGGAGGTTCCAGTTGAGATGGGTCAATAGCACGTTCAGTGGTGGGAGCTCTTCCATATCCGTTTATGATTCCTGTGATAATTTCCGGTTGCGTGGCACGTGCCCCGATTTTAGTCCAAATTGTTGTTTGCAGGGAAGCTATTTTGAAATGCCAATCCAATAATGATAAACTCCCGCGTTCGTAGAAGATACGCTGCATTCACTTTTCAGGAAACGGAAACGACTTGCCCATGGGTGACACGGACCGGTTTATAGACAATGGAGACGGCACGGTGACAGACCGGAAAACCGGCCTGATGTGGAAGAAGACGGACACCATGATCGATCTCAAAAAATGGGTCAACTACCAGGACAGCGCCGACTACGTTCGCGAGCTCCGCGAACAGGGGTTTGCAGGGTTCGATGACTGGCGGTTGCCGACGCAGGACGAGGCACAGACCTTGTACGACGAGTCGTTGTCGCTCACTGATAAATTCGGCAAGACAGTGCATATCAGCGACCGGTTTGAACCCGGTTGCGGTTTTTCCATGATCATCAAACTCGTGGATGGACGGTTGCGTACCAGCGTGTTCAATATCCGTGAAGGCACTCTGGACTATCCAGACGGACTGTGGACCTTGTCCGAGGCGGCCCGTGCGGTCCGCATTCATACATCCCCCGGCGATTGAGAATAAACAAGAGGAGTTGTGCGATGAGCAATGACGAACTTTACAGCCCTCCGGAAAACCTGGCCAAAAAGGCCTGGATCAAAAATATGGATGAGTACAAGGAGATGTATGATCGCTCCATCAACGACCCGGAAGGTTTCTGGGCGGAGCAGGCAGAACAGTTCTTCTGGTACGAGAAGTGGGATAAGGTCTGCGACCACAACTACAACGTCAAGAACGGCAAGATTTTCATCGAGTGGTTCAAGGGTGCCAAGACCAACATCACCGTCAACTGCATCGACCGCCATCTGAAAGATCGTGGCGATCAGACGGCCATCATCTGGGAAGGCAACGAACCGGATGAAGACTGCACGCTGACCTACAAGCAGTTGCATGAAGAGGTCTGCAAGTTCGCCAACGTGCTCAAGAAGCACGGCGCAAAGAAGGGCGACCGTATTTCCATTTACATGCCGATGATCCCCGAGTTGGCCATTGCCATGCTGGCCTGCGCCCGCATCGGGGCCGTCCACTCCATCGTGTTCGGCGCCTTCTCACCGACGTCGCTTTCCGACCGCATTGTCGATTCCTCCTGTTCGCTGCTGGTGACCACCGACGGCGGCTTCCGCGGCAAGAAACCGGTGCCGTTGAAAGAGAATGCCGACAAGGCAATGCAGATGGCGTCGAAACAGGGCACGGACATCAAACAGTGCATCGTCGTCCAGCGTGTCGGCGACAAACTGGAGACCGCCATGCAGAAGGGCCGCGACTTCTGGTGGCACGACGAAATGAAAGACGCCTCCCCGGACTGCGAACCGGAGAAGATGGACGCGGAGGACCCGCTGTTCATCCTCTATACCTCCGGCTCGACCGGCAAACCGAAAGGCGCGCAACACAACGTCGGCGGATACATGATGTTCACCGCGCTCACGCACAAGTACATCTTCGATTACCAAGACGGCGACATCTGGTGGTGCACCGCCGACATCGGCTGGGTGACGGGCCATTCCTACATCGTCTATGGACCGCTGGCCAATGGCGCGACCACGATCATGTTCGAAGGCATCCCGACCTATCCCGATGCCGGCCGTTTCTGGGCGGTGGTGGACAAGCACAAGGTGACGCAGTTCTACACCGCGCCGACGGCCATCCGCGCCCTCATCTCGCACGGCGAAGACATCCCGGCGAAGTACGATCTGTCCACGCTCAAGGTGCTGGGGTCGGTGGGCGAGCCCATCAACCCGGAAGCCTGGCGCTGGTATCACAAACACATCGGTCGCGGCCGCTGCCCGGTGGTCGATACCTGGTGGCAGACCGAGACCGGGGGCATCCTGATCTCGCCCCTGCCGGGTGCGACGCCCTGCAAGCCGGGTTCGGCGACCTTCCCGTTTTTCGGCGTGGTGCCGGTGGTCATCGAGGCGGAGACGGGGAAAGTGGTGGAGGGCAACGACGTCAGCGGCGTGCTGGCGCTCTCCCGGCCCTGGCCCGGACAGATGCGCACGGTGTTCGGCGACCATGAACGCTTCGAGGAAAACTATTTCAAGATGTATCCCGGCTACTACTTCACCGGCGACGGCTGCCGCCGCGATAAGGACGGCTATTACTGGGTGACGGGCCGGGTGGACGACGTCATCAACGTTTCCGGGCACCGCATCGGTACCGCCGAGGTGGAGTCGGCCCTCGTTCTGCATGAGAAGGTGGCGGAGGCGGCGGTGGTCGGGTTCCCGCACGACATAAAAGGGCAGGGCATCTACGCCTACGTCACCCTGATGGATGGGATGGAGTATGAGGATGGGTTGAAAAAGACACTGATCGATTTCGTGCGCAACGAGATCGGCGCTATTGCCGCGCCGGATGTCATCCACTGGGCACCGGGATTGCCGAAGACGCGTTCGGGCAAGATCATGCGCCGCATTTTGCGCAAGATTGCCGCCGATGAAGGCGATCAGTTGGGCGATACCTCGACGCTGGCCGATCCGTCAGTGGTCGATCAACTCAAGGAAAGTTACCGCAAAATCTGAATGGTGATGGAGAATCCGAAGAAGTCCTGAAAACAGGCGGGATAGAGCAAAAGTGAGGAATGTGGGATCATGGAGTTGAAGTCTCAACTCCATGACTCTTCGCTAAACGGCGAAAAGAGAAAGGCTTCCCCTCCTCCCCAAATGTATTGAGCTGTAAAATCTTGGAATGTTAAATACGATATACCAAGGTGCAGGCGCTGTCAATTGAAATTTTTGAATTCCTTGTTATTAGAGCGCTTTCCACAGGACTTTTCCACAGGCTGAAAACCCGTTTTGACCCCTGCAACAGGTTCGCCCCGGATCACATTTTGCGTCGCGCCATCTGCGTTTTGACGCTTTTCAGGCCTTCGTGGGAATGGGGGTTGACCGGTTGCAGGTCCAGCGACCGCAAAAAGGCCTGTCTGGACTCCGCCAGCCGTTCCAGCTTCAGATAGGTCCATCCCAGCCCGTCGTGCACTTCCGTCCAGCCCGGATTGCGTTCATATTCCGCTAAAAACCACCGCAACGCGTCCCGGAAGCGTCCCTGTGCGTACAGCGCCCGCGCCAGTTGCGTGCGCGTGCTGGTCCAGATATCGACCCGCGTGCCGGGTTCGTGGCCGGCGACCGTGATGCGCACCGGGTGGGTATTCGGATTGCGTTTGATGGCCTGCTTCAGCATCGCCGCCGCCCGGTCGTATTGTTCCAACTTGAGGTAAGCGTAGCCCAATCCCTTCATCGCTTCGGAAGAACGCGGCCGCCGTTGCAGCGCCAGCGAGAACAATTGCAGCGCCTTGCCGGCTTCATCACGGTGGTAATACTTCCAGCCCAGTTCGTTGTACACCTGCCAGCCGAAGCGTTCCGCCTGCAACATATCGCGGAATTCCACGGTCTGGATGATATCCGGGTCGAGGTCGATGGATTTCAAAAAGTATTCGATGCCGAGGTTGGGCCGCCCGGTTTTGTAATACACCCAGCCGAGTCCGAGGTACGGGGTGGGGCGCAGGGGGTTTTGCCGGGTCTTGGCCGCCAGGTAATCGCGCGCGGTTTCGGCATCCCAGCTGCGCAGCACGGCCCAGTCGAGTTTCTGAATGAGGTCCGGTTGGTCCGGCCGCAGGGCATCGGCGACGATGAGGTGGTCCACCGCCTTGTCGTACCGGCCCAGCGCATAATAGGTCAGGCCCAATCCCTTGTTGCGCTCGAACTCCATGTAGGGCACGCCGCTCAATTTCCGGAAATTGAACAGGGCGAGGTCATAGCGGCGCTTGTGGTACTGGCTGAACCCCATGCCGCTGTAGGCGCGGGCCAGCAGGGGCGGCAGGGCTTCCGCCGATGCGTGTTTGCGGATGTATTCGTAATAGAGATAGGACGCGCGTTTGTAATCACCCGCGTTCAACGCCTGGTCGCCCTGAAACACCTTGGCCAGTTCCAGGTGATCGAACTGACGCAGGCCCGCCATGGCATCGTCGCTTCCCGGGTTGTACTGCATGGCGGTATTGAACCATTCGAGTGCGCGTTGTTCCTCGCCGCGTTTCAGGTGCACCCAGCCCAGCATGCTGTAGGGCACGGACCATTGCGGGTAGGCTTCCTTCAATTCCTGGATGTGGGTTTCCGCGATCCGGTGCTTGCCGAGGTCGAGGTAGTGGCGCGCGAACCGCGACTTCTGTTCAAATGCGGTGTTGAGCGCAGCGATGCCGTGGATGACGCCGGGATAGCCGGAGTGACTCGCTTTCAGCGTGCGGAATATATCCTGCGCTTCCAGCAAATGACCCGTTTTGAGCAGGCTCCAGGCCAGTCCGTTCTGCGCGTCCAGCGTCTGGTTGACCGGTTCTGGCAACGCACGGAAGGCTTTCAGCGCGTCCTCATAAAACTCTTTGTTGTACAGCCGCCAGGCGTTGTCCACGGCGGGTTGTGGTTTCCAGTCCGGGTGCGTGAACAGAATGGAAGGGTAACGCGGCTGTTCGACGATCGGCGTGAACAGGGATTGCTGTTTCCAGTCGAGAGGCGCCACCTCCACCGGCTGCCGGGGCGATTGGGGTTGCCATCGTTTCCAGTCTGCCTGCAAGCGGTCCCACTGGTGCCACGAATAAACTTTGCGCAACCAACGTTCCGCCTGGCCGGGATGGTCCAGCATCCAGTGCACGAAGCCGATGCCCTTTCTCGCCTGCTCGGATTCCGGATCCCGTTGCAAGGCCTGTTCGAATTTTTCGAGAGCATGGTGGTACTCCTGCAAGCTGAAGTAACACCAGCCGAGACCGATGACCGGGCGGGGATCGTCCGGGAACGCGGCATGGGCTTTTTCAAACGCCAGCAGCGCCTTGTGGTAGCGTTTCTGGAAAAAATAAGCCCAGGGCAAAAGCTGCAGGGCGCGGGGGTTGTCGCGCTCCAGAATGAGACTGCGTTTGAGGTAGAACTCGGCCACGGCAAATTGGTTGGCCTGGTACTGGACGAGAGCAAACTCCAGAAAGCGCTCGTGGTCGGGCAGCGGCTCGGGCGCTTCCGGGGCCTCGGCGCGAGCCAGATTGAGACGGATCGGCAGGCGCGGCAACTCCAGTACGGGCAGGGACAAGTCGTAAGGCATGGACTGGCATCCGCCGGCTCCCAGCATTCCGCACAGGAGGGCGATTACCGCAACACGCGCACCGGATTTTTGATACAATGACCGCATAACATACTTCCATGGAGTGTTTCGTCTCTTCTCCTATCGGCATTCCGGGGTCAAATTTTAGCTTTAAAGGTTTATTAAATTACCATTTAAATCATTTCCCTCGCCTTGCTAAAATAGATTGGTCTGTAGGTCGTTTTGAGTTATCATTTCCGCTTTGCCTATTTCCCAGCTTATACGATGCGTTTTTCCCAGTTCTTATTGGCGCTTGCAGCCTGCCTGCTTCTTGCTTCCTGTTCCCAGGGAGACGCCCCCGACAGCGAGGAGAGCGAGGCGCTTTCCGTTGCAGAAATTGAACAGCAGGCCGGGCCGGGCCCCGAATCAGCCGTCGCCCCGAAGCGGGTGGAGCCGGTTCAACTGACGGAAGAGGATAAGAAGGTCGCCGCCCTGGCCCCCGCGGGCATGGTGTTCATCAAGGGGGGTTGCTTCATCATGGGCAACAACAACGCCCAGGTCGATGAGAAATTCGAGCGCGAAGTGTGTGTGCAGGATTTCTTCATGGACAAGTATGAGCTCACGCAGGAGCGGTGGGAGGCGGTGATGGGCTACAATCCCGCCAAGTTCGTCGGCCCGGATCATCCGGTCGAGCAGGTCAATTACTTCGACATCGAAAAATTCCTCAAGCAATACAGTGGCGCCTGTCGGCTGCCCACGGAAGCGGAATGGGAATACGCCGCCCGTGCCGGCACGCAAACCCGCTATTACTGGGGCAACGTGATGGATGGCGAGTACGCCTGGTATGCGGACAATGCCAAGGACACCACACACCCCGTTGGCCAGAAAAAGCCCAACGCGTTCGGCCTGTACGACATGATGGGCAATGTCTGGGAATGGACGGAGGACTGGTGGCAGAATGTCTATCCGTCCAAAAAGCTGGACAATCCTACCGGACCCAATGCGGGAGAATACAAAGTCATTCGCGGCGGTTCCATCGTTTCCTCAGCAGGAGCCCTGCGCACCACCAATCGCACCTGGCTGAACCCGAAGAACCGGGTGTATTCCAAAATTTCGACGTATGGTGGATTGGTGAATGAGAAGTTCAACTATATCGGGTTCCGCTGTGTGGTGTCGGCGGACACGCTGCTGCAATCGCAACAGGTCCGGAAGGTGAAGAATGAAGGGAAGGGGGAGACCTCTTCTCCGAACCCGCCGAAACAAACGGCTCAGCCCTGAGCCGTTCCTACTGCTGACACTCCCTGCAAATGCCAAACAGATCGAGTTTGTGCGAGGTCATTTTGAAGCCGTGATTGTTGGCGACTTCTTCCTGTAGTTTTTCGATGACTTCGTTGTGGAATTCGATGATCTTGCCGCATTCGGTGCAGATCATGTGGTCGTGGTGTTCGTGGGCGTAATTCAGTTCGTACCGCTTCTGACCGTCGCCGAAATCCAGCTCCACGGCGAGGCCGCTTTCGGTCAGCAGGGACAGCGTCCGGTAAACGGTCGCGAGGCCGATCTTCGGTTCCTTGCTGGAAACAATCTTGTAAAGTTCTTCGGCGCTGACGTGGTCTTCACAATTCAAAAATGCTTCCAGCACGGCCCGGCGTTGCTTGGTGATTTTCAAGTTGTGCTGGGAAATGTACTGTTCCAGAACTTCCTGTTCTTTATTACTCATAGCAAGCCTCCCGCATGAAAATCTAGCACTATGTCCCCGGGGAGTCAACCACTGCGGGGCCGGGGGTGATTCATTCAGGTTTTGGAACGTCGAGGTGTTTGCGAATTTGTTCGACGCACTGGCCGGCGTCGAGGGTTACCTGCTCTCCGTTCCCCATGTTTTTCAAAACGAATTGTTGGGTCTGGATCTCGTTGTCGCCGATGATCAACGCGAAACGGCTCTCTTCGCGATTGGCCTTTCGCATCTGACTTTTCATGCTGGCGCCCTCATAATCCAATTCCACGTACCATCCCTGGGCGCGTAGCTTCTGGATCACCGTATGCCCCTGCTGCTGGGCTGCGTCGCCGAGCAGCACGGCAAAGATATCTGGACGGCGGACGATGTCCTGCCAGGTGGATTCCGGCAGGGTGGCAATGAGGCGTTCCACACCGACGGCAAAGCCGAAGCAGGGCGTCGGCGGACCTTCGAATTCTTCCACCAGCGAGTCGTAACGGCCACCGCCGCAGATGGCATTCTGCGACCCCAGACCTTCCTTGCCGACCACTTCAAAGGTCGTGCGCGTGTAGTAATCAAGGCCGCGCACCAACTGATTGTTCACGGTGAACGGCGTGTTCATGCCGGCGAGGGCGGCCTGCACAGCGGCAAAATTGTCCCGGCAGGCCTGGCACAGGTGGTCGGAGATGCGCGGCAGGCCGAGCGCGATCTCGCGGTCGCGATCCACCTTGCAGTCGAGCACGCGCAGCGGGTTGCGTTCGTAACGCTGCGTGCAGTTGCTGCACAGTTCGTCGAGGTGTTTGCGGATGGCGTCTTTCAACAGTTCACGGTAAGGCGGGCGGCATTCGGGACAGCCCAGGGAGTTGATCTGCAATTCGACGTTGTTGAGACCCAGCTCGTTGAATAGGGTGATGAGCATGGTCATCACTTCCGCATCGACGGTGGGGCTGGCAGATCCCATCGCCTCGGCCCCGATCTGGTAAAACTGGCGGAAGCGTCCCGCCTGCGGCCGCTCGTAACGGAACATCGGTCCCATGTAATACAGTTTTACCAGTTGGTTCTGGCCGTGCATCTTGTGCTGGACGTAGGAACGCACGACGGAGGCGGTGCCTTCCGGACGCAGGGTGATCTCCTCGCCGCCGCGATCGGTGAAGGTGTACATTTCCTTTTCGACAATGTCGGTGGTTTCGCCGATGCTGCGCTTGAACAGGTGCGTGCTTTCAAAAATGGGGAGACGGATTTCCTTGAATCCGTAGGGGGAGAACACGCGCCGGGCGGCGGCTTCCACCTTGTGCCATTTTTCGATTTCACCGGGCAGGATGTCTTTGACGCCGCGTATGCTCTGAATTTTCATGAAACGATCGAGGGTCGAAGGGTTGGTGTGAGCGCCGTGCTACCGGCGGGATCAGCCCAGCAGTGTGTGGGCGCGGTCCAGATCGTCCGAACTGCCGATGTACAGGGGAACCCGTTGATGGATGTCCGTGGGCCGGATATCCAGAATGCGCTGTTTCCCGTCCGTCGCCTTGCCGCCGGCATTTTCCACAATCATGGCCAGAGGCGCGGCTTCGAAGGCGTAACGCAGTTTGCCTTGCGGACTTTTCTTGTCGCCGGGATACATGAAGATGCCGCCTTTCAGCAACGTGCGGTGGAAGTCCGCAACCAGCGACCCGATGTAGCGCAGTTTGTAAGGGCGCTCGGTGGCCTCATCCCATTCCTTCAGATAATGGACCAGGTTTTTCTGTGGCTCCTGCCAGTTCTGCGAGTTGCCTTCGTTGACGCTGTACGTGGAACCGTGCCTGGGGATCTTCATGTTCTGCGTGGACAGGAAAAACTCGCCCAGGGCCGGGTCCAGAGTGAAGCTGTGCACCCCGTTGCCGGAGGTGTACACGAACAGCGTGCTGGGTCCGTAAATGATGTAGCCCGCCGCCACCTGCTGGGTGCCGGGTTGCAGCAGGTCGTCATCGGTCACTTCCAATCCGGGGCTTTGCTTGCGGTATACGGCGAAGATGGTGCCGATGTTGACGTTCACGTCGATGTTCGACGAGCCGTCGAGCGGGTCCACCATGAAGATGTATTTTCCGGCGCGGTCGGGCGGAATGATGACCGGCTTTTCGTTTTCCTCGGAGGTGATGGCGCAGATGTTGCCGGACTCGCCCACCAGCTTGATGAATATGCTGTTGGCATAATCATCCAGCTTCTGCACTTCTTCACCCTGAACGTTGACGCGGCCCGACATGCCCAGGATGTCTTCACCCAGGCCGGCGTTATTGACCTGAAGGGAAACGATCTTGGCAGCGACCAGGACCTCGTTCATGAGATTGGTGAATTCGCCCGTTGCGCCCGGGGTCATTTTCTCCTGCCTCCGGATGAATTGGACCAGCGTGGTTCTATCCATAATTGAAACTCAATTTCTGCGCTGTCGATGGGGAAATGATTCGGAACAACGGCCGTCGAACTGGCGCGATTGTAACCGATTTGGCGGAATTCCTCAATGGAATCGTCGCGTTGCAATCATGCCGGATTCGGAATCGATTTTTTCAGGCTCAGGCTACTTTTTGAGTCTTGGAATTGCGCTTGCGCTCGTTTTCATCCAGAAACTTTTTGCGCAGGCGGATGTTGTGAGGCGTGATCTCGGCGAGTTCGTCCTCATTCAGAAAACCGAGCACCTGTTCCAGACTCATGACGCGCGGCGGCGTCAGAATGACCGTGTCGTCCGAGCCGGAAGCGCGCATGTTGGTCAATTTTTTCTCTTTGCAGATGTTGACCACCAGGTCGTTGTCCTTGTTGTTTTCGCCGATGATCATGCCGGTGTACACCGGTTGACCGGGGCCTACGAACAACTGGCCGCGATCCTGCAGGTTGAAGATGGAGTAGCCCGTGGTCTGTCCGTTTTCCAGCGCGATCAGGGCGCCGCGCAGGCGTTTGGCGGAACCGCCCATGAAGGGCACGAAGTCTTCGAACGTGTGCTGCAGGGTGCCGGTGCCTTTGGTCATCGTTAAAAAATCGGACTGGAAACCGAACAGAAAGCGCGTCGGCACATGGTATTCGAGACGCACATGCCCGTCTTCCATGTGCAGCATGTTCTTCAGAGAACCTTTGCGTGTTCCCATGGCTTCCATGACTTTTCCGGAATACGTCTCCTCCACGTCGATGACCACAAACTCGAGCGGCTCATAGGTCTTGCCTTCGATCTCCTTGAGCAGGACCTGCGGGCGCGAGATGCTGAACTCATACCCCTCGCGGCGCATGGTTTCGATGAGAATGCCGAGATGCAACTCGCCGCGGCCCGAAACCTTGAACTTGTCGCCTGCCGCCGATTCCTCAACGCGCAGCGCGATGTTGGATTTCACTTCTTTCTGCAAACGTTCGCGCAGGTGGCCGGAGGTGAGGAATTTGCCGTCTTTGCCGGAAAACGGGGAGTCGTTGACGGCAAAATAAATCGACATGGTCGGTTCGTCGATGCGGATCAAAGGCAAGGGTTCCGGGTGCTGGCTGTCGGCGATGGTCTCGCCGATATCGACATCTTTCATGCCGGCGATGCCGATGATGTCGCCGACCCCGGCTTCCTGCACTTCCACCCGGTTCAGGCCCTCATACGTGTAGGCTTTCATCAATTTGAAGGGTTCGCTGGATCCATCGCGCCGGATGAGCGTGGACGGCGCCGTGGCGGAAAACCGGCCGCGCTCGATTTTGCCGATGGCGATACGGCCGACATAATCGTTGTAATCGATCGAAGTGACCTGCATCTGAAAAGGGGCTTCGGCATCGCCGGTGTGCGCCGGCACTTTCTCGACGATGAGGTCGAGCACGGGCGTCATGTCGCCCGGTTCGGAATCCAGCGTGCGCTTGGCGAAACCCAGCTTGGCAGAGGTGTACACAATCGGAAAATCGAGTTGCTCGTCGGTGGCGTTGAGATTGACAAACAGATCGAACACCTGATCGACAGCGCGGTTCGGATTGGCGCCGGGGCGGTCGATCTTGTTGATGACGACAATGGGCTTGAGCCCGAGTTCCAGGGATTTTTTCAGCACGAAACGGGTCTGCGGCATGGGCCCCTCGGCCGCATCCACCAGCAGCAGGACGCCGTTGACCATTTTTAGAATGCGTTCCACCTCGCCGCCAAAGTCGGCGTGGCCCGGCGTGTCCACGATGTTCAGCTTGTGGCCCTGATAAAGGATGGAGGCGTTCTTGGAAAAGATGGTGATGCCGCGCTCGCGCTCCAGTTCGTTGCTGTCCATGATGCAGGAGCTGTGCTCCGTGCCGTCACGAAACATGCCGCTTTGCTCCAGCAGCCGATCGATGAGCGTGGTTTTACCGTGGTCAACGTGTGCAATGATGCCGATGTTACGAATGTGATTCGTTTTCATGTGTTCCGTTCGCTGTAAAGCAGAGTAAGGGGTGGTATTGAGAACTTCATCGATTGCGAGGGTGGGGGGCACCCGGGCAGGTTTCGATTAAAAGTTGATTATGCGCAAATTATAGCGTAACTTATTGATAAAAATAAACTTATTTTGAGTTTCAATGAATCCCGGCCTGAAGCAATTTGTAGAGTACCTGACGATCGAGAAAAGGCATTCCCCTCATACAGTGGCGGCCTACCGGCGGGACATATCCGGCTTTCTGGACGCCTTCTCCGGCGAGACTCTACATTGTATCACCACTTCGGCCATTCGCGAATATTTTTTGTCCCTTAAAAAGAAGGGGTTGGCCACAAGGTCGCTCGCCCGGGTGCTGTCTTCGCTGAAAGCCTTCTACAGATTCCTGTTGCAGGAAAACCTGGTGGACGTCAATCCGGTGGAAATTCTGGAGTCGCCCAGTCTGTGGCGCAAGCTGCCGGGCATTCTGTCATTGCAGGATGTGGAGGCGCTGTTGAATGCTCCCGATGAGAGCACGCCGCAGGGCCAACGCGACCGGGCCATGCTGGAATTATTGTATGCCACCGGCTTGCGGGTTTCGGAACTGGTCGGCCTCAAGACCGGCAACCTCAATCTGGAAGTTGGGTATCTGCGCTCGTTCGGCAAGGGCGACAAGGAACGGGTGATCCCGATGGGAGATGCGGCTCGCCAACAAGTTAAGTTATACATTCAGGAAGTACGCCCTAAATATTTGAAAAATAATGTTAATAATGATCTATTTTTGAGTCGGCGCGGAGTTCGCATGACGCGTCAGGGGTTTTGGAAGCTGCTCAAGCAATATGTCCGCCAGGCCGGGATTGCCGCCGAGGTTTCACCGCATACGCTGCGCCATGCTTTCGCCACGCATCTGTTGGAACGAGGGGCCGATTTGCGTTCCGTGCAGCAGATGCTGGGGCATTCAGATATTGCAACGACGCAGATCTACACCCATATTTTACAGGAAAGAATGCGGGATATCCTGGACCGGCATCACCCCAGAGCCTGAGCGCGCGGACCTCAAATTTTTTGTTGACGGGCTTGTCTATTAAAGCTAAGATTTTGAGATATTTACCTGCCCGCCTATCTGGTTCCTGTCCAATTCAGACCGCAATTTACGGGACGGCCATGAGTCTGAGTATTGATATTGATGACATACCCGAGGATGGGCCTCTGGAATTGGATCTTTCAGAATCAGCGGATCAGTTCGCCGTCTATTCTGAAGAAAACTCTCTGGCTGAACCTGTACGGGTGACGGGCAGTTTAACCCGATCCAACCATGATATTTTTTGGGTTGGTGAGGTGTCCACGGTCATGAACATGACCTGCTCGCGTTGCCTGGAACCGTTCCGGCTGGATGTTCACACTCCGGTCACGACTTCATTCCTTCCGGCGCCGGATGCGGATGAGTTGGAAGCGGAGCAGGAACTGGTCGAATCCGACATAGAACTTGAGTATTACACAGACCATAAAATTGACTTGACTCAATCTGTTTACGATCAGATTATGTTGAGTCTTCCAATGGTCCATTTGTGCACGGAAGATTGTAAGGGGATCTGCCCGCAATGCGGAGCTTCCCTGAACCGGGAAGGCTGCCGGTGTGAGGGGGATGAAAACATCGACCCACGGCTGGCCGTCTTGAAACAACTGAAGGACAAGCTGAAATAATCAGGAGCCATCATGCCAGTACCTAAGAAACGAACATCGAAGTCTCGCAAAGGCATGCGCCGGGCGCACGATTCCCTGACTGCACCGGGATTCGGAGAATGTCCGCAATGCCACGAATTCAAACGTCCCCACCACGTATGCCCGCACTGCGGTTACTACAAGGATAAAGAAGTGCTTGAGGTGGAAGCCATATAACCGGTGATTCGGGAAGCGTTTGCTTCCTCGAAGCACAGGGGCTTTTGTAAGACAGTGCCATACCCCAGACCAAGCGGAATGCCCTCGCGCATTCCATTCCTGCCCCAATCAGTCTGGTCGCAACGTTGAGGGTCGTTTGAAGGACCGGAGGAGCGCAAATACAAAATGAAAATCGTCGTCGATGCCATGGGAGGAGACTTTGCGCCGGAAGCCGTTGTCGAGGGAGCCGTCCTGGCGACCCGCGAATTCGGGTTTCCGGTCATCCTCGTTGGTATTGAGGACGCCATCCAGAAGGAACTGGACAAGTACGAAGATGCGAAAGACCTTCCCATAGAAGTCCGGCACGCCAGCGAAGTGGTGGAAATGCACGAAAGCCCGGGCAAGGTGCTGCGATCCAAAAGGGATTCGTCCATGAAAGTGGGGCTGGACCTGGTCAAGAGCGGGGAAGGGGAGGCGTTCATCAGCGCCGGCAACACCGGCGCCGTACTGGCCTACTCCACCATCATCCTGCGACCGCTTAAAGGGGTGGACCGCCCGGCCATCGCCATTCAACTGCCCACGCAAAAAGGCTTCGCCATTCTTTTAGATGCCGGCGCCAACGTCGATTGCAAATCCAATCAACTGTTTCAGTTCGGCATCATGGGGCACGTTTATGCAAAATACATTCTCGGCATGGAGGAACCCGGTGTCGGCCTGTTGAGCATCGGCGAAGAAGACGGTAAAGGCAACGAAGTCACCAAGGAAACATTCCGCTGGCTTTCCAAGTCGCACATTCGATTCATCGGCAACGTGGAAGCCAAGGAAGTGTACCGGGGCAACGCAGACGTCATCGTGTGCGACGGTTTCACCGGCAACGTGGCGTTGAAGATCAGCGAAAGCCTGGCCGAGATGATCGGCAAAAATTTAAAGACCCTGTTTACCAGCGGCATCGTGCCGAAGATCGGCTACCTGATGCTCAAGGGACGGCTCCGCGAATTCAAAAAGTCGGTGGACTATTCGGAGAAGGGCGGCGCACCGCTCTTGGGCGTCAACGGCGTGGTCATCATCGCCCATGGCAGTTCCAGCGCCAAAGCCATCAAGAACGCCATCCTGCGTGCCCACGAGTTCGTGGAAAAAAAAGTGAATCAGCATATCCGCGAAGACATCGAATACAATCTGGACAGCAAAGGTTCGTTCTGGCAGCACATCAAGGAGATTGTGGCAGGTCATGACGAAAACGGTGGCGTGCCTCATAAGGCCGAGCCTTCCCCGGTTGAGGACGATATCGATACAGACACCGAAGAAATCGAAACGACGGAAGATAAGAAGCCCACTGAAGAGCCGGAAAAGTAACTCTTACCCGGCGTACTGAAACCTTTCCTAATCTATGAACGCACGATCACCTTTTCAAGCGGAGTTGGCAGGGACCGGTATGTATCTGCCGGAGAACATTGTCACCAACCGCGACCTTGAAAAAACCCTCGATACCACCGACGAATGGATCCGTGCACGGACCGGTATTGCTGAACGACGCATCGCCCGCAAGGATGAGTCGGCGTCCTCCATGGGGATCGCCGCGTCCCACATGGCGTTGCAGGCGGCAGGCCTGAAAGCCGCGGATCTCGACATGATCATCGTCTGCACTTCCACGCCGGATGTCATTTATCCCGCTACCGCCTGCTTCGTCCAAAAAGAACTGGGAGCGGAGAAGGCCGCCGCTTACGACATCTCCGCGGTCTGCTCCGGATTCGTGTTCGGCCTGTCCATCGCCGAGCAGTACATCAAAAGCGGACGTTATGAGCACATCCTCATCATCGGCACCGAAGTCAACTCGCGCATCATGGACTGGACCGACCGCACCACCTGCGTTCTGTTTGGAGACGGTGCGGGGGCGGCCATCCTGCGGCGTACGGAAAAGACGGAGCCCTGCGGCATCCTTTCCTCACACATTTATTCCGACGGCACGCAGTCGGATCTGTTGATCGTGCCCGGCGGCATCGGCAAAACCTCGTTCACTTACGAAGCCATCGACAATAAAATGTACTGCCTCAAGATGTCCGGCCAGTCCACGTTCAAAGTCGCGGTCAAGCGCATGACGGAAGTGTCGAAGGAAGCGCTGGCGCACAACGGGCTGACTCAATCCGACATCGATCTGGTGGTGCCGCATCAGGCGAACCAGCGCATCATCGAAGCGGTGGCGGAAAAACTGGGGGTTCCCATGGAGCAGGTATTCGTCAATATTCACAAATACGGCAACACCGGGTCGGCATCCATTGCCATCGCCATCCATGAAGCACGGGAGGAGGGACGCACCCCGCCGGGATCGGTCACGCTGTTGACCGTCATGGGTGCGGGACTGACCTGGGGATCGGTGGTGGTCAAATGGTAAAAACCGCATTTCTGTTTCCAGGGCAGGGGTCCCAGTTTGTGGGCATGGGACAGAACTTTTTTGAAGCCGATCCCGGCTGCCGCGCCCTGTTCGAAGAAGCCAATGACATCCTCGGTGACAATCTCACCGAACTGTGTTTTCAGGGTCCCGAAGAAAAGCTGAAACTCACTGAAAACACTCAACCTGCGCTTTTGACACACAGTATAATAGCCTTGAAACGGCTGCGCGATCATGGTATAGAATCCGTACTGACAGCGGGCCACAGCTTGGGGGAATTCTCAGCCTTGGTCTGCGCAGGCTCCCTCCGGTTCGGAGATGCGGTTCATCTTGTCCGGCAACGTGGGCGCTTCATGCAGGAAGCGGTGCCCGTCGGTGTCGGCGCCATGGCGGCCATCATCGGATTGTCCGCAGAGCAGGTCCAGCAACTTTGCCGCAATGCTTCTTCCGAGGAATCAATCGTTCAACCCGCAAACCTCAACAGTCCGGAGCAGATCGTCATAGCCGGTCACAAAGCATCGGTGGAAGCGGTTTCAGAACAGGCCCGGGATCAAGGTGCCAAAAAGGTGGTGATCCTTCCGGTCAGTGCGCCCTTTCACTGCCAATTGATGGAACCTGCGGCAGTGCGGTTGCAAGCGGAGATGGAAAAAATCGATTTCAAGGAACTCGACATTCCCGTCGTGACCAACGCCGATGCCCGGCTCAACACTTCGGGCGGGCAGGCGCGTGAATCGCTGGTGCGGCAGGTGTGTTCCCCGGTGCGCTGGACGGAAACCATGCAGGTCATTGTGGACCAGGGGATCGAAGCCATCGTTGAAGTGGGGTCGGGGAAAGTGCTTTCCGGTCTGATGAAGCGTTTCAACAAGGACATCCGTTGTTACCAGGTCGGCGATGAAGAGTCGCTGGCTAAAACCGTGGCCGAATTGAAATAATCTGTCGAACCGAATTGGATAGGGATATGGAACTCAAAGATAAAGTGGCTCTCGTTACCGGCGGCGCGCGCGGCATCGGTCAGGTGTTGGGGGAGACGCTCGCTAAAATGGGCGCACATGTGATCCTGGCGGACGTCAATCAGGACGGCGCGGAACAATCGGCCGAAGCCATCTGCAAACAAGGCGGCTCCGCTTCGGCGGTGAAGCTGAATGTTGCCGATGGGGATGAAGTCCAAAAAGTTTTTGACTCTATCTCCAAAGAATTTAAACTGTTGGATATTCTGGTCAACAACGCGGGCATCACGCGCGATGGCCTGTTGATGCGCATGAAAGAGGAAGATTGGGATCTGGTTCTTTCCATCAACCTCAAAGGTTCCTTCCTGTGCAGCCAGCATGCAGTCAAACACATGATGAAACAGAAAGACGGAGCGATCGTCAATATCGCTTCCATTGTCGGGGTGATGGGCAACATGGGGCAGGCCAATTACTCCGCCTCGAAAGCGGGCCTGATTGGATTGACCAAGACCACCGCCCGCGAAGTCGCGAGCCGGGGCATCCGGGTCAATGCCGTAGCGCCCGGATTCATCGATACCGACATGACGCGGCAGTTGAAAGATGACGTTCGCAGCCAATTGATCGGGCAGATTCCCATGGCACGTCTCGGGCAGGCACAGGACGTGGCAGACAGTGTTGCTTTTCTTGTATCCGACCGGGCCCGTTACATAACCGGCCAGGTTATCAATGTTAATGGTGGGATGTTAATGTAACATCTTTGAGGAGTTTCAAAACATGTCAGTAGAACAAAAAGTAAAAGAAATCATTGTTGAACAGCTGAATGTGGATGAAAACCAGGTGAACGGTCCGGCATCTTTCATCGATGACCTCGGAGCGGATTCTCTGGATACGGTGGAACTGGTCATGGCGTTCGAAGAAGCCTTTGACATCGAGATCCCGGACGAAGAGGCCGAGAAAATCGCCACCGTTCAAAACGCCATCGATTACATCAACAACCATACCAACTGAACCTCGTTCTTACTATGTCCCGTCGTGTTGTCATAACAGGTCTTGGCATGTTGTCTCCCTTGGGTATCGGTGTCGATGCCAACTGGGAAGGCGTGTGTCAGGGAAAATCAGGCATCGGTCACATCACTCGATTTTGCGCGGATGACTTTCCGGTCAAAATAGCCGGGGAGGTTAAAAACTTTGACCCCGCCGACTACATCGAGCCGAAAGAGATCAAGAAAATGGATACCTTCATCCATTACGCGATCGCCTGTTGCCGGTTCGCATTGAAAGACGCCGGCTTTGAAATCACCGATGCCAATGCGGAACGAGTAGGCGTTCTGGTCGGTGTGGGCCTCGGCGGACTGCCTGCCATCGAACGCATTCACGAGGTGTATCAGAACAAGGGCGTCCGCAAAATCACGCCTTTCTTCATCCCGATGCTGATCCCCAACATGGCGTCGGGGCAGATCTCGATCCTGTTCGGCGCCAAAGGCCCCAACACCTGTGTGGTGACGGCCTGTGCCAGCGGCACGCATGCCATCGGCGACGCCTACAAGATGATCCGCGACGGCGTCACCGACACCATGATCGCAGGCGGAACGGAATCGGTTGTCACGCCCCTGGCCATCGGCGGCTTCGCCGCAGCCAAAGCCCTGTCCACACGCAATGACGATCCGCAGGCCGCAAGCCGGCCGTTCGACATGGATCGCGATGGATTCGTTATGGGAGAAGGCTGCGGACTGATGATTCTGGAAGAAATGGAACAGGCAAAAAAGCGGGGCGCCCGCATTTACGCCGAAGTCGCAGGCTATGCGCTGAACAGCGACGCCTATCACATCACCGCCCCGTCTCAGGATGGTGAAGGTGCGGCGAAGTGCATCGGGCTGGCGTTGGACGACGCGAAGATGAACCCGGATGAGATCGATTACATCAACGCGCACGGCACATCCACCGGTGCGGACATCACCGAAACCATGGCGATCAAAAGCATCTTCAAAGATCATGCGCGTAAGCTGCAGATCAGCTCCACCAAGTCCATGACCGGTCACCTGTTGGGTGCCGCGGGTGGGGTGGAGGCCATTTTCAGTGTTCTTGCCATGCACCATGGCATCCTGCCGCCGACCATCAATTACACCACTCCCGACCCCGCATGCGATCTGGACTATGTGCCGAACGAAGCGCGCCCGGCCAAAGTCCGTGCAGCCCTTTCCAATTCTTTCGGATTTGGCGGGACCAACGGCGTGGTGATTTTTAAACAGATGACGGACTCATGAAACACGGTACCCACCATGCTGTCGAAGGAACGAATCGATGAGCTGGTAGAACTCCAGGCCAATCTGGGGTACACCTTTCGGGACAATCTGCTCCTCAATAAAGCGCTCACCCACAAATCCTACGTCAACGAAAAATCCGAAGCGATCAAGAACAACGAACGTTTCGAGTTTTTGGGCGACTCGATACTGGATGTCGTTGTCAGCCATTACATGGTGAAGACGTTCCAGGATTTTTCCGAAGGTCTGCTTTCCAAGATCCGCGCCGCTGTGGTCAACGAATCCTGTCTTGCGGGACTGGCGCGGGAGATCCATCTGGGCCAATACCTGCTGCTCGGCCGCGGCGAAGAACT
This sequence comes from Nitrospina watsonii, assembly GCF_946900835.1. Classification (GTDB taxonomy): domain Bacteria; phylum Nitrospinota; class Nitrospinia; order Nitrospinales; family Nitrospinaceae; genus Nitrospina; species Nitrospina watsonii. Next base: position 1,481,351 of record NZ_OX336137.1, read on the forward strand.
CACCGGTGGCCGCGACAAGAACTCAATCCTCGCTAATGCGTTCGAAGCCGTGGCCGGAGCCGTCTATTTCGACAGCAATCTGGAAACGGCTTACGATGTGTTCCTGCCCAAGTTGAAGGGAGAGATCGGACAGTATGCCGAAACCAGTCTGTTCCGCGACTTCAAAAGCGAGCTCCAACAATTTGCGCAGACAAACCTGAGTTGCATTCCTCATTATAGAGTGGTCAATGAAACGGGGCCCGATCACGAAAAGCAGTTTGAAGTGGTGGTGCGGACCAATGGCGATGAACAGGGAAAAGGCTCCGGACGCAGCAAGAAAGAGGCGGAGCAGGCTGCCGCACGCAACGCTCTGGAGCACCTCAACCCTAAAAATCCGAACCATGGCGCGTAAACAACGATCGATCGTCCCGATCTTCATTCCGCATCAAGGTTGCCCCTACCGTTGTGTGTTCTGCGATCAAAACGAAATTTCCGGTGTGGAACACAGTGAAGACGCGACGCGGGTGCGGCAGGCATTTGAAACCTACCTGTTTGCCACGCCTCCCAACCGCTTGCCGCTGAAACGGGAGGTGGCGTTTTATGGGGGCACGTTCACCGGGTTGCCGGCGGTGCGTCAGGAGTTTTTGCTGTCGCAGGCGCAACAGCAGGTGGACGCGGGATGGGTGCACTCGATCCGGCTGTCCACGCATGCTGATTTCATCGATGCCGAAAAATTGGATCGCCTCGCACGCTATTCCGTGAAGACCGTGGAACTGGGCGTGCAATCGACGGATGCCGGTGTGTTGAACCGCTCCGGCAGGATAGACGCGTTTTGCAATGTGCCGCGGGCGGCATCGATGATCCGCGAGCGGGGCTTTGAATTGGGCATGCAATTGATGATCGGGTTGCCGGGCGACGACGCATCCCTGTTTCTGCAAACGGTGTCTGACACCATCGCCCTGCAACCGGATTTCGTCCGCATTTACCCGACGCTGGTGTTGCGCGGGACCGCCTTGTTCGAACTGTATCAAAAAGGCGACTACACGCCGTGGTCGCTGGAGCGCACGGTGCCGGTGCTGGCACGTGGTGTGCGCATGTTCCAGGACGTTGGCATTCCCGTTATCCGCATTGGCTTGCACCCGGAACCCTCCATGCTGGAAAGCCTGGTGGCGGGACCACACCACCCCGCGTTGCGGTCGCTGGTGGATTCGCGCCTGGCGCGGGAGGAGTTGACGACGTTGTTGGACCAGGGACGGCCCTTGCCGGAGAAGGTGGTGGTGAGGGTTCCGTCGGAACGGATTTCCCATTATACTGGGCACCAAAAAGAGAACGTCACGTATTTGAAAAACCGGTATGCCCTCGGGCATCTCGTTATGCAGGGACAACGCGGGTTGACGGCCATCGGGCTGGCAACCTGATTCTATTTTTCAATTCGCTATTCTTTTAATATTAAGGGGGAAGTACATGGTCACCGTTGGCATGAATTACAAAATCATCACCGGTAAAGAAGAAGTGTTCGAAAATGCGTTCAACAATGTCCTCAAGGTGATGGGCGAGATGGACGGCCACACGACGACGGCGCTTTACAAGGATGTGAACGATCCGCAACAGTATCTGATCGTTTCCGACTGGAACTCCGAGGATGCCTACAATGCGTTTCTGAATTCAGACAAGTTTGCCGGCGTGGTGAACTGGGGCAAGGAAAATATTCTGGCAGGCCGCCCATCCCATACCGTGTATCGCAAGTAATCGGTCTTTCAGGTGGCAATGTAAAGCAGAGAGTCCGCGGACGGTTCAGTTGGCTTCTATGGACCGGTATTCGATTTCCCCGCTGCGGATGCTTTTGAGCAGCTTCTTGTGAAAATGCTCGGTGTCGTGCGGGGGAAAATCGTCCACGCGCCAACGCACGCGGACCAGTTTACCGTCCGGGTGGCTGATGATCTCCTGGATCTCGCCATTGTTGCGGGACAGGGGTTCGAAAAGATGGTCACCGACTCTCAGTTTGATTTTTTCCATTTCAGCTTCCGGTTAGAGTTTCAAGCATTATACCCGCATCCTTCCCATTAATAAATCGATGGGTGTTTTGAAATAGGAGGAATGATTTATGGCATACATCACCATGGCCGCGATGTACCCGACCATGACCTCGGGCAAAGTCGATGAGTTTCTGGTTGAAATCGGCGACACCATCAAGAAAGGAATGCCTGTCGCTGAAATCGTTGCGGAAGGGTATTTCACCCTGATCTCGGAATTTTCGGGGGTGGTGAAAGAGATCTACGTCGGTGAAAACGAATACGTGGAAGTGGACACGCCGCTCATCGAAATCGAAGAAGAGGCGGAGTGACCGGCCTGGGGGACGCGGGCTGCTTACAAAAGAGAAAACAGCAGCGTGGTGGTGGTCAAATAGATGAAGAGCCCGGCGATGTCGTTGACCGTCGTCACCACCGGTCCCGTACTGATGGCTGGGTCGATGTCCAGCTTCATGAACACCCAGGGCGTGAGCGAGCCGATGAACGAAGCCATGGCAACCGCCAGCACGATACCCAGGCCCACAGCCAGGCCGAGCATGGGGTTGGACGCGAGCAGGGTTTTGGCTACGGCCACGATCAACAGTCCACAGACCATGCCGAAAATCAATCCGTGGCAGATCCCCACCCACACTTCGCTGCGGATGACAATTTTCAGGTTGTCGTCCTGAATGTCCCCCGTGGCCAGTCCCCGCACGATCACTGTGGCGCCCTGCAATCCGACATTGCCCGCCAGTCCCAAAACAAAAGGAATGAAGAACAGCACCATTGAGAACTCGCTGAGAGTGAATTCGAAGGCCTTCAGGATGTAAGCGCTGACCATGCCGCCGACAAAGGTGGTGAGGAGCCAGGGCGCGCGTGCCGCGATCTTGGAGCGCGTGGTCTGGGCGAAGGCGTCGATCTTGGTCGAAGCGCCGATCATCGTGTAAATGTCTTCACTTGCGGTATTCTTCAATCCCCGCAGCACGTCATCAAAACTGATGATGCCGTGCAGGACGTTTTGATCGTCCACCACGGGGATGGTGCTGATGTGTTCGTGATCCATTTCATTGGCCACCTTTTCGCATGAGTCGTCCAGGTGCACCTGTGGCGTGTGCTCCCAGATGATGTCGGTGGCAAGGGCCTTGGGCGGCGCGTTGAGCAGGTCGCGCAGGGTGAAGGTGCCCACCAGCTCGCGGTAATCATTGACGACGTAAAAGTTCGTGCCGTGATCCTGCTTGTTGTGTCTCAAAAAATTCATCAGGATGTCGCCCGCCATCTCGTGGGGTTGCACCTGGTTGAAGTGCGGGCTCATCAGACCGCCGGCGGTTTCTTCTTTATAGCTCAGAAGATTTTTGAGTGTCTGCGCATCGTCCGGCACCATCTGTTCAAGAATTTTTTCCTGAACTTCAAGGTCCGCTTCCTGCAGGATGTCCACCGCCTCATCCTTAGGCATGGCTTCCAGAAACTGCGCCATGTTCTCATGGCCGAGCTCTTCGATCAGAATGCCGCGGCTTTCGATGTCCGTTTCGTAGAGCACCTCCTGCTTCTTGATATCGTCGCTAAGTAGCTGAAATACTTTGACTTTCTCTTCAGGCGGGAGTTGATGCAAGAGGCGGGCGATCTCGAAATGGTCGATCTGGTGAACCGCTTCGCGCAGTTGCTCTTCGGAAGTTTCCTCGTTTTCCAGGAGTTCTTTTAAATTATCGACAGGCATGGGTTTCTGGTACTATATTGAGAGTGAAGTTGTAGTCTAACACACTCTATAAACGTATAGGGGGTTTGAAGATAAATGGTTATCGGTGGTTTGTCGTCTGACGACGCGAAAAAACTGAAGCAGAGCCGCGCCAAAAAAACAGGCCGGGTGCGGACCAAACGGGCCACCCTGTTGTCCGACAAAACCCGGGAAAACTGCCTGAAAAAATTCGATCGGGATCACGAGCCCGAAGCCCGCACGAAAGAAATCGACAATCTTGACGAACACGTCAAAATGAACGATTCCTATATGCGGACCGGCTGGTACGTCCCGAAAAAGAAATAGGCGCGGCGGGCGGGGTGGCGCTTTCGGCGTACCTCACTGCGAAAAAGAATATGCTGTTTGAAAAGACCCGCATGCGAAGGCGGGTCTTTTTTTATATGTGGTCTTTCAGCAACAGCGGTTCGTGAGTGAGCCAGATCTTGGCTCCGCACACATTCACGAATACAGGCGGTGTGGCTTTGAGCAGTTCCAGGTGAGCCTGCTTCAAATTGGCCTCCCGCGTCGGGCTGTCTCCGAATAATTCCTTCTCTTCCTGGATGATCCCGTTCAGGTAATTGTCCACGCCGTCCTTGGTGCTGACGCCTTCAAAGTACGACCGAATCAGAGGGTCCCTGAGGTTGTTCAGGTCCTTGGCTGTTTTGCGCAAAAGCAGTTTGATGCCGCGTGAAGACTGGGACTCAAACAGCCCCGCACGGATGCAGGCGTGTTTGGATTTGCCGGGTTCGACCGTGTACTTTTCGAGGGCTTCCTTGGAATAACCCATGGCGCCGTAACTGCCCAACTGATGCCGGGTGGTGTAAAAGGTCGAATAGCTGACCACGGTGCCGATGTCCATTTCCTGTTCCAATGCGACCATCGGATCGAAGGAGACGCGATTGGAGTCTTTGATCTGTTCGGGAGTGGTTTCCTTGATGGCGAAGCCGACGGCGCCGAGCGCGGTGGCGTAGAACAGGTATTCGAATTCTCCGCCGCCCGCCTGCTTCAACTGCTCGCGGCATTTTGGATCGGTGACATCGCCGAACACCGTTTGATCGGCTCCCTCGATTTCAATTCCCGTGTCTTCCTTTGCATACCAGTTGGCGATGATATGGGCGTCCTTACCGTAAGTTTCGCGAACCGCTTCCATGGCCGCTTTGCCCATGACACCGGTTCCGCCAATTACCAGATAGTTTGCCATGATCCTCCTCGTTCGTTTGGATGGAATGGAGTGAATTGCATTGTGAAACGGAGCGGGATTCAGGAGTCGCCGACACTGCCGTCATAACCCCACCCGCGGTACCTGAAGGGTCGCTCAAAGCCGTGCTTTGCCGGAACAGGAACCCGTGCGTCCCCGTTCATTGACAACAGCCCTTGTCTTTTTGAGAGGGGTCAGTTTGGCGAGGCAGGATTCGACCTTGTCATCCGCAGTGCGGCCCCACCCGGCAAAAGCGTCGTCATCAACAAGACCCTGGCAGTCAATTTTAAAACCGAATGGAGCTTGGCCGGAAACCCGTTTTTATGGCAGGCGCGCCATTTTCCTGATTGAACCGCAGTTGGAAGAACTCTGCAAAACGTTTCAATTAAATCCTACCCCCCCCGGCAAGTCAACGCCCTTTTTGCCGGCAGAGCAGGCCGGGTTCATACGCCGGAGTAGGGGGTATCGCCCATTTGCAGGAGGATTTTGAATTCCGTTGCCTTGAGCGGCATGACGGACAGCCGCGACTGTTTGATGAGTGCGATGTCCTTCAATTTCGAATTGTTTTTGATTTCCTCCAGAGTGACGGTTTTGTTGAACGCCTTAGCCGGCTTGAGATCCACCACCACCCAGTTGCCTTCTTCCGCGGTCGGGTCCGGATACGATTCCCGGGTGACCTTGGCGATGCCCATGATCTCCTTGCCGACCACACTGTGATAAAAAAGCACGAGATCTCCCTTTTTCATGGCTTGCAGGTTGTTGCGGGCCTGATAATTCCGCACCCCGTTCCAATAAGTCCCCTTGTCCTGGACGAACTGCTCCCAGCTGTAGGCGGATGGTTCCTGTTTGACCAGCCAAAAGTTCATATTCCCCCCTGTTTTCAATCAGTTAATGACAAGTTGCCCGACCCCCCTCGATTCTCTTCCAAGAAAACATTTATTTATCAAGTAAGTGGGAGGAAAGTCAAATTTTACGGCTTCCGCGCAAGTTTTTGGATAATCTCATTGACTGCGCTGCTTTAGAAAAATATAATCAGCAAAATCAATTAGTTTAAAAAACAACCTATCAATTCAATACATCGGACCGACGGGTCCGATTTTGTTACTGGAGTGAGTCTGGCATGTATCGTCCTGAAATAAAGGTTCTGGATTGCACCATTCGCGATGGCGGATTGATGAACAACCATCAATTCTCCAACGATTTGGTTCGAAAAGTCTATCAGGCGGCCAACGAAGCGGGGGTGGATTATATTGAATTGGGCTACAAGGCGGACGAGTCCCAGTTTGATCGCAAGGAATATGGCCCCATGAAATTCTGCACAGAAAAGGACATCGAGCCTATTGTGCAGGGCATTGAAAAGAGAGCCAAGCTTTCCGTGATGGTGGATATTGGCCGCGTTGACCCGGAAACCATTGTACCCAAAGGTGAAAGTTATATCGACATGATGCGCGTGGCCAGCTACGTCAAGGACATTGACAAGGCCATCGACATGGTCAATCTGCTCGAAGACAAGGGCTACGAGACCAGCATCAACATCATGGCCGTTTCCCACGCCCGCGAGCGGGAGTTGGATGAGGCCTTGATGCAGGTGGAGAAAGAAAGCAAAACCCGCGTGGTGTATCTGGTCGATAGTTTCGGCGCGTTGTACTCCGAGCAGATCGCCTACCTTGCGAAAAAATACAAGGGGCTGATGCCGAGCAAGGAAATCGGCATCCATGCGCACAACAACCAGCAGTTGGCCTTCGCCAACACCATTGAGGCCATCATCAATAACGTCAACTACCTCGACGGTACGATCTATGGCATCGGACGCGCTGCGGGCAACTGTCCGTTGGAGTTGCTGCTGGGGTTCCTGAAGAACCCAAAGTTCGATCTGCGCCCGATCCTCAATGTCATCGGTTCCGACTTCATCAAGATCAGTCAGGAAATCGAATGGGGTTACTACATCCCATATATGATTACCGGCGTTCTGGATTTGCACCCCCGGTTTGCGATGGCGCTGCTGAATTCCGACAAACGGGACGATTTTCTCCAGTTTTACGAGAAGCTGATCAACGAATCCAACGTGTGACGGGATGTCCGGCGTTGCCTTCGACCCGGCCCGGTTTGCCCAAAAACCGGTGCTGGGGATCATCCGGGGCGTAACGGAGACGCAGTTGCACGGCGTGTTGCAGGCGGTGGTGCGGTCCGGTGTCGAGTTTGTCGAACTCACCCTGAATACGCCGGATGCGATCTCCCTGCTGAAAGCAGCGGACCGGGAGTTTTCCGATTCGCTTTGTCTGGGTGCCGGCACGGTGTTGTCGGTTCGCGATGCGGAGATGGCAACGGCTGCCGGGGCACGCTTTCTGGTCAGTCCTACAGCGCAACCCGAAGTCGCCCGGTTTTGCCGGGAGCAGGGCCTTCACCATTTCCCTGGTGCCTTCACCCCCACAGAAATCGAGAACGCCTGGAACGCCGGGGCCTGCATGGTCAAGGTTTTCCCTGCGTCGGTCCTGGGTCCGGGGTACTTCCGGGAAATCAAAGGGCCTTTCAACGACATCCGGCTGATGGCCGTCGGCGGTGTGCGCGCTTCCAATGTGCGGGACTACTTCGAAAAAGGGGCGTCGGCGGTGGCGGTGGGAGCTTCTGTATTTTCGCAGCAAAGGATGGAGAGCGGGGACCATGCCGCCATCCAGCACGATTTGGCGGAAATTTTGATTGAAGTGACCGCTTTTTTGAATAAAAATAAATGAAGCAATGCACTCACTCGTACCGGAGGACACCACCCATGAGCTTCGATTTTTTAAAACATGCCTCGAATTGGGAAGACGAGGAACAGTTTGCAAAAATTTGCGAAGGCTTGGAAGAAGTGATTCGAGAAGCACAGGCCGAAGCGGGTGAGCAGAAAATTCACGACCTCGAACTGATGCAGGCACTGGATTTTGTCGGGTTCAACCTGTTCCGGGACAACTGGGACGAGTTCAAGAAAATGGACCTGCACCGCGACCTGAGTTACCTCAGCGACCCCAACCGCGACAAAAACTTCATCCACTGAAGCCGCCCGGCTTCACCTCACCGCGGCAATTCAATCGCACCAAAGTTACGCGGTTCCGATCCCCCTCTCCATCCATCCCGTCCATTTATGGAACGTGCGCCGTTTTGAAATTCCTGAATTTCAATGCAGTTCCTTTGATTTGGCGCCCATGGGCTGGGAAAGGCGGTCGTATTCGTCATTCAACTGGTTTTCAAAACTCTTCACCTGATCGAACAACTCGTGCACTTTCTCATCGATTTCTTTCAGATGCCCGGACAGTTCCTTTAAATCCTGGTCGCGCGTGTCCTTGAGGAACAGCTCACATCGTTTCGCGTGATGGGAAATGTGCTCCACCAGGTCGTGCACCTGGGTGATGTTCTGCTGTAGCTCGTTGGTGCTGCTTTTCAATTCGAGTGCTGCCTTTTCCTGCTTGATGATGAAGGTGTAAATGAGCGCTCCGGCAAAAGCCAGCAGCAGCACCATTTGGCCGATGAACGTTTCCCAGGTGGGGTACATGCCCAATACCGAAATCTCGGGCGCGAAATCGGCCGCAGTGGCCGACAACTGGCCTCCCATCTGCAATTCGTGCAGGCCCTTGCCCATGAAAACGAATGCCATGAAATACAGGAACACGCTGGTGACGCCGAAAAACCATTTGATCGGGATGCGCACGCCCAGCTTGTTGATCATGTAAAACACCACGGCCAGAACCAGGCAGCCGACAAGAAAACCGGGTACGATGCCGCCGGTGGTCTCTCCAGCATACAGATAGAGCGCCTTGTAAAAGAGAACCGTCTCAAAGCCTTCCCGGTACACGGAAAGGAAGGCCACCATGCCCAAGGTCCAGGCGCTGCCGCTGCTGACGGCATCCTGCATTTTGCGCGTGATGAATTTTTGCCATTTCGCCGTCTCGATCTTCGAGATCAGCCAATAACTGACGTAAAACAGAACCACCACCGCAATCAGCATGATCCATCCTTCGATCAATTCCTGGCTGGACATGCTGATATGCAAAACTTCCTGCAGGATGTAGTAGGTGATGAAACTGCCGACGATGCCGATGGCGACGCCGATGTAAATGGTTTTCAGCTTTTCCTGATTGCGGGATCGAACCAGAAAGGTGATCAGGGCGGCGATGATGAGGATGGCCTCGAATCCTTCGCGGACGATGATGGAAAAAGACTGGATGAACAAGCCGGTGAAACCGATATCCTGCGTCATCTCCGCCTTGCCTTCGGCGAGGTCGCGCTGGATGTCGGAGACGAGGTTTTCGATCAGTTCGCGCGGCGCGTCGCGTTTCAACTCTGCCTGCAGGCGACCGAAGGCCGATTCGAGCCGCAGGCCCAGTTCCTTGCGTTTGGTCACCAATGCAGCTTCGACCTTCTCGTAAGTCAGGTAGGCATCGAAAGCCAGTTCCGCAGCACGCTTGGTATCGCCTTCTTTGTAGGCGTTCCAAGTGGCGGTGACCATGCTTTCCACTTCTTCAAATGACTGCAAATACGCCTCGGAGCCTCCGGCGGTCGCCGTGGCGCCGGCCGCAACCAGAGGCAGCTTGACGTTGTCGTTGGAAAAGGTGCGAATGTAGTAGGTGACGTTCCAGATGTCCTGCTGGGAGAGTTGATCCGCCCAGCCCACCATGCCGGTATTGGCAATGCCCACATTGATGATCTGAAAATTGTCGTATGCGACCGATTGCTGGTCGCCGGTGATCGACGGGTCCGCCAGCACGGCGGGTTTCGGCTCCAGTTGATGGGAAATGGGGCCGTCGCCCTGTCCACTGACTCCGTGGCAGATACGGCAGCTGGTCATGTAAATCTGTTTGCCTTTTGCAAGGTCAACCGGCTCTTTCGGAGTCTTGCTGATTTGAATGTCGAACTCTCCAATGAGGCCGGCATTGATGGCCTGAACCTGCGCCTTGATATCCGCCGGATCTTTCTTGGCCTTGATGTCCCCCATCAATTGCTGGTACCTTGCGGTGATGTCACGCGCTCCCTTGGCGGATTTGGCCTTGTCGGAGACGGATTGGAAGCGTTCGAAGGCCTGGCTGAGAAAGACCTGGCTCTCTTCGTATTCGGCGGCATTGATGATGGCACCGTCTGCGATGGCCAGCTCGTATTCCTTGTCCACGATGTTCATCATCATGATGACTTTTTCGAGTTTGGACTGCACCGCTGCGGTGTCCGCCTGGGCGAAGACCGGGGCAGGAGAGAGGGTTCCAATTAACAGGCAAAACAGCAGGGGAGCTTGGAAGAATAGTTTCTTCATGGGACGAAAATTAAGAGTTTTCATCAATTCCAATAGATAAAAGGGGAAGACGGCTGAACCCGAACAGTCCAGATCCGCAAAAATAAAAATGAGAATTGTTATCAATATTATGATTAACGTATTGAATTGTCAATCTATAAACCGGGAGGTCTCGGGAAGTGGGGTGTTTGAGCCAGCCATCCATTCAACAAGGGTTGGCTCATAAACCTTCAGGCATTGCCTGAGCGCGATGTTCCCTGCGGGACCGTGAAGTTTGCTGATTTCCCAACGCTTTCAGCTGCTTTGCCCAGTACTCAATCTGGTCCCGGATCCATTGCACATGGCTTTCTTCCTGGGCATGCAGATCCTCGTACATCTTCCGTTCACCGAGTTGTTCTTCGGTTTCGGAAGGCGTCTTGTCCAGGAGGGTTTGATAGTATTGGACGGAGTTTTGTTCGCTGAGCAGGGATCGACCCAGGATTTTCAAGCGGGCGTGAATGGTTCGAGCGGTTTCTTTTCCGGAATTCATAAGGCGGCATCCTTGGTGGGAGCTTGTTATAATTCTGGGATCAGAGGTTGCTTTCTGCTATTTCATTATAAAACATAAAACAATTGTCATTTGTCAGGGGGTGTATTGGTCATGACCCGGAACACGGAAATTTCGCTGCGCGGCGTTTACGACAGCCTGGTGGCCCGGCTGCAGGAAGTTCATTATCTCAACAGCGTCATGGGTATTCTGCACTGGGATCAAGAGGTCATCATGCCGCCCGGCGGCGGCGATTCCCGCGCTCATCAGTTATCGACGCTGGCCGGGTTGTCGCATGACAAGTTCACCGCTCCCGAAATCGGCGAATGGCTCACGCAGTTGGAGTCGGCGCCGGAATCTGAATTCAACGATGTGGAGCGCTGCAACATTCGCGAAACCCGCCGGGAATATGACCGGGAAGTGAAAGTGCCGCGACAGTTGGTTCAGGAACTGGCGGAGATGGGGTCGCGCGGTCATCACATCTGGGTCAAGGCCCGCGAGGACAACGATTTTGCAAGCTTCGCTCCCTTCCTTGAAAAAATGGTCGAGCTCAAAAAACAATGGGCGCACCACATCGACCCGAATCGCCCCGCTTATGATGTGAACATCGACGTGTTCGAGCAGGGCTTCACCATGGAACGCATCGATCCTGTTTTCGAGCGTCTCAAGGCGGAGCTGGTGCCGCTGATCGCCGCCATCAAGGACAGCGATTACAAACCCGACACGTCGTTTTTGCAGGGCCATTTTCCGCTCGCTGAGCAGAAGGCGCTGGGCCAGCATGTCATCCGCGACATGGGGTTCAATTTTGACAACGGCCGCGTCGATGTTTCCGTGCATCCTTTTTGTGGCGGCGGTGACTGCACCGATGTGCGCATCACCACCCGTTACCGCGAAGACAATTTCATCGAATCCCTCTACGCCGCCATCCACGAAACCGGCCACGCGCTCTATGAACAGGGGCGCATGCAAGATCAGAAGGCTCTGCCGGTGTCGGAGGCGCTCACCACCGGCGTGCACGAGTCGCAATCGCTGTTCTGGGAGCGCATGATCGCGCAGCAGCAGGCGTTCGCCCAGCGTTATTGCAGTCTGTTCGCCGAGACGTTTCCCGAAGCGTTCCGGAACGTGGATGCCCACAAAGCCTATGAAGGCATCAATACGTGTCAGCCGTCATTCATCCGTGTCGAAGCCGACGAGGTGACCTATCCCATGCACGTCATCCTGCGTTATGAAATCGAAAAGGGTTTGTTCGATGGTTCGATGCAGGTGCAGGACCTGCCACGCATCTGGAATGACAAAATGGAAGCGTACCTCGGCATCCGCCCCCCCACCGACCGGGAAGGCGTGTTGCAGGATGTGCACTGGAGCGGCGGCGCCTTCGGTTATTTCCCGTCATACACCCTGGGGGCGATGATGGCCTGCCAGTTCTATAAGGCGCTGGAGCGCGAGATGCCGGACATCCGCGATCACATCGCCAGCGGAAACTTCAAAGTGATCAAAGAGTGGTTGAACCGCAACGTGCATTCCAAAGGCAAGCTCTACGACACCGACACGTTGCTCAAGCAGGTGACCGGCGAACCTTTCAATCCGAGTCCGTTCATCGCCTATTTGCAGGCCAAGTACACGGCGATTTACCGGCTCGCCGACCAGCAGGCCGGCCGTTGAAACCGATGGAGGAAAAACAAGCGCACGTGACGGAATACTGCGTGGCCTGCCAGAAGCCGTTGCCGCCCAATGCGGTGTTCTGCTTCAACTGCGAAGCGCCGAAGCCGCCACCGCCGCAGCCGGAAGGAGGCCTTCCACTGGGCAAAGCGGCGTTCAGCATTGTCTGCATCCTGTTGGCGTTCGCCGCTGTGGTGGCGCTCAAGATGGGGGTTTCGTTGACCGAGGGGATCCCCAAGACCGGGGAAGAGATTGTCGCTCCCGAAGACCGGCCGCAGGACGAAGACCTGAAGATCATCCATTACGTCAATGCCGACCGCGTCAACGTGCGTGCCGAGCCGAAGCTCGACAGCCCGGTGATCCTCGTCGTGGGCAAGGGCGAAAAGATCGCCGTCACCGAAAAGAACGACGACTGGAGCAAGGTGCTGCTGAACGGCAAATCCGGCTGGATTGCCACCGATCTGCTCTCCGCCCGCGTGGAATGATTCGCGTCAGCAGTGTTCGTTCAGGCGGTCGCGGGTTTCCATGAACTCACGCTTCAAGGCGTCGAAGGTGTGCGTCACCGGGAACTGCGGAAACTCGTGGGTGATGGACTCCGGCGGCTTGAAGAAAATCCCCGCATGCGCTTCCTTCAGCATGCCGGTGTCGTTGTACGAGTCGCCCGACGCGATGACTTTGAAGTTGAGGCTTTTCAGCGCGGCCACGGCTTTCGATTTGCCATCGGCCTGACGCAGGCGGTAGTCGGCGATGCGCCCGTCCTCTTCCACCACCAGTTCGTGACAGAACAGAGTGGGGTACTCCAACTGTGCCATCAACGGTCCGGCGAACTGATAGAACGTGTCGGACAGGATGATCACCTGAAACTCCGACTTCAACCAGTCGAGAAACTCCCGCGCTCCCTCCAGCGGTTTCAAGGTGCCGATCACGTTTTGAATGTCGTTGAGCTTCAGATTGTGCTCGTCGAGAATTTTCAGGCGTCCCTGCATCAGCTCATCGTAATCGGGAATGTCGCGGGTGGTGAGGCGCAGTTTTTCGATGCCGGTTTTTTCGGCAAACGCAATCCAGATTTCCGGGATCAGCACGCCTTCCAAATCGAGGCAGGCCAGCATTGCAAACTCCTTTCATGGTTTTATGGAGGCCACATTATAGGCAAAGAATCGGCCAATACAAGGACAAGCTGTCAGGGCAGGTCTTCCGGCAGGGTTTCGGGGAGAGCTTTCCGGGCTTTGCGGTCCTTGAGCAACTTGACCAGGAACCGCCATTCCTCCATCTTCATCAGGGCTGCGATGCCTGCATAGACCGTGGCTCCCAGAAACACTTCCGCCAGCAACACGGTCAGGCGCACGATCAGGCTGTCGGTGGGCAGAAACAGCCAACTGTTGATAAAGTAAACGACCGTTCCCATGAGCGCCGCAGCGAAGGTGAAGCGGCAAATGGAGGCGACGATCTTGCGTCCGCCCAAACGGCCCAGCCGTTGCTTCAGCAGGTACACGAGGACCGCCGCGTTGGCGATGGAGGACAGCGAGGTGGCCAGCGCCAGCCCGCCATGTTGCAAGGGTCCCATCAGCGCTACGGCCAGCCCCACGTTCAGGATCATGGTGTAAACGCCGATGCGCATCGGCGTCTTCGTGTCCTGCAACGAATAGAAGGCGGACACCAGCACTTTCATGCCGCAGAAAGCGCACAGGCCGAGCGAATAAAAAATCAGGGCGAACTGCGTGCCCTCGGTGGTGGAGCGCACGAACTCGCCGCGTTCCCACAACGTCTGGATGATGGGAAAACTGAGCACCGCCAGTCCCACGGTCGCCGGGATGGTGATGAACAGAATCCAGCGGATGCCGAAGTTCAGCGTGCCGCGCAATTCGGTGTACTGCTCTTTGGCCGCCTGCGCGGTCAAGGTCGGCAGGATGGCGATGCCCAGCGCCACGCCGAACACGCCCAGCGGCAGTTGCACCAGCCGGTTGGCGTAATAGAGGTATGAAATGGAACCCCCGGGCAGCAGCGACGCAAGCAGGGTTTCGATCAGCAGACTCACTTCATAGACGCCGAAGGCGATGATGGCGGGCCCGAGTAGTTTTGCGATTTTCAGGATGCCGGGATCTTTCCAGTCGAGGACCGCCGACAGCTTCAGACCCTGCCGGAACGTTTGCGGCAACTGCACCAGCAACTGCAACAACGCACCCAGCAGCACGCCGATCGCCAGTCCCATGATTGGCTCTTCCAGAAACGGCGAAATGAACAGGGCGCCGGCGATCATGCCGATGTTCAAAATGACCGGCGCCGCCGCCGGCAGGGCGAAATTGCCGTGTGTGTTCAGCAGGCCCATGCAATACGCGCTCAAGCCGATGAAGATCAGGAACGGACCCATCCAGCGCGTGAGCGACACGGTGAGTTCGAACTTGCCCGGCTCATCGAGGAAGCCCGGCGCGAACACGGTGATGATCAGCGGCGCGAGCAAAACGATGCCGAGGGTGACCAGCACCAGCACCACGGTCTGGATGTTGAACAGATTGGAGGCGAAGCGCTGGGTGTCTTCCTTGCTGCGGGTGTTGACGTACTCGCCGTAAACCGGAATCATGGCGGCGCTCACCGCGCCTTCGCCCAGGATGCGGCGCTGGATGTTGGGGATGCGAAAGGCGACGAAGAACGCATCCGCCGCCGCCGACGCACCGAAGGTCATGCCGATGACCACATCGCGCACGAACCCGAACAGCCGCGAAGCCAGGGTCATGGTGCCCACCGTGCCTGCGGCCCGACTGATTGTTTCGTTTTTATCCATGCGCAGGGAGGTTCGAGATCGTGTGGGAAAGGGACGGAGCGTTTTGCAAGCACCTCGAAACGCTCCCCAAAGGCCCATTAAGGGTTTTATTATCAAATATTTATGAGACAAACTCAAGTTATAAATGGATTGCGCCCGCGGCTTTTTTCAGTGACAATGAGGGCCGCTCTGCCGCGGCACTCAAGGTTTTTACGGACAATGAAAATTCGCAAAACTCAGTTTTGTTACTGCAACCATCGGACAGCATGAAACCCGTTTCTTCCCAGTACCTGCGCGCACTCACTATCGCCGGATCGGACAGCGGTGGCGGCGCGGGCATTCAGGCGGACCTCAAAACGTTTTCGGCGCTCGGTTGTTACGGCATGTCTGTGATCACTGCGCTCACGGCGCAGAACACGCAGGGCGTCAGCGGCATCCACGATGTGCCCGCCGATTTCGTGACGGCGCAGCTGGACGCGGTGTTGGGCGACATCGGCGCCGATGCGGTGAAAATCGGCATGCTGCACAACCCGGAAACCATCCGCGCCGTGGCTAAAGGTCTGCGCCGCTTCGACGTGCAGCGTGTGGTGCTCGATCCGGTCATGTTCGCCAAGAGCGGCGATCGCTTGATCCAGGATGAAGCGGTGGCGGCGTTGAAGTCGGAACTCCTGCCGCTGGCGACCCTCCTGACGCCCAATTTCAAAGAAGCCGAAGCCTTGCTGGAAATGAACATCGATTCGGCGGAAGCCATGGAGGATGCGGCGCGCCAACTGGCGGCGCTGGGTCCGCAGGCGGTGGTCATCAAGGGCGGTCCGCCGGTGACGGTGGGTGGCGACGATTGTTTTTTTCATAACGATGATGCGGGCAGCGTGCAGTGGTTGAACCACGCGTATGTGGACACGCATAATGTGCATGGCACCGGCTGCACGTTTTCCTCGGCGATGGCGGCGTACCTGGCCCGCTCGGAATCGGTATCCGATGCCGTGCGTCATGCGAAGGATTACATCTCCGGGGCGCTGGAGAGCGGCGCATTGTATCGGTTGGGACACGGCAAGGGACCGGTCGCCCATTTCTTTCAGTTGTGGCCGCAACGTTGATTTTTTAAGGAGACTCCATGTCATTCACCCAAGACGCCTGGTCTTCCATCACCGGCATCTACCAGGACATCCTGGATCATCCCTTCAACAAAGAGCTGGGAGAGGGCACGCTGGCGAAAGAGCGGTTTCAGTTCTACATGAAACAGGACTCGCTGTACCTGGAAGACTTCGCGCGGGCGCTGGCTATCGCCGCATCGAAAGCGCCGACGCCGGACGACATCGTGCTGCTTTTGGATTTTGCCAAAGGCGCTATCGTGGCGGAACGTTCGCTGCACCAGTTCTACTTCGATTTTTTCGAGATCCAACTGGATGCGGAACGCGAGCCCGGCTGTTTCACCTACACGAAGTTTTTGCTCTCCACCGCCAGCCACGACAGTTACGAGGTGGGCATCGCCGCGCTTTTGCCCTGTTTCTGGATTTACCGCGAAGTCGGTTTGCATATTCACAAGCATGCAAAGCCCGGCAACACGTATCAGAAGTGGATCGATATGTACTCCAGCCCGGAGTTCAGCGCCGTGGTGGATCAGGCCATCGATCTCACCGACCGCGTGGCGGACGGAGTGAGTGCGGCGACCCGCTTGGAGATGCAGGAGGCGTTCATCAAATCGACGCAACTGGAATGGATGTTCTGGGACAGTGCTTACCGCCTGCGGACGTGGAGTCCGGAATCACCTCAAAGTTCCTGAATGAAGCGCGTGGCGTAGGAACGGATGTGCTTGCCGTTCAGCACATGGAAACGGCGCACGCGTTCGATGGTTTGTGAGGACAGGCGCTTGAGCGGGATGTGAAGGATGCGCCGGTTGTAGTGCCGGGCCAGCCGGCGCCACGAGGCGGGCGGCGCGCCGGGTGCCACCACGGTGACGTGACGTTCCTTGGAATGAAAGAAGGCCGCCTCCAATAATTTTTCTTCCAGCGTTTCGCCCAGCGCCAGACGCGGGTCTTCCCACACGTTGGAGATCGGGCGTGGCGGATAGATCAACATGCAGCCGCCGTAGGTGGCCTCACCGATGCCGGGGCCGATCAGGTTGTCCATGTAATTGGTGGCGAAAAAACACAGAGTCGATTCGTTTTCGTGTTCCGCGTACCAGGTTTGCCGCCATGAATAACGGTCCGGTTCCGGCTCCATTTCGAACAGGAACACCACCACTTCCACGTTGCCCCGCGACGCCGGAATTTCTTTGACGTAGATGTCGCCCGTGTGCCAGTTGCGCAGGGTATCGCGCAGATCGATGCCGTCCTTGACCGAGGTGGTGAACTTTTCCGTGCGGGCCAGATCGTGCGCCAAGAGGTGCCGGGTCTGTTCGCGGATGTGTGAATTGAGGTTTTCGATCTTCTCGTCTTCCGGCGGCCACGAACACTGGCCGTAGGGATCCCACCGGTATTTGTATTCTTCTTTTTTGACGATATCCGGTTCCGGTTTCAGGTTCAGCGTGCGCCATTGCAGCGCCGTCTCCGAGAGCCGGTTCTTCATGGTCACCGGTTCGTCCTCGCCAAACGTGGCCTGGTCGATGCCCAGCGCCACGGAATCGAGAGGGTCACCGCCCTCCTGCTGAAATGGATATTCCCGCGCCGCGTCCACCAGCGCGATGGCAAAGGGGTCGCCACCAATCTGCTTGGCCGCCACCGCGAGGGTGTAAAGATCGGGGGTGAACCGGTGTTCCATCAATGTCAGGTTGCGCACGTACTGCAAAAAAATCTGAAAACTCTGCTGCGTCAGGTTGTGGTAACGCACCTTGTATTTTTGCAGGAATTTCTCGCGCGCCCGGAGCAGGATTTCTTTCACACCGTCGATGGCGACGTTCTTGTCCGAGCGCATGGCCTCCCGCCGTTGTTCGTACAAATAGGTGATGTAGGGAAACTCGGCTAGCGCGAAAAACAGGGTGTCCGGATGCACGCTGTAAAGGGTGGGCGATTCCGGCGGCGTCTCCGGTTGGGGATAGGGTGCGCGTTCGTCGAAGGCTTGCTTGATCCACGGCCAGTCGAGCACCGAACAGACGAACACGATTTTCGAACGGTCGATCTGAAGCCGATGCAATTGATGCGCCATCCAGCGGCAGCGTTTGTCCATCTGGCTGTCCACCTCCGGTTTCGGCAGGAAGGGCAGCATGCTGACCGCGAACTTTTCCATCGACACCTGTTGCAGTGCCAGGGTGTCCGGGAACTCCATCTGGCGCGGCTCATAATGAGAAAGACTGAGATCGATGAACTCGCAGGGAATGTTTTCCTGCCGGGCGATGCGCAATGCCATGATGACCGGCTGCGACGGATCGATGGGCACGTAGCTGACGGTGCCGTCCTCCTCTTCCATGCAACTGATGGTGATGGTCGGAAGCTGTTGCAGGCCGCGCTGGACGGTCGATTCAAACTCCGGTGGCAGGCACACGGCGAGGCAGTCGCAACCGGAAGCCAGCAGGCGCTGCCGCACCTCGCGGGTGAAATCGCCGCTGCCATGCACCACGGGCAGGACCTGGATGCGGTCGCTCAGCGCAAACACGTCGGGCGTTGCGGGACTCGAAGTTGTCATGACAAAACCTTCAACGATCCATGTCGGGGTGCAGTGGGTTGTCATCGCCGAAAAAGAAGTCGCCCAATCCCATGGGCAGCCGGTCGGCCCCCAGAGCCCGGCGCTTTCGTTCCGCCAGTTCTTCCAGGTTCAAGGCGTCCTCGCCCAACACTTTCTCCACGGCTTCGCTCCAGATGGCGTCTTTGGAGAGCGGATGGTCGGTGTCCTGCTTCAAGCGCTTGAGCGCATATTGCAGGATGTGGATGCCGTCGCGCGGTGAAAAGTCGAGATCCATCTGGTGCGACCTTTGGAGAAACTGCACCGTCATGTTGAGCAAGTCGTCCTCGGCGAAAGGGAGATGGTATTTCAGGATCGCCATTTCGTCTTCCTGCGATGGCATCTGCAATTGCAGTGTCGGTTGCAACCGGGACAGGATGTAATCGGGAATTTCGAAGGTGGATTCGTCGTTGTTCATGGTCACGCAGGCGCGGAAGTCCGGGTGCGCCTTGATCTGAATGCCGGCGATGATGGATTCCACGTAACGGCGGTGATCGAGCAGCGGTGCCAGCGACGCCCAGCTTTTCTCATTCATGCGGTTGCCTTCATCGAGAATGCAGATGCCGCCGTGGATCATGGCGGTGACGAGGGGCGAGGCATGGTAGGAAATGCGTCCGTTTTCCGCCAGCACCGGGGTGACCAGCAAATCTTCCGGGCGCGTGTCGCTGGTGCACTGAAAGATATACAGAGGCTGATTGCGCTGATGCGCGGCGACCATGCACAGCGTGGTTTTACCGATACCCGGCATGCCGATGATGCGCGGCGACAAGGGCATGTCCTTTTCGGCGATCACCATCCAGCAGGCGAGAATCTGGCGCAGGATTTCTCCCTGCCCGATCCACATCACCTCGCTGTCGTCCGGCGAACTCAAGTTTAAAGTGATGCCACCGATGGAGGCCGTCTCGTGCTTGCGGTTGGATGTTTTGACGTCGTCTTTCATAAGCCTCGTTTGAAATGCAATTTGATTCAAGAATACGTTTGCTGCGGGGAGGTGTCAAGCAAACGCATGGGTACTGAGGGCTTCCCGGAGCCTTTGTTCAGAAGGATGTCGCAATTAATGTGACTGGGGAGGGTTGAGCCCAACGCGATCTGCATCTTTGCGGGCCCCTTCCTCATTATTGGAACTCTCCGGGATAGGGGGTTTGTATAGTTTGAATCGGATTTCCAGAATCAGGTTATAAAGAGTGGGCACGACGATCAGGGTCAGAATTGTGGCGGAAATCATGCCGCCCACCATAGGCGCGGCGATGCGTTTCATCACATCGGAACCGGTCCCCGAGCCGATCATGATTGGGAGCAGTCCGCCTACGGTGGAGACAACCGTCATGATAATGGGGCGTATGCGTTCCGACGTTCCTTCCAACACGGCGTCGCGGATGTCTGTTTTGGATTTGATTGCGCCCTCACGCTGGCGTTGCTTGTAAGCCTGATCGATGTAAACCAGAACGAGCACGCCAATCTCCGCCGCCACACCTGCCAATGCAATGAAGCCGACCGCCACGGCCACGCTCAATTCGTAGTTGAGAGAATACAGATACCAGATGCCGCCGACCAGGGCAAAGGGCAGGGACAGCATGACCACGAGACTTTCGGTGACGTTGCGAAAGTTGAGGTAGAGCAATACAAAAATCATGAGCAGGGTTACCGGAACAATCAGTTGCAAACGTTTTTTGGCGCGTTCCATGTATTCGTACTGGCCGCTCCACATCAGATTGTAACCAGCCGGCAAGTCAACCTGTTCACCGATGATTTGTTTGGCGCGCTCGACATAGGTGCCAACGTCGATATCCTTGATGTCAACATAGATCCATGCATTCAACCGCGCATTCTCAGTTTTAATGACAGGCGGACCTTTCTTGATTTCTATCTGAGCCACCTGTGCCATGGGGATGTGCTCGCCGCGCGGAGTGGGGATCAGCACACGTTGCAGTTGGCTGATGTTGTCGCGCAATTCCCGGCTGTAGCGGAGATTGACCGGGTAGCGCTCCAAACCTTCAATGGTGTTGGTGATGTTCATGCCGCCGATGGCAGTTTGAATGACATCCTGTACATCGCCCACAGTCAGGCCATAACGCGCCGCCTGTTTGCGGTCGATGACAAAATCAAAATAATTGCCGCCGATCACGCGTTCCGCATAAACGCTTGCGGTTCCCGGGATGTTGCGGGCCATGGATTCCACTTGCTGCCCCAGTTTCTGAAGCGTTTTCAGGTTATCTCCGGATATCTTGATGCCGACAGGCGTCTTGATTCCAGTGGACAGCATGTCAATGCGGGTTTTGATGGGCATGGTCCATGTATTGGTAAGGCCGGGGAACTGCAGTGCAGCGTCCATTTCATCGATCAGGGATTTTGTGGTGACGCCCGGCCGCCAGGCGGCTTTCGGTTTGAGGGTGATGGTGGTCTCGATCATGCTCAAGGGTGCGGGATCGGTTGCGGTTTCCGCTCGCCCTATTTTCCCAAAAACATTTTTGACTTCCGGAAATTGTTTGATGATTTTGTCGGTCTGCTGCAAGAGTTGTTTGGCCTTGGTGATGGAGATGCCCGGCAGCGTGGTGGGCATGTAGAGGATATCGCCTTCGTTGAGAGGAGGCATGAACTCCGAGCCCAGTTTCTTTAAAGGAATCAGGGTGACCAGTACAATGAGAAGCGCGGCAAGGATGACCACCGTTTTCATGCGCAGGGCCAGCCAGAGAACAGGGCGAAAGAGATTCGTCAATAACCAGGTGATGGGATTTTTCTTTTCCGGGAGAATGTAGCCGCGAATAAAATATCCCATAATGACCGGGACCAGCGTGACGGCGAGGATGGCCGCCGCTGCCATGGAATAGGTTTTGGTGAACGCGAGCGGAGAAAACAAACGGCCTTCCTGAGCTTCCAAAGTGAACACGGGCAAAAATGAAACGGTGATGATGAGAAGGCTGTAGAACAGGGCAGGGCCCACTTCCGAGGCGGCTTCGTAGATGATCTGCCAGTGGTCTTTCTTGCCGCGATCCCGTTCCAGATGCTTGTGCGCGTTTTCGATCATGACGATGGCGCCGTCGATCATGGCGCCGATGGCGATGGCGATACCGCCCAGCGACATGATGTTGGCGTTCAGGCCCTGATACTTCATCACGATGAAGGCCATCAGAATGCCCATGGGGATGGTGATGATGGCGACCAGAGACGATCGTAGATGCAGTAAAAAGAAAATGCTGATCAGGGCAACAGCAGCGCTTTCCTCAATCAGTTTCTCTTTCAGGTTGGCGATGGCCCGTTGGATGAGTTTGGAACGATCGTACACTTCGATGATTTCGACCCCGTCGGGCAGTCCCTTTTTCAGTTGATCGAGCTTGTGCTTGACGCGGTGGATCACCCCCAAAGCATTTTCCCCGAAGCGCTGAACAATGATTCCGCCAACGGTTTCTCCCTCTCCGTTCAACTCGGCCAATCCCCGGCGTAGATCTGGCCCCAGGGTCACACGGCCAACGTCACGGACCAGAATCGGCGTTCCCTTGGCATCAACCCCCAATGGAATATGTTCGATATCCTCAATATTTTTAATGTAGCCCAGGCCGCGCACCATGTACTCGGTTTCCGACATTTCAAGCAGACGACCGCCCACATCGTTGTTGCTGCGCTGGATGGCATTTTTGATTTTGGTCAACGGGATGTTGTACGCCTTCAGCTTGTTGGGATCGACTTCGACCTGATACTGCTTGACGTAGCCGCCAATACTGGCCACTTCGGATACGCCCGGTACGGTTTGCAATTCGTAACGCAGGAACCAGTCCTGAATGGAACGCAACTCCGAAAGATCGTGCTGGCCTGTGCGATCGACCAAGGCGTATTGATACACCCAGCCGACGCCTGTGGCATCGGGTCCCAGAGACGGTGTGATGCCTTGTGGTAATTTTTTAGATACGAAATTCAGTTGCTCCAGAACCCGGCTGCGTGCCCAGTACAGATCCGTGCCATCTTCGAAAATGATGTACACGAATGACAGACCGAAATAGGAGTAACCGCGTACCACTTTGGCGAAAGGAACGGACAACATGGTGGTGGTGAGAGGGTAGGTGATCTGGTCTTCGACGGTTTGTGGCGCCTGTCCGGGAAATTCAGTAAACACGATGACCTGAACATCACTCAAGTCCGGAATAGCATCCAGGTTTATGGTTTTCATGGAGTAAACGCCCCAGCCAAACACTGCCAGAGCACCGAGCAAAACCAGAAACCGGTTTTTCAGAGAGGCGCCAATAATCCGTTTCAGCATGAGAGCTTCCTGTTTTCGAACGAGACTGCGTGCGATTGCATTCCAGTCTTAATATTATTGGTCTGTGCTTTTTTCATCCAGTTGCAACTCCAGTTTTCCGGGTTGTTGTCCTTTATTATCGCTTTCCATTTTCATCTCATTTTTCTTCTTTGTCCCATCTCTGGAGGCATTGAATTTATTTAGTGCTTCCGTCAGCCTGCTCTCGGAATCGATGAGGAAACTGGAAGACGTGACGACGGTCTCTCCAGGGCGGAGCCCCTCGAGCACCTGATAATAGTCTTCGGCCTGAGCACCCAAAACGATTTTTCGGGATTCGAATTGTCCAGCGCCGGTTTGGACGACAACCAAATCGTTTTCTCCGGATCGAATGATCGCCTGCTCCGGTACGGCCACGCCGTTTTTAGCCACGGTGGATTTCAAAAAAACGTTGGCGTACATGTCTGGTTTGAGCGCTCCATCTGGATTTTTAAATTCCATGCGTACTTTCAAGGTTCGGCTTTTGGGATCGAGGTACGGATCGATGTACGTGACTTCTCCTTTAAAGGTCTTTCCGGGGAAGTAAGAAAGATTCATTTCAGCCTTTTGTCCGATCTTCACCCATGGAAGCTCGTGTTCGTAAATATCGGCCATGACCCAGATGTTGGATAAATCCGCGATCATGTACAGCGGTTTCGTGGCCTCAATGTATTCGCCGTGATCCACATTTTTTTTAATCACGAAGCCGCTGGTGTGTGAATGGATGTGCATGGCTTTTTTTATCAGACGATCTTTTTTCAGTTCTTCAATCTGGTGGTTGGGCACATCGAACAGTTCCAGCCGCCGGCGAGTGGTTTTAAGAAGGGTTTCGGCGCCACGGCGGATTTCCGGAATGGGGCTGTTTTCGAGCGACTCCTTGTACTTCAAAGCGAGGAGAAACTCCTCCTGGGTAGAGACCAGTTTCGGACTGTATATATCCATGACGATGTCGCCTTTTTTGACGAACTGCCCCTTAAAGTCCACGTAGAGTTTTTCAATCCAACCGCCATATTTAGTATGGACATGATGAATCTTGCGTTCGTCGTAGGTGATGATGCCGGTGGTTCGAATCTGATGGGTCAATTTGCGACGTTGAACCTTTGCGGTCTTGACCCCGATATTTTGCACGACCGTGGGATTGATATTTATTTCCCCGGAATCATCGGCTTCGTTTTCATAAACCGGAATGAGAGCCATGCCCATGGGGCTTTTACCGGGCTTGTCTCGTTTGTAATCGGGGTTCATCGGTGCCTGCCAGTATTTAATTTTTCGCCCTTTCATTTCGTTTGTCATTTGGGGCATGGGCTGGCCCTGCACCGTGGTTCCCGACCCCTCCGATCGGCGGGCTTCCTGGGTTCCGTCCGGGCGTTCCATCTGATCTTCTATGTACGCGACTATTTTTTCTTTAACAGGCTGCAGACGTTCCTTCGAAAAATAGGCGATATCCTTCAGGGTCTGTGACGTATTCTGAAGCTGCTCCGGATTGGTCAGAAAACCGATAACATAAAATCCGACCAACAGCACAATCAGAGTCATCAGGTTTGGCCAGCGGAATCCGGGCGTTGGCGAGGCAGTCTTCTTCTCACTTTCAGACTCTTTCTTTTCAGGGAACAGGACTTTCTGTTCCTCTTCAGAAGAAGAATCTCGACGAAGAGTGGAACCCTCAGGAGTTTCCGGAGTATTGTTCTCGTTCTCCAGGTTTTCTTTGTTCTTATCGTCTTCCATCATAGGTCACCGTAGGGGGTTCTCCGGGTCAAACAGGCTTTTGCCGACCATGCTTTCCAATGCAGCAAGGTTCTGTTCATAATGGGTCAATTCGCGGTGGTATTTGATTTCCCAGTTCAGGAGTGTCACCTGGTTGTCGATCAGTGTTAGAAAATCAATCTTGTCAACGCTGTATGCAGACAGGGCCGACTCCAGGGATTGCTTGGCCTGAGGGATGATTCCGGTTTTGACCAGTTGGATGAGTTCCCGGTTTTTCTTCTCTTTATCCAGCAATATTTTGATTTCCATGAAAATCTGACTGCGGATTTTGCGATACGTTTCCTTAAATACGGAAATGCGGTAGTTTTCTTCGGCCACTTTGCGGTCCTGCTTCGTTTCCTGCCAGATAGGGATATTGACCCCGACAAATCCAGATACGAAGTCGGGATGATCCTGAAAGGCCGAATCCTGCCTCTGTCCGTACCGGAAACCGACCTTGAAATCGGGGTAGTATTCTTTTTCCGCCAGCTGCTTGCGGATTTTCATTTTTTCTATCGCTTCCTGAACGGCTTTCAGGGCAGGGCGATTCTGTTCGGCTATGGTTTGCAGTTCATCGGTTTTGAAGCTGAACGGTGTTTGCGGCAGTCCATGGGGAATGTTAAGCGGCGCCTGAGGCAGCCGGTCCATCAAGGTGTTCAGCCGCGCCGTTTCCTGTTCTTTGAGTTGTTGCAGCTCGATGATCCGATCCAAAATCTTTGACAACTCGAGTTGAGCCTGGAGGACATCCTGTTGGATGCCTTTGCCGACGGCGTATTTGGTTTCGGCAATGGTGACGAACTGTTCAAGTAAAATCTTGTTCTGATGGGTGGTGTCCAGCGAAGCCCGGATGAAGCACAACTCATAAAAAGACGTCTTCACTTTTTTGACTACTTCCAACTCCAGATCGCGCAGCGTCTGCTCGGCGATGCGCACGTCGTGCAAGGCGTCCTGAGAACGCAATCCCAGTTTTCCGGGAAACGGAAACGCCTGTGAGACCTCGATCTGCTTTTGAGTCATCGCTTCCTGGCGAAAGGAAAACGTATCGACGGGGAGATTCCACAGACCCAGCTCCAGCATCGGGTCGTCCAGGGATTCACGCTGCGGCGGAATCTCTTTCAGGACGTTGATTTTTTGCCGCGCTTCCGCCAGTTCCGGGTTGTTTTGGACGGCTTCCTGGATGAAACTGTTCAAGGTGGCTTTGAATATCCGGTGATGTTCGTTTTCCGCTTCTGCCAGAGCCGGTGTTGGAAACCAATACAGAAGAAACAATGCAAACCATATCCTGCACATGAACTCCTCCTTAGAGGAAAGCGCGGCAACGCACTTGCCTCCGCATTTAAAATAAGCCTGTTTGGGCGTTGATGGTGATGCTATGCGATGGGGAGTTTCAGCGTGCTACCGAGGAGGATGGTAAAGAGACAGGGGATGTGGTTCTGGGGTGGTGTACTGCGGTTCAGCGAATGCCCGGATTTCCGGAGGGGGCGGGCTCAGATCGGGCGCACCCGAATGGAGAGCGACCGAACAGACTCCACACATCATGGTTTTACTGCAATCCATCATCTTGATCTGATGCGGCATCATCGCAATTGCCTGGGATGCCTGGCACCACAAGAAAATGCCGGCGACCAAGGCCAGTAGAATGCGATTTTTTTCACAAAAATAAACCATGACAGGCGAAATCCTTTCCACTTAAACTTAGTCCTGTCGGGTTGAGTTGTCAAGATAGGATCTATCTCATCAAAGTAGTACGGCCCCGGACGGTTGTCTTCGGTCCCCTTCATTCATTGGGTGGATTCAGGTAATGAGTTCTATGTGGTCTCGACTCCGCAAATCCTTTCTTTTAAAGTTAGGGCTGGCCATCGGCGTGAGTCTGGTTTGCCTTCTTTTGTTGGAAGCGGGATTGCGCCTGGGTGGTTTTGGCGAACAGTATGAGTTTGTCGTTTCCGGCAGCCGGCCGCAGGATGAAGGCAAGGTCTCCCTCAATTCCCAATACGTTGCCATCCATTATTTCCAGCACTTGCCTGTCAATCTGAGCCGCCTGTTCACCGACCGGCCCTGGTTTGAGGACACGGCGTTTTCCCGCACGAAGCAGTCGGGTGTGTTCCGCGTATTCATGGTGGGCGCCTCCACCACGCGCGGGTTTCCCTACACCGACCGCCGGATCAGTTATTCGGGATTGTTGCAGGCCATGCTCCGGGATGTGCTGCCGGCGCAGCGGGTGGAAGTGATCAATGCCGGATACGACGCCTTGAGCAGTTTCGGCGTGCTGGATTTGACATCGCAGTTGATGGATTACGAACCCGATCTCATCGTGGTTTACAGCGGTCACAATGAATTCATCGGACATTTCGGGGCCAATTCCGCCATCAATTACGGGCAAAACCGGAAGGTGATCCGGCTGGCCACCTTCCTGTTCCAATCCCGGACTTATCTGGCCATGGAACGCATGGCCCTTTGGCTGCGTTCCCGCGACCGCGGCGATGCCTCCCGCAACAGCCAGGTGAATTTGTTCCGGGCCATGTTGTCGAAGGAGCGCCTTGGCTGGGATGATGCGACCCACGAGGAGGCAGAGCGCAATTATAAGGCGAATCTCACCGAGCTGGTGCGGCAGGCCCGGCAACGCGGCATTCAGGTGGTCCTGTCCACCCTGGTCTCCAATGTACGCAGCTTTCCCCCGGTCCGCTCGGTATTTTCCGAATCATTGTCCGCGGCAGCGCGGCAGCGATTGACCGGTCTTTTGCAGCAGGGAAAGGCGGCTCTCGAACAAAAGGATTACGAACAAGCCGTAGAATATTTTGAACAGGTGATTGCAGGCGATGCCCGGCAGGCGGAGGCGCATTTCGGATTGGGACGGGCTTATGATCATCTGCAACAAATGGAGAAGGCACGATCCCACTACCTGCTGGCCCGGGAGTACGACCGCTTGCATCTACGGGCCTGCCTGCGCCTCAATGAGGTCGTCGAACAGGTTGGACGGGAAGCGCAGGTTCCGGTGCTGAATATGGTGTCGCAAATGGAAAAAATCGCGTCCGATGGGATGCCCGGTGAGGATCTTTTTCTGGAACATGTGCATCCTAATATAAACGGCCATATGGTAATGGCCGACGGCATGGCCCGTTTTCTGGCCGAACGGGAACTCATAGCACCTGCGTCCCACTGGAAATGGGAACGCCTGAAACCCGCCCGCGAGTACATCCTGCAGACCGGTTTCAATCAGTCGCAATACCTGAACGCGCAATACACCATTGGCCGTCTTTACCTTGATTTCCCATTTTATCAGTGCAGGAAAGGCATCTCCGTATTGCAAAAGATCGGCAAGGCAGAAGAAGAACAAGCTCTCATCAATAACTGTTTGAGCGCATCCGGAAAGGAATCCTCGATCGATGTTGATTGATTTGAACCTCAAGGGCAAGCAGGTCGTGGTGGTGGGAGGTGGACGGGAAGCCACCGGCAAAGTAGAACTTTTGCTGCATCAACATTGCCAGGTCGCTGTGGTGGCCGATCGCATTTCCGACTCGATTCATCAATGGGAGCGGGAAAAAAAACTGACGTGCACGACCATGATTGTGCAGAACGGAGATTTTCTTAAGGATTATGAAAACCTGATTCTGGTCATGGCGATCACGGATTCCCGGGACCTCAACCGCACGCTGGTCATGGCCGGGTTGAAATTGGGCTGTTATGTGTATGCCGTGGACGATCCGGAGGTGAGCGATTTCAGCCACCCTTCGGTAATCGCTTTGGACGCCAACGTGCAAGTGGCTATTTCCACCAATGGTAAAAGCCCGCTCATGGCCCGAACATTCCGGCAACGATTGGAGCCGATTTTACGGCAGAACATCACGCGCATCGATCTGCTTCAGGTTCGGTTGCAGGCACGCATGCGAGAACTGGCGAAGGAACAGCTTAAGGACATTGCAGAACGTAAAAAATTCCTACAAGACATCATGGTCAATCCGGAAATTCAAAGCTTTCTGGAGAGAGGGAATTTACAGGAAGCCGAGTACTTTGCCTGCCAGCAGTTAAAGAAATTGAGTAAATAATTGCCGATTCCAGTGAGCAGTCAAACCGGACTTTTGTTAAAATAGTAATGTTAAAGGAGAGCAATCTGTCAGCCAGGGGAGAGTCACATTGAGTAATTCGGTGTTCATTGTCGTCGTTGTTGGTATCGTTTTAGCCATGCTGGTCTTGATGGTGCGTTATGCACGGTTCATCCATAAGTATCCGGGGCAGTCGGAAGAGGACGACGCGGCGAAACGGACTGCTGGTGAAAAATCATCCGACTCTTCCAAGCAGGAGGAATGAATGAGGGCGGTGAGCAAGCTGGATCAATTTCTGGATGATTACCTCGAACGGTTTCTGCAAGGCAACCGTGCGGGGCAGCATCTCGTCAACAAGCTCAATGATTGCGGCATCGGCCTGATGCCGGTTCTCGATCATGTGACGTTGCGCACGCACAACGTGGAACGCCGGGCGCGTCCCATTATTGACTTCGGTTTTGTCGAGGACACCCGAATCGGGGTCCTGGAATTTGATAGTTGGTGGGCCAAAGTGTACCGCAAGCAGGGTTATCCGGCTTTTTTCATCGATCAGGCTTACGATGACAAACGCGGTGAGGCCAGTTTGATACCGCAATGGGTCGATATGCATGGCGACGAATGCTTTCATCATATCGCCATCCTTGTGGAAGATATTGAATCGGCTATTTTTGCCATGGAACGGGATGGATTTCAGATGGCGGGCGATATTGTTGGAGGCGACGATTCCGACCTGCGCCAGGTTTTTACCACGCCGGAAATACGAAACGGAGAAAGTTATACCGTCCTCGAATTGATTGAACGTCACAACGGCTATGCGGGTTTTTTACCACCGCAGGCCGACAGCCTCATGGAATCCACCCGCCGTTGACCCCAACGTCGTGCCAACCTTTTTCTGCCACTTGAATTATGCGACGGAAAACAGATCCACAGGCCATCGCTCCTTACCTTAAGGACGCTTCCAACAGTCCGCCCGGTGCGGCATCGGAGGTGGTGATTCCCGAGTCGGCGGAAGAACTCCGCGAATTTTTAAAAACCAACGATCAGCCCATCACTGTTTCCGGAGCCGGAACGGGACTGACCGCATCCCGCGTACCCCGCACGGGTATCATCATTTCCATGGAACGGTTGAAGCGCATCGGCGAAGTGGAGGACGGAACCCTCTGCGTGGAGCCGGCGATCACCCTGGAAGACCTGGACGCGCACCTGAAAGGAACCGGCTGGTTTTATCCGCCGAATCCCACGGAGACGCTGGCATCGATCGGCGGCACGCTGGCGACCAATGCTTCCGGATCGCGCAGTTACAAGTTCGGCGTCACCCGGGATTATGTTCTGGAACTGGACATCCTGCTTGCCGATGGACGCGGCGCACGCGTCCGGCGGAGCCATTCCATCGACCGGCCGCTTGAACTGGATGACGGGTCCACCATCGAACTGCCATCAATCGACTACCGCAGTCCGCAGTGTAAAAACGCCGCCGGGTATTATTACCAGCCCGGCATGGACTGGATTGATTTGTTTGTTGGGTCCGACGGCACGTTGTGTCTGATTACGGAAGTGCGTTTGCAATTGAGAGAAACACCGTACGACTTCCTGAGCGGCATCCTGTTCATGGCCAGCGAGGAGAAATGCTGGGACTTGGTGGAAAACATCCGCCGCGACCGCTCGGTCAATATCGATCCATGCTCGCTGGAATATTTCGACCGTCATTCGCTGATGCGTCTCAAGGAAAAATTCAAAAACGTTCCCAATGCGGCGCAGGCGGCACTGTTCTTCGAGCAGGATGTCCTGCATGAAGAAGGTTACGAGCCGGTGCTGGAAGCGTGGTACGAATATCTGGAATCGAATGAGGTGCTTTTGGACGACTCCTGGTTTGCGCAGGGGCCGAAGGACGTGGAAAAATTCCATCTATTCCGGCATCAGGTGCCGCTTCTCCTAAATGAAGAAAACAGTCGCATGGGTCGGGTTAAAATGGGAACGGACATGGCGGTGGACGATGCGCATTTTCAGGAGATGATGCGGTTTTACCGTAAAACTCTGGAAGAGGGCGGCGTGGATTACGCGATGTTCGGACATATTGGCGACAATCATCTTCACATCAACCTGCTGCCTGACAAGGATCAGTCGGGCACAGCGAAGGCCGTTTATGACCGGCTGGTCGATCAGATACTGGCGTGGGGAGGGACGGTTTCCGCAGAACACGGAATCGGCAAGTTGAAGAAAAACTATTATCACAAAATGGTTGGAAAACAAACGATTGCCAAATTGCAAACACTTAAAGATCGGCTGGACCCCAAAGGACTTCTGGGGCAGGGGAATTTATTGTGAAGGGCAGGCAACCGGGCCCGCCACCGCGTCGCCCAAATCGGGTTGACGGCGAATAGGCTAAAAGGTACACTTTTCAAATGTTTGCTTGAGTGGGGACCTGTATCCTGATTACGGTGAAGGTTAACTATGCTCGACTCCCTGAAAATTCTGGTGCTCAACTACACGTATGAACCGCTGCAGTTCTGTTGTGCCAAACGTGGCCTCCTCATGGTTTTAAGCGGGCGTGCCGAAGAAATTGAGAGCGATGGCTACGTGATCCGCTCGCCTTCGCTTTCTTTCCCGCTTCCCACCGTGATTCGGGTATTGAAAATTGTGAACCGCAATCGTCGCAAGCAAGTCGCTTTCAGCAAGAAGAATATTCTGCGCCGCGACAATTACACCTGCCAGTATTGCGGGGAGCGGGAGCATCTTTTGACTGTGGACCATATCATGCCCAAATCACGCGGGGGCAAGACCTCCTGGACCAACGTCGTGGTTGCGTGCAAACCGTGTAATTTGAAAAAAGGCAATCGCACCGCTGCCGAAGCGAACATGAAGTTGGTCAAAAAGCCGACCCGACCCGAATTCAATTTTCATTCCTTTCTCATTCCCGAGGGGCCGCCCTCCCACATCGCAAGCTGGAAAAAGTATCTCCCACACACGGTGGTGCGAGGTCCTTCCTTTAACTGAACACGCCGAAAAATTACTGCGGCTTCTTTTACTCTGGATGACCCGAAACGTGGAACCTAAATCCCTCAACCAAATCATATCCGAGGATGAATTCCTTCTTCTTGTACAGGAAATCAGCATAACCTTTTTCAGAACGTTCAACGCATACCAGGTTTTGCTTGAGGAAACCGAACCAACCCGCAAATGCTATTCGAACCTGATTCAGCAATCCGACTTTCTTGAAAGCTTCCTGGATGAATACGGCGCCCGGGAAAACCGGACGTGGTCCGCTTTTACGGAATACATTGCGAGCATCCGCAATCTGGTCATTTCCGGTTTTTACACCAAGCACCTCATGGACCGTTATCCCTATTACCGGCTTCACGATACTGAAGAGGAGCGCGACTACTTTTTTTCCAGCGGCCGGGAGTTTTTAAATTTTCTGAATCGGTCGATCGTTAATTTGTATAAAGAGGCTATCAGAACGGCGGAAGCCAATGGCATGAAGATCACCAGCGAGGCCATTGATCCCGATCAGTTTCTGGAAATTGAGGTCAACAAGCAGTTGCCCAAGGATGTTGTGGACGACCTGGTCAAGGAATCCGAGGACCGGGTCATCGAACTTTTCGAAAAAATGGGGAACGTTGCCCAAGTCATCGACGAGATGGATCTGAAGCCGACCCGGGATCCGGAAGGGCTGCGCGCATTGATCCCCCATGTGCTGGATGAAAAGAAGGCACGCTACCTGATGAACCTCGTACACAGCATTCAGTCCGAGTTCGACACGTACATCAAGAACACATCCATGGAGCAGCGCCACAAAAACCTGAAGGATTTCCGGGGATACATTTCCCTGCCGTTGCATTTGCTGGAAATCGCCGTCTGGTTGTGTCATTTCTTCGAGCGGCACGAGGATGAAATCCGGCACAGTGAATGCAAACGCAAGATTTCTATCCTGGTGGATAAAACCGAACTGCTCAGTCACATCGTCAATTATGTGTTTGAGCGCTGCCTGTTTTATATCCGGGAAGGGCACAAGTTGAGCCGCGAGATTCTCAAAAGTTTTGTGAAGACGGTTCGCTACGAATTAGCTATTCCAGAGCCCCTGGGATTCCATGCCCGGCCTTCCACGTACATTTCGCTGATCGTGCGCAAACATGATACCGATGTGTTTTTGATCGTCGATGGAGAAAAATACAATGCCCGGTCTGTCATGAGCCTGCTCCAGGCCGGGGGCGCTATCGCCGACAAGGGCTACCATTCGGTGATCTTTGAAGGCGATCAACGCGTTCTCGATGACATCCGCATTCTTTCCCAGCATAACTATTGTGAAGAACAGAACATTCCCGACACGTTGAGTTATCTGCGGGATCTCCACAAGACCTCTCCCTGATAGAGGGCATCGCGTTTATCCTTTTCTCCTTGAGGCCGTGATGGACGACGGTTCCGAATTATTTGATGTGGTGGACGTGCACGACCAGGTGGTCGGGCAGGCCACGCGCCGCGAAGTGCATGCGCAAGGCCTCCTTCACCGATCCGTGCACATTCTGGTTTTCAACGACGCAGGCGAACTGTTTCTCCAAAAGCGATCGATGAACAAGGACGAAAACCCCGGATACTGGGACACCTCCGCGGCCGGTCATGTGAGCGCCGGTGACGATTACTGGGTCACCGCCCATCGCGAGCTGGAAGAAGAATTGGGAATCCGGGAAACGTTGACGCCCTTCACGCGTGTGAAAGCCTGCCCCGAAACCTTTTGGGAACACGTCGAATGCTACACCTGCACCACCCAAAACCCCATCCGCATCAACCCGGATGAAATCGACGAAGGCCGTTTCTGGCCCGTGGAAAGCATCCAGCACGCCCTGAACACGAGACACGAAGCCTTCACCTCCAGTTTCCGCCTGCTGTTTGCCGAGTACCTGAAAAAACACCAGCTCTGATCTAACCTATTGAAAATACTTGAGTTTATATGGGATTCTGCGGATAATATGAGGATATGGAATCCGCGGCCTCGTCCCCATGTCAATCGGATCGGCCCTCTCCATTCCTGAAACCATTGTCCGTATGGTCGCGCTTTTGCGCAGGCACCCGGCTCGAAACAGCACTCCTGAAATGATCTGCGATTCATGAACAAACCCATTTGCATCTTGCTGCTTTGCATTGCTTTTTCCGGCTGGGAAATCCCATCCGATGCCGTTGCGCGTCAACTCGATATCTTTAAGAGTGCGGAACCCTTTTCCATCCATTTCCTTTTTAAGAAAACCATCCCGGATCTGGAACGGTTGGAAACCGGTGACATCGATGCCGTACTGCCGCAACTCGTGCAGGCGGAGCCGCAGCTCACAAGGCTGGACGAGCGCAACCTGCTTTATCTCATCATGGGTTACCTGTACTTGATCAAGGAAGAGCCCGAACGCTCGCTGGATTTTTTAAGCTCTAAAATCCGTGGAAATTTTATCTTGCAGGATTATCGAATGGTGTTCGAGGCGCAAGCCCGGATCTTGATGGCGAAGCAGAGTTCCGCTTCCGGGAACACTGTGGCCGCAGTCAGCAATCTGGAAAAGGCCTCGCAGCTATACCTCGACCTGCACCGTGCGTATCCGGCCAGCCCCTATCAGAATGAATTGCCGCGCCTGCTGGCCGAAACGGAAAAGCAGATCGGCGACATCTATTTCGATACGAAGGAATACCGCACAGCCTGGCAATATTACCGGAAAGCGCTGATGCGTGAATTTGCCGGCAACGAAACGCATCAGGTAGAGGTCCACCTGGCGTTGGCTCGAACCTACGAGGTGGAGTCCAACCTGGAGGAAGCGCTCGACATCTATACGTTCCTGCTCGACCAGAATGCAGACCCAAAGGTTGTGAGTGCGGCCCGGAATTTTCTGGACACCCGGCGTCAGGATATGGTGAAGCAAAAACTGCCGGTGGAAGCGCTGGACCGGCACCTCAACCCGTCGATGTTGAATCGGGAAACGCCGCGCAAGCTGACTGCCCGCAAATTTACGGATTCGGATTATGGCAATGCCCATGTTCAGGAATTTTATGCCGCCGCCGGTGAAAACGATTTCGCACGGGTTTTTGATGCCGCACTCAGGGTATTGACCGAGGTTCCCGGCTTGCTGGAAGCGCGCGGCGTCATCTCCAAAACGAATCAGAAGATTTACAGTTTCGTGCAGGCGGGAAATGGCTGGGACGAGGCGATCGACCGGATTCTTCACCTGTACCCGCCGATGGAATTGCGGCGCCTCGGATTTTTGTTGTGGCGCAATCAATACTCGGAACAGGCTGCACGGGCCTATGCCATGATACTGGAAGAGCATCCCCTCGAGGTGGAGTCCTGTCACATGGCCTTGTACTTTCTCGGGCGCATCCACGAAGATCTCGGTGACCACGAGCGTGCTCTGGAGCACTATCGGCGGTTGCTGGATCAATACAATTACGGCGATTATGTGCGTTCGGCGGAATTCAAAATCCCCTGGATTCATCGTTTGCGGGGCAATCTTGAATTGGCGGAACAGGAATTTCAATCGATCCTCGACCAATTCGATCCCAAATCGGCTGAATACGAAAACGATCTGTTGAACGCATACAGTTTTGTGGCCGCATCCCATTACTGGTTGGCGCAAACCAAAGCGGCGCTGAACAAAATGGATGAGCGCGACATGGAACTGCGCAAGCTGGTCGAACTGCATCCGTTGAGTTTTTATTCCATGCTCGCACGTGTAGAGCTGAATATGAATTCATTGAGTTTTGTGCAAAAAGAACCCGCGCCTCCGGACAGTCAGGCACGCCAGCCCGGCCTGGGGGAGATGGGACGCAAGCACCTCAAGCGCGCGGAAAAACTGATCGCCATCGGGCTCTTACAGAAAGGCCTGCATGAGCTGTCACAGGTGACGCATGGCCATGAATCTGCGGAGTTCATGAACCATCTGATTCAGTTGTTCCTGAATGCCGGCGGGTATCAGAGGTCGATTTCGCTTTCATGGACCTTGTCCCGGCGCAACAACCACGATTCGGTTCCCTTGAATTTGATCGAAACTCTTTTTCCTGCCGCCTATCTGGAAAAGGCTAAAACGGAGGCGGCACCGTATAAACTCGATCCCTATCTGGTATTGGCCCTGATGCGGCAGGAAAGCGCATTCAATCCCAATGCCCATTCCTCTGCAGACGCAATGGGGTTGATGCAGTTGATTCCCCAGACGGCAAAGCGCGTGGCACGTTCGCTCGGCGAACCGGCGCCGGGGTCCGACGATTTGAAGAGTCCTGCATTGAATATCAAACTGGGCGTCAAATACCTGAATCATTTGCTGGAGATGTTCGGGGACAATCCGGTTTTTGCCCTCGCGGCCTACAATGCAGGGCCGGGCAAGGTGAGGCAGTGGATTCAGATTCGCTCGTCCCTCAAGGATATCGAATTCATTGAAAGCATCCCCTACAACGAAACCCGGAATTACGTGAAAAAAGTTTTGAGAAATTACGTCATCTATAAAAAACTGTATGAACAGCAGGACTTTTCCACCTGGGAGCAGGTGTTAACCATTCGCCGCTGATCCGCTTCACGCGGAAACTGGACTATGACTTTTTTTGATTTAGGTGTATTGCTGATCGTTCTTGGCAGCGCCGGTTACTCGGCTTATCGGGGAATGGTGCGTGAGTTGTTTGCATTCGCGGGCCTCATTCTGGGATACATTGTGGCCTTGAACTTTCAGGATGCAATGGCGGACACATTGCTGGATTCGATGGACAGTCCGACCGTCACCCACATTCTGGCATTCTTTCTGCTGTTCACCGGAACGTATCTGGCCGTTTATTTAATCGGGCGAACGCTCAAAAAGTACGTGGCAAAATCGGAATCGATTTCACGCGTGGACCGGATCTGGGGCGGAGTCATCGGCGGCATCAAGGGAGTTCTTCTTATCGTCGTCCTGCTGTTTCCGCTGAAATTTTTTACGCAAACCTACGACAATGTGACCGACGACTCGACCTTTTATCCCAAGCTGGAAGAGTTGATGGACGTGTTGGGGGATAACAGCGATTTGCCGCAGGAGTACATTGATAAGCTGAACCAAACGGACCTTCGCGGTACCATGCAGGAAACCGTGGACGGAATCAAGCAGTTGCGGCGGGACATGGAAGACACCCTGGAGAATGGAAAAGAACAAGCCCGCGACGCGGTCGATGTGAAAGAGAAAATCCAGGAAGTGTTCACCAAGGAAGATAAAGAAAAGCTCAACGACATGCTGGATAAAATGAACAGCGACAACCCATAACAACACGATGGTTTCCAGGCACAAGCATGACAACTCAAATCAATTTAAACGGCCAGATCAGTGACGACGCATTCATATCCGTCTTGGACCATGGTTTTTTGTTTGGCGACAGCGTGTATGAAGTGGTGTCCACCATTGAAGGAAAACCGGTATTTCTGGCTGAACACCTGCGCCGCCTGCGTCAATCCGCCAGAGAACTGGAGCTGACCATCCCGTACACCGACACGCGCTTCGCAGACGAAATTGAAAGCACATTGAAGTCGGCAGGCAACCAGGAATCGTACATCCGCATCATGGTCACGCGCGGAGTGGGCGAGTTGGATCTGGATCCGGTCAGTTGCACCCGGCCGAATGTTCTGATTCTGGTCAAAGAGGCGGTGCTGTACCCTAAGGAAAATTATGAAAAAGGCATCCACCTGGCGCTGGTGAGCGTCAAACGCAACCACAAAGAATCATTGAATCCCGGCATCAAGACCGGCAATTACCTGAACAACATGCTTGCCAAAATGGAAGCCAGCCGGTCGGGAGCCGCCGACGCATTGATGCTGAACGCGCTGGGATACCTGACCGAGTGCACCACCAGCAATATCTTTTTTGTGAAAGAAGAACGCATCCTGACGCCATCGCTGGACTGCGGGATTCTGGCGGGCATCACGCGTGACGTGGTCATTCGTCTGGCCCGGGAAAATGGGTTCCCGGTAGAGGAAGGCCAGTGGCCACCCGAAGCGCTGGAGCAGGCGGACGAGGCCTTCATCACCGGAACGGTTAAAAAAGTGATGCCGGTCACCCTGTTGAACAGCCGCCCCATTGGTGACGGCAAGCCAGGTTCCACCACCCGCAAGCTGGCGCGTTTGTACGACGATTACCTGCAACGGATAATGAAATGATTGTGTTTTCTTTTGGAGTCTAGCATGGCAATGCTGATTGGATTGACAGGCGGTATTGGTTCTGGAAAAACCACCGTGGCGCAACTGCTGAATCAACTCGGCGGTTATGTGATCGATGCCGACAGACTTTGCCGCGACCTGGTGAGGCCGGCCCAGCCCGCCTGGAGAGAGATCGTGGAGCATTTTGGCGAGCAGATCCTGAATCCGGACGGCACCTTGAACAGAGCAAAATTAGGGAATGTGGTTTTTCATGACGCCGCGGAAAAGCAGGCTTTGGAAGCCATCCTGCACCCCCGTGTTTTCGACGAAGAGGCCAAGCAATTCGCCCATATCGTGCGCAACGACCCCAGCGCTCTGGTTTTTATCGACGCCGCCCTGTTAATTGAATCTGGAAATTACCGTAAAGTAGATAAGGTCATCGTGGTGGCCTGTGACCGGCCGATCCAGATCGAGAACTGCCTGAAAAAAGGATTTTTGAGTCAGGAGGAGATCGAGAGCCGGATCGACAACCAGATGCCAATGGAAGACAAACTGGCTTACGCGGATTACATCATCCGCAACGACTCGGATCTTGCACAATTGGAACACCATGTCCGGCAGGTTTATGAAAACCTGAAAGCCCTTAACAAATAAGCTCATGGCCGCAGACGATAAAGACAAAGAAAAAAAATCCCTTGATGTTGAACCGGAAGAAGCGGAAGACATCGAACACCTTCTTGCCGAGCAGGCCAGGAAGGAGCAGGAAGAGTTCGAGCAGGCCACGTTTTTCCGCAAAGCATTTCTCTGGCTGAGCGCCAACCGGGAAACCGTTTTCAAGTACACGGCGATGACCGCGGGATTGATCCTCGTGTTTTGGGCCGGGTATTTTTTTCTGTTCACGCTGGGAGGATCGCTGGACGAGGCGGACTTGACCACCAAGGCCCCCGAAGAGGAAATCCTGCCTTTTGAAAAGCCGAATATTTATGCATTGAAACCGTTTTTCCTGCCCATCACGTCTCGAAACGGGACCGAAACCGGCCAGTTCCTGCAAGTCCAGATCAGTCTGTTGCTCAGCAATAACAAACTGGACCAGGAACTGGAAAAGGCGCTGCCCAATCTCCGATCCGGCATTTACCAGCAGCTTTCCCGCAAAACGCTGGAAGATTTTGAAAATGCCAAAAAGCCGATCAAAGTCCGTCTGAAGCGGGAAATCCTCACCATGTCCAACTCCTTCCTCGTGCGGGGTTCCGGCGTCATCACCAATGTGCTGTTCACGGAATTTGTGGTCACGGTCTCATAAACCCGGCCCAGCTTGACAATCTGGGGCCGCAGGTTATATTGGAAGTAGGAAAAGTGCTTTATATGTAAGGATTTCAGGTCATGCCGATCAGCTTTCCAGCCAACACACAACTCGTTTTGCAAATGAGTTCCGCCGTGGAAAAAGTGCAGGTTCAACAGGCCCTGCACCTGGCACTGGATCAATTGGCGGAAGAGGAACAGGCGCGCCAGAACGAAGCCAAACGCACGGAAGTCCAGGATCCGGAAGGTTCCCATCCCTCCGATCCCACCAATCCGGATGGTCGGGGAAATCGGCGCCGGGTGCGCGTCAAGAAAAAGGCGAAAACTGCCGATGAGGAAGGGCAGGCAACATCTTCCACTCCCACCGCGTCCGGAGGCATGGCTGAAACGCAACATGGCGCCAACCTGGACATTGTGGTCTGAACGATGGATACCCCTCAATCATGGTTTCCGGAAACCCGTCCTCTCAAATTCTGAAAATCCTTTCCCCGCAGAACCTTTCTTTAAAACTGGAAGCCCTCAAACTGGAAGCCTTCGCGCAGGCCTTCAAGCCGGGTGACACGCTGGAGGGCAGGGTGATGCAGGTGCTGGCACGCGGCCGCGCCGTGGTGCAGTTCAACGGCAAGCCGGTATTGATCGAACTGGATCAGGCGCTGCGCACCGGTCAACGCCTGACCGCACAGGTGGAACAGACCACGCCGTCGCCGGTTTTGAAACTACTTCGTCTGCATTCGCCACCACCGGCACCCCAACAAGACACGCCTGCAACCAAAACGCCTCCGTCATCGGATGTGACGGCAACCTTGTCGCGGCTGGCGGTTCACAAAGAAAGCAGATTGAGTCCGAGCCTTCCCAGTAAGCCGGCGGAAGCAGGCAGCACTTCCAACGCAAACGCAAGTGCGGGAAAAAAAGCGCCGGCGATACAACACCCCGCCACCTCCGGGGCGGCAGGCAATCTATCGAAACCGGGCAACGAAAATTCGCATCCATCGAAACCGGCAGTTGAATCCCATCCCGCCGGTCCTTCACGTTCCCACTCCGGTGCTGAACCGGCGGTGTCTCCCCGTGGGAACCGATCGAGTTCACTCCCCGGCATTGTCACCCGCTTGTCTTCCCAGGGAAGCCAGCCGGTGGCGGCGGAACACGTATTGACCCGGCAGGACCTGCAACGTCTGCAACTGGAACCGAATGTGCGGGCGCTGTTGCAGACGGTGCGTGTGCAGGATGCGGGGACCCTGATCGCCCGCAGTGGGAGCGGAGAAGTGACCGTACCGGTTCCATATGCGGCTCTATTCCGAGCCGGTGACCCGGTGGTGGCCACACCGCGCCCAGTGCAAAACGGTTTTTTTCTGGAAGCGAACCCCTCTGAACAAGAGGTGCGCCCGGTCACGCCACAACTCATCAAACCCGTGATCGCCGCCCGGCAACCGCTGGGAGATATGATTTATGATTTGAGGAAAGTGATTCAGGAATTTGCGGCGCTGCAGGATTCCAAAATCGATCCGGAACTGATTGGCAAGCTCCGCGACACGCTGCGCCTGTTGCATCCGCCGAAAGGCGAGGGCATTGAGGCATCCCGTCTGCAGGAAATGGTGGATCGATCCGGCATCCAATTTGAAGGCAAAGTCAAAAACCTGCTGTTGCAGGGAGATGGAGCGGATCGGTTGAACCGTCTGCAATTCGATTTGAAAGGACAACTGCTGGAGCTGGCATCCAAAATGGAAGAGGCCGCGCTCAAACCGGGTACCGCCGCAACGCGGCCCTTGCACGAAATACTCCAGACCGTGCAGCGCGCCGTGCAGAACATCGAGTTTCATCAACTCTCCAATCAGTTTTCAAAGCAAGAGCAACTGCCGCAACTGTTGCCGGTGCCGCATTCCCTGTTCGAAGGCGAATCCGATTTCAGAATTTATGTTCGTCACGAGGGCGAAGACGGGCAGGGGGCTTCCTCTAAAAATAAAGAAACCTACAACCTGGTGTTCCTGCTCGAAATGACCACGCTCGGCCCGTTACGCATCGACACCCAGGTGCGGCAGGAAGGCGTGTCCGTCAGCATTCAGGGTGAAAATCCGGCGGTGATCGAATTCATCCAGGCCCGCATCCCGGAATGGGAAACCCGTATGCAGGCGATGGGATTTCCGGCCCGGGTCACCACCTCGCTCAAGCAGCATATTGACCGCGAGGTTCCCGATATCATGAGCGAGTGGGTGATTCAGGAACCGGCCCGGCTGGTGGACATCGAAACATGAAACAGCGATCCTCGAACAAGCCGAAAAGCGCCGTCTCCCTGCGCTACGATGCCGCCCGGAGCCAGGCCCCGAAGGTGACCGCAAAGGGTCAAGGCCTTATAGCGGAAAGAATTATAGAGTTGGCGCGGGAGCACAACATCCCCATCAAGGAAGATCCGGACCTGGTGCAGGTGCTGTCCCAGATCGATTTGAATCAGGAAATCCCCCCTCATATTTACCAGGTGGTGGCCGAATTGCTGGCTTTTGTTTATAAGATGAACCAGGAGTACCAGCCCCCTCCATCCTGAGCGATGGAGACCCCCGCCATTATCTTCCCACAAAAGGGTTGTTATCCGCTTAAAGTTTTTGATTTCAGGCAGCGAACACGCTTGACCGCCCAGGGTCTTTCTGTTATCTTTAAAAAACAATCGTTTAGGGTTTTAGCCCTTTGTTTTCTGTGTGTTCGCTGTTGAAATCCGGGGAGGGGCAGATCCAACTTTCCGGCGATTATTCCGATTCTTGATCCTTCGAACTTTCTGAGGGGAAAGGTTCGTCCTTCGTGCGATTGAAACATTTCCTGATTGCGTGTGTGCTGTCCCTGACGAGCGTGTCGGTGCAATCCGCTTGGGCTTTGTTCCCGGGGGAATTGCATGAGCAGAAAAAGTATCACTTCAGCGTGCCGGTTGGCCTGGAAACGCAGGTCGATTTCTGGAGAGCGATTTACAGCAAGTACACCACCCGCCAGGTCGTCATTCACGATGACGAAGACCTGAGCATCATCTACAGTGTGATCGAACTGGGCGACAACAAATCCAACCGCTATCGCCGTGCCCAGGCCCGCAAAGAAATCGCCAAGTACCAGAAGATTCTGCGCAAGCTGGCGCGCCGGAAAAGTTTCTCCAACCTCAGTTATGAAGAAGACCGTGTCGCCCGCATGGTCAAAAAAGATTTTTACCGGGCCTCCAAACGCATTCGGGATCAATTGGGACAGGCAGACCGGTTTGAAGACGGCATCCGCCGGGCCGGACGCTACATGCCGGAGATCAAAAAAATATTCAAGGAAATGGAAGTGCCGGTGGAGTTGTCGGCGCTGCCTCATGTCGAATCCTCGTTCCAGGTGCATGCCTATTCCAGTGCCGGCGCCGCGGGAGTCTGGCAGTTCACACGCAGTACCGGGCGCCGATTCATGACCATCAATTACGAAGTCG
This sequence comes from Nitrospina watsonii, assembly GCF_946900835.1. Taxonomy (GTDB): domain Bacteria; phylum Nitrospinota; class Nitrospinia; order Nitrospinales; family Nitrospinaceae; genus Nitrospina; species Nitrospina watsonii. The sequence continues at coordinate 1,524,026 of NZ_OX336137.1, forward strand.
ATGAACGCAAGGACCCGATCCTGGCTGCCTACGCCGCCGCCAAGCTGCTCAAATACAATTTCGAAACCATCGAGAGCTGGCCACTTGCCATCACCGCTTACAATCATGGATTGCGTGGCATGATGCGGGCGAAGAAAAAACATGGCGACGATATCGTCAAGATCGTGAACCATCATAAAAGCCGCACCTTCGGCTTTGCCTCCCGCAATTTTTTCGCGGAATTTCTGGCGGCGCTGGAAGTCAGCAACAACCCTGATTTGTATTTTCCCAATCACGTCAAAGAAAAACCCATCACGTACAGCACCGTTCAATTGCGCGATTACGTGAACATTGCCACACTTGAAAAGTTTCTCGGGATGGACCGCGAAGAGATCGCGTTTTACAACCCGGCTCTGCGCCGTCCCGTAATCACCGGAAAGAAACACATCCCCAAGCATTTTGTTTTGAAAGCTCCCGCGCAGCAGTATCCCAATCTTGCCGGCTTGTACGAGACCATCCCCGTGGCAATGAAGCACACCGAACAATTGCGCTCTCGCTGGTATAAGGTTCGATGGGGGGACACGCTCATCAGCATCGCCAACCGGCTGGGGACCACGGTTCACAAACTGAAAGAATTGAATGTGATCGGCCACCGCAACCGGATTTATCGCGGGCAGGTGCTGGAGATTCCGGACTGGAATCACGGTCAGGTCAAAGTGACCGAAGTGAAGACGAACTGGGATCAGTACGAGTTCAAAGTCGGTGAAACCTTCCAATATCGTGTCCAGCGGCGCGACACGCTGACCCGGATTGCCCGCCGCCACGGTGTGCATGTCGGCGTGCTGGCCAAGATCAACAACCTGACCGACCCCCATTCTTTACGCATCGGCCAGGTGGTGAAGGTGCCCAAGGACCCCGAAATGGTTCAGGCAAAACTGGCCATCGAAAAGAAGAAACCGGTTGCGGAACCGCAGCTGGAAGTGACCGTCAAGCAGGTCGCGGTCAAGCCCGACGGCTTGGTGGGAGACAAACCGGAAGCCGGGGAAACCATACTGGCCAGTTCCGAAGGCTTGCCGTTCAACACGGATCGACCTGCCTTCCGCCCGATGCGATTCATTCCCCGGATGGAAGGGGAATATCCCATTGGCGTCGCCAAAGTGGACTTTGATGAAACGTTGAGCCATTTTGCCGACTGGGCCCGGATTTCCGTCCGGGAACTGCGCCGGCTCAACAACCTGCGCTGGAGAAGTCAGATTCACATCGACCAGAAGATCAAGGTGCCGTTCCGCCGGGTAACGCCGGAAGAATTTGAAACCAAGCGTCAGGAATACCACAAAGCCATTCAGGAAGATTTTTACACCACCTACAAGGTGGACAAAGTTCTCGTCCGCAAGTTGAAAAAGGGCGATACGTTGTGGGAGCTTTGCAATAATGAATATGTGATCCCGCTCTGGCTGCTGGGTTATTACAACCCCGGCAAGGACCTGAACTCTCTCCACATCGGCGAAGACATCAAAATCCCCCTCATTGCCGAAATCAAAGCCTGATCAAACCGTTTCCGGTTTGCCGGGAAACTCGCTCAAGGCGGTCTCCACTGCTTTCAGATGGGCTTCCACGCGTTGCTTCATGGGAAACTGGCAGGACGTTTCCATCGTGAACATATGGCGGCACTGCATCTTGTAAGCATACAGGGCCATAGGCCACCACTCCATTTCGTCCGGTGGTTTCAGGCGGGCAAGCAGACCCCGGTCGGCGGGCATGTCTTCGATTTCTTCGCTGCCGTCGAGAGGCATGACGGGCTCGACCGCATCCAGAATACGCCGTCCCAGATCCGAGAGGGTGGGTGAAAGGTCTTTCTGGTAGAGGTAGTAGCCGGGGCTGTCCACATCCTCATGCAATTCCAGGTCGAGATCGAAGGGGCCGGTTTCGAACACCGATTGCACACAGGCGACTTCGACATTGGGTCGATCCAGCTTGAACTGCCGGTTGAGGTCTTCGCCAGCGTGGTTTTCCCGCGTGCCGATTTCGTAACCGGTGGGGTTGATGCAGGGCAGGATGTGCATTTCCCATTTGTGGAGAAACGGCGCGTACAGTTTGCGTTCCAAAAAGGCGCACAGCGCCTCGACTCCGGCAGGCTCGTCTCCGTGGATGCCGGCAGAAATCAAGACGCGCTTCGCATTGCCCATTCCCAGCGTCACTTTGACCAGAGGGTATCGGATATTTCCCTGATCGAGCGTGCCTAAAGGAATCAGGCCCGCCGGTGGATTCACCGCCGCTTCGACGCGGTCGAGCACCTGCTGGTATTTATTCAGGATTCGGGATTTCATGATTTGGATTTCACCGGCGCAGCCGCTTCAAAGTGTTTGTCATGAAACTCGCATTCCTTGACGATGACGCACTCAGAGCAGTTGTAGTTTTTCGCTTTGCAGACATAACGCCCCTGCATGATGAGGTAGCGGTGCGCATTCATTTTCCATTTCTCCGGGATGATCTCCAGGAGCCGGTTCTCCGTCTCGACCGTGTTCTTGCTGGGCGCGAGTCCCGTGCGGTTGGACAGGCGGAACACATGCGTATCGACGGCGATGGTGGGGTGCCCGAAGCCCTCGTTCAGCACCACGTTGGCGGTCTTACGGCCGACACCGGGCAAGCTCTCCAGTGCGTCGCGGTCCTCCGGAACTTCCCCGCCATACTGTTCGAGCAGAATGCGGCAGGTCTTGATTACATTTTTTGCTTTAGTGGGGGCGAGGCCAATGCGGCGGATGTGACGCAGCAGCACTTTTTCCCCGGCTTTCAACATCGCCTCCGGGGTGGGGCACTCCGGAAACAAGGTGCGGGTGGCGGCGTTCACCGAAATGTCCGTGGCCTGCGCGCTCAGGATGACCGCCACCAGCAATTGAAACCGCGTGTCGTACTGCAATTCCGAGCGGGCTTCGGGGAACCGGCGACTCAACTTTTGAAACAGTCTGCCTGCGGTCTTGCGATCCAAGTTTAAAGGGTGTGAAGGTTATTACGTATGCAGGGGACGGTCAGACGGTGTCAAGCCCCAGCAGGATTTATTATGGGGACGGCTCGATATCCCGGGCGCAACGGACTCCCACCAGAAAGTGATAAGTGCCGTCGGAGTCTCCACGGTAACGCACCGTCACCCGGATTTTTCCGGGTTCGTCCACCCAGGATCCGCCGCGGATGACCCGCCAACTCTGACGCTCTTCGGGCCCCTTGGGATTGTCCCGGGGGCTGACTTCGTAATAGTGATCGGAATACCAGTCGCTGACCCATTCATAGACACTGCCCAGCATGTCATACACGCCCCATGCATTCGGTTTTTTGGAACCGACGGGATGGGGCTTACGGCTTGAATTGACGTCATACCAGACGTAGTCGCCATCGATCTCCGATCCCCAGGGGTAGTCATCGGGCCCTCCGGCGCGGGCCGCATATTCCCATTCCGCTTCCGTCGGCAGGCGTTTGCCCTGCAACCGGCAATACTCTTGAGCTTCCTTGTAATTGATATGCTCGACAGGCAGGTTTTCCCCCGGATAATAGGAGGGATTTTTGCCCATGCTCTTTTCGTATTCCGCCTGGGTGGCCTCGGTTTTATCGAGGTAAAAGGCGTCGATACAGACCTTGTGTACAGGCCGTTCCCGTTCGTTTTTGCGTCCGACTTCGTATTCGTACACGTTATCGGTTCCCATCATGAAGCAGCCGGTGGGAATCCGCACCATGCCTTCAGGAGGATTTTCAGCCAGGACCGGGATCGCAGATATAAAGAATGAGGAAATTAGAACGATAAGAATAGAGAGCGTTTTCATGCGGCTTATTGTACTTTGGGTTCGAGAGTTGTCAAGCAGTGGAAATGCCTGAAATTTTGTTCCACAACCGTCATTTTAACAAGGACCCGGATGCCGGTGCCCACAGACGAATCATGATGAATATTCCTAAACAAATTCACGGGGCCATGCTTCTTGCCGGGATGCTCTGCCTTGCCTTTGCCGCCCGGGCGGACGCGTATTATCTCAAGAAAATCACCATTGCGCCTATACAAAATGAATCGGGGTGGGCCGAACGGTTTGATCCAGGCCACATGATCGCCGATATTCTGGTGCAGAAAATTCAGCGTTCCGGTCTCCTGGTCCTGTCTCCCCCTGCCGGAGAATCGGCAGGGCTCCATTCCGGGCTGGGGACCCAAGAGGAACGGCCCAAGCAGCCGACTCAGTTGATCCTGCGGAGCCGCATCCTTCAGTTCAAACCCGGCGAACGCCAACTGCCGAAGCCCAAACTTTCGTTTGACGACAATACCGAGCCGGAACCCCAAAAGAAACTGACAGCCGAGGCCCGGATGGTGTTCGAAGTGGTGAATGGCTTCACCGGCCGTTTGTTCTGGCAGGAAACCTATCAGTACCGCTCGATGAACGGAGAGTTTCCAATTGGCGACGTGCCGGCTTCGCTCGATCCGTTCCACCCCGATTTCTACCGCACGGCCATGGGCCAGGTGCTCGACCACATGACCAACCAGATTCTTGAAAAGCTGTTGGAGTTCGCCAACACCCTGCCGCTGGAAGGGCAGATCGTAGCGATGGAGATGGAGGACGGCGAGCCGCGGGTGTTCATGAACATCGGACGCAAGGATGGGGTGGAGGTCGGAGATATGTTTCGGGTCTTCGAGGTTTCTTCCATGTACAAGGGACCTCTTTACGGGCAGGACCTGGGCCCCTGGTATAAACAGTTGGGGGCCATTCGGATTCTGGATGCGCAGCCGGGATTCGCCATCGGTGCCGTGCGTGCCGGTGAACATTTCAGCAAGGGGCAGGTGGTGCGGGCACACGTGCTGAAACCGGTGCCGCAATGGAAGGAAGAGGAAAAAATCGAAGCGATCACCCAGCCCGAACCCGAGCCGCTGGACGAATCCCAAAAAGCTCCATTCACCTCACCCGTGCGCGATGCCTACCAAGCCCCTGCACGGCTCTCCCATTTCAACCTGTTTGACGTGGTGAAGTGGACGTTTTCTCACTGACTGCGTTGTTCCTGATTTTGCCAGTACTCCTGCAGGGAACAGATGTCGATCGACGATTCCCGGATGGATTTCAAAGCGCCGACCAGCGCATAGGCACCGGCAACGGTGGTGCAGTAGGGCAGGTTTTTGACCAGCGATGCGCGGCGCAGGGAAAAGGAATCTTTCACTTCCTGCTCACCGAATGTGGTGTTGATAACAAAATTCACCTCGCCGTTCTCAATCGCATCGACAATGTGAGGCGATCCTTCTTTCACCTTATTGATCGACGTCACTTCGAATCCTCGTTCTTGTAAGTATTTCGCGGTGCCTCGCGTCGCCAGCAGGCGGTACCCCTGTTCGGCCAGCCGTCGCACCACTTCAAGCGTAGCCGGTTTGTCCGCATCCTTGACGCTGACGAACACGGTGCCTTCCGCCGGCAACGGGATACCGGTTGCAATCTGCGACTTGGCGAACGCCTTGCCGAAGCTGGTGTCGATGCCCATGACCTCGCCGGTGGATTTCATCTCCGGTCCCAGCAACACGTCCACTTCCTGAAACTTGATGAATGGGAACACCGATTCCTTGACCGCGATATGCGGCACCACCGGCTCCTCGGTGAATTTCAGTTCTGCCAGCGATTTGCCCGCCATCACCCGTGCGGCCAGTTTGGCCAGCGGAATGCCGATGGCCTTGCTGACAAAGGGAACGGTGCGCGAGGCGCGCGGGTTGACCTCCAGCACATAGATGTCTTTATCCTTGATGGCGAACTGGATGTTGAGGAGGCCGATGACCCCCAACTCACGCGCCAGTGCTTTGGTCTGGATTTTGATTTCTTTGATGATCTCCGCCTGAATGGAAAACGGCGGCAGCGAACAGGCGCTGTCTCCGGAATGGATGCCCGCCTCTTCGATGTGTTCCATCACGCCGCCGATGACAACGTCGGCGCCGTCGGAGATGGCATCCACATCCACTTCAGTGGCGTTCTCCAGAAAATCGTCGATCAAAATCGGATGTTCCGGCGAAGCTTTTACGGCGTGGGTCATGTACCGATCCAATGACTGCTGCGTGTACACGATTTCCATGGCGCGGCCGCCCAGCACGTAGGACGGGCGCACCACCACAGGGTAGCCGATGCTGTCGGCGATTTGTTTCGCTCCGGTAAAGGAGGTGGCGGTGCCGTTCTGTGGCTGCTTCAACCCCAGTTTGTCGAGCACGTCTTTGAATCGCTGGCGGTCCTCGGCACGGTCGATATTGTCCGGGCTGGTGCCGATGATCGGCACACCCGCCTTGGCCAAAGACACCGCCAGCTTCAACGGAGTCTGGCCGCCGAACTGGACGATGACTCCATCCGGCTTTTCGACGCGGATGATGTTCATCACGTCTTCAAAAGTCAACGGTTCGAAGTACAGGCGGTCGGAGGTGTCGTAATCGGTGCTCACGGTCTCCGGATTGCAGTTGACCATGATGGTTTCATATCCGTCTTCTTTCAGGGCGAAGGCGGCATGAACGCAGCAGTAGTCAAACTCTATGCCCTGGCCGATGCGGTTTGGCCCACCACCCAGGATCATGATTTTCTTCTTTTGGGTCGGGCTGGCCTCACATTCCTCCTCGTAAGTGGAATAGAGATAAGGCGTGTGGGCTTCGAACTCGGCGCCGCAGGTATCGACGCGTTTATAAACCGGATACAGATTCATGACGTTGCGTTTGTGCGAAATGTCCCCTTCCTTGCAACGCAGCAATTTGGCCAGATACAGATCGGAAAACCCGAGTTGTTTGGCATGGCGCAGCGTCGGCTCGTCTATAGCCTCCACACTTTTCAGGGCCTGCAAGGTCTTTTCGAACTGCACGATCTCCTGCAGGTTATGCAGGAACCAGGGATCGATGCCCGTCAGCGAGTGGATTTCTTCGATGGAAATGCCGCGACGCAGCGCCGACCCCACATGCCACAGCCGGTCCCAGTGCGGCAGCGTCAGCATCTTTTTCAGTTCGCCGTGATCGGTGATGCGCTCGTGAAGCAATTCCTGTTTCGATTCGAACGTCTCTTCCAATCCGCAGATGCCGATTTCCAGTGAGCGCAGCGCTTTCTGCAATGCTTCCTTGAACGTGCGGCCGATGGACATGGCCTCGCCGACCGATTTCATCTGCGTCGTCAACAGGGGAGGGGTCTTGAAGAACTTTTCAAAAGTGAAACGCGGGATCTTGACGACGCAGTAATCGAGCGTCGGCTCGAACGAGGCCGGGGTTTCGCGGGTGATGTCGTTCTGGATTTCGTCGAGGGTGTACCCGACAGCGAGCTTCGCCGCAATCTTGGCGATGGGAAAGCCGGTGGCTTTGGAGGCCAGCGCCGAGCTGCGCGACACACGCGGATTCATTTCGATGACGATCATCTCGCCGGTCTTTGGATCGGTGGCAAACTGGATGTTGGAGCCGCCGGTTTCCACGCCAATCTCGCGGATGATGTCGATGGCGGCGTTGCGCATGATCTGGTATTCCTTGTCGGTCAAGGTTTGCGCCGGGGCAACGGTGATGCTGTCACCGGTGTGAATGCCCATCGGATCGAGGTTTTCGATGGAACAGACGATCACCACGTTGTCACGCACATCGCGCATGACTTCCAGTTCGTATTCCTTCCACCCCATCAGGGATTTTTCAATGAGCACTGTATGTGTGGGGCTGGCGTCGAGTCCGCGCCGGACCAGTGCTTCGAACTCGGCTTCCGTTTCCGCGACACCGCCTCCCGTTCCTCCCAGCGTGAACGACGGGCGGATGATGGCGGGGAATCCTGTGCCTTCAACGATGTCCCAGGCTTCATTGAGAGAGCCGGCAAAGCCGCTGGGTGCCGACTTCAAGCCGATCTTTTCCATCGCGCTTTTGAAAAGATTACGGTCTTCGGCTTTATTGATGGTCTGCACGTTGGCGCCGATCATCTCCACCTCATAGCGGTCGAGCACCCCGCGTTCGGCTGCTGCCAGCGCGGTGTTGAGCCCCGTCTGACCGCCCATCGTCGGCAGCAGGGCGTCGGGCCGCTCCTTGGCGATGATGCGTTCCACCACCTCCGGCGTGACCGGCTCGATATAAGTGCGGTGGGCGAACTCACGGTCGGTCATGATGGTCGCCGGATTGCTGTTGAGCAGGATGACTTCGTAGCCTTCCTCCTTCAACGCCTTGCATGCCTGGGTGCCGGAATAGTCAAATTCGCAGGCCTGCCCGATGATGATAGGCCCTGCGCCAATAATCAATATTCGTTTCAGATCGGTTCGTTTTGGCATCAGTCGCGGTAAATATCCTTCACGTCCACGTTGTGGTAACGTTCCCACTTGAGGCTCATGTAAGACAATTGTTTCATGAGTTGAAATCGCCGGGCCCGGTGGCCAAGGCGGATCTGGTTGGTTTCCCAGTCTTCCATCCGGTTCTGCAATTCGTAAAACCGGATTTCCAGTTGCAGTTTTTCCGCCTCCAGTGCATCCCGTTTTTGGGTCAGGCTTTCCTTTTTGCTTTCGGAGTCGGTTTTATCCAGTTTCTTTGAAAGCTTTTCAATTTGACGATTGAGACCGTCGATTTCTTTTTTGAGTGAAATCCACTCCTTGTTCATTTTCTTCAGTGCATTGTGATCCGCTTTCTCGGCTGCGATCAAAGGCTTCACCTTGGACAGGATGTACTTGTAGGTCTCTCGCGGGTGATGGCAAAAATTTTCCGTGAAGTAGTTTTGTTTCTGCAAAGTCAAAAGACGCGCTTCGAATACGTCGTTCTTATTGAAAAACAATTTGCCTTCATCTTCCCGCACCACCAGCTTCTCGTCTTCGAATAAATCCAGAACCACAACATGATCCTGCCGGGATTTTAACAGGACGAACAGGCTGTGGCGGCTTTGTTTCAATCCTTCTATGAGGCTGGGATCTGCGTTCGCCGCGGTATCCGGGTTGTTTTGAAGGAGCCGGTCGAGCGGTGTTTCGCTGCCATTGAGCGGTCGGTCAAATGCAAACCATTCCAGGAACAAACCCATGCGTGCTTCGTAGGACTTGTCGTCTTCGAAGATTTCACCCGACACGGTCTGGTATTCCTTTTTGGCCTGATAGATGTCGTCCATCGACTGGGCCTGGCTGATTTCTTCGATCAATTGGTTTAGCTTTTCTCGAATCATTGAGCGCTTTTCATCATTTCGACAAACCGTTGGAACAGGTGAGCCGAGTCCTGCGGTCCCGGCGCAGCTTCCGGATGGTACTGCACCGAAAACACCGGCAACGTCTTATGGCGAATGCCCTCGACGGTTTGATCGTTTAAATTGAGGGAAATGATTTCCACGTCCGGTTGCGTGGTGGTGGCGTCCACCGCAAAGCCGTGGTTCTGCGAGGTGATTTCCACCTTGCGGCTGTCCGCATCCATGACCGGCTGGTTGCCGCCGTGGTGGCCGAAGCGCAGCTTGTAGGTGCTGCCGCCGAGCGCCAGGTTTAAAATCTGATGGCCCAGACAGATGCCGAAGATGGGTACCTTGCCGACCAACGTGCGCACGGTCTCGACGGCATACGTCACCGCCGCGGGATCGCCGGGGCCGTTGCTGAGGAACACGCCGTCGGGTTTGAATTTAAGAATGTCTTCGGCGGAGATGGTGGCCGGGACCACCGTCACCCGGCAGCCGGCCTGCGTCAGTTTGCGCAGGATGTTGTACTTGATGCCGAGATCCATCGCCACAACGGAATAATTTTTTTGCCCGGCGTGCGTTTCGAAACGCGAGTAACCGGTGCGCAGATCCCAGTCGCCTTCTTCCCAGATGTACGGTTGCTGGCAGGTGACCTCCCGGACCAGATCGCGGCCTTCCATGTGTGGCGCCTGCCGGGCTTTTTCGATCAACGCGTCGGGATTCGAGACAGCGGCGGAAATCACCGCCCGCTGGGCGCCCTTTTCGCGGATGTGACGGGTGAGGGCGCGCGTGTCGAGTCCCTGCAAGCCGACGATGTCGTGACGTTTCATGAAGGCGTCGAGCGTTTCCGTCGAGCGCCAGTTGCTGGGAATGCCGCTCAGTTCCTTGATGATGAAGGCAGAGAGGTACGGTCGTTCCGATTCGTAGTCCTCGGGATTGACGCCGTAGTTGCCGATGAGAGGATAGGTCATGACCACCATCTGGCCGCAGTAGGAGGGGTCGGTCAGCACTTCCTGGTATCCCGCCATGCTGGTGTTGAACACAATTTCGGCGGTGACTTCCTTTTCGGCGCCGAACATACGGCCCCGAAACAGGCGGCCGTCTTCCAATGCGAGGAGAGCTTCCATCAACCAGACACTCTTTTCAGTGGATTGGATTTCATTCAGGACGGGTTGGAATAGACAACCTTGCCCCGGTAGATCGTGTGCATGACTTTACCTTTCACCTGCCAGCCGTGAAAGGGCGAGTTTTTACTTTTCGATTTGAATTTCATGACATCGACCGTGTACTCGGCTTGCGGATCGAAAATGGTGATGTCCGCATCCCTGCCTTCCTTCAATGTGCCCTTGTCCAGCCGGAATACTTCCGCTGGCCGCGACGTCAGTTTCTCCACCATTTGCGGCAGTGTCAGGATGTTTTCATCGACCAGTTTCAGGCTCAGCGGCAGGGCGGTTTCCAGCCCCACGACTCCAAAGCAGGCGTGTGAATATTCCAATTGCTTGTCCACCACGTCGTGCGGGGCGTGGTCGGTGGCGATCATGTCGATGGTGCCGTCTCTAAGACCTTCCTTGATGAGTTCGATGTCGCGATCGGATCGCAGCGGCGGACTCATCTTGGTATTGGTGTCATATCCCCGCACGGCGGCATCGGTCAACATGAAATGATGTGGAGCGACCTCGGTGGTTACAGGCAGTCCCTGCTGTTTGGCACGCCGCACCAGCTCGACGGCATTGCCACTGCTGATGTGTGCGACGTGCAGACGGCCTCCGGTTTTTTCCAGCAGGGCGATGTCGCGGTACACCATGATGTCCTCCGCCTCGTGCGGCATGCCGCCCAGCCCCAGCTCGGTCGAGATGGAGCCTTCGTGCATGCAGCCGCCCTTGGTGAGATCGAGGATCTCGCTGTGCTGAATGAGCATGAGGTCGAACATACGGCTGTATTCGAAGGCGCGGCGCATCAACTGGTTGCTCATGACGGGACGGCCGTCGTCGGAAAGAGCGACGGCCCCGGCGTCTTTCAAATCGCCCATGTCCGTCAAGGCTTCCCCCTTGAGGCCCTGCGTGATGGCGGCGATGGGCAGGGCATTGATGACGGCATGCGCGCGCGCCTGAGAGATCATGAACTCGGTGACGGAACGCGTGTCGTTCACCGGGTTGGTATTGGGCATCATGGCGACGGTGGTGAAGCCGCCCGCCGCGGCGGACTCGCAGCCGGTCTGGATGGTTTCCTTGTACTCGAAACCGGGTTCGCGGAAATGCACGTGCATGTCGAGAAAACCCGGCGTGACCACGCAGCCTGTGGCGTCGATCTCTTTTGCGCCTTCGGTTTCGGCGGGTGCGAGCTTGCCCTGTGGCGCAACTTTCAGGATGCGGCCTTTCTCGACCAGCACATCAAACTGGCCGTCGCGCTGGTTGGCGGGATCGATGACCCGCCCGTTTTTAATGAGCAGTTTCATCGCCGCCTCCCAGAATGAGAAACATCAGCGCCATGCGCACGGCGACGCCGTTGTTGACCTGATGCAGGATGACCGAATGGCGGCTTTCCATGACGTCGAGCGCGATTTCCACGCCGCGGTTGACGGGACCGGGGTGCATGATCAAAACATCCTTTCTGGCTTTCTTGAGTTTGTCCTGGGTCAGGCAATACAGATTCGCGTATTCGCGAATGCTGGAAAACAAATGCTGTTTCTGGCGCTCCATCTGAATACGCAGCATCATGATGACGTCCGCATCCTCCACGGCATCGGCCAGGTTGTACGACACGCGCACACCCAACTGCTCGATGCCAACCGGTATCATGGTGGGTGGGCCCACCAGCGTCACCTGCATGCCACATTTCAGCATGGCGTGGATGTTGGACCGCGCCACGCGGCTGTGCGCGATGTCGCCGACGATCAGCACCTTCAATCCGTCCAGCTTCTTCACACGCTGGCGGATGGTGAGCAGATCGAGCAGCGCCTGCGAGGGATGCTCGTGCTGGCCGTCGCCGGCGTTGATGACCGGGGTCTTGATGTGCGACGCGATCATGTGCGGCACGCCCGACTCCGAATGACGCACGATCAGGATGTCGGGACTCATTGCCTCCAGATTGTAAGCCGTGTCGAGCAGGCTTTCGCCTTTCACCGTGCTGCTGGTGGAACCGGAAATGTTGATGACGTCGGCGCTCATGCGTTTGCCCGCAATTTCAAACGAGGTGCGGGTGCGCGTGCTGGGTTCGAAGAACAGGTTGATGACGGTGCGGCCGCGCAGCGTCGGCACTTTTTTGATCGGACGCGTTGACACCTCGCGGAACGATTCGGCGGTGTCGAGGATCAACTGGATGTCCTCCGCCGTCAGCGGTTCGGTGCCGAGAATGTGTTTGCAACTCAATCCCGTCATCTTATTCATCCTTGTTCAGGACCACCACCTGGTCCTGCCCGTCAATTTCCTTCAACTTGACCTGCACCCGCATGTCGCGCGATGTCGGGATGTTCTTGCCGACGTAGTCCGGGCGAAACGGCAGCTCGCGGTGCCCGCGGTCGATGAGCACCGCCAGTTGCACCAGCGAGGGCCGGCCGAAATCCATGAGCGCGTCGATGGCGGCGCGGATGGTGCGCCCGGTGAACAGGACGTCATCGCACAATATGATCTTGCGGGTCTCGATGGGAAAATCAATGGCGGTGCGCTTGAGTTCCGGCTTCTGGTTGGAGGTGCCGATGTCGTCCCGGTACAGAGTGATGTCGAGGATGCCGAGGTCCACCTTCGTCTTTTCGATTTCCTCGATCTTCGCTTGCAGGCGCTCGGCAAAGGTCACGCCGCGCGTGCGGATGCCGACCAGGGCGAGGTCGCGGATGCCTTTGTTCTTTTCAAGGATTTCGTGGGCGATGCGGGTGATGGCTCGCTGGATGTCATCGGCGTTGAGGGTGGTCGTGTTCATCGGCGGCCACCCTGCGGCTCAGGACAAAAAAAATCCCCCTTGGGTTCCAAGACCCATGGAGGAGCCATCCATTCTGGATAAGTTTTTCGGTGCATTGTCGGATCCCTTGACAATCTCTCAGGACTGTCTTAAAGAGGTCATATATTGAAATGATATTATACAGAGAACGGCATCAAGTCAAGAGCATTCACCACTCTTATACGGGTAAAGGAGGTGGCGCATTGGTTCGGATCACGAAAGTGTACACAAAGCAGGGCGACCGCGGCGAAACCTCGCTGGTCGGCGGCGTCAAGGTGCCGAAGGACCATCCCCGCGTGCGCGCTTACGGCACGGTGGACGAGCTCAACAGCCTGGTCGGATTGGTGCGCAGCACCCTCGATCAAATCCCCGCCGCCGAAGAGCGGAACCGGGTGGATGCCTCGTTGGCGTCGATCCAGCAATGGCTGTTCGACCTGGGCAGCGAACTGGCCACCGATCCCCAATCCGGGAAAGGGACGGGCATTGCCATCGGCGAACAGCAGGTGACGTGGCTGGAATCCTGGATGGATGTCATGAACCGCGACCTGAAACCACTCGAAAGTTTTGTGCTGCCGGGGGGACGTCTGCCGTTGGCGTTTCTGCACCAGTGCCGCACCGTTTGCCGCCGCGCCGAACGTGAGATCATCACGCTCAGCCGGGAAGGGGAGATCGCGCCGCAGGTCGTGCCTTTTATCAACCGCCTGTCCGACACGTTTTTCGTGCTGGGCCGCTGGCTGGCCCAGGTTTGCGGCGAGGATGAAATTCTGTGGAATCCGGGAGCCACCACGCCGCCGGAATGGAAGTGATCGGGGCGCTTTATTTGGCGCGGTTGCCCTTCCAGGAGAGAACGATGTCTCCCTTGCGCACCTTCACCTGGCAACCCAGGCGCATGCCGCCCTCCAGGTCTTCCTCATAAAGGTAGTCTTTTTCCTCTTCCGTGATCTTCGACAGGTTTTCGCGGCCTTCCAAAACCGTCAGCTCACACACCCCGCAGGTGCCCTCGGTGCAACCGAAGGAAAGGGATACTTCCACTTCCTCGCATATATCGATCAAGGACATGCCGTCCTCGCATTCGTGCGTGACGTTGTCCGGTTGAAATACCACCTTTGCCATACCAACGCTCCCTGAAACCAAATTGAACTAAGAATGAAACGGCGATTTTACCGAGTGCGCCTTGCTCACTCGCGTCCGCTCAATAATAGAAAGTAATATTTATATTAAGGATTATAGGCCAGATTCTTTAAGATTTTGAATGAGGTCTTTTTGCTCCTCGGTCAGCTCTTTCGGCAGGGTGACCTTGATTTTGACAAGCTGGTCGCCGCGTCTGCCATCGCGGGACCGGATCCCCAATTCCTTCAGGCGCAATTTGGAGTTGGGCTGGGTTCCGGCCGGCACCTTGACCTGCTTGGTGCCTTCCAGCGTCGGCACCTCGACGGTCGTGCCCAGGAGGGCATCGGTCAGGCCGATGCTTTGCTCGACCACGATGTTATCGCCTTCCCGGATAAATAGGGGATGCGGCTGTACGTGAACGCGAAAATACAGATCGCCCGGCGGGCCACCATTGGGACTGGGGTTGCCCTTGCCACTCAAACGCAGTTTTTTGCCCTCGCTGATCCCCCCCGGAATCTTGAGGCTGGTGTCTTCCTTGCCATGGGGGCGCTCGACGGAGAATCGCTTTTCCGTACCCAGAGCCGCTTCCTCGAAGGTGACCGTGATGTCGCTCATCATGTCGGCGCCCTTTGTGGCGTAGCGGGTACGTTGTCCGCCACCCGCTCCATACGGATCTTGGCCGCCGAAGAACTGACCGAAACCGCCACCAAATCCGGGGGAACCACTGAATCCGAAATTGCGCAGGATGTCATCCAGATCGAAATCGCGGAAAATGTCTTCCTGCGAATAGCGCTTATGAAATCCCTCCGCCCCATAGGAATCGTACTTCTTGCGCTTGTCCTTGTCGCTGAGTACGGCGTAAGCTTCACTGAGTTCCTTGAAACGGTTCTCCGCTTCCGGGTCGTTTTTGTTGCGATCGGGATGGTATTTCAGGGCCAGCTTGCGGTAAGCCTTCTTGATTTCATCATGAGAGGCGGTGCGGGCCACACCCAATTTATCGTAGTAGCTTTTCATTAAGCTAAGTAGTTGATTTATTAGTGGTTTTAATCTAGACTGACAATGGCAGCCATCATTATACTCATTAATTAAATGAAACGCTTTTTTAAAATAGCAATGTGGGTTTCCGTTTTTTTTCTGGGAGCCTGCGCATCGGGGCCGTTGGCGGCACCTCCACCGGAGGCCGTCCAACCCCCGTCACCGCCCATCGACCCCGTGGAGATGCATGTCTGGACTCCGCCCAGCGATGAAGCCCTGGCTGCGCGGCATCGTCGGCAACAGGTGCTGGACGCGATGAGTTCGGACCTGGAAAAACTGTTCATGCAATACGCCGACACGCTGGGCGAGGAGATCATCCTTGAAAACCTCATAGCCTACCAGGGTCCGCAGCATCACCGGTGGAACGCGCTCTTTTGGCAGGGCATCGATGACGTCGATGCCATCCACCAGGCGAATGCGGAGGAGTTGAACAGATCGCGGGAAGCTCTCGATCGCTTGCAGCAGCAGATCGATGCCATCAAACAAGAACGCGCGGCCCTGCGGTTCCAGCCGGACGATTACCGCGATGCGATCCGCCTGTTCCGCGATGCGCGCTATCAGGAAAGCATTGCCCTGTTCAACCGGATTCTGCAAACCGAGTTTCCCGCCTCTCTGCACGACAATATCCTGTTCGGGCTGGGTTCCAACTACTACCGGCTGCGCCAGTACGAAAAAGCCAAGACCTACTTTGAACCGATCGTGAAAGATTACGCCGCCACCGACAAGTGGCTGGTGGCGCACGCCATGCTCGGCATGATTTACAATCTGGACGGACAAAAAAGCCGGGCCTTGTGGATTCTGCAAAAAGCACTGGATCAGAAACCCAGCGGGGAGATTTTGGACATCCTCACAAACCTCGTCCGCATCACTCAAGGAAAGACGCCCGATGTCGCAAGTTGATCAACCCGCACCCAACCTCGATGTCGCCGAATGGGTTCAGGGCGAAGCCTCAAACATCGACCACGAACGCGGCAACGTCATCCTGATCCTGGTGTTTCAGGTCAACTGCCCCGGCTGTTTCGTCGGCGGTTTTCCCGAAGTGATCGAGGTTCATCAGAAATTCCGCGGGCGGCCTTTAAAAGTATGGGGACTGGCCACGGCCTTCGAAGACCATTCCCTCAACAATCTCGAAAATGTGAAACGGCTGGTGCACCGTGGCGAGGTGGTGGGCGCGACCCTGTCCTACCTGCAACAGGCCAATCTGCTGCAGGCCGGCCGCCTGTCGTTCCCGATTCCCTTTCCCATCGCCTGGGATCGCGTGGTGAAACGCGAGGGCGAGGTGACCGCAGAAGAAATCGAGAACTTCCTCGTTCGGGATTTTCCAAATCATGAAGCCATGCCGGGACACATGGTGAATCAGGTCAAAAGTCAGGTTAAAAATTATCTCGCCCGCAAGCAATACGACGCCAAAACGTTCGATCAGTACGCATTGCAGGGAACTCCCTCTTCCATCCTGATAGACAAACAGGGTATCCTGCGACACAAGCTGTTCGGGTCGAGCCTGCGCCTGGACGGATACGTGGAACCGTTGCTGGATGAATGACAAGGGGGGTTGCGATGCTGACGTTTCAGAAATTCGTCGAGACCATTGATGGGTTGGAAGACGCGCGGGTGTTGCTGGCGGCGCTGGAATTCGATGTGTTTTCCGTGCTCGACAAAAAACAACTGACATTCAAACAGGTGGCGCGAAAAGCCAAAACCCGGGAAGAAGGAATGGAGGCGCTGCTCAACGCACTGGTGGCGCTGGGCGCGCTCAAAAAATCGAAGGACAGCAAGTTCGCCAGCACGCCCGAGATGTACAAGCATTTCTGCCGTTCCAGCCCGCATTACAAGCAAGGCACCGCTCACCTGAAACTCGAGAAAAACAACGAGTGGACCCAGTTGATCGGCACCATCCGCAACGGTCGTGATCTGAGCGCATTCGAAGGCGACGACGACCCGGCCTTCCGGCATTGCTTCTCCTACGCCATGCACGAACGCAGCGAGCCGTATGCGGATCAGATCGCGGCGCTTCTGGCGAAGAAGAAATCCATCGGGCGTTTTCTGGACCTGGGCGGTGGACCCGGTTCCTACTGCGCGGCGGTGCTGCGCAAGGATAAGAAGGCGGAAGCGACGCTGCTCGACCGCGATGCCGCCTGCAACGTCGCCCGCGCCTTATTCAGTGGAGAAAAATTCTACAACCGGTTTCATTTCAAACCGGGCGACCTGTTCGACAGCGAATACGGCAACGGATTCGACACGGTGTTGTTCTCCAACATCCTGCACATCTACAATCCAGCCGAGAACCGGCAACTCCTCAAAAAAATCCACAAGGCCCTCGCACCCGGAGGCCGCCTGGCGCTGGTGGATTTCTTTCTCAACGAAGACCGCACCGCGCCGTATGAGGCCGCCCTGTTTTCGCTGACCATGCTGCTGTTCACGGCGACGGGAAAAACCTACACCTTCAAGGAAACGGAAGCGCTGCTCAACAAGGCGGGCTTCGGCAAAATCACCACCCACAAACTCAACGAAGGCTCACACGTCCTCGTGGCGCACAAAAAATAGCGGCAATGCAGCGTCAAGCGTTGTCCGTTTTAACCGCCGCGAAGTAATACAACTCCCAGTGGGTGTACACGCCTTGCGGGGTGGAGAAGTTGCGGTCGTGGGTTTCGATCAGGCGGCGCAGTTCGCCCGCTTTCATCATACGCAGCGGCGCCGCGCCGATCTGTTGCAGGTTGCGGATGAGGTGACGCGTGCTGGGGAAGAAAATTTCTCGGCTTTCGCGTTCGGCCGCCTGCCACTGAAATCCACAGCGGGTGAGAAGACTCTTCCAATTGTCCAGCGACAGCAGGTGCGTCGGACCCTCCAGCCCGCCGGAGTCGCGGAACTCCTGCAACGTTTCCGGACCGAACGTGCTGAACACGATCTGTCCGCCCTTGGGCAGACTGCGATGCAGGGTTTCCAGTGTGTGCTGCGGCTGCTGGAACCATTGGAACACCGCATTGGCGGCGATCAATCCGGCCTGCGGGAACGCCAGCCGCTCGGCATTGCCCTCCAGGAACTGCGTTGCCTGTGGCAGATCCATATGTTCTTTCAGGTATTCGATCATCGCCGGGGCGATGTCGTTCAGGATCAACCGCTCCGCACCGCGCGCCAACAGGTGGCGGGTGAACAGCCCGGTGCCGCAGCCGATCTCCAGCACCGGGTCGGGCAGGGAAGGGGGCAGCAGCGCCGCCAGCCGTTCGGCCATGGTCTTCTGCAACTGCGCATTCTTGTCGTAGCTCTTGACATGTTTCGAAAAACTGTGGATGAGGCTCGACTCAAACGCGTCTTCGTCGCCTCCGTGACCGATTTTATGATTTGCGTTCATAGAGTGGATTGTACTTTCTAACGGCAGAGGGAAGAAAGATTAAATGCGTTTATCGGATGAAGCAGCAGAGAATATCTCCCGCACGGCGGCCAACTGAAAAAGGGTTTGCAGCAGCGGTTCGGGATGGTGGCCGCAATCAGCAACGACATGCAGATTCGGCATGAGTGGTTGCAGGACGGCGCTGTCGGTGAACGGGTCGCGATCACCCAGCACGGCGTCGAATCCCAGCGCTGCGTCAGGCGTCACGGCGACGTCGCGCAGAAACTCCAGCCCGCGCAAGAGCACCGCCCGCTCCGGGATGCCGCCGCGCACTTCCTGCGGTAGCACGATGTCGCCCAGCGCCATGAAATCGCCAATCACCGTCGGCAACGTCTGCGTGCGCTCGACGGTTCTCAGGAAAAACTCCAGTTGTCCCGCCGGAATTTTTCCGGCCAGACCGGATTCCTTTTTG
Organism: Nitrospina watsonii; assembly: GCF_946900835.1. Classification (GTDB taxonomy): domain Bacteria; phylum Nitrospinota; class Nitrospinia; order Nitrospinales; family Nitrospinaceae; genus Nitrospina; species Nitrospina watsonii. The sequence goes on from NZ_OX336137.1 coordinate 1,543,014, forward strand.
AATGCGAGGATCGGCGCCATCAGCACTTTCACCGCCGAGTCCGGCAGGTGGGAGCGGTGGTGCAACAACCACAGGCTGCCCAGCGAATAACCGATGATGATGTCCGGGGCAGGGCTTTGCAAAATCCGTTTCGCCTCGTCGGCATCGAACGGATCCTGCGGGGACACGCAGTGTACCGTCGCCGCCGGGCAGAACGGTTGCGCCAGAGCCTTCAGCCAGTCTTCCGGGATGGCCCAACCTGAGATGAGCGTGATGTTCGGCGTGTACGTCATGGGTTCAACAACTCCAGCACTTCGTCGAGGTGCTCCTGCGTGACGCCGCTATGCAACGACAGGCGCAGGCGCGATGAGTTGGGCGGCACCGTCGGCGGCCTGACGGCGGCGGTCAGGATCCCCTGAGCCAGTAAACGATCGCGCAGAGCCAGCGCCCTGTCGGGATCGCCCACAACTACCGGCACGATCTGCGAATCGAAGGCATGGGTGGTCCAACCCTTTTGTGTCAACGCATGGCGAAACGTCGCGGCGCGTTCACGCAGGCTTTGCCGCTCCGCCTGCATCGCCTGCACCCGCCCGATGGCGGCCTCCGCCGCTGCGGCACAGGCCGGGGCCAGGTACGTCGAATAAATGAATTCGCCGGAATGGTTGACGAGGTGATCGATCACCGTCTGCGAGGAAGACAATACGTAAGCGCCCATGCTGGCCAGCGCTTTGCCGAGCGTGCCGACCAGGATGTCGATCTCGTCCAGCACGCCCATTTCCTCAGCCAGGCCGCCGCCGGTCGGGCCGAACACGCCGGTGCCGTGTGCCTCGTCCAGCACCAGCACGAAGGGGTGCCGTTTTTTCAATGCCACGAGCGCTTTCAGATCCGGGTAGTCGCCATCCATGCTGAACACACTTTCGGTGACGACGAATATAGTTTCGTAATCGTTGCGGTGTTTGTTGAGCAGGTCTTCGAGGTGGTTGAGATCGAGGTGCACATAGCGTTTGTAGTCGGCCGGACTTTGCAGAACGGCCTGGATGACGGAGTGGTGGATGAGGCGGTCCACCAGCACCAGGTCGTTGGCGCCGGGCACATGTTTGAGCACCGCCTGGTTGGCCATGAAGCCGGTGTTGAACACCAGGCCGGCGGTTTTGCGTTTCCATGGCTTCAGCGCCGTGAGCAATCGCTCATGACAGGGTGTGTTGCCATAGAGCAACGGGGACGCGCCGCTGCCCGCGCCGTATTCTTCCAACGCCGCGTGCGCCGCGTCCAGCACGGCGGCATCGGAGCGCAGTTGCAGATAATCGTTGCTGGACAGGTTCACCCGGCAGGGCGGGGCCACCTCAAGGCGGCGCAGCAGGTTGTTCTGGCGGCGTCGATCGAGTTCCTGTTGCAGCCGGTGTTCGAGAGGCGTGTCCAAGGATTTTTAATCTCCACAGGCTTTTGAAAAACGAAAATTATGGTATAAAAGCCATTTTAAGTCAAAAGACAGGCCAACCCAGAAGAAAAGCCATGCCGGAAATCAAGGATTCGGGGAAAGTATGGATCAAAGGACGCGTCAGCACGGCGTTTGCCATCAAGGTGGACGACACCGTGTTTGTGCCGGGTCAGGAAGACGGGCAGCAGATCGAATATTGGCTGGAAGGCGATGCGTTGTGCGTCGATCTGCACGATCCAAAGAATGAGACGCGCATCGCGCGCCGGTTTCCGTTGAACCTGAAAGCCGAGACGCTGGCATCGCTGTTCAACGGCTTCACCCTCACCAAACATTGCGACACCAAGGTGGTCATGCCGGATTACGACGGCGTGCAGGAAACGGTGGTTGCAGGCGATGCGTACCGGCAGCACAAGGCCGCCGGTCTTGCGGCCAGAACCTTCTGGCAGCAGTCTGCCCCGAAATAAAAGCTATTTGCCGCGGGAGTTGGGGTTGCGCACCAGCCGCGTGGTGTAGTGGTCGCGATTCATCTTGTCCGCGAACTCGGCGGTGCCGTCTTTCAGATTGACGGCAACGGCCTGCCCCGCGTCATTGACCTCGGACGTCCAGATCATAGTGCCGCATTTGGGGACGAAGGCCGAATGGATGTGGACTTCCTCGCCCTGCCAGTCTTTCTGGCTCAATTCCTCATTGAACAGGCTCAACGCTTCTTCTTTCGTCGGCAACCGCCAGTCGGCGTGTCCGCCCGCATAGACATTACGCATGGTCTGGATGTAATAATTCGCGTCGTCCCAGGTCAACCATTTACCGAGATCGCCCCAGCTGTCTTTGGGCAGCCATTCCAGATTCATTTTCTTGTCGGCGATCACTCCGTGCGGAGTGTCTTCATACATATCCTTTGCGTCCATAGCTTTTCACAATCCTGTATTTTTTTGAATTCGTGTCATTATAGTCAACCTTCACAGAGACTCAATGGATTTTAAAAATTCCCGGTGCAATTTTTCAGTCATGGGTCCGGGCCGGCCGGAACCGATCGGGTGGGTGTCCACCCTGGTGACGGGGAGCAGTTCGATGCCGGTATTGGTGAGAAACGCTTCATCAGCCTGATGCAGATCGTCCGCCCCCAATGGCATTTCCAACGTCGAGATTCCAAGGCGCCGCGCCAGCTCCAGCACCACCTTGCGGGTGATGCCCGCCAACACGTACTCGTTGAGCGCGGGGGTTTTCAGCACGCCTTCGTGCACGAGAAAGACATTGCTGGTTGAGGTATCGCAGAGACCTCCCTGCGGGTTGAGCAGAATACCGTCCCAGCAATCCCGGTCCTGCGCCATCTTCCGCGCCAGGATATAAGGCAGAAAGTTGGCTGATTTCACCTGCGTCGCGGCACCCGGCAGGTGCGGCGCACTGTCGGGGATCAAAGCCACCGCCACCCCTTCGCGGTACAACGTCTCCGCCAAGGGTTCGGCGGGCCGCGCCGAAATCACCAATGTCGGCAGCGCATCCGGAGCCATCTCAAATCCGCCCCCGCTTTCCCCGCGTGTGAGGGCAAGACGCAGGATGGCGTCGGCGAGGCCGTTGCGTTTCAGCACCTCGTAAAGCAAGGTTTCCAACGTGCCCATGGATTCGGGCACGGATAAATGAATTTGTTCCGCCGAGCGTTGCAGCCGCTCCAGGTGATCGAGCAGACGGAAGATGCGTCCGCGGTAAGCGCGCAGGGTTTCGAACACGCCGTCGCCGTACAGAAACCCCCGGTCCAGCACGGAAACGCGCGCCTCCGCCTGCGGCACAAACCGGCCGTTGACGTAAACGACGGGTGACGTCATTCGACCGGCTCCTCGCTAAGAGCCTGGATCATGGCCGCCGCCTTGTCCAACGTTTCCTGCCATTCTTTTTCCGGGATGGAGTCGGCGACGATGCCGGCGCCCACATGAAAATAAGCCTTGCCGTTCTGCACGAGGATGGTGCGGATGACGATGTTGAGATCGAGGTGGCGGCTGAAACCGATGTAGCCGAACGAACCGCTGTAGGGTCCGCGCGTCGAGGGTTCCAGCTCGTCGATGATTTCCATGCAGCGGATCTTGGGACAGCCGGTGATGGTGCCGCCGGGAAACACGGCGGCCAGGATGTCCGTCACCTCAATTTCGGGTTTGAGATGTCCCTGAATGTTGGAGACGATGTGGCAGACGTGCGAATACTGTTCGAGGAACATGAGGTCGGTCACCTCGACGCTGCCATGTTTGCAGATGCGGCCTATGTCGTTGCGTTCGAGATCGACCAGCATCAGATGCTCGGCCTTTTCTTTTTCATTGAGCAGCAACTCCGACGACAGCCTGGCATCCTCTTCCTCGCTCTTGCCGCGCGGGCGCGTGCCGGCGATGGGGCGCGTCTCCACCGCATCCTTGACCACCTTCACCAGCCGCTCCGGCGACGAACTGGCCAGCACCATGTCGTCGAATTTCAGGTAACCGGAGAAGGGAGACGGGTTCACCCGCCGGAGGCGCTGGTACAGGGGAAACGGATCGCCCGCATACTCCACCGCCAGTCGCTGCGCCAGGTTGGCCTGGTAGATGTCGCCTTCCTCGATGTAATTCTTGGCGCGTTCGACCATCTGCACGTATTCGGCCTCAGTGATGTTGGATTGCAGCGACGCCTGCAATGATGAGGCCGGGGTTGCTTTGCCGGGTTCCGTCGCGGCCGGTTCGGCCAGAACACGATCCATCGCCTGCCATGCGGTTTCCAGCTCCGCCGCCGCGCGCGTGTGCGTGCCTGCCGGATCGGGCCCGGTTTCATCGGCCACGATGTATTTCAGCAGCGCGGTGTGGTGGTCGTACACCCAAAGCCGGTCCACCTGGAAAAAGAACAGGAGCGGCAGATCGAGTCCGTCTTTGGCTCGCAGCTGGATGTTTTCGAACCAGTGCGCCATCTCATAGCTGAGATACCCCACCCAGCCGCCCCAGAAATGATCGACATGATCGATGGCATCGAGACCGGGTTCGAAGTTCAACCGTTTGAGTGCGTCGGGAGCGGGCAGGGCGACGGTTTCGCGGTCGCCGTTGTTATGGATGTCGAACTGGTTGTTGCGGATGGACAGGGCTTTCTGGTTGGCGCAACCGAAGAAGGAGTAGCGCGCGGTTTCATCCGGACCCTTGCCGCTTTCGAACAAAAAGGAGCGTGCGTCCTCCGCGAACAAACTGCGGTAGGCGGTGGATGGATTGAAGCCGTGAACGGAGCGTTCCCCCACCAGCGGCACCCGCGAACACCGGGCGGCCAGTTCGAGATAACGCGATCTGTCCGGATAGCATTTCATAAACGACAACGTTGGGAGGTTTGAGGTTCGATTATAACAGGAAGACGGGCGAATGCTCACTCATAGCGGAGCGCATCGATCGGGTTCAGGTTGGCCGCCTTGTTGGCCGGATAGAAACCGAAGAACACCCCGACCGCCATGGAAAAGCCAAAAGCCAGCAGGATGGAGGGGACAGAAACAATCATGTCCCAGCCGCCGAGTTTCGACACGCCCATGGAAATGCCGGTGCCAACCAGAATGCCGACGAATCCGCCGAGAAAGCTGATGACGATGGACTCGATCAAAAACTGCTGGCGGATCTCGCGTTTTTTAGCGCCGATGGCGATGCGGATGCCGATCTCGCGCGTGCGTTCGGTGACCGATACCAGCATGATGTTCATGATGCCGATGCCGCCGACCATCAGCGAGATGAAGGCGATGCCGCCCAGCAGGTATTGAAAGGTTTGCGCGGCGTTGCCCCAGCTGTTCAGCCATTCCGCCGAGTTCTGCACGTGGAAGTCGTTGTCCTGTCCCTCGCGGATATTGTGCCGCCGTTTCAGCAAACTCCCGATATCCTGTTTGATGACCTCGATATCCCCGATATTGCGCGCCTGCACATCGATCGACTGCAACGAGTGGACCCCGAACAGGCGCTTCTGCGCGGTGGTGACAGGGATGAAAATCTGGTCGTCGGGATCGAACCATGAGAGCGCGCCCTTGGCCACCATGGTGCCGATGATCAGAAAGTTCTGCCCGTCCACCTTGAGCGTCTGGCCGATGGGATCGGCCCCCTCGAACAGGTTTTTGGTCACCGTCGCGCCGAGCACGGCGACGCGCCGGGCGGTACGCACCTCGGTGTCGGCGAAATAGCGGCCTTTTTCCAACTGGAAATTGGACATCCAGTAATAATCTTCCTCGGTGCCGCGCACGGTGGCGTTGCGGTTCTTATTGCCGAATTTCAACTGTGCGCTCTGGTACACTTCCGCCGACACGCCGGTGATGCGGTCGATATGCTGACGGATGGCGCGGGCGTCCTCCAGCACCAGCGTTTCGACCTTACCACTGCGCACGTGCCTCCGGGATTTCTGTCCGGGCTTGACGGAAATGATGTTGGTGCCGAACTTGGCGATGGTTTCCAGCGTCTGCTTGCGCGCGCCTTCTCCGAGCGAGATCATGGAGATGACGGAACCGACGCCAATGATGATGCCGAGCGCCGTCAGGAACGTGCGCAGCTTGTTGGCGATGAGGCTGCGCAGCGCCATTTTGAGCAGGTCCCAGATCAGCATTCCGCTTCCTCCCTTTCGCGGGACAGGACGGCGGGGTTGGTATCCCGGATCAGCTTGCCGTCCTGCATCTGCAACACCCGCCGCGAATAGCCGGCGATGTCTTTCTCGTGCGTGACGAGAATGATGGTCACGCCTTCGGCGTTCAACGCGGTGAAAAGTTTCATGATCTCCGTCCCGGTTTTCGAGTCGAGATTGCCCGTCGGTTCGTCGGCCAGGATGATTTTGGGATTGATGACCAGCGCCCGCGCAATGGCGACGCGCTGTTTCTCGCCACCGGACAGTTCATTGGGCTTGTGCCGCGAGCGGTGCGCGAGGCCGACCTTGTCCAAGGCCTCCAAAGCTATTTTATCAGGTTGCGGCACGCGTCCATACAGCAAAGGCAGTTCCACATTTTCCAGCGCGCTGGCGCGGGGCAGCAGGTTGAAACTCTGGAACACGAAACCGATTTTCTTGTTGCGGACATCCGCCAGGTCGTTGGCGGAAAGGTTTTGTACGTCGATGTTGTCCAGCCGGTAGGAACCGGAAGAGGGCAGGTCGAGGCAACCGAGCAGGTTCATGAGCGTGGACTTGCCACTGCCCGAAGGCCCCATGATCGATGTGAATTCCGACGCTTCCATGGAAAAACTGACGTCGCGCAGCGCGTAGATTTTTTCGGCGCCGAGGTCATACGTTTTCGCCAGTTTTTTGATTTCGATGAGAGCCACGGTCAACGCCGGAGAATGAACAGCATCTTGCGGATGGTGGACATGCTGTCCTCGTCCGTTTTGAAATGTTCCTGGATTTCTTCCCAGTCGCCGATCAGGACTTGCTCGTTTTCACGGACGCCGTTCACCTGGATTTGAATGGGATTCTTGACGCCGAGCTCGACCGGCTGGGAGACGGGCATGTTGTTTTTGAGAAGCGCCACAAAGTTTTCCCCGCTTTCACGATGAATGGCTTCGCGCGGCAGGTAGGTGACGTCTTCCAGTTCGCGGCTGATGATGTCCACATTGGCGGTCATCATGGGTTTCAGAATGTCGCGGCCCTTGCCCTGGATTTCGATCTTGACCTTGAAGATGGTGATGCTGTCCTCAACCAGCCCTTTGGGCGCGATGCGGGTGACGGTGCCCTCGAACTCTTCCATCGGGTAGGCGTCGGTGGTGATTTTGACTTTCTGCGCCACCTCGACCTTGCCGATGTCGGTTTCATCCACGTCGGCCACGATGAACAGCTTCGACATGTCGGCGATCTTGGCCAGCGCCGTGCCGCCGGAAACGGTGGTGATGCCGGAAGCGATGATCTGTCCCTGCTCGACCAGTTTTTCGATCAACACGCCGGTGATGGGCGCGTAGATTTCCGTTTCAGACAGGCGCTCCTTGGTTTCCGCCAATTCCAGCTCGGCGCGTTGCACATCGGCTTCCGCCAGCGCGATGTCCTGCTTTTTGACTTCGATGTCGTGCACGCTGTCCTCGGCGGCCTGCAGGTTGGCCTTGGCCTGCTTCAGCAGTTCCTCACGCACTTTGTAGGTGGTGCGGGCGGTTTCCAGCGTTTCTTTGGAGGTGAATTTTTTCTGGAACAGGTCTTGCTGCCGTTTGAGCTTGTCCGTCGCCTCGATCAGGTTGGCCTTGGCTTCCTCCACCTGGGACTTCGCCGACTGCAGATCGGTTTCATAGCGGGTTTTTTGCAACCGCAACGAGGTTTTCGCCTTGTCGAGTTGCGCCCTGGCGCTGGCGAGGTTGGCTTCCGCCCGCTTGACGTTGCGGACTTCATCGGATTTGTCCAGCCGCAGCAGGAACTTGCCTTTCTCGATGAAGTCTCCCTCTTCATAGGGAAAGCTCAACACTTCCCCGCTGGCCTTGGATTTGACCTCGACCTGAAAGTTGGGTTCCACCACGCCGGTGGCGGAAATCTTGACCACCATCTGGCCGCGAACGACTTTCGCCGTGCGGAACGGATGCTTTTTGGGAACGTCGCTTTGCTTGCCATCGCTCTGCACCAGGAAAAACGTTCCTGCCGCCAGAGCAACCACGCTGAGTGTGATGATCAGTTTTTTCATGGATTCTGTTCGGCCGCCAACTGGATTTTATGATGGTCCAGCGTGGTGGCAATGACTCTGCGTAAATTGATGCGCGACTTGTTGAAGTCGATGATGGCCAGCAGTTCCTTGCTTTGTTCTTCCGCAAGATCGGTCTGAAACTCCAGGACCTGAAAGCTGGTGGAAAGACCCACTTCAAACTTTTTCAACTCGGCGCTCAGGGTTTCTTCCGCCAGCCGCCGGGCCACGCGCGCCGCCTGCACGCGCTTGATGTCGGTTTCCAGTTTGCGAACGGCTTCCCGCACTTCAATGATGATGGTTTTTTCCAGATCTTTGATATCGAGCAACAGCTTGGCCACTTCCAGCTTGGCGGAGGTCAACTGACTTTCCGCCGCCCGGTTGCCCAGCGGATAGCTGAACACCAGCCCGGCCGACCAGCTGTCGAAATCGGCGGACCCGGCGCGCCCGAAACCCCGGCCGAAATCGCCGCCGAACTGGCTGACGCGGGGTGCTCCGCCCAGCGACACCGCCTGCGCGTCACCGGTGATGCCGTTCAACCCGTAACTCGCAACGAGGTCCAGCGTTGGATAGACCTGGTTCTTGTTGAACTCGACCTGAATGTTGCGGCTGTCCAATTCCTTTTTCTTCGACAGGTAATCCGGCCGGTTGAGCAGGGCTTCGCCAATGGCATGATCGAGGTTGATTTTGGCTTCCGGATCGTACTGCGGCGCATCGAGCGGTTGAATGTTCTTGGTGCCCTTTTCTGAATCAAACGCAATGTTCAAAATATTCTTGAGGTTGTCCTCATTGTCCTGAATCAGTTTCTCGGCGTTGATGACGCTTTCTTCGCGCGACGCCACCTCCGACTGCGCCTGCAGGATTTCAAGAGGCGCCATGGTGCCGACTTCCACCTGTGCCTTCACCCGTTGCTCCAGGTCGCGGGCACGCTGCACCGACTGCTGCTTGACTTTTAAATCTTCCTGGCTGAATACCAGGTCCCAGTACACGTTTTCCGCGTCGGTGATGATGTCGATCACCTGACTTTTGAAATCGTACTGGGAAATGGAGAGGTTGTTGCGGGCGATATAAATATTGGTCTCGTTGACATCGCGACCGAAATTTTTCAGCAACGGCTGAGTCATGTTGACTTCGAAGCGCGTCGAAAACTGAGGGTTCAAGCCGGCGAACAGCGAATTGGTGGTGTCGCGGATGCCCTCGTAAAACAATTCGTATTCCGTGCCGAATTTCAACCTCTGGTTGAGGCCGAGCTTCCAGCGTTGTTGCTCTGTTTCCGAAATGGGCGGATTGGCAAACGCGGAAGCTATAGGAAGGGTATCGTCCTGAGCGCGAAGCTCCATGTTCACACTGGGGTCGAACGCCGCTTCATTGTTGATGATGTTCTGCCGCTGGATGCGGGAATTGTATTCCTGAACGGCGATGGTGATGTTGTTTTGGATGGTGGTCTGGATCACCTCGGTCAGGGACAGTTGAAGAATGTTGCTCAGTACAATATCGGGTTTTTCACCAAACGGTTCTTTGGAAGCGGGCAGGGGGGCTTCCCCGGAGCCACCGGAATCCGGTTGCTCCATGTCTTCGGCATACAGGGTTCCGGGCAATTCGAGCCCGGCCTGCAAACGAAACCGGTTTTCCCCCGTCGGAGTGTCGGATTCTGCACGCGCGGTTAGTGGATGAAATATCAGAATGTTAATGGCCATTACGGCAAACAGGACAGAACACACACCCCTCATGAACATAAGCATAATCCCTGCACTCTCCAAGGGTTAATAGGAAAAACTGATTATATTATAACGATTTAACGAATTTAAAGTGAAATCCCCCAGAAGGGCGACATTCACGGAACCGATGCAGGAAACAGCCCCCTTGTTCCATCTCCTGCCATATTTTCCATAAAAACGGTCAAGCCTTGCACCCTCGTTCCCGATTCAAATGTCAAAACCCAGCCGATCAAGGCCTTTAAATTCAAAATGGACTGCAAAGGTTCCATAATAAAGAGCGGACTCTGGGGAAACGGGGCTCCACGGTTTCAACTTTTATAGGATCTGCTGTATTTGCTAAAAAATCCTTGTATAAATTACATTAACTGTATAAAATGAAAATAGTAATCACTTATAAATTTAAACAGATCGCCTGATATCCATATCGAACCCCATCATCCATTATGACCAACCCCACAAACAACCCGGCGCTTTCCCGAGTCACCGCAGCGGATATCCTGAAAGTCATTCCCATCACTCGAAAAACGCTGTGGCTCTGGCAGAAGAAGTACAACTTTTTCCCCGATCCCATTAAGGAAGCACACCCCGGCGGCAAAGGCATCGTTGGTTATTACCCAGCCTGGGTGAAGGAGCGCTGCAAACGGGTTTATGAGTTGCAGAAAAGTGGCTACACCATCGCCATGATCAAGGATATTCTCAAGAAAGAGACCGAGGAAAAATCCTCCAGGAAAATCCTGGTCGTGGATGACGAGAAAAAGTTCACCTCCCTGGTTCAAAAGTTTCTTGAAAAGGACGGCTACCTTGTGGAGGTCGCCGGCAACGGTCTGGACGCCGGTTTGAAAGCGGCCGACTTCCTGCCTTCCATCATGCTGCTCGACATCAACCTGCCAGGGCTGAACGGTCTCGAAGTGTGTTCCAATCTCAAGAATAACCCCAAAACCGCTTTCATGACCATCATTGTCATCTCCGCCAGCACGGAATATTCCGAACAACAGGTTCAGGAAGCGGGCGGGGACCTGTTTATCAGAAAACCGGTGGACCTGACCGATCTGCTTGAAAAGTGCAACGCCATCCTCGACGAAAACACCGCCAATCCCTGATCCGTCACAAAGCCCAGGACACTGTCCGAAAAAATCCGAGCCCAGGTGGTTTTTTCCAATTTATCCCTGTAAAAAATCGGCGTTTTGGAATATGCTGGCACAAATCATTTTCTGGAACCGAAACCTGACAATTTTATGAATGAAACCACGCAGGTAGCTGAATCGAAGATCGAAGAACTGGAACAGATTGCCCGGAAAATACGGCGGAAAAGTCTGGAGATCATCCACCGCGCCGGATCCGGTCATCCCGGCGGCAGCCTGTCGGGGGCCGACATTGCGGCGGCTCTGTTCTTTGGGGTGATGCGCTACGACCCCAAAAACCCGCTCGATCCCAAGCGCGACCGCTTTATTTTGAGTAAGGGCCATGCGACGGGACTGCTTTACGCTACGCTGTCGCAGGCCGGGTTCATCACCGATGCGGAGCTGGTCGATTACCGCAAGATCAACAGCAAGCGCAATCTGTCCGGCCACCCGCATCCGAAAACCCCGGGCGTGGAAATCGCCACCGGCAGTCTGGGGCAGGGGCTGAGCGCCGGTCACGGCATGGCGCTGGCGGCCCGCCTCGACAATCTCGATTACCGCGTGTACGTGCTCATGGGCGACGGGGAATTGCAGGAAGGGCAGGTCTGGGAAGCGGCCATGTCCGCCGCCAAGTTCAAAAGCACCAACCTGGTCGCCATCGTCGATTACAACAAGGTGGCGCAGGACAGCATCACCAAGGACCTGAAAGACCTGGAACCGATCGAGGACAAATGGCGAGCCTTTGGCTGGGACGTGCAGCGCATCGACGGTCATGACATGGCGCAGGTGCACAAGGCGCTGACCCTGCCGCTGCACGCGGAAAAGCCGCGCGTCATCATCGCCGACACGGTGAAAGGCAAAGGGGTCAGCTTTATGGAGGGGAAAACCGCCTGGCACGGCGTGGCTCCCTCGGACGAAGATTTTGCAAAAGCCATGAAGGAGCTGGAATGATCGACGGAGCGACACGAGACGGCTATGGAGCCGCGTTGGAAGAATTGGGAGGCAACCGCAAGGTGGTCGTTCTGGATGCGGGCGTCAGTGACAGCACGCGCAGCAAAAAATTCGGCGACAAGTACCCGGAGCGGTTCTTCAATATGGGCATCAGCGAGGGCGACATGGTGTGCACGGCGGCAGGGCTCGCCACCACCGGCAAGGTGGCTTTCGCCACCAGTTTCGCCTGTTTTCTGCTGGGCCGCACGATGGATCAGGTGCTGGTCAGCGTCGCGTACTCCAACAACAACGTCAAACTGGTGGGCACGCATTCCGGACTGGCCGTCGGCGAAGACGGCCCCACGGCACAGATGATCGTGGATATCGCCTACACCCGTGCCATGCCCAACCTTGCGGTCATCCAGCCGGCGGATTATCAGGAAGCATTTGAGGCCACCCGGTTTCTGATCGATCACCAGGGCCCTGTGTACATGCGTCTTGGCCGGGCCAAGGTGAAAGCGGTGCACGACGCGGATTACACGTTTCAATTGGGAAAAGGCCACGTCATCCGCGAAGGCAAGGACCTGGTTATTTTCGCCACCGGCGGCATGGTTCAGGAAAGCCTCCAGGCCATGGAACATCTGGCCAAAGACGGCCTGAGGCCAACTCTGGTCAACCTCTCCAGCATCAAACCCATCGATAAAGACCTCATTCTGGAGCAGGCCAAAAAGAATGGCCGGGTGTTGACGGCTGAAGACCATAATGTCATCGGCGGCCTGGGCGATGCGGTGCTGGAAGTGCTGCTCGACCACGATATCCATGTCCCGGTGCGCCGCATCGGTGTGCGCGATCATTTCGCCGAGACCGGCTCGAAAGACCAGCTTTATGAAAAGTACGGCCTGTCCCACAACCACATCGCCAAAACCGCTCTGGCCTTGTGCGATGGCCAACCGGCCTGAAAACCTGCTGCCTCATTGGGGCGCAACCGCGCCCGGTTCCTGAAACGCCAAGACACCGCCCCAGTAGGAGGGGACCTCAGAACGGCCCCTTGATTTCGCCTGATCCCTAGTTGACATAATATATGTTATGGGAACCTAGGCTTGGGATGATGCATTTACCCTCCATCCCCATTTTTTGATATCAGATTGATTTGTAAGGTTTGAATGGAGTTTGCGTTCTATCAGGTCGATGTGTTCACCGATCAACCGCTGGCCGGAAACCCCCTGGCGGTGTTTACCGATGCCCAGGGCCTGAGCGCGGCGCAGATGCAGGCCATCGCCCGCGAGATGAATCTGTCGGAGACCACGTTCCTCGTTCCCGCCAGCCGGCCGGAATCGGATTTCGACGTACGCATCTTCACACCCGATAAGGAACTCCCGTTCGCTGGGCACCCGACCTTGGGCACCGCTCACATTCTTTATGAAACCGGCAAGCTGGATGCGAGCCGGACCGAGTATCAGTTCGGCATGAAAATCGGTGCCATCCGCGTGACCCGTTCCGGGACGGTCTTTTTCATGCAGCAGCCGTTGCCTCAATTCCAGCCGCCCCGGTCCGATGCCGCCGCCATTGCGGAAGCTCTTGGGCTGGCCGTCGGCGACCTGCATCCCGACGTGCCCGCTCAGGTGGTTTCAACCGGTTTGCCCGCGCTCATGGTCCCGCTTAGAAACCGGGCCACCGCCGGTCGCATCGATTTGAACCTGTCCCGGTTGCGGGACGTGCTGGGTGGCGTCGAGATGATTTATCCATTCAGCCTGGACCCGGTGGCCCCCAATGCCCGGGTGCATGCACGGGGGTTCGCCCCCTTCATCGGCATCCCGGAAGATCCCGCCACGGGCAGCGTGGCAGGCGCTATGGGTAGCTATCTGGTCGAACACAAGCTATTGGATGAGTCGGAATGGAGGGATTTTCGACTGGAACAGGGCCTCGAAATGGGCCGCCCTTCTGAAATCCGGGTGGCCATCGGGGTGGCGGACGGGGCGATCCGCTCGGTGCAGGTGGGCGGCACGGCCCGAACCGTGATAGAAGGCTGTTTGAAGCTATAAAAAAGGCCCGGGAGAACACTTCTCCTGGGCCTTTTCACTCACTATATGGAAATCAGTCAGGCGCTTTTTTTGCCCTTCCGAGATACTTCAGAAGCATGCGCATAAGCACAGTTGGGACAGTAGTGACCCACCTCCCGCGAACACATGATGCAGGCCGTCATTTCTCCACTTTCCCGAATCAACCCACCACAATGGTTGCAACGCGGGGCTGGCTCTTCCACTTTCTTCTTTTTTGCGTAGCGTCTGTCGTTGACCAGAAGCTTGCTGCGCGAAATATTCACATACATAGCAAACCCCCCTTTTCTTTAGATTGAGCCCGGTAATCGGGTTCTTTCCGGGTTGGATGTCTGCTGTATCAAAAAGTTTTAAAAATTTTTCAAAAAAGAATCCATTGTTTAACTATTTAGATTAAAAAATATACTATAAATATACAATTAATATTACTTATATGCGTGCCATAACTCCTTTATTGACGGTTTCGACCCGATCCTGCCCGAACAGAATCCCGACCAGTTTCAGGGCAAATTCCAGTGCCGTTCCGGGCGAACGGCTGGTCACGAGGTTGCCGTCCACCACCACCCTGTCCTCCGAGTAATGCACCTCGTTCAGCTTTTCCTGCACCGAGGGGTGCGAGGTGGTGTGGTGATTTTTCAGCACTCCGGCGGTTTGCAGGATCATCGGAGCGGCGCAAATGGCGGCTACGGTCTTGCCGTCGCGGTTCATATTCTGCACGATGCCGATGACGCTGGCATTGTTCTGCAGGTTGGTGGTCCCGGGCTGACCTCCCGGCAACACCAGCAGATCGTAATTCTTGTGATCGACCTCCGACAGCAGCACGTCCGCCAGAATGCGCACCCCGCGCGAGCCTTCGATGGGTTCCAACTGGGTGCCGGCGAGATCGACCCGCGCCCCGGCCCGTCTCAAAATATCCACCACCGTGATGGTCTCGATTTCCTCAAAACCCGGTGCCACGGCGATCATGACTTTTTTCATGCGTTTTCCTCCTCGTCCCAAAGGGAACATGTTCAAACTCCCCCTGATCCAAATAGTAGAACCGCCACGTTCCCATTGTCAAACCGCACTTCCGGCACAAGCCGATGGTTTCAGGTCAGTTGTGGTCCCAAAGAACCGATGCTAAAATAAACCCCATATGCGGAATACTTGGAATGGGAAAGCCCATGCATAAGGAGGAGGAGGTGGAACGGTTTTCCCGCCAGATCCAGTCGATGTTCAATGCCATTGCTCCGCGTTACGACCTTCTGAATCGCGTGCTGAGTTGCGGCGTCGATCAATACTGGCGCAAGCGAGCGATCCGCCGCCTGGCGTGGAAACCCGGCGGTCGTTATCTCGATCTCGCCTGCGGCACCGGCGATGTGGCGCTGGAATATTTTGAACGCCGGGACGGCTGCCCCGGTCAGGTGTGTGCCCTCGATTTCAGTGAAGCCATGTTGCGCCAGGCCGGGGTGAAGTTTCAAAACCGGCGGCCCCCCACCCTCCTGCCTCGGTTTTGTGCGGCGGCGGAAGCGCTGCCGTTCCGGGAAAAGAGTTTCGATGGCATCAGCGTCGCTTTTGGTGCACGCAATTTTGCTGATAGGGAACAGGCTTTGCGGGAAATGGTGCGGGTTCTCAAGCCGGGCGGCTGTGCCGTGATTCTGGAATTTTCGCTGCCCCGGGAACCGCTGCTGCGCGAAGCCTACCGCGCTTATTTCGACCGCGTGCTGCCCCGCATCGGCGGCTGGGTGTCCGGGCATGCAGACGCCTACACGTACCTGCCGGAATCCGTCGGCGAGTTTCCGGAACGCGTGGAGTTTGCGGAGATGATGCGGCGGGCGGGATTCGACCGGGTGCGTCATCGCGATATGACCTTTGGGATTGTGACTCTTTATGTGGGAACACAGGATGCCTGATACCGTGCCTTCAAGCGGAGGCGGACACGAATGAAAAAATTTATTTTTCTCGGAGTGTGGATCGTGCTGATCTGCGTGTCCTTGTATTGGGCGGTTGGGCGAGACACGAGGCCGGTAGTGGAAGCTCCGCTGGAGCTGCCCCTCGCCTCCACCGTGGACAACCCCTACTCCCACCTCGAAGGCTACGAAACCCTGGTCCGCATGCAGGAAGCGTTTGTGACCCATGCCCGGACGGTCAAACGGTCGGTGGTCAGCATCAACAACCTGACGGAAGTCGCATCCTCCAATGCCCGCAGCGATCTGTTCAGCGGCGAGCCCGGGACCTGGTTCACCCGTTTTCGCTACTGGCTGAAACGCACTTTTCGCAAGCAGTACCAGATGGAGAGCCTGGGGTCGGGCATGATCTTCAATGATGCCGGTTACATTGTCACCAACTACCACGTGGTGGAGGGGGCCAACCGCCTGCTGATCAAGTTCCTCGACAACCGGGAGTACAGCGGACAGGTGGTGGGGGTCGATCCCAAAACCGACCTGGCGGTGGTCAAGGTGTTTTCGTTTTCCCACTTTGAACCCCCGCGTTTCGGGAATTCCAGCGACGTCGAAGTCGGCGACTGGGTGATGGCGATCGGCAACCCCTATGGCCTGACCGGCACCATCACCGTCGGTGTGGTCAGCGGCAAGGGGCGCATCGACCTGGGCATCGCCACCTTTGAAAACTTCCTGCAGACCGACACCTCGATCAATCCCGGCAACAGCGGCGGTCCGTTGATCGATATGCGCGGCCACATCATCGGTATCAACACGGCCATTGCCGAACTGGGCGCGGGCGTGGGATTCGCCATCCCCATGGAAACCGTGGAGAAGGTGGCGCACGATCTGATCGACAATGGCGAGGTGGAGCGCGGCTGGCTGGGAGTCGGCATCCAGAACATGACGCCGGATATGGCCGAGTCCTTCCGCGTGTCCCGGCACCAGAGCGGCGTCGTGGTCAACAGCATCGATGAAGGCGCGCCGGCGGAACGGGCGGGAATGCGCCAGGGAGATATCATCATCGCCTACGACGGCAAGAACGTCGCGCATCCGCAACATTTGCAGAACTACGTGGCCGATACCAAAGTCGGTCAATCCGTGCAGATCAAGATCCTGCGGGAAGGCGCCGAACAAACGCTGGAAGTCGAAATCGGCAAGTACCTGTCCTGAAGAACCTCAACCACTCCCCACTTCATATCCGGCATCCACGATCTTCGCCTTGATCTCCGTCAGGGCAGTCTGGCCTTCGTCGAAGTCCACCTTCACTTCTTTCTGTTCCAGACTCACATCCACTTTGTTGACACCGTTGAGCGAGCTGACCGCCTTGCTCACCGTTTCCACACAGTGGCCGCATGTCATGCCGGTTACCTGAAGCGTTGCCTGAGACATCATGATTCTCCTGAATAGGGGGTTGACGATTCGCGTTGAGATGGAATCATTCGTGTTGGATGTTGCCGACGTTTACAGGATTTTAACGCCTTCCAAAAATTCGTGCAGGAACAATCTGCGGGATGCCGCGCGGGCCGCTATGGCGCCCTCCCCCCGGAGAATATTTCAGCAGGGACCGGCCTTCTCCTAAGGCTACATAAGGGGCGATTTATCAATAAAGTACGGAAGATTTCAAACGGAGTCCGCGACCGGTCCGCCGTTATTTTCGATTCCTATTGCAGAATCTGCAATCCCAATCCCTCAAGAAATTCCTTCAAATTCCGTAATATAAAGTAACCATCGGGAAGATGGGTTCATCTCATTCGAAGCCATTGACATCAAGGAGGATGGAAAAAATGGCCCCAGCGAATCACCGTCTGCAGAAAGCAACGATCGGGCGTCAGGCCCCCGGTCAGTCTTCGCCACAGCCTGAGCTGTCCAGCAGCAACTCAAACAGAAAGCACCCTTGCGCTTCCTTGCAGGCCCTGGCTTTCTATCCCTTGATGAAGCCCGGTTTACCGGCCTCGGATCATTCCGATACGCTCCACCGGCGTTACGGGTAAGCACCGCAACAGGTGGATCGTCACAACTCTTGTTGATAGTCAGGAAATAAACTCGAAACTCACACACGGGAATGCAATGGGACGCACTATGAGCAAAAAATCAGAGAACGGCAAAAAAGGGAAAGGTTCGGAAATCCGGCGGGAAGTGGTCGATCATTTTCGGGTTGGATTGAAGACGGGAGCGTACAAGGTGCGAGCCCGGGAGATCGCCGAAAAAATGGTTCAGAAAATCCGGGACGGGCGCAATCCGTGGCTGAACTGACCGCGCCCCGGCGTCATACCGTTCGGACTTCCTCCAGCTCGGGATAAAACGCCGACTCTTTCAGTTTCGTCTCCCACCGTTGGCCCAACCGGTTCGAACGAAAATCGGCTTTCTTCAAATGCACCAGGTTGTCCACCCCGGCCATCCTCTCCAGACCCAGCCGGGTGATCTGGTTGCTGCGCAAATCCAACTCTTGCAGGTTTTTCAGGATCGGGGATTTGACCAGCACCTCCAGCCCTTCATCTCCCAGATAATTCTGCCGCAGGTCCAGCACCTCCACCTCTTTCAGGTCCGGATACAGGCTCAGGTACGCCGCTTCCGCAGCGGTGATTTCCATATTGACCATGCGCAGGACCTTGGGGTTGGCGGCGATGCGGGACAGGATGAACTTTTCGAAGGTGGTGATCTTTCGCGTCTGAATGCGTTTCATCTTTTCATCGATGACGGCATTGATCTTGTTGAGATCGCCTTTCAGCGAGAAAAACAGCTCCAACACATAGTCCTGGTTCACGGGCGAGTCCTTGAAAAAGTTCTGATTGTCTCATTTTAGAGGGTTGCGGGCGCAAGTCAATCAAACCCTATTAAATTGTTGGTTTTTATGATAATTTTGTTATACTCAACCGCGAAAGATTAATGTCCGTATTTTTTGGAGACCGCAATTATGATGGGAATTGGCTTCCCCGAATTGATGATCATTCTGGTCATCATCATGATTATTTTCGGTGCCGGGAAACTTCCCCAGATCGGTAGCGCTTTTGGTCAGAGTATCAAGAATTTCAAGTCGTCCATGAAAGAAGTGGATGGACTGGATGAGAAACCCGAAGGCGAAGGCGACGCGCAGCCGGCCGCGATAGAAAACACGGCGGAGGCCAATCCGGCTCCCGACAGCGGCGATGGCTCCCCGGCTCCCGAATCTGAAAAACCGGCTTCCCCTGCCTGAACAAAATCGCCGATGCCCTTGCGTCGGTTACCGGCTTTACGGGCAGGTCTTGATGGGTTCATCCATATCAGGCCTGCCCTTTTGCATTCAAATGAAGGCGGCCCCCTTGTTTCGGAAATGGAATGGGTGATTCGTTCCGATACTTATCTTCCAGAATTTTTTCCGCCTGCCTGGATGTCCTTCCTATCCTGCTGGTCATTTCGTTTTTTCAAATCGTCGTCATTCAAAAACCGTTTCCCAACCTGACAGAAACCCTGTTCGGGTTTGCACTCGTCGTCACCGGTCTTTTCTTTTTCGTTCAGGGTCTGGAGATTGCCCTGTTCCCTATCGGCGAACGCATCGCCAATCAGTTTGCGCTGAAGGGCAATCCGTGGTGGATCCTCCTGTTCGGGTTCATGCTGGGATTTGCGACGACCATTGCGGAGCCTGCACTCACCGTGATCGCCAACAAGGCCGGTGAGATGATTGCCAGGGCCGGGGCCATTCCCGACCAGCCCGGTGAAGTGACCCGGTTTGTCCTCGGGCTCCGTCTCACCATTGCTCTGTCCGTGGGTTTCGCCGGAGCCATGGGAGTGCTGCGTATCCTCAAGGGCTGGCCGCTGGTAACCTTCATCCTGATCGGCTACGCCCTGATCGTCATCATGACGGCCTTCGCACCGCATTCCATCATCGGCATCGCTTACGATGCCGGAGGCATCACCACATCAACCCTGACCGTTCCCTTGATCACGGCACTGGGCGTCGGCCTCGCCACCTCCATACGTGGCCGGAATCCCATCATTGACGGATTCGGTATGATCGCACTGGCCAGCCTCACGCCGATTCTTTTCGTCATGATCTACGGATCTTTATACATGAGCTGAAACGATGAGCTTCCTCGATCAAATACTGGTTTCCCTGGAGTCCACCGCATGGGACGTCCTGCCCATCATACTGGTGCTGTCGTTTTTTCAATTCGCCGTGCTGAGGAAATCCATTCCTCATTTTCGAAGGATTTTTTTCGGGCTGGTGATGACGGTGGTCGGCCTGGCTATCTTTATCATCGGCCTCAATGAATGCATTTTTCCTTTGGGCGAGGCCATGGCGTCCCAGCTTTCCGACCCTCAGTTTTTGTCACCGGAGGACCCTGTTGTGCAAGCGATGCTGGAAAACGGAAAACGCATCCCCCCGGTTTTTTATTCATGGACCATCCTGTTCGCGTTCCTGATTGGTTTCTCCACCGCCATGGCGGAGCCGGCCCTGATTGCGGTCGCGCTCAAAGCACGAGACATCACGACAGGAGCCATTTCCGCCTGGGGTTTACGCATCGCAGTGGCGCTGGGTTCGGGAACCGGGGTGGCTTTGGGTACTTACAGGATCATCGTCGGCACCCCGATCCAGTATTATATTATCCTTGGCTATATTTTGTTATTGACCCAGACTTACTTTGCCCCGAAATTCATCGTGCCGCTGGCCTACGACTCCGGCGGCGTCACCACTTCCACCGTCACGGTACCGCTGCTGGTGGCTCTGGGCTTGGGGCTGGCCCATAACGTTCCGGGAAGCTCTCCCCTCCTGGATGGATTCGGGCTCATTGCCATGGCGGCGATGTTCCCCATGATGACGGTCATGGCGTATGCTATGATCGCCCAAGTTATCCAGAAAAGAAGGCTGTCCCAGCCTTCTGCCTGATGGAGGTTGCAATGCGTTTTAAAGTGATCCTTGCTCTGGTGAACGACGATTATCAGGACGATGTGATCGAGGCCGCCAAAAAAGCGGGCGCCACGGGGGTGACCATACTCAATGCCCGCGGCGAAGGGGTGCACGAAAAAAAATCATTATTTGGACTCAATATGGAAGCGCAAAAGGACATGCTGCTGTTTCTGGTGGAAGACTTCAACTCCGACCAGATCATGGGCGCCATCTATGAGTCCGGCCAGCTCCACGAGCCGGGCAACGGCATTGCGTTTTCATGGGTGGTCGATCGGGCCATCGGTCTGGAAAGCCAGATCCCTCTTTTGGAAAAAGATGCCCGGGAGCGTTATTTTTAATGTCATCGAGGAGGTAACATCATGGCCCAAACACCCCGGGTCCGGGATGTCATGATGCCGGATTTTTTGAAACTGGATGGCGTCACCCGCGTCTCCGATGCGTTGCGCCGTATGCAGGACGGCAACATGCACGTGGCGCTGGTCGAGCCCCGCAACGAAGACGATGTGTACGGCATCATGACTCTCAAGGACGTTGCGCGCAAAGTCATCGGCGAACGCCTCAAGGTGCACGAGACCCACGTTTACGAAATCATGTCCAAACCGGTGCTCTCCGTACAGGCCAGCATGCCCATACCCTACGCCGCCCGTCTGCTGACCAACTTCAACGTTTCGTATGCAATGGTGATGGAAAGCAATGACGTGGTGGGGATGATTTCTTTGAACGGGATCGTCAAAAACTGGCGGGAGGAATGAGGCAACGTTCTGCGCCGGAGCGGCCCTAGCCCTTTTTCAGCGAGCTGCCGCTGGTGCTGTCCCATTCCACGGTGTGGGGACTGGAGACGTGCCTGGCCTTCGCTGACCAATGATCCCATTGCACGTTCAATTCGAGTATTTTCACGCACTGCTTGAGGCCATGCGCTCCGAATAAATGCGACCGCAGTTTTCCCAGATCATCGATATAGGTGTCGTGCTCCGACTTGTACCGGTCCTGCGCTTCGGCGATGTTGGCGAGAGTCTGCTCCGCCTGCAGATTGTAATTGAAGATGGTTTTTTTGATTTCCTCATAATCGATGCCGTAGGCGAGGTAACTCCATCCTCCGAGAAACAAGGCACCCAGTATTCCTAAAATCTTTTTGGCTTTTTTGCTGTTGAACAGGATCGCCGGAATGATGAAGCCGAACGCCGCCACCAGAACATAGCCGCTGACCTGCTCATAAAACTCCAGGGGCGGGACCGATTCGCCGCAAGGCTCGGCAGTCGGCGACTGCGCCGTCATGGCCTGCGTGTGAAGCCAGGCCTCTGCCGGACCCGCCGCGGCCACCTCCGGCAACAGCCAGAGCGACGCCATCCAGATGGGGAATGCCCGCGTGCAAAGGGCCCGTGCCAGCGTAAAAGGTTTCATAAGGAAGACGGGATAAATTCAAGAGGTGGTTTGAAATTTTTGTCATAATGTATAAAATTATGACCTCATCGTCTAGCGAAATATTCCCCGTCTCTTGGGGAACCCTTCGTTGACATCAAGACGCAAAAACACATCATCCCGCAAGCATGGGATCGACTGTTTCCATTTCCAACGAATACGAAACCATTTCAAACTGTAGAGGAAAGGTCTTATGAGCGAGCAACTCCGATTTGTGGACAACGGCGACGGCACCATCCAGGACAATGAAACCGGACTGGCCTGGGCCAAGAAGGACTCCTTTCAAATAGCCGGAGACTGGGTCAATTTTCAGGAAGCCCTCTCATTCATCGATGAGTTGAACAAAAAAGACTATATGGGCTTTCACGACTGGCGCATGCCGGAAAGAGAGGAAATCGAAAAACTCTACGACCCCAACCTCACGTTGAACGCCCGTTCCAATAAGGAAATTCACATCAGCGAATTGTTCGAACCGGGGTGCGGGATCGGCTCCTGGTGCCTGCCTTTCGATCAGCAGGCGGCATTTTTCATCGAATTCCAGAACGGGATGGCCCAGCATTTTGATCAGGATTTTTCGCAGGGCTACGTGCGCCCGGTGCGACTGTGGCCCGATGATTAAAGGCGGCTTTCCTTGCGGGCGCGGCTGTGGCAGGACTCGATTTTGGGAAGCTCTTCGGGCGGATGGATAACGAGATTGATCTCGGCCTCGCCCGTCTCCGAGTATTCGATCGAGGCAATGCGGTAACGGTCGGTTTCGACACCTTCGACCTGGCCGGAATATTGATAGAGCGCCGAGCGCAGGGCGTCCCATTCCAGATACACCAGAAACTGTTCTTCGGTATCGATCAGGTTCAGGGTCTCGATGAGAGTGGAAAACTGAATATCCAGAATATCCTGCACGGTCTTACCGCGACAGAAATCCCGGTAATTGTTTTCGGCTCCGATGTTGCGGCTGCAGGTGATCTTGTTGAAGGCATAATTCAGCAAGCGGTCTCCCGCGTCGAGTTGAACCGACATCAAAGCCGAGCTGTCTTTACAGGGCACAGTGCTGTCCTCGGAAAATACACATCTATTCTCTCTTATTATACATGGAGCGAAGTCGATGGAAACAGAATCCGGGCTCAGCCGGGCAGATCAAAATTCATGCTGATGTCCACCGCCGGCGCGGAGTGCGTCAGCGCCCCGACGGAAATGCAATCCAGCCCCAGGCCAGCCAGCTCGGCCACGCGCTCCAGGGTCATCATGCCGGAGGCTTCAGTGCGCGCCCGCCTGTCCACAAAAGTTACAGCCTTCGCGATCAGGTCCGAGGACATGTTGTCGAGCAGGATGACATCCGCCCCGCCTTCGACCGCGGCCTCCACTTCCTCCAGATTGGTGGCTTCGATTTCGATGAGGCCCGGAGGCCGGGCCGCCTGCATGCGTTCCAAAGCCGCCGCAATGCCGCCCGCCATTTTGATGTGATTGTCCTTGATCAGCACCGCATCGAACAAACCAAAACGGTGATTGATGCCGCCACCGCAGGCCACCGCGTACTTTTCAAAGACACGCAGGCCCGGCGTGGTCTTGCGTGTATCGAGTATCTGCACCGGTCCCGCTTTCTCGACGAAAGCATGGGTCAGGGTGGCGATACCGCTCAAGCGTTGCAGGATGTTCAGCGCCGTACGCTCGCCCTTCAACAGCGCCGACGCCTTGCCCGCAACCGCAAGCAACACATCCCCTTCAGCCAGGAGGCTGCCATCGTCCCGCTCTTCGGAACACGTCATTCCCCGATCCAGATGCGTGAATACCGTGCGGGCAATATCCACCCCGCATAACACCATGTCCTGCTTGGCAACAATCCGGGCACGGCCAAAAACGGTGGGATCGACCAGCGCATCGGTGGTGATGTCACCCGGTCCCAGGTCCTCCGCCAGCGAACGCTGCACCCAGTCATCTATTTGTTCTTGTTTTGGTTGAGGTCTCATGTTCTCATATAAGCACAACAATTTGAGCCATTTAAAGTAGCACAGAACCCCGTCTCACGCCACGGTTTGGTAATCATTGATGGATCGTTTCGCCAACAAAAAGCAGGCTCAGCAGCGGGTCGATCGCATTCAGGCATTTCAAAAGGAACTGCTTGAAATGGAGCGCACGGGCGTGATCCGCCTGCCCTACGAGACCCGCAGGCTGATCGAAACGTATCACAACGATCTCGTTGCCCGGTTCAAACAGCAATTCGATACCGACATCACCGACCACGAAAAACAGCTTTCGCTGGGCATGCGGATTCTCACTTTCCTTGGCGGGCTGGCCTTGTGCGCCAGCATTTTTTTCTTCTTCTACCAGATATGGGGACTGATCCCGGAGTCCGTGCAAATCGTGACAGTCATCACGCTGCCGGTTGCGGCCATGCTGGCCATGACGGTGGCGGCCAAGCGGGAACGGTCCGGTTACTATGCATCATTGATCGGCCTCGTCGCCTTCGTCGGATTTGTGTTGAACCTTCAGGTCATGGGTTCCCTGTACAATATCACGCCTTCACAAAACGCCTTTCTCGTATGGGGCGCGTTCAGCATCATTCTCGCTTATCGGTTTGGCTTGCGCCTGTTATTGTTGGCCGGCCTGCTGTGCCTGCTCGGTTACCTGTCGGCCACGGTGGGCGCGTTCTCCGGAATCTACTGGCTCCATTTCGGCGAACGTCCGGAAAACTTCATCGTGGGCGGCGCCCTTTTACTGACCCTCCCCTTTTTGATCGGCCATCGCCAAAGCCCGCATTTTGCCTGGTTTTATTACCTCGTCGGCCTGCTGTCCATCCATATCGCCTTGCTGATCATGTCTCATTGCGGACGTTGCAGTTACCTGCTGGCCGATCACAACCAGATTGAACTCAGTTATCAAGTGGCAGCACTGGTGTCGTATTCCCTCACCCTCTGGTTGGGTGTGCGGCTCCGGTACCCGGGAATCACCCATATCGGCACGACCTTCTGCACCCTGTTTTTTTACACCAAGTTTTTTGACTGGTGGTGGGACACGCTTCCCAAATCGCTTTTCTTTTTCATACTCAGTCTCATCACCATTGGCCTGCTGGTATTTTTTCGCAGCATGCGCGGACGCTTCCGGGAGGCCTTATGAACCTCAAACGCTACGGGCTGCCGTTGGCCTTCGGTCTGCTTCTGTTCACCAACATCTGGGTGATCGGCGGCGTGGTGTACAACCGTTCCGGCGAACCCGACACACGCATCACACTGACCGAGCGTGAACTGCCGACCGCCCGCCAGGACCGGGAAAATACCGGCCTGTTTTTGCGTCTGGAATGGCAGATGCCGGGGTTCCAGAAACCGGGCCATTACAATCCGGAGTCGAGCTGGTTCACGGAGAACAAGGTGCGTGATCTGGGGTTTCGCGTCGATGTTCCCGCCACGGCGACACGGGCCTATGATTATTACAGTCATCAATTGCCGCGCACCGCATTCATCGTTCTTGAAATGGAAGGGCCTGCCTGGCAGGACTGGCGGCGGGGAGCGGCGGAGTATTACGCCACGCTGAAGGCGGATCTCGCGCAGGAGACTGATCCCGGCAAGAAAAAAACACTGACCCGGCAGATCGATGACCTCAAACGCAAGATGGTCACGCAGACCCGTTTGTTCGCCGTGAACGTCGGCCCCGACGCCGAGGCGTTGCGCAGCCGCTATCCGGACCGAACCCGTTATATTATTGCTCGTGGCATCGTACGCACGCGCCTCACCTATTTGTATCAGAGAAACGATGCCGAATCCAAAACCCGAACACCGGTTATAAGCGGATTTATCAATCAGATTCTTGTGGACCAGTTGCACATTCCCCATCTCTTTCGAGATCGATTTCTCACCCTGATTTCAAAACCCCGATACTGGAATAATGCCACATCACGCACCCGCATAAAAAATGGCATGGGACCGCGTTATGCCGTTACACTGAATTATGGTAGAAGATACGAACCGTGGATTACTGACTTGCAAGAACTGAGATGAGGCGATCTTGAGCAAACTAAGAATTCCCGAAAAACTGGAGGCGGAACCTTCCATGCTGGAGGCCCGGGAACAACGTCATTTTGTTCCAGCGGACCAGCCGCCTCAACACAAATTCCAAATCCTCGATCCCAAAACCAAAAACATCTGGGGCTATGTGGTGATCGACAACACCCGCCGGGGTTCCGGCCTGGGCGGCATCCGCATCGCCTCCGACCTTTCCATCTGGGAGATCATGCGGCTGGCCCGCGCCATGACGCTGAAAAATAGTGCGGCCAATCTGCCCTATGGCGGAGCCAAGTCCGGAATCGTGTTCGACCCGAATCAATTCACTTTAGGCAAAGGAGTGAAACAGGATCTGATCGGCGCGTTTGCCGAGGCCATCTTTCCCATCGACAATTACATCGCCGCGCCGGACATGAGCACGGACGAAAACGACATCCAACGGATTTTCCAGTACAACGCCGACGTGTTGGGTGACTCCAATCATGGACGCGGGGGTGCAGGCCGCCCCTTCGCCAAAGGCGGCATTCCCATCGACAAGTGGGGATTGACCGGGCACAGCCTGTATGCCGCTATCAAGACGCTGGAACAACTCGATCCCAGCTTCGAAATCAAGGGTGCGCGCGTTGTCATTCAGGGCTACGGCAATGTCGGCGCCGCCATCGCCGGGAAACTGGCTGCGGACGGGGCGCTCATCGTCGGAGTCTCCGACGTCAACACCGCCCTGTGGTATTCGAAAGGCCTGCAGGTTCGCGAACTCGACAAGGTGCGGGGCAATCCAAAAGGACTTGCGGCCTATCATGGCACGGTGGACAAAAAGTTTTTTGACGGAAATGTCGGCCGTCTGCTGGAAGCGCCTTGCGATATCCTCATCCCCGCTGCCCGGCCGGACGCCATCACCGCCCGCAATGCGGACCGGCTGCTGTGCGGCAGGATTTTCCAGGGCGCCAACACTCCCAGCAACAAAATGACCGAGTACTATCTGGAAAACCGGAAAAAAATAACTTCTTACACCGACTTCATCGTCAACTGCGGCGGCGTGATCGGGTGTGCCGTGGAAGTGAGGATGACCCAGGACGAAGCTTACCGGAAGAAGGTGCTGGACCAGGGGAATTACGGCAGGACGTATGTAGAAAACCTGATTTTTGAAACCGTCAATAAAAACATCACGACGATTACGAAAAGGTTGAAAGAACGCGCGGGCAAGGATATTATTTTTCGGGAAGAGGCCACCCGGCTGGCCGAAGAGCGGCTGGGAAAACCTGAAGAATACTGGTTGTGACACTCAATACGGGAAAGGAAATTCGATGGCCTACAACCTTGGTCACATTGACAGATTGGTTCGCTTGATGGCGGGAGTCGCTTTGGTTCTGAGTGGTGTGCTGTCCGGAGGCGTATGGGGCTGGGTGACGGCGCTGGTCGGCCTGGTCATCATCATCACCGGCATGACCGGCACCTGCTTCATCTACTCCATATTTGGAGTCAGCACGTACTGCCCCCGCCACAAAACACGCTGACCGCGTCTCAGCGGTTATAGATTTCGTCGAGAATCCGGCCCGCTCCCTGCCCCAGGATTTCCTTGGCACAGTCATCTCCCAGCTTGACCGCATCCTGAATGGCGCCGGTGCCTTCGGTTTTGAAGATCTGTTTGCCGTCCAGGCTGCCCACCATGCCGCGGATGTGCAGCGCCTCGCCGTCCACGGTCGCATAGACGCCGATCGGCACCTGACAGCCGCCTTCCAGACGATGTAAAAACGAACGTTCCGCTTCCAGTGCGGTATGGGTCTCATCGTGTTCGAGCGCGTAAATACGATCCATCACGCCAGGATCGTCCTTGCGCGTTTCGATCCCGACCGCGCCCTGCCCGCCTCCCGGCAACATGATTTCCGGTGGAATGCACTCGGTGATGCGGTCTCCCATCCCCATCCGGTTCAAACCCGCCGCCGCCAGAATGATGGCATCCAGGTTTTCCGTTTCCATTTTTTCGAGACGGGTGCCGATGTTGCCGCGCATGGGCACAATGCTCAGATCGGGGCGGTACGCCAAAAGCTGCGTGGTGCGGCGGAAACTGCCGGTACCCACTTTCGCGCCTTCGGGCAGTTCGTCCAGCTTTTTACCTTCCCGGGAGATCAACGCGTCGCGCGGGTCTTCCCGCTCCGTGATGACGGAAAGGATGAGTCCCGGCGGCAGCTTCATCGGCACGTCCTTCATGCTGTGCACGGCGATATCGACCTCGTTGCGCAGCAGACCTTCTTCGATTTCCTTGGTGAACAATCCCTTGCCGCCCACCTTGGCCAGAGGCACATCCTGGATTTTGTCGCCGGAGGTTTTGATCTTGACCAGAGATACGGTCAAATCCTCGTGCTCCGCTTCGAGCAGGGATTTGATCCAGTTGGCCTGCCACAGGGCAAGCGGGCTGCCGCGGGTGCCGATGCGCAGTTCATGGATTTGGTAGATCGATGCAAATAGGGGGTCCATTAATCGTCCAGATGAAACAGGTCGCGGATGGCTTTCAGATAAGCCTGGCCTTCGGAAGTGCGCGTCTTCTCCTTCAGGTTGACCGTGGGTTTATGAAGAATTTTATTGATGATGGAAAGCGTCATTTGTTCGAGGGCATTCTTGTCCTCGCCGGACAGGTGTCCCATGCGCTTGAGGGTTTTGTCCAGTTCCTGCTTGCGGATGTGTTCGACGCGGTTGCGCAGGCCGATGATCGTGGGAACGGCGTCCCGCGACTCGATCCAGGTATTGAATTTAACCACTTCCGAGTGAATGATTTCCATGGCCATCTCGGCTTCCTTCTCGCGCTCCTTCACGTTGGCATCGACCACGTTTTGCAGGTCGTCGATGTCGTACAGGTACACGTTTTCCAGGTCGTTGACCTCCGGCGCAATGTCACGCGGCACCGCGATGTCGATCAAAAACATGGATCGGTTCTTGCGTTTGTGCAACGCCTCCTCCACCATCTCTTTGGTGATGATGAAATTGGGGGCGGCGGTGGAACTGATGACGATGTCGGCGCGGTACAATTCTTCCTTGAATGCGTCGAAGTCGAGGGCGCTGCCGTTCAGCGTTTTGGCCAAGCCGGCGGCGCGTTCGTACGTGCGGCTGGCCACATACACGGTTTTCAATCCGTAGGTCATGAGGTGCCGCGCCGCCAACTCCGCCATCTCGCCGGTACCGACCAGCATGACGGTGTGGTTTTCCAGGTTGTCGAAAATCTTGCGCGCCAACTCCACGGCGGCGGAACTGATCGACACCGCACTCTCCGAGATGCCCGTTTCCTCACGGATTTTCTTGGCGACGTTGAAGGCCTTTTCAAAAAGCTGATTCAGGAAAATGCCGGTGGTGCGGAGCGAACGCGCCAGACTGTAGGCATCTTTGACCTGCCCCAGGATCTGCGCTTCGCCGATGATCATCGAATCGAGACTCGATGACACGCGAAACAGATGTTCTATGGTTTTGTCTTCCGTGTACGAGTAGAAGTGTTCTTCGAGAACATCCAGAGGAATCTGGTGGTAGTCGGAGATGAAGCGCTTCAGGCGATGGATGCCGTTGTTGATGTCGTTGACGCGGGCATAAATCTCCACCCGGTTGCAGGTGGAAATGATCAGGTTTTCGGCGATCTCCGGGCACTCGTTGAGTTTCTCGGAGGACTCCTCAATCGTTCCCTGGGTGAACGCCAGCCGTTCGCGCAATTCCACGGGAGTGTTTTTGTGATTGACGCCGACTATGACCAGGTTGCTGTGTTCCATATCACACGTGCAAAAGATAACTGAACATGACCGTTATGAACCCGGCCACGGACCCCCATGCCGCCTTGCGGCCCCGCAGTCCGGTTAAAAACCGGCCAAAAAACACCACGCCATAAATGACCCAGCCCAATACCAAAGGCCAGGTTTTGACCACGTCCCAAGAAAAGAAAGGCGACTCCGTCGCCTGCGTGATCCAGATGCCCCCGGTCAAAAAACCCAGCGTGAACAGAGGAAAGCCGATGGCCACCACCCTGAAGTTCAACTGATCCATCGACTCCAGCGGTGGCATGCGAAAATACATGATGCCCAGCTTTTTTGACTTCACCTGCCGCTCCTGAATCAGGTACATCACCCCCACCGCAAACGCGATGGCGAACGCGGCAAATCCCAAAACGGAAAGCGTGCGGTGCAGGGTCATTAAAATCCGAAACTGAGATTCCGGAAACACCACCTCTTCCGACAGAAAGGTCGCGTACAACAGGATCAGAAATGCCAGCGGAATGACGAACGACCCCAGATCCTTGATCTTGTATTTCCAGTGGGTAATAAAGTACACCACCACGACCACCCAGGAAAAGAAAATAGCCACTTCAAAAGAGGTCGTGTAAGGACCGTGGCCGGTTTCCTGCGAGCGCAGGCCGATGATCACCGTATGAAAAAACAAACCCACGGCCGCCGTGACGGTTGCCAACGAGGACACGAACTGCCTGCGGTAGATCAAATAGACAAAATACTCCAACGACGCCATCAGGTAACTGATCATGGCAATATTGAAGGTCAGAACTTTCATATCGAATTGAATGCCCGTGGAAACAAGAGAAGGTATCCTATCACGATAAACGTGGAATTACAACGGTTTAGGGGATAACGGCTGCCCTTGTCACCGCAGGGGATCACTTCGAATTATAAAGAAAAAGAGGCGGAGAGAGAAAGGGTTTTATGAAAGGGACCGTTTGCGGCGTCACCCGCCGGGGCTCAGTGATCCTCCCTGTTTTTCACGAAGTTTCTGAGCTCTGAAAGGAACTCGTTGGCATCCTTGAAATCGCGGTACACCGAAGCAAAGCGGACATAAGCCACCCCATCCAGGTTGTACAGTTCCTTGACCACTTTCTCGCCAACCGTGACGGCGGAAACTTCCTTCTCTCCGGATTCCTGGAAGTATTTTTCGACCTTATCGACGATGTCTTCCATCTGCTCGATGCTGACGGGGCGTTTCTGGCAGGCCTTCTGGATGCCGGACATGATTTTGCGCCGATCGAACTCCTCCCGCCGCCCGTCCTTTTTGACAAGGAGCAGGGGCGTGGTTTCGATGCGTTCATACGTGGTGAAGCGCTCGCCGCAATTGAGGCATTCGCGGCGACGGCGGGTCATATCGCCTTCCCGGTTGGTGCGGGAATCGATGACCTTGTTTTCCATGTTGGAACAATTCGGACATTTCATGGAGGTTCGTTACTTGTTGGAAAGCTCCATGTGAAACGGATATTGTTCGCAGAGTTCCCGCACCTGCTTGCGGGTTTTCTCGATGTAGGCCGGGTCCTCCAAATGCTCCAGCACGCCGACCATCATCTCACCGATCTGCTTCATGGCGTCTTCCTTCATGCCGCGCGTGGTCAGGGCCGGGGTGCCGATGCGGATGCCGGAAGTGACGAACGGGCTGCGTGTCTCGAAGGGCACGGTGTTCTTGTTGACGGTGATGCCTGCCAGGTCCAGCGCCTCTTCCGCCTGTTTGCCGGTGATGTCCTTGTTGGTGAGATCGACCAGAATCAGATGCGTGTCGGTACCGCCGCTGATGATCTTGAAGTTGCGCTCCTTGAGAAACTCGCCCAGGCACTGCGCATTCTTGATGACCTGTTTCTGGTACTCGACGAAATCCGGCAGCAACGCTTCCTTGAAGGCCACGGCTTTGGCGGCGATGACGTGCATCAAGGGGCCACCCTGGATTCCGGGAAAAATCTTCTTGTTCACATCCTTGGCATATTCTTCCTTGCAAAGGATCATACCGCCGCGCGGTCCGCGCAGAGTCTTGTGCGTGGTGGTGGTGACGAAATCCGAATACGGCACCGGCGAGGGGTACAGCTTGGCCGCCACCAGCCCCGCCGGATGGGCGATGTCGGTCATGATCTTCGCGCCCACTTCATCGGCAATCTCGCGGAAGCGTTTGGCGTCGATCACCCGTGGATAAGCACTGGCGCCAACGACGATCATTTTGGGGCGGTGCTCCTTGGCCAGCTTTTCCACTTCATCGTAATCGATCCGCTCGGTCTCCTTGTTGAGCCCGTATTGCACAACCTTATAGGTGTAACCGGAAAAATTCACCGGTGCGCCGTGGGTCAGATGCCCGCCATGCGACAGGTTCATGCCAAGGATGGTGTCGCCGGGTTGGCACACGGCGTGGTACACCGCCATGTTGGCCTGCGAGCCGGAATGTGGCTGCACGTTGGCGTGCTCGGCCCCGAAAATCTCCTTTGCCCGGTCGATGGCCAGTTGCTCGGCAATGTCCACATACTTGCAACCGCCGTAATACCGTTTATTGGGATAGCCCTCGGCATATTTATTGGTCATCACCGAGCCCAGGGCTTCCAGCACCTGGGGGCTGACGAAATTCTCGGACGCGATCATCTCCAGCGTGAAATTCTCGCGATCCATCTCACCTTTGATGGCGTGGCTGATATCCGGGTCGAAGTCTGATAAGAGTGACAATTTAAAGTTCTCCTTTGCTGAGCATGGCTTGAATATTATTGATTTTGTCGAGCCGACGGCCGTGGCGTCCTCCTTCAAATGGCGTGTCCATCCAGGTGCGGACAATCTCATACGCGAGACCCATACCGATCACACGGCCGCCCATGATCAAAATATTCGAATCGTTGTGCTGACGGCAGAGTTTTGCGGTGTAAAGATCGTTGCACAGAGTCCCTCTCACCCTGGGGAACCGGTTGACGGTGATGGACATGCCGATGCCAGTGCCGCACATCACGATTCCATTCACCTCTTCATCTTCGGAAACAGCCTCGGCCACTTTGATGCCGTAGTCCGGATAATCCACCTGGTCGGAAGAGTCCGGACCCAGATCGGTCACCTCCACGCCATCCGCCCGCATCGCCTCAATGAGCGCCTGTTTCAACTCAAAACCTGCGTGATCGGAGGCAATGACTATCTTTCCAATTTTATTTTCTCTGTTCATACGACGTCTAAATCCCTTGGTTGCAGGAGGTTTTCTTATTTCAGGACGGGAGGATTGAGTCGCCCGTTACTGCGAATTGCTGCGAAGGAAGCACTGGGAAGAAGCCCCAAAATCATTGGGCACTTCCACCAATAGACAGGTTAGAGGCTCATCGTGAACCTGAATGCATTATTCTATCAGATCGCGCCTCTTTTCGGGAGGAAGGCTTCCAATTCTTCACAAGCCGCAACCCCCTTTCTTACGCCATTTACTAATCCTATTTCTATAATTTATAATATAAATATCCAATATAATGTACTTTTACTGATAAAAGATCAGTCGCGAGCCTTGCATTCAAACGCTGTTTTCGAGGTCCACTCCACTTCCAGGTAAGGCGGCAGGGACGTCCGCTTATCGATTTTTGCGGCATTGATCTGCTCGGCAGTCAGGTTTTCAGCCTTTTCCAGGTTGGCTCCGTGCAGGATGCTTCCTTTCAAATTGGCCCCCGTCATGTCGGTTTCACTGAAGTTGGAGCGTTCCAGGTTCGCGCCGGTGAAGTCGCAGTCCGTCATCTCGGTGCTGATGAAACTGGATTGGCCGAGCTCGGCGTTTTTGAAGTTCACGTTTTCCAGAGTGGCCACACTGAAGTCGGCTTGAGCCAGGTTCGCGGACTCCAGTTTGACGTTTTTCAGCTCGGCTTCGCGTAGGTCCACCCGCACCAGCTTGATGAAACTGAGATCGGAGTCGCTGATCTGGATACCGCGAAACGTGGAATGCGTGGCATCGGATTGGATGAACTGGCACTCGACCATCTCCACTCCGCTGAGGTCCGACTTGCTCATGATGGCTTTGCTCATTTTTGATTGGGTGAAGACCGCACCCTTGAAGCTGCTGTTGGCAATCTGGACTCCGTCCAAAACCACCCGCGTCAGCTTGGCGTCGGTGAACCGGGCCTGCGTGAGGTGGCTGCCGGTAAACTTGCAGTCGCTCATGACGGCGCCGATGAACTTGACACCCATCATGTCCGAACGCCGGAAATCGATTCGGGTCAATTCCGCATCATTCATATCGGTACGCATCATGTTGGCATCGGTCAAATCGGCGCCCTTGAGCTTGATTCCGGAAAGGTCGGCGCCGACGAGCTCGTGCTTGGCCAGCTCCACTTTTTTCCTGAGGTCTTCTTCTGACAAGGCGGCGGAACGCCACCCGGTCTCTTCCTCTTCTTCTGACATAGTATCTCCTGTTTACTGCAAACGCTTGAGGCGCGATTATACTATCATGGACGCCTTATGGGAGCCATGTTTATGAAAAGAAAAAACGGATTCGCCCAGCGATGAAACACACGGAACGCACAGCACCCTGGAGTCTCAAAATTCCGGTGTGGAGTCTGGCCGGCTACGTGTGCATTCTCTACCCGCTGGTGCACTGGGTGCTTCGCGACCCGCACCGCGGGTCCCCCTGGGTCGGTCCTGTCTATTTCGGAGGCGTGCTGATCGCCCTGCTTGCTTCCCGCAAGGTCACCCTGCTGCAATTGGGATTTCATGCCGGCGCGCGCGGGCGCGATATCGCAATCGGTCTCGTTCCTGCCGTTCTCGTGGTGGTGACGGTGCCGCTTTTGGATTGGTTCATCGAAGCTTCCGGACTGGCTCAAAGCGAATTGTTCGCCGGGGCGGAAAACCGGGGGATGGCGCAGCCGGGTCTTCTCTCCCTGTTGATGAGTTTCGCGGGCCGCGTCCTGGCCGTGCCCCTCGTCGAGCAACTGTACTTCACCGGGTTTCTGCTCCCTGCCCTGCTCCGTGTGGTGAAACCCACGACCGCCATTTATATCGCGGCAGCGGTTTTTACCCTGGTTCATTTCGAGCTGAAGCTCAGCCTGTTTCTGATTGGATTGATCTGTTCGGGATTCTACTACTGGACGGGAAGCCTGTGGGCGTCGGTCGTGTTTCACGCCGGTTGTGCTTTGGGCGGGATGCTGGTGGCGTTTTACTACCCCCGCGTGGTCACGTTTCTGGCGTTCCTGTTTTAACGCCTGTGCAGAACGGAACCTGATACGGGGATTTACCCACAACAACACCTGTCAGAATGGATTTCAGAAATTAGGCAGGCGGATGGGTCACCCGGCTCTTTTCTGCGGCTTGATCTTTACTTTTTTCTTCTTGGCCTCTTTTTGGGCACGCTCCGCCTCTTTTTTGGCTTTGCGCATTTCACGATCCAACTGAACCTGCTTCAGTATCGCTTCGCGTTGCTTCGGATCTTCAAAGAACGTGGAGACCAGCACACCGAATTCATACAAACAGTAAAGCGGGATGCCGAGAAGAAGCTGAGTGACGATATCCGGCGGGGTCAACACCGCCGCCAGGCCGAAGCAACCCAGAAACGCCCACTTTCGGTACATGCGCATCTTGATGGTATTGATCACGCCGAACTTGGTGAGCAGGACCATGATCAACGGCGTCTGGAAGGCAAACGCGAAGGCCAAGATCAATTTCACAATGAAGGAAAAATAAAACCCGATGGTCACCTGCATTTGCCAAAACTGGACACCGTAATTGAACAGGAATTTCAACGCCAGCGGCACCACCAGAAAATAGCAGAATGCGCCCCCGAACACGAAAAACAGCGTGCCGAAAAACACGAACATGAAGGTGATTTTCTTTTCCTTCACCTTAAGTCCCGGCGAGATGAACTGCCAGACGTGGTACAGGATCAACGGCATGGAAATGAACAGCGACCCCATGAAGGCCACTTTCATGTTGGTGAAAAAGGGTTCCGTCGGCGTGATGAAGGTCAGGTGGGCCCAACGTTTGGGAAGCGGGTCTTCCAGCCAGCCCAGCAGAATTTCAATGAAGTAAAAGCACAATCCGAAAAAAAATCCGACCACAATGGCCGTCTGCACCAGGCGGTCCTTCAATTCCTTGAGGTGCCTGGAAACAGGAATCTTGTCAGTGAATCCCAGGGAATCTACCACAGTAATCCATTCCTTTTTTCGTTCATGCTATTCGAACCCACTGAGCCCTCGATGATATAAACAAAGCCCATTGAAGATGCTCCCGGCAAGCACGCTCTCCAAACAGGCCTTTGCAGAAGACACAATTGAATGTATTTGTGTTTCAAATGCTTAATCTGTTTTGCTGAGAGCATCTTACTGAAAGAACACTGCAAATACAATGATGATTTCAACTGCCGCAACCCGCACCAAGGTCCCTGAAAGCAGGAATTTGGCGGGATATTATTTGATTCGCCCCGGGAAATATTGGATAATGCCAACCCAGTACAGGCTCCGCCCTTTGAGTGACCCAACAGACATTTTTCCCTTTACAAAAAAGCTTTATAATCAATATATTAGATTGGTAATCCAAATTGATGGACGGGACAGGCAAGAAAATCACCGGCGTCAAGGTGATTAACATCAGCGAAGAAAGTGCCGACGCCATCGAAAAAATGGTGGATAAAGCTATCAAGGAGGTCCGTGGGAAGGGGTTGGAGATCGTTGATATCCAGACCACGGGCGACAACTTATTCTTGATTTTAGTGGAAAACTAAAACAGGCGGGTGTAGCTCAGTTGGTAGAGTGTCAGCTTCCCAAGCTGAATGTCGCGGGTTCGAACCCCGTCGCCCGCTTTTGACTTTGTATAACCATCCAAATTCAGATTCATGAGAATTCAGAAAGAATTATTAGACCGCATTGCCAAGAAAATCGTCCGATCGCTGATAGAAAATAACTTCATTATCTGGGACGAACGTCCCGAGAAACTGGAAGCCATCATCCACGAAATCATCACCGAAGATTTGATGGTTGAAGACCGCCTCAACGAAGAGGTCAAACTGCTTCTGGAATCCCGCACCAAGGATTACGAGCGGGACATGATGGACTACGGGCGGGTGTTTCAGATGGTGAAATCCAAACTGGTCCGGGAACGCGGCCTCATCCTGTAAAGGCGAGCGAAACCATGAAACTCAGCAGGGAAAAAGTCAACCACATCAGCAAACTGATTGTCCGGGATTTCGAGAACCGGGAAGAGATCGATTACAAGGAAGACCTCAACGATGTGCGCCTGGAAGTCGCACGGGTGATCAACGAGGAACTCAAGATCGATGACAAGGCGGACGCCGAAGCGCGGCGCATTATCGATTCCTACACCACGCGCAAACTGCGCGAGGGCACGGACGAGTGGGAAATCATGTACCAGAAACACTACGACGAATTCTTCAAAAAGCACGGCATCTGAGGCACCCGCTCAGCCGTTCCGCAGCACCTCTTCCGCGCGGCGCGTCGCCTCTTCATACACTTCCTTCAACGGCACGTTTTTCTTGTCCGCAAGGCGGCGGCAATCGTCGTACTCCGGAGAGATGTGCACCGGCAACCCATCCAGCCAGCCCACTTTCACCTTCACCGTCCCCCACCGCGTTTTGATGGACTCGATTTTGCGGTCCAGAACCGCCCTGTCCATCTCGCACGAACGCACCCCGTAGGTCGAAGTTTCAGTCAGTAAAATTTTAGTGAGCGCATCCTGTCTGCGAGGCGGACACAGGGCGGAGAGTTTGACAGCGGGCCGGTTCTTCTTCATCGAGATGGGTGTGAAGTACACATCCAGCGCCCCGGCGGCGAACAGCTTGTCCATGACGTGATCGTAAAACTCCGGATTCATGTCGTCGATGTTGGTTTCCAGCAGCACCACACGCTCGCTCGATTTCGCCAGCGTCTCCCCCAGCACCGCGCGCAACAAGTTGGGCTGGTCATCGAGCTTATGGGTTCCCGCGCCATAGCCGACTTTCGAAATCGTCATCAACGGCATGCCCTGAAATTTTTCGGCGAAGTGGCCGATCATGGCGGCGCCGGTGGGCGTGGTCAATTCCTTCGGCACGCCACTGGAAAAACAGGGAATGCCCTTCAGCAACTCCAGCGTCGCCGGAGCCGGAACCGGCAGCACGCCGTGCTCGCAGGCCACCGTCCCCTCGCCCGTGTTGACGGCCGACGCCATCACCTGATCGATGCCCAACAGGTGCAGCGCATACACACCCCCGACAATATCGATGATCGAATCCACCGCACCGACTTCATGAAAATGCACCTTGTCCAGGGCAATGCGATGCACCCGCGCTTCCGCACGGCCCAATCGTTCGAACACGGCGATCGAAGTCCTTT
The DNA here is from genome assembly GCF_946900835.1 of Nitrospina watsonii. GTDB lineage: Bacteria > Nitrospinota > Nitrospinia > Nitrospinales > Nitrospinaceae > Nitrospina > Nitrospina watsonii. The sequence continues at coordinate 1,581,131 of NZ_OX336137.1, forward strand.
TCACCGCATCCGGCAGCTTGGAATTTTGAATGAGGGTGCGGATATCCGAAAGCCCGCGATGATGATGCGAATGCCCCACCTTGACGTCCACCTTGATGCCCGCCAGATGTCCCCGTTTGACCCGCCGGGACTTGATCTCATAACCCTTGAGGCCCAACGTTTTGAGACCGGACTGCAATGCCTTCAGATCCACGCCCAGATCCACCAGCGCACCCAGAATCATGTCGCCACTGATCCCAGCGTAGCAGTCGAAGTAAAGTGTTTTCATGGAAAGTGAAACCGGTTAGGGAGAAACGTTGCCATCAATATCTGGCAAACAGTTTACTGAAAATTCCCCGTTTTTTAACCTCTCCGTTGCGGGGAGCATCCGGTTTAGCGGCAGGTTTGAGATGCTTGTGGTGCTGGTCGAGGAACAACTGGAGCAGCATGTGGCAGGATTGGCATCCACCTCCGGCGCCACAGGCGGCGGTGATTTCCTCGATCGATTGCAGATCTTCGTCCCGGATATGCTTCTTGATCGCCTTGTCAGAGACTTGAAAACATTGACAAATGATCTCCTCGTCGGGACTGCTGGAGGCCATAAAACGTCCTTAATTCCAATAATTTATATTGATAATAATTATCATTTTAAATTTTGCCTCACCCTTCTGTCAATTATTACTTTCCGTCCACCCCCCTCCGAAAAAAGTTAAAAAAGTGGTGGTAAGAGAGCTCAAATCAATTCAAGGGCCTATCTTGACACATATCAAAGTGGTTTTATTTTATTAAGGAACCCATGATTATTCATCTAAAGGTTATGGAGGGTCACAATGAAAAAATGTATCGCATCCGGCATCATCTTAGGCCTCGTTCTTATCACATTCAATCTCGCTTTTGCCGGACCATCCATCACTCCAAACTCCGAAAAAAATCAACCGACCATCGACACCACTCTGAATCGGATGATTGATGATGCCCTGAACGTCGAAACCGTGGGAACCCATGCCGGCGCTCTGCATCGCCACCTCCTGCTTCAGAGCCTTGAGCCCTGTCTGGACAAGTGCCAACAGACCTTTGAATCCTGTATGAGTTCCGCGGGGGACAATCCGACCAAGCAATTCCGTTGCAAGGAACAACGAACGGCCTGCACGTTGAATTGCGATGACCAGTACTACAACCAACTCCGGTTCTAATAAAGTGCAGCTTATCGATACCCTTTGAACCTGTATAACAAAAAGGCCCGGGGGACGTTCCCCCGGGCCTTTTCTATTTTGGTGGCGGTGCAGGGACTTGAACCCCGGACGCTACGGATATGAGCCGTATGCTCTAACCAGCTGAGCTACACCGCCTTATATGTATTTTAAAGCTTTAGAAGGAAAGCAGTTTACTTTTTTGCCCCTACCCTGTCAACACTTATGCCAACTCATCACAAGCCTTTAAATTGCCCCTTCCAGCGGTGAACGTCCTTCAAATATTTTTCCCGGTCCATGGCCCGGTCGGCAGGAAACACCTCCATGAGGGGTTGAGGGAACTTCTTTTCCTGGGGATAATACTCAAATCTATTCTCCACCACCCGGTATATGTTATGGAAGGTACGGTACTGGCCGGAGGCCCCCACGAAATCCCAATTCGTGGTTCCCTGGATCAGCCGGAACAACTCGGAACAGGCAATCCCTTCGTACAAGGTGAAGCGCCCCATGTAGCCTTTTTGAATGGTGAGGGGTTTGCTGAAATCGATGCTCCACACGTCCGACTCCTCATTCCCGAAAACTTCCAGCCGATATCCCACTTTCCAGTGAGTCCAGGCCGTCATCACCTCCAGCCTTTTCAGACGCGGGACAAATTGCTGCAGTAGAAATTTTTCGACAGCCCTTTTTTCCTCGATCCGCTTTTCGGCGTCTTCGGTCAAGGTGCGGATGCGCGGCACTTCAAACAGCGGATTGAAGGCCGTGACACGATCGTCGGCCTCGATGAGGCGGGCGACCTCGGATTGATTGGTGTGGAACACCACCCCTTGCGGCATGATTTCCGCGATGTCTCCGGGATAAAACGGATGGTTCAGAATTTCCGGCGCAAATTCGTTGAGGTCCGACAAAAACTGCTCCTGGGTGGTGGGAAACACAAAATGGTTTAAAAACTCGAACCGGCCGAAGAAGCGTTCGCCCGCCGAGCCCGGAACGGCACACCCAGGCGACAACGCTTTCGCCACTTTCAGAAACGAGCTGTACTCCTCGAACGGCAGGACACAGGGTTTATGAAACGTGAAGTTCTGTTCCAGCAGCGGTTGAAACCGCAAGTGCGCAAGGTCAACGCGCCCGCAGATGCGGCGGATGCATTCGATGATTTGAGGGGAGACGATGGTGTCCACCTGGTTCCAAGTGCTCACGTCCCCGTCCTGCATGATCAAGCCATGCTCAGGATAATAATCTTGAGAGAGGGATGGCGTGGGAATCAGCTTCAGGTCTTTCACCGTGTACATCTCGAAATTTTCCACCACAGTCACCTGAGTGTAGCCCAACTCCTTGAGGCACTCGAGCATCACGGGGTCCTGCGGGCACAGCACCTTGAGGTCCTTGGGTAGATACGCAAGCGTGCGGATGTCAAAATGGTCCTGGTGGCGGTGCGACAGGTAGAGGACGTCGGGTTGCGCTAACTTCTCGCGGTAGATTTCAACCTTAGGGTAGTAGTAGTTGAGGTCTTCGAAGTGGATGTCGAACAGGCAGGGGTCCGACAGAAGCGTGGTGTTTTCTGCTTCCACCCACAAACAGGCATGGTCGATCAGGGTCGTTTTCATGATACCGAACCACGCTGGAAGTACGCAGGCCCTCTCCTCACAAATCAGGATACCGGAAGGCTTTTTTTATTACAAGGCTATTTCCCCCTTGAGAGTGCGCTTTGGCCTTGACATAGTGTAGAGGGATTCAGAAAATTAAAATGCCATTCGGCAATTCATCTATTTCAGACTCGGGACACCATGACACAAGACACCATTCGATTCGAAGAGGGCAAACCCTGCCCCGTACAAGTTCAGGGCAGCGGCGGCGGCCTGTCCGTTTCCGCCAACGGCGACATGTTGCTGGTCGGCGCGTTCCCCAATCCCACCGAGGAGCAGGTTGAGGCCTGGTGCGGCAAGTGGCGCGCCAAGCTGATCACGGAAAGCGAGTTCCCGGCCATTCCCATCTTTGCTATCGGCAGCGAAGACTGGATTCTCGAAACCCCCTGCAACCCCTGCGACAACGAAAAAGAAGCGCCCGGATTCTGCGAAGCGCTGTATGCCAAGGACGACGTCAGCATGGCCGCCGTGCTGGTCGATTCGGAGACCGGTCTCATCCGCAAGATCACCCAGGTGCCGCTGGATGAAATGTTCATCGAACGGCTGGTGCTCTCCTGGAATCCATTCCGGTTTGAAGCCAACGACTACAACAAGGCCTACACCACGGCCGAGTTCACTGAAAAAGTGACCAATGTTTTCAAGATGCGGTCATCCCGGGAACTCTGGACAACTTCCTGGTAGTGGGCAAGGCCCACGGCAGGTTGGCTACTGCGTTGTCACCTGGGTGATGGTTGGCGGGCTCAATTTTGGTCCAATAATAATTAAAACATAGATTCTTCGTCACCTGCGGCTCCTCAGAATGACAGGTTGAGATCGGAATTGTCATTCTGAGCGTCAGCGAAGAATCTATGATTTTGGATTGAGCCAAAGGCAGGAAACTTTTCTTCTAACCCGGGGGCCCCGACCATCGTTCGCTTGCCGCGTATTACCCCTCTGCCTCCCCATGCAATGGGCGGGCGTGGCCCGCAGCAGACGACGTGAAATTTTGAATTGGGCTCGCAGACCATCGTTCGCTTGCCGCGTATTATCCCTCTGCCTCCCCATGCAATGGGCGGGCGTGGCCCGCAGCAGACGACGTGAAATTTTGAATTGGGCTCGCAGACCATCGTTCGCTTGCCGCGTATTACCCCTCTGCCTCCCCATGCAATGGGCGGGCGTGGCCCGCAGCAGACGACGTGAAATTTTGAATTGGGCTGGGAAACCATCGTTCGCCCACAATGCAGTACCCCTCTGCCTCCCCATGCAATGGGGTTAGGTGGCGTACTCTTCGTCCTCGTCGAGGTCTTCTTCCTCGTCGTCCTCGTCTTCGGCCTCGACGTCTTCGAATTCTTCCTCCTCCTCCTCCTCTTCCTCTTCTTCTTCCTCTTCGAGTTCCAGAACCGGGTACTCCAGATTTTCCATGAATTCCGATTCCCGCAAAAAGTCGAGGCCTTCTTCATTGTACGGGTTGTCATCCAGATACAGGCGCACCAGATTGGCCATGAATTCGGATTCGGCAATCGCCTGCAAGCCTTCATTGGTGATGCCGTTGTGCTCCACCATCAGAATTTCCAAATTGGCAAAGTTTTCCGATCCCACAATCTGTATCAGCCCTTCGTCATCGATATGATTGTGGTCGAGCGACAACAGGGTGAGGTTTTTGAGGTAAGGAGAGGCCGCCAGGTAACCCGCGCCCAAGGCGGTGATGTGATTGATTTCCAGGTACAACTTCTTCAGGTTTTTGCAGCCTTCGAACTCGGAAATGACTTTGGCTTCCACGTCGGCGAGGTTGAGTTTGCTGAGATCCAGAGTTTCCCCGTCTTCGCTCAGGCGCTTGCGCAGCAGGTTCAGCGTCAGGAAAACCTTGATTGCGTCTTTGCCTTTCTGGGTCAGCTTGTTGGCGCTCAGGTCCAGGCGTTGCAGGTTGATGAAATTCTCGCTTTCCGCCAGCGCCAGCGCTCCCGCATCGGTGACTTCCGTTTTCTTCAGGTCCAGCTGTTCGAGATTGGGGAAATTTTTGCTTTCCGCGATGTAGCGAATGCCCTCGTCGCCGATCGGGTTTTCCGCGAGCACCAGGCTGGTGAGCTGCTGCATGTTTTTCGACTCACTCAGATGTTTGGCGCCTTGGGCACCGATGGCGTTCCAGGCCAGCCGCAGCGACCGCAGGTTTTCCATGTTGCGCGATTGAGAAAGGTGTTTGCAGCCCTCATCCCCCAGGCTGTTTTTGTACAGCTTCAGGTATTGCAGGTTGCTGAGATTCTCCGATTCGGCGATGGCCTTGCCGCTTTCAGCCGTCAGTTTTTGGCCGGGAATGATCAACCGGCGCAATTGGCGGACCGAGCGGGATTTGGCCAGAGCCGCAACCCCGGCGTCCCCCAGCCTGGTGAAATTGAAGTCCAGCGTCGCCATATCCCGGCTCAGTTTGAAGCCGTTACGAATGAGGCCTTCGATGTTGTAAAACTTTTTGGTGACGGACATGGTTCCTTAAGTGAAAAACGGATTGTTTCAGGTCAGCTTATTGTACCGCACCTCAACCCGGTTCGTGGATCAAACCATCTGTTCGAAAAAACCAAACAGGCATTTGAAGTAGCCGTAATCCGGGGCCATGAGGATATCATTGTGCCCCACCCCCGGCAAAATTTGCAGTGCCTTGTCCTTGCTGCCGGCCCGGTCGTAATTCAGCTTGGCCTCGTGCGGGTAGATCAACACGTCGTCCTCGCCGTGCATGATCAAAACCGGACATTTGACGCGTTCGATTTTCTTGCTGTTATTGAACAGTGCACCCTCTTCCGGGGTGATGTTGTCCACCTTCAGGCCGCGCCGCTCTACCAGCGGAATGGGATCGGCGTAACCGCTCTCAATGACGCAGGCCTTGATTTCCGGGTACTCAGCGCAGAGCTCGATAGCCGGAGCGCTGCCCAGGGAGCGTCCCATCACACACACCGTCGGTCGCAATTTGCCCTCCGCCTTCAACATATTGTAAATGGCGTGTGCGTCCGCCAGGGTGCTGCGCAAGGTGGGCTTGCCGTCGCTTTTGCCATACCCCCGGTAATCGCAGACCAGAAAATCAGCCCCAATCTGGTGATACGCCTCGGCGAGGTTGTCGTAGTCGGCGGCAATTTCGCCGTTACCGTGAAAAAACAACAGGCTGAAGCGGGCATCGGGGTGCGAATGCAGTCGCACATGGACCTTCATCGGTGCTTCCACCGTCACAAACAGGTCCTCAGCCCCCTTCGGCGCCTCCCCGGAGTCCGGGCGCGGAAAAAACAGATTTTCGTTGAATTGTGGCGTGTCAAAAATGGAAGTCATGGGTCTCCGCAAAAAAACAGGCGTCCCTCCCCCGCGCCCGCCTTGCAAATCAGGCTTTCGCCGGGAAAAATCAGGATTTAAGGGAGTTGAATTTTTATTTCAATCATGGCAGAATTTACCGTTCCAGTCGAGACTCCTCGAGTTTCAAGTACTCCCTCCTGAAGCCAGATCATGGCAACCCGAAGCGAGGGCCTACTATAACACCGATTAACTGTTTTTTTAAACTAAGGAGCATTTCAATGTTAATGGATCCGGCACCTATCGAAAAACGCTTTGAATCCATGGGTAAGGCTCTTGACGCCGCCCGTAAAAACCTGGGTCGCGATTTGACGATAGTCGAAAAAATTCTTTTTTCGCACATGGACCCGGCCACGGATTTTTCAAAGCTGGAGCGGGGCAAATCGGATATTTTCCTGGATGCGGACCGTGTTGCAATGCAGGACGCCACGGCCCAGATGGCAATCCTTCAGTTCATGTCGGCTAAGATTCCGGAAGTGGCGGTTCCTACGACCGTTCACTGCGACCACCTGATTCAGGCGCACACCGGATCTGAGACGGACTTGAAGGAAGCTGAAAACGTCAACAAGGAGGTATACGATTTTCTCCGCTCTTCATCCATGAAATACGGGATGGGCTTTTGGAAGCCTGGCTCCGGCATCATTCACCAGGTGGTGTATGAAAACTACAGCTGCCCCGGCACGCTGATGATCGGCACCGACTCCCACACCCCAAATGCCGGCGGTATGGGCATGATCGCCATCGGCGTCGGCGGCGCGGATGCGGTGGATGTGATGACCGGTCAGCGTTTCATGACCCGCATGCCGAAATTCGTGGGCATCAAGCTGACCGGCAAGCTGAGCGGCTGGACGGCCTCCAAGGACATCATTTTGAAGGTCGCCACCATGCTGACCGCAAAAGGCGGCACCAACAAGATCATCGAGTACTTTGGCGAGGGCGCACGCTCACTCAGCGCCACCAGCAAAGGCACGGTCACCAACATGGGCGCGGAACTCGGCGCCACCACCTCCATCTTCGCGTACGACGACAACATGGACGTGTACATGCGCAAAACCGAGCGCGATGCGGTGGCGGACCTGTGCAAGAAGTACAAGGAACATCTGGTTTCGGATGCCGACGTCGAGAAGAATCCGGAAAAATACTACGACGAGATTTACGAAATCAACCTGTCGGAACTGGAACCGCACATCGTGGGACCGCACACGCCGGACCTCGGCCGCACGGTTGCCCAGATGAAGGCGGATGCAGAGAAGAACGATTACCCGCGCGGTTTGTCGGCGGCGTTGATCGGTTCCTGCACCAACTCCAGCTACGAGGACCTCACCCGTTCCGTCAGCCTGGCACGTCAGGCCAAGAAAGCCGGCCTCAAGGTCAAGTCGCAGTTCCTCGTCACCCCCGGTTCGGAGCGCATTTTCCAGACCATCACCCGCGACGGCATCATGAAGGACTTCGAGGATGTCGGCGCCACGGTTCTGGCCAATGCCTGCGGACCGTGCATCGGGCAGTGGAAACGGGATGACATCCAGAAAGGCGACAAGAACAGCATCATCAGTTCTTACAACCGCAACTTTGCAAAACGGAACGACGGCAATGCCGAGACGCTGAGCTTCATCAGCAGCCCGGAGATCGTCGTCGCCATGGCGTTCGGCGGCACGTTGGAATTCAACCCGATGACGGATACGCTGAAAACGCCGGACGGCAAGGATTTCAAATTCCAGCCGCCGGAAGGCGACGTCTATCCGGATCAGGGTTACGCGTCCAAGGACAGCGGGTACCTGGCGCCGACCAACTCCGGCGAGGTCCTCATCGACCCCAAGAGCGAGCGCCTGGCGTTTCTGGAGCCGTTTCCGAAGCACGATCCGGTTGCGGATTATAAGGACCTCAAGGTGCTGTTCAAGGCGGCGGGCAAATGCACGACCGACCACATTTCACAGGCCGGCCCGTGGCTCAAGTTCCGCGGTCATCTGGACAACATCAGCAACAACCTGTTCCTCGGCGCGGAGAACGCGTTCCATGGAGAAACGGGGAAAGGCAACAATGTGGTGACGGGCCAGGTGGACGAGCTCAACAAAATCGCCCGCGAGTATAAGGATAAAGGCATTGGATGGGTGGCTGTCGCCGATGAGAATATCGGCGAGGGCTCCAGCCGCGAACACGCCGCCATGGAACCCCGCCACATGGGGTGCCGGGCGATCATCGCCAAATCCTACGCCCGCATCTTTGAAGCCAATCTGAAAAAACAGGGTGTCCTGCCCTTCACCTTTGACGACAAGGCTGACTACGACAAGATTCAGCAGAAGGACAGCATTGCCATCGAAGGTCTGGACAAACTGAAACCCTACGAGCCGGTCACTCTGGTATTGACCCATGAAGACGGCTCGACCGACAAGATCAAAGTGACCCACTCGATGAACGAGGGAGAACTCCAGTGGTTCTACGCCGGGTCGGCCTTGAACTATGTCGGCAGCCAGAAGGCAGCCAGCTGAGGCGGGTTTCAAAACCCTGAGTACCGGGCAAAAAAGAACCCGGACCCTTTTCGAAGGGTCCGGGTTTTTTATTTGCCGTTCAACAGGCCGTGTAAAAAAGAAAAGTCAATCCGCTTCCCACAGGCTCCGCACTTTCAATTCATCTTCAATGCTCTGGAGCTTGCCCTGCAAAAACACTTTTTTGTTGTTGGAAGCATTCTCTTCTTTGGACCTTGCGTCCAGCAATTTCTTCGTGCTTTCATACAACAGTAACAATTCTTCATCATCCAGGTCTTCCACATTTGGACTACTCATAAAAGCCCCACGATACTCCCAGTAAGAAAAGTTATTTTTATGAGTTGCCCGGCCCGGAGTCCGCATTTCGGGGAATTTCAATCCACCCTTTTTTCTTCCCGTTGCGCCAGGTGATTTTCATCCAGTCGCCGTGGGTTTGCAGAATTTGGACCCGGGTACCCCGGTTCAAGCGGTTGCAGACTTCACCTTTTTCCTTGAGGTGAACGGTGCAGGCTTTTTCCAGTACAATACTACTTTCCATTAAAAGGTCAAAACTTTTCCGGTTTCAACTCAAGAATTTTCCGACTTGCGGGAACTCCTTTTCTTACCAGCTTGAGGTACTCCCCGGGGACCGGTTTCGAATCCATGCGCCGCCCGTTCAAAATGGCAATATCCCAATCTTTTTTTTCGTCCTCCAACTCCTTGACGGCGATGCTTTGGAAGGTATCTCCCGGTTTGACTTTGTAAATATCGATGTATTCCTTGTCGTAGTCGCGGCGATCTCCCTTGTGGGAAGACCCGCCGTATTCCATACCCTGAATTTTTTTCAGATAACCTTCGCGGTTGTCTTTCAGCGTCCCTTTATTGCGATTGTAGATGGATTGCGAAAGCGTTCCGGCCTTGATGATGCGCTCCTTGGTTTCTGGATGCGTCGCCTGAAAGCTGTGGTACACCTGCCCGGTGAGAATTTCCTGCTGGCGCAGGTTGCTCAAAAAATCCACCATTGCTTTTGGATGGTATCCCGATTTCTGCGCGATCATCAGGCCATGCGCATCCGATTCCAGCTCCGCCTCGCGGCCATAGCCCAGGTTGATGGTGTTGAACAGTTGCGTGCTCACCATCAACCATTCGCCGGCGTTTTTGGGACTGGCGATGGCCCCGCCGATCGACAAGATCTGGGCGCCGATGGAACGGATCACCTGCTTGGCGCCATGGTGCTGGGTGACGTGTCCGATCTCGTGACCGAGCACACCGGCCAGTTCCGCCTCGCTGTTGATCATGGCCAGAATGCCGCGGGTAACATAAATATAACCGCCGGGCAACGCGAACGCGTTGATCTCCGCACTGTCCACAACCTTGAAAAAGTAACGGCTGAATTCAGGATTGGACAGATTGCCCACCAGTTTCTGCCCCAACTCGTTCACATAAAGCTGAAGCTCTTTATCCTGGTACAAACCGTATTGGGCGACCACCTGCACATCGGCCTTTTGCCCCATGCTGATCTCGGTTTCTTTATCGATGAAAGGGACGGCGAAAGCGGGGCCAGCGGGAGCCAGGCAAAACAGTGACAGCACGAACAGACAAACAGGCAAGATGCGCAAACAGAATCTATTTTTGAACGGTGGGGACATACCCTCAGCCGGAAGGTTTAAGCCGATGCCTCAAGTTGCTTCAGCTTCCGATTCACTGTTTCCAACTCGGGGTGGCTTGAAAACTTGGTTTGCATTTCTCTTAAAATCAACTTTGCGTTGTCCGGGTCACTCAACGCTTCGTAACTGCGCGCCAAACCCAGGTAGATATAGAATAGCGGGAAATTTGTGGAACTGTCTATAATAGATTTGTAAATTTCCACCGCTTTCTTGAAGTCCTTTTTCGTCTCGTGGTTGTAGGCCAGACCTTTTTGAGCGAGAACGTGATTGAGCGTGCCAGGTTTCGCCAGAGTGCTCACTTCGGCATACATTTCGATAGAGCGGTCATGGTTTCCGTTTTCATAATAGACCTCCGCCAACAGCAACCGGGCGCGTAATTTCTGCGGTCCTTCCACGAACCGGGGCAGGAGTTTTTGCATCTCCCCGGTGACCTCCTGTTCCGGGTTCTCCTGCTGCCGCTGTTGCAGTTTTTCCATTTGAAAATACAGTTTTTCCATCCCCTCGGCCTGCTGCTCCTGCCGGTCGGCCCAGAACCAGGACCCGGCCAGGACCACCGCGCCCAAACCGGCGACGGCGAAAAGCAGGTTCCGGTTGGCGTCCATGAACGCAACCAGACCGGCGCTGAATCGTTGAAAGGAATCAGGTCCTTTGAGTTCTTTTTTGGTGAGCTTGTGTTCCTGAGTCATAGAATTTAGCGATCAAACCAGATGGCAGGGTGAATGAAAACGGCAGAGTCATAATTTAAGCATAAAGAAATTTTGCGCACAAGCCCAATTTCCCCAACCATTTTGAGATAAAATGTTATATTTAAAACGTTTGTCCGCGGGGCACGCGCCCGTAGCGGCATCCTGCAAATTGAACGGATAAGGACGGCATGCCGGAATCAAAACACATTGGAGTGGTGGGAGCAGGAAGCTGGGGCACCGCCCTGTCCCTGCTTTTGGCAGACCAGGGCTGGCAGGTGGACCTGTGGGTGCACGAACCGGATTTGTGCGAGACCATGCAAGGACAACGACAGAACACGTTTTTCCTCCCGGACATCCCGCTCCCTGAAAACATCCGTCCTTCCACCCGTTTCGAAGAAGTGGTGACGGGGAAAGACCAGTTGCTGCTGGTGGTGCCGACGCATGTGCTGCGCGCCACGGTCAAGCGGTTCAAATCCCTGATCAAGCCGGGGTGCCTCATCATCAACGCCAGCAAGGGCATCGAAGACGACACCCTGCGTTTCATCCACCAGATTCTGCAAGAGGAACTGGACCGGCCGCATCCACTGGCTTCGCTGTCGGGTCCCACCTTCGCCGCCGAAATCGCACGCAAGACCCCGTCCGCCATCGTCGCGGCCTCTCAGGACGAAGCCACGGCGCTGCAGGTCAAACACCTGTTCGACAGTCCGTACCTGAAAGTGTTCACCAGCAACGACCTGTTGGGGGTGGAGTTGGGGGGCGCACTCAAGAACGTGATCGCCATCGCTACCGGTATCTCCGATGGGCTGGGCCTGGGGCTCAACACCCGCGCCGCGCTCATCACCCGCGGATTGGTGGAGATCACCCGCATCGGCGCAGCACTGGGCGCGCGTCCGGAAACGTTTGCCGGGCTGTCCGGTATGGGCGACCTGGTTCTCACCTGCACCGGAGACTTGAGCCGCAACCGCAGCGTCGGCTGGAAACTGGCCCAAGGTGAAACCCTGCACTCCATCACCAGCAACATGAAAATGGTCGCCGAAGGCGTGCACACGGTTGTATCGGCGTACAAACTGAAAGAGAAACTGGATATTCAGGCATCGATCATCGAGGAAACCTACCAGATGCTGCACCATGGCAAATCACCGCAGGCCGCACTGCAGGATTTGATGACGGTCGAGATCGGTTCCGAGTTTTCCGGCATTAAGGGCTTGCAATGAATCCACTGCAACTGCACAAACTGCTGAACGATCTGTACACACAGAAAGTCCGGCCCGACACGGTGCTCGAACAACTGCGGACCCTGCCCTTCGAGGACCTGGGCTTCGCGCATGTGGACCATCACCGCCCCCTGCGCAATGGCATGGCCGAGGTGATCTATTGCGAAGGCAAAACCCCCGCGCAGATTTCCGGCATCATCAAAAAGCAACTGAAGGCGGGCTGCGACATCCTGGCCACGCGGCTGGCAGCCGACAGCTATCGAAAAATGAAAAAGGATCTGCCGGCCAAGGCGGTGTACAACGCTGAAGGGCGGGTCCTGACCATCCAGAAGAATGCGAAGAAGAAACGGTTCGGCCAGATCCTCATCGTCACCGCCGGCACCTCGGACCTCCCTGTGGCGGAGGAAGCAATGGCCACCGCCGACCTGCTGGGCAGCAATGTGGAGAAAATCGTCGATGTCGGCGTCGCGGGCATTCACCGCATCCTGGATAAAATTGATCGCCTGCGCAAGGCACGGGTGATCGTGGTGGTTGCGGGGATGGATGGCGCGTTGTTGAGCGTGGTCGGCGGGCTGGTGGATTGTCCGGTGATCGGCGTGCCAACCAGCGTCGGTTATGGCGCGTCCTTCGGCGGCGTGGCGGCGCTCCTCACCATGCTCAACAGTTGCTCCACCGGTGTCGGCGCGGTCAACATCGATAACGGGTTTGGCGCCGCCTGCCTGGCGCACCGCATCAATATGATGGGAGGCTAAAATTTGTGATTATGGGGCTTCCCACAGAAATAATGAGGTTTTTTTATAGAGATTTCTCTGGAAATGCATCTGGACAAACCCCTGGTACTATTGAACAATTCTCTAAAGTCAAGCCGGGGTGGTATCAAACTCTTGATTTACAAGAAGTCTTTCGTATTTGTGCAAGACTCGTGCACGCTGGATACCTTACTGAATGCAATAGCAACCATTCTCATCCTATCCTTGGCCGTAGTTACATTGCCCCATATTTTGATGAACGTCGTGCAACTTACGGTGAGTATGATTTCGTAGCTTATGGCTTTCCTTACGTTCGCGAGAAATTTTATAAATCCGTGCGTCCTGTAATTGTCACAAAAAATAATAACCAAGAAGATATTGGAACATGTTTTTTACTTGGCAATCATTCGACCTTAGTGACTGCGCGACACGTTATTGAAAACCTGCCCCGAATAATTATAGATGATGAGGATGGAAGACCAATACGAGTACGAAGTATTATTGTCTCAAAGGATCCTTCTTTAGATGTTGGCATTATCACAACAGAACAACCATTGAAAAATACTCCCTTCTTAAGATGTAAGGATGGTGCCATATTAGATGAAGTGCTATGTTTAGGTTACCCACCTATACCAGGTTTTGAATCAATGCTCTTAGCAGACTTAGCAAGCATAAACTCTGAGTTGAAAGCCTCATCTGGAAGAATTACAGCATCAAGTCAATCTTATTTAAATAAGCAAAGATACATCTTACTTAATGCGCGTGTTAAAGGCGGAAATAGCGGTGGTCCAATAATAAATCACCAGGGTTACGTGGTGGGCATTCTCGTCCAAACTTCAATTTCCGCTTTAGATGCAGAGAAACTTGACTGTCTTGGATATGGAATCGGAACACCTAAGAATGAATGGATTAAGCTTTTTCCAAGTGACCAAGGTAATCTTCAGAATGGAACACCACTTGACTTTACTAACTTGCCCAGTGGTGGTTTCCGAACTACTTAATCAAAACTTTTTATCGGGCGCGCCTTCCACCACTGGACCAGCCGCCTGAGCCCTTCCTGCGGCTCCACCACCGGCCTGTAGTTCAACTCCCGCCGCGCTTTGGAAATATCGAAGTAGTGGGAGGTCGCCAGTTGACTGGCCAGAAACCGCGTCATGCGCGGCTCGCCCGCCAGGCCAAACATCCTGTGCACCGCCTCCAGCACGGCCCCCAGACGTTTCCCATTCTGATAGGAAATCGACCGCGTCACCGGCGGCACGTCCACCGCCTTCAGCAGAGCGTTGATCCAGTCCCAAAGCACCACCGGCTCGCCGTCGCTCAGAAAATACACCTGACCCGCCACCCTGTTGTCCGGTTGTTTGAGGACTTCCAAGGCCTGCACATGGCCTTCGACGGCGTTATCGATGTAGATGATATCGACGCGGTTGACGCCCTCGCCCACCCGCACCAGCTTGCCCTGACGCGCCCGCTCGATGATGCGCGGCACCAGGTGCGGATCGCCCGGCCCCCAGATGAGATGGGGCCGCAGAACCAGCGTCTGCAATCCACCCCGGCCATTGGCGGCCAGCACACGCCGTTCGGCCATCGCCTTGGTGCGTGGGTAATCGCACAAAAAGCGGCGCGCATAAGGCAGGCTTTCATTGCCGTTCTCAAGGTCGCGCCGGTCATAGACGACGCTGGGGGAACTCGTATAAATCAGTTGACCGGCACCGTGTTCGAGGCATCCGGCAATCACGTGATCCGTGCCCTCGACATTGGTGCGGTGGAACACGTCACGCGGTCCCCAGATTCCGGTCAACGCTCCGGCATGGAACACGGCGTCGCGACCGCGGCAGGCAGAGATCACCGCCTCGCGGTCACCGAGATCGGCTTTGATAAAATCGATGCCTGGGGACAAGTCAGGATGAGAGCGGCGGCCGAGGGCGGTGACCTGGTGCCCCAGCGCGTGCAGGCGGCGGGCGATATGGCCGCCCAGAAAGCCGCTGCCTCCTGTCACAAGGATATTCATGCGGTGGGATTCAAACGGTGAAGTTGGCATGCGCATCCAGCCGCAACAGCTCGGACGCCTCCGGCGGCGCATGCTGGAATCGGAAATACCCGGCGCAGGCGATCATGGCGGCGTTGTCCGTACACAGAATGGGTTTCGGCACATGGCAGGTGACATTGCGCGGCTGTGCCGCCTCCCGAAGACGTTGCCTGAGGTAGCCGTTTGCCGCCACCCCGCCGGTCAGCACCAGCCGTTTCAAGCCCTGCTGCTCGCAGGCCATGAGCGCCTTGGTGATCAACACCTCCACCACCGCATCCTGGAACCCGGCGGCGATGTCGGCGTCGCTCAACCCCTTGCCGTGGCTCCCCCCGCGTTTGGCAATCGCCGTACGCACGGCGGTTTTGAGTCCGCTGAAACTGAAATCAAGCGACCCTTTTTCCAGCCAGGCACGGGGGAACGCGTGCGCATTGGCGTCGCCCTCGCGGGCCCGCGCTTCCACAATGGGTCCGCCGGGGTAGCCCCAGCCCAGCATCTTCGCGACTTTGTCGAACGATTCGCCGGCGGCGTCGTCGCGGCTGCGCCCCAACACCTGGTAATCGCCGAAGCCGTTGACCCGGTACAGGTCGGTGTGTCCGCCGGAAACGATCAGTCCCACGAACGGAAACTCCACCGGTTCCTGCAGGAAGATGGCGAGCAGATGCCCTTCCAGATGGTTGACGCCGATCATCGGTTTTTGCGTGGCATAGGCCAGTCCTTTGGCTGTATTCAACCCGACCAGCAGCGACCCGACCAGCCCCGGCCCCTGCGTGACGGCAATGAGATCGATTTCATCCAGGCTCACCTCCGCCTGTTGCAGCGCTTCCCGAATGATGAAATGGATTTTATCGATATGGCTGCGCCCGGCCAGTTCGGGCACGATGCCACCATATTTCGAATGGATGTCGTGCTGCGAAGCGATGACGTTCGATCGCAGGTTCACGCCGTCTTCCAGAACGGCGGCGGCGGTTTCGTCACAGGAGGTTTCAATGCCCAGTGTCAGCATGTGGGATCCCGATGCGCGGTTTGCGGGGCAACCGCGATTTAAAAATCAAAGGCCGGAAACGGACATCCCGTATCCGGCCTCAATGATTGTGTGAACGCTGCAGCAGGAACAACTCAGTTGGTTTTTTCAGTCTTGAACACTTTGTTCATGACCGACCAGCCTTGCAGCAGCGATACGGCCTCCCGCAGCTGGACGTCATTATCCAGTTCCTCAAGAGCGGCCATCAACTCTTCCTGTTCGGCCTTCTCGGCTTCCGTCGGCTCCTGCTGCTCGGTGCCTTCGATGCTCCGTTTGCCCTTCAGGTGTTGCTTGAGGTCCTTCTCTCGAAGAAACCGGCGGATTTCATCTTTTTCCTTTTCCGCCTCGGTTTTCTCCTTCGATTCCTCATTCAACTGAGTGGTCTCTTCTTCAATTATGATGTCCGGCGTGATGCCATTTTCCTGGATCACCCGGCCGCTCGGCGTGTAGTAACGCGCCGTGGTGAGGCGCAGCGCCGATCCATCGCTCAGCGGGATGATGGTCTGCACCGAGCCTTTGCCGAACGTCTGCGTGCCGAGGATCACCGCCCGGCCCATGTCCTGCAACGCTCCGGCGACGATCTCCGAAGCACTGGCGCTGCCGCCGTTGACGAGGATGATCATGGGATAGCGGAAATGCTTGCGGTTTTCGTGAGTGGTGAAGCGCATGTTCTGTTCATCGCTTCGACCCTGCGTGTACACGATCAGATTTTCCTTGTCGAGAAACCGGTCCGCCACGGCCACGGCCTGGTTCAACAGACCGCCCGGATTGCCGCGCAGGTCCAAAATCAATTTCTGCACGCGCTTCTCTTCAAAGTCGTTGAGAAAGCGGTCGAGGTCCTGGCTGGTGGTTTTGGTGAAATTGCGGATTTTGATGTAGCCGATGTTTTCCTGATACACCCGCTTCTTGACGCTTTGCACCTTGATGATATCGCGGGTGAGTGTCACGACCTTGGGTTTTTCCATGCCCTTGCGGAAAATCGTGATGTTCACATCCGAGCCGCGCTCGCCGCGCAACAGATTGACCGCATCGGTCAGGTTGAGGTCCAGCGTCGATTCATCTTCAATCTTGATGATCTTATCACCGGCCTTGATGCCGGCCTTGGATGCCGGCGTGCCGTCGATCGGAGAGACGACGGTCAGGATGCCGTTGCGCACGGTGATCTCAATGCCCAATCCACCGAATTTGCCCGAGGTGTCCACCTTCATCTGCTTGAAGGAATCCGGCGGCAGGTAGGAGGTGTGCGGGTCCAGGGTCTTCAACATGCCCTGAATGGCGCCTTCGATCAACCGCTGCGGATCGACCATCTCCACGTAATTGGATTCCAGCAGCGCCAGGATTTCCGAAAACACCTTCAGCTTGTCGTAGCTTTCGGGATTGACGAAACTTTCTTCGCTGACTTCCGTTTCTACAGCCCAGGCAGTCTGGACGGTCAGGGGGGCGCTATTTGAAATCAGGGTCCAGGCCAAAACCAGAGCGAAGACCAGGCTTCCTTTCAATATTCCGGGGGTCCATCTTTCGAATAAAAAACTCAATGTCACTCTCCACAAAAAAGTGAAACGCTGTTTCCAGACAATTATAACCAAATCAAGACTCAATAAACATCCCCAAATGTCATTTCCCGGCCACCCGGAACCAGGGAGACGGCTTGATGGGCTTGCCTTTGTGCCGCAATTCAAAATACAGGGCGTCGCCCACCAGCGAACCGGAATTGCCCGACAGGCCAATCACTTTGCCCTCCTCCACGACCTGCCCTTTTTTAATCTGAATCGCATCGAGGTGCCCATACAGGGAGTGGTAATTGTTGCCGTGGCCCAGAATGACGAGATTGCCATAACCTTCCAGAAATCCGGTGTACAAAACTTTTCCGTAAAAAATGGCGCGCACCGGAGTGCCCGTTTTCACCTTCAGATTGATGCCGTTGTACACGATGTAAGTGTCGAACCGCTCGTCCCACTTTTTGCCGAAACGGTTCAGCCGTTTTCCCTGGACCGGGTATTGGAGGCGGCCTTTCATGTCGGCCAGGCTGAGGCCCTGTTTGAGAATCAGTTTTTCCTGCAAGCGCCCGATCAGGTCATTCAAACCTTCCGACGCCTTGACCAGTTCCCGCCGGGATTGCAGGGCGAAATTCTTTTTGGTTTTGATTTTTTTCAGAAATTGGGATTTGTTGCCGGCCTCCCCTTCCAATTCCTGTTTTTTCTTCAACGCTTCCTCTTGCAACTGCAACAGCGATTTCTGACTTTTTTCAAGCCGGACGGTCTCATACTCCAGCTTTTCCATCTGCTCCATATAATCCTGAAAAATGGTGGCGTCGTAGGCCATGACATTCTCCATGTACTTGAGACGGGTGAGGAGTTGATTGAAGGTATCGGACGAAAATAAAATTTTGACCAGGTACATGTCGCCATTCTTGTAAATCTGGCGCAGGCGGTCTTTCAAAACCAGTTTGTATCGATCGAGCTTTTCCTGATGTTCCTGAATCGCATCCCTGGCCTGCCGGACCTGCCGCTCGTTGACCTGGATGTTGTACTGATAAATTTTCAATTCCCGCTCACGTAATTTCATCCGGTCTTCCAGATGGCGCAGGGTTTTGAGTATGCGCGTTTCTTCCTGGCCGATCTGGGAGAGTTCCTGGTTTTGCTGTTCGATTTTCCGGCGGAGTTGATCGAGCTCGCTTTTTTCCTGTTCCAGCAGATTTTCAACCTGGCTGCCAGGCTTGTCCTTGGATAAGGCCGGCGCGCTCCATCCCACTGCCACAAGAAGGAACGCCAGCGTTGCCCAGACGGAATGTGATTGCGAACCGGTCATTTGCTACCAAACATTTTCAGGAACTGGTTGACGGAAATGTAACTGCCCACCCATCCAAGAACGGTGCTGCACAAAAAAATACTGCCGATGAACTCCAGCGTCAGAAAATGAAACTCCATGCCCCGGGTGATGGCGGCCAGCGACCCCTGGAAATTGAGTGTCAGAAAGACCTGAAGTCCCTTGACCAGAGCCAGAGACAGGACAGCCCCCAGAATACCGTGCATCACGCCCTCCATGAGATACGGAAACTTGATGAAGCGTGGCGTGGCGCCGATGAGGAGCATCAACTCGATTTCTTCCTTGCGCGAAAACACCGACAGCTTGATGGTATTGGAAATGATGAGCAGCGCTCCCAGGCTGAGCAGGGTGCCCAGCGCAATCAGAAACACCTTCATGAAAATCATGAACGTTTCGAAACGTCCGATCCATTTTTCGCCGTATTCCACCGACTCCACTCCCGCCTTGAGCCGCACTCGTTCCGCAAACATCTTGATGGCCTGAAACTGGTGGTCCAAGGGCTGAAACTGGATGTTGTAGGACGCCGGAAGCGGGTTCATGTCCATCTGCCCGAGAAACTCCGCGTGATCGGAAAACATGTCCTTGAATGTTTTCCAAGCCTGATCGCGGGAGACATACTCAACCCCCTTAACTTCCGGGCTGGCCTCGATGAATGTTTCCAGTTTGGCTTTCTGATCGGCGCTGACACGGTCTTCCAGATAGACGATCAACTGGACCTGGTTGCTCCACGATGTCAGCAGGGAATTGAGATTGACGTAGATGAAGATGAACAGGCTGAAAATGGAGAGGGCAACGGTGATCGAGCCCACCGAGGCCAGGCAGGTTTGCTTGTTGGATTTGATGTTGGAAATCGCCGCTCTGAAACTTCGGATCAGGAAGCTCACGTCAACACCCGTGCGTCCGCAATGCGTCCCCGGTTCAAGGTGATGACCGAGTGATTGCCGCTGTCCAACATATCCTGATTGTGCGTGGCGAACACCACGGTCGTCCCGGCGCGGTTGGCCTGCTCGAACAGCTTGAGGATCTCCCGCGAAATGTCGGGGTCGAGATTTCCCGTCGGCTCATCCGCCAGCAGGATCTTCGGTTCGTTGACCAGCGCCCGGGCGATGGCCACCCGCTGCTGCTCGCCGCCGGACAATTGCAGGGGATACGCGTCCTTGCGGTGCGACAGGCCGACGTTCTTCAACGCTTCCCATGCTCTGGAGCGGATGGCCCGGCGCGGCGTGTTGCTGGTGATTTCCAGCGCAAACGCCACATTCTCAAAAATGGTTTTCCCGGCGAGCAGCTTGTAGTCCTGAAACACCACGCCGATGTTGCGCCGCAACAGGTACAGCATGCTCTCCTTGAACTTGCCGATGTTCATGCCGTTGACCAGCACCTGCCCCTGATCGTGCCGCTCCCAGCGGAACAGGATTTTGAGCAACGTGGATTTGCCCGCGCCGCTGGGTCCGCTCAGAAACACGAACGCCCCCTTCTTGATGACCATGGAAATATCGAACAGGGCGGGAGTGTTTCCCTCGTAGGTTTTATATACGTTGTACAGTTGAATCATGCGTTAACGGTCCGAACCATACAAAAAAGTTCCAGCCCCGGAGAGGAACCGGGTGGGCTTTACATTTTGGGAGTGGATTGCGGCAATTCGTCCGCGAGAATGATATCGCTGTCCATGGAATCCTCGGAAATGTATTCGCCGGTCGCCATCAAGGCCAGCACATCATGACCGTAAAACTCCCGGACCTGCGTATCGGAAAGCAAATCCAGATTGATAAAGGTTTTTATAATCAGACGCCCGTCATCAATTTCGTAGGCGAACACGCCGGCTGAGCTCACCAGATAACCTTCGTGGTGGCCGAAAGTCAGCAATCCCTCTTCGAGGTAGCCGTCGAGGGTGATGATGCAGTTCTCTGTGGTTTGCGTGCGTTCGCTGAACCGGTCGATGCAATGGGTGGTGTACGCCAACTGCGGATGCGTGAACGATTTATAGAGCTTGCCCTTGTCGGTGGATTCACTGTGAGAGGGGGAGACCAGGGTCACGAATCCATGCTTGTTGAAATCCACCAGGCACAACACATCTTTGCCGAATTTACGGGCGACTTTTTGCGTGACCCGATCCATGAAGCGCTGGCGCTTGCGGATGGAGATGCGTCCGGATCGGCCGAAATGCTTCTGGTATTCCTTCTTGAGATAGGCTTCGATCTGGTGTTTCTTGAATGCAAAATGTTTGTCGTCTGCCATTCCTGAACCTGAAAAATTTGAACGATTGCCGCTCCAAAACCATTATACCCATCCTGCCCGGCGGAAAAAAGGCGATTTTGATCTTTAACATTGAAATTGAAGGAGAAATCGGTAAAACTCGCTGTCAATTTTCCCCTTTCCAGACCCGCACCCTTTGGTACAATGCCATTATGAATACCACGCTCAAAACATTTCTGATCCTTATAGGGGCCACGGTTTTTTTCAACTTCATGTTTTATTTCCTGTCCTCCAACATCGAGGACTTTGAAAACCTGCCCCTGCCGCCCAAAAAAGTCGAGCGTTACAAGACCGACTACCCGCTTATCAAAGTCGATGCCCAGTCACGCGACAATTGGGCGCTACTGGATTTTTCCACCGGGAATGTCGTGCGCATGGACGATATGGAAAAGGATGTGAACCGCCTGCAGAAGCTGGATTGGGATCTGGCGTTTCAACGCACCAAAATCGTCACCAATGGGGGCGTCACCAACCCAAAAGGCAACGTGCAGGTCAAGAATCTGGGACAGATCGAATTCAATCAGGTCGCCCAGGTGCCTGCCAGCCGGGCGGACTTCAAAAAAGACGATCGGGGTTGGGGCGGCAGCATCGTCAACAAGGCTTTGGTGGATTGGTACATTTACCGGACCCGCACCCACAACGTGGAATCAAAAAAAGACGTGTACCTGATCGATACCGGCGACGGATTCGTGAAATTGAAAATCATCAACTACTACTGCGAGCGCCCGGAATCGGACTGCAAATCCATGATGTGCACGCGGGATGAAGCGGCCTGCCTGACGCTGGAATACCAGTTCATACCGAATGACGAACAGACCTTTTCCCCGCCGCCCTCACAACAACCTCAAACCGCTCAGGTCACCCATTGAAGAAGTGGCTTCCTCTGGCCGTGCTGGCCACGCTGTTTCTTGCAGCGTGCCAACCCGCCGCTTCCTCCAGCGATGAAGGCATGGTGTTGATTCCCGCAGGTGAGTTCCAACTGGGCATGCCCACTTCCGGCAGCCTGCCGGCGTTCATGTCCGACCGCACCTCCAGCGCCAATGCGCAACCGGCACAACGCCTGCAACTCGACGCGTTTTACATCGACCGCGACGAAGTGACGTACTCCGATTTTCTGAAATTCAAACCGTCGAGCCAATACGCCGAAGGCCGCGCCGACCATCCGGTGCGTGGCATCACCTGGTACGAAGCCGATGCCTATTGCCTGTCGCAGGGCAAACGCCTGCCCACGGAATTCGAATGGGAAAAAGCGTCACGCGGCGAGGACGGGCGCCTCTTCGTTTGGGGCAACGATTTCGACAAGGCCAAAGCCAATTTCGGGAAAACGGTGCACCCCGTCGGCAGTGTCGAAACGGACCTCAGCCCCTACGGCGTGGCGGATCTGAACGGCAACGTGTCGGAATGGACGGCAAGCTGGTACCGGCCCTACCCCGGATCCAAGCATGAAGACACCAATTTCGGTGAAGCCTTCAAGGTCATCCGCGGCGGGGCGTACAACAAACGCGAGCACGGTTTCATGGAACAATTCGCCATGTTGCCGTACCGGAATGTTGCGCCCCCCACCATGCGAACCTGGAATACGGGCTTTCGTTGCGCCCGTCCGGCATCTAGACCCAAGCCCGAAAACTCGGATTAAATTCCAGGAGCCAAATCGTCGCGGATCGGTTTCGGAGCTTCTCTCTCCCGATCGTCGGCCTTGTACGACGGCGGCTTGTCGAGCACCACCTCATGCAGACGGGATACATTTTCCGTCGGTTGCTGACCGGAATCCTCCCCCTCCGCACTTGCCGGACTGTCGGGGCTGTCATCACTGTTCGTTTTACGCGTCGATCGGGGCCGGCTCCACCGCTTGCGGCTGGAACCTTTGCGTCCGTCCCGGGATCGACCGCGTCCTCCGGTCGTAGCCGGCTTGGCTTCTTCCGGCGAAGACTCAGCGGAATTCTGTTCCATCCCTTCTGCCGAAGGCGGTGCGGTATCGGTTGCAGGAGCCGTATCCCTGTCCACCGGCGCACGGCTGTCACGTCCATTGTCCACCGGAGGCTGTTCCTGCAAAGGGCCCTGCATGGGGTCCTCTCCCTCGGCAGGTTGTGGCCAGCTCGGCCGACTCCGGTTCTGGCCTGCCTGCGACCGGTTGGACGACCCGGATCGGGAGCGGCCCCGGCTGGAGGACCGACGTCCCCGTCCTCGGCGCTCGCGATCAGCCCGTTCAGGACGCTCACCGCGTTCGCGGTCTCCCCGCTCTTCCGAACGGGAATCGGGACGCGAGTCGGGACGTGTATCCGGTCGCGATTCGGTACGCGGCCTCGATCGGGAATCCGGCTGGCTGTCTGCACTGGCAGGCAGGGCGGTGCGAAACTCCACCCCGCGGTTTCGATTTTCCATTTGCCGCTCTTCTTCCCGTTTCCGTTCCAGCACGGTGTACGAAAAATTCTCGTACGCCAGGCGGTCCTTGGCGGAAAACTGGAGCAGGCATTGTGTTTTGTCCTGCAAATCCTGCAGGTACTTGGTTTTGTGATTCAAGAGGTAACTGGCGACGGATGCCGACACCTCGACCGCAAGCACCTTGACATTTCCTTCCGCCAGAATTTCGCGAATTTTGCGCAACACGCTCAAAGACACAGAACTGTCCGTCCGCGTGAACCCGGTTCCCTGGCACAACACACATTGCTCGAAATGACCTTCCTTGACCGGCGAGGACAAACGTTGACGGGACATTTCCAGCAGACCGAATCGGGAGATTCGGGAAATATTGATGCGTGCCTTGTCGGATTTGCAGCTTTTCTTGATCTCCTTTTCGACGTTGCTCTTGTTCTTTTTGGAGAACATGTCGATGAAGTCGATGACGATCAACCCGCCCAGGTCGCGCAGGCGCAACTGGCGGCCGATCTCATCCGCCGCTTCCATATTGGTCCGGGTGGCCGTCTCTTCCAGATCACTCGAACTCGTGGTCTTGCCGGAGTTGACATCGATGGCCACCATCGCCTCGCCGACATCGAACACCAGAGACCCGCCGGAAGGCAATTCGACACGCTTTTTGTAAATGTTTTCGATCTGTTCTTCGATCTTGTACTGGGAAAACAGCGGTTTCGTTTCCTGCGAATACTTGACGCGGTTGCGCATGCGCGGCATGACCAGGCGTATGAATTCCTTCACGGCCTTGTACGAGTCCGCGTTGTCCACGATGATTTCAGAGGTATCGTTGGTGAAATGATCGCGGACCGTACGCACCACCATGTCCGGAACCTTGTAAAGCAGACAGGGGCCTTTGGTTTCCGGATCCTGCAATTTTTCCTGGATGCCTTCCCAAATTTTCATCAGCATCTGCAGGTCTTTTTGCAGTTCCAGTTTGGTCCGTCCCATGCCGGCGGTGCGCAGAATCACGCCCATGTCTTCCGGCAACTGGAGGTCCGAAAGCACCTCCTTCATTTTTTTGCGTTCGGATTCGTCCTCGATTTTTCGGGAGATTCCACTGGTTTCCTTGGAGCACATCAGCACCAGAAACCGGCCGGGGATGGTGACGGCATTGGTCAAAGACGGGCCTTTGGCGTCCCGGCTTTCCTTGACCACCTGCACCAGTATTTTCTGACCCCGGACCAGAACGTCTTGAATTCGGGTTCTTGATTTCCTTTCACCGGTCTGAAGGTACGATTCCTTCAGCACATCTTTAAAGGGGAGGAAGCCGTATTTTTTGCCACCATAATCGATGAATGAGGCTTCAATGGCGGGTTCCACCCGGGTGATAACACCTAGATAAACATTGCCTTTCAGTAACTCCCGGGAAGAATGTTCTACGATGTATTCTTCGATCTTTCCATCATCGATGATTACGGCGCGGCATTCTTCAGGATGTTCCGCATTGATTAACAGTTTTTTCTTTTTGGACATATCATTGTTGGCCTTTCATTTGGCGCTTGGGAGTCCTCGCCGACTACCTGCCTTGGACATCATAAAACAAAACGAATATTATTTCAAAAACGGTAATTTGTGTTATTTTATGAATGGAATCAAAAACTTCGCAAAAGGAGGCGGCTCCCTTCCCGGAATCCGTAACACAAACCGGACCCAGCCCCTCAGGAAAACCATTATACCATATAAAATCAATAATTTAGGCTCTTTTTCCTGATGGAAAACATCGCCAAAATGCCTTGCCTGGATGATTTGACTCCGGCGGACCTCATTGAAAAAACTATTTTCATCCGGGTCGATTTCAATGTGCCTCTGGTCAATACGAGCAAGGGCTACCGCGTTGCCGACGACACCCGCATCCGCCGGTTTGTCGATACCACGTTCAAAAAAATTCATGAACTGACCGATGGCAACTGCCGCATCATCATCGGATCGCACCTGGGCCGCCCGCATAAAAAGAAGGATTTCATGGGCTGGGACGGGGTGTTCAATATCCAGTTCGTGTGTTCGCACTTCGATACGCTGATCCGCGAGTTGTACGGGGATACCTACACGATTTTTCCGCCGGAAATCACCGATTCCCATCTGAAAGATTCATTGAGCATCATCACCAATCACCGGCTTCCGCGGGGTGGCATCAAGTTTTTACCCAACCTGCGCTACCTTCTGGAACCGAACAATCCGGACACCTACCGGGAAGAGTTTATGAAGGAAGTCGCTAAATTTTCGGATGTATTCATAAATTGCGCGTTCGGATGCAGTCACCGGGTTACCAAAAGCATCCAAGTGCTGCCCCAGTATATGCGCCAGCAGGGAAAAATCGTGGTGGCCGGCAATCTGTTGAACTCGGAGATCACCCGGCTCGGCAAGTTTGCGCAAAAGGCGTTGGATTATCCGGAGAAGACGGCCGTCATTGCAGGCGGGGCCAAGATTGCCGACAAGATCGGTATTTTAAAACAGTTTGTGGACAGCCGCATCCGCCTTATTTTTATAGGTGGCCGCATGGTCAATGCCTTTCTGCTGGCCAAAAAGTTTTCCGAACTGGTGCCCTCCCTGAAACAGGACGACCTCCCCGCCAAGCTGTTTGTCAACAAGTCACCGGAGGAACGCGAGGACGTGCTGAAGGAAGTCCGCTATGCCGACGAGATCATGAAGCTGGCAGCAGCCAACAAGGTCAGCATCGTCTTTCCGGACGACTACAAGATCACCAAGGATTACTTCGAAACCGAATACGTGGTGAAGGACGAGCCGGATTTCGAAGACGATTTTCAATTGGACCTGGGCCCCAAGACCATCGAAAACTTTGCCCGCAAGATTTTATTGGAAGGACAGACCGGTGAAATCCAGAATGTCTTCTGGAACGGCCCGCTGGGGGCTTACGATCACCCGCAGACGGAGCAGTATGCGGAAGGATCGGTGAAGCTGGCCGAGCTTCTGTTTGCGGCGGCGATCAGTAATGAAAACATGTCGGTGGTCATCGGCGGGGGCGACTCCGCAGCCATTCTCAACAAGCTGGATTTGGAAGGGGTGAAGTATCAGGTGCGGGGGCGTATCATTCAGCAACTGCACAAAACCGTCAATGCCTCGATGCTGTCCATCGGCTTCAACAACGTGGACACGTACAATCTGTGCAACTACTTTTCTTCGAACTTTTTTGTTTCCACCGGCGGCGGGGCGGCGTTGGAGTTTCTGGAAGGTTACTTCAAGGACCGGGGCGCGTCGCCCACTCCGTCTTACCTGCCCGGCACCGCCATTCTTTTGGAACTCACATCCGCCTGATCGGGACCCGTGGAATCCTCTTCCGCCAACCGCTCACGCAGAGAGTCGAGCACGGTGTATAAAGACAGCGCTTCAATTTTAAATTTCCGATAGCAGTCGCTGGTTCGCTGCGCCAGATCCAGCAGGTCCTTGCCTTCAAAATTTTCCTTTCGCCGATCGAACATGTCGCACAATGGGTTGAGTTCGGGATGCGTCAAACCGATTTTCCGGATGGCGTCATCGATGCCGGCGATGCGCTCCCCCAGTGCCTGGATGCGGGGCTTGTCGAACCCATGATCGCCGTAAATCTGCATCAGCTTGTCGCTGGTGACGCCCCCGTCCGTAAGCAGTCGCAAGAGCCGGTGCAGTTCTTCCTGCTTGCGGAGCACCCGGTCCCAAAGCCCATCTTCACCCCGTACGTCATAGTGCTGCTCCAGAAAATCTCCCATCTCTTTCAAAGCCGCTTCGGAAGGCGTCTCCCGGGTTTCCATCAGACAATCGCGCCACATGCGGCGGTACGCCTGAGAGAATAACGTTTCCATTGCAAGAGGATGGCGGATGAGCGGTTTGTAGGCCAGGTAGCCTTCCTCGTCAAAATACGATTCCAGCAAGTCCATCTCGGGGAGATGCTGCATGAATTCGGGAACCTGCCAGCGCCCGGACTCCAGATGACCGTGAATCAAGGCCGACACATGCCGGGGCTGCACCTTGTCCACGCAGATCACATTACTGCAATGCACATGGTAGCTGCACGGTGCACAGGCGATGTTGGCGCGGAAAATGAGGTCGCCTGCCGAATAGGGGCCGGTTTCGGCAGGATGCGCATGGGCGAAGAACAAACCGACGATGCGGACACCCAGAGCGGCGGCGATGTGCATGGTGCCGGTGTCGTTGGTGACCAGATAGCGGCATCGTTTCAACATGCCTATCAGTTGGGTGATAGACGTCTGGCCGCACAAATTCACAATCCGTGTGGGGTTTTTGGATGCACCGATGATCTGTTCCGACAACTCCGTTTCGGATTTCACGCCGAACAGAATGGTTCGCGCATTCGATGTTTCGATCAGGCGATCGACCAACTCTGCAAATCGCGAGGCCGGCCAACGCCGGTCTGCAATGCTGGACCCTGCCTGAATGCCGATCACCAGTTCATCCTGATCGATGCCATGGGTTTCGATCACCCCGGAGACGGCCGCTTCATCCTCGGCTCCATTGCGCACCAGAATGCCGCTGGTGGCGGGCTCGATATCGCCGCCCCGCCCAAAAATATCGACGAGGTTGAATGTGTTATAAGGCCGGTTCATGGGCTCGATGAAAAAGTACTGGAACCACGGGTGCTCGGTTTTGCGATCCCCCTCTTCATTACAGCAAAATCCGCGGGCCTCCGGGATTTGCAGGTACTTGATCATGTACGCGCTGAGAAAAGAATGACTGAGATTGACCACCAGATCGAAATTTTTGCCGCGTAAAGCATCCAGACACTTTTTTAAATACTGCACAAGGGTCACCCAGACGACTTCTTTGCTCCAGTCCTGATCGTTGTACTGGCCGATGTCGAACACCACCAATTCATCCACATGGAGGATTTTGCGAGCAAACTCTTCAAAGGACCTGTTTACAGCCAGGGTGATTTTTGCATCGGGGTGCTTCTGCCGCAACCCGGCAATGAGTGGCGTGCACTGAACGAGATCGCCCATGCGCGTCTGGTTGAGGATGAGGATATTTTTTGGCATATCAACCCTTTTTTGGAATGATTTGGTCCACCATGAGAAACAACAGCTCCGGATCGGAAAACGACCCGTCGTTCTCGTTGATCTGGTCCAGGACGGTTTGAAACGTAAAATCTTTTTTGCCGCGAAAAGGTTTCAAGAAAGCTTCCAGTTCGGCATCGTTTTGAACCTGTTCCAGGGCACGGTCGATCTCGCTCTTCCGGTTTTCCAGGCGTACGCACAGTTCCTCTTCCCGGTCAGAATAAATGTGCAGCAGCATTTCCTGCATCCGGTGCCGCATGGTGTGTTCTTTCAGAACCCGCTCCCTTGCCTTGCGAACCACCTCCTGGCGTTCTTCTTCATGTTCCATGTAATAGAGAGCCTTGTCCCGCATCTCATCGAGCGTGGTGAACGTGACCATTTCCTCGCCAATGCGGAAACAGTCTCCCATTTCAGACCGGGAATCGACCAGTTGAAACCCACCGCAGGCGGCGATCTCAAAGGTTCGGGGATTGACGAAGTCACCATTCGGATTGATCCCGTCATGATATGTCGAGGAATGCAGATTCAGGTTGACCTTGCCTGCATTGTATATTTTCACGCAATCGTCACTGTCCACACGCTCTCCGTTATTCTGGATGTGTGGCCAGTAACCCGAGTTCTGCACCCAACCGGTGCCCCATATTTTGAAATTCTGATCTAGCAGGCGGGCGAAGGCACGATGCCGGTTGTAATACCCTTCCCCCATGAAGGAAAGGTCGGCCTGAAATTTTTTCTTATCTTCATCGGAGAGTTCCAAAGGTTTGTGAATGGGAGGGTGCGCCGCCTGCGGCAGATAGTAGAAGTTACTCAGACCCTGTTCACCCAGCTTCCTGAAAAACTCGCCCTGTTGAATGGTGAAAAAATAATCGTACTGACCGGCCACGTCCTTCCAGTAAGTCAGCGTGTGGCAGTCTTCGACGAACCAGAACGCCACCGGGATTTTCATTACTTTCAGTTTGGAAACCGCTTCTGCACTCATCGGTGCCTGCGCCAACCCCAGAACCAGGTCGGGCTTGAACTCGACGGCGCGTGCAACCACGGCTTCTCCCATCAACTCCATGAGTTTGTGGTTCAGGAATTTCTGATTGTTCTCGATACGGGTTATTTTTTGAATTTCAAAATAGGCGTCCTTGAAGCGATCGCAATCGACGCTATCCACCACATGCCCCATGGACGCCAAAGCATCCTTGCAGAATCTGGCCGTCGGCAGCGACCCGCCATAAACGGGATTGACCACAAGGATACGCAACGACTTGGTCTCCAGCACATCCAGAGTCCGAATGCACTGCTCCATCTTTTCAAAATACTGGGATGACACAAAAGTTGACGGCTGATGGACGAATACCTCCCAGTTCCGGGTTTCGTTGCGTGCCAGGATTTTGGGAGGCGGTTCATCGATACGGAATTGAACACGCTGCAGGCAATCACGCAGATCCACGTGCTGGAGGAAGGCGCGGAATAAATCCAGTCTCGGTTCAATGACGATAATCGGATTGTCAAACCGCTCAACGATTTCTTTGAGATGATACCCGAATCCCAAACCAAGCACGGCAATGACCGAATCGCCTTGCGGTTCAAAGCCAACGAGACTGTCCACGGCTTCCTTTTTCGGGTAATACCTGCTGTGCAGGGAAATCTCCCCGTACACCGGAACGGCCTGCCCATCCTTTGCCGTGACCACGGTGATGTGTTCGGGATACGGCTCCAACTTCACCCGCGCGGCGAGACCGGGATCAGTCTTCTCCAGAATTTGAATATTGGAATCAAAGTGATTCATGAACAGACCTTTCCCGTCTTCAAATTTTCTGCGTCCAGTTTTTCCAGAAAAGTATGGGCATCGCTATTGTTGGCATCGAACCTAAGGATAGTTTCCAGATTCTTGCGGGCTTCGACCCGTTTCCCTGATTTGTATTGCACGCCTGCCAGACCAAACAGCAAATTTAAATTGGTAGGATTCTGCTTTACAAAACGGCCTAAAAACTCTTCTACATGGATGAAGTTATTGAGGAGATAGGATAGGTTTATCAGGGAAGCCAACGCCGCCTTGTTTTCCGGGTCCGACTTCAATGCGTTTGTATAATACTGATGGGCGGACGTCGCCTGATCCAGATGTTCGAGCGCGACTCCCATGCCACACAAGGCCTTGCTGTTGATAGCGTCCTCACTCAGGATCACTTCATACGCCGCCACGGCGTCATGCCAATTCCCGGACTGGAGCGCCACCCCACCGAGTCCCAGCCAGGCTCCCGCGTGAGCCTCATCGATCGAAATAGCGCGCCGGTAACACCCTTCGGCTTCTTTTGAATTACCGGAGCGGATCAAAACATTGCCCTGCCCCACCCAGGCATCGGAAGATTGCGAATCTTCCCGGCAAAGCGCCTGGTAGCGCTGGAGTACCTCGGACAGTGCACCGGAGCGTTCTAATTTGCGGGCCTCCTTGAGCCTTTCCATGTTTGAATCCAGCGCGGTGTCCTCGGATGCATTCAATGGCTTGGTTTCCTTATTGAAAACCGGTCGCGCCACGATCTTGTACTGGATGACAAAAAACCGGCGTAATTCCTCAGGAGACAAGTCGGATACGGTCACCCGTCCGGTTTTCAAACTGGTCCGGCCGGAGGCGGCATACGATTCGTACTGAGAGTCGATGTTTTCTTCAACCGCCTGGATGTCATACCCGTTTTCTGAAAACAGCTTTTCGATTTCCTTTAAGGTGAAAAACCGGAGATGCGTGCGATCCAGAATGCCTTCATCCTGGTATGTCCAACTGCCCTCACTCAATTGATGAAGAATCCCGTGATACTGAATATTAGGAATGCTGGCGATCATCACCCCGCCCTGTTTCAAATAGGGCCGGGTTTTCTTAAGAACCTCTCCGGGTTCGACCAAGTGTTCCAAAACATCCGCAAACAGGATGCAATCGAAACTGTTTTCCTCAAACGGCAATGTCATCGTTTCAATATTATCTTCCACCACATCATCCAGAACCTTACGCGCTGCCTCCGCCGCGCCGGGATTCATTTCGATGCCGACGACCGTGGCATTCTGCCTCTGCTTGAGAGCGTACCCGGTCCCTCCGGCGCCACAGCCCACTTCCAGAATGGATTGGGCGGTTTCCGGAACGAGCGGCAACAGATCCTGCCGAACATTGCGAAAATATGCGGGAACCGGCTCCACAGCCGAATCGATCGCACTTTCCTTTTGCGCAGCCTCTTCGATCCACTGTTCCACATGTTGCATGAGAACCTGAACGCGATGATCGTAAGTATGCCGGGCCAGTACTTCGCGCCGGCCCGCAGCGGCCATGCGCTCGGCCTCTTCAGGATGATCGAGGTAATACCGCACCGT
This sequence comes from Nitrospina watsonii, assembly GCF_946900835.1. Classification (GTDB taxonomy): domain Bacteria; phylum Nitrospinota; class Nitrospinia; order Nitrospinales; family Nitrospinaceae; genus Nitrospina; species Nitrospina watsonii. The sequence continues at coordinate 1,612,913 of NZ_OX336137.1, forward strand.
ATCCACGATGGACGCATCGTCATAAATCGCCAGATGGGTACCGTCCTCAAAAAGCTCCGCCAGCCCGCTTCCCGGAGCCGCATCCGTTACCAGCAGACTGCCCGAACACAAGGCCTCGAACACGGGCATATTGAGATCATTATTGACCGCATTGTTGAACACAACTCGGGACTGGCTGAACACGGCGGCCATCTCATCCATGAAGCGGCGATCTTTATGCACGTTAAAATGCTGCGCCAACGAATCCAGCAATTGCTTGCGGCGCGGCAGAGTGGGCAGAATGCTGCCGACAAAACCCACATCGTGCCTCTTTGCCACGTCCTGTTTGCCGTGGATCTCCGGATCGCAGGCCAGCGGCAACCACTCCACCCACTCCATGCCCGCTTCACGAAAACGTGCCACGTATTCTTTCTGCGCCAGGAAAACCAGATCGAACGGCCGCGCAATCTGCAAATGATGATCCAGATTCAGATGGGTATCGATCAAATAGCAAACCTTGGGGATCGTCAGCGTGTTCAGGTCCCCGGGTATTGTGTTCAGTCCGGTTTCTACATAGATATAGACATCCGGCTGCCAGCCCTTTGGCAAATTCGAAAGCACGCTCCGGACAGGTGCGCCCGGTTCCCGGCTCATATCCGGCTGGTTTGCAGGCCAATGCAGGGCATCCATGTTCCAGTTTTTTTTATGTTCTATCGTGAACGCGGAACCGCAGGTGATGACCTGCTGCGTTTTGCGCAATGCCCGCTCCAGATAGTGGGCGGTGGTGACCGGGTTGCCGTTGGTGTCCAGCAACACGTTCCGCTTTCGGGGAGAGGTGTCGGCAGACGCGACCTTTGCCTTGGGATTTTTTTCATGTCGCGCCAGAAACAAATCGATGGCGGTTTGAACCGCCTGCTTCCAGTTGCGTATGAATTGCTTCATGGGAAACAGTTGATCCACCGTATTACGTGCCTGCTGACCCAGTTCCTGCGCCTTGAGGGGATTCCGCAACAGGTCTTCAACCCGCCGCCGCAAGACCATAATATCGTCCGAAATGAATCCATTGACTCCGTCTTCGATCGGCGACGTCGCGTTGGACGTGGTGATCACCGGCATGCCCGTAGCCATCGCTTCCAGCATCGACAGATTGTAACCATCTTCATACCCGTCCACGGTGGTGTTGAGAAACATCCGGCCGCGGCGGTAATGGTCCAGCAAATCCTCAAAACCACGTGACAACCGGGCGTCCGGAAGGTGCGGATTCTGCCCCAGCGTGACGCACGGAAAGCCATCGACGATTTCCCTGCTGACGCGGTAGCCCAGCATGAGATCGCGTTCCATGAGATGGTTTGCGACCCGCACCAGGAAGCCGCCATTGCCATGGTACCCGCCGTATTCTTCCAGCGGCAGACCGGGACGGATGATATCGCCTTGCAGTCCCCAGTCGTCGCGCTTGCTCTTCGAGATAAAAATCCGGTGCGCGTCGTGCGTCAAGTCCTGAACGAACTCGAAGTATTCTTGTTTCTCCACACTATTGCCACTCAACGCCGCTTCGGTCGAAAACTTGTTGTGGAAAACGGCGATCTTTGGGAGGTCATACTGCTGCGCCCAGGCCAGGTCTTTCAGGTTGTGCGCGATGACGACGGCATACTCCCCGTTCTCCAGGCTTTGGCGCGCCTCCGCCTCACTGACAATGTGCCCGTTTTTCGGCAACGGACGCATGTTCCAATCCCACTGGCGGCGTTGCCCGGGCTGGATTTCCGGTTCCAGAATGTGGAATTCGTAACCCGTGTGGGCCATCAGGCAGATGTACGGTTCATGCCAGTTGAAAGTGAGGATTTTGAGGTTCATCGCTGCGGTGATCTCCTTTTGTTTTAAACGCTTAAACTCTTTTCGGAATATTTAAAAAATTGCTTTAGCATTTATTGCATTGGACACCCCGCCCCCAAAAACCGTATAATCGCTTATAAAATAAAGGCTTGATATAGGCTGAACCCAATCGCCGCCCGGACCGTCTAATAAAGGACCATTTTTCAAGCGATTTTGAATGCCCCCAATCCAGATTTTTATATAACAATCGTCAACTCAAAGGTTTTTATGGAGTTCCCCACCCCCGACCCCAAGTCAAAACGCATCCGCACACGGGAAGCGATGATCCAGTACCAGAAAGCCCGCCAGGAAGGCAAGGAATGGACCGGCGAGGTGCCGATGGGCGAAGGCCCGCTGAACCGCGACGGCATGCCCAAAACCCCGCCGGGGCAGAGCGTCACCGACCGCTGGCCGGTGCTCGATCTCGGCTTCCAGCCGGAAATCCCGCTGGAGAACTGGTCGCTGACGCTATCGGGTCTTTTAGACTACCCCGCCTCCTTCAGCTGGGAGGAATTCAACAAATTTCCGCAGGTGGAGGATGTGTCGGACTTCCATTGCGTCACCTCGTGGAGCCGGCTGGACAACCGCTGGAAAGGCGTGCGCTTTTCGGATCTCGCCAATCATTGCCGGGTGCAGAAGGAAGTGCGCTACGTGTACATCAAGGCCTACGACGGCTACTCCACCAATCTGCCGATCGAGGAAGCCATGAAGTACGACGTGCTCCTGGTCCACACCTGGGAGGGAATGCCATTGTCGAAGGAGCACGGCGGGCCGGTGCGCATGATCACGCCGCAGTTGTACGCGTGGAAGGGAGCCAAATGGATCGGTGAGATCATTTTCCGCGAAGACGACGAATTGGGATTCTGGGAACAGCGCGGCTACAGCAACAGCGCCAACCCCTGGTTGGAGGAACGGTATTGGTGAGTCGGGCGCGAACCGTCAGGCACCTTTCCCCTCTAAATCAAGTAAGCCTTAAAGTCCGCAGTTTGGGCAGGCATTGGGATTGGGAGAGGGCTTGGACACCTTTGTCGCCGATGTAGGTGTCGAACATCAGCAGGGTCTCGACGTTCTGCAAGGTCTTGGTGTTGGCCAGCGCCACCGCCGCATCCACCCGCAGCACGTTGCGCGCGATGTTCAGGTGTTTGACTTTCTGGAATACTTTCGAGCGGGCGAGGGTTTTGATGCCGCGATCGGTGATGTTGGTGCGATAGATGTTCAGCTTGCGCACGTTGGCAAAGCCGGGATGCTTGGCCATGGTGATGAGCGCGTCGTCGCCGATGGGGTTGTCCTGCAGGATGAGCACCTGCAATTTCTTGAACGCCCCCTCGGCAATGGCCATGCCGCCCTCTTCCCCGATATCGTTGAAGCGCAGGTCCAACTGCAACAGGTTGGGACAGAAATGCGCCTGCGCCAGAGACACCGCCCCCCGGTCGCCGACCTGATTTTCACCGAGATAAAGACGCCGCAGGTTTTGAAAGCGCGGGTTGTCCGCCAGGAAATGAACCGACTTGTGAGTGATGCGGTTCTTGCTGAGGTCGAGGCTGACGATGTTCTCCACGCCGTCGGCCTCGGCCAACGCCTGCAAGCCTTCGTCGCCGATGAACAGGCCATTGAACTCCAGGTCCCCGTCCTCGCTCAAATGTTCCTTGATCAGCCGATTGATGTACTCAAGTTTCGGGGTTGCGTTCATGGTCGTTTCAGGTTGATGACACAGCGGAAACCGATATCGCTGAAGCTGCGGGAAAAGGGGTAACTCCAGTCGCGGTAGCCGACCCGCATCCCGTTGATGCTGTCGGACCAGGCACCGCCGCGCCGGACTTTCATCACGCCACGGCGGGGTCCACGTGGATTGTACATCAATTCGCCCAGAAAATAGAATTGCGGTGAGTACCAATCGGCAACCCATTCCCACATGTTACCGGCCATATCATACAAACCGTAGCGGTTGGGGGGGAATTGCCCGACGGGCGAGGCGTCGTCCTGCAACTCCTTACCGCCGTAGGCCTGCACCGGGTCCCATTCCAGTCCCCAGGGAAACTCGCATCCATTCTTCCCTCCCGCGGCTTTTTCCCATTGCGCTTCGCTGGGCAGAGCTTTGCCGATGAGATGGCAGTAGTCGGCGGCTTCGTACCAGGTGATTTTGGAGACGGGGCAGTTGTCGCAACTGGAGGAGGCACTGCGGCGCAGCAGGTGGTCGGGCATCACCTCTTCCAGTTTTTTGTTGGTGACTTCGTACTGGTCGATCATGAAGTCTTCGAGGTACACCTCATGCGCCGGCGCCCCGTGTTCCGGGCCCAGGGCATCGCAACCCCGCTGAAACTTTCCCCCAGGGATCAACACCATGTCCTCGGTGATGTCAAAGGAGGAATCGGGTTGCAGCGAAGGTTGGGGAGAGCAGGCGGTGGAGACGACCCAAAGCAGTAGAATCAACGCCGTGAAGATCCTCATCGTAACCGGCCAATCACCAGCAGGGTCAGGGATTCGGTGTGATATCCACCAGTTTCCGCAGGTTCTCAAAAATATTCAACGTCGCCCGCGACCGGTTGAGCGTGTAAAAATGGACCCCCGGAGCGCCGCCGTTGAGCAGGCCCTCGCATTGTTCGGTCGCATGCTCCACGCCGATCTGCCGGATCATGTCCGCATCTTCCGCGTGCGCTTCCATCCGCGACAGCAGCGGGTCGGGAATGGTCGAACCGCACATTTTGGTGAATCGTTTGCTCTGCTTCAAATTCTGAATCGGCATGATGCCGGGGATGATGGGGATATCGATGCCCTTGCCGAGGGCCCGGTCCACAAAGTCGAAGTAAAACTTGTTGTCGAAAAACAGCTGGGTGACGATGAAGTCCGCCCCGGCATCGACCTTGCGTTTCAGGTTGTCCAGATCGGTATCCATATCCGAGCATTCGATGTGTTTTTCCGGGTACCCGGCCACACCGATGCAGAAGTCGTAACCCCTTTTTTTGATGAAGTCCACCAGCTCGTTGGCAAAGCCAAATCCATTTTTCGGCCGGACGAAATACTCCTGGTCCTTGGGTGGGTCGCCACGCAGGGCAAGCACGTTGTCGATCCCCGCATCCTGCAAGGCATCCAGAACTTCCGCGATCTCATCGGCATTGGACCCCACGCAGGTGAGATGCGCCATGCTCTCCAGATCGACATCGTGTTTGATGCGTTTGACCAGGTCCAGAGTCTTGGTGCGGGTGTTGCCCATCGCCCCGTAGGTCACCGATACATAGACCGGCTGCAGGGGCTTCAGATTTTGAACGGTGGTAAATAGATCATTGAACCCTTCGTCATCCTTTGGCGGAAAAAATTCAAAGGAAAACGCAGGGCGTACGGTTTCAAGAAGTTTAGATATTTTCATAAGGCAGACAGTATAACACAGACTGCCTTCGGAGCCAAATCCCGGCCATGTTTCCCTGCGCCGGAGCGGGGATCAATAAATATCGAAACCCTTTAAATACTTCAGGAAGGAATGGATGTTGACGAGTTCGACCGGTTCTTCTTCAATCTGCCGGTAGGCTTCGTCGGCAAAATAGCCGGTGGTGATGATGATGCCGCGAGCCGCGCCCTCCCCCTTCACCGAATCCAGAAAGCCTTTGACTTTCATTCCGTCCACCAGATTGAACGGAGGATTGAAAATGCACAGGGCGAGGTATTTGCCACCGACCACAGGGGTTTCGTCCTGCATGTCGATTTCCAACTCCGAGTTATTGGCCCACACGGAATGGCGGTACTCAAGATTGAATTTACCGAGGAACTCAAGGCACTTGGACCGGAACTCTTCGCGGTCCTCAAGGTAGGAGGGTTTGTCGCTATCTTTGTCGAAGTGTACGGTTTCCCGCGGGGCCTGGGGTTGGGTGGTCTTGAGAAAAAAAATCAGAATCAGGCCCAGAACAAACGCAATAATGACCGTCAGGAATATTTGCACTTATTTGATCATCTCATCGTAGATTTTGTCTTTCTTACCTTCGCGGATCAAGCGGTCGTGTTTGATCATCTGGCGGATGGCGATCCAGAATACAAACGCAACGATGAACAGCATGCCGCCAATCGGCATATTGTCCGGTTTCAAGGCAATCAAAAGAAAGTTCTCTAAGGGTGACGGTTGCATAGTTTCGACCTTCTAAAACAGAAATAGAAATCGGTGCATTAATGAAGCATACAACAAAACACGGAAATCTTCAAAAATCCATGTCGTCGGCAAACTCACTGTCTTCCCCACCCGCGTCATCGCCCTCCATCGGCTCGTCATCGAGGGGTTCCTCGTCGCCAAAGCCGGCGTCAAAGAAACCATCCATGAAAGGCTCTTCCGCTTCGAGCGACAGGCTGAGATCGATATCGGGATTGTCGTAAGACACCAGCAGGTCGGTCACATCCTGGATCTGCTTGTCGATGTTTCCTTTTTCGACATCGTTCAGTTTGTGGAACTTGCCCTGTATGGTGTAATCGCCTTCTTCTTTCGGCCAGTGGTTGGGCATCGGGGTCCACGGGATCATTTCCCGGGTGTCCTTCAACCATTTGGGAATCCACTCCTCGCGCAGGCGCTCACTGGAAATTTTGAACTCAATGCCCTTGGCGCCATCGTCATGGCACTTGCCGCATTCCATGTAGTTGACGATCTTCACACCCGTTTCGATGGCCTCTTTGTCTTTTTTCAAATGCACACCGGCTTCATACTTGATCTCACCCGGCGCCACCAATTCGAAATAAGCCGTCAGGTCCCGCATCTGGCTGTCCGTCAGATTGAAGGAAGGCATGCGGACATCCATCCATTTACGAACAGGCGTTGGGTTTTTCAGAAACGAATACAACCAGGATCCCTTAACCCGGTTCCCAACATGGTAATTCTCCGTTTCCAAGGGCGGGGGATACTGCGCGCTTGCTTTGAGGTGCTCCTGAATGTCGCCGCCGTAACCCTCGACGACATGACAACCCCGGCAATTGTACTGCGCAATCAGGCGGCGACCGCGTTCGATGGTCAGCTCATCCTTTGAGTAATTCTTTTTATAACGCTCGGGGATGAACAGTCCATTGAGCCCGCGCAAAAGAACCATCAGGGCATCGATCTCATCCTCGGCCAGATCGAAGTCCGGCATTTTATCGAGAATGCGGTCGGTGCGGTAGGCGGACGGGTTTTTCAATTTGGTGTAAGTCCACGACTCCCAGGTGTGGGGAATGTGCGTGTCGGCAAACTCCAGTTCACGGACCTGCTTGCTGCCGAAGGCGGAAAGTTCCGGCGCGATGCGGCCTTCTTTTTCCATACCCGGGATGGAATGGCACGCGAAACAACCCCGGTTGCGGACCAGCTTTTCACCCAACTCGACCCTTGCTGGATCTTTCAACCTTCTTTCAATGCCCGGAATCTTGACCGGCTTGCCGAACTGGATCAGGTAGGACGCGATGTTCGATGCCTGCTCCACGTCCAGACGCATGTCCGGCATGGTGCTCTTATGGTTGTAGTCCCGCGGGCTGCTGAGCCAGCTGACCAGCCAGTCGGCACTCACCTTTTCGCCGATATTGCTCAGGTTGGGAGCAAACAGTTCCCCTATGCCCTTGAGCTTGTGGCAGGCCTGACAACCGATCGACTCAAAAAGCTCTTTGCCTTTAGCCGGGTCGCCACTTTTGAATTTCTCAGGAAGCTTGTAACTCTTCTCAGAAGAAGCCAGCAAATACGCCGAGATGGCCAGAGCATCCTCATCACTCAACTCAAAGTCGGGCATGCGGGTCTCGGGCAGATAATCCTTCGGCTTTTTGACCCAGCGGTACAGCCAACTGGGATCGACTTTGGCGGCAATCCTGTTCAGGCTCGGTCCCACCTTGCGTACATCGGCATACCCCTCGACCAGATGGCAACCGTGACAGCCCAATTTCAGGAACAGCTTCTTGCCTTTGGTCAGAATGGGGGCGCCATCCAGGCTGACCACATCCGCGTGGCAGTTGGTGCAGTTGGACTGCATCAGATTGTCATGCAGAAGGGGTTCATTGATACCGAGAGTCTGGTCCCCCTCATGATGCGATCCATGCGCATCCTCGGTCGGAGCCGTAGCCGGTCCCTGTCCGCGATGGCACCACGTGCACCCGGTTTCCGTGGGTTCGTGGTTCTTGATCAACACTTCACGGTTGGGGTGGGTTTTGAGCGGATTTTCGAAATCCTTGTAGTAGGGATCATCATAAGCGATGTGGCAGGTATGACAGCGATCGACCTTGTAAACAATTTCCCCGAATTTGTTTTTGGCCGATGCGGGGATGACCGCCTGCTTGATTTCCGTCGGACGCAAAAACAGATTGAATGGCTTGTAAAAGTCCATCCTCTGGGAAAGGATGATTTTGTCGTTGGTCAGTTTGGCCAGCTCGTTTTCCAGGTTTTTCTTGCGTGCCTTGAACTCCAGCAGCTTCGCTTCCGCAGCATCCCGCTCCTTGGCTAACTGTTCAACAATCGGCTCCGACTCCACGATGTGTTTCTTCGTTTCTTCGACGCGGTTGAGCTCGACCTCATAGTTTTGGCCTTCGTGCTGGGCCTTTTTGTAATAGTAGTAATACTCGTCCAGACGGCTCTTGGTGAATTTCAGGTTTTCCTTTGCATCATCGAGCTTGACCTGCGCATTCCAGGCGGCATCCGCGAGTTGCTGGTATTCCTCGTCGTTCTCCAGCTTCTGCTCTTCGCGGGCAATGGCTTCGCGCAACTCCTCGGTACGCCCCTGAATCTTTTCAGTGACCTCCATGTACTCCACGCGGGTCCGCTCGTACTGGGTTTCGTTGTATATATCCTGGAATTCCTTGTAGCCGCGGCGGATGTACTCATCATCCCAGAACGCCCAGAGGGTGATAAACAGCATCGCACCGGAAAGCAGGAAAAACAAAAAGCTGTACGAAGTGCGCTCGTCAAACTCCCCTTCATTAAAAGGCGAGTCCTCGTTCTTCTCTTCTTCTTTAGGATCTTTATTTTCTTCAGCCATGGACGTTTCTGAAAAACCCGTTAAACGTTAAACCAGGGAGTGACCCAGATGTATTTGATGTTGAAGCCCAGCCGGAGCACGATCTTGACGACGATGCCCACCATGATCAAATACAACTGCACCTTGAGGAACATGCGGAGGAAGCCGACGGTTTTGAGGGCTTTGCGCTCCAGAAAAAAATACACGGCAGTCCCGACGGCAAAATATCCCAGCACCACGACGGCACCCACCAGCATGGCCATATCGTAAGTCCGCACACCCAGCGCGTAAGGGAGATCGACGTTGGTCAGAGCCACGACTTTATGCGGATCCCAGTACTGCCAGGGCATGAACAGGTTCCAGCCCGGACCGCGCAGGAAGACCCCCATGATGATGAGCGCAATCCACAGAACCAGGAACCCGAACGCATAAACCCAAATGGCGAGCTTGCGCTCTGCATACGTGTAGTACCCGTTGCCCTTGGGGTTCATGTCCAGATAAGGAATCAGCATCAACCCGACGATAATGAGCACGGGCGCCACCACGCCTGCAAACCAGGGATCGAAGTACACCAGAATGTCCTGAAGGCCGAGAAAGTACCAGGGCGCCTTGGAGGGATTCGGGGTTTTGGTGGGATTCGCCGCCTCTTCCAACGGAGCGTCGATGAGAATCGACCACACCGTCAGGGCAAGGATGACGATAATGGAACACAGGAATTCCAGGCGGACCAGGTAAGGCCACACATGGACTTTTTCCGGTAGTTCTTCTACTTTCTTTTTCGGAGCCGCTTTTCCCGGCGCTCCAGCAGCCGGCTTGGCGGGTGGCTTAGCAGGTGGTTTCTCTGCAGTCCCCATAGAAAGACTTCCTATCCATCGAAAAAAGTTTCAACGCAGTGGTTGAATTCGGGTCGTTAAAGCGGCCCGGAAATGCCTCCGTCCTTTCGGATGCGCCAGAAATGGACGATCATCAAGGCACCGGCAACCAAAGGTATCAAAATACAATGCAACACGTAAAATCGTAACAAGGCCGGTGGCCCAACGAGACTGCCGCCCAGCAACGCAGCCCGGGCGTCGTATCGCGCCGTCACCCCCACATACTCCGCAAACGGTCCCTCACTGCCAAGGAACGGGGTCGCGCGCGCCATGTTGGTGCCCACGGTGACCGCCCACATGGCCAACTGGTCCCATGGCAGCAGGTACCCGGTAAAGCTCAAAAGCAGCGTGAACGTAACCAGAAACACGCCGATCACCCAGTTGAACTCGCGTGGAGGCTTGTAGGAACCGGTTAAAAACACGCGGAACATATGCAGCCAGACGGTGATGACCATCGAATGCGCCGCCCATCGATGCATGTTCCGCATCAACATGCCAAAGGGCACGTCGTACTGCAGGTATTTCATGTCGTAATAAGCGTATTCACCCACCGGCCGGTAATAGAACATCAGGATGATGCCGGTCACAACGGTCGATAAAAACAGCAGGAATGTAATCCCGCCCATACACCAGGTAAACTTCACGCGCAGCGCATGCCGATGAATCTTTACAGGGTGCAGATGCAACCAGACGTTACTCGCGATCTGCAACACCCGGTTTCGGGGCGTATCCGCGTAGCCGTGACGAAAGGTGGAGGTCCAGACTTGGGATTCGGTAAACTTGTCCGCCGCTTCCTCAAAAAGTTGACCGCTCTTGATGGACTCTTTGATTTCCTCAAAATTTGGAATTTTGGGTTTAGCCAAAACTCAACCTCCTACAGCAATACTTCTGATTAATCTTCAAAAGGGGTTCCCTGCGAGATCCGGGCCTGTTAGGTCCTCAGGAAGGCTCCGGGCTGATCCCACTCACCTTTTTCAAACAAAAACACCTTGCTCTTATCAACCACAATCTGGCCGTCCGGCGCGATACTCACTTTCATCCGCTCCAGCGGCCGGGGAGCCGGGCCCTCAAAGTTGATCCCATCCATGGTGAATCCGCTGCCGTGGCAGGGACACTTGTACTTGCCCTCAGACCGCAACCAGAGCGGCGTGCAACCAAGATGCGTGCAGCGGGCCAGAATCGCATAAAGACGCTGCTCCTCGCGAACAATCCACACACGCTGGTCCTTGACCCACTTGGTGCTGACCTCACCCACAGTGTAATCGCCGACATTGCCGGCCTTGAACTTCGGCGACGGCTCGAACAAAACCCGCGGAAACAGTAAGCGCAGAAAGTAAACGGACGACAATCCCAAAGAGGCCATGAATCCGGCCCAGCCTGCATAGGAGAAAAAGTCCCGCCGGGAATACAGATTATTCGGTTTCTCTTGCTTGCCTTTACCCTGGGCGGGAGACTTGGCAGGGGGGATATTTGGGTTTTTGGAGGGCTGTGCCATAATCTCTTTTAACTCAAATGGTTATTTGATTGCCACATTCCTGAATATCTTGCAAAAGAGTGACCTTAGCACTCTAGCAAAGGATGGTTTTTAACATAATTAGAAATTGGAGTCAAGGTTTGATAGCGCCAATACAAATCGTTGAATTATGGACTTGCAGTCAACTTGCGAAGGCAGGCCCGCGCCGCTTCCAAAACCCCCTGGGAGGCATCCCCAAAACCGGGTGAAAGCTGGGCCAGCGTCTTCACGGTCATGCCTCGCTGAATGGCCATCATCACCATCGTCAACATCTCCGACGCACCCTGCCCCAGGATTTGCGCACCGATCACCTTGCGGCTTTCCCGATCGGCCACCAGTTTGCAGAATCCACCGGCCTCGGCATCGGGTCCGGAACCGTTCAACAGCACGCCATCGTAACGGCCTTCCACCGGACGCAAAAACCCCTTGTGATGCGCGTCTTCCACTTTGCACCCCACCGCCGCCAGCGGTGGCTGGGTATGCAGCCGAAAGGGAACGGTATCCGGGTCCAGCGCTTTTTCTTTACCCAGGGCGTTGGCCGCGGCCACCCTTCCCTCTTCCTGCGACCGCTCCAAAGACCGCTCGTGGCCGGTGACGCTGCCCACAGCATACAGGTTTTTGAGCGAGGTCTGCATCCGTTCATTGACCCACACTTCGTGCCGGTCTCCCATCTCGATGCCCAGCCCCGCATCCACCGAACCCGCTGTGTGGCCCACGCGCCGGTACCCGACGAGAATGGTCTGCACGGCAAACTTGATGCCGCCGTCCAACGTGATATCGATGCCCTCCGGCTTCTTGAGAATCGACGCGATCTTTTTGTTGAACAGGGTTTTGATTTTGGCCTGCTTCAAACTCTTTTCGACGGCATCGATCAACTCCGGGTCGCGATCAGCGATCAGCCGTTGATGTTCGTTACAGAGAAACACCTTCACGCCCAGCCGATTGAAAAACAGCGCGGTCTCGATGGCCATCACGCCGTCGCCCAGGATCAGCAGGGTTTCGGGCAATGCCTTGAGATCGAGGAAGCGGTCTAGCGGCACAACACATTCATCATCGAACGGCACCGTCACAATCGACTCCGCCGCCGATCCCATCGCCAGAACCAGTTGCTCCGACTGGACCTCCTGCTTGCCATCGTCGGTTTCCACACTCAAACTGCCGCTGCCGGAATAAATGCCTTTACCTGCGAGGAGGGTCACGCCGCTCGCTTCCAGATCCTGCCGCAAGGCCTCGGATGCGTTGCGCGCAATCTCATGAAAACGCGATCGCACCCCCTCCCATTCCACAGGTCGGGCCTTGCCGAACTCCGGGTCCGCCAGCAACGTTCGCACCGGAAACAGGCCGCGGTTGAGGTAATGGCCGCCCACGGCATCCATCTCCACCAGGCACACCCTCGCCCCGGCTTCGACAGCCTGGCGGGTGGCCGCCACACCGGCGCTGCCGGCTCCCAATACGGTCAGGTCAAACCGACTCATGTGTCCCTTTCCCAGTCACGGCATCTTCTGCCTGCAAGCGTATTTAAGCACACCTGGAAAACCCACTGCAATTGCCCTTTATGTCTCATAAAACGCTCAACGTCGCCATCCCGATCAGCAAAACCAGCCCGACGGAAGCGATGACCGCATGCAGGGTGACGTTCATTCTGCGGCTGAATGGAATGGCGGTCAAAAAATAGGCCGCGACAAAATAAACGAAGGCGTCGTTGCCCTGCAATTGATGGTTGATATAAAGAAACAACCCCAACGAGGCGACGGTGGCGACGTAGATATAGCGGTGCAGCCGGTACCAGCGCTTGCGGCGGTCCTCCGGCAGCATGCTGACGCCAATGATGACATTGGCGAACACAATCAGAATGGTGAGAAACAGGGTCTGAAAACCGGGATGGGCGAACAGGTCGCCCAGAGTTTGAATCTGCATGATTCAAGTACGAGGAAAGGTTCACCGCAGGCAAATAAAAGAATGGTGCCGATGGGGAGATTCGAACTCCCACGGGTTGCCCCATACGCCCCTCAAGCGCACGTGTCTACCAGTTCCACCACATCGGCAAGATTGTGAATTTATTTGCTGGATTCGTCCTGGGCCGGCTTGTTGGTCGGGATGGTGGTTGTGGTCTCTTCCATTTCATTGATCACGGAATCCTGCTTCCGGTCCACCAGAACCGTGGCCAGGCTGAGAGACGTGAGCATGAAAATGACGGCGGCGGCGGTGGTGAGCTTGGTGAGGAAATTCCCCGCGCCACTGCTGCCGAACATGGTCTGGCTGGAACCGGATCCAAACACGGCGCCCATGGCCGCGCCCTTGCCCGATTGAAGCAGGACAACAAGAATCAGAAAAACTGCCGCTGCGATGTGTAAAACGGTGACAAACGTATGCAAACCAACCTCCTTGAATTACTCAGCCGAGCCAATAATAGCACAAAACAAATCAACGTCCAAGCTGGCGCCTCCCACCAAAGCGCCGTCGATATCCGGTTGCCCCAGAAGGCTATGGCTGTTGTCCGGGGTCACACTGCCGCCGTACAACACGCGCATCGCCTGTGCGGTGTCCGGGCCGTACAACTCCCCGATCCATCGCCGGATCAGGCCATGAACTTCCTGCGCCTGCGCGGGTGTGGCCGTCTGCCCGGTACCGATGGCCCACACCGGTTCGTAGGCCACCACCACATGGGCGGCGGCTGCGGGCGTCACCCCGTTCAGTCCTTCCGTCAACTGGAGATGCACCACATGCTCGGTCTGCTCGGCGTCCCGCTCGGCATCGGTTTCGCCCACACAGAGAATCACTTTCAGGCCATGCTCCAGCGCGTTTTTGACTTTGCGGTTGATGAGGGCGTCGGGCTCTCCGAATTGATGACGCCTTTCGGAATGACCGATGATCACCCAGCCGCAGCCGGCCTCGATCAGCATCGGTGCGGAGACTTCGCCGGTGAAGGCTCCCATGTCTTCCGCCGCCACGTTTTGCGCCGCCAGCCCGATGACCGTGTCGCAGAGCTGCGCCCGCGCCGCTGCCAGTATCGTGAACGGAGGCGCCACCACCACCTCCGCCGGGCATCGGGAATCGATGCGTTGAAGCAGACGCTGCAACAATTCCTCGGCCTGAGAAATGGTCTTGTTCATTTTCCAGTTGCCGACGATCAGGGTTTTTCGCATGGGTCCCATCAAAGGCTGCGTTTAAAGTCCCTTTTTAATCATGTATTTCAAAATATCCTTGGTGCGCGAGGAATACCCCCACTCGTTGTCGTACCACGACAACACTTTGACCATATTTTTTTCGATCACTTTCGTCGAAGGACCGTCAATGATCGACGAGTCTTCGGCGCCGTTGAAATCGATGGAAACCAGCGGCTGTTCTTCCACCCGCAAAATGCCCTTGAGTTCGTTTTGCGCGACTTCGCGGAACAGGGCATTGACTTCTTCCGTCGAAGTGTCGGTCTCCACGTCCGCCACAAAATCCACCAAAGACACGTTCGGCGTCGGCACGCGGATAGCCATGCCGTCGAGGCGGCCTTCCATTTCCGGCATCACCAGGCACACCGCTTTCGCCGCACCGGTGGTGGTGGGGATCATCGACAGGTTGGCGGCCCGCGCCCGGCGCAGATCCTTATGCGGCAGGTCGAGGATGCGCTGGTCGTTGGTGTAGGAATGGATGGTGGTCATCAACCCTTTTTTGATTTTCAGCGTTTCATGCAGCACCTTGACCACCGGGGCCAGGCAGTTGGTGGTGCAGGAGGCATTGGACACGATGGCGTGCTGTTTCGGATCGTACTTGCCTTCATTGACGCCCAGCACCACGGTCACATCCGGATCGGTGGCAGGCGCGGAGATGATGACTTTCTTCGCTCCGGCCTTCAGGTGCTGCGCCGCCGCATCGCGCTTGGTGAAAATGCCGGTGGACTCGATCACCACATCAACACCCAGGTCCTTCCACGGCAGGTCCGCCGGGCTCTTGCAGGACAGAACCTTGATTTCTTTCCCGCCAATGACAAGGCTGTCCCCTTCCGCCTTCACTTCGCCCTGGGTCACACCCTGAACGGAATCGTATTTGTACAAATGGGCCAGCGTGGCCGCATCCGTGAGGTCATTGATGGCCACGACGTCCACCATCTCACCACATTCCTTGTCATTCAAAATGCATTTCAAGACATTCCGGCCAATGCGCCCGAAACCGTTGATTCCCACTTTTGTGGCCATTTACCAATACCTCCTTTACCCAGCTTGTTTCCGGGACTGATAAGACATCCACCCGCCTCAATCTTTTCAGGCAGGTTTGGGGTTTCATTTTCGCTTGCTTCCGTGATTTGTTCAACGCCAATCTGGCGGGATCGTACAGGGCAATGCGGGATTTTGATTATGGTGCAAATTCACGACGGGGTCAATAAGACGAACGCGGGATTCATGCGGAAACTGTACGCAACGCCTCTCCTTTTTGAATGCTGGCGATCATGCTACGTACGGCCTGCTCCATGCCGCAGTACACCGACCGCGCCACCAGGTTGTGGCCGATGTTGAGTTCCTCAATCTCGGGAATGGCGGCGATGGCCACCACGTTCTCGTTGTTCAGCCCGTGCCCGGCGAACACGCGCAAACCGAGACTGCGGGCATGACGGGCGGCGGCCTGGATCTTTTTCAACTCCCGTTCCAGCGGAGCGGGATCGGTTAGTTCCGTGTACAGCCCGGTATTGATCTCGATGCTGTCGGCGCCGATGTCCCGCGCCGCATCCACCTGTTTGGGATCGGGGTCCACAAACAAACTGAAGCGGATGTGCAGGGCAGCCAGGCGGGCGCGTGTTGTGGTCAGGTATTCTTTTTTAGAGATCACGTCCAGCCCGCCTTCGGTGGTGATCTCCTGCCGCTTTTCCGGCACCAGCGATACCTGGTACGGCAACACCGTTTCAGCAATGCGGACCATCTCCTCCACCGCCGCCATCTCCAGGTTGAGCGGAGTGCGGATGCCCTGCTGGATGCGGAACACATCGGCGTCCTGAATGTGCCGCCGGTCCTCGCGCAGGTGGACGGTGATGCCATGCGCCCCGGCCTGCTCGGCCAGATGCGCGGCTTTCAACGGATCGGGTTCCACCGTCTTGCGGGCCTCGCGCAGGGTGGCGACGTGGTCCACGTTCACAAACAGTCGGATCATTTCACTCCTTTTGGTATTTGCGGATTTCTTCCACGATGCGGATGGCCCGCACGGTTTCCAATACATCATGCACGCGCAGCACGCGCGCGCCCTTCATCACGCCGATCACCGCCGCGGCCAGCGAGCCTTCCATGCGCTCCTCGGTGGGCAAGTCCAGGATTTTACCAATAAATGCCTTGCGCGACACGCCCAAAAGCACGGGCTTGTTGAGCGTCTGAAACCGGTCGAGATTGGAAACCAGTTCCAGGTTGTGACGCAGCGTCTTGCCGAACCCAATGCCGGGATCGACCAGAATCTGGTCCGCCGGGATCCCCGCAAACTCCGCCTCGACGATGCGTTTGCTTAGAAAGTCGTACACTTCTTCGACGCAATCGATGTACTGCGGATCGAGTTGCATGGTCTTGGGTGCGCCCTGCATGTGCATGATGATCACGCCCGCCGGGTAGCGGGCGATGGTCTCCGCCATTTCGGCAAAGCGCAATCCATAAATGTCGTTGATCCAGTGCACGCCGAGGTCCAGCACCCGCCTGGCCACGTACGGTTTATAGGTGTCCACGGAAATGGAAACCGGAAACTCGCGGACCAGCGCTTTCACCACCGGCTCCAACAGTTTCCACTCGTGTTCATCTGGAATGGGCTCGGCCCCCGGGTGCGTCGATTCCGCGCCGATGTCCAGCATGTCCGCGCCGTCCTCGATCAAACGCTCGGCGGTTTTGAGCGCCTGCGTTTCACTGGCGGCATAACTGGATTTATAAAATGAATTGGCGGACAGGTTGATGATTCCCATGATCCGGGTGGGGCCGGAAAAGAATTCATCTTCCATCACATGTGCTCCCCTCACTATATGGAATAAAAAAAGCTCCAAACAGGCCACAGCCGGAATGGAGCTTTTTAAATGTCTAAACGATTTGCTTCAAGGCAAGGGGCACCTCAGGCAGGGGACGGGTCAGGAACACCGCCTCCTCCTATCAGCCCTTCATCCCCCAGCCCCTTCAGCTTTTTACCTTTTTTATCGGCATCCGTCTTGAGGTCCGCGGGCAACGTCGGCTCCTGATCGTCCTGATCCGAATCAATCGGGCGGTTGTCAATGATGGCTCTGATCTCCACGAGGTCCAGCGTCTCCCGTTCGAGCAGCGCCAGCGCCAAGCGTTCGAGCGCATCACGATTTTCCGTGAGCAATTCCTTGGCGCGGTTGTAGCCGCCCATGACCAGCGCCTTGACTTCGAGGTCGATCAGCTTGGCCGTCTCGTCGCTGAAATTTTTCTGCGAGGAGAAGTCCTTGCCGAGGAACACCTGCTCTTCCTTGGTGCCGTAGGTCAACGGACCCATCTTTTCGCTCATGCCCCACTCGCAAACCATCTTGCGCGCGGTTTCGGTGGCGACTTCGATGTCGTTGCCGGCGCCGGTGGTGATTTCACCCAGGCACACTTCCTCGGCCACGCGTCCGCCCATCATGATGGCGAGGCGATGGATGAGGTACTCCTTCGGATACGTGTGTTTCTCGTCCTCCGGCAACTGCATGGTGACGCCCAGAGCGCGGCCGCGCGGGATGATGGTCACCTTGTGCAGGGGATCGGTCCCCGGCAGCAGGAACGCCACCAACGCATGTCCGGCTTCGTGATAGGCGGTGGTTTTCTTTTCCTTCTCGGTGATCACCATGCTGCGCCGCTCGACACCCATCATGACCTTGTCTTTGGCGTTTTCGAAATCCTCCATGGTGACAACCTTTTTCTCTTCGCGTGCCGCCAGCAACGCCGCTTCGTTGACCAGGTTGGCAAGATCCGCCCCGGTGAACCCCGGCGTGCCGCGCGCCACCACTTTCAGGTCCACGTCCTCCGACAGCGGCACTTTGGCGGTGTGTACTTTCAGGATGCCTTCGCGGCCCTTGATGTCCGGACGGCCCACCACCACCTGGCGGTCGAACCGGCCCGGCCGCAACAACGCGGGATCGAGAACGTCGGGACGGTTGGTCGCGGCGATCAGGATGACACCTTCGTTGTTTTCGAAACCGTCCATCTCGACCAGCAACTGGTTGAGCGTCTGCTCGCGTTCGTCATGCCCACCACCGAGACCGGCGCCACGGTGACGACCGACGGCATCGATCTCGTCGATGAAGATGATGCAGGGGCTGTTCTTCTTGCCCTGCTCAAACAGGTCGCGGACGCGGGACGCGCCAACGCCGACAAACATCTCGACGAAGTCCGAACCGCTGATGCTGAAGAACGGCACGTTGGCTTCCCCGGCAATGGCGCGGGCCAGCAACGTTTTGCCGGTGCCCGGAGGGCCGACCAGCAGCACGCCTTTGGGAATCTTGCCGCCCAGCTTGCTGAACTTCTGCGGTTCCTTCAAAAACTCGATGATTTCGTGGAGCTCTTCCTTGGCCTCATCACACCCCGAGACGTCCTTGAAGGTGGTCTTGGTCTTCGCCTCGTTCATCAGGCGCGCCTTGCTCTTGCCGAAGGACAACGCTTTGCCGCCACCCGACTGCATCTGGCGCATGAAGAAAATCCAGATACCGAGGAGCAGGATCATCGGGAACCACGAGATCAGAACGTTCATGTACCAGCTCGTCTGCTCCGGTGGCTTGACCACCATGCGTACGTCTTTATTACGCAATTCTTTGATGAGATCCGGGTCTTTCGAAGGTGCGTAGGTCTGGAAGGTCTGGCCGTCGGTGTACTTGCCGGTGATGTGATCGCCCTGCATGACCACTTCCGCCACCTGCCCGTTTTCGACCTTGTTCATGAACTCACTGAAAACGATCTCGGATTGGGGGGCAATGGGTTGGTTGAAAATATTGAACAGAGCTATCAGGATGATTCCGATAACCAGCCACAACGCTAAATTTTTATAAAATTGGTTCAAGGCCATCTCCTTATTGAATCTGGGCTGCTGCCGTCCTGTATGCACTCATGGTAACACAATTCAGCCGCTGTTTGCTGGAATCTTGTCCATCCCGGCCATCATTTCAAAACCCTTATATTCAACGTATTCCGGGTCTGAGGTGAGATTTTGAATCGATCCGAAATGGGCCCCTCCACAATCCAGATAATATGATCGGCCGCCGTTGTCAAGACGGTCATCCCTTTTCTTTGAGCGCGGGGGATTTTCCGATCCTTGAAGTAATCCTTGAGCTTCCGCGTTCCCTGCATGCCCAACGGCTGAAACCGGTCGCCCGGCCGCCAGAATCGGACCCGGAGGGAATTCCCGGTCTGATCGAAATCCAGAAAGGCCTGCCCCGGTTCGGGATGCCGGACATCCACCTGCCGGCCTTCCTTCACCTCGGCTTCAAACCAGATGCCCAGCGAGGCAACCGGCGTCGTGCCGGGAATGCGCAACGCCAGGCCCTCTCCGGACAGCGGGTTGTCTTCCATTAAGATGCTCGATTTTGCCTCGGAGATTTTAGTTATCTTGAGGGAATTTGCCTCGCGTTCCGCCGCCCAGTCCCCGGGCAAAGAAATGATTTTTCCCCGCTTGTCATTTTCGACCAGCTCCAGCACACTCAGAATGTGGTCGAACGTGACCCGCCGAAGGTGGCCCCGGCCCTTTTCAAAAGCCAGTCGCACCAGCCGGGCCCGCAAGGCGGGGTGTAATGTCAGCAGAGCCTCGCAGTCCAGAATCACCTGATGATCCGGCAGCTCGACACGCCCCATGCGCTCAAACCACTCCTCGGCTTCCCGGTTCAGGCACTCTTCCTCCCATTGCAGAATGCGCGCGGTTTGCCTGAGATTGGTCAGGATCTGCGGATTGAATTCTTTTTGCAGGTACGGCAGCAACTGGTGCCGGATACGGTTGCGCAGGTAACGGGTGTCCCGGTTCGAGGCATCTTCGCGGCAATCCAACCGTTCCTGCTCGAGAAATGACTCGATCTCGACGCGGGTGGCGTCGATCAACGGCCGAATGAGATTCCCGCGCACCGGACGCATGCCGCCCAGCCCGCGTGGCCCGCCGCCACGCAACAGATTCATCAGCACCGTCTCGGCCTGATCGTCGGCGCTGTGCGCGAGCGCGATTTTATCGGCTCCGGTTTTAACGCGAACCGATTCGAGAAACTGCGAGCGCAGGGTGCGGGCGGTTTCCTGAAACGACATGCCGCTTTGCTTCGTTTCCTCTGGAACATTACGCCGCCCCACCACAACCGGGATGTTCAGGTGCTCACAGGTCTCCGCCACAAAATCCGCATCAGCGTCGGAGTCTGCGCCGCGGGTGCTGTGATTGAGATGGGCCACGGTAATCTTGAAGTCCAGGGGTTGCCGCAACCGCTGCAGGAGATGCAGCATCGCCATCGAGTCCGCTCCCCCGGACACGGCGGCGACAAGCTGGTCGCCCGCATCGATCATGTGATGCTGAAATACTGTAGTTTGGATTTTTTTGAATAAGGGATGCATGGCGTCCCCTGTCATGAAGAGGAGGCAGACAGACGGGCCGGAAGCAGGCAGACACCCACCCCCCGGCAACGAATCCCGAATCGGGATTACAAGTTATCCAACAGGGATTTCTTATGCTGGTTGTATTCCTGCTCGCTGATGAGGTTCATGTCTCTCAAATTCTTATAATATTTCAACTTCTTTTCTAAAGGTTCGTACTCATCTGCAACGGGAGCCGGCTTCGGTGAGTCCATCTTTTTGCCTATTTCAAACGGCGGCAGAATCTCCGCCTGCGGTTTCTCCTGAATGGATTCGACCTCGTTCACGGCCATCGTCTGCGGAGTTTCGACGGCCACGGTTTGTGTCTTTTGTTCCGGCTCCACCGGGCCCAGCTTTTTTTCGATGAACGAGCGGGCGTGCAGGTCCTCGATGTATTCTTCAAAATACGTGCGGAAGCTTTGCTGCTTCAATTGCGCGATGATCTGGTTTTCCACGTCCTCCATAGGAATGGGCGCGCCGGGGAGCACCTCATCGACTTTGATGATGTGCAGACCATAGGGGGAGCGGACGATGCTGCTGACCTCGCCGTTTTTCAGGGCGAAGGCAGCTTTCTCGAACTCGGGGATCATCTTGCCTTTTTCGAGAACCCCCAGATCACCGCCGTTGCTGGCCGTGACGTCTTCGGAAAACTCCTGCGCGACTTCCGCAAAGTCCGCGCCGTTGCGGATTTTGGCCAATGCTTCGCGGGCTTTCCGTTCTTTCGTCGCAATCTGGTCCGAATCCAACGACTGATCCATGATGAACAGGATATGGCGTGCCCGCACCTGCGCCGTGGTCCAGAATTCTTTGCGGTGCTCATCGTAAAACTCCGCGATCTCCTTGTCCGACACCTTGATGCGGGAGCGCACTTCCAGGTTGATCACCTTGCTCATCAGAATCTGTTCGCGGATGCGCTTCTTGTACTCCTCCAGAGAGCGCCCCTCCTGTTTCAGCATTTCTTCCAGTTGTTTTTCCGACAGGTTGCCGCGTTGCCGAACGTCATCCAGAGCATCCTGCATCTGCGACTCTTCAACAATCAAGCCCACCTTTGACGCCACATCCACCAGCAGGATTTCATCGATCATCTGATCCAACGCCCGCGAGCGCACTTCTTCCAAGGTGGGAATATTTTCGACACCCATACTCTGAAACCGCGCCAGGTCCACCCGTGCCCGTTCTTCCAGGGCGCTCAGGGTGATGATCTCGTTGTTGACCTTGGCCACCACGCGGTCCAGCACCTCCGCGTTGGCGAACGGCACCCATCCGCTCAACAGCAATAGAGCCGCCAACGAGATCGATTTAATGTACGGTTTCCAATGCTTCATAATTGATTTCAATCTGGGCTTTCTCCTTGAGCTTCAATAACCAGAGCTGAAACGCTTTTTCCTGCGCTTCGCGCAACAGTTTTTTGTGGATCGCGTCTTTCGATTCCTCAAAATTCATTTTGCGCTCGGGCTTCTTGTCCACCACCTTGAACACATGGTAGCCGTATGGCGTGCGGATGATATCGCTGACCTTGTTGACCTTGAGATCGAACACCTCGTCGAACTCTTCCGGCATCTGCCCGGCTTCGAAATATCCCATGTCGCCGCCGCTTTCGCTTTCCAGTCCCAGTGAGTGCTCACGGGCCAGTTCTTCGAATTTTTTGCCCTTGCGCAGCAGTTTCAAGATATCACGGGCCGCGTCCTCATTTTCAACCATAATGTGCAGGGCGCGCAACTGTTCGCCCTTCTGAAATTCACCCTGATGGTCGTCGAAGTACTGCTGCAATTCCTCGTCTTTTATTGAGACCCCGCTGTTGACCACGTCCTGAATCAATTTTTTGACCAGAAGCCGTTTTTTCAGCTTCTCCTTCCATTCCTTTTCGGTCATTTCCTGGGAATCCAGAATCTTTTTGAACGCGCCCTTTTCATAACCCTGGCGGATATTGTGAAATTCGATCTCCACGGCGTCCTCCTCCAGCGCAATGCGTTCCTTCTTCACTTCCTGCAAGAGAATCCGCTCCTGAATCATCTGATTGAGGGTGTCCATGCGCAGCCAGATCAATTTCTCCTTTGATAATTGCTGGCCTTCCTCCACCCGGTACTTGCGCTTGTTCTGATCCAACGCCTGCACCAACTCTTTGCGGTTCAGCGATTCGCCATTGACCCGGGCCATTTCATCCGGACTTTTAAACTGAGGGCCTTCTTTTTCCTGCGAACAGGCCGCGAGACTGCAAACCAGCAGGACGCACAGGCCAAGGGTTCCCATCCGAAACCGGAATCGTTCATTTCTCATTCAGGGACTCCACCATTTCGTTCAGGTACTCCGCCACGCGTTCAATGTCCTGCTTCCACCCTGCGTTGTCCACCTTGATGCTCAACTCGTATTCGGAAACCAGCCGCAGACGCAAATCCAGCAGGGAGGTCAGGGTTTCCGACTTCAACGGTGTCGAAGGTGCGATCTTGAGATAGACATGCTCGCCGGAGCGCTGGACCTTGGTGATGTGCAGGCGCTGGCACTGAATCTTCACTTCCATGAGGGCCAGCAATTTTTCGGTTTCCGGCGGCACCGCGCCGAAACGGTCGTTCCACTCTTTGCGGATCGCCGTCAACCCGTCCAGATCATCCACCAGTTGCAACCGCTGATACGCTTCCAGGCGCTGATTCAAATCGACAATGTAATCCTTGGCAATGTAGCCGCGCACCTGGAAATCGACTTCGGTTTCCACTTTTTCCTCTAACTTTTCCCCCTGCGCCTCGCGGATCGTTTCTTCCAGCAGTTTGCAGTAGAGATCGAAGCCAACGGTGGAAATGTGCCCGGACTGGTTTTTGCCGAGCATGTTGCCGGTGCCGCGGATTTCCATATCCCGCGCCGCCATCTGGAAACCCGCACCCAGATCGCTCATTTCCTCCAGCGCCATCAGCCGTTTTCGGGCGTCCTCCGAAACCGCCATGGTGCCGGGAATCAGCAGGTAGGCGTAAGCCTGGTGCTTGTAGCGCCCCACCCGCCCGCGCAGCTGGTACAACTGGGCAAGGCCGAACTGGTCGGCCCGGTTGATGAGGATGGTGTTCGCCGACGGAATGTCCAGCCCCGACTCGACAATGGACGTGCACAGCAGCAGATCGATTTCCTTTTCAATAAACTGCTGCATGACCTTCTCCAGCATGTGCTCATGCAATTGACCGTGACCGATGCCGATACGCACTTCCGGCACGATTTTTTTGATCAGCGCCGCCATCGAATGAATGCTGTGGACCTTATTGTGTACAAAATAGATCTGCCCGCCGCGATCCATCTCCCGCAAAATGGCGTCGCGGATGGTTTTCTCATCAAACTTACGGATGTAGGTCTTGATCGCCAACCGGTCGCTGGGCGGAGTTTCGATGACGCTGAGGTCGCGCACCCCCATCAATGAAAAATGCAGGGTGCGCGGAATGGGCGTCGCCGACAACGTGAGAATATCCAGAGAGGACCGCAGCTTCTTCAACTGCTCCTTGTGCTTCACGCCAAACCGCTGTTCCTCGTCGATGATCATCAATCCGAGATTGTGAAATTGCACATCTTTCGATAACAGGCGATGCGTGCCGATGATGATGTCCAGCTTGCCTTCCTTGAGTTTGCGCAACACCTCTTTTTGTTCGCGAGGGGTGCGGAAGCGGCTGACCATGTCGATGCTCACCGGATACATCTGAAAACGTTCGCGAAACGTGTTCAAATGCTGCTGTGCCAGAATGGTAGTGGGGACCAGCACCGCCACCTGTTTTTTGTCCAGCACGGCGCGGAAGGCGGCGCGCATGGCGACTTCCGTCTTGCCGTAGCCGACGTCGCCGCAGATCAGGCGGTCCATCGGTTTCGACTTTTCCATGTCTTCATGGATTTCATCGATAGCTTTCAACTGATCGTCGGTTTCGACGTATTCAAAACTGTCGGAAAACTCCTGCATCAGCACCGGGTCGGTGGAATACGTGTTGCCTTCGGCCACCTCGCGGGCGGCATAAATTTTAAGCAGGTCGCCCGCCATTTCGCGCAGCGACTCCTTGATCTTTTTCTTCTGCCGTTTCCACTGCGCGCCCCCCAGCTGGCTGAGCACCGGATTGGTCTCGCTCGCGCCCTGGTATTTTTGCACGTAGGCGAGGCCGTCCATCGGCAGATACAACTTCTGATCGTCGCCGTACAGAATTTCCATGAACTCACCGCCGCCGATGCTGGTCTTCAAGTCGCGTGTGCCCATGTACTTGCCGATGCCATAGTCCACGTGCACCAGAAGATCGCCCACCTTGAGGTCTTTGAAGCCGCGTTGAAAGCTGGCGGATTTGGGTTTCCGGCGGTAGCGGTGCTTGTGCGTGCGACCGAAGATTTCGTGCTCGGCCACAAACACCTGGCCGCCTTCGGGGTACTGGAACCCGGCGCTGATCTGTCCCGTCATCACCGGCAGGCTCAGTTCCTTTTCCAGCAACAGTTCATTGACCCGGCGCACATGCCCCTTGGTCGGCGCCACCACCGTGACTTCCAACCCCTCGTTCTTCCAGTCGCAGGCAGCGTCGGCGAAGCCATCAAATCTTCCCTGGAATCCGGGGATGGACTTGATCTCGAACGCATGCGCGTCTTCGCCGGAAAGCTTCAGGGTGTTGAGCTCAATGTGCGGGCGCCTCCGCATGGCTTGAAACAGGGCGTCGGCACGCAGGTACAATTTATCAGGCGACGGCGCCACTTCTTCGCGATCCTGACAGCGCGCGTACTCTTCCTGAATCAACGCCTCGTAACGTTCGGCCTTTTCCGCCAGGGCGTCCGGTTCGTCGAGAATGACCCGCGTGTTATCGGGCACGTGGTCGAACAAGCTTTCGCAGTGATCGTAAAAGAAGGGTGACAGGAACTCGATGCCGGAAAAGGTTTGCAGGTGACGGAGTTTTTCCAGCAACTCGTTCAACTTGCCGCGGTCCACCCCGTGCTCTCCGGCGTGATCGATAATACGGCCGATGCCCTCCTCACATTCTTTTTGTGTGAGGCAGATTTCGCGCACCGGCAGGATTTTGAACGCATCGATTTCTTCCACCGAAATCTGTGAGGTGACGTCGAAATAGCGGATCGATTCCACATCGTCGCCGAAAAACTCGACCCGGATCGGGTTCAACGCCGATGGCAAATACAAATCCAGAATGTCGCCGCGCGAACTGAACTCGCCGGGCTCCTCCACCAATTTTGTGCGACGGAACCCATTGTCCACGAGGCACAGTTCCAAAAGCTCGCGGTCCACGGTCTCCCCCTTCTTCACCGGATACGTCAGGTTGTTCAGAATGCGCCGCGGCATGACGAACTGCATGGCGGCCTCCAGCGGCACCACAAGGATCGGGCATTTGTTCTCACCCAGCCTGTCCAACACATCGAGACGTTCGCCGGACACTTCACTCAAGGGCGACAACGGTTCGTAGGGCAGCAGTTCCCAGGTGGGGAAAAATTGCGGCACCTGCCGTAGATTCTCGTGTTTCAAAAAGAAACGCAGGTCGCCCAGCAACGCTTCGCCGCTGTTTTGATCGGCAGTCACAACGACCAGCGGTTGCCGCCGGGTTTTCCAGAGACGCACCAGAAACCAGGCGCGCGCAGCACCGCTCAACCCCTCGATCTTCAATGAAGGGGGCATCGAGTCCAAGGCATGCAAAAAGTCATCCCAGCCGTTGGTGGCCGGCATGTTTTCGCTCAAAGTGTTTGCGGGACTGCTCATGAATGGTTTAAGGGCTGGGGATCAGGATTTTGCGTTTTCAGGAAGAAGGTGTTCCCATTTGGACTCTCCCTTGATCTTGAAGTTCACGGTGACGATGAAGGACGTGCCCTCGTAAAAGTTCAGTTTGTAATTGCCACCACCGAACCGCTGGAACAGATAGTCTTCACAGTTGTCCCGGAACCCGTTGAATTCTTCGAGGGTGAATTTGGCAATCTCGTAAAAAAAGATCGAGACCCCTTCATACCTTCCGATCAAGAGGGTGAGGTTGATCCGCTGGTAAATTTCTTCGAACCGCTGATCGCATTCTTCAGGAGTGGGGTCTCGTTTGAGCTCCCGTCTCAGTTTGGGTTTGTAGTAATCCCGAAAAGCCTGTTTGACCCACATAGTATTTATGAAGATTGAAAAGGTTGATCAAAAGTCATTGCTGTGAAGCAAAACATTTCTTATACTCCCTTTAGGTGAATAGGGACAACCATTTTGATTTTAATCAATTATGAGCGCAAATACCAAGTCAGAAATCGTTAAAGTCGGGCTGGTGCAGATGGCCTGCGAGGACGATACCGAAAGCAACCTGCAGGAAGCCGTTCGGGGCATCCGCAACGCGGCCGAGCAGGGAGCCCAGATCGTCTGTTTGCAGGAGCTCTACCGGTCGCGCTATTTCTGCCAGGTGGAGGATGCCGACCGCTTTCGGCTCGCCGAGACTATCCCCGGCCCGTCCACGGAAGCGCTGGGACCGCTGGCGAAGGAGTTGTCGGTGGTGCTCATCGTCCCTATTTTCGAAAAACGTTCCGCCGGATTGTATCACAACAGCGCCGTGGTGTTCGACGCCGACGGCTCCACCGCCGGTCTGTATCGCAAAATGCACATTCCGGACGATCCCGGCTTTTACGAAAAGTTTTATTTCGCGCCCGGCGACACCGGCTTCCGCGCCATCGACACGCGTTACGGGAAGATCGGCGTGCTGATCTGCTGGGACCAGTGGTTCCCCGAAGGGGCACGCTTGACGGCGTTGTCCGGGGCGCAGTTTCTGTTTTACCCCACCGCCATCGGGTTCCAGGACTTCGATGCCGAGGTGGCTTCCAAACAGGCGCATGCATGGGAAACGATCCAGAAATCCCATTCCATCGCCAACGGCGTGTTCACCGTGGCGGCCAACCGCATCGGCCGCGAAAACAACATCCAGTTCTGGGGACGCTCCTTCGTCTGCGATCCTTTGGGAGAAATCCTGGCGCAGGCATCCGACGATTGCCCGGAAGTGCTGGTCGTCGATTGCGACCTGGCACGCATTGAAGAAACCCGTCGTGGCTGGCCGTTTCTGCGCGACCGGCGGGTGGATGCTTATCAGAACCTGACCCGACTCTATCTCGATTCGAATGACCGCTGATTCCACCCCCGTACAACTGGGCTTTCGCATGCCCGCCGAATGGGAGCCTCACGCTGCCACCTGGCTGACGTGGCCGCACAATCCCGAAACCTGGCCGGAGCTCGACCTGCGTCACGTTGAAGAGGTGTACCTGCAAATGATCGCGGCCCTCCTTGAGGGCGAAAAAGTACACATTCTGGCCAACGACCCGGCAAGCCGGTTGCATATCGAAAAGCGGCTGAAGGAACACCGCGTGCTGGGCAAGGACGTGCAGGTTCACGGCCTGGCGACCAACGATTCATGGATTCGCGACTACGGTCCCAACTTTCTGGTGCGGGACAACGGGGACCTGCGTGACGTCGCCGCCAACGTGTGGCGCTTCAACTCATGGGGCGGCAAGTACCCCTCGCAGCTGGATGACCGCGCCGGACGGGATATCGCGCGCGGCCTCGGCGTGCCGGTGTTCGAACCCGATCTCATCCTCGAAGGCGGCGCCATTGAGGTCAACGGCAACGGCACCTGCCTCACCACCGGACGTTGCCTGTTGAACTCCAACCGCAATCCGGAGATGACGCAGGACCGCATGGAAAATCACTTGAAGGACCACCTCGGCGTGTCGCGAGTCTTATGGTTCGAGGGCGATCTGGAAGGCGACGACACCGACGGTCACATCGACAACCTGGTGCGCTTCGTCAATCCCACCACCGTCGTCTATGCGTACGACGCCAACAAGAAAGACCCCAATCACGCCTGCCTGCGCCGGAATCAGGAAATTCTGAAATCGGCCACCGACGCTCAAGGCAATGCGCTGGAAGCCCTGCCTCTGCCCATGCCGGGGCGGGTGGAATTCGACGGCGAGCGTCTGCCTGCCAGTCACGCCAATTTTTATATCGGAAACCGTTGTGTGCTGTTGCCGGTGTTCGGCCAGTCCAGCGATGCCAAGGCGGAAGGAATTCTGAAAACGTTTTTCCCGGACCGAAAAATTGTGCCCGTCGCCTGCAACCAGTTTGTGCTTGGGTTGGGGGCCCTTCACTGCGTCACCCAGCAGCAACCGGCCGACCGGATCTAAAATTCAAACCCGAAACGTGTATTCCTTGCTGGCGTCCCGTTCGCAATCGGGCGGGAAACTTTTGCGCTTATCGGCGTAATACTGCTGGCGGTGGTTGCCTGCTGACGCTTTATTGTACGTCACGTACAAAACGCGGCGCGGCAGGTTGGTGAGATTGGGACCCGATCCGTGCGGCGCAAAGGAATCGAAGAAAACCATGTCCCCCGGTTGCAGCGGCAGGGTCTCGAATTCCATGCCTTCCAGCTCGCCTTCCGTCAACGGTTCCCAATCCTTGCCGATCAGCCCCTTGCGATGATGCCCGCGTGCAATCTGCAACGGACCGTTCTCCGGCGTCATGGCATCGATGCACACCAGTGCCGTGATGAAAATATCGGCGTAATTCCACCACCCCGCCTTCTGATCCTGGTGCCACTTGAATCCATCGCCGCCGGGCAGCTTGAAATTGATCTTGTCCTTAAACAGGATCGAGGGCTCGTCGAACAGGCCGTCCACCACGCTTTTCAATTCTTTACTGTCGAACAGTTGCCGAAAACCGTCATGGTAGGCATACAGATTTTCCACCCGCTGCAGGATGCGCTGACCCGGTGTTTTGAGGCTGTCCTCGAAGTACATCATGTGCTTGCCGGGCATTTCCGGCCAGCTTTGCACCTCACTGGTCCAGTCGAGCAATTGCTCGAGGACCGGGTCCGGAAACGGATTGCACAGCAACAGGAACCCATCCCGTTTTAAATCCACAATCTGTTGTGGAGTCAAACCTTTATTCATGGCTTTGAATTCGTGATCAGGAGTCGTTTTTTTCGGTGAGTTCCGGAAGAGCCTTGGTTTTCATGGTCTCTATCTCGCCATTGAGAGACTCGATGGTTTTTTGTTTGCGTCGGATGATCGCCTGCAGGCGCATCCTGGCAAAAAAACCTTCCACCCAGGCCAGCAGGAAACCCAAGCCCAGAGAGGCAAGGATGACGATCAGGAGGGGAACTTTTATATGGACGGAATTGAGCCCGAAATCGTAAAAGCTCACTTCCACCAGATCCAGATTCTTGACCGCAAAAATGGAAATGACCAGCGCCAGCAAAACAAAAATGACTATCTTGAGTGCAGGCATAACAATCGGGGAAGGAAAATAAAATAAAAACGGCTCGGGGCCCGAAGACCCCAAGCCGTGGTCTTCAATCTATTTTACTGCATACCGTCTTCAGCAAACTCGTCCTCTTCTTCCTCTTCCTCTTCTTCAGCAGACTCTTCTTCATCGCCGGCTTCTTCAGGGGACTCGGATTCAAGTTCAATTTGGCCGACGGGAGCTTCGCTTGCCGTTTCCTCGGTCATTGCGGTGGTTTCCTCAGCGGCCTGGCCCGTCTCCATCGATTCCTCCATCGGAGCCGGTGCGGTTTCCGGGACCGGAGCCGTCATCGGTGCCGTCGTCTGACCGGTGGCGTTGCCTTCGAGCTCATTGAGAAGGCTCTGGATGCTGGCCATCACGCGACCGGACTTGTTCTGCACATCCGCCGGAGCGTTGCCGGTGATTCCTTGAATGGAAACCAGAGCGCGTTTCAACTCCGTCACCACCACCTGCCGTTCATAACTGCCGAACCGGCTTTTGAGATCGCTTACATCTTTATTGACCTTGGAGAGTTCCTCGTCCACTTCCTGGCGCAGAGGGCCGAACTTCTGTTCGAGGGTATGCACGGCCGCGTCCACATCGCCCACCTTGTTGCCAAGGTCACGAATGAAAAACAGGATAAAGATGATGGCCAGCGCCGCCATGCCGAATCCCAGGAAGGCAACGGCTTTCAACAGGCTCATTTCTTCTTTTTCGGGATCGACGGAAGCCACGGGCTTTTCAAACCCGTCTTCCTCGTTACCCTCATCTTCTTTATCGCCCTGGGCGTAAAAAGAGCTCGCGTCTTCCTGCGCTTCCTGCTTTATTTTTTCGAGACGGTCCTCGGGGCTCTGCCCACCGGAGGGATTTTCCCGGTTGCTGTCCTGATCATTCGTGGCCATTGATCCTCCAAAATAACGGTCTTTTTGAACTTCCAGTTCAATTCATTATTGTTTCAATTTGGTCACATTCAGCCGGCAGGCCCCACATTTCAGGGTTCACGCATGTCGGATCGACTGCTCGGGACAGTCCTTGCTCACCTGATAAAATGATTGTCGCCTCTAAACATTAACAGATACAATGGTGAGAAATTCAGGTGATTGCCTATGCTTGCTTCGCCGGAACATGAAAGGCTGCTGCATAAAAAAATGAAGCATGATATTACAAGTCTAATTCACTTTTTGTCAAGGAAAATAAAGGCTCTGGCCGCGTGGACAGCACTTGCTATGTGCCTGATTTGCGGGGGGTGGACGGCCTCCTGGGCGGACACGGCGCAGACGCCCCTTTTGACTCTGGAAACGTTACGCACCCTGCCTCCAACCGAGGTGGTGGTGCTCGACACGCGCTCGACCTGGCGTTACCTGCTGGGCCATATTCCCGGAGCCCAGTCCACCGGCGACTGGCAGGATTATTCCGTCACCCGTTCCGGCGTGCGCGGGCTCATCGATCAGGACCGCAACGCGATTGCCCGCAAATTGAAAGCTCTCGGCATCGATAAAAACAAAATCATCGTTCTTTACGGCGACCCCACTGACAAGTGGCGCACCGATGGACGTTTTTTCTGGATGCTGGAGTTTTACGGCTTCCCCCGCACCGTACTGCTGGAAGGCGGACTCGATGCGTGGGAAAGCCAGGGACTGCCCATCGAACGGGGCCCGGCTTCGCCACCGGGCGCATCGGACTTGAAGGCGGAGGACATTCAATTCAACAGCGCGGTGTATGCGGATCAGGAATGGATCCGGCAGCGGCTCAACACGCCGGAGCTGGCCCTGATCGACAATCGCGAGCGCAACGAGTTTGACGGGGCCACCCCCTATGGCTCGTCACGCGGGGGGCACATTCCGGGGGCGATCCATATCGACTGGCGCGAATTTTACGATGCCAACGGACGCCTGAAACCGCGAGATGCCCTGGAGGCGCTGCTCCAAAAATGGAATGTGCGTAAAGATCAGCAGGTGGTGGTGTATTGCACGGGAGGCGTGCGCTCCGGCATGGCGTACTTCGTGTTCCGTTACCTGGGTTACGATGTCCGCAACTACGACGGCTCGTGGTGGGACTGGAGCCGCAACCCAAACCTGCCCGTCGAGTCCTGACGCCTGTCCCAACGAACGCGTTACCCCCTGCCCTTCAACTCAATCGGCTCAGTGTGAACCTTCCGGCATGGAGCCTTCGGGATAACCCATGGGCGGTCCGCTATAAGGATTGCCCATTTGCGGTCCACCGTGCGACGATCCTTCTTCATGGGAATGGTCGGACCCTTCCTGCTGATGTTGGGAGCCACCACCCATCATGGGATTGCGGGCCGGACGCCCCAGTGCTTCCGACGCGTGCACCAGAGCCTCGTTGTAATGCCGCAACGCTTCCTGCGCATGCTTCAAGGCTTCCGGCGTGTGCATCTTCACCTGCTGCGACGCATCGTCCATTTTCAGACTGAATTCGAGATGCTTGATCATTTCCTGCAAATGCAGATGGCCTTCTTCTCCATGTCCCAGGCCGACACTGGCATGCCCTCCCGACTGCGCCCAGACAGGCGTTACGGAGAACATCCCCAAAACAGCCGCTCCCACCACCATCGAGAGCGCTTTATTAACGAGGCGCTTCATACGGACCCCCTGAAGGATTCACTCATAATGGAAAAACACTCGATCCCGCTGTGCTTCGTTTCATTTATCCCTTAAATATCCACCAATCGCCCAACCTTGTCAACGCACAAACCGACCCCGCTTCAGGCAAAAAAAAATCCCCCCGGCCCAGCGGAGGGATGACGAAAACACTTAAAAACGGCAGCCTTCAAACCTGCATGCGCATGACTTCCTGATAGGCTTCGACGATCTTGTTGCGCACCTGCATGGTCATCTGGAATGCGAGATCGGCCTTGCTGACCGCCAGCATCGCGCCGTGGACATTCTGCGATTCGCCGGACACCAGCTTTTCAATCGCCTGGTCGGCCTCCTTCTGCAAGCTGTCCACCTGCTTGATGGATTCGGAAAGCGTGTCCTTGAACGACGGCGCATTGGGATCGATTTTAGGCGACACACCCTTACCGTGAACCTGGCCGAGGCCCGGCCCCAGCACGTTTTTCAGATTGGTTTTGAGGGTGTTGTCATCCATCGTTCAGCTCCAGATTTCCTCTCATCAAGGTATTCCTATCCTGCTGCTTTGTCAATCTTTAACGACCCGTCCCCGCTCCTCAACCCTGCACGTTTTCGCGGATGGCGGTGCGGATGATGGAGCCGCGTTTGCTCATCAACTGCACGGTGGCGGAATACCCGATCTGGGTCTCGGCCAACTTGCTCATCTCTTTGTCAACATTGACATTATTGCCATTCGAGCGGGCAGCGTCGGGTTCCGCATACACCTCGGGTTGCAGGCTGCGCAGGGAATCCATGCCGGAGCCCAGGTGCCCGGACTGCGTTTTTTTCAGGTTCAAGCCGTCTCCGGAACCCATGGCATCCTGCAAGGCACCTTTAAAATCAATGTCTTTTGCCTTATAACCGGGAGTATCCATGTTGCTGATGTTGCTGGACACCAGCAACTGACGCTGCGACTGAAAATCCAGCGACTTACTCATTAATAGCGGTACGGGATCTGAAAACAATAAGCGGTCGATCAACATAAATTCACTCTCCTTTTACCTTACCTCTAGCAAAACGGATGCCACAGGCACACGATTCAATATAAGCCATTATTTTTAAATGATTTATAAGTTTTTCGGAAAAACTCCCACAGGCCGGCACCAAAAATTTGGCGATTTTAAGGGAAAATTTTTCCCTATCGTGTTGGGATTCCTGACGTTTCGGCCGCCCTGTCTTCGGTGTATAATGTGTGTAGAATACTTACTCTCTTATTGGAAAGCCTGTTCATGACCCAAGATTTGAACGCCCTCACTGCCAATCTGAAACGGTTCCAGAAGGAAAACCTGTCGGACATCCTGCACGTCATGGCCGGCGGACTGAAAAATGCTTTCCGCTGCGACTCGGTCCGCATCTACCTCGAAGACCTGTATGAGGGCATGTTGATCTGCCATTACGTCTCCGATGAAAATCATCCGGACCGCCACCGCATCACCAAATACATTTCGCCCAAGGAGTCCATCACCTCCAAGGCATTTTATGAAAATGCGGTGGTGGCGTCGTGGAAGCATCCCGGCGGCGTCGCCAACTTCCGCAACCCGTTCGAGACGCTCTCCGGCATCCAGTCCACGGCCGTGTTCCCCATCACCTACCAGATGCGCCCCATTGGCACCATCAACCTCGACTGGAACAAGGATGGGGAGTTTTTAACGCCCGCACAGATCGAACAGATCAGCGCTTTCATCGCCGACAACAGCGCCGGCATCGAACGCGCCAAGCGGTTCCATCAAAACATTTCCTTTTCCAAATACCTCGACACCGCGCGCAAGAAAGAAGGCGCGTGGATGATGATGCGCTCCGCCGTCAACCTGATCGAAAAACTGAGCCTCGCTTCGGTGCTGGTGCCGGCAACGGAACAGAATTCGAAAACGCGCGGCGCCAAAACGGCCGACCTCGTCGAAATCCTCGCGGTCTATTCCAAGAACATCGAACACGCCGACATCTACAACAAACGCGATCAGATCCACGTACTGGAAGGCCGCCACCTGATCAACCGCATCGTCCGTTACGAAAAAAAACAGGGACTGGTGATGAACGATCCCAACCAGAACTCGATCTATCACGAGAACGTGATGGACGAACAGTTTCCGCGTAAAGAGATCGCCAGCGAGATCAACCTGGTCTCGCTCTACCAGGTGCCGAAGTACGACAAAAAGACGGGCCGCTTCATCTGCGCCATCAACTACTACACCGGCGAGCCTTACGAGTTCACCCCGTTCGAAAAAACCTTGTTGCAGGAACACGCCTCGATGGTGGAGACCATCATCCTCGAAGAAAGCCCGACGCATATCGAAATCCAGGTATTGAGCGAGATTGAGGAATTGTTGTCGGACACGAATACCTCCCTGCCGCGTTTTCTCGACAGCATCCTGGCGAAGACATCGGAATTGATCGGCGCCGACTGCGGCACCATCGCCCTCCTGCAAACGATCGACGGCAAACCGTGGTTGCAGGTGGAAGATGAAGACGGCGGTCTGATCGGGGCCAAGTCGCGCGGCTGGAAAAAAAACAAAATCATGCCGCTGCAAGTCGGCGGCAACGATCTGCCGGACGATGTGAAATCGATGAACGGCTATTGCGCCCACACGGCGCGACCGGTGCTGCTCAACGACGTACGCAATTCGCGCAATACGCAGGGCTTCTACAAAAACCTGTCACCCGCCATCCGCTCGGAGCTGGCAGTGCCCATCATTTATCAGAACCGGGTGCTGGGGGTGTTGAACCAGGACAGCTTCCGCCTCAACTTCTTCACCGATGAACACAAAAAGATTTTGCAGATCATCGCCAGCCTCATCAGCCAGAAGGTCAACCATCTTTTGCAGATCGAAGCCCTGCGCCGGGACATGACCGTATTGAAACGCGAGATCGAATACCGCGATCCCAACGTGTCGTCCTATTACCTGGGCAACGTCATCGGCCGCAGCCGAAAGATCCACACGCTGGTCAAGCAGATCGACGTGGTGGTGGACTCCATCTGCAACCGCATGCTCAACTGGGAACGCTCGCCGCAGACGGAAGCCTTCATGGGCCTACCGTCGTTGCTCATCACGGGCGAGACCGGTGCGGGTAAGGAATTTTTCTTCAACAACATTTATTCGCGGGTAACGGAGACGTTCCGCCAGAAGAAACGTCCCGATTTCGAATTGCCGCTGCGCAAAACCAATATCGCCGCCTACAGTGGCGAGTTGACCTACAGCGAACTGTTCGGGCACAAGAAAGGCGCGTTCACCAGCGCCGACTCCAACCGTCAGGGCATTCTGGAAGAAGCCAACGGCGGCATCGTGTTCCTCGACGAGATCGGCGACATCGATCCCAAAACGCAGGTGCAGTTGTTGCGCTTCCTCGACACCGGCGTGTTCGTGCGCCTCGGCGAAAACCAGCCGTGCTATGCGCGCATCTTCCTCATCGCCGCCACCAACAAAAATCTGCTGAAGGAAATCGAGGCCGGCCGTTTCCGCGAAGACCTCTATCACCGCCTGAACGCGCTGAGTTTTCGAATTCCATCGCTCAACGACCGGAGGGAGGACATCCCCGATCTGGCGACGCATTTTCTGGGGCGGTTGTACACGACGTATAAGGGCGGCGACCAGACAGGCCCGGCCCCTCGGCTGGGAGCGGACGCCATGGAGTATTTGAAACATCGCAGCTACCGCGGCAACGTGCGCGAGTTGAAAAACATTCTGCTGCGGGCGCTCATGTTCAACAAGGGCGGCGTCATCACCCGCGACCACCTGGCGGCGAGCGATCAGGAAAACATGGTGGAGACGGCGGCGTTCGATGCCGCGCCGGTGGGACAGGTGACGAATCTGCTGGAAGAGATCGAGTCCGCGCGCGGCAACTTCTGGACGCACATCTACGAACCGTTCAAGACCAAGCAGATGACGCGCGACACGGTGAAAACGGTGATCGAGACGGCAAAGACGAAGTATCAGACCAACCTGCCGGGGCTGGCGGTGAAGCTGGGCGTGTGCACCGACCACTTCCGCACCGACTCCGAGGAAAGCAAAAAGTTCATGAGCTTCAAAAACTTTTTATACAAGACCGTGAAAATCTCGGAGAATTGAGGAAAAGACTTTTTAACCACCGATGCACACAGATGAACACAGATACCCGGCTGCGCCGAGAGCGGGCACCGGTCTCAGTTACCTTGCAAGCATTCCTCAACCTGGTGCTAAGAAGACCGATCGGTCCCCCCTTGTAAAGGGGGTTAGGGGGATTCTTCCGTTGAAATCCCGAACGCAGTGAGGGATCTCGATGCTCATCAAGTTTCATCATAGTGTCATCCTTCACTTCGTTCAGGACGACGACCCGAAGGAAAAAGCCCCCTAGCCCCCTTCGGAGAAGGGGGAACTTAAATCCCCCTCCCCTTTTCAAGGGGAGGGCTGGGAGGGGTTAGCTTTTCGGGCTATATGGGAATCACTCGGAGGAATCGAAAACGACGAGAAATCTATGAAGAAAAAAGGAATGAAATCGATGCTACCCAAAAACCGTCCTCCGACACATCCAGGAGAGATGTTACTGAAGGAGTTTCTGGAACCGGGAAAGATCACGCAGACAAAATTCGCCCAGCACCTGAGGTGGCCTTTCGCACGTCTGAATGAAATCATCCACGGCAAGCGGGGAGTTTCACCCGAATCCGCGCTTTCACTGGGCGAGGCATTGGGAACAGGACCGGAGTTCTGGTTGAACCTGCAACGCGACTGGGACCTGTGGCACAGCCTGCGCGGCCATGAATCCGTGCCTCTTCTTAAGGTCAAGTCGAAGGGTTAGCTTGCCCCTCAGTAAGGGCAATTGTCAGCCAAACACTAACACTATATATTTTTTCATTTATTTGAAATATTTCCATGAAAACCAAGCAACAATAAGCCCAGCAATAATAGTAAAAAGCCAGCCAAGTAACCCTAATCCGACCTTCTTGAGCCAAATATGCGATGTCCCCTTATTATGCTGAGCTTTAAGTTCTTTCAAATACTCTCGCCCATAGATATTAATTCGAGGCTCTAGGTATTCCATGTCATCTTGACTTGATGCATCAATCGCTTCCAAAAATCCACCTTCATGAAGCTCTCTTATTGTTTCAACAGACACGGTTGAAGTGTCATTATTTATGCGATCTGGTAATTTACCTTCCTCAGCAAGCTCTAAGACTCGAATGATTTCTTTTTCACTCATGCTTTTCCCATGTTTAACATCTACTCATTTAATCTCGTACCCATCTATGGAAAAGGTAAAAATATACTCATTCACAACATCTTCAATTTTTATGGGCAATAAAACCTGGACATTTTTCCCTACCAAACCGCTTGCCTTTTGATCTACTTCTTCTGCTCCCATACCATAACTGGGAAATAAGGGATCTTCGCGCCATCCCCCATATTGGCCACTTACATAATAAATATTGTCAGCTGGAAACACCATGTCTGAAATGGTAGCTCCTCTTACGATAACCGTTGGTGGTTGCGGACTATTTCGATCAACATACTTAACTCCGCTATGGATAACCCTTTTGCTCCGGCCCGATTGATCAACATATACCGCCTCATCCCAATTAATCTTCACTGAATGCGATGTCTTGTTGGTCAATACAAAATCAAATTGAGATGATGTAGGCAACCAAACAATTTTGATAAGACCATCTTCAAAACTGTATTTTGTTTTGCCTTCGTCTTTAAACCGAATGATTTTGGGTTTTCCATATCGTTCTTTAGCATCCGCAGGACGCTCTACCTCCTTCAACCCAATATCATAGGTTGCAAAATGTGTAGGCCCACAAGCAAAGAGAAAACATGTCAAGGCCATTAACAAAAATCCTCTTTTCATAATTCACCCCCCCTATTTGTTGAAATTCACCAGAACCAAAAGTTTCGCTATGTGGAAATTTGACTCTACAGCATAGTAACGAAAATTTCACCCATCACCCCTCCCCCGTCTCCGCCTTATACGCCGCGACGATGGTGTCGCGGAGGTGTTTTTTGAAGGCGGGAGTTTCGGCGATGATGAGGTCTTTGTACTGGCCGTCCTTCCCCACCTGGCTGGGCAGTTGAATGTACATTGCGCCGTTTGATTTTTTGTAAATCTGGATGCCTTTGATGGTCAGCACTCCCTCCAGCGTCACCTCCGCATAGGCTTTTAAATCCTTGTAAGGCTCTCCCGGCTCGAAGGGATAAACGATCGTTTTGGTGATGGTCATGGGATTTTTCCTGTGGCGATTTGATCTTGGCGGGCCGATTTGTTACAATATGTCACCTATTGACGCACCGCATTTCTTCCAAATACCTAAATTACAATTATTTACGGTCTCCGGTGCTATCCGTATTCACGGTTTGACATCGTATTTCACGATTTCGATTTTAAATCATTTTTAATATTTGTCCCAAAAATTTCAAGGAGTTATACATGAGTTCTACTGTAGCCGCCGCGGAAAACTATAAAGTGAAAGACCTGTCCCTTGCGGATTGGGGACGGCAGGAAATCATCATTGCCGAAAAAGAAATGCCGGGTCTCATGGCGCTCCGCGAAAAATACGGTAAAGACAAACCCCTGAAAGGCGCTCGCATTGCAGGGTCGCTGCACATGACCATTCAGACCGCCGTGCTGATCGAAACCCTCGCCGAACTGGGTGCTGAAATCCGCTGGGCGTCCTGCAACATCTTCTCCACGCAGGATCATGCCGCGGCCGCGATCGCCAAATCCGGTATCCCGGTGTTCGCCTGGAAAAGCATGACGGAAGAGGAATACTGGTGGTGCACCGGCCAGACTCTGCTGTTCGACGAAGGTCCCAACATGATTCTCGACGACGGCGGCGACCTGACCGGCTACGTCCACGACAAGCATCCGGAAATGCTGCCGAACATCAAGGGCATCTCCGAAGAGACGACGACGGGCGTGCACAAGCTGTACAAAATGATGAAGAACGGCTCGCTGAAATCGCCGGCCATCAACGTCAACGATTCCGTCACCAAATCCAAGTTCGACAACCTGTACGGTTGCCGCGAATCCCTCGCCGACGGCATCAAGCGCGCCACCGACATCATGGTCGCGGGCAAGGTGGTGGTGATTGCAGGCTACGGCGACGTCGGCAAGGGCTGTGCGCAGTCCATGCGCGCTTACGGCGCTCGCGTGTTGATCACGGAAATCGATCCCATCTGCGCCCTGCAGGCGGCGATGGAAGGCTATGAAGTGACAAGTTTGGAAGACGCCCTGCCGGAAGCCGACATCTACGTCACGACGACGGGTTGTGAGGACATCATCCGCATCGATCACATGGAAAAGATGAAGGACACGGCGATCGTGTGCAACATCGGCCATTTCGATTGTGAGATCCAGGTGGAGCAGTTGAACAACTTCAAGGGCATCAAGAAGGAAGAGATCAAGCCGCAGGTGGACAAGTACACCTTCCCGGACGGGCATTTCATCATTTTGCTGGCGGAAGGCCGGCTGGTGAACCTGGGTTGCGCCACCGGGCATCCTTCGTTCGTCATGTCCGCTTCCTTCACCAATCAGGTGCTGGCGCAGATCGAACTGTACACGAAGAAATACGAGCTCGGCGTGTACACGCTGCCCAAACATCTGGACGAGGAAGTGGCGCGTCTGCATCTCGAAAAGCTGGGCGTCAAACTGACGCGACTGACCGACAAGCAGGCTGACTACCTGGGCATTCCCGTCGGCGGTCCTTACAAGCCGGATCACTACCGGTACTAATACCGGAAGCATCTTAAATAAGAGAAACGGCGTCCCTTTGGGGACGCCGTTTTTTTTGGTTTCAGATTTTGATCCGGGTTTCGTTACGGATTCGGACTCCATCCAATCTATAACTCTCCGCCTCCTAGATATCGTCGGATAAAAATCTATCCTCTTCAAAAAACGCCAGGATGGGGCGGGGGTGATGCGTTTCATTTTTTTCGCAGGCCGCAATCAAACCATCGATGGCCTGGCGCAAATCATTCAACTTCTCAATCCGGTTATCAATGGCCTGCCTTTTGACCCGTGCTTTATTCAGGACCGTGGCAGCCGTCTGCTTTTTATTGACCTGAAGGTTTAAAATTTCAGAAATTTCATCGAGGGAAAAACCAAGCTTCTGGGCGTTCTTGATAAACAAGATGCGTTTCGCGTCTTCCTGGCTGTACAGGCGATAACCGGAACGGGAACGCAGGGGGGGATCGATCAGGTTGCGGGTTTCATAGTAACGCAGGGTTTCCTTGTTCACTCTCACCAACTTTGCCAACTGACTCCGGGTATAAGTGTCCATGAGAAGGCCCTCCACTTAGAATATAGTCCCTGTACTCTGAAACGGGGTCAAACATTTTCCAAGCAGGCCACCCTAAAAAGATGGATTTTAAGTTTTCAAATGGCGTTCCTTTTGAAAAATTGGATCATCCACGGAATGATCTCTTCATACGCGTCTTCCACAATATAATGACCCCCCTCTTCCACTTGATGGATTTCCGCTTCGGGGAAATAGGTTTTCCAGCGTTGCAGGAAATAATCATTAAAGCAAAAATCCTTCATTCCCCATATCAGTTGCACCGGCCGGTCACGAAAAAAACCGAGTTTGGATTCGATGTGCTCCACCACCGGATAACTGGGGACTGCAGGATGCATCGGAATGTCCTGCACAAACCGCAACGTGGCGATGCGGTTTTCGACGCTATTGTAAGGAGCGAGATAGCCCCGTTTCACTTCAGCGGTCATGCGATCACGTTGCCTGCATGCCCAGACCAGGGCCATGCGCGCAAACAAATTAAAATTTAAAATCGCCACCGGACCGATCACCGGTTGGCGGCACAAGTTGATGCTGAAAGGAATGCGGTCCGTCCGAAACGCGGCGGTGTTGAACAGCACCAGCCGTTTGATTTTTTCCGGGTGCCGTACGGCAAGTCCCATGCCAATGGCGCCGCCCCAGTCGTGCATGACGAGAGTGATGTTATCGAGGCTCAACTTCTCGATCAAACGCTCGAGGTTGTCAATATGCTGGCTGAGCGTGTAATTATAATCTTGAGGTTTGTCGGAAAGGCCGCAGCCCATGTGATCCGGCACCACGCAGCGGTACTGGCTGCGCAAACCGCGAACCAGGTTGCGGTAATAAAACGACCAGGTCGGATTGCCGTGCAGCATGAGCAGGGTTTCACCCTGGCCTTCGTCGAGGTAGTGATAGCGGAGTTCATTCAGGTCGAGATAATGCGACTCGAAGGGATAGATGTTTTTGAGCTCGTCGAGGCAGACATCGGTCACCATTCCGCCCCCAGCATGACACAACTCAAGCCGCTGCCGATTCCGAGCAGCCCCACCTTCTGGCCCGGCAGGATGACGCCCTGTTCATCGCCCAGCGCCAGCGTCACCGGCAGGGCAGCGGAACCGGTATTGCCTAGAAACTCCAGCGTGGAGAAATCCTTATCGAGGTTCAGCTGCAATGTTTCATAGAGCAACTTGCGGTGCAGGTGGCCCACCTGATGACAGAACACGCGATCGACATCATCGTTGCCCCAATTCAAATTATGTTTCATCACGTCCCAGGTTTGGCGAGCCAGCTCACACCCTTCCTGCATGAGGGTTTCGGAATCGGTTTCCATCAACGGCGCCGCGTCTCCGCCCATGCCGGAATCCTGATTGCCCTGGCAAAGATGGTTGAACTGCGTAGCCGACTGGTAAGCGCCGCCGATCAAGCGATGCCCGGTGGTGGCCAGGTCTTTGTGCGCCAACAGGACGGCGACCGCGGCGGAACCGATGGTGAAGGAAGCAAACGCGGACTTGATTTTGTTGCGCGTGGGGTTGGGGTCGGCCAACAACGTTTCGATGGTGTGATCGACCAGAGGGCCGCCATTTTCTCCGGAAACGATGAGCCCGGCGCGAATCTGTCCGCACTCGATCATGTTCGCCACCTGGATCATGCCGTTGAGAACACCCAAACAGGCGTTGGACACGTCATAAAAAATGGAATCGGGCCGGAGCTTGAGGCTGTTGTGCACAACGGAGGCCGTGGCAGGCTCCAGAAAATCGCGACTCACCGAGCCGCAGATGAGGCATCCGATTTCGTTGCGGTCCATCGGGGTGCGGGCCAGCGCATCCTCTCCGGCTTTCGAAGCCACCGCGCTGGGAAACACACCCTTGTCCCAGAAGCGGCGCTCGCGGATGCCACTCATCAACTCCAATCGTCCAACGGAAAGTTTGAACCTGTCGTACAAAGGGCCGAGGCGGCGTTCCAGGTCGTCCGACTTGACGATGTTTTCGGGGAGGTGATGGCCTATCGCTTCGATGCAAACGTTTTCAAATCGCATAATGCCTTCCTCATGCGGAGCCGATGATTTGCATCTCGTAATACTTCTGGTACTGCGGGCACTGTTCCAGCAACTGCTCGTGGTTGCCCTGCCCCACCATTTTTCCATGTTCCATCACGATGATGCGATCGGCATGCTTGATGGTGGAAAACCGGTGTGCGATGACAAAGGTGGTGCGGTGTTCCATGAGATTGTTCAGGGCATCCTGCACCAGTTTTTCAGATTCGGAATCGAGCGCCGAGGTGGCTTCGTCCAGAACCAGAATCGGAGCGTTGCGGACAATGGCGCGGGCAATGGCAATGCGCTGCCGTTGTCCTCCGGACAGTTTCAGCCCGCGTTCACCGATCACCGTGTCATAGCCATCGTCCAATGCCTGCACATACGTGTCCACGTGGGCGGCCTTGGCGGCGCGCACGATATCGTCCTTCGTCGCATCGGGATTGCCGTAGCCGATGTTCGCCCAGATGGTGTCGTTGAACAAAAACGTTTCCTGCGTCACCAGCGCCAGGTTGCGTCGCAGAGACTGTGAACTGATGTCATTGATGTTCAC
The DNA here is from genome assembly GCF_946900835.1 of Nitrospina watsonii. Classification (GTDB taxonomy): domain Bacteria; phylum Nitrospinota; class Nitrospinia; order Nitrospinales; family Nitrospinaceae; genus Nitrospina; species Nitrospina watsonii. The sequence continues at coordinate 1,656,309 of NZ_OX336137.1, forward strand.
GCCATCAATGAGAATTTCTCCCTGCGTTACGTTGAAAAATTTGAACAGCAGGTCCACCAGTGTGGTCTTGCCCGCGCCGCTCATGCCAACGATGGCGAGCACCTCCGATTTTTTCACCGTCAGGTTGATATCGCTCAGCACCATCGTATCGCGGGTCGGGTACTTGAAGCCCACATTGCGGTATTCGATGCGGTCCTGAAATTCCGTCAAATCCAACGTGCCGTCGTTTGCTTTTTCTTCTTCCGTATCGAGGACGGAAAACACGCGCTCGGCGGCCGCCACCGCTTTCTGCGAATCGGTATAAGTTTTGAAAAGAATGCGCATGGGATCGTACATCATGAACATGCCGAGCACGAAAGCGAAAAAGGCTCCCTGGGTGATCTCCCCTTCCAGCACTTCAAATCCTCCCAGCCACAACACCACCGAGCCACCGAGCACCGCCAGCACTTCCATCATCGGGGATGTGAACTCGGTATAACGGACGTCCTTCTTCATGATTTTGAGGAACTCATCGTTGTGCCGTTCCAGTTTTTTATCTTCCTGCTCTTCCAGTCCGAACGCACGCACGACCTTGATGCCGGAAATGGATTCCAGCATGGTGGAGTTGATGTCCGCCAGCAGTTCCTGCCCACGCCGTCCCAGTTTCCTCAACTTGCGGGCGACCATGCCGGTCGGGACCAAAGCCACCGGGATCACAAAAATGGCGATGAGGGCCCAATCCCATTTCAGCCAAAACACCCAGAACAGCAGGCCGATGAACATCACCACACTCTGAATGGTGTCCTTGATGTACTTGGTGAGCGACAACAGCATGGCGTTGACGTCGTTGACGAGGCGCGACATCAATTGACCCGTAGTGTCTTTTTCAAAAAAACCGTAAGGCAGTTTGTGAATGTGCTGAAACATTTCCAGACGAATCTTCGCCACCAGTTCCCAGCCGATCTGAAAAATGATGACGCTCTGTATATAGCGCAGAACTCCCTTGGTCAGGTAAAGCGCAATGACGATCAAGGGCAACATCTTCAGCATGAAGTAATCTTTTTCGACAAAAATCTTGTCGAAGGTCTGCTGAACCAACGGGACGGGAGACGTGGAGAGGGCTCCAACCAGGACAGACGTCAGCAACGTCAGGATCACTTTCCCTTTATAGGGAAGAAGATAATGGACCAGTCGCTGGTAGATGGTTGCCTTTTTCATGTTGTCAGGATGCGGAGGAGGCTGTGTGTTGTCAAGACGGGGTCATAAAAAAGCCCCTGGCCGTTGACGGTTATCAACGGACAGGGGCTTGATCTGCACATTTTTAACGATTGCACGCCGTGCAACGCCTTTCGAAATAAAGCTGAGGGCTTCAGTCCTTATTTCTTTTGCGGCAGAAAATCATCCAAGGTCGCCCCACTGTTGATCATCTCAGTCATGACCTTGATGGATTCTTCAATTCCCTTTTGACAGGTATCGAGATCGATCTCCATCAAATTGAAATGGTTGGCATAGTCCAGAACCCGCTCACGGGTGTTTTCCCGCATGAAGCCCTGGGGCACCTGCTCAATCCGGGCAATGGCATCTTCCGTCCACAGGAACCGGGTCGGATCGACCGGGCCTTTGGAGAAGTTTTTGCCGGGGAACAGAGCGGGATCGCCATAAGCTTGAAGGTGACCCTTATCGCCGTTCCCGTTGCCGGTTTCTTTACCATTGCCACCGTTGCCTGGCGTTTCCGCAACTGCGACTTCTTTGCGACCATCGGCTTTTTCGTTGAGGATTTTCTCAGCAAACGCCTTGGTGATGGTATCGACTTTCTGGATGCGTGCGTTCTTTTCGATGCGCGCATGCGCCCGGCGGCGAACGTGACCCTGCGGGAACGTCTCAACCAGATCCTGCGCTTCCTTGGTCCACGTCACTTCGGTGGAGTCGAACGTCGTCACCGTGGTGGACTCGCTCTGCTCCGCCTCACCTGCCTGGAAGCCGGACATATCTACCGGAACCAGCGCGGCACCTTCGGCGCCACACACGCCGCACTTGACGGTGCCCATACCCAGGTAGGTGGAGCAACTGGAGCATTTCAGGGTCTTCGGCTTATTGGCCTCTTCAGCTTCCACCTTGGCCACTTCCTCGGCATATTTCTTTTCGAGTTCATGCTGCCGGTCATCGATCATGCCTTCCAGCGGATCCTCACCCTTTGCCATCTTGTCGCGCATCTGGTCGCCAATATTGTACATGGCCTGCATGGCTCCGGCGGGCAAGATGCTTTCACACGCTTCGGTGATGACGCTGGAGGTGATCATGCTGTGACCGCGCTCCAGGGAATAGCGCAGAATGGCGGCGGTCGCCATGGGGCGAACGAATCCCGGAATTTTCTTGAGACGTTCCTTGGCTTCCGCGGTCCACTCAATGCTCTCTTCCGCCTGCATATCAACCGGCGGCTTGTACACGCGGCTGGAAAGCAGGACGTTACAGGGAACGAGGCGAAGCAGGTTTTCGGTGTTGCCACCGATGTCCATGTCTTCCGAGCTGTGCACGCCGATGCGGCCCAGGATGAGAACCCAGGGGTTTTCTTCGCGGGCGTACTGGAGAACTTTTTCGAACACCTTGCCGTCGAGCAGACGCGCCGTGCACTCCAGCCCTTCGTCTTCGACGATCTTGCGGGACACCTCAAGGTGCGACTGATAAATCTTGGCCAGTCCCTTGTCGATGATGTCCTCGTGCAGTTTTTCCTGCTGTTCGAACTTGAACACCTTGGCGGCGTCTTTCGACAGAACACCGGTGAGGCTGTTGAACATGGCGTAATGGAAATACGGGTCGAAGGTGGAAATGACTTCCAGCGGACGACCGGTCTGCTTGGCCATGTCAATGGCGGTCTTCAAACCGCCGAAGGAATGACCGCTGCCATCCACCGCGACGACGATCTTGCCACTCGAGGGCTTTTCACTGTGGATCGCGGGTACATTCTTGACGATCAGCGTGTCGGTGTTGATGCGCCGGATCACGCGCTCCGTGACGGTGCCGATCTGGCTGTCCTTGATGGCTCCCAGTCCCAGAGCACCCATGATGACCAGATCGTAATTCGACTCTTTAATGTCACGAACCAGCTCAATCCAGTTGCGGCCTTCCAACGACTTCCCGATGAACGGGATGTTGCGCGCCTTGCTCTTGAATTTGGGAACGTCCAGATAAGAGTCCGTGATGACTTCCATGCCCTTGGTGATCAACTGGTCATGGATGGCGCGCTGTTTCTCCAACTCCTGCTCATCCTGATACTCTTCAGGCAAGCCGCTCTCCATCTGCCGAAAACGGACATCGTGCATCTTGGCAGCGTAAACGTGGCTGGAGATGATCGTGGCATCGGTTCCCTTGGCGAATTCCAACGCCAGGTCAACACACTCGTTCGAATAGTCGGAATTATCGACCGGAACGTAGATATTTTTAAACATGGGGTTCTGTTCTCCCTAAAATTACCTATGTATATGTATGGCAAATACTTCTAACGGAATCTATATATAAGGACTTAATTTGATTTGGTTTAGAGTCCCAACCTATGCGAGTCAATACTCCATGGCGCGGAAGTGAAATCAGTCGGAATTCTAACAAAATTTCGGGGACTGTCAACTGAAAACCCCAATGTTTTTAAAAGCTCTGGCCGCATTCGCCCCGCCTAGGAAAGAAGTCTATATCCACTCCTTTTTAGGTTGCCCGGCAGTGCCACAACACCGGTTCGATCTTAAAGGCCAGGCACTCACTATAAGCCATAAAACCGGGGGGAAGCCCTTTTTATTCAAAATTTCTTCCTGCAAAGAAAAGTTCTTATGGTATATAATCGGGAAAAATCGACCTGAGCGTGGTGCGATCCAGAGCCATCCAGGGTTTTTACACCGGTGGGGGGCCGGTGATCCCACGCACTCTTCCAACTCAATGGGAACCGCCTTAATCCACTATTTTACAATTACTTGTATCCACTTCGGGCACCCTCTCCGCCGGGGCAAGGATACAGGAGGAAAATTCGATGTTGTTTTCCACAAAACAGGATTTGATCGACCATCTCAAAGGCGCGGCCTCTTGCAATAATAGTGACGTCCACCTTGAAAATGAAGATGCCTTACGGGACAAGGCTTTGGACCGCCTTGTCCACAACGCCGTCCTCAATCCGACCGCAGAAATCCGGGGCCGATCCCGATTTGCCATCAAGAGCCTGGCCGCACAGCAGGGGATCGTCCCCGCCTCCATCCAGGACCTGTATGAGGCCCGCGGCCAGGGTAAAAACAAAGGTTACACGGTTCCCGCCATCAATATCCGGGGCATGACCTACGAGACCTGCCGGGCCATTTTCCGTACCGCTCAGGCCTGCCGGGCCGGCGCGTTCATCTTTGAGATCGCCAAATCTGAAATCGGCTACACCCATCAGCGCCCGCACGAATACGCAGCCGTGGTGCTGGCAGCGGCGATCAAGGAAAAATACCGGGGCCCGGTTTTCATCCAGGGCGACCACTTTCAGGTCAATGCCCAGAAATTCCATGAAAATCGCGACAAGGAGATCGAAGGCCTCAAGGACCTCATCCGGGACGCCCTGCTGGCCGGGTTCTACAACATCGACATCGACACCTCCACTTTGGTGACGCTGGAACCGGAAGATGTGAAAGAGCAGCAGCGGCTCAACTTTGAGGTGGGTGTGGAACTGACCCAATTCATCCGCGAGCTGGAACCGGAAGGCGTGACGGTCTCCGTCGGCGGCGAGATCGGCGAGGTCGGCAAAGAGAACAGCAACGAGAAGGAACTGCGCGCCTACATGGACAACTTCAACGAAAGACTGGCCGCAGTCAATCCGCAATACAAGACCATCAGCAAAATCTCCATCCAGACGGGAACCGAACACGGCGGCGTGCCGCTGGCGGACGGGTCGGTGGCCGATGTGCAGCTCGATTTCGAAACACTGGAGAAACTGTCGCAAATCTCACGCGAGCAGTACCACCTGGCCGGGGCGGTGCAGCACGGCGCCTCCACCCTGCCCGCGGAAATGTTCCATAAATTTCCGGAGCTGGAAACCGCGGAGATCCATCTGGCCACCAACTTCCAGAACATGATCTACGACAGCACCCATTTCCCGCAGACCCTCAAGCAGGAAATCTACGACTACCTGCGCAAACAGTTTGCCGATGAGAAAAAAGCCAACTGGACAGACGAACAGTTCATCTACAAGACCCGCAAAAAAGGGTTCGGCAACCCGTTCAAGGAACGGTTCTGGAACCTGCCGGACGACATCAAAGCAAAGATCGGCAAAGAGCTTGAGGACAAGTTCCATTTTCTGTTCGAACAACTCAAAGCCAACGACACCCGGCAATACGTGGACGCCACGGTGCAGTCCGTCACCGTCGCCCCCGATCTTCAGAACGAACTGGAACACGCCTGAAACAAAAAAAATCCCCTTCCGGTCCGCGTCGTGCACCGGGAGGGGATTTTTGCATTCTGCCGAACGAACGGCTTCACCTTAGAATCCTAGCACTCTCTCCATCTATTGCGGAATCACACCGACGGGGGTGGCGCGACGGTTTTTGATCTGGTCGATGGTGGTCAACACATCGTCCGGCACCGCATCGTCGTTCGCATTGGACCGCACCAGAATGATCGAACGCGCCACCTGCGGACTCTGGAACAGTTTTTTCGCCGCCGCAACCACGTCATCCTTGCTCAGCTTGCGGACCGCTTCCACCAGTTGTTCCTTAAATTGAAAGTTTCCGTCTTCTTCTGTCGCGTAGTAGTAAAGGTCACTCGCCACCGCACCGATGCTGTCGCCCTGCTTCTCCAGGGAAACGATCAGGCTCCGGCGGTGACGCTCAAACTCTTCATCGGAAAGCGCACTCAGGAGGCCATCTGTTTTATCCATCCAGGCCTCGACCCGTTTCTGCAATTCGAACGGACTGTAATTGGACGACTGGATGATCATCTTGAAGAACAGGCGTTCCTCCATACGGTTCTCAAAACTCCATACGATGTAACCCAACTGCTGGTTGGTTCGCATCTGCGTGTAGAAATCGCTCTCGACGATGGACGCGATCAACGACAGCTTGGCCTGCCGTTCCATGGAACGTTCACCCACCTGCAACGTGTAATACAGGGCATTGTTATTGTCCTGCACCTGCTGGGAGAAACGCACTTTTTCGCCGGGACGCAACACCGCCACTTCCTCTTTGTAACGTTCGTTTTCGGCAAGCGGCAGGCTGGATAATTCACCAAGCAGAATGTTGACGCTGCTTTTCACCTCTGCGACCGTCCAGTTGCCGTGCACCAGGCCGGTGGCATACACGCGCTCATACAATCGTTGGGAGTATTGGCGGACGTCTTCCAAAGTGATCGGCTCCAGCGCCGCCAGCAGTTCCTCTTCCGTGTATTGCTTGACCTGCCACAACTGACGGTGAAAATACGAAGCCCGCATGTAGGCCTGACCCAATTGACGATTGCGGATGTCCCGCAGAACCGCTTCCTTGATGTTTCCGAATTTCTGCTTGCTGATCTTGATGGTCTTCATGTTTTTCGCGACCAGCTTCAACAGATCATTGATGCGTTCCGTATAACCACCCACCGACAGCGTCATGCCCTGCTTTTCGATGTCGATGCTGTACACCAGTCCAGCAAGGCTGATCGGATACGTGAGCTCATTCAACCCTTCATGAATGGCCAGGTTGTACAACTTCGAGAGCGCCAGGTTGTCCACCGTGTCGTACACGTGCGGCGTTTCAATCCGGTAACGGATGTACACCTTGGGTTGTTTGAACTTGTGATCGAACTTGAACCAGATTTTGGCGTATTGGTCATCCCGGATGAGACTCGGGTCTTCCTCGACCATCTCCAGTTTGTACGGCACGAAATCGTTTTTCTCAGGATACGTCATGCCCTCAGGTTCCGGCGGATGGGTCAGCTTGTCGTAAGCCGATCCCCCCACCTGGGTCAGGGAGTATTCCGTCCCGAAAAATTTTTCGACCTGGTCCGTTTCCACATTCTGGCCGTTGAGCACAACCAGCATGTTTTCGGGCGTCAAGGTATTCAGCACGGCGCGGTAGGCGTCCGGGTCGTATTTTTTAAAGAGGTAGGGCAACTCCTCCACCTCGTCCAGTTTGTAGATCTGCATCATGGCAGCCTTGCCCGCCATGAAGCCCATGCCTTCCTGCGGACTTTTCCATTCAAAATCGATTTCCGCCATCGCCTGCGTTTCTTCAAACGTGTACTTTTCAAATCCGGTTTTCTTTAGCATCTCGATATAGGAAAAAACCAGTTCCAGAACGCGTTCGTACTTGTCCATGCCTTTGGGAGTCAGATTGATGGTGATGCCGAAACTCGACAGGTTTGGGTGACTGTACCCGCCCCCCGCTGAAAGCCCCAGCGCCAGACCCTCTTTTTTCAGTTTGGACAACAGCGATCCCTGGCCTTCATGACCGATCACCGTCGCCACGATCGATGCCGGTTTGCTTTCCTTATAATCCGCCAGGCGGATCGTCGGAAAATCCAGGCTGAGCGACCGCACATCCTTGATGGTCTTGATTTTCAGCAACCGGTATTTGCCGGAAAGAGGCTGGCGGTAATCGGACGGCACTTCCGGCAGATTCACCGAATGGTCCGAAATGTTCGAAAAGTACTTCTGCACAATCCGCTCCAGTTCCAGCAGCGTGAGTTTGGATAAAACGGAGAGCCGCATGATGCGTGCGGAATAGTACTTGTCATGAAACTCGAGTAAGGCCGGTCGGTTGTCTCCGGCAAGGGTGTCGGCGTTGCCGATGCCGAAATTCCGGATCGGGTGGCCTTCTTTGGAAACCTGGTTGGTCAGGTGGCTGGCGCGCCATCCATCCTGCAATTTGTTCTTCTCAAATTCGTTGTTGACCGCCTGCACCTCCCGCTCCGCGTAGGTTTTATCAAACAACGGGGCGCGGAAAAAATCCGAAAAGCGGTCCATGGCCTCAGGAAAGGCATCGTGGCTGGATTGAAAGAAGTAGTTGGTGATGTTGTCACCGGTGTAGGCGTTGCTGGAGCCGGAGTGAGCGGTCAGAAAATCCTTGAAAGATCCCACCTCCGGGTACTTTTCCGTCCCCAGAAACAGCATGTGCTCCAGGTAGTGCGCCATTCCCATCTTCTCTTGCGGATCATAGAGGTGTCCCACTCCGACAGACAGGGCAGCGGCGCTGCGATCCACATCCGGGTCGCTCATCAGCAACACTTCCAGATTGTTTCCCAGCACGAGGGTTTTCGTTTTGCGATTGTCCATTCCGGCAAAGGCCGAAACGTTCAGAAGAACGATGAGAAGTACAATCAAAATTCCTGAAAGGATTTTGATACGATGCATAGCCACAAAACACCTCCGGAGAACCCGTTTGAGGAAAGGTCCGTGAAATAAACAGACGGAAAGAGTTAAAACGTCCAACGCATTAATCTTAGCAAACCACAATAGGGGGATGGGATTAAATCTTTTTAATCTACGGCAGAGAAGCGGACGGCTCCCAACCCATCAGAGCAACCCCCAGCACCACCAGACCCCCAGCCAGAATCCGCTGCGACCCGAACGATTCCTTGAGCTGGAGCACGCCCCACAAAACGACCATCAGGACACTGGTCTGGCGCACCGCCACCACCTGGCTCACCTCCTCGAACTGGAGCACCACGCAGATCAATCCGTAGGAACCGATGGTCGCCACCGCCGCCACCAGTCCCCGTCCCCATTCCTGCCGCCACACCGCCCCTATTTCCTGCGCCGGGTGTTTTGCGAACAGGTACAGGTTGCACAGCGTGAACCCGATCAACGCTTCCAGGAAAAAAAACGCGAATCCATTTTCCACTGCCTGGTCGGGGCGAGCTTCGATGAATAAATCCATGCCCTGCTTGTCCACCAGGCTGTATCCCACCACCAGGCCCAGCGTGATGAATGCCCAGCGCATGTCCTTGTGCAGGATGGCGTCCCATAGATTGCGGAACCCACGGATCAAGTGACCGTCGAAATGCAAAATATACACGGCGACCAGAATGAGCACGATGGCGCTCATCGATGAAATACTGAGGTGTTCCGCCAGAAAAAACCACGCGAACACCGGCACGAATACCGGAGCCGAGCGGGCAATGGGATACACATACGAGATGTCCTGCGTCTGGTAGGCTTTCGACAGGCTCAAAATATAAACGCCGTGCAACACGCCCGACACCACAATCCACACCCACACCCCTTCCGGCACCGCGCTGGACCCGGAGGTGGCGAGGTAGCCCAGCGCGATCACAATGATGACCATGCCTTTGAAGCCGGAAAGGAAATTGGAATTGCGGCTGGTCTGCGTCAACACATTCCACAGCGCATGAAACAGGCAGGAAAGCAGGATCAACGTAATACTAATGGCGGACAACGAAAGCTCCCGGAAAACAGCGGTTGTGAAACCCGCTGGAATAAATTCGCAATCTAAGCGGTAAAACGAAAAGCACTAATGATACAATATGCCGGTTTTGAATGCGGAGATTTTGTTTGCAACCCGCCCCCTATCACCTGAACAGAATACCGAATGCTTAAAAACCAACTCAATCTACTCTGGTCCCAACGCTTCTTCCCTCTGTTCGTGACGCAGTTCCTTGGCGCTTTCAACGACAACCTGTTCAAGAACGCGCTGGTCATCCTCATCACCTACGTCGCGGCAGAGCGCGCCGGGTTGAACGCACAGATGATGATCACCGCCGCCGCCGGCATCTTCATCCTGCCCTTCTTCCTGTTTTCCGCCACCGCCGGCCAACTCGCCGACAAGTATGAAAAATCCCAGCTGGTGCGCGTCATCAAATTTGTCGAAATCATACTGATGATGGGCGCGGCCTATGGTTTTTATATCGGGAGCGTCAACCTGCTGATGACCATCCTGTTTCTGATGGGCACGCAGTCGGCATTTTTTGGCCCCATCAAGTACGGCATCCTGCCGGAGCTTCTATTGGAAGACGAGCTCATCGGCGGCAATGCCCTCATCGAGGCCGGGACCTTCATCTCCATTCTGGTCGGCACCATCATTGGCGGCCTGCTGATCCTGCGCGAGGGTGGGGTGTGGATGGTGTCCGGCATCGTCATCACCCTGGCGGGCGTCGGTTTTGCCGGCAGCCTGTTCATCCCGAAACGCGTCGCCGCCGCGCCCAAATTGAAAGTGGATTACAACATCTTCCGCGAAACCTGGAACATCGTCGCCTATTCGCGCAAAAATCGCGACGTGTTTCTGTCCATTCTCGGCATCTCGTGGTTCTGGCTGATCGGCGCCACCTTCCTCGCTCAGTTCCCGACGTACGGCAAGGACATCATCGGCGGCAACGAAGAACTGGTCACACTGTTCCTCACCGTATTCTCCGTCGGCATCGGCATCGGGTCCCTCCTGTGCAATCGCCTGCTGAAAGGCGAGATCGTCGCCACTTACGTGCCGCTCGGCATGCTGGGCATGACGGTGTTCATCATCGATCTTTACTTCGCCAGCCAGCAGACCTTCATCGCCAGCGGGACAGAGATGATCGGGGCCGGGCAGTTTCTCACTCACTTTTCAAGCTGGCGCATTCTGTTCGACATGTTCATGATTTCGATGTGCGGCGGCCTCTATATCGTTCCGTTGTATGCCATCCTGCAATCGCGTTCGGAGACCACGCACCGCTCCCGCACCATCGCCAGCAACAACGTACTGAATGCCCTGTTCATGGTGGTGTCGGCCATCGGCACCGCTGTCATGCTGCAAATCGGGTTCGACATCACCAAGGTGTTCTTGACGCTGGCCATCCTCAACACCTTCGTCGCCCTCTATACCTGCCAGTTGCTGCCCGACGCCCTGGTCAAATCCATCCTCATCTGGCTGTTCCACACCTTTTACAAAGTCGAGATCAAGGGCCTCGAACAATTCAAAAAAGTTGCCGACGGTAAATTCATCATCATCGCCAACCACCTGTCGTTTCTGGATGCCGCGTTGATCGCCGCCTGTACGCCCACGAAACTGACGTTTGCCATCAACACCTTCATCGCCCGTTCGTGGATGGTCAAACCCTTCCTGTTTCTGACCGAGACCTTCGCGCTGGACCCGACCAACCCGATCGCCACGCGCAACCTCATCGAAACCATCCGCAGCGGCGCGCAGGTGGTGATCTTCCCGGAAGGCCGCATCACCACCACCGGATCCCTGATGAAGGTGTACGAGGGACCGGGTATGATCGCCGATAAATCCGGCGCACAGATTCTGCCCGTCCGCATCGACGGCGCCCAGTTCACCCCCTTCTCGCGACTGCGCGGCAAGGTGCCCATCAAATGGTTTCCGAAAATCACCTTGACCTTTCTCGAACCGCGCACCTTCCAGGTGCCGGACAAGGTGAAAGGCCGCAAACGCCGCCGCCTGGCCGCCAGCCAGTTGTACGCACTCATGTCGAACATGCTGTTCGAGAGCACCGATTCGCGCAAAACCCTGTTCGAAGCCGTGCTCACAGCCCGCACCACGCATGGCGGAGGACATGCGGTGGCGGAAGACATCGAACGCAAACCCATCACCTACCGCCAACTCATTCTGCGTTGTTTTATTTTGGGACGCCACATGGCGCGCCGGACCGAACCGAACGAATACGTCGGCGTGCTGCTGCCCAACGCCGTGGGCGCGCTGGTGACGTTTTTCGGGCTGCAGGCGTTCGGGCGCGTCCCCGCCATGCTCAATTTTTCCGTCGGCACCAAAAACATGATCGCCGCCTGCGAGGCCGCGAAAATCCGCAGCGTTTACACCTCGCGCCTGTTCATAGAAAAAGGCAAGCTGCATGACCTGACCGATGCCCTCACCGACGCCGGGCTCCACATCGTGTACCTGGAAGACCTGCGCAAAGAAATCGGCCTGTTGGCCAAGCTGCGCGGCGTGTGGTCCAGCCTGTTTCCCCTGCGCGCCTACCGCAACGCCTGCCGGGGCCAGATCGATCCCGACCGTCCCTGCGTGGTGCTGTTCACTTCCGGTTCCGAAGGCGTGCCCAAGGGCGTCGTGCTGACTCACTTCAACATCCTCGCCAACGTCAACCAGCTGAACGCGCGCATCGATCTCGGCCCCACCGACATCGTGTTCAATTCGCTGCCGGTGTTTCATTCCTTCGGCCTCACCGGCGGCACGCTGCTGCCGGTGCTGTGCGGCCTCAAAACATTTTTTTATCCATCTCCGCTGCACTACCGGCAGATTCCCGAACTCATCTATGACACCAACGCCACCATCATGTTCGGCACCGATACGTTTCTCGCCGGGTACGCCCATTACGGTCACCCTTACGATTTTCACAACCTGCGTTACCTGTTCGCCGGAGCCGAAAAGTTGAGAGAGGAAACGCGCAGGGTGTGGGCGGAAAAATTCGGCATCCGCATTTTTGAAGGGTACGGCGCCACCGAGACCGCGCCGATCCTGTCGCTCAACACGCCGATGCTGAACAAAACCGGCTCGGTGGGTTGCCTGCTGCCCGCCATCCAACAGCGGTTGGAAGCCGTGCCCGGTATCGACGAAGGTGGCCGCTTGTGGGTCACCGGACCCAACGTCATGGCAGGCTACCTGCGGCACACCGACCCCGGCGTGCTGGAGCCTCCGGAAAACCGCTGGTACGACACCGGCGACATCGTCGAGATCGACGAGGAAGGCTTCCTCACCATCAAGGGCCGGGCCAAACGCTTCGCCAAGGTCGGCGGCGAGATGATCTCACTGACCGCCGTCGAATCTTACCTCTCCCACCTGTGGCCGGACTACCAGCACGCGGTGGTCACATTGCCGGATGAAAAAAAGGGCGAGCAAATGGTGCTGGTGACCACACACAAGGAGGCCGCCCGCGACGCCATCGTCCAGCACGTCAAGGCCAACGGACTGGGCGATTTGAGCATTCCCAAACGCATCATGGTGGTCGATGAAGTGCCGCTGCTCGCCACCGGAAAAATCGATTACGTCAAAACGCAGGAACTGGTCAACGCCAACCAGGGTTGATCTTATACGGCGGGATCAACCACCCACCGGCCGCAGGCAACGCCGCTCCTCCAGATAAGAAACCAGAAAGAACAACGCCGTCCCGGCAACCAGGTGTTTCAGCGTGTGGCCACTCACCATGCCTGCTGTGCCGGTAAAGACCCACGCATCGAGCTGTTCGAAGATTTTGGCGACGAGGTACCAGCCGACCAGCTTCACAAAACAAATCGATTTGCTGTAACGCGCCGGGAACAGGACCAACAGAACAGGCAGCAGCAGGATCGGTAGAAACTGAACCAGAATGTAAGGACGCAGATCCCCCTGCCCCAGCGTTTCCGTATGATCCCAGTACAGCACTGAGACGAGACCCAGGAACACCAGCGGACCTAAAGCAAGCAGGCCCAACTCGATGCCCAGCCGGTCGGCGAGAATCAATGCGAATACCGCCATGAACACGATGGCCATCGGCAAACGGTCCCACAGCAACGTGGCGTCGCCGGGCGCCCAGTGGTAATAGGCCGATCCCAATCCGGTCAAGAACGCACCCGTAAAAATCAAAACGAAAAAAATCGTTTCCTGCGGGCGGTAAAAAGTCTGCTCGTGCATGGCGACCCGTTTCAGAGCGGCCAGCCCCATGACACCCACCACCCCAAAAACCAGATTGGAGATGACATCGGCGAAGTTGGGAATGCCCAGAAAACGGATGTGGTCCGCAAAATTGTGGTAATCCGGGTCCTGCGCCAACGGTGGAAATGAAAACACAGCCAGCGTGAAGAGAGCCGCCACGCCAAGCAAAACCCCCATCCGCGTTTTGGAGTTCATGGTTGATCTCCTCTATAAAATGCACCGTGTTGCAGAAAGTGCAGGGTCTGCGCCATCGCTTTCTCGTTACGCATGATGAACGTGTGCGTGGCGTGCACCACAATATGATCCTTCATGCCGGGAACCTGGGTGCGCTCGATGGACACCTTGCCGTCACTCGGTCCCGCGATGATCGCCGACGACAAGGGATCCAGCGAACGGTCGCCCGCAACCACTCCAAATTCAAAATCAATGTCGCCGAAACGAGCGCGGCAGCCATCCCGATTCGTACCCAGCTCCTGTCCGGCGGGACCGTATATCCACTTGAACAGGAAATTGTTTTTGAGAAAATCCGCCACTTCGCTGCCGCCGTTGGGAGGCGCCAGCATCACCACCCGTCCCAGATGAGGCGGCCGGTGTTTCTGCACGAGGCCACGCACAATCAACGCGCCCATCGAATAACCCACGAAGTGAATGGTCCGGTCTTTCTCCAGATTCAAAGCCTGCATCATCTGATGCAGGCGCTCCACCAATTCATCCATACAATAACGCGTGGAAGGGTAATCGATGTTGACTGCCGCATAGCCGTGCTTTGTCAGATAATCGGCGAGCGGGGCCATCGATCGGTTGGTGCGGGCGATGCCGTGCAGAAGCACAACATACTCCGGTTCTCCACCTATGCCGGCAAGGCGCTCTCCACCGGGATCAGAGTCCTGCGCAACCATCCTGTCTTCCTTCCGTCGGATTTTGCTTTCATAAGAAGATTGCAACCCCTCCGGGTGAACCTCTACTATAAAGGAAGCACCTCCAATCACCCATCTGGATTCGACCGGAAAGGCGGCACGGCTTGGAACACCCCTTGTTCAAAAAAATCGCGTTCATCCACTACGGCACCCTGGATCTGGACCGCGCCGTCGAATTCTACCAGAACGTGCTCGGCTTGAAACTGATGTTCAAGGTGGACGACTGGGCCGAATTCGACCTCGACGGGCAGCGGCTGGCGTTACGCCGGGTGGACCGCTGGGAACCGGAAGCCGCCGCCGGGGCCATGGTGCATCTCGAAGCCCGGCCCATCGAACTGATGGTGGAAGTCTTGAAAAATAAAGGCGTCCATTTCGTCCACGCAGTGCAGGAATTCCCCTACGGCAAGCTGGCGACGCTTCTCGATCCGGACGGCAACCGGATCGGCCTGTATCAACCACCCGGCGAAAAAAAACCGGCGTAATTGGTTAAAGTTCAATCGGATTTATTGTAAGATAAGGATCATGAACAACCCGCTGACGCATTTCAATGAAGAGGGCCGCGCCCGCATGGTGGATGTCTCGGAAAAGAGCGTCACCGAACGCATCGCCACCGCCCAGGGCACGGTGTACATGCAACCGGAGACCCTGCGGCTGATCCAGGAAGGCCGCATCAAAAAAGGCGACGTGCTGGCCGTGGCGCAGGTGGCGGGCATCCAGGGCGCGAAAAAGACCTCGGATGTCATCCCCATGTGCCATCCGTTGTTGTTGACCGGGGTGGACATCCAATTTGAAGAATACCCGGAACCCGGCGCCCACGGCCTGAGTTCCATCGGCATCACCGCCACGGTCAAGGTCACCGGGCAGACCGGCGTCGAGATGGAAGCACTGACGGCCGTCTCCATGGCCGCCCTCACCATCTACGACATGTGCAAGGCGGTTGACCGCGACATGTTTTTCAATCAAATCGGCCTGACATACAAAACCGGTGGCAAGTCCGGGACGTTCACCCGCCAAAACGTATCGGAGGTTTGAGGCATGGTTACCGTGAAATACTTCGCCAACCTCCGGCAACTGGCCGGCAAGGAAGAAGACCGGTTCGATCTCGAAGGCGAGGTCACGCTGGAAGCCCTGACTCACATGATCGGCAAAACCCTGCCGCAGATCGGTGAGATGGTGCGCCAGAAAAAAATTATGATTTCCATCAATTACGACGTGATGCCTTTGGACACGGTGGTCCGCGACGGCGATGAGATCGCGCTGTTGCCCCCCTTCTCCGGCGGCATGTGACCATTTGTTGAGGAACGTTTCATGAGCACGGCAACCGAATCCAAAGTCCGCATCCAAAAAGAAGATTTCAACGTTCACGATGAAATCGAAGTGATGAAGAAACCCTCCCGCAACATCGGCGGCATCACCACCTTCCTGGGTACGGGCCGCGAGTTGAACAAGGGACAGAACATCACCGAATTGAATTTCGAGCATTACCCGCAGATGGCGGAGAAAAAGCTCGCGGACATCCGCGACAAAGCCATCCGGGATTTCGGCATCATCGACATGAGCATCATCCACCGCATCGGCTACATCGACATCGGCGAGAACATCGTGCTCATCATCGCCTGCGGCGAGCACCGGCAGGAAACGTTCAAAGCCTGCGAATGGGCCATTGCCGAACTCAAGCGCACCACGCCGATCTGGAAACGCGAGACCACGTCCACAGGCGAAGTCTGGGTGCAGGCCACTCCATAATCACCACCCCGGCACGCGCAATAACATGCAGCTCCGCCTACCCAGGCGCTGACGATTTGATTGCTGTCGTTCGACCGGGCCAGTTCGTCCAGTCCGGCCCGTTGTTCTTCACACACCCTATTGATCGAACTGCCAATGCCTGCGCCTGCGGACACATCCACCCTGGTCCTCACCGTCAACACCCGCCTCGCGCGCTGGCTTTCTCTGCAACACAATCGCCGCCAGGCCGCATCCCAAACCGTCTGGCAGACGCCGCGCATCGTGCCCTTCGAAACCTGGTTGCGGCAAACGTGGATCGAGTCCTGGCCGCAGCAACATGTGTTATCCGGCCTGCAATCCCGCAAGGTATGGGAACGCATCATCCGCAACGATATCCACACCTCGCAGCTCGACCTGCTGCACCTGCAAGGCGCGGCCCTTCAGGCGGCGGAAGCCTTTGGCCTGATCCACCAGTATCAGGTCGATCCCAACCCCAACCATTACACGCTTTCGGAGGAGAGCCATGCCTTCCATCGCTGGCAATCGCAGTACCGGGATCAATTGAAAAAATGGAACGCCCTCGACCCGGCACAAATTTTGTCCGCCGTGCAGGATGCCATGCAGGCCGGAAGGATCGATGTTCCGTCAACCATTCAGTTCGCGGGCTTTGATGAATGGACGCCGCAACTCCAGCACTTCATCCAATTTTCAGAAGACCAGGGCGCAACCATTTCGTATTACCCGGAACCGTCCGCCGCCGCGGACGCCGATCCACGCGCGTGGATTCGTGAGCAGACGCATTCGGTCCGGCTCTATGCCGATCCGCATGAAGAAGTGATTCAGTGCGCGCGCTGGGTGCGGTCGGTCATGCAACCGGAAACAACCATCGGGCTCATCGTCACCAACATGGAAGACTACCGCGAGTTGCTGGTGCACGAGTTGAAGGCCGAGTTGGCGCCCGATTCGGTGTACTGCTGGGAAGGCAAGGAAGCCCCGTTCAACGTTTCGCTCGGCACGTCGCTGGCCCGCGAGCACATGGTCGGTCTCGCCCTCAATCTGCTGGCTTTGCCCGGACCCTCCATGCCGGCGCAATTGTGTTCTCAATTAATGATCTCGCCCTATTTCGGCAACTGGCCAGCCGAAAAAAGCGCACGTCTGCAATGCGACCGCGCTCTCCGGCGGCAACGCTCCGTTCGCGTGTCCGTCAACCACGCACTGAATTCCACAGAGCTCGCCTCCTGCGAGGCCTTCAGGACCGTGCTGCAAAAATGGAAGGACTGGGGGAACGCTTCCGGCAGCAAACGTCCCGGCCAGTGGGCGCAGCAGATCGCGAAGATGCTGCACGAGATGAACTGGCCGCGTGGCGAACGCACGTTATCCAGCCGGGAATTTCAGGTGCATGATTCCTGGAACGAATGCCTCGATGAACTGGCGACGCTGGACGGTGTGCTGGGGAGTATCGACCGGGTGACTCTGGTCAACACACTGACTCACATTGTGCAGGACAAAATCTTCCAACCCAAGACAAGGGAAGAACCGATCCAGGTGGTGGGGCTGTTGGAAGCGGCGGGTATGCAGTTCGATCACGTGTGGGTGCTCGGTTGCCACGCCGAAAACCTGCCTGCGCCCAACGATCCGAATCCATTCATTCCCTTCACCTTGCAACGCCAGCACCAGTTGCCGCATTGCACACCCAACCGCACCCTCCGTTTTTACGAAACCATCCTGGCGCGCCTGTTGAATGCCGCACCGGATATTCAACTGAGTGCTCCCAAAAGATTGAACGACCGCGAGCTCCTGGTCAGTCCTTTATTGAAATCAATGGAACCGATGGAGCCGGATGCCACCGCGCTGCCCTCGCACCGCCTCATCGACCAATACCACGATCACACCCGGCTGGAAGACCTTGAAGATCGGTCGTACATTACGGTCACAGCAAAAGAATTAGATTTTCTGAGCGGCGGGCATTCCCTGCTGAAGCATCAGGCGGAATGCCCGTTTCGCGCCTTCGCCCTGCACCGCCTCAAGGCCGAGGCCTTACAGGGGTCAGATTTCGAGATGGATGCGCTCGAACGTGGCAAACTCGTGCATCGCACCCTGGAACTTTTCTGGAAACAGGTTAAAACCAAAAGCAATCTGAATGCCCTGGCTGCCAACGGGACGCTTGCCGCAACGGTCGAGGCGCAGGTCGATGCGGTGCTTGCGGAAAAGCCCTTTCTGTTTTTTGGACAAATGGAATTCAAAAAACTGGAATGGGAACGACTCTGCGACCTGACGTTGGAGTGGCTGACCGTCGAGCAGGCACGCGATGATTTTGAAGTGCTTGGCGCAGAAACCCCGATTGAGTATGCCTTGGGTGACTTGCGGCTGCGGCTCCAGATCGATCGCATCGACCGCACGGATGACAAGCAGCTCGTGCTCATCGACTACAAGACGGGCAATCAGTTTCCCGCCACCGGCTGGCATGACGAGCGCATTCTGGAACCGCAACTGCCGCTGTATTGCCTGGCGCACCCTGCCGACGCCATCCTGTTCGCCAAAGTCAACAAGGGGGGATGTGCGTTTAAAGGTATGGGACGCGACGGCCTCGACTTTCCCGGACTCAACAATAAAGCTCCAGACAAGGGCGGGTTCAATGACTGGGACCATGCGGTATCATTATGGCGGGATCGCATGCAGGGGCTTGCCACACAATTTCTGCAAGGATCGGTTCAGGTCGATCCGGTGCCCTCCCCCAGCCCCTGCGACCGTTGCGAGTTGAGTACGTTGTGCCGCAAAGCCGAGTTGCTGATTGCAGCCTCTACCGAAGACGAAGGGGACGATTCATGAGCGGACGCATTCACGATCAGGACCAGCGCGACCGCGCCCTCGATGCCACGCAGTCCTTCATCGTGCAAGCCCCGGCAGGCTCCGGAAAAACCGAGTTACTGATCCAGCGTTTTCTGAAATTGCTGGCGCGGGTGGAGAAACCGGAGCACATCCTCGCCATGACCTTCACCCGCAAGGCCGCGGGAGAAATGCAGACGCGCATCGTCCAGGCATTGACCACGGCGGCTCAGGGCGAACCGCCGGAATCCGAACACAGCCGGCAAACCTATCGGCTGGCGCTGGAAGTGTTGAAGCAGGACGCCCGTCACGAATGGAACCTTCTCGACAATCCCATCCGTCTCAAAATCCAGACCATCGATTCCTTCTGCATGTCCCTGATCAAACAAACGCCCGTGCTCTCCGGCATCGGTTCCTTGCTCGACATCGAGGAAAATGCCGACAACTTGTACCGGCAGACGGCACAACGCATGCTGGCACGATTGGAAGAGGCATCGCCAACAGGGGACGCGGTGCGCCGGCTGCTGAAACGCCTCGACAACAACAAGGGCAAATTTTTGGACCGGATGATCCAACTGCTGCAAAAACGCGATCGCTGGATGCTGACCTTTTTCGAAAATCGCCTCGAAACCCCCTCCTCCACGGAAAGCCGCGACGAACAGGAGCAGGCCTTGAGCGAACTGGTGGAGGCCCGCTTGCAGGCGGCGGACGCCCTGTTTTCCGATGCACTGAAAGCCCAACTCCTGCCCTTTTTCCGTTACGCCGGAGAAAACATCCACGCCAGCCAATCTGGAAGCGACCTGGCCACTCTGAAGGACCTTGCGGAATTCCCAGAACCTCTGTCCACTGGTTTGCCGATCTGGAAAATCATCGCCAGCATGCTGGTCACCGATGGCGGTACGGTCAGAAAGAAAATGGACAAGCGGATGGGATTCCCCGCTAAAAACGATGGCGGCAATCAGGACCTGAAGCAGGAGTATCAATATATATTGGAATCGCTTGCCTCGGACTCAGCGTTGATCGCGGTTCTGAATGACATCAAATCCCTGCCGGAGCCACGCTTCGAAGATTCTGACTGGGAGTTTCTCGAATCCATGTTCCATCTACTTCCGGAAATAGAGAAAGCCTTAAGGCAGGTGTTCATCCAGAGCGGCAACACCGACTACTCGGAGCTGTCCCTGTCTGCATTGACTTCGCTGGGTGGGGAGATGACGCCGACGGACCTGCTGTTGAAATACGACGTCAAGCTGCATCACATTCTGGTCGATGAATTTCAGGACACATCCTACAAACAATACAAGCTGCTGTCCCTGCTCACCGAGGGCTGGACGCCAGACGATGGACGCACGCTGTTCATCGTCGGCGACCCCATGCAGTCCATCTATCGCTTTCGCGATGCGGAGGTTTCTTTCTTCAACAAAGTGAAGCAGAATGGAATCGGTCCCGTCAGCCTGGTGCCCTTGCAATTGAGTTCCAATTTTCGTTCGCAGGCGCACCTCGTGCACTGGGTCAATGCCTGTTTCGAAACACTGGACCGGGAGACGGAATCCGGTGGCACCGCCGATCTGGAAGGTGCCATCGACTACGAGCCTTCGCATGCGGAGCGCGCCGCCACCACCGAACAGGCGGTGGTGTATCATCCTTTTATAAAAACCGAAACCGAGCAGGAAGCGTTCCAGCTTGTTGATGTGATCCGCGGTCTGCAAACCGATCATCCCGGCGCCACGACCGCGATTCTGGTGCGCTCGCGCACTCATCTGGAATCGCTCATGCCGCACCTGCAGGAAGCGGGCATTCCTCTCCGCGCCGAGAACATCGACAAGATCACCGACCGTTCCGCCATCCTCGATCTGTGGTCGCTCATGCGCGCCCTGCTCGATCCGCATGACCGCATCGCCTGGCTGTCGATCCTCCGCGCACCCTGGTGCGGCCTTCATCTGGAAGATCTGCACCGGTTGTGCCTGCTCGACAGCAGCACTCCTTTATGGCAATTGATGAACGAACCGTCGCGGCAACAGACTTTAACCACCGACGGGCAGGCACGGCTGGCACGCATGGTAGAAAAGTTAACGCCGGTTCTCGACGCCCTGCCCGGCGAAAACTTTCGCGATCTGTTGGAAGGTTGCTGGATCGATCTCGGCGGACCCGCCTGCGTCGAGCGCAGCCAGTGGCCGGACATCGACGTGTTTTTCGGGGAAGTTTCCAAGACGCTCGACAAAGGCGACTACGACACGCTGTACCGTTTCGATCGCGTGCTCGAAAGGTTGTACGCCAGCCCCCCGGCGTTGGAAGGCAGTCCGGTGCAGATCATGACCATGCATCAGGCCAAGGGGCTGGAGTTCGATTTCGTGCTGCTGCCGGGTCTCGGCAAGAAAACGGGCAAGGATGAAAAGCAGCTGATTTTCTGGCTGACCCACCAAAAACACATGCTGTTCGCCCCGATTCAGGAAACCGGCGAAAAAGATTCCGCCATCTATAAATTTTTAAACACTCTCAATAAAGCCCGCGATCAACATGAGATGCGCCGCCTGCTCTACGTTTCCGTCACCCGCGCGAAACAGCAACTGCACCTGTTCGGGCACGTGACCCTGGACGACGAAGCCGCTGAAATCAAGAATCCGCCCGCCAACTCCATGCTGGGGCACCTGTGGCCCCATGTGCAAACCGGGTGGGAGGAACAGCTGACGATGGGTTCGACGGGAGGGCCTTCCCAATACCGCCCCAAACCGAAGCCGCCGCATCTGCGCCGGCTGGCCAGGGAGTTTCAGCCGCCCACACCGCCACCCGATATCGAGACCGGGCGGCCGTTGGACATTCGCGAGGAACGCGAGGACCGGCCTCCTTACTACTGGGCGGGCAATGAGGCGCGGTTTCTCGGTAACGTGTTGCATCGCTGCTTCAAGGATATTGCCGACCAGGGGTTGAACACCTGGGACGAAAAAAATCCGGAATCGATGAAGCCCGCGTTCAAGGCGGCTTTGTTGAATGAAGGACTGCCGTTCGATCGGGCCGGGGCGGTGGCGGAAAAAGGCGTGCGCGCCCTCCAAAACATTCTCGATGATGAACAGGTGGGACGCTGGATTTTAGACGCGCATGAAGATGCGGCCAGCGAGTTCGCCCTGACCTTTGCCAAAAAAGACATCTTCTCCAACCGCATCATCGATCGTACTTTTGTCGATGCCGAGGGCACACGCTGGATTATCGACTACAAAACCGGCGAGCACCAAGGAAGTTCCCTGGAAAGTTTTTTTGAAGCAGAAGAAAAACGCTACGCACCGCAGTTGCAGGCTTATGCCGAAATCCTGCGCGCCAAGGGCGAAACCCGTCCCATCAAGCTGGCGCTGTACTACCCTCTGCATCGCCGTCTGGTTGAAGTCTCCTAAGGCAACGGGAATCCTTAATCCGCCATTCAGGATTTTTTGAATATCAGCACGTCGTTTTCCCTGTCCACGCGAATGGTATCGCCTTCGTGTACTTCTTCGTCAAGCAGTTTCAACGACAGCGGGTCCTGCACATATTTTTGAATGACGCGTTTGAGAGGCCGCGCACCAAACACCGGATCGTAACCCTTCTCCGCAAGCAATGCCTTGGCCGCATCGCTCAATTCCAGAGCCATCTGCCGATCCGCAAGCCGCTTTCGCAAATCCCCGATCTGGATTTCCACAATGTCCTTGATCTGGTCGCGGGACAGATTGCGGAAGATCACGATGTCGTCGATCCGGTTCAAAAATTCAGGGCGGAAATGCTGACGCAACTCCTGCCGCACCGCTTCCTGAATGTCTTCATGCCCATGATCCCAGTCTGCGGTTCCGGCTTTTTCCATTTCGCTCATCTGCATGCCCGCTTCCTGGATCATCTTGCCGGCGATGTTGGAGGTCATGAGCACAACCGCATTTTTAAAATCCACCGTCTTGCCGTGACCGTCCGTCAGGCGGCCTTCGTCCAGTATCTGCAGAAAGAGATTGAACACGTCCGGATGCGCCTTCTCGATTTCATCGAGCAGCACCACCGAATACGGTTTGCGGCGAACGTGCTCGGTCAGGTAACCACCCTCTTCATAACCGACATAGCCGGGAGGCGCACCAATGAGGCGGGCGGTGGAATGCTTTTCCATGTACTCGGACATGTCCACGCGAATCATGGCCTGCTCGTCATCGAACAAAAACTCCGCCAGCGTCCGGGCCAGCTGCGTTTTGCCCACACCCGTCGGACCAAGAAATAAAAATGTGCCGATCGGACGGTTCGGATCTTGAATGCCCGCACGCGAGCGGCGGATGGCGTTGGACACCGCTTTCACCGCTTCATCCTGCCCCACCACTTTCTTGTGCAATTCGCCTTCCATAGCGAGAAGGCGTCTGCGTTCCGATTGCATCATCTTATCGACGGGCACACCGGTCCAGCGGGAAACGATGTTGGCGATCTCTTCCTCACCCACCTCTTCATTGAGAATTTTCTTTTCAGTCTGCACCTGTGACAGGTGGCTTTCCAGATCGGCCATTTCTTTTTCCAGGCGCGGCAGTGTGCCGTATTTCAATTCCGCGGCCTGACCCAGCCGTCCTTCGCGCTCGGCCACGTCGCACTCCTGCCGGGCCCGTTCGACTTTTTCCTTCAATTCGCGCTTTTCAGCAATGACTTTCTTTTCACTTTCCCACTGCTGCTTCATGGTTTCGCAGGCAGCACCCAGCGACTCGATTTCTTTTTGGATTTTCTGCAGGCGGTCCTTCGACTGCGCATCGGATTCCTTCTTCAAGGCTTCCCGTTCGATTTCCAACTGCATGATCTTGCGCTGGTATTCATCGATTTCGGCGGGAAGCGAATCGATCTGCATACGCAGGCTGGAAGCCGCTTCATCGATCAGGTCGATCGCCTTGTCCGGCAGGAAGCGGTCGGAGATGTAGCGGTGCGACAGGCGCGCCGCCGCCAGAATGGCCGCGTCCTGAATGCGCACACCGTGATGCACTTCGTATTTTTCTTTGAGACCGCGCAGGATGGAGATGGTGTCCTCCACCGACGGTTCACCCACCATGACAGGTTGGAAGCGACGCTCCAGCGCCGCGTCCTTTTCAATGTGCTTGCGGTATTCGCGCAACGTGGTGGCGCCGACGCAGTGCAGCTCGCCCCGCGCCAGGGCGGGCTTCAGCATATTGGAAGCGTCCATGGAGCCTTCCGCGGAGCCCGCGCCGATGAGCGTGTGCAGCTCGTCGATGAACAGGATGATCTCGCCTTCGCTGCTGTTGATTTCTTTCAGCACCGCCTTCAGACGTTCTTCAAATTCACCGCGGTACTTGGTGCCCGCCACCAGCGCAGCCAGATCGAGTGCAATAATGCGTTTGTCTTTCAGGCCTTCCGGCACGTCGCCATGCACGATGCGCTGCGCCAGGCCTTCCACGATGGCGGTCTTGCCGACGCCGGGTTCGCCAATCAACACGGGATTGTTTTTGGTGCGGCGTGACAACACCTGCACCACGCGGCGAATTTCCGCATCGCGTCCGATCACCGGATCGAGCTTGCTGGAGCTGGCCTTCTGCGTGAGGTCGATGCAGTATTTTTCGAGCACCTGGTATTTCGCTTCGGGATCCTGGTCGGTCACCCGCTGCGAACCGCGCAGCGTGGTGAGCGCCATCAGCAGATCTTCGCGTTTGATGCCGTGGGATTTGAACAGTTTTCCGGCGTGGGTTTTGATATCGGCGGCCACCGCCAGCAACACGTGCTCGGCATTCACAAACTCATCCTTGATCTGGCGGGCTTCTTCAAACGCCTTGTCGAGGATGTCCTTGAGGCCGGTGGATAGATGGACCTGGCTGGATGCGCCTTCCACTTTCGGGTACTTATTGGCCTGCTCCTGAAGATCGGCAACCAGGCGGGTTGTGTCCGCACCCGCTTTGCCGATCAATACGGGAGCGATGCCCTCCGTATCCTTCAACAGGGGCAACAGCAGGTGTTCGCATTCGATGGCCTGCTGGCGCGCCTCTTCGCACAAGGCCTGCGCCTCCATCACTGCGTTCTGTAATTTGATGGTCATCCGGTCAAAGCGCATCTTGAAATCTCCTTGCAACAAAAACGTTGTCTGAGATTCAAATAAGATGCCGGGCCGGACCGGTCAAGGCGGGAAAATCCGGATTTTACGGATGAGAATGGTAACGAAAATCAGAAACGATCAGGCCAGGCCCTGTTCGCCCAGCCAGCGTTCGGCTTCCAGTGCGGCGGCGCAACCGGCCCCGGCGGCGGTAACCGCCTGGCGGTACTTGTGGTCGTGCACATCGCCTGCTGCATAAACCCCTTCGATGTTGGTTTCCTGGGTGCCGGGTTTGATTTTGATGTAGCCGGTTTCGTCGAGATCGATCTGTCCCACAAACGGCTGCGTGTTCGGCGTGTGGCCGATGGCGTAAAAAATTCCCGCCACTTCGAGGTCGTGCGCTTCGTTGGTTTTGACATTGCGCACGCGAGCGCCGGTGACAAACTGGTCGCCCAGTGCGTCTTCCAGAACCGTGTCCCAGACCATCTCGATCTTTTCATTTTTGAGCGCCCGTTCCTGCATGATCTTGGAGGCGCGCAAGGCGTCGCGGCGATGCACCAGATAGACCACGGTGCCGAACTTGGTGAGATACGTGGCTTCTTCAACCGCCGTATCGCCGCCGCCGATCACCATGAGCGGCTGGTTGCGGAAAAACGGCAAGGCGCCGTCGCACACGGCGCAGGCGGACATACCCTGGTTCCACAATTTTTCTTCACTGGGCACGCCCATGCGCTTGGCGGTGGCGCCGGTGGAGATGATCACCGAATGCGCGAACACCTCCGTCTTATCGCCTTGGATGCGAAACGGACGTTTGGAAAAATCCACTTCGTGCACGTCTTCCTGCACCATCACGGTGCCGAAACGTTCGGATTGTTTGCGGAATAGCTGCATCAGTTCGGGACCGTTGACGCCGTCCGGAAATCCCGGATAATTTTCCACGTCGGTGGTGGTGGTCAATTGGCCACCTGCCGAACCGCCGACCACATAACCTTCGTACATGAACGGTTCGAGGTTGGCGCGCGCTGCATAAATCGCCGCCGTGTGGCCAGCCGGTCCCGATCCGATGATTGCCAGTTTTTTCACGTCGTCCGCCATGTGCGTATCCTTTCTAACATCCCGGCTGCGGCGGGCATGTGCTCACGCCGGATTGCCGCATGCTGAGGATGAGGTCTTTGGGTTTGGATGAGTTCCCACCCGGAAAGGTTTCGCGCTCCGGATTAGGGTCCGATCAGACCGTCAGGTTTCCGTTCAACGATTCATTGATGGTCTGTCGGATGCGGGCTTCGTCGGCCGGTAATTCGTAAGGCTTGAACAAACAGTCCGGTTCGACGCCGCGCAGGGTGTTGGAATGGTATTTAACCAGAAAATCCGTGAACTTCAAACCGTTGGCCGTGGAAATGACGACCACCCGGTCGTTCTTCTTGATCTCACCGCGCTGGACCAGTTTTTCCATGACCGCCAGCGCCACGCCGGTATGCGGGCAGCACAGCAGTCCTGTTTTGTTGGCCCGTCCCACGGCATTGGCCAGTTCGTTTTCACTGGCTTCCTCGACGATGCCGTCGAATTTTGTCAAGGCGCGGATGGCTTTTTTCACGCTGACGGGTGCGCCGATCTGGATGGCGCTGGCCAGGGTGCGGCGCGCCTGAATGGCCTTGAACGATTTGAAACCGCGCTTGTAACTGCGGAACAACGGATTGGCGCGGGAAGCCTGGGCACAGACCAGGCGCGGCAGTTTCTTAATGATCCCCAGTTCGTACATCATCTCGAAGCCTTTGCCCAGCGCGCTGACGTTGCCGAGGTTGCCGCCGGGCACGATGATGAAGTCAGGCACTTCCTGATCGAATTGCTGGATCAATTCAAAGCTGATGGTCTTCTGTCCTTCCAGCCTGAGCGAGTTCATCGAGTTCGCCAGGTAGATTTCCTTTTCCTTGCAGATGCTCTGCACGATCTTCATGCAGCCGTCGAAATCGGTATCCAGCGAAAACGTCATCACCCCATGCGTGATGGGCTGGATCAACTGCGTCATCGAAATTTTGTTGCGCGGCAGGAACACGATGGCCGGGATGCCGGCGACAGCGCAGTACGCGGCGAGCGACGCGGAGGTGTCTCCGGTGGAAGCGCAGGCCACAGCCTTGATGTCCTGCCCCTCGCTGCGCATCTGCTTGACCATGGAAACGAGTACGGTCATGCCAAGGTCTTTGAACGAACCGGAATGCGCCATGCCGCACTGCTTGACCCACAATTCTTCCAGGCCCAACTGGTGCCCAAGACGTTCCGCCCAGAACAGGTTGCTGCCGCCTTCGTAGGTGGACACGATGTTGTCGTTGTCCAGGTTCGGGCAGACCAGTTCCTTTTTGCCCCACACGGAACTGCCGTAAGGCCAATCGTGGCGACGGTACCGTTCATCGAACAGGCTTTGCCATTCCTGCGGAGAACGCTTCTTCAGCTTTTCCATGTCGTGGGTGACTTCCAGCAAATCGCCGCAGTCCGGGCAATTGTAGATCACCTCGTTGAGCTGATAGCGCCCCGAACAACCATTGATGCACTGGAACCAGGCATCGAATTCGAGCGCTACCTCTCCACTCTTATGAGAACCGTTTTCTCGCATACCACATCCAATTGTTCGATTTCTTTTAAAGCCTGCTGAATATTTTTCTCTCGTGCATGGTGCGTCATCATCACCAGAGGCACGCCTTTACCATCTACATTACGTCCCCGCTGGATCATGGACTCGATGCTGATCTCATGCTTCCCAAGAATACCAGAAATTTTCGACAAAACACCCGGTTTGTCCATTACCAGAAACCGCAAAAAATACTCCCCTTCGATGTTCTGGGTGGATTTGAGCGGGATTTTGCGGACGCTACGGGCCTGAAAAGACTGGGCCGGGACGCGCTCGGACGCACCGGAAATGATATTGCGGGCGATTTCCACGATGTCCCCCACCACGGCACTACCCGTGGGCAGGGACCCGGCGCCGTGGCCGACCAACACATTTTCTTCCATGAGATCGTCGCGGACCATGATGGCATTCAGCACTCCGTTCACATTCGCCATCGGTTTCGATTCCGGAATCATGGCCGGGTGCACGCGAATGTCCAGTTCCTTGCCGTCGAACTTGGAAACCGCCAACAGCTTGATGCGAAACCCGAACTCGCGGGCGCATTTGATATCAATCGGCGTGATGCAGCTGATGCCCTGAATGTAGATGTCCTCAAAGTGGACCGACGTGCCGAACGACAGACGGCTCAGGATGGCGATCTTGTGGGCGGAGTCGATGCCCTCGACGTCGAACGTCGGATCGGCTTCGGCAAACCCTTTCTCCTGCGCCTCCTTCAACACCACTTCGAAATCCAGGTTCTCATCCGTCATCTTGCTCAAGATGTAATTGGCGGTGCCGTTGACGATGCCTTCGATGGCCTCGATGCGGTTGGCGACGAAAGCTTCGCGGATGGAGCGGATGATGGGGATGGCGCCGCCCACCGCCGCTTCGAAACCCAGGCTCACTTTGTGTTTTTCCGCTGCGGCGAACAATTCATCGCCGTGTTTGGCGAGCAGGGCCTTGTTGGCGGTGACCACGTGCTTGCCGTGCTCGAAGGCTTTCAGGATCAGATCGCGCGCCGGTTCGGAACCGCCGATCAACTCCACCACCACATCGACTTCGGGATGGTTGACCACATCGTAGGCGTTGGTGGTGAGGCAGTTCGCATCCACTTCCACCCCACGTGGGGTTTTAATATCGAGATCGGCGATGGACACCACGTCCACGGCCGCGCCGAGTCGATCGATGATGTTCTGCCGGTTCTTTTGCAGAATCTGAACCATGCCGGCGCCAATGGTGCCGAACCCAATCAAACCTACTTTTACAGTTTTCATATCAATACGGTGAAACGGTTGTTAGAAGATTTCGCGAATGCCGCGGACGGCCTGGCGGATGCGGTGTTCGTTTTCGACGAGAGAAAAGCGGACAAAATCATCGCCGCCTTCACCGAAGCCGATGCCCGGCGAAACCGCCACCTTGGCTTTTTCGAGCAGCAGCTTGGAGAACTCCAGCGACCCCATTTTCTTGAACGGTTCGGGAATTTCCGCCCAGACAAACATGGTCGCCTTCGGCGGCTCCACCGCCCAGCCGATGCGGTTCAACCCGGCGCACAACACATCGCGGCGCACCTTGTACATTTCCCGGATTTCATCGACGCAGTCGCGCGGACCGTCCAACGCAATGATCGATGCGATCTGAATGGGTTGAAACATGCCGTAGTCCTGATAGCTCTTGATCCGGGACAGTGCGTGGATGATGTCGCGGTTGCCGACCATGAAGCCAACCCGCCATCCCGGCATATTGTAGCTTTTCGACAGCGTGAAACTTTCGACACCCACTTCCTTGGCTCCCGGTACCTGCAACAGGCTCGGTGCGCGGTAGCCGTCGAACACCAGGTCCGCATACGCGTAGTCGTGAATCACGATCAACTTGTGCTCGCGCGCGAAGTCCACCACCTTGACGAAGAAATCCAGATCGACCACCTGCGTCGTCGGGTTGTGCGGAAAGTTGAGGATGAGCGCTTTCGGGCGCGGCCAGCTTTGCTTGTACGCGTTCAGCAACGCTTCAAAAAAATCGACGTCCTTCTGCAACGGCACGGAGGTGATGTCCGCATTCGCCAGAATGAAGGCGTAGGTGTGAATCGGGTACGTCGGCGTCGGCACCAGCACACTGTCGCCGGGCCCCGTGATCGCCAGCGCCAGCGATGAAATCCCTTCCTTCGAGCCGATGGTGGCGATGGCTTCTGTTTCCGGGTCGATGTACACGCCGTGCTCGCGCTGGTACCAGTCGGCGATGGCTTTTCTCAATTTGGGAATGCCGCGCGACAACGAATAGCGATGGTTCTGCTGTTTCTGCATCGCCTCGATCATTTTATCGACGATGTGTTTGGGTGTCGGCTGATCCGGATTGCCCATGCCAAAATCGATGATGTCTTCACCACGGCGGCGAGCCTGCAGTTTCAACTCGCCCACGATGTTGAACACGTAGGGAGGCAAACGCTGAATGCGGGGAAATTCATTCATACTTCGAAATCGTCAAATCGGATGATGATGTTGTAAAGCAGGTCCTGCGGATACAATGCGAGAAACGGAGGGGCGGGCAAAAACCTTCAGGCAGGCGCCCGGAACGGCATTCGGCCTTTTACCCTTTGAATCAAAACGTTCTCCCAAGCCAGCGTAAACATAGCATATTTTAACCTGCCTCATCAATTTTATAAATGGGCTCTCCGGCCCTCTCGGTGGTCCGGATATCCTATAATAAATTCAACCTGCGCGCGTGTTCGAGAACGGTGCGGGCGTTGATGCCGATGCCCTGTTTCAGGGCCGCGTTCTGGTAATTCGACATCATGCTGACCACCCCCATGAGGCCGCCGTCACAAGCCACGATGGCCCCGCCGGAATTGCCGAAAAACACTTCGTTGTCCTTGAACAGGATGAACTCGGAATCCTTCAGCAGCTCTTTTTTCTTGATCCGGGCTTTTTGCAAAGAGTAGTATTTGCGATTGGGGTGCCCGACGATCATCAGCTCGCTGTCTCCGTCCCCCTTCAACTTGAGGTCCAGGAAGGAAGAGTGGGAACGCCGGGTGGTGACGAACGCCAGGTCCAGATTCGGGACGCGGTGCACGGAATCGATGTCGATCGTCCTCCCCGGCCGGGCCAGGTCGTCGCCCGGAAAGTCGGGCAGCACCACCTCGATCGACGTTCCATCCACCACATGCCGCGCCGTTGCGATCAGGCGCGGGCCGATGAACACACCGGCGCCGATCGAATGATCCACTTTGATCAATACCGTGGCCCGGGCCACCTGCCGGTACAGGCGCTGCGGGGTCTCGCAGTCGATCCCCTTGCCGATCAGATGCCGGTCCAGTTCGTTTTCCGGAGGATTGAAGAACAGCCGCACCGCGCGCTTGATGCGCTTCGGGTACGTGTTTTCCGGATCGGTCATCGCCAGCCGCTGGTTGCTGAGGGCGATCACCCCCAGCACGACGAAGAAAACGATCCAGCCTTTATTTTTTCGATAATCGAATTGCATAGGTGCCAATGGAAGATATTCAGGCAATCCTGCTGGGCCTGATTCAGGGCCTCACCGAGTTTTTACCGGTCTCCAGCTCCGGGCATTTGATCCTGGTACCGATTCTGTTTGATTTTGAGGATCAGGGGCTGGCCATGGACGCCATCCTGCACCTGGCCACCCTGCTCGCCATCATCATATTCTTTCGCACCGAACTGTGGCAACTGCTCGCTGCTCTCTTTGACAAACAAAATCAGCCGGACCGGCATCGCGTTGTCTGGGGCATTGCCGCCGCCACCGTGCCGGCCGGAGTTCTGGGGCTGACGCTGGGGGACTGGATCGAAACCAACCTGAGGAACCCCACCTTCGTCGGCGGCAACCTGATTTTCTGGTCCTTGATTTTCTGGTGGGCGGATCGCGGCGCCTCCCGCACGGATGGCGGCGAAGCGGAGTTAACGAGGCTTTCCTTCAAACAAATCCTCATGATCGGCTGTGCTCAGGCGGTGGCCTTATTTCCGGGGACGTCCCGTTCGGGGATCACCATTGCGGCGGGGTTATTTATGAGTCTGTCACAACCGGCGGCGGCACGGTTCGCGTTCCTGCTGGGAACCCCGGCCATTCTGGCGGCGGGCCTGCACAAAACCGTTTCCGTTGTGACCAGCCCGGAACAAACCCTGCTGTTCACCCACGGGCAGATGGCGGTCGCCTTCGGCATCGCATTTTTATCCGGTTACCTGGCGATCAAACTGCTGCTGGCCATTGTCAGCCGGGTGGGATTGATGCCTTTTGTCATTTACCGTTTGATCCTGGGCGGCATCCTGCTGGTTTGGTACTGACCCCATAAAAAAAAGCCGGACCCCCCGAAGGTGGCCCGGCCCTTTTCTTTGAGCGCTTACAAATTATTTGCAGTTGACGACGAGGTCAACGGTGCCGTTGTTGGTGATGCGAACTTCACCACTGATGTCACCAATCGAATCGCCGCGGCTGAAGTTGTTTTGATGCGTCAGCGTCACAACCTTACGGCCCATGCTGTGCTTGTCTGCCATGCCAACTTTACGCTCGCCCTCAAAACCATAGTTCTCACCCGGTCCTAAGCTGATCGGTATGGTTGTGGCGTTGGAAGATTTCCAAATGACGGCATTGGCGTTGGCGCGATCCCCTGCACTGGAATTACCAGAAGCTTCCAAAGTGATTTCTTTGGCATCCACACAGGATGTCTTGTCACCGGGCTTCAAGGTTCCGGCAAAGGCGGAAGCGGAAAAACAGAGCGTGAGCACAGCGATAACAGCTACGAACAAGACTTTTCTCATAACGGACCTCCCTTACCCAATTAATATTAAACATTGCCCCATTAAGTTTTGGATCCTTCCAGAATGCCCCTGTGGACCCAAATGCCCCTATATGCTGCTCTAAATCAGAAGTTTCTGATGTGTCTTTACCTTAATCAGGCGGGTAAATAATCGGCCTGTTCCGCCCTTGTACCCTAATTGCGCTCAGTATACTTCGATAGGAATTCAAGTCAATATTTTTTTAGAGTTTTTACTACAAATTGTAGGTTATTTTCTTATACAAAAGCATCCCTATTTCCTACTCCGGAAAAATCGATCAACGCCTTAATTTTAAATCGTTTTCATGATTTAGGGTTTGCAAAAAGAGGGGCTTTTCGCTTGTCACTGCGCTGAAAATGCCTCAGCATGGCCTCCAGGTTCTGACAGAAATTCGAGGACGATTCATGAGCTCAAAATTGAAAGAAAAAGCAAAGGAAGCCATCACGCCCCACATCCGGCGGCGCTTCTACAAATTCCTCGCGCTGATTTTCATCGGCTTCGGCACCGGATTTTATTTTTCCCGCCACGGCGTGCACCTGACGCCGGAATCGTTCAAAGCGTTCGTGTTGTCGATGGGGGTATGGGGACCGGTTCTGTATGTCGGCGTGTTCGTCATCCGGCCCCTCTTCCTGATTCCCTCCATCGCCCTGTTCATTGCGGGCGGTCTGGCTTTCGGTCCGGTGCTCGGTCCTTTTTACGCTTCTTTGGGCGCAGCGGGGGGCGGCACTCTGGGCTTCTGGATCGCGCGCCTGATGGGACACGATTACGTCAAACGCAAATTGAAGCTGGGCGCGGACATGATCGACGACACGCGTTTCAGTTTTTCGATGGTGTGGCTGCTGAGCCTGATCCCCATCATGCCGGTGACGGTGATCAATTACGGGGCGGGACTGTCCACCATGCGCTTCCGGAATTATATTGTGGCGCATGTGCTGGGACTGACGCCACGCGCCTACGCCTACGGGTTCTTCGGCAGCACCCTGCTGGACATCGGCTCGACCAAATTCCGCATCGCGTTCACGATCCTGATCGTACTGGCTTTGGTCAGCCTTTACCTGCGTTACCGGGCCAAGCGCAAACGCGCCTTGCAGATGGCGGACAGCGCCTCCTGACCGTCTCAATTTTCCAGCGTCTGGTTGTCCAGCACCACGCCACCCGGAACCGCCAGCGGCTTGTCCCGGCTGATCAACCGCACCTTCCCCTTCAAGGTCGCCATCCCCCGAAACCAGACATTGCCCCGCACCTCCAGCGACTCCAGATGCACCAGGCTGGGGGATTGCGGAATGCGTTTGCCGTATTCCTCGAAGCGCTCCAAAGGCCCCTGCCAGTCAATGACCGGCAATTGAGGCTGCCGCCGCGCCGGATTGCGCCTGAGACGCGCCCCTTCCTCTATGAACAGATCGGACTGCACCATCATCAGATCGCTGGTGGTTTTGACCGGCAGGAAGCGATCGCGCTCCACCACCAGCCCCACCGCGTGTTCGAAATGTTCCAGCGCCGCGCCGACCGCGGTTTCCAACTGAATCACCGGCTGCCCGTCCACCGATTTTTCGTTGACGATCGGCGTCAGGTCCAAGGGTCCCGCATCCAGACGCCGCTTCAGATGTTCGAGATGGATCCAGACATTGTTGGTGTTGAACACGTTGAATTTTTCGGTGCCGCAAAATGCGTCCACGTGTTGCGGCGGCACCTGCGCGATCTCCAGCAGATGCAACCGTCCTTCCGCATCCTCATAAAGAGTGCCGCCTTTCACATCGGTGGGCGTCTTCGCCGTCATCTCCATCAAAAAGGGAATGTCGTGTTGCAGCATGTG
Source organism: Nitrospina watsonii (assembly GCF_946900835.1). Taxonomy (GTDB): domain Bacteria; phylum Nitrospinota; class Nitrospinia; order Nitrospinales; family Nitrospinaceae; genus Nitrospina; species Nitrospina watsonii. The sequence goes on from NZ_OX336137.1 coordinate 1,690,545, forward strand.
GTGCGCGATGGCCACATCGACCGTCGCGCCCAGGTTGTCGGCGTTTGACACGAACAGCAGCTTCCGGCCCTCTGTCAGCAGACGGTCGAGAATTCCCCGCTCGCTCAGGCAGGCATAGAGATCGCCGTGCCCCGGCGGGTACCAGGCCTCCACTCCCGATACGGCTTCATCGAGCGGCAATCCCGTGCTCTTGTGCAGACGCGGGAACCGGTTTTGCGTGAAGAAATCGATCCGCTGCGACGAGGGATAAGAAGGCAATACCGCTGCCGTCGCCTCCTCCGTATAAAAACTGTTCATCAGCCAGAGCGGCACCGGCACGCCCCACGTTTGCTGGACTTCCTGCAACTGCTGGACAATTAAATCGAGAAAGGTACGGCCTTCTTTGACGGCGATCAGCGACTTGGGACCGGAGCAGCCCATGCTGGTGCCGAGGCCCCCATTGAGTTTGCACACGGCCAGATGCGACAACGCCCGTCGTCCGGCCTCGTCGCCGGGTTGTTCCAGTTTCTGGTAAGGCAATAGCTTTTGGGTATCGGGTGAACGGATCGACTCCCACGCGGGAAACGGCTCCCTTCCCCGCCCATGCCGGTCCAGCAGATGCAGGAACGCGTCCCGTGCCTGCGGAGGCATATCCAGATCGTGAACCACCCTGCTCACTGCGGAAAATTCCATTGGTTTATCCGTGGAATAGGCTTAAATTAGAACCATTGTCAACGTCGACAGCCAGGTATTTTCAATCCAAACCAAACCGGAAGCCCCCCTCCCGGATTTATAGCTCCATGCTCCCTCGATCGGGAGATGATTATGAATGATAGCGTGAAAAATACCAACCCTTCCACCCTGCATCAGGATACCAGCGAAGATGCGTTGAAGTTTTCCATCGCCCACCACCTGAAGTATTCGCAGGCGAAATCGCCGCGCACGGCCACCCTGATGGATCACTACAACAGCATCGCCTTTGCCGTGCGCGACCGTCTCGTCGAAAAATGGATCGAGACGCAAAACCGGTATTTTACCAAAGACCCGAAGCGCATTTACTACCTGTCGATGGAATACCTCGTTGGCCGCGCCCTCAGCAACTACCTGGTCAACCTCGACTTCAAAAAAGAGATTTGCCGGGCCATCGAAAAACTGGGGCTCGATCTGGAGCGCATCGAACAAAACGACATCGAGGCCGGACTGGGCAACGGCGGCCTGGGCCGTCTCGCCGCCTGCTTCATGGATTCCATGGCGACACTCGGCCTGCCCGCCATGGGGTACGGCATGCGTTACGAGTACGGCATCTTTTACCAGAAAATCATCGACGGCTACCAGGTGGAGACCGCCGACAACTGGTTGCGCAAAGGCTACCCGTGGGAATTGCCGCGGCCCGATTACCTCTACCCGATCCGCTTTTATGGATACGTCCAGCACACCTCCGACCAGGAAGGACGCGGCATCTGCCACTGGCTGGATTCGCACGACGACGTGATGGCCATGGCCTACGACATCCCCATCCCCGGTTTTCACAACCAGACGGTGAACAACCTGCGCCTGTGGAGCGCGCGCTCCACGCGCGAATTCGATTTCGGCAGTTTCAACGAAGGCGATTACGTGCAGGCCGTCACCCACAAGCACGAATCGGAAACCCTGTCCAAGGTCCTCTATCCCAACGACAGCAACATGCAGGGCAAGGAATTGCGCCTGAAACAGGAATTCTTTTTCGTGTCGGCGTCGTTGCAGGATATCCTGCGCCGCTACAAACGCAATCACTCGACCTTCGAACAGTTCACGCAGAAAATAGCCATCCAGTTGAACGACACCCACCCGGCGCTGGCCATCCCGGAACTGATGCGCCTGCTGGTGGATCGCGAACACCGTCCCTGGCAGGAGGCGTGGGAGATCGCGCTCAAAACCTTTGCCTACACCAACCACACCGTGCTGCCGGAAGCGCTGGAGAAATGGCCGGTGGGTCTGCTGCAACACGTGCTGCCGCGTCATCTGGAAATCATTTACCAGATCAACCAGGATTTCCTGAGCCGGGTACAGGTGCAACATCCGGGCAATCCCGGATTGCTGAAACGCATTTCCATAGTTGAGGAACAACCGGTCAAAAGCATTCGCATGGCGAACCTCGCCATCGTCGGCAGCCACACCGTCAACGGCGTCGCCGCCCTGCACAGCGACATTCTTAAAAAACAGGTGTTCCCCGATTTCAACAAGCTGTTTCCCAATCGCTTCACCAACGTCACCAACGGCATCACCCAGCGGCTGTGGTTGAAATCCTGCAACCCGGAACTGGCCAACCTGCTGAATGAAACCATCGGCGAGGACTGGGTGACGGATTTGAGTCACATGAAAAAGCTGGTGAAGCACATCGACGACGCCTCATTCCGGGAACGCTGGCGGCAGGTGAAGCAGTCCAACAAACAACGCCTGGCCCAATACATCCGCGTGGACAGGGCGCTGCGGCTGGAGGTCGATCCCGATACCCTGTTTGACGTGCAGATCAAGCGCATCCACGAATACAAGCGGCAGTTGTTGTGCCTGCTGCACACCATCGTCCTGTACAACCGGTTTAAGGAAAACCCGGACTGCGACCACGTGCCGCGCACGGTGATGTTTGCCGGCAAGGCGGCGCCGGGATACGAGCAGGCCAAGCTCATCATCAAGCTGATCACCAGCGTCGCCGACAAGCTGAACCAGGATGTGCAGACCGCCGGCAAGCTCAAGCTGGTTTTCATACCCAATTACAGCGTTAACAAGGCGGAGGGCATCATCCCCGGCGCGGACCTTTCCGAACAGATCTCCACGGCGGGCATGGAGGCCTCCGGCACCGGCAACATGAAACTCGCTCTGAATGGAGCGCTCACCATCGGCACTCTGGACGGCGCCAACATTGAGATCAAAAACGAAGTCGGTGACGACAACATCTTCATCTTCGGGCTCACCGCCGATCAGGTTGACGCAACCAAGGCCAAGGGCTACAATCCGCGGGATCATTATGAGAACAACCCGGAACTGAGGAAAGCTCTGGACATGATCCGGGACGGCTATTTCTCTCCGGATCACCCGCACCTGTTCCAACCCATCATCGATGCGTTGCTGGTGCAGGGCGACCGATTCATGGTGATGGCCGACTTCGCAGGTTACATTGAAAAACAAAAAGAGGTGGAGGCGCTGTTTGTCCAGCCTGAGGCATGGACTCGCAAGTCCATCCTCAACGCCGCCCACATGGGCCTCTTTTCCAGCGACCGCGCCATCCGTCAATACAGCGAACAGATCTGGGACGTGCATCCGCTCACCGAGTGACGATGCCCGCCGGTGGCGTCTGCTTCTTTCTTATGCTGGTATTTAAAAAGAACATTTATTTTCACCCGCTTGACACCCAAAACGGCATCTCCCCGGACCGCCCCTATGGTGGCGACGAGGAACCGCAACCCATCGCCTTCCACCTCATTCATAAAGCGTTGGCCGCCGGGCGCGAAGTGATCGAAGAACTCAGCACGTTCGATGAAAAAGCGAGCTTCGAACAGCTCAAGGTGTTGTTTCCCCACACCGCCCGATTTGGCCGGCGCTCGGTGATGGACTCGCTGTCGCACAACCTGCTCACCGCTCTGTTCGACACCCATTCCTGGCATTTCATGAACTGCTACCACCTCTGCTACCTGTACGACGCGCTGCAGGAAATCGTCGAAGACTACAGCTACAGCAACCCACAACGCCGTCAGGAACTGATTCCGGAGTTGCGCGGCGAAGCCATCAATTTCAATCATTTTCTGAACCAGTATTTTTTCAATACCGCCTTCCTCATTGCCGCCAAGCGGTACAACGCCATGACCGAACAGGAACGCCGCAACCTGGGCAAGCTGGACCACGCTTATTTCGGCGCGGTGCTGCCGCCGGACGATCCCAAAGGCCCGGAAGACCCGACCCTGTCCAAGGTCATCAACGCCGTCCCTCCCGAAGCCGAAGAACTGGGTCTCGTCGCCGGTCCGGACAACCCCTACGCATCCGGCACATTGAGCCTTTAGAAAACAGGGGCTTTTCTACCCCCGCTGGCTGTGATAACTTGATAGCAGTTATTCGAGGGTTGACGCCATGCTCATCTTCAAAAACAATCTATACCGGAAACAGCACGGGGAGTTCCTGACCTTTTCCACCGTTCAGGATTTTTCCACGCAGTTCGATCCCCACCACTTCGTCAAAGCCTGCCTCGACGAGGAAATCGAATTGCTGGACCTCATCGAAGGCCATCCCGAAGAATTCTGGAAAGACGATCTCGCCGGGTTTTATCCGCGCTCGCATCGCTTCGCCGACCTGACGATGCTCCGCAAGCTGATGGACATCCTGATGCAGGGTCTGGAGTGTTCGACTCACTGGTATCACATGAACACCTACCACTTCAGCCTGCTGTACGATGCGCTCAACCGGTTCGCGTACAACTACAATCACGACAGCCCGCAGGAAATGTTGAAAACGCTTCCCGAAATGCAAGCCAAGCCCATTTACTTTGAGCAGTTCGTGGACGATTATTTTTTCAACACCGTGTTCCTGCTCACCGAAGACGCATACAACCGTTTGTCCGGTAAAGAAAAAGAAGACCTGGGCTACACCTGTCCGTGTCAGTTCGGCGCCATCAACGGCCTGAAACCGTGCCCGGAGGAAATGGAGCTCAAAGTGGCCAAAGATTTTCCTTATCCCGTTTACGTCTGATTGCTCTTTTCCCCGCCAAACCGGATACAATACCTCGAACGCACACTCTCTCTATCCGCCCATAAAGGACACCGCTTTTGCAGAAAGTCGCCACAGCTCAGGAAATGCAGGCCGCGGACCGGACCGCCATCGAGCAGTTCAAAATCCCCGGCCTGATCCTCATGGAAAACGCGGGACGCAGTGTGGTGGACCTGATGTTCCGCATCACGGGCCTCACCGACAAAAAAATTACCGTGCTGGCCGGAAAAGGCAACAACGGCGGCGACGGTTTCGTCATCGCCCGTCACCTGCACCAGGCGGGGGTGGCCGTGCACGTGTTGCTCGCTGGCAAGGTTGCAGACCTCAAGGGCGACGCCCGCACCCAGGCCGACATCGCGGTGGCGCTCGGCATCCCCGTCGCTGAGTTGAACGAACGCAATTTGAACGCGCAGAACCATTCGCTGCGTCATTCCCATATCCTCGTGGACGCCCTGTTCGGAACCGGCCTGTCCAAGCCCGCAACCGGTCTTTACGCCAAGCTGATCCAGAAAATCAACACGGCCAAAAAGTACGTGGTGGCCGTGGACCTGCCGTCCGGCATCGATGCCGATTCCGGCCAGATTCTCGGACCGTGCGTGAAAGCCTATCTCACGGCGGCGCTGGCTCTGTTCAAACGCAGTCACCTGATGCACCCGGCGGCAGAATGCATGGGCGAAGTGGTGAAACTCGATATCGGCATCCCCGGACAGGCGGTGGAGGCGCAAAACATCCCGATCACGCTGGTGGAAGGCTCGGATATCACCGCCCTTCTCCCCAAACGCAAGCGCAACACGCATAAAGGCACCTATGGCCACACGCTGGTGATCGGCGGATCGCGCGGCAAAGCCGGAGCCGCCGGACTGACCGCCCTGGCCGCCCTGCGTGCCGGGGCCGGGCTGGTCACCCTCGCGATTCCTGCCTCTTGCAACGCGGCGCTGGAGTTGCACCCGTTGGAAGCCATGACGCTGCCCTTGCCGGAGACCCCGGCCGGAACCATTGCCAGCGACGCCGCCGATCTCTGCCTCAAAAACCTGAAAAACAAATCGGCCCTGGCCATCGGTCCGGGGCTCACCACACACAAAGAGGTGCAGGACTTTTTGGAAACGTTGTTACCGGAGGTCGCCTGTCCGGTGGTGATCGATGCCGATGGACTCAACAGCCTCGCTAAAATTCCCGGCCTGCTGGCTAAAATGAAAACCGAGGTGGTGTTGACGCCCCATCCCAAGGAAATGGCCCGGCTTATCAATAGCACCACGAAGGCCGTGCAGGCGCACCGCATCGAAACGGCGCAAGAGTTCGCCCAGGCTCACGGCGTGACGGTGTTGCTGAAGGGAGCGCCGACTCTGGTCGCGCTGGCCGATGGACGCGTGCGGCTCAATCCCACCGGCAATCCGGGCATGGCCACCGGGGGCACCGGCGACGTGCTGACCGGAATGATCGCCGGATTCCTGGCGCAGGGCCTGAGCGGTTCCGATGCCGCCATTGCCGGAGCCTATGTGCATGGCCTGACCGGGGACCGGGTGGCGGACGAATTGAGCGAGACCAGCCTCATCGCCGGCGACCTGCTGCGCGCACTGCCCGAATCCCTCCAACAGATTCTCGCCTGATATGCGGTTTTCCTCTCATTCTCCCGAAGACACCCAGAAACTGGGCGAGCGCATCGGGCAGCTTTTGCAGACCGGCGACATCGTGTTGCTGTCCGGCGATCTGGGCGCAGGCAAAACCACGCTCATCCAGGGCATCGCCAGCGGCCTGAAGGTGCAATCCAACGAGTATGTGCGCAGCCCCTCCTTCACCCTCATCAACGAATACAAAGGACGCCTGCCCATCTACCACATCGATTTGTACCGTCTCGATTCGATCGCCGAAATGGAAGAACTGGGGTTGGAAGACTACCTTTTTGGACAAGGCGTTTCCCTGATCGAATGGGGAGAAAAACTGTTCCCCGACAGCAGCATGGATCGACCCTGCGCGTTGCCGATCACAAAACGGGTGGATATCCGACTCGAAATCGACGCCGGTTCCGACCGCTGGATCAGCGTTTCCCCGCTGCCCGCCGACCCCGCCAGCCACCCCCTTTTTGCTTTACAATGATCGGGACGTATGGCATATTTTTCTGGATGGTATATCCTTTGCATAGAGGGGCTGTGCACGATAAATGAACAATAAAATCAGGAAATTATTGTTTGTCTCCATTCTTGGATTGGTGTTGGCATTCGGCGCCAACTACTACTCCAGCCTGGAAAACTCCCCCCTGCCCACAGTCACCCTGGAAAAAACCGAAAACGGCGTCGATGTCCAAATTCAAAACTTTAAGGTTGAAAATGATTTAAATGGCCGTAAAGATTGGATTTTAAAGGCGAAAAAAGCGACGATAAATAACGAGCAGCAGGTCGTCAAGCTGAACGACGTGAACGTCACCTACTTTCTGGACGCAGGCCACGTTTCCCATATATCCGCCGAGAAAGGTCGAATGGATCAGGAGACCAATGACATTTACCTTGAGGGGGATGTCCGGTTCACGGCTGAGATCGACGATTTCATTCAGGATTACATGGACCGCAAACGAACCCCTAAAAACCCGACGGCGGCTAACGGATCGTGAAACCAACCCCTCATTACGCATTCCAGATCGCAGTGGCCGGGGCGCTTTTTGCTCTCCTGCTGACCCCGCCGGTTCTGGCCCAGCAGGGATCGGAGGAAGAACCCAAACGCCTTGAAATCACTTCCGACAAGATGCGGACCGAGGACAACGGACGGAAGATCGTCTTCACCGGCAATGTGCGCGGAGAATGGGAAGACGTGGTGCTGACTTCGGAGATCCTGGAAGTGTACACCCAGCCCAAAGACAACACCGCGCCGCAAACCTCGGCCTCCGGCGAGGACCCGAAAAGCGGACAGGAACTGGAAAAAATCATCGCCATCAAGAATGTGGACGTGATCAAAGGCACAAAAAAAGCCCGCGGCGACAAGGCCATCTATTACGACAAAACGCAGAAGATGGTGCTGACCGGCACGCCGCACGCCACCGCCTGGGAAAACGAAAACATCCTGGAAGGCCCGGAGATGATCTTTTACATGAACGAAGACCGTTTCGAGGTGACCAACGGCGTCAAACTGATCCTGTTCCCCAAAAATTCGGAACTGAAACAGGTCGATAAGAAAAAGTGAAACCGACGCCCGCGACGCCCCGGAAGCAAACACCCGTGAAAACACTGCGCACGGAAGGCCTCATCAAAGCCTACCGCAAGCGGCGGGTCGTCAACGAAATCAGCATCGAACTGAAGCAGGGAGAGATCGTCGGCCTCCTCGGCCCCAACGGTGCCGGAAAAACCACTACATTTTACATGGTGGTGGGGCTGACCCGGCCGGATCGCGGCAAGGTTTTGCTGGATAAGGAGGATCTCACCGCCCAACCCATGTTCGCCCGGGCGCGACGGGGCATCAGTTACCTCCCGCAGGAAGCCTCCATTTTCCGCAAACTCACGGTCGAAGAAAACCTGCTCGCCGTTCTCGAATCCATGAACATGCCGGTGGCCGAACGCCATCGCAAGGCGGAAGCGTTGCTGCGGGAATTCAACATCCTTCACATCCGCAACGCCATGTCCTACTCCCTTTCGGGCGGCGAACGGCGGCGGGTGGAGATCAGCCGGGCACTGGCCACATCGCCGGTGTTCATCCTGCTCGACGAACCGTTCGCGGGCATCGATCCGATCGCCGTGGCCGACATCCAGTTGATCGTCGAAAAACTCAAGAAACGGGGCATCGGCGTATTGATCACCGATCACAACGTGCGGGAGACCCTCAGCATCACCGACCGCGCTTATATCATCAGCGAAGGCAGGATCATCGCTTCGGGCCCACCCCAGCACGTGGCCCAGGACCAAAAGGTGAAAGAGGTTTATCTGGGCGAGAAATTCACCTTTTAACACTCAAGACGCAGAGCGCTTATGGCCATGGAAATGAAATTGAACCTGAAGATGGCCCAGAAGCTGGTGATGACTCCCATGCTTCAGCAGGCCATCAAGCTGTTGCCGCTCGCGCGTCTGGAACTCGCCCAACTGGTCCGGCAGGAACTGGTGGACAATCCCATCCTGGAAGAACTCATCGACGAGGAATCCTTCCTGGAAGACGAAGACGGCGAACCCGAGGCCAGCCCGGAAGACAACCTGTTGGATTCGCTCGGCGAGACCCCGGTGGATGGAGACAAGAAAGACGACAACGATCCCATCGAGCAGGAAGTCGATTGGGAAAATTTTCTGCAAGACAATTACGAGTACAGCCCCAGCCCCGGCGCCGAGGCCGCACCCGAACGGCCCTCGATCGAGGCCACCTATAAAAAAGACCCCTCCCTCAGCGATCACCTGCACTGGCAGTTGAGCTTGACCGTGGACAGCGACGAAGACAAGTTCATCGGCTCCTGCATCATCGGCAACATCCAGAGCGACGGCTACTGCACCGCCGAGCTTTCCGAGCTTGCGGAAATCAGCAACAGCACGGTGGAAGATGTCGAACGCATTCTGAAAATCATGCAGACGTTTGAACCTCTCGGCGTTTGCGCCCGCACTTTACAGGAATGCCTGATGATCCAGGCTCAGGCTCTGCCTGAACGATTGGAGACGGTCGAAATCCTCATCGACAAATACCTCGAAAAAATCAACGAACGGTTTTATCAAAAAATCGCCAACGAGTTGAAACGATCGGTAGAAGAGATCATCGATGCCATCGAGATCATTCGCAGCTTCGATCCCAAGCCGGGATTCAACTTCAGTTCCGAAGGCACGGACTACGTCATCCCGGATCTCGTGGTCCTGAAAAATGAAAAAGGGGAATACGACGTGACCTTGAACGACGAAGGCATTCCGCGCATCACCATCAGCCCGTACTATCAGACGCTGTTGAAAAGTTCGAGAGAAAGCGAGACCAAGGAATACCTCGAAAACAAGTACCGTTCTGCCATGTGGCTCATCAAGAGCATCGATCAACGACGGCAGACTATTTACAAAGTAGGCAAAAGCATTGTCAAATTGCAGAAAGAATTTCTCGACGAGGGGTTGGCGCATCTGCGGCCGATGGTGTTGCGGGATGTGGCGCAGGACATCGAAATGCATGAATCCACCGTCAGCCGCATCACCACCAACAAATACATCGACACGCCACAGGGTATTTTTGAACTCAAATTCTTCTTCCACAGCGGCATCAAATCGTACACCGGAGACAACAACCTGTCCTCGATCCGGGTCAAAACCATGATCAAGGAAATTGTTCAGGATGAAGACCCGAAGAAACCTTATACCGACGACGAAATGGTCGAGATTTTGATGAAAAAAAATGCCAAAATTGCGCGGAGGACCGTCACCAAATACCGGAAGGAGTTGAACCTTCCTCCCGCCAGCAAGCGGAAAAAATTTTATTGATGGGCCCTAACCTGCTTGATATTCTGAAGAGTTGAGGCTACATTCAGGGCTTTTTACCAATCATCTGCCCAATTGCAGGAGAATCGATTCATGAAACTTACGGTCACAGGGCGCCAGTTGAAAATCACCCAGGCGATGGAAGACCATTTGCATCAGAAGCTGAGCAAAGCGCTGAAACACATTGATGAGTCGGCCGATGTTCATGTTGCACTGGCTGTGGTCAAACACCGGCATTTCGCAGAAATCACCTTGAAGGAAAAAGGCGTCACCGCCCACAGTGAAGCGGAGACGGACGACTTGTATCAGGCCATGGATCAGGCAGTGGAAAAAATTGAAAAACAAGTGAGCAAGCATAAGGAAAAAATAAAAAGTAAAAAAATCAAAAAGAACCAGGAAGAAAAAGACAAGCAACTGGATGAACCCTCTCCCTGACCTGAATTCAGACTCTGAAATTGACTTATGAAAATCAGCGAAATCATCAAAGAAGATTGTGTCATCGCCAACCTGTCTGCATCCGACAAACCGGGCATCCTTGCCGAGTTGGTCGAGTTTCTGGATAAAAAAGGCGTGGTCAACGACAAGCAAAGCTTGAATAACGCGCTTTTAGAACGTGAAAAACTGGGAAGCACCGGCATCGGGGAGAACGTCGCTCTGCCTCACGCAAAAATGGAGGGTCTGGAGAGCATCGTCGCCGTCTTCGCCCGGTCCATTGACGGCATCGACTTCGACGCGCTGGATCAAAAACCCGTGCATTACATCTGCCTGCTGCTGGCGCCGGCTTCGTCCACGGGCCTGCATCTGAAAGCTCTGGCCAAAATTGCCCGGCTACTGAAGATTGAATCCCTGCGCGAAGATATTTTAAAGGCACAGGATGAAACCGAAATCTATTCTTTAATCGTGGAAGAGGACGCGAAGTTCATTTGAGTCACAGCACGCAAACGATGAGCAACCGTTTATGAGCAAATATTCAGGGATTGCAGTTTCCAATGGTGTGTCCATAGGCAAGGCCTACCTGCTGGACCGTTCGAAAGTCTGTGTCATTAAACGCAGCCTGACCGACGAAGAAATTCCCGCAGAAATCACCCGTCTTCGTGAAGCCATCCAGATGTCAAAGGATCAGCTTCTAGACATCAAACAGCGCGCCAGTTCCGTCGCCCAGAAATACGCGATCATCCTCGATACCTACACCCTGCTGCTGGAAGACGACCTGCTGGTCAACGAGACCATCGACAACATTCGCAAAGACAAAATCAATGCGGAGTGGGCACTCAGCCGCACGCTGGACAAATTCACCAGCCTGTTCAACAACATCAATGACGATTATCTGAAGGGCAAGCGCGACGACCTCGACCTCGTCGTGCACGGCGTCATCAAGAATCTGATCGGACACCACCAGGAAAGCCTGGTTGATATCGACGAGCCCGTGGTCATCATCACCCACGCTCTCAGTCCTTCCGACACCATCATGATGAACAAGTCATTCATTCTGGGCATGGTGACGGAAGTCGGCGGCAAAACTTCACACGTCGCCATCTTCGCATCGGCCCTCGGCATCCCGGCGGTGGTCGGCGTATCCAATCTGACCCAGTATGTCAACTCGGGCGACATGGTCATCATCGACAGCATCGAGGGCGAAGTCCTTATCAATCCGGATGACGCCACACTCGTCCACTACAAAAAAAAGCAGGACAATTACCTTCGTTACGAAAAGAAACTGCTCGACAACATCGCGCTGAAATCCGAAACCATGGACGGGCACGCCGTTCAGTTGATGGGCAACATCGAATCGGCGCACGAGGCCAAAGGAGTGCGTAATTTCGGCGGCGAAGGCATCGGCTTGTACCGGACTGAATTTCTCTATCTGGGCGTCAATTGCTTGCCAACGGAAAACGATCTCTACGTCAATTTTAAAAATGTCGCCCAGGCCATTCAACCCTACTCCGTGGTCATCCGCACCCTGGACATTGGCGCCGACAAACAGTTGCACCATTTGGACAGCGAAACGGAAGCCAACCCCGCGCTGGGACTGCGCGGCATTCGCATGTCTTTAACAAAACCGGATGTCTTCATCAGCCAATTGAAGGCGATTTTAAGAGCCAGCCTTTACGGGCACGTAAAAATCCTTTATCCTATGATCACCGGCGTCGGTGAGGTTCGGGAGGCCAATCATTATCTTGATCGGGCCAAAAAGGAGTTGAAGGACGCGCAAATTCCTTTTGATGAGAAAATCGCCGTTGGGGCAATGATTGAAACACCTTCCGCCGCAATCACCGTCGACTTGATCCTCGCTGAAGTGGATTTTATCAGCATTGGCACCAATGATCTGGTACAATACATCCTCGCTGTTGATCGGATAAATGAGAATGTGGCCCATCTGTATCAACCCTACCATCCTTCGGTCCTGAAAATACTCCGACAGGTTTTTGAGACCGCCGCGGCCCACGGCAAGCATGTTGCCATCTGCGGGGAACTGGGGGGCGACCCCATGGCCACGTTTCTTCTATTTGGTTTGGGGACCGTTCACGAACTGAGCATGGAGCCCCACTCCATACCTAAAGTAAAAAAAATTCTGAGGAAAGTCACTTTGGATGAGGCACGCAAACTAGCAGATCATGCGATCAGCCTGTCCACGGCAGAGGAGGTCAACCAGTTTATCACCAACGAAATGCGTACCCGTTTCCCGTCGGACTTCGACCGGGATCTCGCGTTTGGTGAGAAGACGGCTTGAAGCTCCGCCCTCCCCAGCGATTGTTTCCAGAAGATCAGTGGTATGCAGTAACCTTAAAATTTGATATGAACCATAGACTATAAGGAATTCATATGAGCATAGGAAATTACCTGTTTACATCTGAATCGGTGTCTGAGGGACACCCCGACAAAATCTCTGATCAGATTTCCGACGCCATTCTTGACGAATGCTTGAAGGTCGATCCGATGTCCCGGGTCGCTTGCGAAACCATGGTGACCACCGGACTGGTGGTTGTCGCCGGAGAAATCACCACCAACGCCCAATTGGACTTCCAAGCCATTGTCCGGAAAACGATTGAGGAAATCGGTTACAACGATTCCGAAATGGGCTTCGATTATAAATCCTGTGGTGTTCTCGTTGCCGTGGACAAGCAGTCCCAGGATATCGCGCAGGGTGTGGACGACGATAAAAAGGAGCAGGGAGCCGGCGACCAGGGCATGATGTTCGGCTTCGCCACCAATGAAACTCCGGAGTTGATGCCTTCTCCGATCCTGTTTTCGCACAAGCTGGTAAAGAAGATGGCGGAGCTTCGCAAAAACGGCAAGCTGCCTTACCTCCGGCCCGACAGCAAATCCCAGGTTTCCGTCCGCTACGATGAATGGAAACCGGTGGGCGTGGAGACCATTGTCATTTCCACTCAGCACACGCCGAAAGTCAGCAATAAAAAGATCAAGGATGATTTGATCAAGTACGTGATCAATCCCGTCATTCCGGAAAAATTCCGCACCAAAAAGATGAAGATCCACATCAACCCGACCGGACGTTTTGTCATCGGCGGCCCGCAGGGCGACTGTGGCTTGACCGGCCGCAAGATCATTGTCGATACCTATGGCGGGTATTCCCGGCATGGCGGCGGCGCGTTTTCCGGCAAGGACCCATCGAAGGTCGATCGCTCGGCAGCCTACATGGCCCGTTACATCGCGAAGAACATCGTAGCCGCCAAGCTGGCGGATCGTTGCGAAGTGCAGCTGGCCTATGCTATCGGCGTGCCGGAACCCGTTTCGGTTTTCGTCGAAGCCTTCGGCACGGAAAAGATCGATCACAATCACATCGAGAAACTCATCCGCGAGCATTTCGATCTGCGCCCGTCCGGTATCATCAAGACGCTGGATCTGAGGAAACCCCGGTTCCGCGCTTCGGCTGCGTATGGACACTTCGGACGCAACGAAAAGGAGTTCACCTGGGAAAAAACGGACAAGGCCGCGGCCCTGAAAAGGGCGGCCAAACTGTAAACACGGAGCGCCCCGCCCTATGGGCGGGGTCCTCTTTTTGTTTCTCAACGTCCACTTCTGTCTTTGCCGTCCCGCTTTCTTCGGATCGGCGTGACCGGGGCCGCAGCCAGCAAGGAAAAGTCCTGGCCACCTGGCCATCGAGAGTGTGGAAGGCGTCGAGGTGGCCAACTGGCCGCGCGAATCCAATCCACCGGCGACCCCTCTTTCCATAAATACGGTCCGCTCATGAAAATCCATCCCCTCCACTCATGGGCAGTCACTCCCAAAGAAGCCATCGCCATCCAGAAAAACCTCGCCGCGCGAGTGGATCGAAAAAACCATCTGCGTTCGCCGCCAAAACTCATTGCAGGAGCCGACATTAGTCTTTCTCAATCGCGGGGGACGGCGTATGCCGGGGTGGTGCTGCTCGATGCGGAAACGTTGGAAGTCGTCGCGGAGCACACACTGAAAGGTCAAATCGATTTCCCTTATGTGCCCGGCCTGCTTTCGTTTCGAGAAGCGCCGCTGTTGCTCGAACTGTTTACGCAGATCCATCCCACGCCGGATTTGATCCTGTTCGACGGCCAGGGCATCGCGCATCCGCGTGGGTTGGGACTGGCTTCGCATCTGGGATTGTTTCTGGAGTGTCCAACGGTAGGCTGCGCCAAGACCCGGCTGACCGGAGAGCATCAGGAACCCGGCCCCGACAAGGGAGACCACGCGCCCTTGAAAGATCGCGACGGCAATACACTCGGGGTGGCGTTGCGCACACGCCAGCGCTGCAAACCCATCTTCGTTTCGACCGGTCATCGGATCGGCCTCGATCACGCCATCGAATGGGTCCTGCGTGTTTCACCCCGCTACCGCATCCCGGAGCCGACACGACAGGCGCACAATCTGGTGAATCGCATTCGCAGGGAGGATCAGGATTTGCGCGCCACCAGCAGATAACCGGACCCGGCATACACGGACTCGACCTGCTCCACATTCAGCCCGGCCGATTCCACCTCCTCGCAAAAGGCCTCGCGGGAATAAGCATGCCAGACACCGTTTTCCAACTGCTGCTGAATGTGACGCAAACCCAACAGGAGAGTCATCGGATACAACAAATAGCGGCGCACCCGCTGCTCACACAGGGAGAGCTCACCCTTTTGAGAACGTACGCTGCTTTTGATGATCTGCTGGGCGTTGTAAGTGTCGGACGGATTGGACAACACCGCACAGCCGCCGGGCTTTAATACGCGAGCAATGCATTCATAGACTCGACGCCGGTCTTCGGCACGGTTGAGAGTGTACACCGAAAAATGTGCGACGACGTAATCGAAGGTTTCCGGTTTCAGCGGCCACGTCTCAAGCATGTCGGACAATAAGGCGTGCGTATGCGTCTGCGGCGACAACAACGCCGCTTTTTGTTTGAGCTGCACCAGTCCGGAAGGCAGGCGGTCGGTGCCGACGTAACGCAGTCCGCGGTCGAGCGCCTCGTCCAGGTAACGCACCAGCAGGCCCGATCCGCAACCCAGGTCCAGCATGCGAGTGCCGTTGACGGCCTCGACTTTACCGGCGGCGGCTTGCAGCGATTGGTGGTAGGCATGCGGGCACAAGCCATCGTACAATCGGGTTTTGAATCCGAACTGCCAGTACCCTTTGAACACCGTTTCTAAAATTTTCATTGTCCAGCTTGCCGGGAAAATAAGAACTTAATATAATAGGGTCTGCTGACGGACTCGCTTTACGGAGAAGGCATTATGGCGAAAAAACCATTCATCAACAAGTATGGATTTGTGGAATACCCTTTTCTGCACGACACGCGGAAAGGACAAAACTGGTGGTTCTTCAATCTGCTCGAAGACTACCTGAAACGACGCTGCAAACACCGTCTGGGTGATGACTATACCAAGAACGACATGGAAGTTGACATGATGGGATTCCTGCACGACACCAAACTGAAATTTTTTGCACTGGTGCCGGTCGGTATGGGAATGGAATTCAAGCTGATCGGCAAATACCGGTCGGAAGATCTGATGCACCTGGAAGACCCGGTGCCCTTCATCGGGGAAACCTACGGTGGCGGCAAGTTCAAGGTCAACATCTACCACGAAGGCACCTTCGCCGGAACGGAAAATTACAAGACCCACGGCGAACCCAACTGGGTGGAAATCCCCGACGAAGACTGACGGCTCCAATCGGGTCAGGTTCCATCCCGCACGGGCCGGAGCCTGCAAGGCCTGCTTCCGTTACAACGTTTCGTCTGGATTGATCGGCTTTTGAATGGTGGGGATCTTGAATTTAAGTTCTTCAGGCACGGTGTACTTTTCTTTACCGATCGGCTTGCGCTCTTCGTCCGCATCGATGCCGATCCGCACCACGCCCTTGTGCACGCGCACCGGGTACACGGTCGTTTTCAGTTCCGGATTTTGCGGGCAACCTCCGGATTCCAGACTGAACCGCCACTCATGGTTGGGACAGATGATGACGCCTTCCTCAATGCGGCCTTCGCCGAGGGGTGCGCCCTTGTGCGGACATTTGTTGGACACCGCGAAATACTTGCCCTTGTAATTGAACAGGGCGATTTCCTTGTCCCGCACGTTGACGATGGCGGATTTGCCTGGCGGCAAGTCGCCTTCCTTCATGACTTTGATGAACAGTTTCATAACGGGGTCCCCGAGTCCGTCCCGCACTCACGCGCAGCCGGCATTCATTCTTGTTCCTGCTTGCGCGATTGGGCCCGTGTCCGGGCTTCTTCTTCGCTCAAAAATTCAAATTCACACTGCGAATAAATCAGGTTCAACGCCTTCTGCCCGAGAATGCGGCTCGTCGTCTGATTCAGGTGTTCCTGGTTCGCCATCAGCGTCTTGCGTACATCTTCCACCGGTTTCCCGGTTTGCTGGGACAAACGTTCGTACTCCCCTTCCAGATCCGACTGCGTGACATTGAGTTTTTCCTGCCGGGCAATGCCATCCAGAATCATGTAGCCCTTGGAGTTGTACACCGCGCGCTCGCGCCACTCTTCCTTTGCTTTCTCTTCTTCGAACCCGGAATTTTCCAGGCTCATGCCCGACTGCTGGATCTGGAACTTCATGCCGTCGATCATGAAACGGATTTCCTGATCGACCAGCGAACCCGGAGGGTCCACATCGTGCTGCTTGACCAGGTAATCGAAGATGTCCTGTTTGATGTGCATTTCTTCCAGATGTTCTTTCTGTGCCTGCAGGTCCGTCTTCACTTTGCGGCGGAACGAGGCCACCGACTCTTCTCCCTGCGCCTGCACAAACTCGTCGGTCAACTCCGGCAGGTTCAGCTTCTTGACCTGTTTGATCTGGACCTGGAACGTCGCCGTATCCGGCAACTCTTCACCGTCCTTGCCGGGGATTGGCATGCTGACGCGGCGCATTTTTTTGTTCCAGTCCATCGGCAACTGGACCTTCACCTCGAACGGCTCGCCCTGCTTGTGGCCGACCAACTGGTCCTCAAAGCCTGCGATCATTTTCTTCTGTCCGACACGCACTTCGTAACCGCTGGCCTTGCTGCCTTCCAGCACTTCCCCGTGCATGCTGCCTTCAAAGTCCATGATGACAAAATCACCCACCCCCACCGCATGGTCCGGGGGAAGGATTTCCATCGATCCGAACGGTTCAAGGTGCTGGCGGATGGCAAAATCCACTTCCTCGTCGGTGACCTTGAACTCGGTTTTTGGAAACTTGAGGCCTTTGTAATTCTTGAACTGCAATTGCGGCTTGATGTCCAGCGTGACGCTGAAGGTGAACGGCTTTTCGCGATCGATTTCCTCGATGTCGGAATGATCGATCTCCGGCGGCCCGGCGGGCACGATGCCGGATTCGGTGAGTGCCTGGTTGTAATACTCCTGCATCAGGTCCTGCCACATCTGTGTCATAGCCTGCAACGGAACCTGTTTTTCCAGGATGCTGCGCGGAATTTTTCCGGGACGGAATCCCGGCATGCTGATCTGTTTGTTCAGTTCCCGGTACGCAAACTCGATCTTTTGCAAAACAATGTTCTGCGGGACCTTGATCTTGAGTTTGCGGCGAAGGCCTTCCAGTTCTTCCAGCTGGTAATCCATAAAACGTCTCTATCCTGTC
This sequence comes from Nitrospina watsonii, assembly GCF_946900835.1. Taxonomy (GTDB): domain Bacteria; phylum Nitrospinota; class Nitrospinia; order Nitrospinales; family Nitrospinaceae; genus Nitrospina; species Nitrospina watsonii. Next base: position 1,708,732 of record NZ_OX336137.1, read on the forward strand.
TTTGGCCTTACGGAATACTGGGTTCCGCAGCGCCGTAACGGTCTGCAATCAATTTATCCAACTCCTCTTTCAGCCTGCCCAGAATCTCATCGTAGCCAAAAGCGCCCACCGACTCCGTCCCCTTCTTCAGGTTGACGTGCGCCGGCCCACACCACAAGCCGAGGTCCGCATCGTCGGTCTCACCCGGACCGTTCACACGGCAGCCCATGACAGCGATGGTGATCTTGTATTTCTCGGCATACTCGGTCATGCGCCGCACATCCTGCGCCAGATCGACGAACTTGCCGTTCTCCACGCGCGAGCAACTCGGGCAGGCGATGATGTTGAGGCCTTCCAGGAAATTTTCAGGCACCGAGCGAAAACGGCCGTTTTCGATGTCATCCAGAATCGAACGCCCCACCTCGATCTCCTCGCCCTTGTCGTCGTCCGGCACGGTGAGCGAGACGCGGATGGTGTCGCCGATGCCCTGCGGGATCAACTGCTCGAAGGCGATGCGGGTTTTGATGATGCCTTCCGGCGGCATCCCGGCTTCGGTCACACCCAGGTGCAGCGGCACATCCGGGCGCAACCCGGCAAAGCGCCGGTTGGCCTCGATGACTTTGCTGCTGTCGGAATCCTTGAGCGACACGCAGTAATTGGTGAAGCCGAAGTCATCCATCATCTGGCAATGGTCCGCCGCCGACTGCACCATCGACTCGATCGAATCATCGGGATAACGCGCCTTGTAATCCGGGTCCACCGAACCGCAGTTGACGCCGATGCGGATGGCGAGGTCGTGTTCGCGCGCGGCCTGGACGATGAACGCGACTTTGTCGCGGATGGACGTTTCCTTATCGAGATGCCACAGGTGACCGGGATTGTAGCGGATCTTGTTGACGTACGGCGCGACCAACGGCGCCAGCCGGTAATTTTCCTGCAGGTCCACGGAAAACATCGCCTTCGATCCGGCGCGCAGAATTTTAAGCGCCTCCACATCTTCCTTGCTGTCCACGGCGATACGGATGATGTCCGCGCCCGCCTTCTCAAGAATTTCAATCTGCCGGCGCGTCGCGTCGAGGTCCTGCGTGCGGGTGGCGGTCATGCTTTGCACCGCGATCGGCGAATCGCCGCCCAGAGTCAGGGTGCCGACACGGATTTTACGGGTGGTTCGGGGTTTTATAGGTGCACTCACAGAGTGGATTCGCTTTCATTTAGAATGGGTTAGACACTTAAATTGCATCCAAGATAGCAAAATCAGGCCGTCTTCTCAACGAATTCCTGCCTGCCGGATCGCCAATTTCGAGGACGCCCGGAGCCTAGGCTTGGCAAAGCCAACTCTTTCCATTATAGTGAATTCCCATGAGTCCGCACCAGCCCAATTCGACCTCGTCCCGCACGAAAACCGGTCCTGCAAGCCCGCATTTTTCCGCCTTTTTCCTGCTGTGGCTTGGCTTGCTGCTGGCGGCGCCCGGCGCGGCGCTCTCCCAGCCCCAGCACGGCCTGTCGCTGTACGGGCCGGAAGGGTTGAAATACAAGGCCGGCCAGACCTACGATTACGCCTACCCCAAGGCCCCCAAGGGCGGCCACCTGGTTCTCAGCGGCGAAGGCGCGTTCACCAAGCTCAATCCGGCGTCGCTCAAGGGCGTGCCCGCTACCGGCATCAACCTGGTGTTTCAGACGCCCATGGACAGTTCCGCCGACGACGACGAGCCGTTTTCGCAGTATGGCAGTCTGGTGGAAAAGGTGGAGTTGGCCGACGACCGCATGTCCATGATCTACCACATCTATAAGGAAGCCAAGTTTTCCGACGGGCAACCGGTGACGGCGAATGATTTCGTTTTCTCTTTTGAGTTGCTGGAAGACCCGCAATACCACCCGTTCTACAAACAGTACTTTAAAGACATCACCAAGGCGGAAAAGCTGGACGCACACCGCGTGAAGTACACCTTCGCCATTTTCAATCAGGAACTGCCGCTGATCACCGGGCAGATGCTGATTTTTCCCAAACACGTTTACGGTCAACCGGGTAAACAGTTCGGGGAGGATTTCGACGACATCGCCGTAGGCAGCGGGCCCTACGTGGTCGAGCGCTACGAGTACGGCAAATTCATCACACTCAAACGCAACCCCGACTGGTGGGGCAAGGACCTGCCGAAGAATCGCGGCCGCTACAACTTCGACCGGCTGACGTGGAAAATCTATCTCGATCCGGTGGCCCGCCGCGAAGCCTTCAAGGGCGGCGAGTTCGACGCCCATCTCATCGGCAGTTCCCGCGACTGGGCGCTCGATTACAAAGGCGACTTTGTCAGTAAAGGCTACTACCTGCGCGAGGAAGTGCCGCATCAGCGTGTGGCGGGCATGCAGGGTTTCGTCATGAACATGCGCAACGACATTTTTAAATCGCGCCGTGTGCGCGCTGCCGTGGCGATGGTGTACGACTTCGACTGGGCCAACAAAAACCTGTTCTACGGCCAGTACACGCGCAACGACTGTTACTTTGACAACAATCCGGAGATGAAGCCCGACGGCCTGCCCCAGGGCCGGGTGTTGGAGTTGCTGCTCAAACTCAGAAAGAAGCACGGCGCGGAATACGTGCCCAAAACCGTGTTCACCAAACCCGTGGGCGCACCGGGACAAGGCGCGCCGTTTGAGAAAAGCGTGGCGCTGGCCAACAAACTGCTGGACGCGGAAGGCTGGAAACTGGGGCCCGACGGCGTCCGCGTCAAAAACGGCAAACCACTGCGCTGGAAAGTGCACCTCGCCAGTCCGGGATTCGAACGCATCGTCGAGCCGTACAAGAACAGCCTCAAAAAAATCGGCGCGGACATGTCGTTTCAGGTGGTGCAGGTTGCCCAGTACGAACAAATCCTGCGCGACTTCAAATTCGACATGGTCGTCATGGGTTACCCGCAAAGCCGCTCTCCGGGCAACGAGCAACGCAGCATGTGGAGCAGCGAAGCGGCGGACATGCCCGGCACCCGCAACTACGCGGGCATCCGGAACCCTGCCATCGATGAGCTCATCGAACAACTCGTCGAGGCCAATACGCGCAAGGAACTGGTGGACCACATACAGGCGCTGGACCGCATCCTGACCCACCAGTTCTACATGGTGCCGCACTGGTACATGGGCGCCGACCGCTTTGTCTATTGGAACAAATTCTCGCGACCGGCCATCAATCCGTCGCAGTCCGCCATTCTCAACAACATGATCGAATGGTGGTGGTGGGATGAAGCCAAGGCGCAAAAACTGAAAGCCGCGCGCCAGGCCGGCGTGCCCGTCAACTGATCCCCTTCCACCTCCACCTCGCCCCGCCCCCTGCGCAATGATCCGCATTGTTCCCCATCCCGCGGCTTGCTATACTTTTGAAACCCGTGCGTCGTGTCAGTGGGGCGCGTGGGCGGGCGATCCCGAACCCAGTCATCCATCCGGCCGATCTTTCTATGTTCAGTTACATCATCCGACGTCTGCTGCTCATGATCCCCACGCTGGTGGGCATCGTCACCATCACCTTCATCGTCGTGCAGTTCGTGCCCGGCGGTCCCATCGATCAGATCAAATCGCTGCTGCGCGGCCATGCGGGGGAACTGGGCGAAGCCGGCGGCGCGGCGTTCGATCAGAAAAGCCTGAAGGCGCAGGAGATGGACCCGCAGCACATGGAGCAGCTCAAGAAAATCTACCACCTCGACCGGCCTCTGTGGGAACGGTACCTGCGCACCTTCATCTGGTACGACCCCAAAAATCCCGAGGCCACCTTCTCCGAACGGGTGTTCACGCTCGATAACTGGGATGGGTTCCTGTTGCTCAAGTTCGGCGACTCGTTTTACCGCAACAAGTCGGTGCTGGAGTTGATCAAGGAAAAACTGCCGGTGTCGGCTTCGCTGGGCGTCACCAGTTTTTTTCTCAGCTACATCATCTGCATCATTCTGGGAATCGCCAAAGCGGTGAAGAACGGCCAGACCTTCGACACCTGGACCAGCCTCGTGGTGCTCATCGGTTACAGCACGCCGGGGTTTGTGCTGGGCATCTTCCTCATCGTTGTCTTCGGGCCCGGCGACAAGGCCATCGCGCACCTGATTCCGCTCGCCGGACTGACTTCGGCGGGCACGCCGGGTTATGAAGAATGGACCGCCTGGCAAAAGCTGACCGACTACCTGCATCACCTGGCAGCGCCTTTGCTGTGTTTCATCATCGGCAGTTTCGCCACGCTGACCATCCTCACCAAAAATTCCATCATTGAGGAAATGCGCAAGCAGTACGTCATCACCGCTCGCGCCAAGGGCTGCTCGGAACAACGCGTGCTGTACAAACACATCCTGAAAAATTCATTGATCCCGTTGATCACCGGATTCCCCATCGCCTTCCTCGCCATGTTTTTCACCGGATCGCTGCTGATCGAACAGATTTTCACGCTCGACGGACTGGGCCTGCTGTCTTACCAGGCGGTTATCCAGCGCGACTACCCGATCGTGCTCGGCACCCTCTTTATTTTTTCCCTGCTGGCGTTGTTCGGGCAGTTGTTGACGGACGTTTCCTACGTCCTCATCGACCGCCGCATCACCTTTGAGGATTCTCAGAGCTGACATGATCCAGATCAACAAAGACCTGCAAATCAAACTGCGCAAATTCAGGAACGACCGGCGCGCCTTTTACAGCATGCTGATCCTGCTGGCGGCGTTCCTCATCACCCTGCCCGCCGAACTCTTGTGCAACGTCAGGCCCATCCTGCTGGTGGTGGACGGCAAACCCTATTTCCCGATCGTCTTCACCTACACGGAACAGGATTTCGGCGGCACCCGCCCGGTGGAGCCGGATTATAAATCGAACGAGTTCATGAACTGGCTGAGGGGAGAGACCCCGCCGCAACCGAAGGTGCAGCCCACGGCCGATGTGAAAACCAGCGAGTCTCCGGTTGGCGATGAAAACCTCGAATTGGCGGTGGACGATTTCAATGAAAAGGATTTCGATCCCGCACTGCTTCGGACCCTGAATGAAATCCATGAGGAAGATTCCGGGTTGAGCCTCGGTCTGGGAGACTTTGAAGAGGATATGGGCAACTCGCTCGACCTGGGACTCGGCGACTTCGAGGAAGGCGACACACTCGGCCTCAATGCGTCCCAACCGAAAACGATGGAAGCGCAAGCCTCGCCCGACGCCCCTCGCCAACCCCATGACGTGTGGGCGCTGTGGCCGGCGGTGCGTTACGACTACAAATACATCCCGACCGAGAGCAGCACCGGCCGCGTCGCTCTGGCCGCCCCGTATGAAGAACCATCGGTGGATGGATCGCGCCTCATCCCTTCATCGTGGGAAGACGGCCATTACCTCGGCACCGACGACCGCGGCCGCGACGTGCTGGCGCGCCTGATTTACGGCTTCCGCATCTCCATGATCTTCGGCATCTCGCTGGCGATCACGGGAACGATCATCGGCTGCCTCCTGGGCGGCGTGCAGGGATTCTTCGGCGGCTGGATCGATCTCATCGGCCAACGCATGACCGAAATCTGGGGATCGATTCCGCGCCTCTACATCCTCATCATCCTGAGCGCGTTTCTGGTGCCCTCTTCCCTGCTGCTGTTTGCCATTTTGAACCTGACCGCCTGGATGGGCATCGCCGCCTACATCCGCGCCGAATTTTTAAAAGGCCGCAACCTGGAATACGTGAAAGCGGCGCGCGCCTTGGGCGTGTCCAACCCTTCCATCATGCGCCGCCATATTCTGCCCAACTCGCTGACGCCGGTGATCACGTTTTTCCCGTTCGAGGTGACGGCGGGCATCCTCGCTCTGGTCAGTCTCGATTACCTGAACCTCGGCGTGCCCAGTCCCGCCCCCAGCATCGGCGAGCTTTTGGCGCAGGGCAAAAACAATTTGCAGGCCATCTGGATTTTGCTGCCGACGTTCCTGCTGTTGACCACCACGCTCACCCTGTTGACGTTTGTCGGCGACGGCATCCGCAACGCCTTCGACCCGAGAAAGGCGGAGTGATCCCATCATGATGCTCGAAGTCAAAGACCTGCGCACCTACTTCCGCGTCGGCACCGGCCAGGTGGCCGAGGCGGTCGATGGCGTCAGCTTCGGCCTCGAACGCGGCAAGACCCTCGCTTTGGTCGGCGAGTCGGGCTGCGGCAAAAGCCAGACCGCGTTTTCCATCATGCGCCTCATCGCCGACAACGGCTACCATCCCAGCGGTAAAATTTATCTCGATGGGCGCGATCTGACCGGCCTCGACGAAGAAAGCATGCGCCGCATCCGCGGCAACGACATCGGCATGATTTTTCAGGAACCGATGACCTCGCTCAATCCGCTGTACCGCATCAGCAATCAGTTGGAAGAAGCCCTGCGCATTCATCGCCAGATGCAAAAAGGCGCAGCGCGTCAACGCGCCATCGAACTGCTCGATCAGGTCGGCATTCCCGATCCCGGCCAGCGCATCGATGATTTTCCGCACCAGCTTTCAGGCGGCATGAAGCAGCGGGTGATGATCGCCATGGCGCTGGCCTGCGAACCGAAACTGCTCATCGCCGACGAACCGACGACGGCGCTCGATGTCACCATCCAGGCGCAGGTGCTGAAGCTGATGGCCGACCTGCAAAAGAAGATGGACATGGCCATTCTACTCATCACCCACGACATGGGCGTGGTCAACCAGATGGCGGACGACATCTGCATCATGTACGCCGGGCGCATTGTCGAGCACGGTTCGCGCGAAGCCGTGTTCCGCAACCGGGCGCACCCGTACACACGGCGGCTGTTCGACTCGATTCCCAAACCCGGCGACGCGCCGTATCTGTTGAACACCATCCCCGGCATGGTGCCCCCCGCCACCGAGTATGGAGAAGGCTCCCTGTTCGCCGACCGCTGCCAGTTTGTCATGGATGTGTGCCGCCGCGTGGACAGCCCCATTTATACGGTCGAGCGCGGCCACACGGTGCGTTGTCATCTATACGAATCCCAAACCGGCAATGCGGTGGAAGCGGACGCGGTGCGCATCCCGGCGCCGCCCAAACCCAAAACCCCGGAAACACTGCTGTCCATCAAGGCACTCAAAACCTGGTTCCCAGTGCGCAAGGGCGTGTTTCGCACCGTATCGGCGCATGTGAAAGCGGTCGATCATGTCGATCTCGATATCCAGCGCGGCTCGACGGTGGCGCTGGTTGGCGAATCGGGATGCGGCAAGACCACACTCGGCGAATCCATCCTGCGCCTGAACCGCGACACGCGGGGGTCGGTCCGCTTTAAAGGTCAGGACCTGATGGCTCTCGCCAAAGACCAGATCAAGGCCCTGCGCAAATACATGCAGATCATTTTTCAGGATCCGTTCGGATCGCTGTCGCCGCGCATGCGCATCGAAGACATCGTCGGCGAAGGTCTGGACGTGCATTTCCCTCATCTGACACTGCAGGAGAAGAAGGACCGAATCGGCAAGGCGCTGCAGGAAGTGGGACTGGGGCCGGCTGCAGTGGACCGGTACCCTCACGAGTTTTCCGGCGGGCAGCGGCAGCGCATCAGCATTGCGCGCAGTCTGATTCTCGAACCGGAGTTTCTGGTGCTGGACGAACCGACCAGCGCGCTCGATGTTTCCGTGCAGGCGCAGGTGTTGAATCTGCTCAGGGAGTTGCAATCGGCGCACCGGTTGACTTACCTGTTCATCACCCACAACCTGAGCGTCGTGGAATACATGGCGGATGTGGTGGCGATCATGTACCTCGGCCGCATCGTGGAGTACGCACCGGCCAAAAACCTGTTCGCCCGCCCGTTGCATCCTTACACGCAAACCTTACTGAACGCGGTGCCGACCCTGGGCGAGCGCAAACCGTTCGAGGCCGTGGTGGGCGATGTGCCCTCACCGCTCAATCCGCCGCAAGGCTGCCATTTCCATCCACGCTGTCCGATTTTCCGCAGCGAGCCGGAAGGGTCGCCGTTGCGCAAACGATGTCTGGAGCAATACCCGGATCTGGAAATCAAAGACAGGGAAGCCTATGCAGCCTGCCATGCTGTGGGGTAAAAAAGAAAAAAGGAGAGGTTGACGGTTCCCCGTCGTGAAACAAGTGAGGTGAAACTGGGAAGAATCAGGTGTTTTTGGCTTTGGTTTTCTCGGAGATGAAATAGAACAGAAAACCGAGCACGGCCACACCGACAAGGCCACCTACCAACAGGCAATTGAGGTTATCCACCACCATGGTTCAATCCTTGGAAATCAGGAATAGGGTCTAGGGATAGGGTCTCAGGAAGCCGGGGCATCCCGCTCCCAAAAAGGCTTAAAAATACAGTTTTAAAGGCCCCGGCGCAAGCTTTTTTTGGTGCGTGGAGGCGGGCCTCGAACCGCTTTCAGGCAAAGCCTTTACAGGGGATCGCGTGGCGGCCCCGAATCTCCACGCTGCACGACGGAAACCGCCGGCCATCGAAACTCCTTGCAATCCGCTGCCGGATTTGGCGAATCTAAATAAGTAGAGGGCATTCTCAACTTCCAGCACCGAGAGGAGCCAGTCCATGCGCATTCTCTATCCCTTTGCCAAGCGGTTCATCGCCGGAGAAAATCTCGAAACCGCTCTCAAAAATATTTATAAACTCAACGACAACGGTTACCTGTGCACCATCGACGTGCTGGGCGAAGACACCCACAACCCCGGCCAGGCCGAAAACGCGCGGGACGAATACATCGCGCTGCTGAAAGCCATCGAGACCCACCACATGCCGCTCGACCTGTCACTGAAGTTGAGCCAGATGGGCCTCAGCATCGACCCCGCCCTCTGCCGGAAAAACGTGGAGGCCGTCATCGATGCCGCCGGGCAGCACACGGTGCGCTTCGACATGGAAGGTTCCAATCTCACGCAGGCCATTCTCGACATGTGCCTGGAGCTGCACCAACCGCACAGCAACCTCGGCATCGTCGTGCAGGCCTACCTGCACCGCACCGAAAAAGATGTCGCCACCATGATCGACAAACAGATCTCGGTGCGCCTGTGCAAAGGCGCGTACAAGGAACCGGCGGACATCGCCTTTCAGGACATGCAGGCCATTCGCGAAAACTTTCTGAAACTGGCGCATCCGCTTTTGAAAGAAGGCCACCTGCCCGCCATCGCCACGCACGATGAAACGTTGATCCGCCACATCCTCCAATTCATCGAAAAGGAAAAGATCGCGCCCGAAACTTTCTATTTTGAGTTGTTGTACGGGGTGCGGCGGGATTTGCAGAAGCACCTGCTCGATCAGGGCTACCAGGTGCGCATCTACGTGCCCTATGGCAGTGCGTGGTTGCCGTATACTTTGCGGCGGCTGGCGGAGCGGAAGGAAAACATCCTGTTCGTCATCAAAAGCCTGGTGCAGGAAACGCTGGGTTTGGGCAAGCTGGGAAAATAGAGATTCAGACCAGACCCAGGGCACCGGCCTGGCGGTCGGCTTCGAAAGAACTGCGCACCAGCGGCCCGCTCTCCACGTGATCGAATCCCATCTCCTCACCGATCCGTTTGTATTCGGCAAACGCGTCGGGATGGATGAACTCGACCACCTCCAGATGGTTGCGCGTCGGCCTCAGGTACTGGCCGATGGTGAGGATCTGACAGCCCGCGTGCAACAAGTCCTTCATCGTCTGCAGGACCTCGTCGCGGCGTTCGCCCATGCCCAGCATGAGGCTGCTCTTGGCAATCACCCCGGCCTGGCGGGCCACGGAAATTGTATCCAGCGACCACTCATAGCGGCACTGCGGCCGCACGGTTTTTTGCAAGGAGGCCACGGTTTCGATATTGTGCGCCAACACATCCGGCGCGGCATCGCACACCGTCTGAATCGCTGTGGTGTCGCCTTGAAAATCCGGAATCAGCGCTTCGATCTTGAGCTCCGGGCAGCGTTGGCGAACCTCGCGGATGGTTTCCGCCCACAAGCCCGAACCGCCGTCTTTGAGATCGTCGCGGTCCACCGACGTGATCACCACATAGCGCAGGTTCAGCTTGGAAAGCATCTGCGCGACCTCGACCGGTTCTTCCCGGCGCGGCGGCAGCATGTGGCCGGTATCGACATCGCAGAATCGGCAGGCACGCGTGCAGGTGTTGCCCAGAATCATGATGGTCAATGTGCCCCGGTCCCAGCATTTGCCGATATTGGGGCAGGACGCCGATTCGCACACCGTATGCAGGCCGTGTTCCCTCACCAGCGATTTGAGATGAAAAAAACTGGGATTTTTCGGCAGGGGGGTTTTCAACCACTCCGGAAGACGCATAGAGTAAATTTTTTCAACAGGTTCGGGGTCATTTTTGATTCCCGGAAGGGGAATCGATAGTATAATCGAAACTCAGCGAAGGCCGTATCGCAGGCGTCGTTTGCGCTCGCCGGGCCACCCACTCTTCGGATTCTACCAGCAAACATGAAAATCATCCACCGCTACATTTTCACGGAAATGTTCAAGATTTTCCTCATCAGCACCCTCGCCCTGACCACGGTGCTGTTCATGGACAAGATCTTGTTCATCACCGACCTCGTGTTCAATCGCGGCGTCACCCTGCCGGAAGTGATGCAGATGATTTTTTACATCACCCCCGGGTTTCTCGGACTGACCATTCCCATCGGCGTGCTGGTGGCGGCGGTGGTGGTGTTCAACCAGTTGTCGGCCGACAACGAGTACGTGGTCATGAAGGCTTCGGGCTGGAGTTTCCTGTACCTGTTGCGTCCGGTATTTTTTTTCACCATCCTGGCCTACATCATCACCAACCTGAACATGTTTTATTTTCTGCCGTGGGGGGGGCAGCAGTTTCAGAAAATGGTGTACGACATTGTCCGCACCCGCGCCAACATCGATATCAAGCCCAATGTCTTCAACAAGGATTTTGAGGGCCTGACGGTATTCGTGAACGATAAGGAAAGCAACCACGAACTGCGCGGTATTTTCATCGCCCACAACGCGGATCAGAAAGACGCCAAAATCATCCTGGCGAACGAAGGCACCATCGTTTCCGACTCCGCCCATTTCCGCATCCACTTGCAGCTGCGGGACGGTTCCATTCACGACGCGAACAAGCCCGGAACCCGCTATCAGATCATCAAGTTTCAACGTTACGATCTCAACCTCGACCTGCCGACAGCGGGAAAAATGCGGGAAAGCGGTCTCTTCAAACACAAGGACAAATCGGTATCGGATCTATGGCAGCTCATCCGGGAAAAAAAACAGGCCGGGGAGCCTGCGAGCTTTGAAGAGGTCGAGTTGAGCAAAAAGTTCTCGATACCCTTCACCTGCCTGCTGTTCGGACTGATCGGCGCGCCACTCGGCATCAAGTCCAGCCGCTCCGGCAAATCCGGCGGATTCGTGGTCGCGGTGGCGATCATCCTGCTGTATTACATCGGCCTGATCACGGCGCAGAATCTGGGAAAAGGGGGTGAAATTCCGGGACTCCTTTCCGTCTGGATCCCCAACCTCATTTTATTTTTCTTCACCGCCTATGTATTATATAAAGTGAACAAGGAGATTCCATTTACCCTTGTGGACCGGGTGACCGATGGGTATTTGACCTTGCTGGAATTCATAAAACGATTGCGGTCCGGCACTCAAAAAATCGAATCGCGTCACACGCCCTGAGAATTTTAACCGCGAGAGGAAGCTCTTATGTTGACCGCACGCGACATCATGACCGACAAGGTGATCACCGTTCAAAAAGACCTGACTCTGCGCGATCTGTCCGGACTGTTTCTCGAACACCGGGTCAACGGGTTTCCCGTGGTGGATGAAGCGGGCACGCTGATCGGCGTGGTCACCGAGACAGACCTCATCGAGCAAAACAAAAATCTGCACATTCCCACCGTCATTGCGTTGTTCGACGCGGTCATTTATCTGGAAAGCGACGAAAAGTTTGAAAAAGAAGTCAAACGCTTTACCGGCACACGAGTGGACGACATTTATCAACAGGATGTCAAAACCGTTACGCCCGATACCGAGATGGGGGAAGTGGCCGCCATCATGGCCAACCACGACATCCACACCCTGCCCGTTGTGGAAAACGATTCGCTGGTGGGCGTGATCGGCAAGGTGGATGTGATCCGCGGCATGAGCCAGTCCTGAATAAAAAGTTTGGTCTTTTCTTTCCACCCGAATCGAGCTATAACAGGAGAGTTAGTTCCCTGTGACTTTTACGTGCTGCAGAAGGAGGTGTCCCTATGCGCACTCGGGTACGAATTCTATCGTTCATCTTCTTGATCGTGCTGGCTCTCTCCACCGTTGCCCTCACCCAATCCTCGGCGGTGGTTCTCAAAACCCCCCTGGGCATCTCACCGGAAAAAGCCGCGTATTACATCCATGCGGTGATCGAAGCCGACCGCACCATTTACTCCCAATACCTGGTTGACCGGCTGAAAGAAACCGTCAACCTCAACGCCACCGAAAACTGGAAGAAGGACAAGACCCTACCTCTGCCGGCGCAGTTTCTTTTGATGTCGTCGGAACGGGTTCGCTCCAAAAACGTGGGGTTGGATTTCCGACTGATGAGTCTCTGGCCTATCAATAAAACCCATGAGGCCAGGACTGAAAACGAGAAAAAGGGATTGCAGGAGGTCATCAAGAACCCTGATAAACCCTATACCTGGATACGCAAGACCGACAACGAACTCACTTACAATGCCGTCTATGCCGACAAAGCCGTGGCCAAACGCTGCGTGAGCTGCCACAACAACCATCCGAAAAGTTCGAAGCGCGATTTCAAACTGAACGACGTGATGGGCGGCATTCTGCTGGCGTTCCCCATCAACCAGACCCTCGACGAAGACAACAATCCGACCTATCACGTGCCGCCTGAAGTGGTGACCGACTACATCCACGCCATTCTGGAAGCGGACCGCATCGTGTACGCACGGCACGTGGTCAATCGCCTGCAAAAAGAAAACGTGATTTATTCGTCGGAAAACTGGTGGGAGGAGAACACGCTGCTGCTGCCCGCGCAGTTCATGCTGAATGCGTCGGACCTGATCCGCAACCTGCGGTTGGGGCTGGACTACCGGTTGATCAGCCTGTGGCCCATCAATCCGCAAAACGGAGCCGCCGACAAATTTGAGCGGGCGGGACTGGAGTCGGTGGCGTCGTATCCGCTACGGCCTTACATCCGCACCACCTACGTCGGCGACCAGAAATTTTTTCAGGCGGTGTACCCGGACCTGGCGGTGACGCCTTCTTGCGTGGAATGCCACAACGCGCACCCCGGAAGTCCCAAACACGATTTCAAACTGTATGACGTGATGGGGGGAATCGTGATGAGCATTCCACTGGATCACGACTGACGGCTTTTGTGCCGCTTCCAGGCCTGGGCGATGAACTCATTGAACAGGGGGTGCGGCTCCCGTGGTGAGGATTTGAATTCGGGGTGAAACTGCCCGGCCAGAAACCAGGGATGGTCGTTGAGTTCGACGATCTCGACCAGGTTGCCGTTGGGCGAAATGCCGCTGATGCGCATGCCCGCCTCTTCCAGCTGAAACCGATACTTGTTGTTGAACTCGTAACGATGCCGGTGGCGTTCGGAAATTTCGCGCTGCCCGCCGTAGGCCTTGTACGCGAACGAGCCTTTGCGCAATTGACACGGGTATTCGCCCAGCCGCATGGTGCCGCCCTTGTCGCCGTTGGCCTCCTGATCGGACATCAGGTCGATGATGGGATGCGGCGTCTCCGGAACGAACTCGGCGCTGTTGGCATTTTCCAGACGCGCCACGCTGCGCGCAAACTCGACCACCGCCGAGTGCATGCCGAGACAAATACCGAAGTACGGAATCTTGTTTTCACGCGCAAACCGGGCCGACTGCACCTTGCCTTCAAACCCGCGGTCGCCGAAACCGCCGGGAACCAGAACGCCGTCGCAGTCCCGTAAATTCTCGCCTCCGCCTTCCACTTCCAAATCTTCCGCCGACACCCACTTCATGCGAATGCGCACGTGGTTGCTGACCCCCGCATGCACCAGCGCTTCGATCAAGCTCTTGTAGGATTCCTTGAGATCGATGTATTTGCCGACGATGCCGATGGTGACTTCGCCTTCCGGTTTTTCCAGATACTGGTTGATCACCTGCCATTGTTTGAGGTCGGGTTCCCGGTACGGCAGCCCCAACTTGTCGAGGACGATCTTGTCCAACCCTTCATTATAAAAATTCAAAGGCACCTGGTAAATCGATTCCGCATCCATGGCCGGAATGACAGCATCCACTTCCAGGTTACAGAACAGGGCGATCTTGTTTTTCACATCCCGGGTGAGTTGCCGTTCCGTACGGCATAACAGGATGTCGGGCTGGATGCCGATCTCGCGCAGTTTCTGCACGCTGTGCTGCGTCGGTTTGGTTTTCAGCTCGTCAGCGGTTTTGACATACGGCAAAAGCGTCAGGTGAACGTAAATCACATGGCGCGGCGTCTGGTCAAAACGGAACTGACGGATCGCTTCCAGGAACGGCAGGCTTTCGATATCGCCCACGGTGCCGCCGATTTCACAGATCACCACATCCACGTCATCGCTCACGGCATGGATGCGGCTTTTGATTTCGTCGGTGATATGCGGGATCACCTGCACCGTGGCGCCCAGATATTCGCCGCGCCGCTCTTTCTGAATAACATCGTTGTAGATGCGCCCTGCCGTCACGTTGTTGAATTTTGTCATGCGGGCGTGGGTGAAACGCTCGTAATGGCCGAGGTCGAGGTCGGTCTCCGCGCCGTCATGAGTGACGAAGACTTCACCGTGCTGAAAGGGATTCATGGTGCCGGGATCGACGTTGATGTACGGGTCCAGCTTGAGCAGGGTGATCTTGTAGCCGCAGCATTCCAGGAGGCTGCCGATGGAAGCGGCGGCAATGCCCTTGCCCAAGGAAGACAGGACGCCGCCCGTTACAAAGATGTACTTCGTTTTCTTACCGTTTTGTTTCTTTTTCAAGAGCGTCTCCCCGGTTGCGATTCAATCCCTTCTTGTTCCTGCGCTTTCGCCAGGCTCTCTACCTTACGTAAATCTTCTTCCCGATCCACTCCCAAAGACACCCGATCCGTCTCCCCCACCCGGATAGCAAACCCGTTTTCCAGAATCCGCAACTGCTCCAGCCGTTCCTGCCGTTCCAAAGGCGTCTGCTGCAGGCGCGTGTACTCCAGCAGAAAATCGCACCGGTAGGCATACAGGCCGATATGGCGGAACCAGGTGCGCTCCGGGAACGGTTCACTGCGGATTTGTTCGGGGGATTTGTTCTGCCAGGCATCCCGCAGGTACGGGATCGGCGACCGCGAAAAATACAAAGCGCGGCCCGTGTTGTCCGCAACCACCTTCACCACGTTGGGATCGAAAACATCTTCGTAATTGTCGATGGCAGACATCAGCGTGGCTGCGGCGGCGTCTTTGTCTGCAAGCAGAATCTGCACCACCTGTTCGATGTTTTCCGGCGGAATCAACGGTTCGTCTCCCTGTACATTGACCACCACATCACAGGCCCGGTCCGACACCACCTCGGCAATGCGGTCGGAACCCGACTCGTGGTCGGGGGACGTCATGACCGCCTGCCCTCCAAACCCTTCAACCGCTTTGGCAATGCGTTCATCATCGGTCGCCACAATAACTTCTGAAATGGAAGAGGCCGACTGAGCACGCTCGGTCACCCATTGGATCATAGGACGCCCCAGCAGCGGCGCCAGGGGTTTGCCGGGAAACCGGGTGGAACCCCAGCGGGCCGGGATGACGGCAAGAACCTTCGGCTTCGCGGACATGTTTCCACCCGTCTTGAATGAGGATTTGCCGGACACACCGAAACGCGCGCTTCATGCTGGCTGGACCCAAGACTACTCCCCAACCTGTGTGGCGAACAAGGCCGCGTTCCGGAGCTTTCCAGGAAGGAAAGGTCCTTGGAATCCCATGGAATAACAGAAACAACTCTTCGGATTTGCTCGGTGACTCACCTGGCTTGCGGAGTATGCTTGAAAGGCGTAGTGGAATTGCCAGGCTCCCGCTTCAGAGCCCGGTATCAAACAGCCCGGCGGCCATCGGATATGCCCGCGAGGCTTGCATTCACCTTCCGCAGCCCCACCGGAATAATGGCAAGAATAGCTTAAAAGCCAAAACGCTTCAACAGCAAATTCGGCGCGGCACAGCCTCACCGGCAAGCCGATAATGCGCGCCAACGAAGGCCTTTCACGCCTTCAACCCGACCCCCTACTTGATCTCCATCAAATGCCGCTCGATTTTCTGCCGCACTTCGGAAGGCGGGTTCATCTGCAAGGCTTTTTCCAGCACATCCAGCGCCCGGCCGGTATCACCCATCTTTTGCAGGGTGACGCCCATCATGAACCGGCTGTCATGCACCTTGTTGCCCTGCGGGTGCTGGTTCAGCACCATTTCAAAATGAGTCATGGCTTCATCGTAACGGCCCAGCTGGTAATAATTGTTGCCCAGCCAGAAAATGATGTTGTCCTTGAGGTCTTCGGGTGGATTCTTCAACCGGTATTCCTGAAACAGCATGATGGACTCGTCATAATTGCTGTTGCGGTAGGCGTTGAGCGCGGTGGTGTATTCCTGAGGAGGTTTGTAGGCCGTGGTTTTTTTCATGGTGGCCGGCCCCTTGCGCGGCGCCATCTTGGTCTGCTGCATCGCCGCGCCTTCTTTTAGATTATGAATTTCTCCGGCCAGCGTGTTGATGTGCTGCTTCAAGGTCTCGATTTCCGGAACCAGGTTCACCGTCTGCTGGGCCGCCATATTGAGGTTGGCCTCCAGCCGTTCCTGCGTGGCGGTCAAGCGCGGCTCCATATCCTGAAGCACCGTTTGCAGTTCCTTGACGCGCTGAATGAGGGCTTCCTGCTGGCTCTGCAAAATCTGGATATCGACCTTCATTTCTTCCACATCCGTTTTCTGGTCGATGCTGTCAAAACCCGCGTTGGTGCCCGCCTCCGGCGCTTCCGTCATCACCGCCGTGCCGGTTCCGGATTTCGTGGTGTCGTCCATGAACGCATCCAGATTTTCTTCCGTGGCTCCCGCTTCGTCACCGAAAAAACCCGCCTCCTGCTCCCCAGCCGTTTCCATTTGCTGGGATTCCACCGGCTGCTGACTGCCGATTTCCTGGGTTTCGGGACTTTCACCGAAAAAGCTTTTTTCCTCTTCGCTCAACGTGCTCGACGCCCCCTCCCCGGAATCGGTGAAAAGCTGATTTTCGTCTTGGGGGTTCGCCGAAGCGTTTTCCATCTGACTGTCCAGTTCCTGTTCAAACTCTTGCTCCAAAGCCAGTTCGTCTTCGGTTTTTTTGTTCCAGGGCATGGACTGGCACCCGGACAACAAAAACGCGGCGGTCAAAGTCAAAATACCTATGAGGCGGGGTGTGATCAGGATGTTAGGCATAGATGAACTCCAAAAGTTGCGGGCCTGGCCATTATTTTAGTATAAAACCTATAAAAACAATCTCTTAAATTGCTGGTCATCTTACCACGAAACCGATTCGAGGCCACCATTTAAATCGATTTGGGACTGCGGAAGGACCCTCTCATCAGGAAGGAACCGGGCTTTTCTCGCGGATATCGAGCACGATCCGCACCAGCGTTTCCACCACCGTGTCCACATCTTCGGTCCGGTTGCTGCGGCCAAGACTGATGCGGATGGACTGCTGAATATGCTCGTCCGCCACCCCCATCGCCGTCAACACGTCAGACGGCAGCACGGAACCGGAACTGCACGCGGTGCCGGTGGAGACGAAAATGCCTGCGAGGTCGAGACGGATCATCAGGGTTTGCCCATCCACGCCATCGAAGCCGAGGTTGAGCGTGTTCGGCAAGCTGTGTTCAGAGTGACCGAAAACGCGCACGCCCGGCAGCCGGTTCTCCAGGCCCTGCCGCAGCCGCTGCTTCAAGGCCAGCAAACGCGCCGGTTCCGTCTCCAGAGTCTGCAATGCGATTTCCGCCGCGCGACCGAAACCGACGATGCCCGGAATATTCTCGGTGCCACCGCGCCGCTTCTTTTCCTGACCGCCGCCGATGAGCAACGGCTTGAGTTGCGGGATGCCGCGCCGCATGAACAGGGCTCCGACGCCTTTCGGTCCGTAAATTTTGTGCGAGGACATCGATAGCAAATCGACGGGGAAACTCTGCACATCGACCGGCACCTTGCCCACGCTCTGCACCGCATCGGTGTGGAACAAAATGCCGCGTTGCCGCACCACCGCGCCGATGCGCTCCACCGGCTGCAAAGTACCGACCTCGCTGTTGGCGGATTGGATGCTGACGAGGAGGGTTTCCCCGGTCAGCAACGCTTCCAGTGCATCGACCTGCACCTGCCCGTAGGCATCGATCGGCGCGTAATCGATGACGAATCCCTCTTTTTCCAACTCCAGACAGGCGTTGAGCACCGCCGGGTGTTCCGCCCGCGTGGTGACGATACGCCGTCCCTTGTCCTTCAGCGCACGCGCCACACCCAGCACAGCGAGGTTGTCGGACTCGGTGCCGCCGCTGGTGAACACCATCTCGCGCGGGTCGGCATGGATCAGTGCCGCCACCTGCTCGCGGGCGATGTCCATTTTGACGCGCACCGACCGTCCACGCGAGTGCGTGCTCGACGGGTTGCCGAAGTCGTCCTGCAGCAACGGCAGCATGGCCTCCAGTGCATCGGGATGGACGGGAGTGGTGGCGTTGTGATCGAGATAAATGGCGTTCATAATACGAGCCGGGTTTGAGTCTGTAATAAAATGAAGTGCTGACCCTGCTTTGAAATCAGATTGCGCACAAACTGGAGTTGGCTCAATTCAGGGTTCGCCCGGATCAGGATTCGTCCGAGTCAAGACTCGTTGGAGGCTTTTTTTATTTTTGATTTCGTTGCAAGCGGCACCGGCTGGGGAGGCGGTGCGGGTTCGGAATCGGGGGACTCCAGATTGACCGCCTCGCGCAGGGCGCGGATGTCCCGCTCCATCTGCGGCAACCGGTCCAGCACGTACTCGATCGCCTGCGACATGGGGTCGCGGAAAATTTCCTCGGCGTCTTCCTGATCGGCCGAGATGCCGGAGAACACCACCCGGGCCGGCACGCCGATGACCGTCGAATACGAAGGCACACTCTGCACCACCACCGAGCCGGAACCGATCTTGCTGTTCTTGCCAACGGTGATGGGGCCCAGCACCTGCGCTCCGGCGCCGATGACGACATTCTCCTGAATCGTCGGATGGCGCTTGCCCTTCTTCATACTGAGACCGCCCAGGGTGACGCCGTGATACATGAACACGTTGTCGCCGATCTCGGAGGTTTCGCCGATCACCACGCCCATGCCGTGGTCGATGAAAAAACGTTTGCCGATGATCGCCGCCGGATGGATTTCAATGCCCGTCAGCCAGCGCGCGATATAGGAGCACACGCGGGCGACCAGCTTCAGCCTGCATTTCCACAACCAGTGATTGACGCGATACGCGATCAACGCGTGGACGCCGGGATAGCACGCCAACACCTCAAAGGCATTGCGCGCAGCGGGGTCCTTTTCAATCGCCACGTCGATGTCTTCTCTGATCTGTCGAAACATCCCCATCAGGGCCTTTTCAAGCGGTTTTTATCTGGATTTCATTATATCCCGTCGCTCGAACGGAACCAATAAAATTCCCGGTTTTCAATATTTTGGTTGAAGCAGCGGGAAGCGTGATGAATCGAACGGTATAAACCCGTCAGTCCAAAACGGTGTGGCCGCGATTGCGCATGCAGTTGCGGTACACCCGTTTGTATTTTTCCTCGGCGCTCAGGCCCCCCTTCACCCCGCCGACACCGCCGCCGATGACCGCGCCAGTCGAAGCGCCGCGCACCGGGTTGCCGGTGATGAAACCAAAAAGGCCGCCGAAGAAGGCACCGATGGCTCCGCCCACCACCGAACCCTTGCCCGCCTCCTGCACCGTCTCGGCGGCCTGGGCGGCGAGCTCCCTGCACTCTTTCAAATCAACTTGCAGGGTCTGCGGAGAGGCATCGGCCTTGGGATCGATCACCGGTTGGTAATTGCCGTAACTGGCACACCCCGAAAAAATGAAGCTCAGAATCAGGAACGGCACAAAGACTTTGGTCATGAGGCGCTGGAATCCCTGGAAGGTCGATAATTTTGAATTATACCAAAATTTTCAATAGCTTAAAAGGTTACTGCGAAGAAAAAACCTGAGGTGCCACCCGGCGGTTTATCAACCTTTCACACAGATCACCGGTTCCAGCCGGGCGACCTTGCGGGCCAGTCCGGCGACGTGCGCCGCTTCCACCACCTGGCTGACATCTTTGTACGCGCCGGGAGCTTCCTCGGCGACGCCGCGTTGTGAAGGACTGCGGATGAGGATGCCGCGCGCCGCCAGCTCGTCGATGACGGCGCGGCCCTGCCACTGCTTCGTCGCCTGCCGCCGACTCATCTGCCGTCCGGCCCCGTGCACCGCCGAACCGAAGGCCAGCCCCATCGTCTGCTGCGTGCCACACAGGATGTACGACGCGGTGCCCAGGGTGCCGCCGATCAATACCGGCTGACCGAGGGACCGGAACGCTTGCGGGATGTCCGCATGCCCCGGCCCGAACGACCGCGTCGCGCCCTTGCGATGCACGAACACGTTTTTGCGCACGCCGTCGATGTCGTGCTCCTCCATCTTGCAGGTGTTGTGCGACACATCATAGAGCAGGTCGAGTTCGGCCAGCGGCAGCACTTCGGCGAAGATCTGCCGCACCAGATGCGTGATGATCTGGCGGTTGGCCATGGCGCAGTTCATGGCGGCGCGCATCGCGCCCAGGTACTGCTGGCCCAGTTCGGAATGGATCGGCGCGCAGGCCAGTTCGCGGTCGGGAAGCGTGATGCCGTGACTGCGGGCTGCAAGGGCCATGGATTTCAAAAACTCGGTGCCGATCTGGTGACCCAGTCCGCGCGACCCGCAATGCACGGAGAGCACGATATCCCCCACTTGCAAACCGAACGCGGTGGCAATCTCGCTATCGTACAGATCGGTCACCTCCTGCACTTCCAGGTAATGATTGCCCGACCCCAGCGTGCCCATTTCATCCTTCTGCCGTTTTTTGGCCTGCGGCGACACGCAACCCGCGTCGGCCCCGGCCATGCGTCCCCGCTCCTCGATGGCCTGCAAATCTTCCGGCAGGCCCCAGCCCTGAGCGACGGCCCAGGCGGCGCCGCCTTGCAGCATCGCATCCATCTGTTCCGGGTTGAGGCGGATGGCGCCGCGACTGCCCACCCCCGCCGGGATGTGGGCGTACAATGCGTCCGCCAGGGTTTCCTTCACGCGTTCGATGTCGTCGCGCACCAGCCCCGTGTGCAACGTGCGCACGCCGCAGGAAATATCGAACCCCACGCCGCCCGCCGAGATGACACCGCCCTGGTCGGGATCAAACGCGGCCACGCCGCCGATGGGAAAGCCGTAACCCCAGTGCGCGTCGGGCATGGCATAGGAGGCTTTCTGGATGCCGGGCAGCGCGGCGACGTTACTCACCTGCTCGCGCACCTTATCATCCATGGCCTCGATCAGGTCTTCGCTGCCGTAAATGATCCCCGGCACGCGCATCGGCCCGGTGGGCTCGATCCACCATTCCGTTTCCGATTTCCGCTGCAAATGTTTTTTCTGCATGCTTGCCTCAGCTCAAACATCGACGATGCATTGCGCCCGCCAGCGGCTGGAGTCGTCCTGCCCCACCTCAAGTGCGGTCAACGTCGCGCCCTTGACCTCGACGGCGGGTTGGTGCTTTGCCCGATCCACCGGCTCGCCCCAGGCGGTGGCCGTCAACCGCTCTCCTTCAATATGCACCTTGAAGCGCGAGAACAACAGGCCCTGCGTGGCCATTTCATAGATGAGGGCGTTCAGCCAATCGACGAGCAGGAATTCCGGATCGGGGGCGGTGCAGGCGATCGATACTTTCTGACGGGGTTCGACCTGCGCCGGATCGGTGATGACCGCCGTCATGGCCAGCGCCGCCTGTTCGAACGCCTCTTCGACGTTGCGACCGAACCCACGGATGCCCATGTCCGCATCATGAGGAAAATGTTCCCACGAGGCGGTGGTCATTTCAAACGCTCCGGCTCTCAGGCTTCATTCACTTCAGGCGGCAGGTGCGGTTCCGGCTCGTCGAAATCCTTGAGCGCGGCTTCCTGCGCTTCCGGGTCGGAGGCGAGGTAGAGGCGGATGGCCTCGAAATGCTGGCTCTGCTGGCAGCGCACCAGTTTCATGCGCATCAGTTCGAGGAGGGCGAGGAAGGTGACGATGACCTCCTGCTTGCTGGTGGCTTCATCGAACAAAGCTTCGAACGACAGGCTTTCCAAACGGTTCAACCGGCCCAGCACGCTGCGGATGTGGTCGGCCACCGACAGCGTGGTGATTTTGATTTCGATGTCGGTTTTGAAGGTTTTCTGGTCGAGGACTTTTTTGAAAGCGCTGAACAGGTCGAACACCGTGGCATCGACCAGCGTTTCCTCCGTCTCTTCCTCCTCTTCCGGAATGTCCACCGGCGCGTGGCGCGTGAAAATCTGCTGACGTTCGTGTTCCATCTGGCGCAGCTTGAAGGCCGCATCCTTGAAGCGGCGGTAGTCCATGAGGCGGCGCGTCAACTCGGCGCGCGGGTCGTGTCCCTCGTCGCCTTCTTCCTCATCCATCGGGCGTTTCTGCACCGGCAGCAGGAACTTGGATTTGATGCGGGTCAGCTCCGCCGCCATCACCAGGTACTCGCCCGCGACTTCCAGGTTGAGGTCCTGCATGATGTCGATGTAGGCCATGTACTGTTTGGTGATGTCGTGGATCGGAATGTCCTGGATGTCCATCTTCTGCTCCTTGATCAGATGCAGAAGCAGGTCCAGCGGGCCTTCAAAAATGGGAAGCTTGAATTGATAACTCATGATCGCGTGGGCAAAAAGGTTGACATCGTTGGCAATGTACCACCATCACCGGGATGCTCAAAATGAAAACAGGGTGGTTACAGATCGCCCCATTGTTGCTGCAACAAGGACAGGATGACGAGCGACGCCGACTCGGCACGCAGGATGCGCGGCCCCAGTCCGACGCTCTGAAACCCCTGCCCGGTCAGCCAGGCGGTTTCTTCCGGATCCCAGCCGCCTTCCGGTCCCGCCAGGAAAGCGATCGTTTCCACGTTCCCGTCGCTGCTCTGGTTGGCAAGGTCGCGCACGCGGGTGGCGGTTTCGTTTTCCCAGAACAGCAGTTTGAGGTCGGCGTCTTTCACATGATCGCAGAACACGTCGAGAGCCGGGATGCCCGGTCCCACTTCCGGGATGCGGGAGCGGCCGGACTGCTTCGCCGCTTCTTCCGCGATGCGCTGCCAGCGTTCCAGCTTCTTGCTCTCCTCCTGCTTTTTGGGACGCGCCACGCAGCGCTTCGTCTGCACCGGCAGGATTTGGTGTACACCCAGCTCCACCGCACGGCGCACCACGCTGTCGAACCCGTTGCCTTTAATGATGCCCTGCCCCATGACGATGCGTACCGGCGACTCCGTATCCATCGCCATCGTGGCCACCACGTCTCCCGTCACTTCCTTGTTACCCAGCGACGTGAGCCGCACCTCGAATTGCCGTCCCTGTCCATCGAGCACGACGATGCGATCGCCCTCCTGCAAACGCAACACATTGCGGATGTGGTTGACGTCGCTGCCGCGCAGCACCACGCGGGCATCCTCGATCTGTTCAGGCGGCACAAAGAATCGACGCATGGCTCTCAGGCGGGGTGCACCAGCTCCGGCACTTCGGCCAGACTGTGAATGACATGGTCCGGCTTCAGCCCGTCGGGCACCGGTTGGTGGTCGCGGTTGATCCAGGCCGTCTGCATACCGACCCCTTGCGCTCCGGCGATGTCCGCCGCCGGGTTGTCGCCGACGAACAGGATGCGCCCGGCGGGCAGCCCGAGCCGGTCGATGGCCAGATGAAAGATGGAAGAATGCGGCTTGCGGAACGGCGCCTCCGACGAATAAATGGAAAACTCAAAATAGTGGCTGAGGCCCAGCATCTGTTGCTCGCGGTCTTTCATGTAACCGGGGTTGGTGGTGTTGGACACGATGCCCAGACGCAGCCCCCTCCCCTTCAGCGCTTCGAGCGCCGCCACCGTTTCCGGATACACCCTGCGCTGCGCATAAATGTCCTCGTAATACAAAGCCAGCAACTCCCGCAAGGTCGCCACTCCATTCAATGAAATGTTGTAACGGAAAAACAGAGATTGCAGGGCGACCTCAAAACGCGCCTCCAGGCCCGATTCCCGCGACACCGCAATCATCTTGTAAAAAATATCGTGGCAGGCTTGGTAAGCGGTATCGAAATCCGGCAGCGTCACCTCCTTTGCTGCCAGGTGATCGAATACTTTTTTGAGCGGGGCGCGGTCGTCTTCATCCACCAGATCGACCAGCGTGTACGCCCAGTCGAACAGCACCGCCTGCGTGGGAGAACTCATGAGAAGCGGGATCAAGTGTTGTTTTTGTTACGGGACACCTTGTCAAAGCACGCTCGCGCCTTGTCCCGCCGCAAAAATACACTTGAAAACAAAAGATTTATAAAAAAAGAACGCGCAAGCCGTGCGGGCTGCATTCATGCTGAACGGTTTACGGGATTTGATTTCATTCCGGCTCCGGGATAAGGTTTGGCCTCGTTCCCCAACCGTGGTTTAATATAGCACATGCTTTGGTGACACAACTCATCCCGTTAATGTTCAACGTTCAGGAATGCCCCCCATGATTTCCGACCTGCCCAATCTCAAACGTCTGCCCACGCAACGCATTGCTTCTCATCAGGTGATTCAGGAAGCGGAGGACCTGGGCAGCGTGAAGGTCAAGGTGATTGCGATCCCAGAAATTGCGTTGGCAAACTGGGTGCGCCTGCGTTGCCAGTTCGAGTGTTCGTATTTCAACCAGCGTTTCACCTGTCCCACCTTCACCCCGACCCCCGACGAGATGAACGACATCCTCATGGACTACAACCGCGCCCTGGTCGTGGAAGCGCCGAGTTCGGAGGACGTGCACCGCCTGATTCTCAGTCTCGAAACCCGGCTGCGCGAAAAAGGGTTTTTCAAGGCATTTGGGCTGGATGGCCTGCCCTGCAACCTGTGCGAGGTGTGCACCATCGAGACACGATGTCAGCATCCCGATAAAGCCCGCCCCACCATGCAAGCCTGCGGCATCGACGTTTCGCAAACTTTATTGAATATTGGATGGGATTTTGCGGTAAAATTTCAACCATGTACGGAAGGCCATACCATAGGAATGGTGCTTCTGGACTGAGTCCCGAAATTTCCCAGGAAATCAACCAATCCCATGAGCTATCGGTATGCCGTTCTCGGCTCCGGCCGCCAGGGCATCGCCGCCGCCTACGACCTCGCGCGCTTCGGCGACGCCGAATCCGTCACCCTCTGCGACGCCGATCCTGAATCCGCCCGCCGGGGTGCGCAACGCGTCAACGCCCTCCTCAATACGAAACAGGCCTGCGCCGTGGCGGTGGATGTCACCGATGGGCACGGGCTGCTGAAAGTCCTGCAAGGCCAACACGCAACCGTCAGCGCGGTGCCGTTCCACTACAACCTTGGCATCACCGAGGTCGCCATCGAAGCCGGGTCCAGTTTGGTGGACATGGGCGGCAACACGGAGGTCGTGCGCCGGCAACTGGCACTGGACGATCGCGCCCAGGCCAAAGGCGTCAGCCTGGTCCCCGACTGCGGCATGGCGCCGGGGCTCAACATCAACATGGGCGTGCGCGCCATGGAGCATGTTGAAGAACCGCAGGAGCTGCACATCTGGGACGGCGGCCTGCCCCTGGACCCCAAGCCCCCCTACAATTACGTGCAACTGTTCCACATCAACGGCCTGACCAACGAGTATGCCGGGCACGCCCATTTCATCCGCAACGGCCATGTGACCGAGGTGCCCTGCCTGACGGAAACGGAGTTGATCGAATTCGAACCGCTGGGCACGCTGGAAGCGGTGGTCACCGCAGGCGGATTGAGCACCGCTCCGTGGACGTTTGAAGGAAAACTGCGTCGGTTGGAAAATCGCACCCTGCGTTACTTCGGGCACTGGGAACATTTCAAGACGTTTCAGGAACTGGGCCTGTTCAGCGAAGAACCGATTGCCGTGAACGGGCAAAACGTGGTGCCGCGGGAGCTGTACCACGCTCTTCTGGAAGACAAGATCAAGGCCGAAAACATTCAGGATATCTGCCTCATCCGTGTGCAGTGCCTGGGCATCACCGCCAACAAGATGGCCTCCTGCACGCTGGACCTGATCGAGACGGCGGATCTCGAAACCGGCTTCACCGCCATGGAAAAACTGACCGGCTGGCACGCCTCGCTCATTGCCATCCTCGCCGCACAGGGCAAACTACCGCGGGGAGCGGTCCCCGTGGACGCCGCACTCAAGGGCGATCTGTTTGATGCGGAAATCGCAAAACGCGGGTGGGATTTGCAAAAAGCCATGACACCGTGAAGGCCGATTCCTGCTGAACCCTCGGGACCCTTTTTGAAGAGTGAACAATCAGGCGATCTCTTGCCCGGATCTGTCATACCAGCCACGGGTGGCATTCGCTATTCTAACGACAGACAGCATCACCGGAACTTCCACCAAAACGCCCACCACCGTGGCCAATGCCGCCCCGGATTGAAACCCGAAGAGGCTGATGGCGGTTGCCACGGCCAGTTCAAAAAAATTGCTGGCGCCTATGAGGGCGGAAGGCGCCGCCACGCAATGCGCCACCCCAAACTGGCGGTTTAACAGGTAGGCCAATCCGGAATTGAAATAAACCTGAATCAGGATGGGAACCGCCAGGAGTCCGATCACCATCGGCTGTTCCAGAATTTGATTTCCCTGAAATCCGAACAACAACACCAGAGTGACTAACAACGCCGACAGGGAAAACGGATGCAGGGTTTTCAATGTTCGTTCCAGAGCCTCTTCCCCGCCCTGCATCATCAACCCCCTTCGCCACAGTTGCGCCACGATGAAGGGCAGGACAATATAGAGAATGACCGACAACGTCAGCGTTTCCCAGGGCACCGCAATGGAAGAAAGCCCCAACAACAGACCGACAATGGGGGCGAAGGCAAAAATCATGATCACGTCATTCAGCGCCACCTGGGTCAGGGTGAAATGCGGTTCCCCGTTGGAAAGGTGGCTCCATACAAACACCATCGCCGTACAAGGAGCCGCCGCCAGGATGATCAGGCCCGCCATATAAGATTCGATCTGCTCAGCCGGCAGGTACGTCACAAATAAATTGCCCAGAAACAGCCAGCCCAGAAAAGCCATGGAAAACGGTTTGACCGCCCAATTGATAAAGACCGTGACCCCGACCCCTTTCCAATGAGCCCCCACTTCATGCAGGGCCTTGAAATTCACCTTGAGGAGCATGGGAATGATCATGAGCCAGATCAGCACCGCCACCGGGACGTTGACGCGGAAGACTTCCATCTGGCCGATGGCCTGAAACGGTCCTGGCAACCCGTGACCGAGAACGATTCCCACCGCAATGCAGAGAAACACCCAGAGGGTCAGGTACCTTTCAAACAGTCCCATTGCGGGAGCCCTCTCGCCGTAAACGGGGGCTGCACGTTCCACCTTCATTTGCATTCTCCGGAACTTGCGGCTTCGGATTGTTTCAAGCGTTCTGCCAGGCTTACCGGGTCCGATGCTTCGAGTCGCGGTTCCAGTAAAACTTCAATTCTTCGTTCCAACTCTTCATACACCCGCTCGATCATGGCCATTCGTTCTTCATGAGAACCTTGCGCCCCGGCCGGATCTTTCAGGCTCCAATGGGCGGTCAGCGGACTTCCCGGCCAGACGGGGCACACCTCCCCTGCGGCATTGTCACAAACCGTGACCACCACATCGAAGACAGGCGCTCCGGGACGGGTGAACTCCTCCCAGCTTTTGCTACGCAGGGCGCTCATCAAATGTCCTCGTTGAACGAGCAATTCAAAAGCAAGCGGGTGGATGGTTCCGGCAGGATGACTCCCGGCGCTGTAGGCGCAAAACCGGCTTTCCCCCCAGTTATTCAAAATAGCTTCGGCCAGAATGCTCCGGGCAGAAGTGCCGGTGCACAGAAATAAAACGTTGAAACAGGATTTACGCTTCTCCACTCCGGTTTTCATCTTCCTCTCATCTCTCTTCATCCTCACAGACAATCGGAAGTTCGCAGGTTTCGGCTTGTCCCTGGCAGCAGTTTTCTGTCAGGAAGGCCATCAACCCGTTCATCGCCGAAAAATTGGCTGAATAAAACAGGGTTCGTCCCTCACGGCGGCACCACACCAACCCAGCATGCTTTAACTGAGCAAGATGGAACGAGAGAGTCGATGGGGGCAGGTCCAGAGTTTCTCCGACCTGACCGGCGGCCATGCCTGGTTTCCCAGCCTGAATCAACAGGCGAAAGATCTCCAGACGGCTTTCCTGAGCCAATGCGGACAATGAGGTGACGGCATTTAATATTTCCATATTTCTAGAAATATCAAAATTTAAACCAAACTGCAAGGAAAATAAATTCACTCCCCTGAACAGCGAAAAGTACTGTCGCGGTTGTGCCGCCAAGTCCCGGTTTATGCCCAACTCCGGACGGGCAAAGCAAAAGGGACGGATGGGTTATATGGGATTATTTTGGCAACCCACCGACATCGAAAAGGAAGGGAAGTCACACACGCGATCGACTTGAACCAAGTTCCCCGGGCCGCAAAAGCCCGATGGGGCATGGCTTCAGTTGATCTCGCCGAGGTTGTCGATGGTGTAAGTATGAGGACTGTGCATATGCTTGGCGGTCGCGGAAAAACTGGTTTCGTCGCCCGTTCCGCCCATGGCGACGTTGGTGGGAATAGTAAAACCATACTCCGGACCCGAGGCGATCGTAATGTCGCAGGAGTTGATTCCCCCGTTGTCATCCCAGTAAACCCGGCAGGCCATAAACAGGTGTCGCAAACTGGATTTGGAGTCCGAGTCGTAGGCCCGTTCTTTATACTGCACAAACTGAGGTATGGCGATGGCGGCGAGAATCCCAACGATGGCGATGGTGATCAACAACTCAATCAATGTAAATCCGCCTTCGGAATCAGCAGTTTTCTTTTTGTAAGGCATAGGCTCCATGAAGAAATGATCTTTTATTCAGGTTAAGGGAGCCGACCCCAAATGCAACCCAATTCTGCTGTTTTGCGTGGACAAACCTGCGAAAAATATTAGTTTCTGGGATATTCAAATCTCGTCCAGACTGTGCCCAATCGATGGACCCGGCCCAAGCGGGCCGTTTTTATAGCAAACGGTACGGGGGCAGTTCATAAAAGAGATATGACGACGGGCCGGAGGACCCGGCATGGAGGACCGTTTTTTCAGGCGGATTTTTTCTGGGCGGTCTGGCGCAGTTCCTGCAATTCCGAGCCGCTGATCCCCAGAAAGTAGAGAATCAGTTCCAGGTTGGAGGTGCTGATGATGGCCTGGGCATGTTTCTGCACGATGGGCTTGGCGTTGAAGGCGATGCCCAAACCGGCCCGGGCCAGCATGTGGATGTCGTTGGCGCCGTCGCCGACGGCCACGCATTGCTGGACCATCAACCCTTCTTTCTCGGCGACCGATTCCAGTATCCGCTCCTTCGCCCGGGCATCGACGATGTCCCCTTCCAACTCACCGGTCACTTTACCGTCCTGAATCTGCAACTGATTGGCGAAGCCATAGTCGAGGTTGTACTTCTTCTTGAGCTTATCGATGAAAAACTGGAAACCGCCGCTGACGATCGCCACCTTGTAACCCAGGTGCTTGACGATGCGCACCAGATCTTCCGCGCCCGGCGTCAGGGGAATGCGTTCAAACAATTCTTCCAGTTTTTCGACGGGCAGGCCCTTTAACAATTGCACCCGTTGACGCAGGGCGGCGGTGAAATCGAGATCGCCGTTCATCGCCTGATGCGTGATCTCCTTCAGCTGGTCCCCCACCCCGGCCATCTTCCCCAGCTCATCGATCACCTCGCACTGCAGAAACGTCATGTCCGCGTCGAACACGATCAGCCGCTTGTTGCGGCGGAACAGGGTGTCTTCCTGCACGGCGATGTCCACATCGAAGTTTTCCTTGAACTTCAACAGCGCGTTGAGGATATCGACGTTGGTCAGCATCTGTTTCGCCCCCACCACGATTTCCAGGACGTGGTGATCGGCATAATCCAACTGCTCGATGCGGGGGATATTGATGTCGAGGTCGGCCAGGGTGCGCGTCAATTCCAGAAACGCAATGGTGCCAATGCGGCGGCCGAGAACGGTGATCACCAACCGGTGGCAATACGGCGCTTCCGGACGGTAACCCGGTTTCCACGGATAGACGTTGATTTTGAATTTGGAGCGGCGGCTGTATTCGTCGAATTCCTGTTCCAGACGTTGCAGCGTCTCGTGACTGTTGCTTTCCAGCAGCAGCGACAGGTTGAGCAGCCCGCTGAACACGAACTGCTTGATGTCCACGACCAGCGCTTCGCAACGCACCACGGACTCCAGCGCTTCGGCCAGAATGCCGGGACGGTCTTCCCCCGCAATGTGAACATGAACCTGAAATGTGTTTGGAGTTTCCGGCATAGATTCAGAGCTGGGGGTTGTACCGCCAGCCTTCGCGCTTTTTGCAAGTCCAGCCGGAATTGATTTGAAACGTGGACAGGCTGTCGAGGGTCTGCGACTCGAACAAGGCCACCACGCCGGAACCCTGAATCGGGTTGTCTTTCAGGTGCAGGCGTTTGAGCATGGGGAGGCACGTGGATGTGGCGAGCTCTTGGAGACCCCGATCGGTGATCCCGTTTTTATTGAGATTGAGATACTGCACGTTGGCAAGAAGCGGACACACGGCCAACGCCTGCACACCGGCATCGCCCAGATCGTTGTCATCCAGATCGAGCCAGTTGACCTCTTTCATGCGCTCGGACTGCCACAGCAGTGCCGCTTCATCGGCGGAAAGACCCAAACCGCTCAGCATGGCCTGGTTGCCGCGCAACCGCCCTTCAAAAATGCTCTCTACCGTGTTGAATTTTGTTCTTGTTGCCATCCCGCTCAAACCTTTCTTCCTTGTTGGGTCCGTCCTGATATATCAGCTTTCGCTCTGCTTGTCATCCGGGAGGTATTTTTTACCACGAAGTTCCTGCGGAAGGTACTCCTGATCGACATGCCCGCCGGGATAATCGTGCGGGTATTTGTATTCCACTCCATACCCGTACTTTTTCGCATCCCGGTAATGCGCGTCCTTCAGGTGATCCGGCACCGGGTAGGACAAGCCCTTGTTCTCAATATCACTCAGCGCGCCGTCGATGGCCCGGATGGCGGTGTTGTCCTTGCGGGCCCGCGCCACGTAAATGACCGCCTGCGCCAGCGGGATGCGCGCTTCCGGCAGGCCGATGCGTTCCACGGCGTCGGCGGCGGCGTTGGCGACCACCAGCGCCATGGGATCGGCATTGCCGATATCTTCCGCTGCGGTGATCACCAGCCGGCGGGCGATGAACGTCGGGTCTTCGCCCCCCGCGATCATTTTAGCCAGCCAGTATATCGCCGCATCGGCGTCCGATCCACGTAAACTTTTCTGGAATGCCGAGGCATGGTCGTAATGCTCGGTGCCGTCCTTGTCGTACAGCACGGCGCAGCGCTGGATGATGCCCTCGATCATGGCCCGGTCCACCGGCGTCGCCGCCTCCGGATCCTGCTGCAAATGAAAACCGACGGCGGAATCGAGCACGTTCAAAGCACGGCGGGCGTCGCCATTGGCGTGGCTGATGATCAAATGCAGGGCTTCTTCGTCGAAAGCGACGGGATACCGTCCCAGCCCGTGATCCTGATCCTTGAGGGCGCGTTCCAGGATGCCGCGCACGTCCTCCGCGCTGAGATACCCCAGCCGGAACACCTGGCAGCGCGAACGCAGCGAGGGAATCACCTCGAACGACGGGTTTTCGGTGGTGGACCCGATCATGCGGATGGTGCCGTTTTCAACATAGGGCAACACCGCGTCCTGCTGGGCCTTGTTGAAGCGGTGAATCTCGTCGATGAACAGGATGGTGCGCCGCTTCTGTGATTTCCACAGCTTCTGCGCGGTTTCGATGACTTCGCGGATGTCCTTCACCCCGGCGTTGACAGCGCTGATCTCGAAAAACTGACTCTGCGTGACCCGCGCCACGATGCGGGCGATGGTCGTCTTGCCGCACCCCGGCGGCCCCCACAGGATGAACGACAGGCCGGTGTCCTTTTCGATCAGGCGGCGTAACGGGCTGGTCTCGCCCACCAGGTGATCGTGACCGAACAGCTCCTGCCAGCCGGCGGGCCGCATGCGGTCCGCCAGCGGCGCCTGCGGCAGGCGGTTGCTCTCTTCTTCCAATTCAGGAAACAGGTCCATATAAAAAAATCTTCAAACCTTGCAGGGGTGTCTTCACAAATCCATCTGGCGCAGAGAACGGATGCCACGCGCCATGGGAACCCACGTCACCACGGCGGTCAGCACCACGATCATTCCATAGAAAACCGGAACCTCCACGCCACCGACGAACTTGAACAGGAACTTTTCGTTGAAGTGAACGTACATCGGCCGGGCGCTCAGAACGAGAAACAGCAGCACGTACATCAGGCTGGAGATCATGAACAGGATGCCGCCGGTGCCGGTGGAAATTTCGGACATGTTTTCGTGATCGAAGCGGGGATACATGGCCCCCATGCCCAGGCCCATGCCGACCAGTCCGGTGGTGATCAGCATAACACCGATGACGGACATTTTCATCACGTAGGCATCCACCTGCAGCAACTGGTTGGAGACCACCGTCAACAGCTCCGCCACCAGCAACAGGGGTGGCCAGTACATCCAGAACTTGGCCAGAAGAAAACTGCGCATGTCCACCGGCGCGGTGTACAGCGTCCACATCTTCTTGCCTTCGATGCTCACCGAAGAAAACACAAAGCGCGCGATCAATGCCGACAACACAAACCCGATCAAACCGATGTTCAACACCGACACCACGTTTTTCAATGCGATGTTGTTGAGCGGCAGGTTCATGATGTTGAAGATGTAAACGATCACCAGCACCAGCAGGATGAACATCTGCGACCAGTGCGAGGGATCGCGCGTGAACACCTTCACGTCTTTCATGATGAGCGCCTGTTTCATCGGTTCCACCGGCAGGTAGGCGAGCCACGGTTTTTTACCACGGTCCTTTTTATGCTTGATGCGCGGTGCGTTCTTCACTTCCTGGTAGCTGCGCCAGCCGGAAAGGTAAATACGACGGCTCAACCACGCAAACAGAACCAGGGTCACCGCCGCCGCCGCATAGAGATAACCCAGCCGCATCCAACTGATGTCGTGGTTGCCTGCCGTCCACGCCGTCAACCCGCGCGTGATCCAACTGCTGGGCAGGTATTCAAACTCCGGCACGCGCAGGCTCTCGACAAAGTCGATGATCATTTCATCCGACACCTGCTTGTCGAAAAACTTTTCCGGCGACAGGAAGCGGAGAAACGCCACCAGTCCGGCCACGAAGAACAGCCCCATGAACGACAGGATCTGGTGCGCCTTGTCGGTCGGGAAATAGCGCATCAGCACCATGATGCCCAGCACCCCCAGGGCGCAGGGCAGCAGCACAAACGGCAGGAACGCCAGCACCAGGTACAGGTAGTACGAGGTCGTCACCTTGAAGTAATACCCGTAGGCGATGAACATAGGCAAGGCGAACACCAGCACCACCCACGACGCATTGATCACGGTCTGCATGAAACGGACGTGGATGATCGGCCCCAGCGAGATTGGCAGCGAGTGCAGGAAATCGAGATCGGATGAAATGTAATAGATGGCGAGCGCGGCAATGATGGTCGAGAACAACAGCATGGCGAACAGCGTCAGGAACACCACGTTCAACAACTGCACAATCAATTCCTCGCCGATCTGCAACGGCAAGCCGTCGAGGTATTGGACCATGCGGTAAAAGAACAGGTAGTCCGCCACCAGGAACAGCATCCCCAGCGTGCCGATCAACGCCCAGCGCGTGACCTTGTCGCGGTTGGGCCGGCCGAAATGATTTTTCATGAACCGCATGCGCACCGCCCCCAGGCTCTGCATGCCTGTCCACCACTGCCGGATTGCATTCATACCGTCACCGTTCCGCTTTCAGCGTGTGCGCCCGCACCCATTCCACGCAGACGTAATCCATCCAGCGCCGGTCGCCGTGCGGCGTGAGTCGGCGCGACACGTAGCCCATGTGCCCGCCCGCTTTCGGGTTCACGAACCGCACCCGGGACGCCTGCTCCATGCCCTCGAACACTTCAGGCGGAATGAACGGATCGTCCTGCGAGCACAACAGCGTCGTCGGGGTGTCGATGGCATTCAGAAACTGACGGGCGCTGCACGACGCATAGTAGTCTTCGACGCTGGCATAGCCCGCCGCCGGGGCTGTGTAGGTCTCGTCGAACTGCCAGATGCTGCGCGCCCGCTTTGCCGGCACGAAGGCATCGGGAAAACATTCGCGCAGGGCATCCACCTGCCGGTACATGAGGCCGAGGTAATAGCGGTTGAACGTCCCGGCGAAGGGGCCTTCTGAGATGGCGCGGCTGGCGACTTTCAGATCGACCGGCGGATTGACCGCCAACGCTGCCCGCAATGGTGACGGCAACGCACGGCCCTCGCCCAGATATTTTAATAGAATGTTGCCGCTCAGCGAAAAGCCGATCGGCAACAGCGGCGCTTCCGGGTAGCGCGCCGTGATGAAATCGAGCATCGCCGCCAGATCGTCGCTGGAGCCACCGTTGAACAGGCGATCGCACAGGCCCATGCCGGGACCGCTGCCGCGTTGGTTCACCATGAACACGCCGTAGCCGTCCTCATGCAGCTTGCGGGCAATGCGCCGGATGTACGCCGACTCGCTGCACCCGCCCATGCCGTGGGCGAGCACAACCAGGGGCCGGTTTGGCGCCTGCGGTTTCAGTTCAGCCACCACCAATACGGTGTTTTTGCCCAGCCGCACCTTGTGAAAGCGGCGCGGCGGGATGCGTGTATCGCCGGTCCACTGCGAACCGACAATCGTCTGCGCCACCGGCCCCGGGGCCAGTACATGCGGTTTGAACGGCATCCAAAACGGGTCGATTTCGGATTCCGTGCTGTTCTGAATAGGGGTAAGGACTTCTGCCACAAGTTACTCCTCAATGGGAATGGATGATTCTGCCCGCATTTCGTCGTTTAATTCCAAATCGATTTTAAGATATTATAGCGTCACCGCATGCCTGTTTGGCAAGCCTGTTGAGAGCTGACTGGGATGGCCCTCTCGTCCCCATCCATCAAACCCTGATATTTTATTCTGTCGATTTTATGATTCGCCTGCCCGTCTGGATTTTTATTTTAACGTGTTGCCTCGTCGCCCCACCATGGGCCGTAGCGGAAGAACCTGTTTCCTCGCCGCATCTCAAACACGCTGAGGACATGAGCCTGCTGGGCAACTGGGCGGAAGCGGTGACCGCATTTCAAAAAGCGCTGGCCGAGCAACCGGACAATGGCCTGATCTGGGCCAACCTCGGCGTGGCTTTCGACCGCACCGGCCAACACAAGGACGCACTCCTCGCATTTGAAAAAGCCTTGCAACAGGGTTACGACACCGCCCAGTTCCGTTACCTGCGCGGATTGTCCTTCGCCAAGGTCGATCTGCTGGCCGAGGCCGCCACGGAAATCGAGCGGGCGCTCAAGATGGATTCGCAACTCAAGTTCGCCGATTACGATCTGGGTCTGGTGTATGCACACATGGGCGCCCGCGACAAGGCACTCGCACAGGTGACCAAGCTCTACCGGCGCAACAACACCCTCGCCCGCAAACTGTATTTCCAGATGACCCCGGAGTACAAGATTGCCGCGGTGGACGACGGCGGCTCTCTAAAAGGCAAGGTGGCCATGCGCGGTTCCATCCCGAAACCACGGGTTTTCCATCTGATCAACATCCCCAATATCAAATACTGCTCCCGCATCTCCGATGGACAGGGACACCGCATCCTGCACGACTTCGTTGTCGGAGAAACCGGCGCCCTGAAGGACACCGTGGTCGCCATCCTCCGCGTCGAAAAGGGAAAACCGTTTGACCGCAAGATGACCAACGTGACCATCAACCGTTGCCAGGCGGATCAGTATGTGATCGGTTTCAAAAACGGCGAGGATTTACTGCTGGAAAACACCGATCCCATCAAGCACGAGATGGCACTGTACGAGGTCAACGGCGTATACAAATACCAGGTGTCGAACAAAAACACCATGCCCCACACCTCGCAGGTGCGCTCCCTGTTCATGAAACCCGGATCGCCGGAAATGATTCTCAAGTGCAACCTGCATCCGTTCATCCAGACGCGGGGCTTCATGGTGGCCAACCCTTATTACGCCGTGACCGATGCCGAGGGACGATTCGAAATCCACGACATTCCACCCGGAACCTACGAGGTGATTGCCTGGCACCCGTTCATCCCCACAGAGACCGGAACCGTCACCATTAAGGCGGACCAGACGGCCACTCTCGACTTCACGTTTGAAGGCGATGACGAGCGCCGAAAGCTGTATCAGAACGATACCAAGGGCTACCGCTTCAATACGGTCTATGACAGCAAGGAAAATTTTTATGGAGGGAAGCTGGAAGTGGACCCGGTCGAAATCCTGCAGCAGTTCAACAACACCGACCGTTACATCCATGTCGGCCCGTCGCCTACCGAATAGTGAGGATCACCGTATCCAGTTGATGGCGCTGCTGAGCCCGGCGCGCTGCCTCCTCCGCCGCACTCCGGTCTGAAAACTCACCCAGAAACACCCGGTACCAGAGGCTGTCGCCCGGCAACGTGACGGCCTGATAAAAAGCGGGGTAGCCCTTTTCCTGCAACGTCGATTCCAAAGCACGGGCCCGCTCCACCTCGCGGAACGAACTGACCTGCACCCGGTATCGCAGGTCGCCGGATTCATCAGATTTCAGGGTCCCGGCTTGCGGTGGGTTCACCTGGGGGGACGGGATGGACTCCGAGGGGCCCGGTTGGGTTTCGGGTTCATCTTCGACCAACGCTTCGAGTTCCTTGATCTTTTCTTCCAGACTCTTCGCCGAGTCCTGCTGCACCAGCTTTACGGGAGCGGGTGTCTCCGGTGCTTCGGGCTTTTGGACCGCTTCGACGATCGGGGGTTCGGCTTCCGTATCCGGCATGTCCTCATCCTCAACGTCGTCCAGCATTTCCTGCTGATAGCCCTGCTTTTCGACGATGCTGCCATCGAGGTCCACAAACCGATTCTGGCTGACATCATTCAGGGTATCGAAGAAGGTGAAATCGTTTTCGATTTTGGGTGCGGGCACCACATCCTTCAGCCTCTTCTTGAGATTGTCCGGCTTGACCGCGCGTTGCTTCTCGGCAACCTCGATGGCTTCCTCCTTATCGAGGGTGGGCACAAAAATAGTGCTGCGCCAGGCATAGCCGGTGCCGGCACCGACCGCAAAGAAAAACAGGATCAAGATGATGCGGGTCTTCAATCGCATGACAGCTCCCCAACCGGGTCCAATCCGGAACCTCCGCCTAAGTGATTGTTTTTATTTGATGAAAGATAGGAAAAGTATACCATGATTTTCAATAATTTAAACAAATTTTATTAAAAACCGGGGCAGCGCCGGGCACGGAACCGTCCTCAGGGGGCTCCCTGCGGCTTCATAACGCGGTGGAAGGGGTGTGGGAGTCCCTACATTTTTTCCGGAGCCGTCACGCCCATCAGGGCCAGGCCACTGGCGATGACATTGCGCAGGGTGTGGATGAGAAACAGCCGCGCCCGCGTCAGTTCCGGGTTGTCGGTCACGATGCGGTGATGGGCGTAGTAATTGTGGAAGATGGAGACGAGGTCGTTCAGGTAAAAGGGAATGCGGTGCACCTCCTGCGACAAGGCGCTCTTCTCGATGCATTCGGGAAACGACAGGATCTTTTTGATCAACGCAAACTCGGCATTTTCGGTCAACGGCCCCAGGTCCGCGTTGGCCCAGTCTTCGGCCCGGTAGCCCTGCTCCTCGGCGGTGCGGAACAGGTTGCAGATGCGCGCGTGCGCGTACTGGATGTAATAGACGGGATTTTCCGGCGTTTCTTTTTTCGCCAGTTCCAGATCGAAATCCAGATGGCTGTCGGAGCTGCGCATCAGGAAGAAGAAACGCGTGGCATCGACGCCCACTTCCTTGACCACATCCGCGAGGGTGACGAACTCGCCGGAGCGCGTGGACATGGACACCTTCTCGCCGCCCCGGCGCAGCGCGACGAACTGCACAAGGATGACCTTGAATACGTCCTCGTCAAACCCCATCATCTTGAGCACCGACTGCATGCGCGGCACGTAGCCGTGGTGATCCGCACCCCACAGGTCCAGAATCATGTTGAAGCCGCGATCGATCTTGTTTTTGTGGTAGGCGATGTCGGCGCAGAAATAGGTCTTTTCGCCGTCGTTTTTGATGAGCACGCGGTCGGCGTCGTCATCGAAGTCGGAGGTCTTCAGCCAGGTGGCGTCGTCCTTGTCATAGATGTAGCCCTTGTCACGCAGCCATTCGAGCGACTGGTCCACCGACTGGTCTTCGTGCAGAATCTGCTCGCTGAACCAGTGGTCGTATTCCACGCGGAACGCCTTCAGGTCTTCCTTGATGCCTTCGAGGATGGACGCGGTGGCGTACAGCCGGAAAAAGTTCAGCGCGTCTTCCTCGTTTTTTTCGAGATGGCTGCGGCCATCGCGGTCGATGATCTCTTTGGCAATGCCTTGGATGTAATCCCCCTGATAACCTTCTTCGGGGAACTGCACGGTCTCCCCCAGCAATTCCTTGTAGCGCAGCCAGGTGGAGCGCCCCAGCGTGTTCATCTGGTTGCCGACGTCATTGATGTAATACTCCGAAGAGACGTCGAACCCGGCCATCTTGAGGATGCAGGACAAGGCGTGGCCGACGGCGGCGCCGCGTCCGTGCCCGACGTGCAGGGGGCCGGTGGGGTTGGCGCTGACGAACTCGACCAGCACCCTCTTGCCTTCACCCACGTGGCAGCGGCCGAAGTCCTTGCCCAGGCCCGCGGCCTCGCGCAGTTGCTGGCGGAAGAAATCCTGCGTCATTTTAATGTTGATGAACCCGGGACCGGCGACGGTGGCCGACTCCGCCTGCCCGCCTTCCGACTCGATTTCAGTACAGATCTTCTCCGCAATCTCGCGAGGGTTCTTTTTTTCCGATTTAGCCAATTGCATGGCAACGGTGGAGGCGAAGTCTCCCAGCGCTTCATCCTTGGGTTCTTCGACCACAACGTCCGGCAATGCTTCCAGGCTCAGTCCACCCTGCTCTTTAACCCGGTTGAGCGCCTGCACCACCATGTGTTTGACAATATCTTTCATGCTTTCTATTCTCATAGAGATTGCAGAACGCCCTCTCTCGAAGGAGCGCTCAACAAGTTCCTGTTAAGGATCAAAAAAGGGGGGAATGACTGATTATGGTTTGCGGGATGTGTGGATCGCCGCGATCTTGCTTTCCATTTCTTGTTCCAGGCGTTCCTTGTCCTCGGCGAATTCCCGTTTGAGTTCTTCCGCGGCCCCGTGCAGATTTTCAGGTCGTGTCCGCTCTGCCAGATTGCTGAGTGCGTGCTGAAGCATCACGTCTTTATCGGCGATGCGCGCCTTGTATTCCTTGCGGATGGCGTCGATTTCTTTCTTCTGGGCGGTGGTGAGCTTTTTCTTGTTTTTGAGGCCCGGAATCATCTTGTCTGACTTTTCCATACTCAATTCCCAGGCGCTTTTGAGACCCGACATGACTCACCTCCTGTTGTAGATCAGGGGATTATAAAGAAACCTCAAAATCAAAACAATTATAATTCGCCCGCCAAGTTCGCGCCACCCCCTTAGCGGTTGACTGCCCCCGATCTTCTGCTATCCTTTTTATTATGGGGGTCGAGACGGAACGAACGGTTTTATTGCGACAATTGAAGGATTACCTGGTATTTCTCAGGGATCAGGGGATGGATCGCGTGCCGTTGACCCAGGCGCTGGAAACCCGCCCCCCGGCCCCGAATCCGGCTCCTGTGCGGCCCCCAGGTGGGGAACCCACGGATGGGGAACGGCGACCTGCGCCGGCACCCATCCCATCTCCCGAACCGGTCTCCGCCACCACCGAAACCATGAACCAAACCGATGCCAGCAGCCGCCTGATCGAAGTCCGCAACGAACTCGGCGACTGCACGCGGTGCAAGCTGTCGGCAACACGTCAGAACATCGTTTTCGGCTCCGGCAACCCGAACGCCAAACTGCTGTTCATCGGCGAGGGTCCCGGAGCGGATGAGGACGCGCAGGGCCTGCCCTTTGTCGGCCGCGCCGGTAAGAAGCTGACCGAAATCATCGAAAAGGGCATGCACCTGAACCGGGAGCAGGACACTTATATCTGCAACATCGTCAAATGCCGGCCGCCCGGCAACCGCGACCCGGAGGCGGAAGAGATCGACGCCTGTAAGCCGTTTCTGATCGAGCAGGTGCGGGCCATCCGGCCCAAAGTGATCGTCGCGCTGGGCAAACCGTCGGCATCGACCCTGCTCGGCCGGACCGTCGCCATCACCAAGGAGCGCGGCACCTGGCACGAGTTCGACGGCATTCCGCTGATGCTCACGTTCCACCCGGCGTACCTGCTCCGCTTCTACACGCTGGAAAACCGGCGCGCGGTGATGGAAGACATGCAAAAAGTTCTTGAGGTACTGAAACCATGACCCAGGCGAACACGGCCATTGCCCGTCTGCAGTCCAACATTGAAAGCGTCATCATCGGCAAGCCCGACGTGATCGAGAACACCATCGTCACCCTGATCGCGGGCGGACACCTGTTGATCGAAGACGTCCCCGGCGTCGGCAAAAGCTCGCTGGCGTTTGCGCTGGCGCGCTCGCTCGGCCTCGAGTTCCGCCGTATTCAATTCACCAACGACATCCTGCCGTCGGACATCGTCGGCGTCTCCATCTACAATCAGAAGGACAACTCGTTCGAGTTCAACCGCGGCCCCATCTTCGCCAACCTGGTGCTGGCGGATGAGATCAACCGCTCATCTCCACGCACGCAGAGCGCCCTGCTGGAGGCGATGAACGAAAAACAGGTGTCGGTGGACAACCGCACCTACGACCTGGAAGACCCGTTCATGGTGATCGCCACGCAGAATCCGATCGAGAGCCACGGCGCGCATCCGTTGCCGGAGTCGCAGCTCGACCGTTTCATGATGTATCTGTCGATGGGCTATCCCGATCCGGAGGAAGAACGCAAACTGCTCGGCACGCAGTCGCCGTCGCGCAACATCCGGGAATTGCAGGCCATCCTCAGCCGCGAGAATGTGATCGACCTGCAACGGCAGGCCGAAGCCGTGACCATGGAGCCGGTGTTGATCGACTACATCATGAACGTGGTGACGGCCACCCGCGAATCGAAACACCTGTCTTTGGGTGTCAGCCCACGCGGTGGACTGATCCTGCAACAGGCCGCCCGCGCCCGCGCTCTGGTGCACGGCCGCACCTACTGCATACCCGACGACATCAAGCAACTCGCCGTGCCGGTGCTCTGCCACCGTGTCATTCCGCAGAACCATCACGGCATGAACAAACGCACCGTGGCGGACACCTCGGCGGTCATCCTCGAAATTGTCGACAAAATGGAAATCCCGGTCTAAGATCATGCGTTGCATTTCGTGCCGCATCCTCCTTGCGGAGTGTTTCCATGAACCCACCGAATGAATACAAACCGGTTTTCACCGTTTCGTTCTATAACCGGACACTGCACCTGACCCGCGAGGGTGGCGGCTTCATTTTCCTTGTGTTCGGGGTGGGGCTGGGCGCCATCAACACCGGCAACAATCTCCTCTATCTGATCCTTGCCATGTGTTGCAGTTTCATCGCCGTTTCGGGTATCCTTTCCGAGCACACGTTGCGGAACATCCGGATCCGGGCCAGCCTGCCCAAAACGATTTATCCTGGCGACGCCTACCCGATTCAAATCCAGGTCCACAACGATAAAAAACGATCGTCGTCGTATTCGTGTTACGTGGAGTTTCCACCGGACTCCCAGGGACGGTACCGGGTAGAGCCTGCCTTGTATTTTTTTCAGATCCCGGCTAGAACCACCGTGGAAAAGACCGCGCTGCTCACCGCAAGGAAGCGCGGCCGTTTGAGAATCCGCTACGCGCAATTGCGAACGCGGTTCCCGTTCGGGTTCTTTATCAAAACGCGGCTGGTGCCGGTCGATGTGGAAACGCTGGTGTTTCCGGTGATCAAGGACGTGGAGTTGCCGGACCCGACGGATATCGCCGAAGAGGGCGAAGGGGTGATCAGCCAGAGAGGGGACGATCTGTTTGCACTGCGGGAGTTCCGCCCCGGCGATACCTTGAGCGCGGTGCACTGGAAGTCCAGCGCCAAAACCGGAAACCTGCGCGTCAAGGAATTCGCGCATGGCGGCTTCCACAGCTTCACTCTATTTCTGAATGTCATCAATCCTGAAACGCAGAGAATGGTGGCGTCCGACATTCTGGAACGACGCATCTCAGAAACCGCTTCCCTCGCCTACCACCTGATGCGGCGGGGGGACGAGGTGCGCCTCAAGACACACGACCACGAATCGCCTTCGGCAAACTCGGAGGCACATCTGGAATCGATCCTCACCTACCTGGCGTTGGTGACTCCCGATTTCCGCACCAAAACGACGGAAAATAATGGCTAAGAAGACAGTTCAAATCGGAATCATCGGCTCTGGCACCAATCAGTACGCCAAGTTGACGTGGCCCATCGGCCGGTGGATTGCCGAGCAGGGATTCAACCTGGTGAATGGCGGAGGCGGCGGGGTGATGGAGTCCATTTCGCAGGCGTTCCACCAAGTGTCGCACCGTAAGGGCAAGGTGATCGGCATCCTCCCCTCCGGCATTGCCTGCGACCGGGCGCCGATGCGCAGCCATTACAAATCGCCGCCCGGTTACCCCAACGATTTCGTCGATATTCCCATCTACACCCACCTGCACCTGTCGGGCATTCAGGGGAAGGGGCTGGCCAGCCGCAACCACATCATCGTGCTCACGTCGGACCTTCTCATCGCGTTCCCTGGCGGACCCGGCACGCGCTCGGAAGTGCAACTGGCTCTTGAGTACAAAAAGCCGCTGGTGCTGTTGAACAAGGACCACATCTGGGATGAATTCTCCCGCAGCGAGGCGCGGGTGGTCAACTCGCCCGATGACGTCATCGCCGCTATTCGCAGTCTGGAACCGGACTGGTTCAATTGAACCTCACCGCTTGAAAAATCCTCAGCGCTTGAGAATCCGTTTGGAAAAATATTTGGGCGGGATGTCCACATCGAACTCGATGTGGTCGAACATGTAAGTGGTTTTGGTGCCATCTTTCAGCATGTCGCGGAACACCATGCGGCGCGGGAACAACCGGTCGCCGATGGGACGGTAGTCCTTGAAGTCGATCATCTTGAGCAACTTGCCGCTTTTGGCGAAGCGCTGTTCGCGCAGAACGATCTTGCGCACCGGATCGGTCCACACCTTGCGTGACTGATAGGTCTTGGCCGGGTCCTTCGCCGTCAAGTCCAGCACCAGCGACGTCACCCCTTCAAACGCCTCCACCTTGTCGATTTCGGGAATGTAGGCCTCGCTCAACTTCTCGTCTTCCAGCATGTCTTCATAAGACAGGTCGCTGCCCATCATCGACTGCCGCAGCAGGTGCCCGGCGATCAGGATGGTGCGGTCGGTTTGCGGCGTGTACAACCACAGCTTGCGTTCGATCTTCAGCATCTTGGTGCCACGCTCACGCGGCGGCGATTTGTAATGGCTGAACGATTTGGTGATTCCTTCCATCCACGTATTCATTTCCAGCGTGCGTTCACGCCGTCCGTTGTCCACGATCAAGCGTCCCTCGACGTACTTGGTGGTGGACCACATGTTATTGTCGATGGCGACCACCAATGCCTGTGGATCGAGGTTTTTAAGGTCGTCATCGGCCCCCGCCGGACCGATGGCAAACGCCAGCATGCCGCACGCCAGCATGAAAATGAAACCCGCTCTATAAATCCATTGTTTGAACAACATCGTCACCCCACTTCCAGTTCGCGGAACAGGTTGGCTTCCGACCGTTGAAAGATAGCGAGGCTGGCGAACAGGCTGCCGGCCACGCTGGCGGTCATGCCCGGCACAATGCCGCGCACGAAGCCCTCGACGGTGAGGCGTCCGCGCGCCACATCGTTGAGCATCAATCCCGACCTGGACAAGGCGTCGCCCATGTCCACGCCCACTTCCTGCAAATAAAACACCACCAGCCCCCCCACCACGCACCCGCCGATGGAACCGATGACGCCGACGGCGAAAGCCTCGAGCGTCAACGACGCCACCAGGTGCCGGTGCGTCTCGCCCATCGCCAGCCGCAGCCCCATCTCGCCGTAACGGTGGATGCCGTTCAACAGGCCCGCGTTCCACAACACCAGCACCATCAGGAACGTGAAAATGAGGACGATGACGCCGCGGATCAATTCGAACTTGCGCGCGATCTCGCCGATGTTGCGCTGATCGAGGATGGT
The DNA here is from genome assembly GCF_946900835.1 of Nitrospina watsonii. Taxonomy (GTDB): domain Bacteria; phylum Nitrospinota; class Nitrospinia; order Nitrospinales; family Nitrospinaceae; genus Nitrospina; species Nitrospina watsonii. The sequence continues at coordinate 1,753,154 of NZ_OX336137.1, forward strand.
GAGGACGATGGGACGATCGTCCCCGGCCCACTGTGGAGGCGGGTCCTTCAACAAATCCGGCAGATGGCTTTGAATCGCCTGCTTCATGTCTTTATAGCGATCATACGGCGCCGAGGCGGGAACGAAGCCCAGCCAGTCGGTGACCATGTTGTCCATGTAAAACGTGTGCTGCGCGTCGTCCAGATCGATCAACACCATCTTCTTGTCCATGGCCATGACGCCGAACCGGATCAACCCCGACACCGTGTAATTGTCGGTAGCGAGACCGCCGTCAAAAGTCTGGCCGAGCAGGGTGACGGTGTCGCCCCGTTTCAGTTTCAACGATTGCGCCAGCAGGTAACCCATCAACATTTCACCGGGTTTTTCGGGAACGCGGCCGGCAATGACCGAGGCCTCCAGATCCAGCCGCTGCCGTTCCGGCGACGCCGGGTCCAGAAGGCGCACCGCCATGCCGGTAATGGGAGTCTGGCTTTTCGTATTGCCCTGTGCATCGGGCACGTCCATCAGCGCCCCCCAGCGGATGCGCGGCGCCCATTCGATGCGGGGGTCGCTGTGCGCCTCCAGCCACTTGCGGGTTTCAGCCTGCCCCGCCAGCGCCCGGTCGAGGGGAATCAAATGCTCTTCGTCGTAAAACGGTTTGTTGACCACACGCAGGTGGCCGGTGTCCAGCTTGGCCGACATGTCGAGCATGCCCATGAAAATGCCGTCCATGAAACCGAGCAGGCCCACCATCAACGCCACGCCGACGGTGACGATCAGAAACGGAAACAGCGAGCGGCTCTTGTCGCGCACGATGCCTTGCAGAATCCAGCGCATCATGTGATCGCCCTCCCGCGCAAGGCCTCGGTCGCATCCAGCCGCACGATTTTTTTGACCGGTGCCCAGGCCACGGCGATGACGATGCCCACCGTGACCAGGGTTGAAATGACGACCTCCCACGGGCGGATGTCGAGGAAGATTTTCTCGCGCACCGGAAATCCGGTTTCGCTCAGGTGGGACACGTCGAATCCAACGCCCTGAAACCAGATGAAGAAGGGAATGCCCAGCGCTGCCGCCACCCCCACCGCCAGCACCCCCGCGAGGCTGCCTTCCAGTGTGAACAGCCGCACCACCCGGGCGGGCGGCATGCCCAGCGCCATCAGCGTGCCGATCTCTTTTTGCCGTTTGAATACGTTCAGGATCTGCGTGTTGAACACGCTGATGGCAGCCAGCGATATGAGAATGACCCACAGGATGCGCGTGTTGCGGCGGTCGTGTTTGAGCAGCGTCAGCAGGTCTTCCATCAGCATGTCCACCGTCTCGAACTCGAAACCCGGCACCGCGCCCAGTGGTTCCTTCACCGCCACCCAGGTGACTTCATTGGGACGGTCGGTGATCTGCCGGAGATGGTCGAGGCGCATCCACACCACGCCTTCATCGATGCGCGGATTGATCAGCGGCACCACATCGACGACGCGCGCGTCGCGGGCATCCACCGCGCCATGCCGGTCGCGCCATTTCAGCACCACCGTATCGCCCACCGTGAGGTGCGATTTCTCGGCCATTTTGTTTCCGAGAATGACGGGAATCACGTCTTCCACCTTGCTGCTCTCGCGGCGCAGGGGTTCCAGTGGCAATTCCAGCAGGGTCTGGTCCATGTCCATGCCGCGCAACTGCACCGGAAACAAACGGCGGTTGGGGAACAACTGCCCCTGCAGGATGAGCACTTCCGCCTTCTCCGACTCCGGCAGACGCGCCAGCGTGTCCGGCACCGGCAGCGTGTGGTCCTCCCACTCGGTGGGCGTCAGGAGGTCGAAGCCCGGCGCGCGGTAATGGCCACCAGCGACATCGGTGCTGGCCATGTTGCGCAACGCCTGCGCCTGAAATCCGTTGAGCAAGGACAGCGCAAACACCACGGCGATCAGGATCAGCGCCGTCACCAGCACGTTGAGCCACGCCCGCGTGCCCTGCCGGATGAAATTCTTGAACGCCATCTGGAAGATCACGCCGCCTCGCCTCCCACTTTCCGCGTCCGGTCCGCCTTGACGTAGCCGTCTTCCAACTGGATTTCGCGGCGCACGAACTGCGTCACCTTCTCATCGTGGGTGCTGAATACGAAGGCGGCGTTGAAGTCGCGGTTGAGTTTCTGCATCAACTCCAGGATGTGATAGGAGTTCTCCGCGTCGAGGTTGGCCGTCGGTTCGTCCGCCAGCACCACCGCCGGGTTCTTCACCAGGGCGCGCGCAATGGCCACGCGCTGGCACTGGCCGCCGGAGAGCGTCGCCGGTTTCTTGTGGATCTGGTCGGACAGGCCGACCTCGTGGACCAGTTCCCGCACCCGGTCGCGCACATCGGCTTCCCTGCGCCCCATCAGGATCAGCGGGAACAACACGTTTTCATAGACGTCGTACACGGGAAGCAGGTTGTAGGACTGGAAGATGAAGCCGACGTGGTCGCGGCGGAAGGCGGCCAATTCGACACGCGACATGACACTCAGGGATTTTCCCTGAAAACGCACCTCACCTGTGGTGGGCCGGTCGAGTCCGCCCAGAATATTGAGCAACGTGGTCTTGCCGGAACCCGACGGCCCGACGAAGGACAGGAACGAGCCGCTTTCGATTTCGAGAGAAATGGAGTGCAGCGCGGTGAAATCCTGTTCCCCCACCCGGTACACCTTGGTCACGTTCTCCATGCTGAACATGCGGCGTTTCCTTTCTATTCAGTGAAACCAAACCAGCGTCAGCCCCACCCGCGACTCGCTGCCGTTGAGCCTCGGCGTCCGGCGGAACAGGCGGCCGGTGCGGTTGTCGCCTTCGACGCTGCCGCCCAGCCGGGCGGTGAGATAGAGATAAACCTGGTCGAACACGTTGTACTCGATCTGCGGGGCCAGTTGGAAACTGCGGTCGCGCAGATCGTAGAATGCGAAGAAACGCCAGACAGTGGCGATGCCGACCGGTTGGTCGATGAGCATTCCCAACTCATGCAGCGTGCGCTCGCCTTTCACATCCTCGATAGTGAAACCCGGTTCCTGCGTCCGGTAAAAATATTCCAGCAGTACGTGCAGCCCCTGACCGACATTGAAGGTGTAATCCACGCCCACCACGGTGTCGAAGCGGACCGGTTTGCCGGGCTTGTTTTCCTCGATATCGACGCGACCCTCGTTCCAGAAGCCGATCGTCTTGGTACCCTTGAAGTGATACCCGAACTGGAACAACTCCAGATTGAAGCTGGGCAGGTTTTCCAGGTCGGTGACCGGCTTGTACTGGAACAGCAGCCCCGTTTCCAGAATACCAAGCTGGCGCTCGCCGCGCAGTCCCCAAATAACCCGCTCGTTGAGTTGGGCGGGAATGGCCCAGCCCTCGATCTGCGAGGTGGGGCCGGTAAAGTAGGTAGCGCGGAAACCATCGACGCCGTCGGTCTGCGGGATGACGCCGGAAATGTTGCGCGTGTCGAACAGGCCCAGTGGCCGGAACAGTTGACCCGGGCCGAACAGGATGGCCTGGCGACCGGCACGCAGCCGCACGCGGTCCTTCTCGAAACGCAGCCAGCCGCGGAACACGTCGAAATCCCATTCTTCGGTGAAACCCGCCTGTTCACCGGCGCCACTGCGGTACTCGGACTGGAAAATGAACTCGAAATCAAGGAGGGCGGTCTCCGTGCTCCAGAGATCGCCGACCAGGCCGTTGCGCAACTGCACCTGGTGGTCAAAATCATTGGAACCGGGAGGTGGGTCCCAGAGGTACTCCGACCCGGCCAGAAAGCGCCCTTCATAACGCCAATCCAGAGCCCAGGCCGTGGAGATGGCCGCGCTCCACAGGCCGAGACTCAGGATTGTGAGGCGAACAAGAATGACGAGACCGGATCGGCTCAATAATCAACCTATATATAATAGTTTAACTATATATATCTAAAGTAAGTCCTTAATAAATGGGATCAATTGATCCGCACCCACGCCGGGGCTGCGCGCACGGATGACGCCCTTGGAATCGATGATCAATACCGTCGGCATGTCGCGTTGCACGTATTTCTGGTGAACCGTGTGGCCGGGGTCCAGCAGGTAGGGAAAATCGACTTTTTCCGGAAACTGGGAAAGGTAGTCCATGACCTTTTCTTTGGAATCGCCGCTGGTGTTGATGCCGACGATGGCCACTTGGTCCGGCCCCAGTTCCTTCCTCACCTTCTCAAACTCCATCGCCTGGTTCATGCAAGGAACACAGATGTGGAACATGCCCACCAGCACCACCTTGCCCTTGAAGTCGCTCAGCGTGACCTGCTTGCCATCGACCGAAGTCAGGGAGAAAGCGGGGGCTTCGTCTCCGGCTTTGGGGACCGCCGCCCAGGCGGGTTGGAATGCCAACGTAAAAAGTAGGATGAAAATGGCAGTCTTTTTCATGATGTCCTCATTCTTTTAAGTAAAGGCCTAATTTTGCGTTCATTATGGGGCCACTCTGAGTTCATTCTAAAATACGGGGAAAACGAATTAAAGCCAAATCCGGTTCGGGCGACATTAAGAAATTTTCATGCCCGATTCAGGTATTTTTAATGGAAAGCCACTAAAATGAAGGTGACTTGAAAGGTCCCGCCGACCTTCCGTGACAACCGGGAAATCAGGGTCTGCGGTATCCCAAGTCGCTCTTGCACTTGCTTTGGGATTGAGATATGATTCGATGGATCAACCTAAACGGGGCTTAAGTTAATATGTTTAAAGGTCTTTTTCTGACATTCAGTCTGTTTGCGATGGTGGGTACCAGCTATGCGGGCAGCCTGCACGGGACGGTCACATTCAGTGGCACGCCGCCGCCGCCCACCATCCACAAAACGGGTAAATATCGCAAAGCCTGCGGACCCGAGTTTTCCAGTCAGGCCCTGTTGCTGCATGGCCAGAAGGTCCAGAACGGAGTGGTCTGGTTGACCGAAAAGAAGGGCAAGGCGCTGACTCAGGCCCCTATCACCGGCGATTTCAAACTCGACCAGAAAAACTGCCGTTACAGTCCTCATATCGTGGCGATGCCGCGCGGGGCTGAGTTGCAGATTCTTTCGAGCGACCCGATCAACCACAATATCCATACCTATTCCTTCGACAACGATCCCATCAACCTGATGTTTCTCCCAGGTCAGGAATACGTTCAGGAATTCGAAGAGGCGGAGATCGTCAAAATCGAATGCGATCTCCATTCATGGATGCAGGCATGGATTGTAGTCACCCCCAACCCCTATTATGCAGTCACCCCGGAGTCCGGTTCTTTTGTGATCGAGGACATTCCCTCCGGAAGTTACACGTTGAATGTCTGGCACGAGGTGCTGGGCACTCAAAGCCGGAAAGTAGAGATTGACGCCGAGGATCATGAAATCAATTTTGATTTCAGCGAATTGGCCGAACAAGTCTCTCAGAATCAATAACCCTAGCTTTTTCTGAGTTGTCATCATGTTTGAACACTGGACGAAACGCTTTTCGAGACAAACCCATTCTCTTTTGATTGCGCTGCTGGTTCTCCTGCTGGGTTCCCATTCTGCGTGGGCTTACCAGGAAATTGAGGTTAAAAACGGTGGCTCGATTTCGGGCAGGACCATCCTGGACGGGCCCAAGCCCCCACCTCGGGTCTATCACCTCGTGCTGTTTCCCAATCTCGACATCTGTGCCGAGGTGGAAACCGATGACGAGATGAACCGTGTTATGTATGATTTCATCGCGAACAAGGAACGGGGCATGAAGGATGTCGTCGTCACTCTCGAACACGTCGAAGCCGGCAAATCCTTTCCGTCCAAGCCCATCAACATCCTGTCTGAAAACTGCAAGTTTTATCCGGATGTCAACGTGATCCGCCAGGGAGAGACTTTCTTCGTGGACAATCAGGATGCGGTGATGCACAACAGCCAAGTGTACCAGAAGGAACGCGGAAAAATCATTTTGAACATTCCCATCCCGGCGGAGGAAATTTCCGAAGGGAAGGTTCAATTCCAGAAAAATTACAAAATTTTTCAGATGATCTGCGGCATGCACGAGTTCATGCAGACCTGGGGATACCGGGTGCAGAACCCGTATCATTACAAAACGGGCCCGGATGGCACGTTCAAGATCGACAACATTCCTCCGGGGGAATACACCGTCAATGCCTGGCACTACCTGATGAAGGTGCGAAGCAAAAAAATCAAGATCGAACCGAATCAGGAAGTGAAGATCGATTTCCATTTCGATGGAAACGAAATCGAGCGGCCGTATTACGAGACCATCAAATCCGGACGCATTAAAAAGGATGCCCGGGTGCCCGGCACCATCCATTAAAGAGATAGATACAAACCAACTTTTGTTCCGGCTGGATAACCGTTGTCATCACGCGTTGTCAAAACCATCAAACGGACGAGTGTATCCGGGCTGATCGGATGGGCCTTTGCATTGTGGCTGCCCATCAGTCCGGTTTTTGCGTTCACCAGTCCGGAGAGCACAGACCTCCCCGATACCATCACCGTCGGCGCCACCACCTATTCGCTGCCGAACCTCGACAATCCCCTTCGTAAAGATAAAAGCAGACTCGAACAGCATTTCGATGAAGGCGGCAAGCTGTATTTCACACATTGCTACCTGTGCCACGGCGACCTGAAGGACGGCAACGGTATTTTTGGTGATCGGTTTTCCCCCGCCCCTGCCAACCTGCGCAAGCTGGTCTTTGACGCCGGCAAGGGCGAGCGTTTCGCCTTCTGGCGCATCGCCAAGGGCGGTGTCGGTCTGCCGGAACGATTTCAACCGTGGAACTCGGCCATGCCCGCCTGGGAAGGCACGTTGACGCCGGAGGAAATGTGGAAGGTCATTCTCTATGTGTACGATTCGGTAAAGCACCCCTTCCTGCCGAATCCCCCCGCCACGCCCACCGCCGAACGCGGCGCCAAAGTTTATAAAAGGCACTGCGTCTATTGCCATGGGATCAAAGGCGACGGCAAAGGTATCGCGGCTCCATTTTCCAGTCCCCGTCCCCGCAACTTCACCAAGGGCCACTCCAAATTCCGCTCTACGGCATTTGGCAAAATACCAACCGACAACGATCTGCATAAAATGCTGGTGCGGGGCATGCCGGGCACGACCATGCCTTCGTGGAAGCATCTTCCTGAAAATGACCGCAAGAGCCTGGTGCTGTATCTGAAAACGCTGGGGCGCAAATTTGAAAAATTCAAAAAACGTGGCAAGACGCATAAGGTGATCGATGTGCCGGAACCGCCTGCCTTCACACTGGAAAGCAAAGAACGCGGCCGTCAGCTATTCATCAAAACCTGCTCCGGGTGCCACGGCGTGGAAGGACGCAGCGACGGGGAGTCCACACACAAGATCGTCAACATCGGCAAAGACCAGTTGCGTCCACGCAACCTGACCCAGTCGTGGCTGTTCCGCCGTAGCGCCAACCGCAAGGAGTTGTTTCAAACGTTGCGCACCGGCTTGTCGCTGACGGCCATGCCACGCCTGTCTCCCCGCGTGTATTCCGATGAGACGGTATGGGATCTCGTGAACTATACGTACACCCTGTCGCCTGCGGTGCGGCCAGACGTCCTCCCTGAAATGCGCGCCACACGTATTGAGGGGGCCTTGCCGAAGAGTCCGGAAGACCCTGCCTGGAATAAAATAACCGCATATTTTTATCCCGTGGGAGGGCAATTGCAGGAAGAGCCGAAGTCCTATTTCACCACGACGAGCAGCTTGTGGGTGCAGGCGGTGCACAACGGACAGGACATCGCATTCCGCGTGCGCTGGGACGATCCGACGGTTGATCCCATATTAAAAGAAACCGCGACGGTGGTGGAGTCGCCGCCACCGCCCCTGCCCGCGCATTTGCGGGCAGATCCCTCCACTCTGCCGCCCCCGCCGAAACCGCAACCGCAGAAGATACCCGATGCGTTCGCTCTCCAGTTCCCGGCTTCGCTCGATGCCGCCACACTGCCGTTTTTCCTCAATGGCGACCGGGAACATCCCGTCACCTTATGGAAGTGGTCCTCGTACCCCAACCAGGTCACGGAGTGGGCCGGCCAAGGACTGCAACACCTTTCGCGCAAGGGATTCAGCCAGGAAGTGACCGGACAGGTGGCCTTCCGCTATGGCCAATACCTGCTCATGCTGAAACGCAAACTCAAGACACACGATGCACGGCAGGACATTCAGTTTCGCACCGGGCAGCAGGTGCCGATCGCATTCAATATCTGGGACGGCAATGAGGGCGAGACGGGGTCGAAGAAAGCGGTGTCCAGCTGGTACCGACTGATTCTGAAATGATCAGCGCTTGATCGCGGAAAACTCGCTGGCAACGGGTGGGAGGCTCGTCAGGTAGGTGAGGATATCCCGGATCTCCTGAACGGAAAGAATATCTCCAAAATTGCCCGGCATGATGGAAATTTCCTGGGTCTTGAATTTCTTGATATCGTCTTTCTCGACGTGGATATTTTCCCCGTCCTTGTTGATGATATCGATCGACTTGTCATCCTCATTCACTTTCACTCCAGTCAAAAATCGTCCGGCCTGGGTGAGGATGAGCACCGATGAATACCCGACAGTAATGACCTCTTTAGGAGCAAGGATGGACTCCAGTATGAATGGCCGTGTGCGGCTGACGCCAACATAACTCAAGTCCGGCCCCACCTGCCCGCCTTTTCCCTGAATCGAGTGGCATTTCGAACAGTACGCATTTCCCTTGGCGTCAAAAAACAATTTCTTGCCGTTGTCGGCGTCCCCTCCGGCTTTTAAATAAGGCTCCCAGTCGGCAGGCCGTTTCACTTCCCCCAGGTTGGACAGATAGGCCGTGATCAGGCGGCTTTCCGTATCATCCAAACCGATGGTCGGCATTTTGGTTTGCGGCTTGACCCGCTGTGGACTTCGAATCCAGGAATAAATCCATCCTGGAGTGAACATGAACCCGGCACGGGAAAGATCGGGTCCCACCTCCCCGCCTTCGCCATTCACTGTGTGACAGGCAAAACAACTTTTCTTCTCACGGAACAGCCAACGTCCATCACCCAAAACCTTGGGATCGTCCCCTTTTTCGTGGTGCCACTTCCGGAACGCCTCCATCACCCCGGGTTCCAGGGTTGGGGTATGGGGACGCCCCCGCTTCACGTCTTCAGGCAGGAAGACGGGTTGATCGTGGTCCCGCCCCAGAAACCGAATGTACGCCACCAGGCTCCAGGTTTCGGCCTCCGACAGGGTGCGTCCAAAAGCCGGCATCAGGTGTGATTTGCGTACTCCCGCGCCTCCCAGCTTGATGGCCCGGAAGATCTGTTCGTTGGATTTCTTTTTAGTGAATTCGGGATTGGAAAGTTCTGCGGGAGACTTGTCGAGGTGATCGGCATTGTAGCCGTCCCCGTTTCCCGTAAGCCCATGGCAGTGCGCGCAGTAATGAAGATAGAGCGCTCGGCCTTTCTGGATCAGAGCCTTGAATTGATCCTCGAGACGGCCGACTTCATTGGGCCACCCGGTGGCGGGGAGTCCCCACATCAGGACGGCAGCGAACAGGATTTTCAGTTTTTGGGACATTAAAAACTTTTTATAAGAGAAAATTTTTTAAATTCCCGGCCCGTAAGAACCGTCCTGAACCTTCGCCAAACCCCACGGACAAGCATTCAATACAGGCTTTTGCCAGTCAGAGAATATCCTATTCAGGCGGCTTTGTTAATCAAAAAAGGACAGGAAGCAAAACGAACGTCCGCTGTCGCCTCTCAAACAAAAAAAACAGCACCGGAACGGATGTTCCGATGCTGTTTGATTTAAAGCGAAAAAAACTGCTTACTTAACGGCGAGCTCGAAATCCTGCTTCGCATCTGCACCACCGCTGACCGTTACTTCCTTCGTCACCGTACCAACGTAAGGATGCCAAGCGGTCACTTTGTATTTGCCGGCCGGAATCTGATCGATCTTGAAGGATCCATCGTCCGAGCTTACGGTGAAGTACGGGTTCCAAACAACACGAGCATCCGCTTCCATGAAATTGTGCTGATCGCACTGCAGGAAGAAATGCTGGTCTCTACCCGGACGCATCCGCATCAGGTTCTTGGTGACGTCCGCAACATCGCCTTTGCTGGGCAGAGGCTTGTTGAACAGGGTTTTGCGGCGCGCGCCCATGACGGAATAGCCATGCGGGTTGTGCAGGATATCCGGGTCCTGATTGGTGATGGAGACCAAACCTTCACGAACACCCCGCGGCGGGCGGCGGACAACGGCCACTTTCGGCTCGATATCACAGTTCTTGAAGTCGAAGTTGATCGGCCCCGGCCAGGCTTTACCCTTGGAGATGTCTTCGATAAAAACCACGGTGTTTTTCAGCTTGCCACCATTGGCAACCACTTTATGCCGCGGGCGGACGTTGCCTTCCTGAGTATCAGGATGTGTGGCACAAAACTCCACGTTCTTACCTTTGTTCAGGTCTTCCATAATGGGTTCCGGTGCATCGCCCTTCAGGGTCACCACACCACTGATGGAACCTCCGTTGCTAACACTGCCTTCCTCATATGCACCCTTTTTTGCCAAAGACAGGGAGGCTGAGAAAACCAGGACAACCAGTACTACCAGTACATTGACCAAGCTTTTTTTAATCATTCCTTCTCTCTCCTTATTACTAAAAACATTCAAGCGACAATTTTTTCCTTAAACACAACGCGTACACCAACAAAAAAACACAACCACTTTCAGTTTGAAAGCTGGGATCATAGCACAAAATGCAAAAAACTTAAAACAAAGGGGCCCCCGCAAGGGAGCCCCCCCATTCTTTTACTGTCAATGCAAGATTATCGCATGGACAGCTTGTTGTCATCCGCATTTTGAGCCGACTTCAGCCCCTGCGGGGTCGCTCCAACCAGAGGCAGGATCGACCGGTCACCTTGCGGCAGGACTTTGAAATAACCCCATTGTCCCGCCTGCTGGTACGGCGTGCGCGCATTCAACCACAGGTAGGTACCCGGGTTGTGGTACGTGCCGCCGGCACCATTCCGCAGGTGCGCCTGGATGTATTCACCAGCTCCAAACTGCTCAACGTCAATCATATCAGACCCATCCTGGTCCATATGACGGCGCCACTGGTGGCCATCCAGGTTGAACATCTGATTCTGCTCATTATGGGCACCAAAGACGTTGATCATCACCTTGTCTCCGGCATGAGCCTTCAGAACCGGGGTTGCCGGCTCGCCATCCGCAGCCACACAGGGCGTGAACATGTTGCCAAAGTCACATCCCTCGTACTCGCGGTACAGCCAAGGCTCAAGTCGATAGTTGACGCCCGTCAAACCTGCCACGTTCTGCAGGTAAGGCATGAAGGACGTCCCGATGATGTTGTCTTCGTCCTGGAAGTACAGAGCGAAATCACGATAGTTTTCCATATCCGCATTTTCCGGATAGGACTTGTCGATGATGACGTCCGCTTTCCAGGAGTTGCCCAGGGAGATGTCTTTGCCCGTTTCGGGGTCGCGGTACACGGAACCCCGCGGACCGACGATGATACCGCCGTACAGGCCATCCCGGACGTTACCGACCAGGTTGCCGAAGTCCCAAATCAGCGATCCGTTGATCTTGAATCCCGGATGCGCGTAAAAGGTGTAAGCCTTCGACTTCCCGGGGGCGACCGTCTGGTCTCCCGGATTGTTACCCACGTTGATACCCTGAGAATCCCTGGGATCAAACGCGATGTTGTTAACATGCAAAGAAGTGTTGCTTTCCTTCAAACGATTGGTGAGCTTGACCTTCACACAGTCGCCGATGTTGACCCGCAACGTCAGCGGATGCGGCATCACATCGTCGTCCGAAGCCTTGCTCACTTCGTTTTCCAGCATGAACACTTTACCTTCCGGGTTGGCCAGCATCAGCTTGCGCTCAAAGTCCACCTCGAGGAAATCATCTGCGTTCGGGTTGAACTTCAAAGCCTTGTCAACGGCAACCACGTTGAACTGCTTCACCGGTGCATCTGCAGGACACAGATTCTTGTTGGATTTCGGAATCGGTCGATGCGGATTCAACGGTTTCAGGTCTTTCTGCAGTTCATCATAGACCCGGAAAATACCCCAGCTGCCTTCCGACAGATGAGACGTCCGGCCATTGTAGAACAAGTAGTCACCGGCCATCTGCTGGTAACCACCTGCCGTCGTGGCCAAATCGTACCGCTCAGCGATACCGATATGGATCGTGTTCGTCACGCGGGAGTCACCGTCGTACCGCTCCGGGCGGTAGCCGTGACCCGACACGACAAACGTATGGGTCTCGTTCTGCATGCCGTGCAACAGGCGGAACACAACGCTGTCACCCACATACGCCCGCACAAGAGGGGTATCCGGATCGCGATGCTTCAAACTGCTGAACAGCCATTGCGGGTTCGAATTCGCCCTCAAACGCGACGTCAGCGACGCGGCGCGGAAGTTGAATCCACCACCCGTGGTGTGCGTCCCACCATTCAAATGCGGGAACGCAACTTCCAACATGTCCTGCGGCATCTGGAAGGAAACCGACTGACCGGCTGCAATCGCGTTCTCACGCGAAAGACCCGGAGGATTCCCCTTGCGTACCAGCTGTGCCGTGTGCGGGACCGTGTCGTGAAGCTGAACCACGATTTCACGGAAGGCGCCGCTGCGCGAATACGCAACCGGTTCCGTACCATGAATATCCACCACCGGACCACTGCGGACCGTCTTGCCGGTCTTCGGATCGTGATACGTCGAACCCCACGGCTCTACGATGGTCGATCCAATACCGCCGTGCGGCCACGTCGTGGCGCCGAAAGCGTGATCGTGCCAGAACACAAGGCCGACGTCCGCATCCACCCACCAGCGGTACCGTACGTACTCGGTGGACACAATCTGACCCTTCTGATGCGGATGGCTCATGGCCTCCGAGAAGGTGATCGTGTACACGCCGTCCTTGGCGAAGCCTTTGGACGGGTCCGGGCTGATCTTTTCAATCCACCGTGCGTCCTTCTTGTTGGGCACTTCAATGCCTACAATGATGTCCGCACCAACATGGTAGGGGGTCGCCCCGTCTGCCATCTTGATTTTCACGGTGTTCGCACCCGGCTTCGTGGACTCCAGAAGCTTGGCGTTCATGGGCACCGGCATACCGACGTGGTGCCCCTTTTTCATTTTCTTGCTGAACTGCGTGTACGGACGCATCGACTGGTCGTAACTGAAACCGGTGATAACGCCGTCCGACGCCTGGTTGTCGAACTGGAAGAAATGCGGATGGATGTTCACCTTCGACATCTGGAAGTTGGTGAAATCATCGTCATTCCATTCACTCGTCAACAGCACGTCCACACAATCGTACACGTTGGCGCGGATGACCAGCGGGATCGCTTTTTTCGGATCCGCTTTCACCTCGGCCATTTCTTCATCGATCACGTAAATCAGACCGTATTTATCCATGACCGGCGCGATTTTGCCATAAGCGCCGGACACCTCGATCGGTGTGTTGATGAAGTGGAGGTTGTACTGTTTACGACCGGCACCGTCCGGACACAGACTCCAACGTCCATGCGCGCCCGGTTTGGCCGGCGAAGAGTTTTCCACGTTGGGACCGGACTTGCCGCTCCCCGACTCGGAATGCAGAATCTTCGGATCGGGAAGCATATGGAACGGTTCCAGCCACGGAGCGCCACCGTGATGCCGCGCAAACGGAACCCGTTTGCCAAAATGCGGCGTCATGTGCGGCCACGCCAGCTTACCCGTAAGCGGGCTGAACTGGAGCGGATGCCGCTTGCCGGGGCGCGGAGAAATGTACTTCGGAACCTTGTACGTGGTTTCCGGCTCGGACAACGCCTGAGTGCCTTTCCAGTCGTAATCCCAAACCGATCCGTCGTACGCCAGGATCTGTCCTTTCTCATCGTCCGTGTGACCGGGCTTGCCTTTGGGCGGCAACATGTACTTGACCCAGTCTTTGACGTTGACGACCGGAGATTCCCGGTTCCAATCACTCTTGCCTTTATCCGTGATCTGGAAGTGCTTGCCAAACCAGTCCATGGACTTGCCGACCAACTGGTCCGAAGTCACACCTTTGGGAATCCGGCCCTGACGGTCCGGAAGCTCCTGCAAAGGCGGCATGACGTCCGTGGATCCGAACGGATAATTGCCATTCTGCAGGGTGTTGTACACACGCCAGTACCCCCACATTCCAGCCACGTAATGATGCGCCACGTGACAATGGAACAGGAAGTCACCCGCGAGCCGCTGGCAGAGGCCGGAACCACATTCGGTTTCCAGATCCACCACCTCGGACGGGCCGATGACTTTTACGTCAACACGGTCAGTCGTGGTGCGAACAACCGGGTATTTCACGGGACCGTCCCACGCTGCGGTGGTCAGGTTTTCGAGGCCCGGCTCCCGTTTCGGGGAACGCGTCCAGCGGATGGTGCCACCGTGCGGATGATGGGAATGGAACACCTCACCCCCGCCGTGAACCAGCCGGAATTTGGCCGGGTCACCGAGATACGATCGTGGAATCGTGGTCGGTGCATCGGCAAAGGTGTAGGAGCTGTATCCCAAGGACTCATCCTCGAAGTGGAACATCTTCTCCTGAACAGCCAGGTTGTTGATGCCGAACGGCTCACTGCGATAGTTGATCGCACGCGCTGACGGCCGGTAAGAGTCCGTCTGCGGATCGCGCTGCGGAATCATTTCACCATGGCGGTTCAGCGGACGGAACGATTCGTCGCCGACTTCGTGGTAGAAAATGACGAATTCGCGGAAGTCCTTGGATTCCTTATTGGCGATCATCGCCATCCAGCCGTTTTCCAGAGCCTCACCGTTCCACGGGTTCAAATAGGTGGAACCGCGCGGCTCAACCATGAACGCACCCACGAGACCCAGAGAAGACGGATCGCGACCGGAATGGCTGACGATCATGTGCGCGCCTTCCTGCTCGTCAATCGGGATGTACCATTCGAACTCCTGGCTTTCGCCGGGGCGGATGATCGCTCCCTTGGTCGCCGCCGTGTTCGGAGCACCGCTTTCACTGATGATCATGGCCGAACCATTGATCTGAAAACCGGCTGACTCGTATTCCAGCTTGTTGTGAAAGGAGATGCGTACACAATCACCCTGATTGGCGCGGATGGCCATAGGCTGAATGGCATCGCCCTGAATGCCCGCGGACACCGCACCCGCATCCAACGCATCTTCCCGGGCTGCCGCATTCTTCTCTTCTTCGGCACGGACCTTATCGATGTCCTTGGTCAGCACGTACATGTAGCCGGGGTAGTAATCGCCCCACTGGTTCAACGTGATTTCCACGTTGATGGCGCTGACGTCATAGTGCTTGGTCGGCACGCCGGCGGGACAATGTGCACCCTTGTACACCTTGTTAGCGGCCTTCGTGGGTCCCAACAGGTAACCCTGCTGCAGCTGATGCGCCGCCCACGACTCATGAAACATACCCTGTGACGAAGCGGGGACGGCATGTTCCATCAGCTTGCCCTTGAGGTTGTCCATCAGGGTGCGGAAGGTTTTATCCAGCTTCTGCTGGTTGCCTTCCAAGCCTTCCATCATCTCTTCGTAGTTGACCTGGTCTTCCAGTTTCTTCAACCACTCAGGACGATCGACACCCGCATGCCCCTCATGTTCTGAGTTCGCGAGAGCCGGAGTCACACCCAGACCCAACGCGGTCAGCAGGACAACGAGAAGCTGCCCCACCCACTTTGATGTTTTAGCGATTGCCATTTGCGACCTCCTAAGATTCTTCCGCTAAATAAAAATAATAAACATGAATCTTGGAACCTATATAGAAAAACCCACTGGGTTATTCGCGCTTGCTCAGCGTCAACATGACTTCCTCCTCGGCGCGCTGAACGGTGACCGATACCGATCCCCGCTGATAATTCTGCCGAAGAATATTTTCAAAATGCCCCCGATTGAGGACATCCTGACCATTCAGGGAGGTGATCCAGTCACCCACCATCAGGCCGCCCTGATCGGCGGAGCTACCCGGCTCCACCCGTGTTACCAGAACGCCTTCTTTTTTCTTATCCGAATCCTGCTCCTGGCCCTGCACTTCCCGTTCCAGTTCCGACCAGTCGAACCCCAACTCGGGAAGTGGATTCGCCTGCAAAGATGCGATCTCCACCTGCTCCTTGCGGTGGCCCAACTGCACGGACAGGGATTGCGCCTTGCCGTCGCGCAATATATCGAGATGAATGTGTTGCCCCGGAGACACGTTGCCGATCAAACGAATCATGCCATTGGGGGAACCCACGGCGGAGCCGCCGATTTTAAGAATGATGTCACCCACCTTGAGACCGGCCTTGTGGGCAGGTTGTCCCTCAAAAATGGAATTGATCATCACACCCTCACCTTTTTCCAGATTTTCTTTGAGGGCCAGGTCGTCCGGAACATTTTCAATGCCGACTCCCAGCCAACCGCGGTTGACCTGGCCATGCTCGATGATCTGTCGGGAAACGCTCTTGACCACATTGGAGGGAATCGCAAAGCCGATGCTTTGCGCATAATTGATGATGGCGGTATTGATACCGATGACCTCGCCACGGATATTGAGTAACGGACCGCCGCTGTTGCCCGGATTGATGGAGGCATCCGTCTGAATAAAATCTTCATATCGGGACAGGTTGATGTTCTCCCGATTCAATCCGCTGATCACGCCCAGACTCAAAGTGTCGTTCAATCCGTAAGGGTTGCCAATGGCCACAACCAACTGACCAATCTTCAACATCGATGAATCGCCCAGCGCCACTTGCGGCAGGACCTCATCGCTATTCACTTTCACGACCGCCAGATCGGTTTCTTCGTCGGCACCCAGGACCTCACCCACAAATTCCCGACCGCCGTACAACGTCACCTTGATTTTTTCAGCCTGCTTCACCACATGAGCATTGGTGATCACATAGCCATCGCGTCCGTTGACGATCACCCCGGCACCGGCATTGGTCGGGCGCTTGCGCAACGACTCCGGAGTCCCCACAGAACCCGTCGGCACGAACGGGGAGATGCTGACCACCGCAGGCAGCGTATGCTCTGCCAAGCCCACCAGCCCCGTTTCCACTTCCGCCAAAACCTGCAAGCCACGGCTCACGGAATGTTCCGCATAGGCTCCGTCACTCCATGCCAGACAAGCAACAAACGCCAACATATAAATGGAAACGAACCGGCTTTTCATGTTTCGACCCTGCCAGTGCTCCGCCTGCAAATCGGGTGTATCTCCTAATGCAGAAACCCGGAAAGAAAAGAAATGATGGAGGAATTATTCCGCTTGGGGTGGACCGAAACAGGTCTTGCACCTTACAGATCGCCTCACATTCGAAACCTGGATTACCGTTTTTCTTCCTAACTGCGGTCCCCATCGGCGCAATGGGCACCCCAAAAACCCATTGTTTTCAGGGTATTAAATTCGATCCATACGCGGATAGTGCCTGAAAAAATAAAGGCTTTGGAGCCCTTGGAATCACTTTATATATACATAATTCGTTGGGGTGTCAAGCAAAAAAAACCACCTTGCAACCCGGTGTAAACCTTGGTAAATAATACACTTTCTTTTCCCTCAGCAGGCTTCTGGTGTACACTTGCAAAACATAAAACATTATGGATTCGGGAGTTTAGGAATGGATTGGCAGGAGTTCGAAAACAAATCAGCCGCCGCGGTTCTCGATTGGGCGCTGGATCGCTATGGGGAACGCGCGGGCATCGCCTCCAGTTTTGGCCTGGAAGACATGGTGCTCATTGATCTTGCCCACCGCACCGGCAAGCCGTTCACCGTGTTCACGCTCGATACCGGCCGCCTGCACGAGGAAACTTACGAGATCATGGAGAAGACCCGCAACAAGTATGGCATCCCCATCCGCGCGTATTTTCCAAACGCGGAAGCGGTGCAACAACTGGAGCGGGAGAAAGGCCTGTTTTCGTTCCGGGAAAGCCTTGAAAACCGCAAGGAGTGTTGCGGCATCCGCAAGGTGGAGCCGCTCGGTCGCGCCCTGGCGGAATTGGAGGCGTGGATCACCGGCGTGCGTCGCGAACAAAGCGTGACCCGCACCGACATCGCCAAGGCGCATGAAGACAGCGACCACCCGCCGCTCGTCAAATTCAATCCGCTGGCCGACTGGACCGAGGCGCAGGTGAACCAGTACATCGCCGAACACAAGGTTCCGGTCAATGCCCTGCACGCCCGCAATTATCCCAGCATCGGTTGCGCGCCCTGCACGCGCCCTATCGAACCCGGAGAAGACATCCGCGCCGGACGGTGGTGGTGGGAAAACCCCGAACACAAGGAATGCGGCCTGCACCGTCCCCGCTGAAGCCCCATCCGCTCCGCTCAGGCCACTCCCGGTTGCGCTACCGGGTCGGCATCCTCACCACCCCCGGCCCATTCCAAGAAGAATACAGACGTTCAGGATTTTCCAGCCCGGACTCCGTCGATGGAAAAACGAGTCGCCTTCCTGATAACGGCTTTCCAGAATGCTCTGTGACAACGACGTTTGAGCGTGCATGCGCTTGCCGATCCCCAGCTTGGGAAGGTGGAATAGGAGTTGAAATTAGGCACGAGTATAAATAAGATTCGACATCATAAATCAGTGCAAACCTCTTGTTGAAAGCACATCCATCCATGTCCGAAGCCATCATTGAAAAAACCCGCCAGTTCGCTCAATCTTTTTTTGCCGACGACGGGTCCGGCCACGACTGGTGGCATGTGCATCGCGTCTGGCAGACGGCGTGCACGCTGGCCGATGCGGAAGGGGCCGACCGCACGGTCGTCGAAATCGCTGCCCTGCTGCATGATGTCGCCGACTGGAAACTCGGCAACGGCAGTGAGGAGCCGGGTTACGAAACCATCCGCAATCTATTGAAGGACGACCTGCCCGCCGAGACGGTGGAGCGGGTGTGCGCCATCATCTCCCAGGTCTCGTACAAGGGGGCCGGGGTGAAGACGCCGGTCGATTCGCTGGAAGGCCAGGTGGTGCAGGATGCGGACCGGCTGGACGCCATCGGCGCCGTGGGCATCGCCCGCGCTTTCGCCTACGGCGGCAACCGGAACCGCCTGATCCACGACCCCGGTCACGAGCCGGTGCTGCACCAGAGTTTCGGCGAATACAAAAAAAACAAAGGGCCCTCGATCAATCATTTTTATGAAAAGCTGTTGCTGCTCAAGGACCGCATGAACACGCCCACGGCGCGCGCCATTGCAGACCAGCGGCACCGCTTCATGGAACAGTATCTGCAACAATTTTTCGGGGAATGGGATGGAAAACTCTAGCCAGGTTTTGCGTTGCGCCAAAGTGCTGTCGCTGGCCGACTCGATTTTAATTCTGACCAGCGCCGGTATGAGTGCCGACTCCAACATCCCCACCTTCCGCGACAAGGAGGGGTACTGGAAAAACTTTCCGCCGTTCAGGTCCAAGGGGCTGGAAGCACAGGACCTGGCTAATCCCTGGGCGTTTGAAAATGAATTGGAACATGCCTGGGCGTTTTATGAATGGCGGCGGCGCAACGCCAACGAGAACCAGCCGCATCCCGGCTACCATATCCTGAATCGCTGGGTGGATGAAGTGTTCGAGAACGCGTTCATCCACACCACAAATACCGACGGCTACCATTTGCGATCGGGTGCGGCGGCGGACAGGGTGAAGGAAGTCCACGGCTCCATGTGGCGCTTGCAATGCACGCGGCCCTGCTCCGGCGATTTCTGGGACGAGCCCGCGGTGCCGTTGTGCGACCTCGATTACGACACCATGAAAGCAGCAAACTTTCCAACCTGTCCGCATTGCGGAGCCGTAGCGCGCCCGCACATCCTCATGTTCGGCGACGCCCAGTACATCGGTCACCCCGAACAGGAAAAACGGTTTTCCAGCTTCGTGCAGAATCCGGTGGACGCGGTGCTACTGATCGGCAGTTCCGGGGCCGTGCCCACCAACGATTATCTGGCCGTGCATTTTCGCGATCAGGGTGTGCCGGTGGTCAACATCAATCTGGACTCCAGCGCCAATTCGATTCTGCGCACGGAGTTCATGCTGGAAATGCCGGGCAAGGCAGCACTGGAAGCGCTGGACAAGGCATTGAGTTCGTTAAAAAACTGAGGTTTCATTGAAAAAATCCCCGGTCCCCCCCGTGCGTCACCGAGGCGTTATATGATCAAAAAATAGGCGTTTCCTCGTGTCAGAAAATATAGTATTCTTTGACCTGTTCGACAGCTTTTCCTGAGTCACCATAGTTTCCAGCAAGGAGTTTCACAATGCGCATTCTGGCAATCGTGTTGGTCTTCTGGTTGTCTCTGGCAGCCAGTGCTTCCGCTGCCTGCAAGAAGGAAGAAGTCTGTACCATGATGAAGACCCTGGGGCATTTTGACATTCTGAATCAATGCCCGAATGCCGCTCCGCTGTTGGTGGAATGCAAGAAGGTTTCGGAAACCCGGATGGAAGCCCTGCCGGCTCCCAATTTTGTCGAAAACGGCGACGGCACGGTGAAGGACACGATCAACAAACTGACCTGGGTCAAGGCCGGCATTCGTGACCAGAAGTACTCCCTGCAGGAAGCCGAGGAGATGGCTCTGACGTCACAACTGGCCGGCAAAACCGGATGGCGTCTGCCGACATTGCCCGAATTGAAAACCCTGCTTTACAACGATCGAGTGACCAATGCCAGTGGACAGAAAGCCTGGGTCAACCCCATTTTCGATGATGGGCGGGGCCATTATTACTGGACCTCGACCACCTGCGAAAAAATTTCTGTCATTGAAGACCGCTATCAGGAAAAACTCTGCCAGCAAGGCGAGCAGGGAGCCTGGTTGATTCATTTTAATATTGGGGCCATTTTCTGGCACCACACTTCGGCCAAGAACTATTATGTCTGGCTGGTCCGAAATAGCGATTAATACCTTTCCTTTCAACCGGTTCTATCTTTCACACCGGATGCGGCGATCCTTTACGCCCGGGTCGCCCCTCGGCCCCTGCCCGAAACACGTCATACTTTACAAAAAAAAGAACCCCAGCTCTCTCTCGTTCATCGAACCATCAAGAAGAGGGTTCATTGCTCCTTCAACTGAAACAAGGAGGATCCCATGACAGATATTCTTGAAGAAATCAGTAATTACATGTCGTCTCCCGTTCTGCGTATCGATTCCGAAGCCTCGGTTCAGGACGCAGCCATCCTTATGGAAGCCAATCATGTTGGCAGCCTCATCGTGGAAGAGTACGGGGACGATATTGGAATTCTGACCGAGCGGGATTTCACCCAGAAAGTTCTGTCTAAAGGAAAAAACCCGGAAGAGATCAAGGCCACTGAGATCATGAGCCAGCCCATCAAGAGCATGGACCGGTATATGCCCATCGAGGAAGCCAACCGGTTCATGCAAAAAAACAAGATCCGGCATCTGGCGGTGACCGAAGAAGACAAAATCGTCGGTCTTCTTTCCGTCAAAGATCTGGTGGCTTATTATTCCAAAGATTTTCAGGTCCGGGAGGACTTTTAAGGTTTTACTGTTGCGATCTGTGGAGACACTGAATTTCAAAAACCGGTTCGTGAAGCTGGGAGGCGAGTTTTATCAATACAAGGCTCCGGCTCCCGTCACGAACCCGTTTCCGGTCGCCAGCAATCCGGACGTGGCGGCATTGCTCGACCTCGATCCCAACGCGTTCGACCGGCCCGAGTTCTGGCAGTCTTTCGGCGGCAACCACGCCCTGCCCGGAGCCCAGCCGCTGGCGATGGTGTATTCAGGCTTCCAGTTCGGCAATTACAATCCGCAACTGGGAGATGGACGCGGTCTCTTGCTGGGAGAGATTGAAAACGACCGCGGCGAAAGCTGGGACGTGTACCTGAAAGGCTGCGGCCAGACCCGGTTCTGCCGTGGCTTCGACGGGCGCGCCACCCTGCGCTCTTCGATCCGCGAATACCTGTGCGGCGAGGCCATGGCCGGTCTCGGCATTCCCACCACCCGCGCCCTGGCGCTGGTCGGCATCGAGGAATTGATCCAGCGCGAACTGCCGGAACCCGCCGCCGTGCTGGTGCGCGTCGCCCGCACCCACATGCGCTTCGGCAACTTCGATTACTTCCACTACACCAATCGTCCCGGAAAAGTCACGGAACTGGCCGACCATGCCATCCACTGTTATTTCCCGGAACTGGAAACGGCGCCGGACAAATACGCGCAACTGTTCGCGCAGGTGGTGGATCGCACGGCGTGGATGATTGCCTGCTGGCAATCGGTGGGCTTTGCGCACGGCGTCATGAACACGGACAACATGTCGCTCCTGGGCGAAACCTTCGACTACGGCCCGTATGGATTCATGGACCGGTTCAATCCGATGTTCATCCCCAACCATTCGGACATGCACGGCCGCTACTCCTACGCGCAGCAACCGCAGATCGGCCACTGGAATCTGGCCAAGCTGGGCGAAACCCTGACGCACCTGGTGGAGCCGGAGCGCCTGCAACAGGAACTGGAACGGTATTCCGCCCGCTTCAACCATTACAACCGCACCCTGATGGCGCGCAAACTCGGACTCAGCGTGCTGGATGCGGAATTCGACAGCCTGGTGAGCGGCATGATTCAGGTGCTGTCCCGGCACAAACCCGATCACACCAATTTCTTCCGCACACTTTCCGGGTTTCGCACCGGATCGCTGGCCACCCTGCGCTCGTATTTCCCGGGCAATCCGGAAGAACTCAACGCCTGGCTCGACCGCTACACACGCCTGCTTGAGCGGGAGGACATCACCCCCGAAGAACAGCAGGAAGCCATGGACGCGGTCAATCCGAAATTCATTCTGCGCAACTACCTGGCGCAGGGAGCCATCGACCGGGCTCTCAAGGAAAATGATTATTCGGAAATCGAACGGCTTCGGGTTATCCTGAAATACCCGTTTGGGGACCAGCCGGAGGTGTTCCGGAAATGGGACATCGATCCCACACACTACGCAAGCGACACACCGGAGCCTTACCTCGGCATGCAGGTCAGCTGTTCCGCGTAAGACCCTTTGATTCATTCCATAATATTTAGCTTTCGATCTCTGCGGTCCCACCCGGCCGCCAACCGTGAGAAAGGATTTTCTGTATGATTATGTTTGAAGGTGAAATCACTCAAACCAAAGTGCCGCCGAACAAAGCGGAGTTTGAGAGGGAGCTGGTGATCTGGATCGAGGAGACCAGCAACGAGATCGAGATCACCCTCGACCTGAACACGTTCCAGAAAAACCAGTTTGCCGTGGGCGACAAGCTGTCGATCAAAATCGAGAAGCAGATGGATTTCGATAGTCTCGCCCGTGACTTCTTTAAAGAAAACCAATAATCCCCCAACCGCAAAACAGGGCCGGCATGAGTCTTGATCGTTTAGGCGAATTCGGGTTGATCGCCCGCCTCCAGTCCCACATCCCCACCCAGTCCAGCCGGGTCGTCCAGGGCATTGGTGACGATTGCGCCGTTTTCTCCCAGCCGGGAGGAAACTACCAGGTCGTCACCGCCGACGCGTTGATCGAGTCCGTTCATTTCGATTTGAAGACGCACACGCCGGAGCAGCTGGGATGGAAAACGGTGGCGGTGAATGCCAGCGATGTGGCGGCAATGGGAGCCCTGCCCCGCTTTGCCGTCATCACCCTGGGCGTTCCCAAAAACACTCCGGTGCGATTTCTCGACCGTTTGTATAAAGGCCTCAACCGGGCCTGCCGGGAATTCGAGATCGACCTCGTCGGGGGCGATACGGTGTCCACGCCCAAACACTGGATGATCAGCTTGACAGTGTTCGGCGAGACCCATAAAAAACGCCTGTTCACGCGCAAGGGGGCGCAACCGGGAGACGCTCTCCTGGTGACGGGCACGCTCGGCGACTCCGCCCTCGGTCTCAAAATCCTGCAATCGCCGCGCAAAAAATGGACCGGACGCGCCGCCGATCGAAAACACTTGGTGCAACGCCACCTCGAACCCACCGCCCGGGTGCGGGAAGCGGCCAAACTGGCCCGCTCGAAGTGGCGGGTGACTTCGATGATCGACCTGAGCGATGGTCTCAGCCAGGACTGCAACCACATTCTGAAAGCCTCCGGCGTCGGCGCGGAGGTGTGGGAATGCGCCCTCCCCTTCAGCCAAGCCTTTGAAAACGTGTGTGCCGGGAACAGGCTCCGGGCCGGCGAACTGGCCTTCCAAGGAGGCGAGGACTATGAATTATTATTTACATTAAAATCTGAAGATGTTAAAAAATTATTGGAGTCGTTTGTTAAATACGGAACACCTGTGACTCAAATCGGAGTGATTTCGGCCCGGAAAAATGGGGTCACTTGGGTCCGCAGCAACGGACGCCGCCAAGTTCTCCGAAATCCTGTGGGATTCAATCATTTTAAAGAAAATGGTTGAGCAACGACCTCATCCCGCGCAGGGAAACACTTCATTGATACAGGCATCAGGTTCCGGCCTTTTGGGGGCTTAAAAGAACTTTTGGACGAGTCATCAATATTACCCCGGTCCGTCTTGCTGTTTTTTCTGCTGGGGCTATCCGGATTTTTTGCGGCATGTGAAGCGGCCTTCTTTTCACTCAACACCGCACAGGTAGCCTCGCTCCGAGAACACAAAGGACGGACAGGGAATTTAGTCAGCGACCTGCTTCAAACGCCCCGCGAACTGCTCATCACCATTTACATCGGCAATGAGTTGGTCAACATTGCTGTGTCCGCGCTGGCAACATCCATCGCCCTGACGGTGTTCGGGGACATGGGGGTGGCCATCGCCATCGGTATCGGCACCTTCCTCATTCTCCTCTTCGGCGAAATCCTGCCAAAATCCATGGCCCTGAATTTTGCGGAACGGTTCGCCCTGTTTGCGTCCTTTCCGCTCAAGGTATTCGCCTACCTGGTGCAACCCATACAGAAACCATTCGTGCGCATGGCT
Source organism: Nitrospina watsonii (assembly GCF_946900835.1). Classification (GTDB taxonomy): domain Bacteria; phylum Nitrospinota; class Nitrospinia; order Nitrospinales; family Nitrospinaceae; genus Nitrospina; species Nitrospina watsonii. The sequence goes on from NZ_OX336137.1 coordinate 1,777,943, forward strand.
CAACGGGTCATCACCTACCTGGGCGTGCCGACTTTCGAGGAAGAAGGCATCATCACCGATGCGGATTTCCGCGCCATGGTCAAGATCGGCGAGGGAGAAGGCATCATCGACGCCGAGGAAGGCGAACTGATCCACAATGTGATCGAATTCGGGCAGAAAACCGTCGAGGAAGTCATGACGCCCAAGATCGACATGTTCTACCTGACGATCAATCAGAAGATGGATGAGATCATGCCGCAGATCACCGAAAACTTTTATTCCCGCGTGCCAGTTTTTGAAGAGGACGAGGAAACTCTCGTCGGTGTGCTGCTGACCAAGGATCTCGCCAACTACCGGCAGTTGCCTGCCGACAAGTTCAACCTGAAGAGCATCGTCAAACCGGCGCTCACCGTGCCCGCTTCCAAAAATCTGAAGGACATGCTCAAAAACTTTCGCAAGGCACAACGCCACATGGCCATCGTCCTCGACGAGTACGGCAGCATCGACGGATTGGTGACGCTGGAAGACGTGCTGGAAGAACTGGTCGGCGAAATCGACAGCGAAATGCGCCGCGAGGAAAGCTACATTCATAAAATCACCGAAAAGCGTTACCGCCTCAAGGCCATGCTGAGCATCGAGGAATTCAACGCCTACTTCACCGCCGGCCTGCCGGACGAGCAGTTCAACACCATCGGCGGATTCGTATTCGGGCTGTTCGGGCGCGTCCCCCGCTCGGCAGAGACCATCACCTTCGACCGGTTTAAATTCCGCGTGGAAAAAATGAAAGGGGCACGCATCCTGAGTCTGCACCTGACCGTGAACGCCATCAAAAAACCGAAGGCTGAAGTGATCGAGGAGGAGGCGAACAATACCTGATGGATCTCGGAACGACTCTCATTCTGGTTGGCGCGTTCATCCTCATGGAAGGTTTTTTCTCCGGATGCGAGATCGGCATGATCTCCGTCAATCGCATCCGCATGGAGCAACTGTCTGGAGAAGGTGTGCGCTCCGCCCGTCTTATCAATAAGCTGTTGCAGACGCCGGAACAACTGTTCGCCATCACCTCTCTCGGCACCAACCTTTGCGTGGTCAGTTCCACCGCTGTGTTCACCAGCTACCTGGTAACCCATTTCGGCCGCTGGGGCGACTTTCTGTCGATGCTGATCATCTCCCCGTTCATTCTGTTCGCGGGAGAGATCGTGCCCAAGCTCATTTTCCAGAGCCGTTCCGACGCCATCATGTCGGCGATGGTGTACCCGCTGAACATCTTCAGCAAAATTCTGGCGCCGTTCAACGCCCTGTTCACGCACCTCAACGCATTCATCTATAAGAAAATTTTCAAACAGTCCGACGTCCCCACCTACACACGCATCAGCCGGGAACAAATCCGCCACATCTCGCACCCGGAATCCGACACATCGGAACTCGAACCGGAAGAACGGGTGATGATTCACAAAATTTTCAATTTCGGAGAACTGTCGGCGGAGCAATGCATGGTGCCGTTGATCCAGTTGTACGCCATCTCGGACACGGCAACGGTGGAGGAAGCGAACAAACTGGCCAATGAATCGGGGTTCTCGCGGCTTCCCGTTTTTCATGAACGCATGTTCAACCTGATCGGTATCCTCAACACCTTCGACCTGTTGACCGTGCCGCAGGACGCCAGCCCGATCACCGATCTCATCCGGCCCGCGTATTACATTCCGCCGAACAAAAAACTCGACGACCTGTTGAAGGAGCTGCAACAACGCGGCCTGCATCTCGCCATCGTGGTGGATGAACACGGCGGCTGCGTCGGCATCATCACCATTGAAGACCTGCTGGAACAGATCGTCGGAGAAATCGAAGACGAGTACGATGAGCCGCAGAAGTATTATGAAAAATACGATGAGGACGGGTACCTCGTGCAAGGCGACATCGAAATCGCCATGCTCAACGAAGAACTGCACCTCGACCTGCCTGAAGGCGATTACGAAACGGTGGCGGGATTGATGATCGACCGGCTGGAAAAAATCCCGGTGGCGGGAGATCAGGTGATCGTAGAGGGGTGCCGGTTGACGGTGAAGGAAGCCAGCAAACGCAAAATCAACTCCGTGATCCTGCGCCGGCTGCCTCCGGATTACGATGCGGAAAATAAAGATGAGGACCCGGTCGGGAACGGCGGCACCACGCCGACTGTCAGAGAAAAACCGGCTCCGGATGGAGACGACCAACTGCTGCCGGAACAGCCGCCTGTTGAAAAAAAGAAAAAACCGGAAAAGGCCTCATCCCTGTCTTCCCCGCGATCCTGATTTCAAAACCGCCGGATCAACCCGATTTCCCGATACGCGTCCTGCAACTGCAAAAACCGGATGTGGGCCTGCTCCACTTCCTCGCCACCCCGATGCGCCACACGATCGGGATGATACAGGGACGCCAGGCGGCGATACGCCTTTTTGATTTCCTCATCGGTGGCCGATACCGGCACCCCCAGCACGCCGTAAGGCGTCACCAGATCATCAAGAGATAATTTCTCGCGAATCGCGTTGTGCGTTTCATGGGAAAGATCCAATAGGCGCGCCAGCTCATTGATCTCTTTCTGCGTGCCTTCCGTTAAGGAGTCCTCGACCAACGCAACCTGATAGGCCAGCGTCAACAACAGCGAGCGGTATTTCGATTCCGTCGCCTGCTTGTATTGTTTCACCACCGGCTTCAAATCCGGATTGAGGCCGTACACTTCGCGGATGACGCGATTGATGCCTTCGAAATCTCCTTCCCGGTAATTCAGGTTGCGCACAAAAAAGCGGTAGATGGTTTCCACTTCGCGGGGGCGCACCGTGCCCTTGATCATGGCGATTTTTGTCATCACCACGATGACACAGGTCACAAACACCGGTTCGTTCTTCACGCCGGGGAGGCTTTTACGCACCAGCTTTTGAAATTTTTTTGACACGACGTGCTGGGTCACGCCACCAATCACCGCACCCAGCGGACCGCCTCTCAAAAATCCAAATCCGGCACCCAACAACCAGGACATAACCAGAATTCCAAAATCAAAAAGATTGAACAGGTTGCTTCAGCTTCAATCAACCATACAACATTCGCCTGCCCGTTTTCACTTCAAAACTCGGCAAGACTTGATCGGACGAAAGGATCCGGGTACTCTTGGCATTCTTAAAAAATAGTCCTCTTGTCCGGGAGAAGCCAGGGATGGTCAAACACATTGTCATGTTCAAACTGAAAGAAAAAACTGCGGAGAATGCGGACAAACTTGCGAACGCGCTGGAAGGCATGCAGGGGAAAATCGAAAGTTTGAGGTTTTTGGAAGTGGGCCGCGATTTTAAAGAGTCGGAACGTTCTTTCGACATCGCCCTGGTCACTCATTTTGACGACCGCAAGGGATTGGAAACCTACGCCGCCCATCCGGTCCATCAGCCGGTCATCGCCCTCGCGCGCGAATTATGCCAGCCTACCGTTGTCGTCGATTATGAGATTTGAAGAGGGGTATTGGGCCCGTTCCGGGCTAATAAAATCCGCATAACATAAATAAAATCTTGTACTTTTGGGGTACCAGTGATAATCTTTGTTGGCTCTTTTATGCACATTAACTGTAAATTAGTTATTCAAGAAAATGAAAAAAATTTGAGTTTCGAGTGCAATCAGAGTTAAATAAGCAATTTCAAAAGCGGGATCACCTTATTCAACAATTTCTTTTTCAAAACATGTACCCACACCTCGATCGAAACAGGAGACTGCGCGGTGGCTGTTAAAAAGAAAAAATCTGCGAGCAAAAAGAAGTCTGTGGCCAAGAAAAAAACAACGAAAACCAAGGCCAAAGCTCTGAGCCGGACCAAGAAAAAGACTACGGCCAAAAAGAAGACCACCCCTAAGAAAAAGGCGGTCAAGAAAGCGCCGTCGAAAACCGCGAAAAAGGCCAAGGCCAAGGTAAAAAAATCCACGGCCAAGGCGAAGACCAAAAAGAAAACGGCTTCTTCCAAAAAGGCTGTTCCAGCAAAGAAAAAAACGGTAGCCAAAAAAACGGCCCAAGCCAAAACCGCTCCGGCAAAGAAAAAGGCGGCGATGAAGGCCGTTCCCAAACCCAAGCCGACGCCCAAAGCCAAGCCGGCGCCCAAAGCGAAGGCCACTCCCAAACCCGAGGCATCCTCCGAGCCGGAAGTTCATAAGGAACCGCCGCCTCGCAACCTGGACCCGCTCCTTCTCAAAATCCGCGGCCAACTGATCCATCAGCGCAACGAACTGATGACCATGATCAAGTCGTCGCAGGAAGTCGAGCGCAATGTGGGCGAACTGACTTTCAGCAACGAAATCGATCTGGCCTCCAGTCTGGAAGGCAGGGAAATGGCGTTTCAGCTGTCGAGCCGGGAACGCAACGAGCTGAAAATGATCGAAGAGGCGCTTTTTAAAATGGCGAAGGGGACTTACGGCGTGTGCGAGGGATGCTCGAAAAACATTCCAGTGAAGCGTCTGCAGATCATGCCGTTGACGCCGCTTTGCATTGAATGCCAGGAAAACCTGGAAGTTTCCTGAAGCAATAGGCCGCCACGCCTGTTACTGGCCGTGGCACTTTTTGAATTTTTTTCCACTGCCGCACGGACAAGGGTCGTTGCGGCCCACCTTCTTGTCATCCCGGCGTACCGGTTCCGCTTTCGCATCCTCGCCCTCACCGCCGCGATGTTCCCGCACCTTCTGGTTTTCGCGTTCCTGATTTTCCTCCAGCGCAGAAACGGTTTCCCGTGTGATCTGTGCCTTGAACAGAAACTCGCAGATCTCTTCCTTCATGCGGAAATTGGTCTCGGTGAATAACTGAAAGCCTTCCTTTTTGTACTCGTTCAGCGGGTTTTTCTGCGCATAGCCGCGCAAACCGATGCCTTCCTTCAGGTGGTCCATGGCCAACAGGTGTTCACGCCACAGGTTGTCCAGCACCTGAAGCATGATCATGCGTTCCGGATAGCGCAAGACTTCCGCGCCGAATTCCGCTTCCTTGGCGTCATAGTGCGCGGTCACCGTATTCATGAGCGTTTCGTGGAACGCCTCCGCCGTGCACTGTTCCAAATCAAGACGGGTCTCGCCGCCAATCACCAATTCTTTGTCCTCAAGTTTGGCGATGCCGACTCCGAACACCCGCTCGGCGTAGGCGTTGACCTGCTCGATGTCCCATTCTTCCGGATACACTCCCTCCGGACAGAATTCATCGATGCGTTCTCCCAGCACTTCGTCGGCCATGTCGTACAACAATTCCTTCTGGTTGTTCGACCCCAGGATTTCTTTCCTCAACGCATAGATCACCTCGCGCTGCTTGTTCATGACATCGTCGTATTGCAGCAGGTGTTTGCGGATTTCAAAATTGTGTGCTTCCACCTTGCGCTGGGCGCTTTCCACCGCCTTGGTGACCATGGCGTGCTCGATGGGTTGGCCGTCCTCCATACCCAGTTTACCCATGAGCCCGGAAATCCGATCGGATCCGAAAATGCGCAACAGGTCGTCATCCAGTGACAGGAAAAACCGCGACGATCCGTTATCGCCCTGGCGACCGGAACGACCGCGCAACTGGTTGTCGATGCGACGGCTTTCGTGGCGTTCCGTGCCGATGATGTGCAGTCCTCCCAAATCCTGAACGCCCTCCCCCAACACAATGTCCGTACCGCGGCCGGCCATGTTGGTGGCGATGGTGACGGCCTTCGGCTGTCCCGCCTGCGCGATGATCTCCGCTTCCTGCTCGTGATGCTTGGCGTTCAGTACGTTGTGGGGGATGCCACATTTTTTCAGGTGCTTGCTCAACAATTCGGATTTTTCGATGGAAATGGTTCCGACCAGCGCCGGACGGCCCGCTTCATGACATTCGCGGATCTCTTCGAGAACGGCATCGAACTTTTCCTGTTCCGTGCGGTAAATGAGATCGGCGTAATCTTCCCGCACCATCGGCTGGTTGGTCGGGATCACCAACACCTCGATGCCATAAGTCGAGTTGAACTCTTCGGCTTCCGTGTCAGCGGTACCGGTCATGCCACCCAGTTTTTCATACATCCGGAAATAATTCTGAAAGGTGATGGTGGCCAGTGTCTGGTTTTCATTTTCAATCGTCACCCCTTCTTTCGCTTCCAGCGCCTGGTGCAGACCGTCGCTGTAACGGCGGCCGGACATCATCCGCCCCGTGAACTCGTCGATGATAACGACCTTGCCGTCTTTCACCACGTAATCCACTTCATTCTTAAACAGCGCGTGCGCCTTGAGTCCCTGGTTGACGTGGTGCAGGATTTCAATCTGCGCTGGGTCGTACAGGTTTTCAACATTGAGCAGTTTTTCAACCATCGATATGCCGTCGTCGTTGAGCGCCGCCGACCGCGCCTTTTCATCCACTGTGAAATGCGTTTCCTTTATCAGCTTGGGAATGATGGCATTGATGACGTAGTACTTGTCCGTGGACTCTTCACCGGGACCGGAGATGATGAGCGGCGTGCGCGCCTCGTCGATGAGGATGCTGTCCACCTCGTCCACGATGGCGAAATGCAAATCCCGCTGCACAAAATCCTCGGCGGAAAACTTCATGTTGTCGCGCAGGTAGTCGAACCCGAATTCGTTGTTGGTGCCGTAGGTGACGTCAGAGCGGTAGGCTTTTTTACGTTCCTCATCGGGCATGTCGTGATAAATCACGCCCACTTCAAGACCCAGAAAGCGATAGACCGTTCCCATCCATTCCGCGTCGCGCTTGGCCAGGTAGTCGTTGACGGTGACCACGTGCACGCCGCGGCCCGTCAACGCGTTGAGGTACACCGGCAGGGTGGCGACCAGCGTTTTACCCTCACCGGTTTTCATTTCGGTGATCTTGCCTTCATGCAGGGCCACGCCACCGACCAACTGCACATCGAAGTGCCGCATCTTGAGCGTACGCCAACTGGCTTCCCGCACCACCGCAAACGCTTCCGGCAGGAGTTCATCGAGTTGCTCGCCACCTTTCAGACGCTCCTTCAACTCCTGGGTTTTCGCCTGCAACTGTTCGTCCGACAAAGGCTGAATGCTGGATTCCAGTTCATTGACCCGCCCCACGTAAGCCTGGATGCGTTTCAACTCGCGGTCGTTGCGGGTGCCGACGATTTTTTTGATCAGTCCTAATACCATGGGCGTGTGGGTCCTGTCAGGGTTTGATTTTTGAAGACCAGATTAACATAAAAGACCGGTGGACTTCCGCAGTCTTTCAACCATCGAGAACCGACGGCGGGAAAACCTGTCCCGGCAGAAAGGGATCGGGACACGGTTCATGCGTTGACATGTCACATCAGGAAAGGAAATAGCTCCCGGCCGGGCAGGCCGGGTCGCAATCGGATCAATCTTCCAGAATGTAGTTGCGTGGGTTGGCCGGAATCCCGTCCACGATGATTTCATAATGCACGTGGGGGCCGGTGCTGCGCCCGGTGTTCCCGACCAGGGCAATCAGATCGCCACGCTCCACCCGGTCACCCACTTTGACCACGTTCTTGGAGTTGTGACCGTAACGGCTGATGACGCCATAACCGTGATCGATTTCAACCAGGTTGCCATAACCATACTGCCGTCCGGCGGTGATGACCTTGCCGTCCGCGGTGGCGCGAATCTCGGAACCTTTGCGCGAAGCGATGTCCAGACCCTCGTGCTTTTCAGGAAGACCGGTAAACGGAGACTTGCGATATCCAAACCCGGATGTCACCCAACCGCGGGTCGGCCAGATGGAAGGCGTGGATGCCAGCAGCGACCGCTGGTTTTTGAAAAACTCGTCCAACTCATGAAAGCTCACCTGTCGCAACTTGGCCTGGCTGGTGAGGATGTTCAGGTCCCCTTCCAGGCTGTCGAGCATGGCCTGCACTTCTTTATCCAGTGCCGTGCGGATGCTGTGGCTGGAAAGGCCGTGCGGTCCGCCCACGCCCCAGTTCTCGTCTTTGGGTTTGGAGTCTTTGTCGAGAGCCGTGATGATGCGCAGCTTCTTCTCAAAATTTTCCAGACGGGACATTTCGGTTTCAAAAGTACGCACCCGTTTGCCAAATTTTTCGATCTGCACCTTCTGGATCTTGCTCGTGCGTTTCAGTTGGGCCAGTTCAATCTTCTCCTCGCTGGACTGCAAATACTGCTGGGTCAGGTAGGTGAGCGCACCCCCACAACCCACTGCCAGCGCCAGACTGGAATAGAGTGCAATCTTGGCGAATTTCTTGGAAATCTGGAACCGTTTGGGTTTTTCCGTGGCCTCGGGAAAAACCACTATGGTGTAAACATCTTTATCCACCATACCTCCTTTTAATTTTTACTTTTCAAGCCCTTAAACGCCATTGCCCCCGCGACGGCTGAAAACGTCTCAAGGTTATTGCTTAGCTCCTTTGTTGTCAATGGTTTTTGAATATCGGATATCCTTAATCCTTATCGTCAAAAACCTAATAAACATAAAATCAATTGCTTATCAAATTTACAGGGTCAGTCATTTTTATCCTCCAAATCACGGATTCTGTCCCGCGCCTGGAGGTGGTTGGGATTGATTTTTAAGACCTCCCGGTATTGCGAGCGGGCTCCTTCCCGGTCACCGGTTTCTTCCAGCAGCAGGCCCAAACTGAAGTGCGCCGCCACCACTCCCGTAATGTGGTTGATTTCCATGTAAACCTGTAGCATCTCCCGGGTGCGTTGAGTGGCTTCCTCTTTATTGCCGGCGGAGTAATCGCGGAAGCTGGCCTGCCGAAGACTCTGCGCCAGAATCAGACCATACTGCTTCGCCACCTCGGTGTGGCCCGACTTCAAATGATAGCGGTACTCGTTTTCAAACCGATCCGGCTTCCCCATCCGCTCATAAATCATTTTGAGGTTGCGGTAGAACATCAATTCGGAAGGATGCACGGCGATGGCACGCTTCACGTGTTCGAGCGCGGCGTCATACTCCTTGAGATGGGTCAGCGTCGCGCCCAGTGCATTCCATGCAAGCGCCAGTTTGGAATCCAGTTCGACGGCGCGCTGCAACGGCTGTTTGGCCTCCTGATATTTCTCCAACTGGTAATACGTATAACCGAGACCGTACCAGGCGGGCGCCGCTTCCGGATTTTCGTTCACGAAATTCTGGAAGAAGGTTTGCGACTCGTCGAGTTGCCCGGCCACCTGATAGGCACGCACGATGCCACGCACGGCGTAATGGTTGTGCGGTTCCTGCCGCCACAGGTTGCGAAAAATTTCCAGCGCCTGCGCCGGTTTCTTGCGCAGCAGATAAATCTCGCCCTTCTGCAACGGAGCCAGCCGGTCCCATTCCATATGCGGCGCCTGCGCGTTTACGGAAACAGGCAGCATCGCCGCGCACAGGCAAACCATCAGCAGGGAACGCATCATCATTAAAAGACGGGACATGAACGGCACCGGGTCAGGCTTCGACCATGGGGGTTTCAAACTCGTGATGGGCCAGGTTTTCGAATCGAGTGAACTCTTTGATGAACGCCAGCTTGATATCGCCGATGGGACCGTTACGCTGCTTGCGAATCAGGATCTCAGCCGTCCCCTCTTCCGCAGTCTCCGGATTGTACACCTCGTCGCGGTAAATGAAAGCGACCACATCCGCATCCTGCTCAATGGAACCGGACTCACGCAGATCGGACAGCAGCGGACGCTTGTCGGTGCGGCTCTCCACCGCGCGGCTCAACTGCGACAGGGCCACGATGGGTACGTTCAACTCCTTCGCCAGCCCTTTCAGTCCGCGGCTGATTTCGGAGATTTCCAGCTGGCGGCTTTCGGTTTTCTGGATGCCGTGCATGAGTTGCAGGTAATCGATGATCACCAGCCCCAGGTTGTGCTCGGCTTTCAAACGCCGGGCGCGGGCGCGCACATCCAGCGTGCTGACCTGCGGACTGTCGTCGATGAAGATCGGCGACTCCGACAGCCGCCCTGCCGCCGCCGTCAGGTTGGGCCAGTCTTCCCGCGCCAGAAAGCCGGTGCGCAGTTTCACCGAGCTGACCCGCGCTTCCGAACACAACAGGCGCACGCCCAATTGTTCCTTCGACATTTCCAGGCTGAAAATCGCCGTCGGCACCTGGCGCTTGCCGGCGGCAAAGCGGGCGATGTCGAGGGCGAAACTGGTTTTGCCCATACTCGGCCGCCCGGCGAGAATGATCAGGTCGGAAGGTTGCAGACCGGAGGTCATGTGGTCGAGGTCCTTGTAGCCGGTCTCGATGCCGGTGACCATGCCCGGACTTTCGAATAGTTTCTCTATGGAATCGAAGCTGCTTTTGATGATCTCGCTGATGCCGAAAAAGGAGCGGCGGGTGCGGCGTTCGGAGATCTGGAAAATGGATTGCTCGGCGCGGTCGAGGATCACCTCCGCGCCTTCCGAATCCTCATAACTGTGGGTGACGATTTCGGTAGCGGTCTCGATCAGGTCGCGCAGGATTTTCTTTTCGCGGATGATCTTGGCGTGGTAGCCGATGGCCTCCGCCGTGGGCACCAGATTTTCGAGGTAATCGAGGTAGTCGAGATTGCCGACCTGGTCGAGGACATGCTCGCGGCGCAGGCGGTCGGCCAGGGTGAGGATATCGATGGGTTCGTTGTCCTCGAACAGGCTCTGCATGCCGCTGAAAATCTTGCGATGCGCGGCCTTGTAGAAATCCTCCCCACTCAGGATTTCCAACGCGCGCGCGAACGCGTCGTTGGAGCCGAAACAGGCGGCGAGGACATACTGCTCCGCCTCCTCACTGTAGGGAGGCAGGCGTCTTAACGATATGTCGGAGACATCCGGCATGGGCGATTCCTGTCAGTGGGGTGAATGAATCCGCCGGACCGGTCGGGGGTGCTACCGCCTCAAGCGGATTCGGTTTCGTTCGCTTCGGCTTGCGCAGCCGCTTCCGCCTTCGGTTCTTCCTCGCCGACCACGGTCACATGAATTTCCGCCGTGACTTCCGGATGCAGCTTGAGGGGAACCTTGAACTCACCCAGCGCCTTGATCGGTTCGTTCAATTGAAGCTTGCGGCGGTCGATCTCCACGCCTTGTGCTTCCACCAGATCCGCGATCTCCTGCGAGGTCACCGAACCGAACAGCTTGCCCTGCTCGCCGACCTTCTTGGTGATCTGGATCTTTAACTTGCCAAGGGTCTCGGCCTGCGTCTCCGCCTCGCCTTTCAGCTTTTTGAGCTTGCGCTGAATCAGGCCCTTGTGGTGGTTGAACTGTTTGACCGTCTTGGCCGTGGCCAGAATGGCTTTGCCCTGCGGGATGAGGTAATTGCGGCCATAGCCGTCCTTGACCTCCACCTCTTCTCCGAGAGCGCCCAGTTTATCGACTTCTTCGAGTAGTAAAAGTTTCATCTTCTGATCAACACTCCCTATTCACAACTGCGTAATAATATCAGGAAATCTCTAAATTTTGACATGAATTACGGCAAAGGCCCGATGTCATCGTCCTCGTCCTCATCGTCTTCTGCCGGTGCACTTCTAATTTTGCGGAAATCAATCCAAATATCGAACAATCCCAGTCCACCTACCAGGCCTACCAGCATGGGTTGCATGAAAATCAACGCAAACCCGAGAAACCAGAAAACCTTCGGGATGTTCTTCGCTTTTAAAATATGCAGGAAGATCGCCAGCCCCTGCAGAAAATACAGTCCGCCCAGAACGATGAACAGGTTCAACCCCAGGGCGCGCAGATAGCCGTCGGCCAGCACCGCCAGTCCGGTTCCGATAATGAAGAACCACACCCAGTTGTCCGGGATCAGCAACCGCGTCAGGTCGGCGTCTTCAAACAGGCCGCCCACCTGGTAAAACCGGAGCCACAGCCAGCGCACCAACAGGTAATTCAGCGTCGTCGCGAACAGGGAACCGATGATCAGCAGCGCCGGGAACGACATGGCAAACAGGTGCGTCACCCGTTCGGCCATCTCCTGCAAAACCTTTTTGTCTTCCGGCTTGTCCTCGATGCCTTCCAGCGACTCGATGTACTGGTCCGCGCCTTTGCGGAACTCCTGCTCGAACACCTCGGTCAGCGACATCTCCTGTCCCGCCGAGATGGTCACGATCATCAGCGAGGACAGCACGATCGACCCCATCGCTGCAAACAGCACACAGCGTTGAAAGGGGAACCGCAGACGGGTGGTCTCGCCCAGAATCGCCGCCACCACCGCATACTCGGTAACGTACAGGATCGCCTGCTTGATCCCGACCAGCATCAACACCGCCATGAACACCAGGGCGATGGAGACCAGCCCAATCGGCTTGCCGTAACGCAGGTAAATGAGGATCAGCGGAACGGGAACGAATATGCCCGCCACCACACCCAGCGGCGGAACCAGCATGCCCAATGCCAGGATGACCAGAAGAATCCCGAAGGGCAGGAACACATCCCTGGGTTGCAACGGGTCGTTCAAATCAATGCTCGACGGTGAACGGCAGCAGGGCGATGTTGCGAGCTCTCTTGATGGCGGTCGTCAACTGCCGCTGGTGCCGGGCGCAGTTGCCGGAAATCCGCGACGGAACGATCTTGCCCCGCTCGGAGATCAGCGGCTTCAACAGCTTGATGTCGTAAAAATCGATGTGCTCGATTTTCTCGGCACAAAACCGGCAGATTTTCTGTGAAAAAAAAGCGCGTTTTTTTGGTTTGTTCATGATTTAAAAAACCTCAGTTTCCTTTTTATTCGAATGTCATTATTCAGAACGGAATATCGTCTTTGACGTTCATGCCATCTTCTTCCTCGTAGCTGTCCATGCTGCGGCCGCCTCCGCCACCGCCGCCGGGCTTGCCGAGGAATTGAACGTTGTTGGCCACCACGTCCAGCTTGTTGCGCTTCTGGCCGTCGTCGGTTTCCCAGGAACGGAACTGCAAGCGGCCTTCGATCATCACCTGGCTGCCTTTATTGAGGTACTCCACGCAGTTTTCGCCCTGTTTGCCCCAGACCGTGATGTCCACGAAGCAAACTTCTTCCTTATTTTCGTTGCCCGCCTTGTAACGGCGGTTGACCGCCAGGCCAAAGCTGGCCACGCCGGCGCCGCTCGGGGTGTAACGCAACTCCGGATCGCGGGTCAGGTTGCCCAACAAAAATACTTTATTCACACTGGCCATAGAAGAACTCCTTCCAATCGATTGAAGAACGTGGAGGGCTTAAGCTCAGGAAGCGGCCGGGGCAGGCTCTTTTTTGTCCGACTCTTTCTTGTCCGACTCTTTCTTGTCCGACTCTTCTTTACCGGAAGCCTTCGACTCCTCAGTGCCTTCCTCGCCGGTATCCGTTCCCCGGTTCATGGCTCGCTCCAGGTCCTTTTCGTCGATCACGATCACCAGAAATTTGATGATGAGATCCATGAGCTTGTATTCTTTTTCCAGAGCGGGAACTTGTGCGGCATCACAGGTGTGATACATATTGAGGTAGTAGCCGAACTTGTTCTTCTTGACTTTGTAGGCAAGGCGCTTTTTGCCCCATCGTTCCAGCTTCAGCACGTCGCCGCTGAACTTCTGGAGGAGCGCGGTGATTTTTTCAACAGCCTGATCGACGTGGCTTTCGTCGAGATCAGGTTTCAGAATCAGGACAGACTGATAGGTACGCAAGCAGTGACCTCCTCATGAGTTATAGCCCCGGCACATACCGGAGCGAGGGTCGGGGTGAGATAAAATTTATGCCATACTGTCATAACAAGGTGCTGAAAGCAAGGGGAAAACCCGCACTGTCGCCTCCTGGAGGGCGTACCATGGGATTCACAAATACAAGGGGTTCGGCGATGTGGCTGGGGGTTTTTGCCGGGCTTCTGGGGTGGCTGGGCGGCTGCAATTTTTCCATGCCGGAACCGCCTCCCGACGTGTTCTCCCGGTACAACACGCTGAAAGTGGGTTGGGGACCGGTTTTTCTCGCTCACGGTGACTTCAACCGCGATGGCAATGCCGATCTGGTGGTGGCCAACTCCAAGGACCACAGCCTGAGCTTCCTGTTCGGCAAGGGCGATGGCACCTTCCAGCCCGCACAGGATCTGAAAGTACCGGTCGAGCCTTCCTTCATCGTGGTCACCGACCTCAATCACGACGAAAACCCCGACCTGATCTTCAACAGCGAAGGCAACCAGACGTTCCAGGTCCTGCTCGGGAAAGGCCAGGGAACCTTCCAGCCGATGTGGTCGGTGCCGACGGGCCCTGTTCCGCTGGCCCTGATCGTCGGCGATTTCAATGCCGACGGCCACAAGGATGTGGCGGTGACGCTGACTTTCAGCAAGGTGGAAATCCACTTCGGCAACGGCGACGGCGGTTTCAAACGCGGCGAGACCTACGAGACCGGCTCGCGCTCGATCTCCGGCGTGGCGGGCGATTTCAATGACGACGGGCACGAGGACCTCCTGCTCGCCGTGCAATCCAGCAATTCCAGTTCGATCCGCTTTTTCTCCGGCAACTCCGGCGGCACCCTTCGTCTGACCGGGCGCTTCGCCGAGGACCTGCGTTGTCTCACGCTGTTGAAGGAAGATATGAACGGCGACGGTCTCTATGACCTGGTCGCCACCTCCGCCAAGGGCGACAACCTGTATTACATTCCGATGGGGACCAATGGAAAATTCGGCAGGCCGGTGTCCTTTTCCGGCGGCGGCGGGCCGATCTCCCTGGCCGTCGGCGATTTCGACGGCGACCATCATAAGGACGTGGTGGTCGCCAACTCACGCAGCAGTTCGTTCTCCCTCATCACCCGCCATCCCAACGGCGCGTTCCGTTTTCCGGTGCGCGATTACGTGACCGGCAGCACCCCCCTGGCCATCGTCAGCACCGATTTCAACAACGACGGGCTCTCCGATGTCGCCGTCGCCAGCAATACCGAAGGCACGGTCGATATTTTCCTGGGACGGCGCGTCATGAAATGAAGCGGGGCGTCACCGCGCGAACTGCGGCGCGGTGGGGAGCTTGCGCCAGTCGTTGAAGCGGTAAAAAATATTGCCGCCTTTGACGGGATAGATTTTTTTGTACTCCTCGCTGCCATCGGGCTTGTCTTCGACAATGACGATCTTCTTGTCCAGCAGCAGCGTCGATTTTCCCGCGAACAAGAACGTATAAGGCTGGTCGGCGGCGATGAGGCGGTGCAGTTGGTGCGTCATCCTCTGCTGCACGTCCTGGTCGTATTCGCGGCGGATGGCGACGATCAGGCGGTCGGCTTCCGGGTTCTTATAGCCGACAAAATTGAGTTGTTTGGGGTGGGCCTGGCTGGAATGCCAGAGTTGAAACAGGTCGGGATCGAAGCCCATGGCCCATCCCAGGATCAAGGCGTCGAATTTCTGCGCGTTGACGAAATCTTTCAGGAACACCGCCCATTCGAACAACTGCGTGTTGCACTTGATGCCCAGCTTGCGCCAGTTGTTCTGCACGATGGTCATGATGTTTTTGCGGATGGGATTGCCGTGGTTGGTGATGAGGTTGAACTCGAACACCTTGCCATCCTTCTCCAGCCAGCCATCGGCGTTTTTCTTCCAACCCAGATCATTCAATATTTTCAGGGCGCCTTCGGGATCGTGCGGAATCGGTTCCACCGATTCGTCGTACCACTGGGTGGATTTGGAAAAAGGCCCCGTCACCCGCTCCGCCTGGTTGTACATGACGTGCTTGATGATCTTGTCCACGTCGATGGCCATGCCCAGCGCCGTGCGCACTCGTGGGTCGGCAAACAGCGGCTTACGCAGGTTGTAGCCAATGTAAGAATAATTATTGCCGACCGTAGAAATGCTGTGGAAATTGGGATCGTCCTTGAGCCGGGCCACCTGGTGGGGCTGAACCCCGTAATTGTCCGCCGCCCCGGCGTAAAACTCCATCTCCTGCGTGATCATGTCCGGAATGATGCGCATGATGAACTCGTGGTACTCCGGCGGCCCTTCCCAGTATTGCTCGTTGCGCGTCAGGCGGATTTCCACGTCGCCCTCCCACTTTTGAAACACAAAGGGGCCGGTGCCGATCGGGTGGCGGTTGAAATCGCTGTCGCGCATCGACACTTCTTTGCCCGGCTTCACGGGTTTGCCCGCAGCGGCTGCTTCCTGCCTGAGGGTTTTCTGATTCAACAGGTGTTCGGGCAGGATGCCCATCATCCAGGAAGTGATGGCAGGCGAGAACAACCGTTTGTACACGAACTGGATTTGATGCGGCCCCAGCACTTCCGCGCGCTTCACCGGTTCGTAGTCCGAGGTACGCGGCGAGGCGTTGAGCGGGTTCATGATCGACTGGTACGTGAACAGCACGTCGCCGGAATCGAATTCGTGCCCGTCGTGGAAACGCACGCCTTTGCGAAGATCGAACCGGATGACCGGATTGTGTTCCACCACCGGCAGGATGTCCGCGTACTGCTCGGCGAGGCGCTCCTTCTCGGCCGGATCGTCAGCCCGGATGAACCGCGCATGCGGAAAGTGTGCAAACAAGGCATCCCCAAATAGCTTTTCCAGCGGATCGAAAAAATGCTGGTCCACATTCTTCAACTTGAAGTGAAGACGCGCCGGGCGTTGCAGCCGGTAGGCCACATCGATCTGTTTGGGGAATCCGTTTTGCAGCACCGGCTTGCCGTCCGCGTCCCGTTCCGGCAGCTTCACCGCAGCATCGATCTGCTCGGCGGGCTGCACGGTGATGGACTGGACGTTGCTCCACCACTCCTTTTGATTGGAAAGGCGTTCGCGAATATAACGAATCCAGTCGTCCGGCGTTTTCAGCACGCGGCCTCCGGCGCGGAAGTCCGGCAGCGTTTGCAGGTACGCATCTTCAAAAAGGATCCAGTCCGTCGCCAGACGGCCCCGCAGGTTGAGCTGGTCGTCGTAATCGATCAGTCCGTCGAACACAAGTTCGTTGATGCGGGAGCTTGCGGTGTCGGCGCTCAGGATGGGATTGAGGATCTGCGCATCGCCGATGGACGTTTCGATGAACTGGCGCAGGCGATCGGGATTGCCCGCGCCCTGCCGGTCATACGTGGGCACCCAGAAAAACGATTGCAGGAGCAACAGCGTCACCAGCAAAGGCAAAAAGATCAGAATGCGTTTGGTCCACATGCGGCGGGCTCGTTTGAGATAATGAAATAAAAGGTAGCTATTCCCCAGTCTTTCTTATAGGATTATACATAGAGTGCTTCCGAAATTAAAAACCGGATCGACCGCACACCGTTTTTGGATCCGGCTTCCCGCTTGACAAAATTCCAGAATCGGTATATTCACTCAGTTACCTGAAAACACTCAGGCATCCTTTTGTATTATTGCGGGGTGGAGCAGTCCGGTAGCTCGTTGGGCTCATAACCCAAAGGTCGCAGGTTCAAATCCTGTCCCCGCTACCAAATAGAAAAGGAGCAAGGAGAATATTTCCTTGCTCCTTTATTTTTTAAGCACCTCTTGGGACCGAAAGTACGCTGGGAAGACCCCCATACGCCTTGCCGTCTCTTTGTTCCCTCGTTCCCTTGGGTGAGAATCTGCATGAAACGGGTGCAGACCATGCCAGAGGCTTTTTCCGAAATTCAGGAAGCTGATCTGGCACGCAGGGATTGACCGCCCTGAAAAATATTGCTAACTTGCTTAGAAATAATAGGTTAGTGACCACCCAACAAGGAAGCCCCGTTGCTCCAGCAACTGGGGGCGCTTCCTGTTTTTCAATACCGGGGTTTCCCAACAAAAAAAATCACAAAAGGGATTGAAATTTTAATTTCGGGAGTTTAAGGTAAGGCCTGCGTTTCTACGTAAGCTGGGACCCGCTACCCTATTGAAAAATTTAAATTCCTCCTTTTATTACAGGGAATATTCTTCGGTTATAAATTTTTTCTATCTAACTTAACCACTAGAGGAAGACAGCCGATGGCAACAATCATTACTGATGAATGTATTAACTGTGGAGTTTGCGAGCCGGAATGCCCCAACGCCGCAATCGACGATGGCACCAAGGGTGGAATCGATTTTTACTACATCGACCCCGAACTGTGTACCGAGTGTGTTGGATTCCATGGCGAGGAAGCCTGCCAGGAAGTATGTCCGGTTGACTGCTGCATTCCGGACCCCGACCGCCGCGAGTCGGAACAGCTGCTGCTGGAGCGAGCTCAGCAGATCCACCCGGATCAGACGTTCCCGGGTCTCGATGAACTGACTGCGGAGACCTCTTTGTTCCACAATCCGGACCGCAAGAACGCCCATCTGGATCAGTAATCCATTCAAACAAGTCAAAACGGCCCGGGCGTTATGCCCGGGCCGTTTTTTTTGTTCACAGGTTTTCAAATTCCATCCCCAACAGGTAACGCAACCCCATCCAGGCAAAGGCGATGAGATCGCGCACCACCAGGTAACCAACGATCCCAAGCGCGAGCAACAGCCCGGCGGCGGCTTTTTTCTTTTCGGGTTGGGAGGTGTCCAGCAGCTTCCAGGGAAGATGATCCAGTACCAGCCCCAAACCCACCCACACAACCAACACCAGCACGATTCCGCCCACGGCCCAATGGAAGATCGAAGGGGACGCGGGCACAAAAAACTCCTGAGTGGAAGGGGTCGGGCGGTCTAATTGAAAACGTTCTTATCCAGTTCTAAATGGCGTTCGGCCACATAGCGCAGGCTGTCTTCTCCATGCACCTTGATGTGGTACCAGGGCTGGTCTTTGGGGGGATTGCTGCGCGCCATGGTCTGGTACCACTCTTCGGAGAGTTGGAACACCGCATCCACACCCAGCACCACGCCATGGTAGTCGTACAGCTTGTGATGGATCATCTGGCCGATACAGTATTTGGGTTGGGATTTATTCATGATGCCTTGGCGTTGGATCGTCTTATTCAATGAAAAAAGCGTGGGCCATGCCCACGCTTGTTTTTCACGAGTGGCACGGCCTCAGATAAACATTTTGACCGTTTCATCAACTTCCTCCGGAACTTCCTTGCGGATTTTGTCGATGACGTCTTTCGGCACTCCGGCATGCTTGGGCACATCCGGCAGCAACTGCGGCACGGCGGGTTCCCCGCTGTTGCCGATCTTCAGAAAATAAATCATGATGTCGGACATGTTGAGGATGCAACAGTCGCGACGCACTTCGGGATCGCTGACTTCCAGTGGGAAGTGATGATGCGTTACCATATCGATCAGGCGTTGCGGCAGTTGCCACTCCATCAACAACAACTGGCAAACCTCCGCATGGCTGAACCCATATGTTTCTTTTTCCACGAGAAACAAATGCTGCTTGGTCTCTTTGCATTTCTCCAGCACCCCTTTGGCCGTTTCGGTCTGCTGCTTCAACGGCAGCAAGGTGCCGATGTCGTGAAGCATGCCCGCCAGATAAAACCGCTCCGGGTTGTCGATACCCACCGCCATTGCCATTTTGCGGGCAGCGATGCCGGTGGCAATGCTGTGCATCCAGAAGGTTTCCATGTTGATCAGATCACGCGGGATGCCCTTGAACTTGCTCACCACCACCGTCGCCAGCGACAAATCCATCAACTGGTCGGTGCCGATAATATTCAATGCGTGATCGATCGTTTCCACTGTGGACGAAAAACCGTAGAACGGACTGTTTACGATTTTCAAAAGCCGGGCAGTCAGTGCAGGGTCGGCGCTGATGATCTGGGAATAGTCGTTGAAGCTGCTTTCAGGGTCGTCCATCGCCTGCTTCAACTGGTAATACAAGACCGGCGGCGACGCCGCCCAGGAACCAATCATGTCCTTGATTTTTGTTGCCAAATCCCCCCCTTTTCGACATCAACTCAAGGTTGAATAACAACAGAATGCGGATAGCTTTAACAAACCGATTTAAGTATTATATGTATTTTTGAGGTGGAACCCAAAAACTTTTTTCTTCGTTGCCTCCGGAATCAAACAACGTCAATCACTCCAATCAAATTTCAGGAACCGGGATATGGATAAACTCGAAGCCGTGCAGCGGGTTCTTCGTTTCAGCAACACCATTCGTGAATGGTGCGAAAAAGAACACAAGGTTTTTTTCGACGATTTTGACAATGAAAATGTTGAAAATTATGAACCCGGTGGGTTGGGCGACCTCGCCGATGCCATCATCGAAGACGGGGTCAACGAAAGCATCCTGGATGAAGAGGACCTGCGGGATTTTCAATAATCCCGTCCGCGCCGCCTCCCGGATATTCCACTCACTGAAGCCTCTCTTCGCGGGGCCTCTTCCGGGCGGCCCCTCCGCCCCCGGCGCCGCAATCAGGCATACAACGACGCCACGTAGTCCCCATAACCGTTGAACTTCTCGGTCGCGTACACGTCCCCGGTACCGATCATTTTTTCCCGCTGCTGCGACCAGCGTGGATGTGGCACGGCCGGGTCCACATTGGAGACGAACCCGTATTCCTGCGGCACCAGCGTGTTCCAGAACGTCTTCGGCTGCTCCGCCACCAGCTCGATCTTGGTCACCGACTTGATGCTTTTGTAACCGTATTTCCAGGGCGTCACCACGCGGATGCCGGCCCCGTGTTGATTCGGCAACACATGGCTATACACGCCCGTTGCCATGAGTGTCAACTCGTTCATCGCCTCTTTGATCGTCAGGCCCTCGGTGTAAGGCCACGGCAGGTGACTCTGCTTCTGTCCCGGCGCCACTTCCGGGTTGAGAAAACTGGTGAAGCGCACATAGCGGGCTCCCGCCTGCGGGTCGGCACGCCGGATCAATTCGCTCAAAGGGAACCCATTCCACGGCACCACCATCGCCCAGGTCTCCACGCAACGATGACGGTACACACGTTCCTCCAGCGGCATGGTATTGATCAGATCGTCCACGTCGTAGGTTTTCGGATGGTTCACCAATCCGGACACCTCCACCTGCCAGGGCCGCGGCTGGAATTCATTCACCAGCCGCCACACACCCTCTTTGACGGAGGTGAACTCATAAAAATTATTGTACTTGAGCGCCACAGCCTCATCGGTCATGGGCCGGGTGAACGCATACGCCGGATTGCGTTTCAGGCCGTCGATCGGAGTGAATGTTGGCATGGCTTCGGGTTGGGAGTCGCCCAGCAGGCGGCCCAGCCAGCTCGACTCGGCCCAGGCCGGACCAGGGACCAGCGCGCCGCCGATGGCCAGGCCCGCCGCCGCCATTCCTTGTATGAAATCCCGGCGATTGTAAAAAAAATGCTCCGGGGTGATGTCCCGTTCGTTTTCGTTCCAGTCGGGAGGGATGTATAAATGGCTCATAAAAAAAATCCTTTCGTTGCGCCCCCGGAAGCACTCCCGGGAACGATACACGCCCCATTCTCCATTCATTATAGACCTTCAAAATCAGAAAATCCTTGAGAGTTTCAGGGGTTTCGCATACATTGGTTTGACTTGCGGAAACAGGCCCATCCCTGCTTTCGCTCCCATTTGCCTGACTGTTGGTCGTTTATGAAGCCTGAAGATTTCACATTATTCAGCGGCGGCGTCAAAGGCGCGGAAGCCGAGTTCGGTGCCAATGCCGAACGGCTGGGCATGGAAGAAGTCCACTTCACCTTCGAAGGCCACAAAATTGTCCGCAAACGCGGCGTCCGCTTTCTCACCCAGGATGAACTCAAGCACGGCGACGTCAGCCTGGCCTATGTCTCCAAACTCATGAACCGCAAGTACAGCGACGGCCCGCTGTTCCGCAAAATCCTGCAGAGCATCTGGCACATGGCCAATCACGCAGGCGAAGTGTTTGTGGTCGGTCACATCCTGGAAGACAAAACCGTCAAAGGGGGTACCGGCTGGAGCGCGGAGCTGGCCAAGCTGTTCAACAAACCGCTTTACGTGTTCGACCAGGATCAGGAACAGTGGTTCAAGTGGAACAATCAGAGCTGGAAAAAGACCACGCCGAAAATCCACAATAAAAATTTTGCCGGAACGGGCACGCGCTTTTTAAACACTGCGGGCAAGCAGGCCATCGCCGACCTGTTCGATCACTCCTTCTCTAAATAATCCGACGCTTTTTCTTCATTTTCCCGCCGATTCCGTTGGGTGCCCTGCTCTCCTTCCATCACCCCGTCATTTTTCTCCAAATATTTGATTTACTGAGTTCCTTCCCTTACTCTAAATCAATGGAATAAATTCTTTCCAGTTCCCATCATTCATTCAAAAAAACGGAGGGGCGGCATGTCAACGACCACGGTCGTGATTTTGGGAATCCTGGGTTTCGGTCTATTGGGGATCATCGGCTACTTCATCATGATCTACAATGGCCTGATTTCTCTCAAGGAAAACATCAAAAAATCATGGGCCAACATCGACGTCATCCTGAAACAGCGTTACGATGAAATTCCCAAACTGATTTCCGTTTGCGAAAGCTATGCACAGTTCGAGAAAGGCATGCTCGACCGCCTGCTCAAAGCGCGGGAAAACTATGTGCGCGCCGACGGGGTGAAGGAAAAATCCAAGGCCAGCAACCAGATCAGCCAGGCGCTGCGCAGTGTGTTCGCCCTCGCCGAGAATTACCCCGATCTCAAAGCCAACGAAAACTTCATGCAGTTGCAGAACCGCATTTCACATTTGGAAGAAACCCTGGCGGACCGGCGCGAGTTCTTCAACGACAGCGTCAACAATTACAACATCCGTATCCAGCAGATCCCGGACGTGTTCGTGGCTGGCATGCTGAGCTACCGGCAGGAAGAAATGTTTGAGGTGGCCGAAGAAGAACGGCGCGACGTGAAGGTCAACATCAAACTCCCCAACTTCGACTGACCTCAATCCCTAGCTTCCCCAGGAGAACGAAGTGCCAGACCTGTCGAAAGATGAACTGGAAATCATCTTCCTTTCGTTGATCGGTGCGATCATCGGTCTTTACCTGTTCTACGCTGGGTTCCGGGAACTGCAAATCAAACGCATCATCCAGAACACGCCCACCTCGAAAATCAATACCGGCGCCGTCGGCACCAACGTCGAGGTCAAGGGACGAATCATCGCCGAGAAAGACAAGATCGTGCGCGCGCCCATCAGCGGCAGGCCCTGCGCCCTCTTCAACATCGAAATCCAGAAATGGCAACGCGACCGCAAGTCCGGATTCAGCCGCAACCGTTCGCTGTTCAGCCTTGGGGAACGGCGCGGCTGGCAACGCGGCCGTTGGGTGACCATCGCCAGCTTCTTTTCCGATGCCGGCTTTTATGTCGATGACGACAGTGGTGCCAACGCCATGGTGCTGGTGGAGGGGGCCACCGTCAACCGCAGCGGCACCACCCAGGATTACGAATGCTCCTCCAACGAATTTTCCACCATGGACCCGGATCTCTATGCGGTGCTTGATCAAAATAAACGGAAGATCCGATCCTTCAAGCTGAAAGATTCTTCCTGGCTGTTGTCCAACGACTATCGCTTTCGCGAATGGTGTTTCGTGCCAGGAGAAGAAGTGTTCGTGCTGGGTTACGCGGACTCCAACCTGAAGCTGGCGCGTCCCAAAAAGGCGGGGGTGAAGTTTTTTCTGGAAGCAAAAAAACTGATCCGTAAAAACAAAGAGCTGCAGAAACGACTGGACACCAACCAGGACGGCAAACTCGATTACTACGAATTGGAGCGTGGCGCCCAGGCCGTCGCCAAAAAGCTGTCCGCCCGCTACAGCAAACAAAAATTGGAAGAACTCGCCGCAAAAACCAAAATGGTGTTTCGCAAAGAAAGCAAGCATCCCTTCGTGCTCAGCAACCGCCACGAAGACAACCTCGTCTCCCACATGGGCCGCTGGGCCACGGTCAAAATCTGGGGCGGCCCGATAATCACCATCGGAGCCGGAGCCTATTTCTTTTCTTCTTTTTTTATTTAAACCGTTCCGCGCAGGAAGTGCCGGATTGCGCCCGGTTTCATTCAGGTTGGTTTGACGGTGCCGGAACGGCGGCGCACCCACAGCACGATCGACAGGGCCAGGATGAACAGGCCGATGAACTGCGAAGTCGAGAGCATTTCGGGCACGGCATAACCGCGATCGTCGCCGCGGTAAAACTCGATGATGAAGCGGCCGATCGAGTACAGGATGCCGTAGGCGAGGATCACCTGTCCGTCGAATTGTTTACGCTTCTGCAACCACAACAGCACGCCGAAAATAATCAGCGCGTTCAACGACAGGTAAATCTGCGTGGGGTGCAGCGCCACGTTCAGCGGCGCCAGCGAGTCCAGATTGGTGAAGGTGATCGCCCACGGCGCATCGGTCCGCACCCCGTAACAGCAGCCCGCGAAAAAACAGCCCCAGCGCCCGATAGCCTGGCCGATGGCGATAGACGGGGCCAGCACGTCCGCCGTTTTCCAGAACGGCAACTTGAATTTACGCATGAAGAACCAGGCCGCACCCACCGCGCCCATCAGCCCTCCATAATAAACCAGGCCCCCTTTCCAGAACTTCAGGATCTCCACCGGATTCGACATGAAGTAACGGTACTCCACCACCACGTACAAAAGCCGGCCGCCCAGAATGGATGCGATCAGCAGGTAGAAGCAGAGGTCGAGAATCTTCTGGGCGTCGAGCCCGTCTTTTTCTCCCTGCCGTGCGGCCAGCACGATGCCGACAAAAAATCCCGTTGCCACCAGCAGTCCGTAGGTGAAGATTTTGACGATACCGAATTCAAGCAGAATGGGATGCACGGCAGCCCTCCCTATCAGGCGGGTTCAGAAGAAGAATCTTGCGGTCGTTGCGGCGCGGTGCCATCCCTGATTATATCAATGAACATGAACACCACGCCAATGGTTATGCAGGAGTCGGCCACATTGAAAGCGGGCCAGTGGTAGCTGCCAAAGTGGAAATCCAGGAAATCGATCACTTCCTGATAAAGAATGCGATCGATGAGGTTGCCGATGGCGCCGCTGAAAATCAGGATCAATCCAATCAGCGCCGTCTTCTTGCTGTTCGGCGTTTCATGAAAGAACACGAGGATGGCGATGATGGCGATGCCGGAGAACACGATGAACAAGGTCGCCTTCATCTCCAGATCGCTGTCGGCAAACAAACCGAACGCCACGCCGGGATTGCGGATGTGAGTCAGGTTGAAAAAGTTGTCGATGATGCGGATCGACACGTTCTGCGGAATGTGAAGAGCCACGAGAAACTTCGTGAACTGATCGAGAATGATCAGGATATTGGAAAATAAAAACAACTGGAGGTATTTATTCTTCAAGAGAAACTCAGGCTTTGGCGGATTCCAGATTGCCCGCACAGCGTTTGCAAATGGCAGGATGGTCTTCCGACGCTTCCGCTTCGACAAAATAGTTCCAACATCGTTCACACTTTTTCCCCGGAGCCAAGGCCACGCCGATCTTCAATCCTTCGATCACGTCGCTCTGGTAGGCGGCCCCGTCCAACTGGCCGACCAATTTCACCTGCGAAACGATGAAGATGAATTTCAGGGCATCGCGTTCGCTTTCCAGAAACGATTTCATGGACTCCGGCGCCGCGATCTGCACCGTGGCATCCAGAGAATGCCCAATCACTTTGTCGCGGCGCTGCAACTCAAGCGCCTTGCTGACCTCACCCTTCAGCTCCTTGATGCGCTCCCACTTCGCCGCCAGCTCGTCCGAAAACGTGACGCCGGACAAATCCGGAAACGCACTCAGGTGCACGCTGTCCGTTTTAGCGCCCTCGTCGGGCATGTACTTCCACACCTCCTCCGCGGTGAAGCTGAGGATCGGCGCCATCAGTTGCGCCATGCCCTGCAACAGATCGTACATGGCAGTCTGGCCGGAGCGGCGTCCCTTCGAGGTCTTGGGATAGGTATAGAGGCGGTCTTTCAGGATATCCAGATAAAACGCGCTCAGGTCCACAATGCAGAAATTATAAAACGTGTGGTAGAACACGTGGAACTCATACTCCTCAAACGCCTGTTGGATGCGTTCGTTCACCTTCTTGAACCGGTAGAGGATGTAATGATCGATTTCTTCCATTTCGTCAATCGGCACGCGGTCGGTTTTCGGATCGAAGTCGCTCAGGTTGCCGAGCAGAAACCGGAACGTGTTGCGGATCTTCCGGTAAGCCTCGGTGAGGCGTTTTAGAATCTCGTCCGAAATGCGGATGTCCTCACGATAGTTTTCCGACGCCACCCACAACCGCAGGATTTCCGCGCCGTACTGGTCGATGATCTTCTGCGGCGCGATGACGTTGCCCGCCGACTTCGACATCTTTTTGCCCTTGCCGTCCACCACGTAGCCGTGCGTCAGCACCGTCTTGTAAGGAGCCGCGCCGCGTGTCGCCACCGCTTCCAGCAGCGAACTGTGGAACCAGCCGCGATGCTGGTCGCTGCCTTCGAGATACAGATCCGCCGGCCAATGCAGGTCCGGGTCCGGTTCCAGCACCGCCGCGTGACTGACGCCGGAATCGAACCACACGTCGAGGATGTCCATTTCCTTTTTGAATTCCGTCGAGCCGCAGGAACACGTGGTGCCCGCAGGCATCAACTCCTTCACATCTTTTTCGAACCAGCAGTCCGCGCCTTGCTGCTCCACCAGCGCGATGACGGGTTCATAAACTTTTTTGTCGGTGATCGTCTCCTCACACTGCACGCAGGTGAACACCGTGATCGGCACGCCCCACGCGCGTTGCCGCGACACACACCAGTCGGGCCGGTTCTCGATCATGCCGTGAATGCGCTCGCGGCCCCAGTGCGGCACCCAGCGCGTCTTGTCTATCTCCGCCAGCGCCTTCTGCCGAAGCCCCTGATCGTCCATGGAGATGAACCACTGCGCCGTAGCGCGGAAGATGATCGGCGTGCGGCAGCGCCAGCAGTGCGGATACGAATGATCGACACGGCTCTGATGGACGAGCTGACCCAGTTCTTCCAGTTTCTTGATGATTTCCGCATTGGCCTTCATCACGAACTGACCGGCGAAAAATTCGACTTCTGGCTTGAACACGCCGCCGTCGTCCACCGGGTTGTAGGTATCCAGACCGTACTTGAGACCGACGATGTAATCCTCCTGTCCATGACCGGGCGCGGTGTGCACGCAACCGGTGCCCTGCTCCAACGTGACGTGGTCGCCCAGGATCACCGGCGACTCGCGGTCGATGAACGGATGCTGGCAGACGACACCTTCCAGATCCTTGCCCGCGCATTGGCCGAGCACCTTGTAATCGGTCACGTCCCATTCGAGGATCAACGCCGACAATCGCTCCGCCGCCACCACGTACTGCTCGCCTTTGATCTCGACGGCGGTGTACTCAAAATCCGGGTGCAGGCAGACCGCCAGGTTGGCGGGCAGCGTCCACGGCGTGGTGGTCCAGATGACAAACGACGCCTTCTTTTCGTCCACGCCGTCGATCTGGCTCTTCCATCCCGACTTGACCGGGAACTTGACATAGATCGAAGGCGAGTTGTGGTCGGCGTATTCCACTTCCGCCTCGGCCAGAGCAGTGCGGCAGTGCGTGCACCAGTGCACGGGCTTGAGCCCTTTGTACACCATCCCCGCTTCGAGGAATTTCAGGAACTCGCGGACGATGGTGCCTTCGTAGCCGAAGTTCATGGTCAGATAGGGCCTCTCCCAATCGGCGAACACACCCAGCCGCTTGAACTCTTCCTTTTGGATGTCAACGAAACGCGCCGCGTACTCCCGGCACAGCTTGCGCACTTCGGACTTCTCCAAATCCTGTTTCTTGCTCTTCAACTCCTTGCCGACCTGGTGCTCGATGGGCAGGCCGTGGCAATCCCACCCCGGCACGAACGACGCATCGAAGCCTTTCATGGTCATGATGCGGACGATGAAATCCTTGAGAATCTTGTTGAGGGCGTGGCCCATGTGGATGTGGCCGTTGGCGTAGGGCGGGCCGTCGTGGAAGACGTACTTCGGGCGGCTGCTTGAGTGCGTGCGCAGCTGCTTGTAAATGTCTCCCGACTCCCACGCATCCAGCATTTCCGGCTCCCTCTTAACGAGGTTGGCCTTCATCGGAAAGTCCGTCTGCGGCAGGTTCAATGTGTCTTTGTATTCCATCTTCGTGTCGCCGTCTCCCGTCTTCATATCAGCTTCATCGCTTCCTTGACTTTATGCATCGTGGCCTGCGCCACCTTGCGCGCCTTTGCTGTGCCTTCATGGAGAATCTCATCGACCTCTTTCGGCTTGGCCGCCAACTGCTGACGCCGCTCCATGAGCGGACGCATGCCCGCCAGCAGCGATTCCGCCAGCAGCGCCTTGCAGTCGCCACACCCGATGCCCGCCGTCCGGCAGTTTTCGTTCACATACGCCTGCTTCTCTTCCGACGAAAACAGCTTGTGGAACGGATACAGGTTGCACACATCCGGGTCGCCCGGATCCTCGCGGCGCAGGCGCTGCGGATCGGTCAGCATCGCCCGGATCTTTTTCGTGATCTCTTTTTCCGAGTCGGCCAGGTAGATGGCGTTGTTGTAGCTCTTGCTCATCTTGCGACCGTCGATGCCGTTCAGCTTCGGCACTTCGCTGATTTTCGCCTCCGGCTCGATCAACACCTTCTTCTTGTAAAAATGCTGGAAGCGGCGCACGATCTCGCGCGACAACTCCAAATGCGGGGCCTGATCGATGCCCACCGGCACGTAGTGCGCGTTGTACAGCACGATGTCCGCTGTCTGCAAAACCGGGTAGCCGAGAAAACCGTAGGAACTCATGTCCACGTTCTTCACTTCCTGCTGCTTTTCCTTATAAGTCGGGTTGCGCTCCAGCCACGACACCGGCACGATCATCGACAGGATCAGGTGCAGCTCGGTGTGTTCCGGGATGCGCGACTGCACGAACAGCGTGCATTTTTCAGGATCGAGTCCCGCCGCCAGCCAGTCGATCGCCACCTCGCGGGTGAACTGCTTGATCTGGCCGGGGTTCTCGTACAGCGTGGTCAGCGAATGCCAGTCGGCGATGAAATAAAAACACTCGTACTCATCCTGCAGGGAGACCCAGTTTTTCAACGCCCCGAAGTAATTGCCCAGATGGAGCAGGCCGGAAGGCTGCATGCCGCTCAAAATGCGTTTTTTCGACATCAATCTGAATTTTTATAAGGATTAAAGAAAGCGAATGACCTGTTTTACATAGGGAAACGCTTCCTGAGTGAAAAACTCTACCATAAACCCCATGGGGAGTCTAAGAATACCCAAAATTATCCCCGTCTGTGCAAAATAATCCAACAGAAACACGCCGAGCAGGACGAATCCGCTGTACCGATCGAACACCGCCAGCTTCGCCGCCATGTCCTGCGACACCAGCCCCTTCAGCACGCTCGCCCCATCCAGCGGAAAGATCGGCAACAGGTTGAAGATCGCCAGCGCCACATTGATGTACAGGGCATAGCACAGCATGACGAACAGGAAGATGTTCTGCTCCGGCGGCGTGACCCGCACCAGGAACCCGAAGATCAGGGCGAGGATCAGGTTGGAAGCCGGACCCGCCGCGGCGACGTACATCATGTCGCGGTGCGGGTTCTCGAAATTGCGCCCGTTCACCGGCACCGGCTTGGCCCAGCCGAAACCGAGGAAGTAGAAGCAGAGGACGCCGAAGATATCGAGATGCTTGATCGGGTTGAAGGTCAATCGGCCGAGCCGCTTCGCCGTGTTGTCGCCTAAAAAATAGGCCACCCGGCCGTGGGAGTACTCATGCACCGTCAGCGAAAACAGGATAATGACGGTGAACGTGATATAAAACTGCATGCTCGACACAAAAACACCTCAAAGGATACGGGACTGCCGGAGATTCCATGCGGCACGCGGGGAAGGGTCCGGTAGGGGGTTTTTCGACCGAAAGCCGGACAAACAGGCTCTATCATCGATTTTAGCCTATTTTTTTCAAGCTTCTCAAATTTAATCCGGGCAGACGGCCCGGGGCGTCTATGCCGTCCGGTCTTTTCACACGCACCCCAGGCCGCTTACGCCGAGTAACGCAGGCGTCCCGCACCCACTTCGTTCCAATTATTCCCAGCCCGGCCTCAAGCCTTTGGGTTTTTAGCCGTTATAGAAGAGCGGCGGGCACATTCGGTTGAATTCATTATCGCTTTGCGTGACAATGAAACCATCCGCAAACACAGGGTTTGAACCGCACCCAGCCGGACCGGCGGCGGGTCCCGATTTTTTTCGTTCCTTATAACATCTGAATCCGAAAGCAGGTGACCGTTTTGTCCACGAAGCATTCCAGTCAACTCATCGCCGTCGGCGGCGGCAAGGGCGGCGTCGGCAAAAGCGTGATCGCCACCAACATGGCAGTGGCCATGGCGCTCACCGGGCAGAAGGTGGTGCTGGTGGACGGCGATTTCGGCGCGTCCAATCTGCACGCGCTGGTCGGCATCAGCAATCCCAAATTCGGCTTTCGCGACTTCTTCGTGCACGAGGGCATCGAGGACGACCCCTCCGACCTGCTGCACGACACGGGCCTCGCCAATCTGAAATTCCTGAGCGCATCGGGCAGCCTGCCCGGCAGCGCCGACATCAACCAGAAACAGCAAAATCGCGTGATGAACATCCTGCGCAACCTGAAAGCGGACGTGGTGTTCATCGATCTCGGTCCGGGAACCGGTTTTCACACGGTCGATTTCTTGAACCTCGCCGAACGCCAGGTGGTGGTCTCCACGCCGGAGATGACCTCCATCACCAACAGCTTCAACTACGTCAAATCGGCGCTGTTCCGCAGAATCAGCCAGGTGTTCAAAGCCAACTCCGACCTCCAGCATATTCTCGACTTCTCCAAAAATCCCGAGATGAGCGAGGACTGTTACGAGATCGATCAACTGCGCAGCAAGATCCAGGAAGCGGACGCCGAGTCGCTGAACGCGGTCAACGACATCATCCGCACCTTCCAGCCCGGTCTCGTGCTCAACCGCGTGCGCGGCAAACGCGACATCCTGATGGGCGACACGCTGCTCAAGCTCATCAAAAAATACCTCGACGTGGACGCGCAGTATCTGGGTTACATCGTGGACAGCGACGAGGTGCGCGACTCGATCGACGACATGGTGCCGTTCCTGATCAAGGATCCGTCGAGCAAACCGTCGGACAATGTCCGCCAGATTCTGAGCCAGTTGACGAATACCGACCTGCACATGGTCAAGAAGAACGGTTCGATGTTCGTGTCGCTGGAGATCAAACTGAAGTCCGGCTGGGAACAGTAATCCCCGCCACAGCCGTTCTCATCCCCTTCGCCCCATACCGCAAGCCCGGTCGAATCTGTTAAGATATCCCACAGAAACTCACTCGCTGGATTGCCATGCCGGAAGCGCACCGCCCTCAACTCGAACAGCTGCACCGCCTCGGCCACACTCACCCCGTGTACGTCGTCGGTGGCACCCTGCGTGACCGCGCCATGAACAAGTCCTGCGCCGATTTCGATTTCGCCTGCGTCGATGCGCCGCTGCTGGCCCGCCGCTTCGCCGCCGACCATCGCCTGACGCTGGTGCCACTCGATGGCACCCCCGGACGCGAAACGTTTCGCGTGGTCATCCAGCGCAACGTCTATTTCGATTTCTCCACCCTGCAGGGAACCACTCTGGAGGACGACCTCGCCCACCGCGACTTCACCGTCAACGCCATGGGGCAGTTGCTGGAAGATTACATCCACGAACGAGACACGGTGCAGGATCCCTTCCACGGACGGCGGGACATTGAGGATCGCGTCCTGCGCGCCCTGCCCGGCCCGGTGTTCGAGGACGATCCCCTGCGCTTGCTGCGCATTCACCGCTTCGCCAACACGCTGGGCTTCGACATCGATTCGGCAACGACGCAGCACATCACCGAGACCCGCGGGCGCATCCGCGACGTCGCCGCCGAACGCCTGTCTTATGAACTGCTGATCCTGCTGGGCACGGCGCACGCGCACGTCGAGCGGCTGGTGGAGACGGGGTTGCTCTCCGCCCTCATTCCGGAGCTGGCCCCGCACTTTGGCAACGCTCCCGGCGCACTGCTGCCGGAGAGCGGAGACGAAGCCCTACGCATTCTGGACCGGCTGGAAATCCTGCTTGTGGAAACCGAGAAGATTTCGCCGAAGCACCGCACCCGGTTCCGCGACTTCATCGAGGTGCCGCCACGCCGCGCCCTGCTGAAACTGGCGACGCTGCTGCGGCCCTTGGAAACGAACGACACCGGGGACGCCTTCGCCGCCCTGCTGGCGCGGACCGATTCGCCGGCCATCGGCATCATGAAGGGGTTGCGTCTTAGCAATGACAATATTCGCTTCACCGACCGCGCCCTGACGATTCATCGTTACCTCGTCGAGCACACGGAAACGCTGGCGGGCGAGGCAGACGGCGACGATGCCTCCGGCATGTACCAGCTCTGCAAACTGGCGGAAGACGATTTGTTTTCTGCTACGATTCTGGCCACGGCTGTTAAGATGGAGCGCGAGGACGATTTGCAATCGTTCCTGCTGGCGCTCAACCGGATCGTTGAGTTTTACCTCGACACCTACCGGCCCGCGCAGGAACAGCCCGCGTTGCTGAACGGCCGGACTCTGCTGCGCAAGTTCCAACTGGCGCCATCGCCCAAATTCAAAACCATTCTCGACCGCGTGGAGGAAGCCCGTGTGCTGGGCCGCGTGTCCACGCGCAGCGAAGCCGAAGCACTGGCCGCCGAACTCATCCAACAACTCCAACTCAATCAGGAAACATGACCATGCAATACATCAACCAGACCTGGCTCGGCAAGAAGGTCATCCTCGGCCAGACCGACATCGACGCCTCCAAACCGGTCAACGTACTCATCGGTTTCCACGGTGCGGAATCGACGCCGGAAAACATGCTGATCCACGGCAACCGCCTTTCTCTGACCAACACCGTCACCGTCTATCCCGAAGGCCCGGTCGATGCGGGCAACAGCGTGTGGAGCTGGTGGCTGGACGGCCCCCGGCAAAAAGAGGCGGTGCAGCAGTTTCTCGAATTCACCTCCAGTATGATCGATGAAGCCCACCGCTTCATGAAAGAACAGAACACCGCCAACGGATTCCACACCTGCCTGTGGGGATTTTCCCAGGGCGGCGCGGCGGCCCTGGTCTATGCGCTGATGGGCAAATATCCCGTGCACAAGGTGGCTTCCATTTGCGGTTTCCTGCCGGAGTTGCCGGATATCACCGCTAAAAATGAGCCGACGCAGATCCTCGGCATCTTCGGCACCCACGACGACGTGGTGCCGTCTTTTCTCGCCGACCACGCGCTCGACGAAATGAAAGGCCACGGCCACACCCTGAGCGCCAAAGAAACGCCACAGGGCCATGAAGTCAGCGCCGAAAACATTCAGGACCTCATCCGCTTTTTCGAGAGTTGAGCCGCCATCCCACCCCATTTCCGGGAATTTCGTTGACTTGGTCCGGCGTTTTGCTATGCTGATCTCAAATTGAATCGCTGTATTCAGAAGTAGGAAAGACGGTGCAAATCCGTCGCGGTGCCGCCGCTGTAACCGGGGACCACCCCCGCATCTTGCCACTGTTCCAGGGAACGGGAAGGCGCGGGCAGTAGGACGATCCGGAAGCCAGAAAGCCTGTCTGAATATGCTTCACACACTCTCCGGGACCTGAGAGGTGAAGGTGACATGACCTGTTTCCCTTTCCACCCGGAAAGGGATTTTTTGTGCAGGCCTTTCAGGTGTCCGGATCGGATCCGGATATGACTGTGCGCCCGGCAAAAAATTTCTTTCCGCATCCACACCTGTATTCAAACTTTCGCCTGCACGGGACGCTGCGTTCTCTTGCCTTGGCCGTGTTGTGTCTGTTTGCGTGGCTGACCGCGACCGCACCGGCCTTCGCCGCCGATACGTCCAAAGCGCCGCAACGCATCATTTCGATGTCGCCGTCCATCACCGAGTTCCTGTTTGAGCTGGGCGTCGGCGACCGGGTGGTCGGCGTCACCAGTTTCTGCGTCCATCCCCAGGAAGCCTGCCGGCTTCCGAAAATCGGCAGCCTGCTGCACCCCAGCCTCGAACGTTGGATCACGCTCAACCCGGACCTCGTCATCCACCAGGCCACCAGCCACACACTCAAAGACAACGCGCTCAATCTGGGTATTCAAACCCTCGCCGTGGAAATGCAAAGCCTCGCCAGCATTTATGAGTCGGTGCGCAAAATGGGAAAAGTCCTGCATTGCGAAGACGCCGCCGAGCGTCTCATCACCCGTCTGCAATCGGGCATCGACCACTACCGGCAGAAGCTGAAAAATCATCCGCGTAAATCCGTGCTGCTGATCCTGGGGGATACCGATGCCCCCGGACGCAGTCTTTACGCCGTCAGCCGCATCGCGTTTCTGGGTGAACTGCTGGAACTGGCGGGCGGCGCCAATATCGTTGCCGACACGGTCGCGCCCTATCCCAAGATCAACAAGGAATACATCATCGACCAGTCGCCGCAAGTCATCATCGAAGCCGGTCCCGCCTCAAACATGAGTGCCGGAGAAAAATCGGCCCGGCTCAGGGAATGGGGACGCTTCTCCACCATCCGCGCCGTGTCCACCGGCAACGTGCATTTCATCGGCGCCGACTACATCCTCATCCCCGGCCCGCGCCTGCTGAACATTCTGGACGATTTCGCCCGCGTCCTGCATCCGGATCTGTTCAGCGCACCGTCCGATTCTCCCGGTAAAGGATAACGCCCATGAATGCCGACACGACCCTTCCAACCACTGCTGCAACACAACCGCTGTTGCGCGCCGAAAATATTTCGTTCGCTTACGACCGCGACCTCGTGGTGCAGGAGGTTTCGCTGGACATTCAAGCGGGAGAATTTGCCGGCATCATCGGTCCCAACGGCTCCGGCAAATCCACGCTGCTCAAACTGATGGCGGGCATCCTCGAACCTGATACCCGCAACGTGCTGTTCCGGGGCACGGACATCAAAACCTGTCCCCGCAAAAAACTGGCACAGTCCATCGCCTGGATTCCGCAGGAACACCACATGCCCTTCCCCTTCAAGGTGAGCGAGGTGGTGATGATGGGACGCCACCCGTATCTATCGGCGTTCACCTTCGAAGGCGACAGCGATTATGAAATCGTACAGCACGCTCTGGAACAGACGCAGACAGCCGCCTTCGCCGAACGGCATTTCAACGAAATCAGCGGCGGTGAAAAACAACGCGTCATGCTGGCCAGCGCCATCGCCCAGCAACCGGAGGCCATGCTGCTGGACGAACCCACGTCCGCCCTCGATCTCAAATACCAGGTGGAGTTGTTAAAAATTTTGAAAGACCTGAATACAACGCGGGGCGTGACCATCGCCGTTGCCATGCACGACCTGCACCTCGCTTCCAAATACTGCCGCCGTCTCGTCCTGCTGAAAGAAGGCCGGGTGATCAAAGACGGTACGCCGGAGGACGTATTGCAAAAAGACATTCTCGAAAGGGTGTATGAGGTGAAGGTGAAAATTTTCCGCGACGACACCGACGGCAGTTTCATGATTTCTCCGGAGGCGTCATGAACGGGTCGCCGATACCGGGATTGACACCGCGCCGTTACGTGCAGGTGATCAGCACCTTTTTTCTGATGTTCCTGATCGTGTTGATCATCGCACCCTTGATCGGCCCCACCAGCGTCAACCTGCTGACCGCCCTGTCGCGGGACATCCCATTTTCCGAGAACGTGGACGCCAACATTTTATTCGTCGCCCGCTTCCCGCGCATTCTCCTCGGCGCATTGACGGGCGGAGCGCTGGCCATCTCCGGTGCGGTGTTGCAGGCGCTGTTGCGCAACGACCTCGCCGCGCCATTCACACTGGGCATTTCCAGCGGCGCGTCGCTGGGCGCGGTGGTCGCCATCGCCCTCAATCTCAACTTCGTATTCCTCGGATTTTCATCGATACCCATCGCCGCGTTTTTGGGCGCATTGGGAGCCATGCTGCTGGTCTTCGGCCTGGTCAAAACCCGGCACGGTGATTTCCCGACCGGCATTCTGCTGCTGGCCGGAGTGACGGCGAATTTTTTCTTCGCGTCCATGGTCATGTTCATCCATTACCTGTCCGATTTCACCCAGTCGTTTCAGATCGTACGCTGGATGATGGGCGGACTCGACATCACCAGCTACGAAACGGTGGGCTCGATCCTGCCGCTGGTATTGATCGGCCTGGCCGGGTTGCTCTACATCGCACGCGACCTCAACCTGATCAGCGCCGGGGTGCATTCCGCGCAAAGCCGCGGCGTGGATGTGAAACGCACGCAAAAGCTGGCTTTCGTGCTGGCGTCGCTGACCACGGGGGCGGTGGTGGCGATCAGCGGACCCATCGGCTTCGTCGGATTGATCGTGCCGCACATGGTGCGGTTGTTCATCGGCCCGGACCTGCGGCTGTTGATCCCGGCGTCGTTTTTCTTCGGCGCCAGTTTTCTGATTTTGTGCGATTCGTTCGGACGCACACTCATCGCCCCGGTGGAGATTCCCGTCGGCGTCATCACCGCCCTGCTGGGCGGCCCTTTCTTCGTCTGGCTGTTGAAACGGCAAAGGTAAAGGTTTTATGACCGCAAAAACGTTGATGGTGCAGGGAACCGGATCGGGCGTCGGCAAGAGCGTCATCACCGCCGCCCTGTGCCGCTGGTTTTATTTGAAGGGCTGGAAGGTGGCCCCGTTCAAGGCGCAGAACATGTCGCTGAACGCCTACGTCTGCGAAGACGGCGGCGAGATCGGCCGCGCCCAGGCGTTTCAGGCGGAGGCCTGCGGCATCGCCCCCACCGTTCAGATGAACCCGGTATTGATGAAACCGGCGGGCGACAACCTGTCGCAGGTCATCGTCATGGGCCGTCCCGCGCACACGCGCAACGCGAAGGATTACTACCGGGGCAAGCCCGCCTACCTGCAGCAAGTCAAAGACGCGCTGAACGGACTGCGCCAGTGCCACGATCTGGTGATTCTAGAAGGTGCGGGATCGCCAGCGGAAATCAACCTGCGCAGCATGGATTTCGTCAACATGGAGATGGCGAAGCTGGCCGAAGCGCCGGTGCTGCTGGTGGGCGACATCGATCGCGGCGGCGTGTTCGCCTGGATGAAAGGCACCTACGACCTGTTGAGTGCCGACGAGCGGGATCGTGTGGCCGGGTTTCTCATCAATAAATTCCGTGGCGACCTCGATCTGTTGAAACCGGGCCTGCGCCAGTTCGAAGACCTCGTCGGCAAGCCGGTGCTGGGGGTGATCCCGTTCGACCACAATCTGTTCGTGGACGAAGAAGACTCGCTCCCTTTCGGCACGCATGGAGAAATGAAGACCGACGCCGGATTGCTGGACGTGGCCATCCTGCGCGTGCCGCGCATCGCCAATTTCACCGACTTCTCGCCGTTGATGGAAGACCCGGCCGTGGCGGTGCGTTACGTGTGGACCGAAGCGCAGCTGGGATCGCCGGACCTCATCATCCTGCCCGGCACCAAAAACACGCTGGACGACATGCGGTTTCTGAAAACGCAGGGACTCGACCAGGCCCTCCACCGCTGCCATAAAGCGGGCACGCTGATCTTCGGCATCTGCGGCGGTTTTCAAATGATGGGGCGAGAGTTGCACGATCCCGAACAGGTCGAGAGCAAAGCGGGACGTATCGAGGCTCTGAACCTGCTGCCCGTCACCACCACCATGATGCCGGAGAAGATCACGCGGCAGGTGCGGCTGACCACGCAAGCGAATTCCGTTTTGGAAGCCGGGCTGGAGGCGTGGGGTTATGAAATCCACAACGGCACCTCCCAGGTGGAACCGCCTTACTCCGCGCTGTTCCAATCCACGAGCGATGAAAACACCGATGCCCTCGGGATCGCGGATGCCACGGGCACGCTGATCGGCACCTACCTGCACGGCATTCTCGACAACGATTCCCTGCGTCACGCGGTGCTGAACCACGTCAGGCGGCACCGCAACATACCGCAGGTCAAGGAACCGTTCGACTATCAAGCGTTTCGCTCCCGTCAATGGGACCGGTTGGCCGATTGGCTGGAAGCGTCTTTGGATATGAAACAGATTGAAGCCCTGCTTCATGAATAAAACAAAATCAAACTGGAACCTCTCATGAAAAAATATTTTTCCATTTTTATGGTCTGCCTGCTGTCCGGTGCGGCGTCCACTCCCGCAGCCGCACAGGATAAAAAGGACACGCTGGAAATCCTGGAACCGATCGAAATTCACGCTACCCGTTCCCGCATCAAGCCGGAAAACCAGACCGCATCGTATTCTGTGATCACACGCGAGGACATCGAAAAGAAAAAACACATGCAGGTCAAAGACATTTTACAGGAACAACTGGGTATCAACGTGGTGCAGACCGGTCCCCTGGGCAGTTCGACCACCGTGTTCATGCGCGGCACCAACTCGCAATCGACGCTGGT
Organism: Nitrospina watsonii; assembly: GCF_946900835.1. Taxonomy (GTDB): domain Bacteria; phylum Nitrospinota; class Nitrospinia; order Nitrospinales; family Nitrospinaceae; genus Nitrospina; species Nitrospina watsonii. The sequence goes on from NZ_OX336137.1 coordinate 1,815,985, forward strand.
GATGATCGATGGCGTGCAGGTGAAAAGCAATTCCGTCGGCAGCCTCAGCTTTGCGAATATTCAGATGGACAACATCGAGCGCATCGAAATTCTGCGCGGCCCGCAAAGCACGTTGTGGGGAGCCGATGCCGTCGGCGGTGTCATCAATATCGTCACCCGCAAAGGCACCGGCAAGCCCACGCATACGCTGTCGTTTGAAGGCGGCAGTTTTGAAACCTTCAAGGAAACGCTCACCAGTTCGGGCTCGCACGAGAACATGGATTACTCGTTCAGCGTTTCGAACACGGACAGCGAAGGCTTTTCCGCGTTCAACGAGCGCCGCGGCGGCACGGAAAACGATGGGTATTCCAATCAAACCTATTCTTCGCGGCTGGGCTACAACTTTCTCAATGACGGCCGCGTGGAGTTCATCGGCCGTTACATCCGCGCCCGCAACCATTTCGATGGATTCGATCCTTTGACATCCACTTTTTCGGACACGCTGCCGCACCGCATCGTCAACGAAACCGCTTACGCGGCGCTTCCTATGCAGAAATCGCTGACGGAATGGTGGGATCTGAAGATCAATCCCAACCTGCACATCGACGAACTCGATACCACCGACCCCACTTTCGGCGACTCGTTCATCATCAGCCGCACCTACACGGTGGACGTGCAGAATAATGTATATATCAACGAGCACGTATCGACCGTCTTCGGATTCGAACATCAGGCCACCAATGCCACCAACAACAGCCAGAACTTCAGCCTGCAAAATGAAAATCAGGGCTACTACCTGCAAACCCAATTCAATTGGGATGATCGTTTTCTTTTGAACATCGGTGCGCGGGAAGACATCAATACCCGCTTCGCCAACAAATTCACGTACAAGATCGAAGCGGCGTACCGTTTTGTCGAAACCGGCACCCGGGTGCGGGGCGGATTCGCCACCGGGTTTCGCGCGCCGTCGGTCAACGAAATCCTGTTTCCCTTTTTTGGCAACCCCAACATCCAGCCGGAAGAGACGGAAAGTTTTGAAGTGGGTGTGGAGCAGAAGCTGCTGTCCGACCGGATCACCGTCGCCGTCACCTACTTCAACATGGATTTGAAAAACCAGATTCAACCCAATCCGGCAACATTCATCGCGGAGAATATCGGCCGCGCGCGCTCGCAGGGCATCGAAAGCCTGGTCACGTGGCGGATTCTCGACGACTTGGATGTCCGCGCCGCCCACACCTGGAACCAGGCAGTGGACGAAAGGACCGGCACTTTGCTGGTGCGCCGGCCGCGCCACACGGCCTCCGTGACGCTGCACCACAACTGGCGCAACCTGCTCGACAGCCTGATCAGCGTGAATTATCGCAGCGCCATGGTTTCCGGAACCGGGCGCGTCGGCGGACGCGCCCTCGTGCGCGCCGCCATGAGTTATCAGTTGACGAAACAGCTCAAGCTGACGGCACGCGGGGAAAACCTGCTTAACAAAAAATACGAGGAATCCTTGTTCTTCGGCACCGCCGGAATTTCCGGGTATGCCGGATTCGAGTATGCCTTCGATTGACGGGAATAGGAATGTTCATCACGGCAACACATTCTAAATCGAATCGGATTTTTCAGGGCGCACTGGCCTGCTCTCTGGCCCTGCATGGTTTTGTGTTCCTGGGATTCATTCTGTGGCAGGAAACGTTTACCGAGACGCCTCTGCCCCAAACGTTCAAGATCCAGAAAGTCCGTCTGCTGACCTCTCCCATGGAATCGTTCCATGAAGAGACGGGTCAATCCAAATCTGAAAACATTTCAAGCAATTCTCCAGCAGAGATCCATCACGAACCCATCACCCGGACTTTTAAAAAGAATCCCGTTCAACAGCGGTCCACCAAGGAAACTGCCACGCCCACAATCATGCCCCATGCGGTACCGGATCCATTGATCGAACCGGTCACGCCTTCGGTTCGCATTCATGAAACAGTGCAGAAAAAAGTTTCCACACCTCAGCCGAAACTCCATTCACAGAAAACGTTTTCTCTGGCACGATTGTCGCCGAACCCCGTGACCGCGCGCAAGCAGGCGTCCGTTCTGCCGGAGCCGATGCCGAAAATCAAACCGCTCCCGGAACCCATCCCTCGCCCACAACCTCCCCGTCATGAATTTAAAATGCAATCCGGGAAATCCGCTCTCCTCCACACCACCCAGTGGGAGCCTCCGGCGCGCAACCGCTATTCGGAAACCATCCAGCAAACCCGGTCCTTCGCCCGGCCTCTGCAGACCGCGAACGCCCAACGCATTGTCCCCCTGGCTCCGGACACATTGGAATTGAAAGTGCACGCCGATGAGGATCATGCCTTTGCAGCGCCCACTGCTTCCTGGACCGCACCGCAGCAGAATGCCACGAATTCGCCGGAAGTTCCGATTTCCAAATCGGTTGCGACCTCCGGCACCCCGCCGCACGAAACGGCCGGCACCACAAATGTGGAAAATAAAGAATCCGTTTCCCAGCAATTTGCATCCAAAGGAATCACAGGCTCCCGCTCCGGCGGCGAGGATTTGGAAACTTTGAAAAACGGTTTTATTCTGGAAATACGGAACCGCATTGCAAAATACAAATTCTACCCGCGTCTGGCCATGCGGCGGGGGTTGGAAGGGCAGCCGATCGTGCACTTCAAGATCAACCGTGACGGCCGCATTCAAGATCTGCATGTCGCTCTGACTTCGGGGAGTGGCATTCTGGATCAGGCCGCTTTGGAATCCGTAAAAAACGGAATGCCCTTCCCCGTCATGCCCGAGGCTTTGCAGCGGGATTCCATGACGATCCAACTGCCTATCGCATTCACTCTCGATTAAACCGGTTTATCACACCCGGTCAACTTGTGGAGACACAAATGTTCTGGACCCGCACTTCATTGATCCTGTCGTTATCCGTCCTGTCGCTCGCAGCCTGTGCGCCGCAACCGACCAAATCGGTGCCTGCCGAATTCAAACGAGGGCAGGAATTGTTTCACCAGGTCTGTTCCAACTGCCACGGTTCGGATGCACTGGGCGGCCACACCAAAGCGCCCAACCTGATCGATGCGGTTTTCGTTAAAAGTGAATTTTCCGATCAGGAATTCCGTCACACCATCACTAACGGCACCGGCAAAATGCCTGCACAGAAGGGCAAGTTTTCCGATGAGGAAATCACCGAAATCATCAAGTACCTCAGACACAGCCAGAAGGAGGCCAATCTGGTGATCGACGCCGAGGACATGGATGATTTTTACGACGCCCCGCTGCCGGTCGAAGACCCGATAACCGAACAGGATGTGAAGGACGGGTGACGCCGCCCCTCCGCGCCTTGACACCCCTTTCGTTTTTGGCTACATTGTCCCGTCCTTAAATCGCGTCCTTGCATTCATCGCATCCATACCGGAGTCAACGTTATGTCCGAAAGTTATATCCAATCGCAATTTGCGGACCGCCTGGGGGGGACCCAGTTCGGCAAAGACACCAAAATTTACAAATTCGAGAAGATCAAACGCGCCAAGCGTGCCGCATTGGAGGCCAACCCCGGCAAGGAACTGTTTGACATGGGTGTGGGCGAACCGGACGAGATGGCAGACGCCGGGGTGATCGCGGCGCTGGAACAAGAAGCGCGCAAGCCGGAGAACCGCGGTTATACGGACAACGGCAACGACGCCTTCAAGGAAGCCGCCGTGCGCTATATGGAAAAACAGTTTGGCGTCAAAGGCCTCGACCCCAAAAAGCACGTGAACCACACCATCGGTTCCAAACCCGGCCTCGCCATGACGCCCTTGATCTTCATCAATCCGGGCGATGTGACGTTGATGACGATCCCCGGCTACCCGGTGATGGGGACGCACACGCAATACCTGGGTGGAGAAGTGGTCAACCTGCCGTTGACGGAAGAAAACGGATTCCTGCCCGACCTCAAAAGCATCGATGCCGACACCGCACGCCGGACCAAACTGCTGTACATCAATTACCCAAACAATCCGACCGGCGCCAACGCCACCCGCAAATTTTACGAAGACGTGGTGGCTTTCGCCAAAGCCAACGACATCGTTGTCATTCAGGATGCGGCTTACGCCACGTTGACCTACGACACCGATCCCATCAGTTTCCTGTCGGTGCCGGGTGCGATGGACGTAGGCGTGGAGTTCCATTCCCATTCCAAAGCCTACAACATGACCGGATGGCGCATCGCCTTCGTCGTGGGCAACGAGCTCGTGGTGAAGGGACTGGCACACGTGAAGGACAACATCGACTCCGGCCAGTTCGCCGCCATTCAAAATGCCGGCATCTACGCGCTGGAGCATCCGGAAATCACGGCGCGCATCGTCGAAAAATACAAGCGCCGTCTGCGCCTGCTGGTGGACAGCCTGAACTCCGTCGGCTTCAAGGCATCCATGCCGGGCGGATCGTTCTTCCTGTTCGTCAAAGCGCCCAAAGGAATTCAGGGTGGCCCGCGCTTCGATAACGCCGAAGCCTTTTCCCAGTACCTGATCACCGAGCATCTCATCTCCACGGTGCCGTGGGATGACGTCGGCAACTACGTGCGGTTCTCCGCCACGTTTGCGGCCAAAGACGAAGCCGAGGAAGTGCGCATCATGCAGGAAATCAAAAAGCGCCTGGCCACGGTGAAATTTGAATTTTAACCGCTGATCCAAAAAGGGACTCCAACGTGTCCCACATCGCCTTCATCGGTATCGGTTCCAATCTGGGAGACGCGCCCGGCCACTGCCGGGAAGCCATCGCCCGGATGAAGGCGCACCCGCACCTGGCCATCCACGCCACGTCTTCCTTTTACAAAACCCAACCCTTCGGCAAAACCGATCAGGACTGGTTCGTCAATGCCGTCGTGCAGCTCGAAACCGGGTTGGGCGCAACGGATCTGTTGCACGTTCTGTTGAATATTGAACAAGAAATGGGGAGGGAGCGGCGGGAAAAATGGGGACCGCGCAAGATCGATCTCGACCTGCTGTTTTACGACGCGGATGTCATCCGCCGGGAGCAACTGGAAGTTCCGCATCCCGGCATCGCCCAGCGGCGTTTCGTGCTCGACCCGATGATGGAGATTGCGCCCGATTTCATGCACCCCACTCTGCACCAGACCATCCGCGTGTTGCAATCGAAGCTGAAAGACGATTTCGAGGTCACGCGCCTTCCCGATTCAGTGTAGCGTATCGAGGTCGATGACCTCCATCTTGGCGATGGCATCCTGCATCAATTCCTGCCAGGGGTATTCGGTCTCGTCGTGTTCCAGGTATTTCGGATTGCTTTTGGTGGTCGGGTTGGAGGGCATGAACACGGAACAGCAATCCGGTTGCGGTTCGATGCTGATTTCGTACGTGCCCAACTCCCGCGCCATTTGAATGATCTCGTTTTTATTGGTGCCGATGAGCGGCCGGAACACGCTCAACGATACCAGGCTCGACACCGCGTTGAGATTTTCCAGCGTCTGCGACGCCACCTGCCCCAGTGACTCGCCCGTCACCAGCGCCTGATACCGGTTTTGTTCGGCCACCGCCTGCGCGATGCGATACATCATGCGCCGGTACAACACGACGCGGTTGGCGGGACGACAATGGTCGCGGATCGATTCCTGGATTTTTTCAAACGGCACCACATACAAACAGGCCCCGCTCTGGTAGCGGTTGAGCTGTTTGCTCAACCGCTTCACCTTGTCGTAACCGCCACGCCCCATGTAAGGCTGGTTGTCGAAAAAAATGCCGTGCACGCGGCAACCGCGTTTGATGATGCGGAACAGGGCCACCGGACTGTCGATGCCGCCGGAAATCAATCCCAGCACTTCGCCGGAGCTGCCGACGGGCAACCCGCGCAACCCGGCGATGCGGTTTTTGAACACCACCGTCTGCTCCAGCCCGATCTCAATTTCCAGCGTGAACTGCGCGTTATTGATATCCACTTCCAGACCGCGTTCATGCAAACGGCCCAGAATGCGCGAGCCGACTTCATAATTCACTTCGGTCGAGGTTTTTGGAAAGCGCTTGTTCGAACGCCGGGTCTGCACGCAGAACTTGAAGGTTCCGCCGGGGGGAATGAGCAGCTCGATCCATTCCACACCCTGTTCCGCCATCGCGTCGAAGTCCGGATCCATCGCCACCCCCAGACTGAATGAAGCGATACCCGGAATGTAAGCCAGGCGCAGTGCTACTGCGTCGGCAACCTCGGAAGGACAATCGATGCGAATCCGGCCGTGCGGCTTTTGGATTTGAACGCCTTCCAGATCTTTGAGAGGTCGCCGAATGTTGTCTGCCAGACGGTTGATGAACATACTTCTGTTTTTTCCCTTGAGTCCGATTTCATCGTAACGGACCAGGATGGTGCATTGTGGAGTCATGAGTTGGCGAATCGGCGTTGAAAGGATGGGTGCAGGGAATCGTAGGCGACGGCGAAGGTTTCAAGAAATCGATCGACCTCGTCCACCGTATTCCACTTATTGAATGAGACACGCAGGCTGCACCGCGCTTCTTCGCGGGTGCGCCCGATACCGGTCAGGATTTCGGACGGCTCCTTGGAATGGGCGCTGCAAGCGGAACCCAGTCCGACATAAATTTCTTTTTCCTCCAGATGGTGCAGCACCACCTCCCCTTCCACCGGCGCGAAGCTGAAGTTCACGATGGCGGGAGTCTGATGCGCCGCGTTGGCATCGGCTGCGGAATTGAATTTCAAATCCAGATGCGGTTTATCGCGATTCAATGCATTCAGTCCGCTGACCAGCCGTGCCTGCAACACGGAAAAGGTTTTGGATGCCGTGACGCTCTGCTCCGCCGCTCGTTGCACCGCGCGCGCCAGACCCACGATCAACGGTACGGGAAGGGTGCCGGACCGCATGCCAAACTGCTGTTTGCCGCCGTGCATTTGCGGCGTCAGGCTGAGGTGCGAATCGACAACGAGTGCGCCGATGCCCTTGGGTCCGTGGAATTTGTGCGCCGACAGCGAATAGCCCGACACGCCGTCCCACATCGCTTGCGTGAACGGCAGCTTGCCCACCGCCTGCACGCCATCCAGGAACAGCCGTGTCTGTGGCGCATGTTGCTTCAACAACGCAGTCAGCGTTTGGGGATCGTTGATGCTGCCCAATTCGTTGTTGACGTGCGACAGGCACAGCCAGCGCACCTTCTGTTTTTTGAGCTCAGGAATCGCCGCCGCATCCAAGCATCCGTCTTTCTGGAACCGCAACAGCGACACCGGTTCATTGCCGTATTGCTTTAAAGACTCCAGTCCTTCCTGCACACTCGGGTGTTCCAGCCCCAGACTGGCAACTTTCTTATCCGGAGAACAGACGCCCTTGATGAACAGGTTGTTCGATTCCGTGCCGCCGCTGGTGAAGATCAGGCGGAAGCGTGGCGGGATCGACAGGCTCTCCCGAATCTGATCCTCGGCCTGCTGGATTTTCTGCTTCGCATCCAGTCCCAACCGGTACACCGTTCCCGAATTGCCGAAGTCGTGCTGCATCGATGCGGTCAGCGCATCGATCACCTCCGGGTCCATCGGGGTGGTGGCGGCATTGTCCAGATAAATCATGTTCATTGAGCCTGACTCAAGGTTGGTAAGGCGGCATCACGTCCTGCTCGACATCCAGTTGATCGAGGATGCGCGCCACAACGAAATCGACCAGATCGTCCACCGATTCCGGATTGTTGTAAAACCCGGGATTCGCAGGCAGGATCAATGCCCCGGCCTGATCCAGCGCCAGCATGTTTTTCAGATGAATGGTGCTGAACGGCGCTTCCCGGGGCACCACGATCAATTTTCCTTTTTCCTTCAACACCACATCGGCAGCGCGTTCCACCAGGCTGCCGGATATTCCCGCGGCAATGCGCCCGAGCGTCCCCATGCTGGCCGGAACGATGACCATGCCGTCGGTTTTGAACGAGCCGCTGGCAATCGACGTGTTGATTTTGGAATTTTTGTGGACGGTGGCATTTTCCTTGTCAAAGTAAGACGGCGGCAGGTTCAGTTCCAGTTTCAACAGCTCCGCACCGCGTTCGGAGATCACCACATGCAATTCCGATTTGGGGTGCAGCACGTCGAACAAACGTTTGGCGTAGCACACGCCGCTGGCCCCGGTAATGGCAAGGACGAACCGTTTCATCGGGCTTCCTCGATCCCAAGCAGATCGTCCACCTCCGCCACGACTTGACGATGCACATTCGCCACCGTTCCATCGCTGTCAATACGGCGAATATGCACGCCTTTAAAGGAACTGAAAATATCCTGAACGTTTTTCAAGTAATCCTTTTTCTCAAACGAACTGAACCCATCCCGTCCGGTTTCAATGCGTTCCAAACTTTTTTCCAAAGACCCGTGGAAGATCAGCACCCGGTCCGGACGCGGCGCGAACGCTTCGTTGACGGCACAGATCTGCTCCGGATCAAATCCCAGCGCTCCCTGGTAGGCCGCCGTCGAATAGTAGTAGCGATCGATCACCACCACCTTGTTGGCGTTGAGGGCGGGTTGGATGTTTTGCTCCACATCTTCCTTGCGGTCGTTCAAAAACCACTGCAACTCTTCCTCCGCACTGGTCTCTCCCCGCCCTTCACTCAGAATTTTCCGGATTTTTTGTCCCCACACCCCTTGCGTCGGCTCGCGCAGACGCACCACCGGGAGACCGCGCTCTTCCAGATAATCTGCCAGCAGGGTCCATTGCGTCGTCTTTCCAGTACCGTCGATGCCTTCCAGCGCAACGAGGTAACCGCGGTCGAGCTCCATATTTTTCCTATGTGGACTGAGGAGATTCCGGCAAGACAAGAACCTGTCCGGACGGTTGCTTTTGCCCGCTTTTTATTTCATAATCTATCAAAAGACAGCGTTCCGAATCAGGCACAGCACGGCCCGGAATGCGGGTTCCCTTGTTCAGTTCGATCCTTAAACCTTATCATAGAACCATTTAGCCAAGGGCGGAAAATTGAAAAAATTCTGGGCCATATTCGGATGGATTTGTCTGGGTATTTTTCTTCAATTTAAATTCAATGTCCTCTATGGCATTGTCTTCCTGGAAAACCTGAACTTCCACGACCGCACTTATTTCGTCAAAATGAACTTGAAGGAAACCGATGCGGCCCTGCGCGTGCTGGAAGTGGAGACGGTGGTCCACCATTCCCTTGGCAAGGATTATTTCGCCAACGTGTACATTCCCAAAGACTATAAGGTGCTCAACAAGGAACCCTATCTGGGCACCGAAAGCATTCCCGGTTATGTAGCCTATTCCATGAGCATGAAGCGCAAGTATCGAGATGTGAAGGCCAAGAACGACTTCATCATTCAGCCGGTCGATCCCAAAAGTGGAGTGGAACCGAAACCCATCCTGGTGTTTTTCGAAAATCTCAAGCAACGCCTTCATAAAGACGAGACGTTTCGCCTGGCCACGACGGAAGGCAACACCCGCCTGGAAGGGCCGGAAATGGCCGAGGCCAAGTATCCGCAGCAGTTGGGGATGTGAACCGGCTTTTCAGGAAGCCATGAAAACCCATTCCAAAAATTACTACCATATCCTCGGCGTGGCGGAGACTGCGAGCAGCGAGGAAATCAAAAAAGCCTACCGCAAGCTCGCGGTGGAAACCCACCCCGACCACAATCCCAACGACCCGCAGGCCGAGGAACGTTTCAAAAATATCACCGAAGCCTATGGGGTGTTGATGGATCCCAAAAAACGGCAGGAGTACGATCTGTCACGCAAATTTTCCGAAGGCCAATCCGGGCCGCAGTTCAATTACAGCCAGCAGGAAATTTTCGAGAACATGTTCCGGCAGGCGTTCGGCCGCGACATGTTCAACAACCTGAATCAGGATTTTCAAAAATCCGGTTTTCGTCACGGCACCGGGTTTTTCGAAACCCTGCTGTTCACCGGCGCCGCCGGCAGTCTGGCAAAAATGCTGCGCATGATTCCCGGTCCCATCGGCCGCATCGGCACCGGCCTCTGGATTCTGCAATCGGTGGGCACCACCCTGTACACGATGAACCGCAAACGCAAGGCCGAAAAAGGCGATGCCGCCGGAGACGTGGACACTTCTCAACAGCCCAACCTGTTAAAAAAAGTCAAAGGCCTGTTCGTCAAACCTGAAACGGACACCCATCAAAACGCTCTCAACCTCCATTTCAAAATATCCATCCAACCCGAAGAAGCCCGGGAGGGCACCAAGAAAGAGTTGTCCTACAAGCTGGGAGATCACACCGAGCACCTGCTCGTCGGCATCCCTGCCGGCATCCAGTCCGGCGGCCGCCTGCGCATCCGCAACAAGGGTCAAAAACAGGGTGACCGGCGCGGCGACCTGATCGTCACCGTGGATGTGGCCACCTGATCGCTGGAAGCCGGCACCTCCTCCCCCCTTCAAATTCCAATCCGGTCATTACAAAAGGTTGATGCAAGTTCGCCTGCAAATGCGTTATGCTGGTAAACTCAAGGTTTTGACAACCTGTTTGTTCCACCATTCACTCAATTCAATTCCGATTTTTCAATACTCGTGACCGACCCAACGTCCCACTCATCAATCCTGTTGCCGCAGCGAAAGAAACGCCTCTTCTACATGGGGCTGATGTTGTGTTTATGCCTGCTGGCACCTGCCAATCCCGCTTGGAGCCAATTCAAATTCACCGTTCCCGTCGGCGTGGCCAAAGCCGAGAAAATGGTCATGCAGGAACGCATCGAGTTGCCCGGCACGGTGTTTCCCTGGGCCACCACTCAGCTTTCAGCGGAAATAGATGGGCGTGTCGAGCGTATTCTCTTTAAGGAAGGCGACCGCGTTGAAAAAGGCGCTCCGTTGATCAAGCTCCGCATCCGGCCGCTGCTGCTTGAGCGGGAGTTGGCTCTTGCGGAAAAGCGGCGGATTGAAACCCTGCTGCAGGAACTGGAAACCGGCACCCGCAAGGAAACCATTGAAGCCGCCCGCCATTCGTTTGACCAGGCTCAGGCCCGGCTGCATCTCGCGGAAAACGAACTGCGCCGCATCAAAAGACTGTATCAGGAAGGAGTGCTGAGCCTCGACGCCTACGATAAAGCCGAGGCCGAATCCGACCAGGCGCGGGCCATGCTGCGCGAAAAGGGTTCGGTGCTGGAGGAATTTGTCGCAGGTCCGCGTATCGAACGCATCCAGCAGGAAAAGGCCAATCTGGAAGCCGCCAATGCGCGCATCCACTTGATCGAAGACGACATCCAGCAAGGCACCATTTACGCGCCATTTGACGGATACATCACCAAAAAAATCACCGAAGTCGGTCAATGGCTGGAAAAAGGAGACCAAGCGGTATCCATGATTGCCGCCAGCCCTCTCAAGGTCGAAGTCAACCTGCCCCAGTCTCAGTTCCACACCATTCAAATCGGTACTCCCTCTGAAGTGATACTGGAAACCCGTGACATCAACGCCCCGACCACCACCTTTCAGGGCACGGTCATCGAAAAGGTTCCACAGGGCGATCCCGTATCCCGCACCTTCCCGGTTCGCATCAAAGTCAGCAAACCCAATTCCAGCCTCGCCCCCGGCATGCTGGTGAAGGTGCGCTTTCAACCCAACAAAAAAGATGCTGAAAAAGGCTTGTTTGTTCCCAAGGATGCCCTGGTGAGAACGCCTAAAGGCGCCAATGTATGGGTGGTCCGGGAAAATGCAGAAAAGAAAATGATTGCTTACCAGGTGCCGGTCAAAACCGGTAAACTGTTAGACAGCATGATCTCCATTGAATTTCTGGATAAGAAAATCCAAGCCGGAGAATGGGTCGTGGTGGACGGCAACGAACGGCTGAAACCCGACACCGAAGTCCGCATCATCAACAAACATCTCAACTGATGTTCCATGAAACTGGTCGAACAATCTCTCAGATATGGTGTCACCGTTGCCGTGGGGGTGATCCTCATCCTCATGTTCGGTCTCATGTCCCTGCTGCGCATCCCCGTTCAACTGATCCCTGAAATCAGCGAGCCGGAACTGAGCATCCGCACCACCTGGCCCGGCGCCAGCCCGGAAGAAATCGAACGCGAAATCATCGACGAACAGGAAACCCAGCTCAAGTCCATCGTCGGGCTGGTGGAGATGGAAAGCACGGCGAAGACCGGCGTCGCAGAGGTGTATCTGACCTTCCAGGTTGGGACCAATCTGCAAATGGCGCTCGTCCGCACCGCCAACGCACTCGACCAGGTCGAGACCTACCCGGAAGACGTGGATCAGCCCATCATCAAAACCAGTAATATCTCCGACCGTCCCATTGGCTGGTTCGTTCTGCAACCGCTCCCCGGCAAGGAAAAAGAGATCAACGTGTACGATTACCGCGATTTCGCGGAGGACGTGATCCAAACCCGGTTCCAGCGCGTGCCGGGGATTTCTGACAGCGAAGTGTACGGCGGCAGTCCGCTGGAGTTGCAGGTGGTCTTCGATCCGGAGGCACTGGCAGAGCGCGGCATCACCATCTTCCAATTGCGGGAGGAGTTGCGCAAAAAAAACCGCAACATCAGTGGTGGCGATTTCGACGAGGGCAAGCGGCGCTACATCATCCGCACCACGGGAGAGTTCCAATCTGAAGAAGACGTTGAGAACACCATTCTCACTCACGTCAACGGCACACCGGTTTATGTGAAGGACGTGGCGGAAGTGCGGCTCGCGCACGATGAACTGCGCGACTACGTACGCCACAATGGCCTTCCAGGTATCTCGCTGAACGCACGCCGGGAGATCGGTTCCAATATTCTGCAGGTAATGGGTGAACTGAAGGCGGTGGTCAAGGACCTCAACGACACCGTGCTGAACCCGATGGGCATGCATCTGCACCAGACGGCGGACAAGACCGAGTACATCTCGCGATCCATCGATATGGTGATGTTCAACCTGGTGGTGGGTGGTTCGTTCGCCATCATCATACTACTTGTTTTCCTGCGCAGTTTTTACAGCACCCTGGTTGTCGCTGTCGCCATTCCCATCAGCGTCATCGGTTCGTTCCTGATCGTCACCCTGATGGGCAAGACCATCAACGTCATCATGCTCGCCGGGATGGCCTTCGCCGTGGGCATGGTCGTGGACGCCTCCATCATCGTGCTCGAAAACATTTACCGGCACCGGCAAAAGGGCAAGGACACCTTCGATGCGGCGCACGACGGGGCGCGGGAAGTGTGGGGTGCGATCTTCGCCAGCACGCTGACCACGCTGGCGGTGTTCATCCCCATCCTGTTCATCGAGGAGGAAGTCGGACAGTTATTCCAGGATATTGCGGTGGCCATCAGCGCCGCGGTCACGCTGTCGATGATTGTCAGCATTCTCGTCATTCCGGCGTTGAGCCGCAAACTGCTCAACTTCGAAAGCATCCACGCTCCCTCGAAAAGCCGCTTCGTTTCGTCATTCCGCAACCTGTTCGGCATCGTGCCGCTGGCAACGCGGCTCAATGAAACCGTGGTTCGCATTCTGCGTTTCATTTTTCAATCCAAACTCAGGCAGGTGGTGGTGATCCTGGTATTGACGGCGCTGCCTGCTTATCTCGCGTGGCTGATGCTGCCCAAAACCGAATACCTGCCGGAAGGCGATCAGAACGTCATCATCGGCATGATGATTCCGCCGCAGGGGTACAACATTCAGGAAATGACGCGCATCGGCAACGAAATGGAGAAAAACTACGCGCCGTACTGGCAGGCGGAGCCGGGAAGTCCGGAAGAAGAGAAGCTGAAAGGACCCGCGGTGCGCAATTTCCTGTTCATCGGAAGCCGCGGCCGCCTGTTCACCGTCGTCAAAGCGAAGGACCCTGAACGCGCCAAAGATCTCATCCCCGTGCTTCGCGAGGAGTTGAAGAAAGTTCCGGGCATGATCGCGGTTTCGAAACAGTTGTCGCTGTTTTCCAGCGCATTCACCGGATCGCGCGGCATCGAGATGAATATCATGGGACCGGACCTGGTGCGCATCACGGAGATCGCGCGCGAGTCGTTTTTCAAGGTACAGGAACTCATGCCCGACGCGCAGGTTCGCCCCAACCCCGGTATCGAGTTGGGTCAGCCGCAAATCCTGGTTCAACCCCGCTGGAAGCAGGCGGCAGAGATGGGCGTGGATGTCTCCGAGTTGGGCTATTCGGTGGCGGCTTTGGTGGACGGTGTGTATGCGGATGAGGTGTACCTCGATGCCGACAAAATCTCCGCCCCTTACCTGCCGCGCGACGGCATCGACCTCATTCTCATGAGCCGCGACAAGGATGTGAAGAAAACGCAGGACATTCCGAACCTGATTCTGCGCACGCCGCGCGGCCAAGCGGTGCCTTTGAACAGCGTCACTGCCATGGTCGAAACGGTGAGCACCGAAAACATCCGGCATTTCGAGCGCCAGCGCGCGGTGACGCTGGAGATCACGCCGCCCATGACCATTGCGCTTGAGGATGCGATCGCCCTGGTAAAAGAAAAAATCATCCAGCCTCTCAAAGATCAGGGAATCCTGACGGGAGGGTACGCCATTACGCTGACCGGCAACGCGGACAAACTGGAAAAAACGCGCGAGGCAATGGGTGGCAACTTCCTCCTGGCTCTGTTTATCACCTACCTTCTGCTCGCGGTGCTGTTCCAGCACTGGGGGTTTCCGCTGATCATCATGCTCAGCGTGCCGATGGCCGCCGTCGGCGGGGTGTTCGGCCTGTGGGCCCTCAACAAATTCATCCTGCAACCGCTGGACGTTCTCACCATGCTGGGCTTCATCATTCTGATCGGCGTCGTGGTGAACAACGCCATTCTTATCATTTACCAGGCCTTGTTGCACATCCGGGAAGATGGCATGCACTACCGTGACGCCATTCTGGAAAGCGTGAGCAACCGCATCCGGCCCATCTTCATGAGCACGTTCACCAGCATCTTCGGACTCATGCCGCTTGTCGTCTTCCCCGGAGCAGGCAGTGAAATTTACCGGGGCATTGGCGTGGTCATTTTATCGGGACTTTTTTTCAGCGCCCTGTTCACATTGATCCTGATCCCGACTCTCATGAACCTGAGTTCCAGCATCCGCCAGGGGGAACCGCCTGAAACTACGGAAACGCAACCGCGTGCCCGCCCTCAATCCGCGCCGGCACAACAACCCACAGTCACTCGACTCTAGTAAAAATCATGGACCGACCTCAACTCGTTGCCTACTGGCGTGATTTTTTCAGCGATCTTCTCCTCGGCACCTTCAAAAGCCTGTTCCTGTTTTCGACGGGAGGCCTCCTGCTGGGCGCCCTTGCCGGATGGGGGCTCGATACCTGGCTGCTCGACCCCACCGACTGGAATATGCTCATCCAATGGCTGGCATTGATCCTTGCCCTTGGCTGGTTTCTTTTGTTGGGAGTTTTTCACGGTGTGTTGTCCAGCGCCCTCTTCACCGTCGGCAAAAAACTGAAGGAAGCCGTCCACGGCCTGCACGACCTGCTCGACATTCTGGTCAAAGGTGTATTTTCGCACTACCCCAACCTCAGCAAGAACGTCTCGAAACAGGAGCTCGGTGAAAAATTCGACCAGCTCGGCAAAAAATTTCTCGATGACCTGAAACTGAAAGGCGGCCCGATCAGCTACATAAAAGGCCTCATCTTCCGTATCATTTTAAAGGGGCTGAAGTTTTTCTTCCTCGACGATGTGATGGAAGAGATCAAGAAAAAGCCGGGCGAGGAGATCACACGCGCCGATATCGAAAGCGCGGTGCGCCGCGTGGGAGTGGAGTTCCTGCTGTCCACCATTCACGACAACATCATGCTGCTGCATATCGCGAACGCGGTGGTGCTGCTATTGCTTTTCAGTTTGCCTTTTGGAATGATTGCGCTGTTTTAAGGAGTGGAAAATCAGACGACCAACGACGCCAGCCGTTCCTGAATGATTTCCTTGTCGTGGTAGCCGAGGTACAGCAGACCGTCGGCCAGCGAGTAGTTGTGGGGAAAGGTCATCACTTCGCGGCTGATCTTCTGCACGATCTCCTGATACAGTTCCGTCGCCTGTTCCGGCGTCAGCCCCTCGCGCACCTTGTGGTTGAATCCCAATGCAAGATCGTGGTGCGGCGGATTCGACAGGCCGTACACCTTGAACGCTTCCGGGTCTTTGGCAATGGGCGTGCCCTTCTCCAGATCGAACTGCGAAGCGATGCAGGAAAAGCCCGGCGATTCCAGAATGCGCTGGTTGTCCATCACGAAGTTGATCGAGTCCATCACCTCTTCCCGCGTTTCCGTCGGGAACCCGACGAGGATGTAAAAATGCATGCCCATGCCAATACGGATGCACTCCTCCACCGTTTCGTCGATGACATCCTTCGGGCAACCTTTCTGCATGAAATCGAGAACGCGCTGGTTGTACGATTCCATGCCGAAGATCAATTTGCGGCAGCCGGACTTGTACAACAACTCCAGCCGGTTGTCGCGCAATAAACTCTTTTCGAATTTCAGCTCGCCGGTCCACTGCACATCGACTTCCTCTTCCACCAGTTTCTGCGCAAAGGTACGCAGAAAATTGATCGGCAGCGCCTCGTCGGTGAAGAAGAAGTAACGGCAGTTGTACTTTTCCTTCAGGTTCTTGAAATCCTGCACCACCGTCTCCGCGTAGCGCACGTGGAAATCGATGTGGTCGAACGGGATCGAACAGAACGCACAGCGTTCCCAGTAGCAGCCGCGCGACCCCATCACCGGCAACACCCGCTCCGGCGACAGATACAGATCGAACGGCATGCCGTCGAAATCCGGTGTCGGCAACGCGTTCAACTCTTCTTTGCCGAACGGCCGGTTGACCTGCACGGTTTCGTCCTTATCCTTATAAACCAGATTCGGCACCTGGGTCAGGTCGCCTTCGCCGCGCAATTGCTGCACCAGCTTGAGCAACGGCGTCTCCCCCTCGTGCACAATGAAGCTGTCCACGAAATCGAACAACGGCGATCCCTTCTCCAGCGCATCCACCAACTTGGTGAAGATGCTGCCGCCGACGGTGACATGGATTTCCGGCCGCGCCGTCTT
This sequence comes from Nitrospina watsonii, assembly GCF_946900835.1. Taxonomy (GTDB): domain Bacteria; phylum Nitrospinota; class Nitrospinia; order Nitrospinales; family Nitrospinaceae; genus Nitrospina; species Nitrospina watsonii. The sequence continues at coordinate 1,832,896 of NZ_OX336137.1, forward strand.
GACCAGATGTGCCAGGGTCAATCCCGGAATCACCTGCTCAACCGAAGTGATGGAGATGCCGAATATGTCGATGTCTTCTTTCAGGATACCGGGCAGGTAATGCTCGCGGTACAGGTCGAGGAAAAAGTTTTCGTCCGGATTCTCGAACGACTGGAAGATTTCCTCGGTGGAATATGGGGAGTAACGGAGTTGGCTGCCGATGACCGTCAACTGCGACGGATAGTACGGCGACAGGATGTTGTCCAGCCAGACGTCGATGATCTTCAGCGACTCCATGTAGCGGTCGATCTCGTAAAAATCCTCGCAGCGCAGCGACGCCTTGGCCGCATCAATCTGGTCGCACAGCGCCGGGATGATCTCCTGCGCTTCCATCAGTTTTTCGTATTTTTCGCGTTCGAAATCGGAGAGCTGCGGCTTCGCGCCCAGTTCCCGCGCCTGTTGGACGATGCGGTCGTAGAGCGGTTTGGTTTTTTCCCACGTGCACAGGTGGTCGAGCAGTTCGATCGCCAGGTCACGCTGGACGACATCCTCGATGCCGTTGTGGTGCAGAAAGCCCTTGAGGGCAGGCAGGCTCAGATAAGGTTGAGAAGGATGCCACGACGATGGAAAAACCAGGTAAATCATGTTTTAAAACATCCCGTACGCAGGCCGCAAAGCCGGGTTTGAGTGGGTTCGTTATTGCGGTTTCGGAGCCATGAACACCAGCATCACCAACCGCCGGTCGGTGTGGTTGACGACCCCGTGTTCCTCTCCCGAGGGGGCGAGGGTGATCTCATCCGCCGACATCTCCTTCTCCTCCCTGCCGACCGTCACCATGCCCTTGCCTTCGAGAACATAGTATATCTTGTCCGAGCCCTCGTGCGCATGAACTTTTTGCGCCTGGCCCGGTTCCAGGCAATAGACGTCGCAGAAAAACCGATCCGTGTCGAACAGGCTGACCTTGTTCATCTTCTCAGCCTTGAAGGCCGCCTGCTCCCGAACCTTGAGAACTTTCATGCCCACCCCTTTGTCTTAAGAAGGCCGGGGAAGGCCCCAAGCCCATTGAAATTGCGAAGTTTGAGGGATTCTACCACAGAACCAGAGGGCTTCAAGCAAAATTGTAGGAGCGATTCTGACACGGCCCCATGGCGGGGGGATAATGTGTTGACTTATCTGGGGACATCCACTATTTTGAAATCACAATCCGGTCGCCGGGCGTCCCCGTTGCAAAGAAAGCATTCCCAAAAACAGGCGGAATTCGAGACGTCCGCACCGCCCGCCGGAACCGAATCGAGTGATTAAGGTCGGGGCGTAGCGCAGCCTGGCTAGCGCACCTCAATGGGGTTGAGGGGGTCGGAGGTTCAAATCCTCTCGCCCCGGCCAGTTTTTATAAAGGGTTACGGGGAATCCCGTAACCTTTCTTTTTTTACGTCACCGACACAGATACCGAAACCGCATTTCCTTTTCATAGTTTTTTTAATTTCCCTTCTACCTGACGAGTCATGTCCTCATCTGGCGGTTCGACCAAAGTCATTTTCATCGCCCTGTGTGCCAACCTCGGCATCGCCATCGCCAAGTTCGTCGGCGCGTCCATCTCCGGCAGTGCGGCATTGCTGGCGGAAGGCATCCACAGCGTCGTCGATTGCACCAACCAGGTTTTACTTTTAGTCGGTGAAAAGAGCTCGCGCAAACGGCCATCGGCATCGCATCCTTTGGGCTACGGCCGCGAGTCGTTTTTCTGGTCGTTCGTGGTGGCGATTTTGCTGTTCTCGATGGGCGGGTTGTTCGCCATCTACGAAGGCGCGCACAAGATCGCCGACCCGCATGAAATGACCAATCCCGGCCTCGCTCTCGGCATCCTGATCTTCGGCATCGTGCTGGAAGGGTATTCCTTTCTCGCGTGTCTGAAAGAAGTGCGTAAGCGCGACCCCGGCATGCCTATCTGGAACTGGTACCGGCGCACCACGCGGGCGGGTTTGCTGGTGATTTTCACGGAAGATTTGGGCGCCCTGCTGGGACTCGTCATGGCGTCGGTGTGCATCGGCCTGTCGTGGGCATTGCACGATCCCATGTGGGACGCGCTGGGATCGATCCTCATCGGTGCGCTTTTGGTGATTCTGGCGGTGGTGCTGTCGGTGGAGGTGAAGAGCCTGATCATCGGCGAGGCCCCGGCCAAGGATTACCGGCACGAGGTGGAAACGATCACCCGCGAATACCTGCCCGGCTCGAAAATCCTGAACTTCATCGCGCTCAAGACCGGCGACAACGAAGTGATGCTGAGCATCAAGATCCATCCCGGCAGGATTCAGAAGGTACCGGACCTGATCGAAGCGTTCAATCAGATCGAGGACCGCATTGGCGAGCGCTTTCCGGAGATCAAGTGGAAGTTTCTGGAACCGGACGACCGCGAAGACATTTACTAGCGGCGGGAGGGTGTGGATCGGTAGCGGTCCGTGGCAGTAGGCACATCAGCCCAATCGAGCCGCCGTCCTCCCCCCCTATGCCGCCAAAAATACAGGCCGCTATCAGGCCGTCTTCTTTCATTCCTCTTTTTTGTCTTCCAGGCTATTGGCAATCATGATGTCGGCAATCTCATAGGAGCGTTCCGTGATGCGCACCTTTTCCGCGGCCATTCCTTCCGAAGCCAACAGTCCCTGCATGGCCAGGCCCGCCAGCCAGTCGCGGCGGGAAATCCCCGTGGAAATGTAATTCAGGTCAGATTCATCTCCGCCCGTTCGCAGCAAACTATGTGGGTACACCGTACCGCCTTCATTGGCTTTCATAATGCTCTCCTCAAATAAACTGCCATGGATATCGAATGGATGATTGGATGCGACACGGATGCTCACAGCATGGAATTTAAAAACTCCTCATCCTCGGTGTCGTCGCTGAGGTATTCCGGGAGTTTGGTGTGGGCGTCGTACTTGGCGGATTTGATCTGCCCGATGCTCAACCCGGAAGCCTCCACCAGGTTGGTGCCTTTCAGGTTGGCCTGATGGAACTCGACATCTTCGTTGAACTGGCAACCCTGCAAATCGGCGTTTTCCATGTTGGTCTGCATGAGGGACGCTTCCATCAGGTTGCAGCCCTTGGCCTGTGCGCCCGTCAACTGCGCCCCGTTCAGGTTCACTTCCTGCATGCGGGCCTGATTGAGGTTGGCGTTTTCGAGATTGGCGCCGCTTAAGTTCGCGAACTGAAGCTTCGCGCCCTGCAGGTTGGCGTCTTTCAGGTTGGCCTTCGACAGATTGGCGCCGCGCAGATCCAACTCCGACAGGTCCACCGCCTCGCCCATGTTGGCCTCGCGCCAGGCATTCCAGCCTTCGACGCCTTTTTTGATCAACTCCATGTGTTGCTGATTGCCCATAACAGTCAGTCCTCCGGATAAAACTTGAATGGCATGCCAAGGCGGCACAAAACCGCCCAGCTGTACAGAAAACGCTCCCAAAATTGCCCCAATCTTATCAGAAAATCGGGAGCCTCATTATCAAATTAACCCCGTCTGCGGGCGACTTTCCCGGTTTTCCCATAAAATTGAAAACCTTTTGGCCGCTGCACCATCCCAACCATGAAACCGCATTCAACGGAGCGTACCATGTCCCAGATCAAACAAATGAGTGTCCAGCAACTCCACGACCTGCTCGACGCAGGTCCCGTCAACGTTCTCGACATCCGCGATGAAGCCTCGTATGACGCCGGGCACGTGCCGAACGCCGTTCCCCTCAGCCGCACCCCGGTGGAGCAATGCATGGAGAAGTTCGACAAGGACCAAACCCTTGTGGTGTGCTGTTACCACGGCATCTCCAGCATCGAGGCGGCCATGTTTTTCAGTCAGCAAGGTTTCGCCGACGTGCACAGCCTGATGGGAGGGTATGAAGCCTGGCACCGCAGTTACAGCGAAGACGACGGGATGGAATGACGCCTATTGCCCGATGGGCAACGTCAGCAGAGGAGCCGAGGAAGGCACCTTGCCCGCCTGCAATGAAAAAATCTGCGACAACAGGGAGAACGTCGATTTCGAATTGAGGTCGGAGTCATCGATGTAAAACCAGGTATTTCGGTGCAAAATCGACACCGCGAACGAATCCGACTGATAATCCTCTCCGTTGCGGACCCGCAACAGCGTACCCGTCAATTGCTGCCAGTCGAAGCGGCTGCCGTCTTCATTACGCGTCACCGTCACCTTGCCCTTGTTGACGTGTTCTTCCGGCACTTCCACGCCCTGCGACAGGTAGTACATGACTCCCAGCAAAGACCGCGTCTGCACGCGGATGAAACGCGGATCGTTCACCGCGCTCACATAATAATTTCCATTGATCGGCGCCACTTCCAGAAGCTCCGACAGCATGCGGGCATCCTCCGATCCCTGCACTTCCTCATCGAGCTTGATGACGATCATGGGCACTTCATTTTCTTCGATGTATTGCAACTCCATCAGGTCGTCCTTCTGAAAGGTACGCAGGATCGACACCACGCGGGTGAAGGTCTCAAATTCCGGAGGACGGCTGGGAGTCGGGCCGGAAGCGCCGGGGGCGTTCTTCAGCCGGTTCATGCGTTGGAAGCACAGGCGGAACAGACGGTCCACGCGCCAGCCGGAATGGTACAACAGCGTCACGGTCTGCATGGTGATCGGCGTCAGCACGCGCTGGATGAACTTGTCGCCCTGAAGAGGAGAATAGGTGATGGTGGGTTTGTCCTGCATCTGCGCTCCAGCGCCGAATCCAAATACAGAGAAGCCCGCTTCCGGGACGGAGGCGTTGGCGTTGGCGTTGGTGGTCATTGTGAACTGCGACGCCACACTGCTGACCTCCAGAAAATACGGCGTGTCGCGGTACTTCAACCGCACCAGGTTCAACAGCAACTGCTGATCGTTGGTGCGCTGGATGGCGACATTGTAATTGGACCGTTCTCCTTGAAGACGGTCGGCACCCAGGCTGGTACAACCGGAAACAGCCATTGCCAGCGCCAGGATCAGAGCGGGAAGTCCGGGACGTTTGAAAGGAGTCGGGGGGAACGCAAGCCACATGCTGAAAACAAAACCTCATTCAAAAATTTCAGAACGGGATCATACGGGGAATTCCGGGACCTGTCAAACCGGGGACGGGCCGGAACCGGGCTGCATCCCCTGCTCCATGAGGATGGTCTGCGTCGGAAACGCAAACTCGATGCCCTCTTCCTGAAATTTTCTGCATAAAGCAAGGTTGATGGCCTGCTGCGTGTTCATCAGAAAATCGTATTCGCCCTTTAGCAACCAGTACACGATCTCGAAATCCAGAGAGTACGGGCCAAACTGCTTGAAGTGAACCCGGTCCACGCGCGTCTCCGGCTGCGCCTCGATGATTTCCTGAATCATGCCGGGGATGCGTTCGAGTTTCTCCGCCGGGGTGTCGTACACCACACCGATTGCAAACAACTGCCGGCGCTCGGGCAACTTATGGTAATTGCGGATGCGGCTGTCCAGCAGGTCGGAGTTCGGCACCACCAGGCGTTCGCCGTTGATGCTCTTGAGTTGAGTGGATTTCAGGCCGATATGCTGGACCGTGCCCATGTCCGTGCCGGCGATGATGAAGTCGCCAATGACAAACGGCTTGTCCATGATGATGGTGAGCGACGCGAACAGGTCGCCCAGAATCTTCTGCACCGCCAGCGCGATGGCGATGCCGCCGATACCAAGCCCGGCCACCAGCGCCGCGATGTCCACGCCCATGTTTTCCAACGCCACCAGCATCAACAGCGCATAAAACACAAGCAGGATCAGAAACTTGATGACGCCCAGCGCGGTGGCAAAGGACGCATCTTTCTCTTTCTTTTTCTGGTAGGCCTGGTCCGCCCAGAGCAGGATGGCATTCTGCCCCCACACGCCGACCAAAGCGAGCATGATCAAAAAGACGACATGGCCCCACTTCACCATCGTGTCGTCCGGCAGCGGCAGCTTCTGGCTGCCGACATAGACTGCGATGATCAGTAAAAACAGCCAGTGTGTTTTTTCAGCCAGGCGTTGCACCAGGCGATCGCCCCACAGCTTCGAATTTTTGTATCGTTTTTTAAATAGAGCCTGCAACCGGCTGCGTACGAACGCCAGAATCGCCAAAGTCAAAACGGTCCAGATCGCGGCTTCCAGCCATACCGCCCACGGGTTGTGACTCATCCATTCGTTTACGATATCCATAACCCACTCACCTTATTGAATTTTCAAATCAACCCTCACAAAACGCCCTGAAAAGCGGTACAATATCCATCATACTTGGAAACCGGGAAATTGGGAAGTTTTGCCCAAATTATCACTTTTTCAGGAATTTCGATATGAAGGTCGCCGTCATCTACAACAAGAACCAGTCCGAAGTCATCAACGTATTCGGTGCCCAGAATCGCGAAATTTACAATCCGAAAACCGTTGAGCGCGTGGCAAGTTCCCTGGAAAAAGGCGGACACAACGTCCGCGTGATCGACGGCAACATTCATTTGATCGAAAAGCTGAACGAGTTCATGCCGAAAGTGATGCACGGCGAACAACCCGGCATGGTGTTCAACATGGCGTACGGCATCCAGGGCGTGAGCCGTTACACGCACGTGCCGGCACTGTTGGAAATGGTGGGCATTGCTTATGTCGGCTCCAGCCCGGCGGGGCACGGCATCGCCCTCGACAAGATCACCTCCAAAGTCCTGTTTCAGGCCAACGGCGTGGCCACTCCGCGCTACTGGTCGTTCTTCAGTGAGGATCAGATTCCGGCAGACATCCCTTTTCCGGTCATCGTCAAACCCAAAATGGAAGCGGTGTCGATGGGCATCGAGGTGGTGCACGACATCGAACGCCTGCGTGAAACGGTCAAGACCCTGGTCAAGGAATACAACCAGCAGGTGCTGGTCGAGGAATTCATCCCCGGACGCGAGTTCGCCGTCGGCCTCCTGGGCAACGGCGATCCGGAAGCCCTCCCCATCGTCGAGTTTGATTTGGAAGGCGACCCCAACGCCATTCAGACTTACACCGAGAAAATGAAGAAACCCAAGGAGAAGATCTGCCCGGCCAAGATCGACGATGCCACGGCGGAAAAAATCAGAGAACTCACCAAAGGCGCCTTCCGCGCGCTCGGCCTGTTCGATTTCTGCCGCGCCGATTTCCGCATGGACGACAAAGGCAACCTGTACGTGCTGGAACTCAACTCCATGGCCAGCCTGGGGCTGACCGGATCTTACGTCCATGCCGCCAAGGTGGCGGGATACACGTATGAATCTCTCATCAACCGCATGCTCGATGTGGCGGTGGAACGGTACTTCGGCGAAAAAGAAATGAATGAGGTGCAGGAACCGGAACCCTTTTTCAAAAGCTTCATCAAAAGGCAGACCACCTCCCTGCCGGTGCGCCTGCGCAGCTACCTGCGTGGAAACATAGGCACCATGGAAGACTACCTCGCGCACCTGGTCGAAATCAATTCCTATGCCCGCAATATCGACGGCGTCAATTCGCTCGGCAAATGGATTTCCAATCAGCTCGGCCGCATGGGATTCCAACGCGAGGTGCACACCAAGGCGGAGTTCGGCAATGTGCTCTACTTTTCCAACCACACCGATGATGAAAACGACATTCTGTTGATCGGCCAGCTGGACAATCCTATCCCCAATCAGGATTACGTCGCCTACCAGGAAGACCGGGGCAAGCTGTACGGCTCCGGCGTCTATTACGGCAAGGGAGGGCTCGCCATTCTGTTCGGGGCCATCCAGGCGCTGCGTTACACCCGATCGCTGAAAAAAGTCAAATGCGGCATCCTGCTCATCTCCGACGAAACCGCTGGCGGGCGTTCTTCCAAAAGCCTGATCGAAGACTTGTCAAACAAAGCGAAATACGTTTTGGGATTGCAGGGCGCGGGGCTTTCCGGGGAAGCCACCACCTCTTTTTCCGGCGTGATGAAGTACAACGTCGAAATCAAATGGGCGCCCAGTAAATTATCGAAAACGAAATCGGAACAGACGGACCTGATCTCCTTTCTCACGCAGAAGATCAGCGCCCTGCGTAAAATGACGTCGAAGGACGACGGCGTGGAAGTGGCCATCACCTCCGTCAACACACAGGGACTGGATGAGGCGACGCCGGACTTTGCCAATCTCACCTTCCGCATCCGGTTCCGCTCGCCCGACCTCAGCCAGCAACTGAAGGACCAGATCTACAAAACCTTCGAGGTCAGCGCCACCAATCCGATCAAGGTCAACATTTCGAGATCGTTGTTGCGGCTGCCGTTGATGCAATCGGAAGCCACCGGAAAGTTTTATCAGAGCGTCGAGAAAATCGCCAAAAATCTGGAAATCCGCATTCAGAAACAACACGGCACCGCTTCCACCTCGCTGTGCTATGTCTCGCCGGACAAACCGGTGCTCGGCAATATGGGTCCGATCTCCGGCGGTATGGGCACCCGCAACGAATATGTGGTCCGCGACAGTCTGCTCGACCGTTCGGTTCTCCTTGCCTACCTCATCTACCTCGCTGCGAATGACTTCAAGGAATGAAACTCGATAAAATTGAAACCCGACTCGAGTCCCGGGCGGACAAGAAAAGCGCCATTGCCCGCAAGGGAATGGTGTCCACTGCATTTCCGGAAGCCACTCAGGCGGGCGTGGACATTCTCGGCGCAGGCGGCAATGCCGTCGATGCCGCAGTGGCTGCGGCGCTCGCTCTCGGCGTGTGCGAACCGCAGGCCAGCGGCCTGGGTGGCCAGTCTTCCGGCATCCTGTACCTGAACGACAAAGTCATTTATGTCGATGGCTCCAGCCGCGCTCCCTCTCTCGCCCACATCGATCAGTATGCCGACGACGACCTGCTGGTCGGGCATCGCGCCACCACGGTGCCCAGTACGGTGGCTTTTCTCGGCTACCTCAATTTTCGTTACGGCCGCATGAGTTGGCGGCAGGTGCTGGCCCCGGCCATCCGCATCGCCCGCGAAGGCTACCGCATCACGCCCCTGCAAAGCCAGTTGCAGGAACGCGAACTCGAAATCTTTCAGAAAGACATCTGCCGCTGGGGCGCCCGGTATTTTTTGAAAGACGGCGCCACTCCCTTTCAACCCGGCGACCTGTTCGTGCAAAAGGACCTGGCCAATCTGCTTGAACATCTTTCTTACAACGGACCCAACTCGTTTTACCAGGGAGAGATCGCGGAGTTGATCGACGCCGACATGCGCGCTCACGACGGGTTTGTGCGCAAGGAAGACCTGGCGTACATCCCGTGGCCGGTCGAGCGGCGGCCGATCAAACGCCGTTACCGCAAAACCCAGATATACACCTGTCCACCGCCGACTTCCGGACGCACGCTGTTACTGGTTTTGCAGATGCTCAACAACCTGCCGTCAAAATTTCTGCGGGAACGCTCACCGGAGTCGTATCACTTCATCGCCGAAACGTTTCGCAAAGCGTTGATGAACCACAAGGAGAGGCCGTACGACCCGAACATTTATCCGCAACTGCCGGATGACAAGCGCATCCTGAGCAAAGACTACGCGCGCTACCTGTCCTCGACCATCCGCAATGTCATCGATCCCAGCCTGCCGCTGGTCGAGCCGTTTCAATCGGGTCAGGACACAACGCATCTTTCGGTGATGGATGGCGACGGCAATGCCATCGGCATCACGCAATCCATCGAACGCGTTTATGGATCGCACGCGGCGGCCGATGGACTGGGTTTTCTCTATAACAATTACATGAGCGCGCTGGAAGTGAAGGACCCCAGCCATCCCTACTACCTGCGCCCCGGTGCGGTGCCGTGGAGTTCCATCGCGCCCGTTATTCTTTTTTATAAAAAACAACCGTGGATGGTGGCAGGCAGTCCGGGCAGCGATCGCATCTTCTCCACCATGAGCCAGTTCCTTTCGCACATCATCGACGGCAATATGCCGATCGACGAAGCCATGATCCATCCGCGCCTGCATTGCACGCTCGGCGGCATCCTCAGTTACGAAAAGGAACGGTTCCCGAAAACCATCATCAGGTATCTGAAAGACGCCGGATACAAAATGACGCCGAAAGATCCCTATGCGTTTTACCTGGGGGCCGTGCACGCCGTGGTCAAAACCCAGACCCGGGACGGGTTCCAGGGCGTTGCCGAAATCCGCCGCGACGGCACGGCCGCAGGGATCGATTGACGCCATGGCGCCCCTGCCCTGCCTGATCACCGTACCGCATGGAGGAACGCAGGTTCCCGGTTTCCTCGCAGGACGGTTCATCCTCAGTGAGCGGGACGTGTTCGACGACATCGATGCCTGCACCCGCGGCATCTACGACTTGTCCGATCTGGTGATGGTGTGGAAGGACACCGACATCGCCCGGCCTGTCGTCGATCTCAACCGCGGCCGGGAGGACCGCCCTCCCACCAATCCCGATGGCGTCGTTAAAACCCACACCTGTTTCAACGTGCCCGTGTACGATCCGCAACAGCCGCTGGACGACGCGCTGGCCGACGATCTCATCCACAAATACCACCAACCGTTTCACAGCTTCATCGAAAGCGTTGTGAAGCTGCGCCACGATCTGCGCATCGCCTTCGACTGCCACTCCATGTCGGAGTTCGCACCGCCGGTGGCGAACGATGCAGGGCAACCGCGCCCCACGTTCTGCCTCGGTAACCGCTTCGGCGACAGTTGCCCGGATGCCGTCGCCCGGATGCTGGCCACCAGCCTCTGCCGGGTGTTCGAGTTGGAGGAAAAAGAAGTCACGCTGAACCAGCCGTTCGCCGGAGGCTACATCACCCGCCGTTACGGCGGCCGTCCGCTGCCGTGGATACAGATCGAGATGAACCGCAAACTGTATCTCAAGGACCCGTGGTTCGATACGGACACGCGGACGGTCGATCCCGACCGGCTGGCGTTTTTGCGGAACCGTATGGGCGCGGCGCTGCGCCTGTTTTTTGAACTGTGGGATGATTCCCGGTGAGAGTCCGGCCACCTCAACCGAAGAACCAGTAGCTGACGGCAATGGCAGCCACAATGCCTCCGGCATCGGCCAGCAAGGCACAGGGCAAGGCATGGCGGGTGTGGCGCACGCCGGCCGAACCGAAGTACAGCGCCAGCACATAAAACGTGGTTTCCGTACTGCCTTGCAATACCGAGGCCAGCCGCCCGGCAAAGGAGTCGGCTCCAAACGTCTGCATGGTTTCGACCATCATGCCGCGCGCGCCGCTGCCGCTCAATGGCTTCATGAACGCCGTCGGCAACGCATCAACGAAACGCGTGTCACCCCCCACACCCAATACCAGCCAGCGCACGCCATCCAGCAGCATCTCCAACGCGCCGCTGGCGCGGAACACGGCGATGCCCACCAGCATGGCAACCAGGTACGGCACGATTTTGATGGCGACCTGAAAGCCTTCCTTCGCACCGTCGATGAACTCATCGAACACGTTGAGCCGGCGCCACACGGCGGCGGCCATGAAAGCGACCATCACCGTGAACAGTAACAAGTTGCTGAGCCGGGCCGAGTGCGCCTGCATCGTTGCCTGGTCCAACTGCGCGAAGTACAGCAACAGTCCTCCGACCAGCGCAAGCAGACCGCCGAGATACGCGAGCACCACCGGGTCTTGCAGGCGGATGCGCTGTACCGTCGCCACCGCCAGCAATCCCACCAGCGTCGAACAAAAGGTGGCGATGAGAATGGGGATGAACACATCGGTGGGGTCCGCCGCCCCTTGCTGCGCCCGGTACACGAAAACCGTGACGGGAAACAAGGTCAGCGACGAGGTGTTGAGGACAAGAAATAAAGTCTGCGCGTTGGTGGCGGATTCTTTTTCCGGATTCAGCGTCTGCAACTCGGTCATGGCTTTGAGGCCCAGCGGTGTGGCGGCGTTGTCCAATCCCAGCAGGTTGGCGGAAAAGTTCATGACCATCGCGCCGAAGGCGGGGTGCCGTTCCGGAATGTCCGGAAACAGCTTGCGCAGCAGAGGTTGCAGAAATCGCACAAACAGGTCGAGCACGCTGCCCCGTTCGCCAATACGCATGATACCCATCCAGAAACTCATGATACCGACGAGGCCGAGCGCGATCTCGAAGGCCACACGCGACATCTCGAACGTCGCGCCCATGATCTGCACGAAAACGTCGCCCTGGCCCCAGACCAGCCACTTGAGCAGGGCCACGAAGAAGGCAATGAAGAAAAATGAAACCCAGATGAAGTTCAGCAACAGGTTGGCTCCGGTTCACGGATTCGGAAAGACGATCGTGAAAAACCGGGGGCATTGTACCATTCCGGCCTTGGTAACGGCAGCGCCTCTGTTATAATTTCAAAAATTTGCAACGCAAACCCATCACTCGTTACAGGGCGCATGCATCCTCCCAGACTGGTATTGATAACGGGACCCGAGTTGCGGCACGAATACTTTGTCCGCCACATCAATCGGCATTTTGCGGTCGATCTCGTCTTGCTTGAAACCAAGGAGTATCCGCCAACGCCCGCGGCTTCGAAAGAGGCACAAGCGGCGTGGCACTGGTTTTTTGAACGCCGGGAACAACACGAGGAAGAGAGGTTTGCCTTCGTCCGCGACCTGCCCCGAGTCAACCCACCCGTTTACGCAGACCTGTCCGCAGACGAACTGAACTCGGACCGGCTTCGCGACCAATTGCAAGACATCGATCCGGACCTGATTCTGTTATTCGATTGCGGCCTGATTGGAGGCGATCTCATGGAGGCGTTTCCCGGTCGCATCCTCAACCTTCATGTCGGCCTCACCGAAGCGTATCGCGGGTCGTCCTGCAACTTCTGGCCGATTCACGATGAGCGCCTGGACTGCCTGGGTGCAACCATCCTGCAAATAAACCCCGGCATCGATACCGGAGCCATCCTTGACCAAAGTACGGTGACGGTCGAGATCGATGACGACGAGCAGTCGTTGATGGCCAAGACCCTCGTTCTGGGAGTGGAGCGCATGCTGGAAGTGGTGCGCCGCTGGCAACGCGGTGCGCGCACCGCCCACCGTCCCGAGCGGGACGGCATTTTATGTCAGCGAAAAGATTTCAAACCGGAGGCGGTGTTGCGTGTCAGGAAACTGGTGGAAAGTCCCCGCTGGGAAACCTTGATCGCCGAACACACCGGCATATGAACGCTTCCGCGAAGCCAGGGACGGAACGGTTTATTTGACATCGCGCACCAGGCGAATGCTCATGGTGGGGCTGCCATAGTTCAGGTTTTCGGTCTGGGCGTAGCCACCGACGAAAAAGAAATACTTGGCAGATTTTTCGCCGACCCGCTCGCGGGTCCAAAATCCATAGCCACCCCCCTCGTCAAAAGCTTTCGGATACCCCACCGGGTACTCCTGATTGCGGTCAAAAGCCAGCTTGGTGCGATCCGGATCGAACGTGCTTTTGTATTCCTGCACGGTGGGTACGCGCCAGTCGGAGTATCCCGCGTAGCGCCGTTGATTCATCTTCTCCACCCAGTTCATGGCTTCCTGCCAGGACGAAGGATATCTTTTCTCGATGATGCGGAAATCACGCGTCATCCACATCAGGTTGTTGACGGTATCGAGGGCGGTGTGATTTTTATAGGCCACCCAGCTTCCAATATTATTGCTCGAGGCCTGCAAATCCTGCTGGCGCAAGTGTTCTCTGTAAACATTGAAACCCAATGCGAGCCCGATCACAACCAGGATGCCGGCAAACCAGTAAAGCGCCGATTTTTTGAGCTTGACGATGCGGACGTTCAGCCCGGTCGCTTCCCGTCCCAGCTTCATCTTCTCTTCTTCCATTTCCTGCAGGGCCAGATCCAGGCGTTCATTGCGCAGGTTTTGTTCATAAAGTTGAATGCATTGCTTCAGCACCTTGATGGCCACATTGAAATCGATCGGCTTTCTGACAAACCGGTACACCTCCCCCTTATTGATGATGTCTTCAATCGTGCGATCCTCCACCTGAGCGGCGGTCAATACCCGCACCGTATTCGGGGAAACCCGTTTGACGATCTCCAGCAGTTCGGTGCCGCGCATGCCGCTCATGCGTTCATCGGTGAACACCACCGCAATCGGCCCATCGTTGGCCACAACATCGGCAGCGCGCATGGCCCCATCGCAGGCAATCACCTGGAAGCCCATCTGATTGAATATCTTTTTTGCCGACGCCAGCACTTTTTTTTCCGTGTCAACAAACAGGACTTTATATTTCTGATTTTCTGTCGTTCCGGATTCCATAATTCCTTGATTTGGTCGTATTTATGTCGTTAACATCATTAGTGTAAGGGAAGTGAACCCAGCAACAACTTTTTTTTCGAAACCGGTGCGGACCGTGAACTCAAAAAAAAGCAGCCTCTATTTCAAAACATTCTGCCTGTTTGCAGCCATGCTGCTCTGGCTGGTTCCCTGGGCCGCCCCCGCACAGGTGTCCGATAGCGAGGGGACCTTTGTCGAGCAGGGTCCGGTCGCCTTCGACACAGAATACCAACTGGCGGAAAGCCGCAGTTCAATTGTCTTCAAAATTCGCAACGATGGACCCCGCACCATCAGCCACCTGTATGCATGGATTTATCGTTACGAAGAAGGCCCAAACGGGCCGATCGATTTCCGCCTGGTCAACAATCCTCATCGATCCGCCATCCTGATTGAAGGCGGTCCGCATCGGTCCGGCAAGGTGGCTCAATGGCGATTCACCCTGAATGATCTGGAACTGGCCCAAGCCGGCGAAAAGTTCACCCTGAAGATCAGCCCAAAAAGTGTTTTTTATGCGCATCTCGAGCCCCGGGTACTTCCCTCCACTCCTGAATAGCACTACTTTCCTCAAGCGTTTCCCCTATTCCAGCAGCAAGACATCGGTAAACCCAAATAAAGTGCCTTTTCCCTGTCAGGGCCGGAGCCTCTAACCCCTTTTAAAAAAAGCTTCCCAGGATTCGTTGCAAACACTCCATCGATCGGGCTCCCCCAGCCAGCTTCCCCTGCAAATACAGTCTAATTGTTTGCTTTTTAAAGTCTTATCAGCTATACTCAGACCATCGTGAAATTTGAATACGCAATCCTTCCCGAAGTGGAGCGGCTCGCCACCGTCCTCACGGGAAGAATTCCTTTTCGGCATCTTTCTTGATTTTAAGAAGGAGGGGATATGAAATGCCTTAAGGAGTGCCTTGGCCATTGGCGGCATGGCTGTACCCTGCCTGTTTCCAGTGCCCAATGTTCTTTAATTTAAGGAAATCTCCATGTCGAAGAAGAATGAGCACATTGCGTCTCAGGTCGGGGTCACCCTGATCGTCGCACTGGTCCTTCTGGTCGGTTGGGAATACGCACTCAAGCAAATCTTCTTTGAGTTGTTACTCAATCAACCTGTCGATCAATCTGCATTCCAGCGATGGGAGTTCGTGATTGCCTGCTTGGCGATCGTGGCCTTATCCATCACCATCCCTTTCAGTAAAGTCCGGAAACTCCTCGACGAGCTCAAATCCGTGGAAGAAAGCCTGGTTGGCGAAAAAACGCTGTCCCGGATTTTTTTCAACGTGGACAGTTCCATCCTCATCGTCGTGGATACCAATAACCAGATCATGCAGGTCAACAAAAAGGCCCTCAAAATACTCGGTTATAAGGAAGATGATTTGCTGGGCAAGGACTGGATGCAGTTTCTCATTCGAAGCAAAGAGCGGGATGCATTGCGGCGGGAATTCATCGCGTTCGTCAACGACCGGTCGCGGAACTTCAAGGCCTTCAGCACTCCGGTCCACGATAAATCGAATCAGGAGCACCGGGTGGAATGGCAAGCCGCCCCCCTGGTGGACGAACGCGACCAGGTTTATGGAACCATCATTTCGGGATTGGATGTCACCCAGCAGAATACGGCAATCCATGAGCTGAATGCCCTCAAGGACAAATACCAACCCGCCCTGAAGAAACTGACGCAGGAACTGGAAGATAACAAACAGAAATACCATCAGGAAGCCATCAAAACGGCGCATGCCAAGGCCCGCTTCAAGTACTGGTTCAATCTGGAAAAAACCTTGATTGCCCTGACGCCGGAAGATTTTTCCAACAAGGCAGAGCTGGATGAAAGAATCCGCCAGACTCTGGAAGATTTCGGTAGCCTGTGCAGCGTGGACCACGGTTTCGTTTACATGCTTTCCCCCGGCAGGGAAAGCATGGCCAATTCCCACATCTGGGTCTCGGATGAACCCCACATGGAACCCGACTCCGATCCCATTTCCCTGTCGGACCTGCCCTGGCTGAAGAAAAAACTATTGAAACTGGAAGTGCTGCACATTCCCGACGTGGCGGCGCTGCCCAAGGAGGCCGCAGCAGAGAAGAAATTTCTCGACTCGCAGGGAGTCAAATCCATCGTCCTGGCTCCGCTGGGCGCCAGTGGCGGCCCCATTGGTTGCCTTGGGTTTGAAACCATCAACGAACCCAAGGCTTGGGATTCGGATGAAATTGAGATCTTGAAGATGCTTGCCCGGCAGATGACCCGCGTTTTTCATACCTCGGACCAAATCATTTCGGATCAGCCCCTCTCCACCTCCCAGCCGGACGATGAATCCATTGAAGGCTTCGGTTTCGATCTGGATGACGATGTCCTCGGACTGGATTTCGAAGACGCCGCAATGGAAAACGATATTAAGGAAACCGGCGGCAAGCTGGAACAGGGCCTCAAGGAACAGATTGCCAATCTGGAAAAGGCCCGCGCCACCCTCGAAGCAAAACTGGAAGACAGTAACACCGCCGAGTCCCAGCTACGCGCAGCCCAGAACGAACTGGAAAACAAACTGCACACAAAATCCGAAGAATTGGATCGACTCACCGAGTTGCTGGCTAAAGAAAAAGAAACGAAACAGCGTATGGAGGAACAACTGGCGGAGGACCAGAGTGGACTGAAACAGAAATATGAAGAGGTCCAGGAACAACTCCAATCCATTCAGGCCAAACTGGAAGAGGAAGTTCAGTCTAAAAAACAGTTGGAATCCCAACTGGCAAGCAACCAGCAAGCCCTGGAAAAAGAATTGCAGGAAAAGCGACAGGCCGACAAGCCTGCTTCCGCAGCCGACAAGACGGCCTTTGCCACCAATCTGGAAAAGCAGCTTTCCAACAAGTCCCTCGAACTTCAGAAAGTCCAGGGCCAACTTGAAAACATCACCCGAACCAAGGAAAAACTGGAAGAAAAATTAAAAATCGATCGCAATGTTCTGGAAAAGAAATTGGCGGACAAGGAAGCAGAAATCGAAGAATTGAAAGCGCAAATGGAAACCGCGGAAAATTCCAAAATGGAATTGGGCTACAAGGCATCGAAAACGCGCAGCCGGGGGAAAACAGAGGAAGAAAAGGCGCAGGAGGAACAACAGGAAGCCGAGCGGCAGGAGGAGCTTCAAATCCTTACGCTGAAACTGAGCCAGTACCAGTCTGAACTGGAAGAAAAAGATGCCGAAATGAAAGAACTGAGGCAACAGTTTTCAGAGTTTAAAACCAACGCCCCGTCCCCTCACGAAATTGAAACACTGCAAGCACAGATCGATTCCAAAGATCTGGAAGTGCAGCAACTCCAGGAAACACTGGATGAGGTCCATGTGGCGAAAAACTGGGTCGAGACCGAACTGTCCAAACTGCGGAAGGACATGGAGAAACTCGAAGAAAACTTTGAAGTGCTGGAAGCCTCCCGCACCGTCCTGCAAACGGAGATTGAAGAGTTTCGACAAATCCAGACTCAATTCGAACAAAAAAATCAGGAATATCAGGAACTCCAGCATGACACGGAGAACCTTGAAATTGCCAATCAGCAAATGATGACCGACCTCGAAGAAAAAGATCGTCTCATTGAAGAGCTCAGATACCAGAGCCAGCGTTTGGATCAAGTGGGTCTGCCGCTGTTCACCATGAACACCCGTGGCGTCATCATGACCTGGAATCAGGGCGCTCAGACTTTGACGGGTTATTATCAGGAGGCCGCGCAGGGCCAACCGATCAGCTTCTTGTTTCCGAAAGATGAGGACATTCAGTTGCAACGGGATGTTCTCGACCCCCTCAAAGAAAACGGCGCGGTGAACCTGCTGCTGCCCCTTTCTTTTGGCAACGGCAATCATGAACAATGTGAAAAGGGGCTCATCAGCCTGGCCTTGTTTACAAACGGGACCGCCTCGGATGAAGCGATTGGCGTGATCGCCGACATCTCCAATGACCGCAAAGCGGAAGAAGCCCTGCAAAGCCTCAAGGATTACTACGATTCGATGCTGAAAAAATCCGGATTGATTTCGGTGACGCTCTCTGCGGATTTCGAAATCACCGAATTTGGACCGGCGGCGGAAACGGCCCTCGGCTGGACGCCGCAAAATGCAGGCAATCGGAACTTTTTTGAAAAGGTGATGCCGGACAAGGATTGGAAAGGTTTCGCCGCCACAACCGCGGATCAACTCAAAGAAAAGAGTGTGTTCCAATTCGAATCCGACACGCCGGTCGATAACTCCACAAAGCACACCATGGTCTGGAATTTGATCCGCGAATCACACGACTCCAAAACGCCAGGGTCCATACTCGCGATCGGCCAGGACATTCATGAGATGCGGGAACGCGAAAACAACATCAAGGAACGCGAGGCACTCCTTGCATCTATCATCGATCAGGCTGTGGATGGGTTCGTCACCATTGATGAAAGCGGCATCATTCAATCCTTCAACAGCACGGCGGAAACCATGTTCGGATATTCCAGCTCTGAGGTCGTCGGGCGCAACATCAGCATGTTGATGCCGGAGCCGTACCGCAGCGAGCATGGCAATTATCTGTCCCGTTACATGCAGACCGGCAAGGCCAACCTCGTCGGCAAGGAGCCGCGCGAATTTCCGGGGCAGGCCAAAGACGGCACCGTTTTCCCCATCGAAGTGGCGGTCCGTGAAATCTATCAGGGCTACCGGCGCATGTTTGTCGGCATCATTCACGATGTCCGCAAGCGCAAACAATTCGAGATCACCTCCAGGGAAAACGAAGAAAAATTCCGCAAACTTCTGGAAGCGGAAACCGATGCCATCTTCATGGTCAACCTTGCGGACAACCGCATTTTGGAGGGCAACGAAGCATCGGCCAAACTGTTCGGATACAACCGGAACGAACTGCCGAAACTCAAATACACCGATCTCTTTATCAACGGATCCACCACCTCCCGAAGCGGCGGCCAAAGCGGCGCCCTCGGACTGGGCCCCCGCAAGAAAAGCGACCTCGGCCACTTCAATAAAAAGGATGGCACGGTTTTCCCTGCACAAGTCACCTCTAGCTCATTCGTCATTCAAAATGAAAAATTGAGTTTGTATATCGTTCGTGACATGACCCCGCAACTGAAAGCGGAAGAAACCATTCAGGAAAGTGAGCGCCACCTGAGCGACATTCTCAATCAGGCGGCACTGCCGATTTACATCAAAGACATGGAAGGACGCTACCTGCTGGCCAACAACGCGTTCCAAAAACTATTCAACATTCGCAGCAACCAGTTGCTGGGCAAAACCGATCACGAAGTGTTCCCCGCGGACATCGCCGACATTCTGGTCAACACGGACCGGCAGGCCCTGGAGACGGGACAGAACGTGGAGTCCAATGAATCGATATTGCACGATGACGGCATTCACAACTATACGGTGATCAAACACCCCATGCGAAATTCTGCCGGCGTGTTGTACGGAGTGTGCGGCATCCTGAACGACAACTCACCGCGCACACGGCTGGAATCGGAACTGGCACGCATGCGCACCGAGTTTCAGGATCGCCTGGACCACTACCTTCAATCCATGGCGGCTCAGCACGAGAAGCACGTGCTGTCGGAACGCTCTTCCGCAGCCGCGCAGGCCATGACCGGCCTCGCCAACCAGATCAGCAATCCCATTCATGGCATTCAGAATATTCTGGAACAGTTGAGTGATCGCGCAGCCATGGAGGAAATTCATAAAGGCCTGATGACCGTGGCCCTGAATGAGTGCCGCCGTGTCGCGGATCTGAGCGAGCAGTTGCAGCGCTGCGATATCCCCAAACTCGATGAATCCGAAGCCGTGGACCTGCACGCCCTGCTGCATGAGTTCACGACCCTGGAAGACAACAAAACCGACCCTCCCATACAGTTCGAGGAACACCTGACACCCAACCTGAAATCCATCGAAGGCAATCGCGCACAGGTGAAGCTCGCCTTGCAGCATGTTTTTCAGAATGCCCTCGAAGCCAATTCCGGACAGTCCGGAAAAATCGTCATTGCCACAGAACTGGTGGAAGACAAAGTTCGAGTCCATATTCAGGATACCGGCTGCGGCATTCCGGAAGAAATCCGCGGTCGCATTTTCGATCCCTTCTTCACCACCAAAAAAGCCAGCAAGCGCGCCGGACTGGGATTGATGATGGTGTTGGGCGTGATCAAAAATCATGGCGGCGATATCGATGTTCATAGCGAGGCCGGGAAAGGCACCACCGTCACCCTCAGCCTGCCCCTCAAACAAAAATAAAAACAAACGGCACAAAAAAATCCCCCACCGGATCAACCCGGTGGGGGATTTATTTATTCGCATCCTTCTCAGGGCGCAGGAATCGGGCCAGGCAGCGCTTCCCTGCTCCGGCAATATGCCGGTAACTGAAATGAACCTCGCTGCGCGGTCAGTTCAAACAAATACCACGGAACCGGTTCCGATTCATATGAGTCTGGATCACCTGCAATACAGGTTGAGGAACCTGCTGGGATCCCTGGCTGGCAAGACCATCACGGACTTTTAAAGACTCCGCCAGGGTCAACGGCTTTGCCCAGAAGGTTTTGTCCCAAAGGGGTTTTGGAGATCGCGCGTTCATAATATCTCAAAATACGGGTTGAAAAATCGCCTGCTGTTCTCAAGATTTAGATTCAAAAAATACCCGTTCGTTTCACACAAATCAAGCATTTCCCGCTTTTTCCCCACCCCAAAAGCCCATTCCGGGGAAAAACCGCCCTCCCCGGCCCCAGAATATTAAAATTTTTTAATGCTTCTTTAACCTTCATTTAATTCTCAATCCTTATTATGACACTAGATAAAAAAAGGGGGGACTGACGTTCCTGTCCCAGCGAACACCTCAGTCCATACACACGGCGGCAGCATGCCGTCGGTTCCAAAACAGAAAGCCCGGCTCCGCTCACCCTAGCCTGAAGGAGGTAATCATGCTCTATCCGGTTAAAGTCTTCGGTCACAATGGGAAATTGAAAAAAGAGGTTTCCACCCAGACCCTCAGTAAAAAGTATTGGGAAAGCTTTTTTGATCCGGAGAAGAAAAATCTACAGATCAAACCCAAGGACGCAAATCGCAAATTGTTGAACGAAATTTACGGCACCGTCGAGTATCCCGACCATTTTTACAGCGAAGATTGAGTTGCTCCCGAGACCTGACCCTGCCAAGGACAGGCTCCTCCTCCCAGGCGTGACGGCCCTCTCTTCTTTTGGAAGAGAGGGCCTCGCTGCTGGACTCCCACCCCGCCGCGACTCCCCCGCATCCAAATTATTTTCTGATTTTCCAAAATCGGTTGAATCCCAGCCCCCAAAACTACATCCTAAGCCAAACGCCCAATCACGGGTTCGACCTGATTACATGACGCCATCGAACACATTCAAACGCCGAAACTTCCTGTGGACCGCACTGTTTACCCTGTGTTTTACGGCCATGGTGGGGTTTTCTCCCTTCCTGCACAGTCATGAATTTGACCTCAAAGACTTGCATCAGGATTGTTCCCCCTGCCATTTTTCACACTCCAATGCGGGGTTGATCCCAACCCTCGCACCGCTGAATGCTGACTTTGATACTGTTTCCCAGATCATCTTTTACCAGGAAACGCATTCGCAATCCGTTTCCACCCGCCACTCCGGAAGAAGCCCTCCCCTTTTCTCCTGAACATTCAAGGTTTTTGATCCACGATCATTCACCGCAACACCCGTGCTCCGTCCGGAATTCCCGGGCGTGTGGCATGCGCTGCGTGTTGCCCATAAATTCAGGAGTTTTGCATGAAACCGCTCAAACTCTCCGCATTCGTGTGCGGTGTGTGCCTGCTGGCTGTGCCTGCTGTCGCCCAGGAAACCAAAACCGATTCGGAAACGTACAAGCTGGAACAGCAGATCAAACGGCTGGAACGGCGTATCAATAAGCTGGAGACCCAGCCATCGGGACCCACCGCGCCACAACAGGCCCCCGGCACCCAGCCATCCGGCAGCATCACCCCGGATATTTATAAGAATCTCCCAAAAGGGACCGGCAGTTCCGCGGACTCCTCGTTCTCCACCGCCACAGGTTTGTCGCGGTTTTTCAATCCGGCAGTTTCTGTCAACGGCCTGTTCCTCGGACAGTACCGGTCCATTGGCAACACCGACCCCGACAACGAAAACTCGACCGGATTCAAAATCCAGGAGATGGAGCTGCAGTTCACCGCCAACGTGGACACCTATCTCCGCGCCAATTTCCGCGCCACGTTCGAAGGGGACGAAGTGGAAATCGAGGAATCCTTCATCGATGCATTGTTGATGGACAGGCTGGCTCTTCGCGCCGGAAAATTTTATACCAGCTTTGGCAAGCACAACCTGCTGCACACCCATCAGTTTCCCTTCATTGACCAGCCTCTGGTCAACGAAACCTTGTTTGGGGACGAAGGTCTGCTTGAGGTCGGAGTGGGAACCAGTTATCTTGTTCCGGTGCCCTGGTACTCGGAAGCCATATTTCAAGTGGTCCAGGGCGACAATGAAATTCAGTTCAATGGGCCATTGAATAACGATTTTCTCTACTTGGCCCATTTGAAAAACCTGTGGGATCTGGACGAGGAAACCACGCTGGAGTTGGGAGGCTCCTTCGCCACCGGACGCAACGAAGCCGGGGCCCAGTCCGGCTCCGGACGCGGCCGCACCAATCTGGTGGGAGGCAACATGACGCTCAAATGGAATCCCGCCAAGCGATCGCGATACAAAACACTTATCTGGCAGACCGAGTACATCGGCTCGTTTCAGGAAACCGGCACCAACCCCGTCACCAACGCCGCCAACCCGGACCTCAACCGGGGCGGCATGTACAGCATGGTGCAGTATCAGTTTCTGGAACGCTGGTGGGTGCAGGGTCGTTACGATTACGTCGGTTTCCACGAGCCGAAACATTTCGACGACCAGTACCGCTGGTCCGGTCTCATAGGGTACGTGCCGAGCGAGTTCTCGGCCATCCGCCTGCAGTACAACTATCTCGACCAGGGATTCTCGGAAGAACAGCAGGTGATGTTGCAATTGAACTTCTCGATGGGTTCCCATCCCGCACACACTTACTGAGGAGGCTCATGACAAACCATCGCAATCTGCAGTCAGGCTTGCGTCCGGTATTTTGGGCGGGTATCGGGATCGCGCTCTTGCTTTTGCTGAGCGCCCTCCCGGCCCATGCCGTGATGAAGGTCGTCACCACCACCGAAGACCTCGCGTCGCTGACGCGGGAAGTGGGAGGACAGCATGTGGAGGTCGCCAGCCTCACCCGCGGATATCAGGACCCGCATTTCGTTCAGGCCAAACCGAGCCTCATGGTCACCCTGCACGGAGCGGAACTGTTGATCTACCAGGGACTCGACCTCGAGGTCGGTTGGTTACCGCTGTTGATCCAGGGCGCACGCAACTCAAAAATCCGCTACGGCGAGCCCGGCCTGCTGGACATGTCGCTGGCGATCGACCCCATCCAGGTGCCGGAAACCCCGGTGGACCGGTCGATGGGCGACGTGCATCCCTTCGGCAATCCGCACTACACCCTCGATCCGGAAAACATCAAGCCCATGGTGTTCCTGCTGGCGGATCATCTGACCAAACTCGACCCTGCGCACGAAAGCGATTTCGCCGCCAACCGCGACAGTTTTGTAAAACGGTTTGAAGAAAGGCTCGCGCAGTGGAAACGCATCATGGAACCGATGAAAGGCGTGCGGCTCGTCACCTACCACCGCACCTGGGATTATTTTCTGCAGCGCTTCGGCATCGAGTCGATTGGCACCGTCGAGGTGAAGCCCGGCGTGCAACCCACCCCGTCCCACCTGGCCCAGCTTGCAGATAAAATGAAGTCGCAGAAAGTGGACGTCATTCTACAGGCCAGCTATTACCGCCTGCGTTTTTCAGAACTGCTGGCGGAAAAAACCGAAGCCAAGGTTCTCAGCCTGCCGCCGGGGGTGGGGGGTGTCCCGGAAGCAGGAACCACCATCGCCTTCTTCGATTTTCTGATCAGCACCATTTACGGGGCTTCCCTGCCATGAGCGCATTCCTCACTTTCATGGCCGCGCCGGCGGTCGGGTGCGTCATCCTCGCCCTTGTCTTCACCTACTTCGGCTTGCACGTTTTGAAACGCGAAGTGATTTTCGTCGATTTGTCGCTGGCGCAACTGGCGGCACTGGGTGCGACGCTGGGATTCGCACTGGAATGGGACGCGCATTCCTGGGGCGCGCAAGGACTTTCCCTGTTGTTCATTCTTCTCGGTGCGCTGTTTTTCGCCGTGGTGGAATACCGCTTTCCCGAGGTGTCGCAGGAAGCGGTGATCGGCATCGTGTACGTGGTCGGCGCATCGCTCGCCATCATCATTGCCGACCAGGCTCCCCATGCGGCGGAGCATATTCAGTTCATGCTGAACGGCTCGATCCTGTGGATCACCTGGTCGGGCGTGGCAACACTGGCTGTGACGGCGGCGGGAGTGGGATTGCTGGCGTGGAAGTGGCGCAAGCCGATTGAAACCTGGTTCGACCGCAAGACCACCGCCCCCCGTTCCTACAAACGGGCCCTGTGGGACTTTGCGTTTTATACTCTGCTTGGCGCGGTGATTGCCGTCTCCATCAAAACTGCGGGCATCTTTCTCGTGTTCACCCTGCTCATCATCCCGGCGGTGTGCGCCACGTTGTTTGCAAATACCCTGTATCGTCAATTCGTTTTAGGTTCGGTGATCGGTGCGGCGGGAAGCCTTGCGGGATTGGCTCTGTCTTTTTCGCTGGACGTGCCGACCGGCGCGATGATCGTCACCACGTTTGGCGGATTGTTCGGACTGGCCTTGATTTTTCGCCTCATCCGAAACGGCCTGCAATAAAAAAAGGCGAGGCCAAAGCCCCGCCCTTTTGCATGCAGTTTGTATTAGATTTCTTTCTTCGACACGTTGGAGGCCTGCGGACCTTTGGGACCATCGCTGATCTCAAACTCCACATCCTGCCCCTGCGTGAGTGACCGATACCCCTCCTCTTGAATCGCTGAGTAGTGAACAAAAATGTCTTTCCCCTCTTCAGATTGAATGAAGCCATAACCCTTTTTGTTACTGAACCACTTAACTTTTCCGATCGGCATAACCACCCCCTGAAAAACTTGAAATCCAGCTTTTTTATAGCAGTTATTAAAGAGGGGTTCAAGCGCTATCCCTTGCGGGAAGCGGCTCCGGGAGGGTATGGCGAAAAAAGGAGGGGTTGGAAATCATTGAAAATCAAGACACACAGAATTAGCCCAAATGGGGTAGTCGGCTAATTATTTGTTTTTAGCGCGCAAGGTCGCCTCGAACTGTTCCCGCTCGATGCGCAATTTTTCCAGAAACTTATCCACACCGCCGTACTCTTTTTCATAATGCGCGCGGATGGCATCCACCGTTTCAATTTTATCCGTGGTCTCTCCCACCAGGCATCGTCCATGCCGATCACAAGCCCAAATCGGGTAATCCTTCTCCACCTTATCCCGCAAGTCTTCGGGGATGTTTTCGCGGTGCGGCAGGGTGGAATAGCTGGCATCGACGCGTTCCTCGATGCGGTCCAGTTCCTTGAACAGGTCATCGATGTTTTCTCCATCCCAATCGCCGACATGCTCGTCGCCATCGGCGGACATGATGCGGCTTTTAATGGCGGGATCGATCTCGACCTTATCCAGTGAAAAACGCCGTTCGTGTTCGGAAGGCATAACGCATTCTCTCCATTGATTATCGATGACGGTATGACCAAAACCGTACACCATTTGGCTTAAAATCGAAACCTCAAATTGGGGATGACGAGAATGCCGCCCTCACCGTCTCATTCCGGCGACCGGGCGAGGCGGAAACCGAGGATGTAATGGCGGTGATCCGGGAGGCCGCGATAGCGCGTGGCGGAACGCACATAGGTGACGAGGTTGGTCACGGCGCCACCGCGGCGGGTTTTAAAACGACCGCTGTCCGGCCCCCGCGGATTGTCGCGGGGGCTGTGGTGATAGTAACCATGTCCATACCAGTCGCTGACCCATTCCCACACATTGCCCAGCATGTCGTGCAAGCCGAACGCGTTGGGTTTGCGGGTGCCCACCGGGTGCGTCTGAAACTCGGCGGAGCCGTAATACCAGACGTAGGCGTTGTCCATTTCATCGCCCCAGTAATAGCGGGTGCGGGTGCCGGCGCGGGCGGCGCGTTCCCATTCCGCTTCCGTCGGCAGGCGGTAGGCCTGAGTGTTTTCAGTCTCGTTGAGTTTTTGGATGAAGGCCATGGCGTCGTTCCACGAGATGCGTTCCACCGGGCGGCGGGAGTCTTTGTACTTCGATGGGTTGTGTCCCATCAGTTTCTGGTACTGCGCCTGGGTGACCTCATAGCGCCCGATATAAAAATCGCCGACGCATACTTCGTGCTCGGGCTTTTCATAATCGTATCCGCCGTCGTCCCCCATCACGTAACACCCGCCGGGAACCTTGACCAACTCGATGCCGGTCGCGGGGGAGACGAATTCCGCGAGGCTTTCATCGGCAACCTGTCCGGCTCCGGCACTCATGCCGCCCGCCAGCAACAGGGCCCCTCCCAGTAAAACAATTCGGACTGTCTTCATGGCTATTCCGGACATCTGGTGAACATATCAACAGGAAATGGGCCGACGGCCCGCAAACTTCCGCAGAGAGTTCGACCCATCTAAAAAAAAACCGATTCTAGCAAATATTTATAAAAAGCATTATTGGAATAATTTCAAAGCGTTCCTTTATTCAAGGGACCGGGCCTGCATTTTTCCGCTAGGCGGTGACTTTTGATTTGGTTATGATGACCGCAAACAATCCCTTTCGCTCTCAAGGATCATGTCCGTTCATCTTCGGTCCCGGCAAAACGCTGAAGTTATCAGGAGCCGTTACACCAAACCATTGGTTTGCCTTTTTGTCGTTTTGTTGTTGCCTGCCTGGGTGCTGGCCGCCCTTCCCAAACACAGCGCATACCATCGATTTGGCGGCGCCACGCTGAGTGTCCCTTTTGAATACGTCGTCGCGGATTGTTCCCACATACGCAGCCAGTTGTTCCGCAAGCAAAACACGCATTCCGTGCCTGCGACCGAAGTGGTCGCCAGCGAATGCAACCGGGACATCGAGGTCACCCTGCCTGAAGTGAGCGACCCTTCCCGGTTTGAACTGGTGATTGAGGTCAACAAGGGCGAGCGCTGGGAGCATCTCGACACCATCGCCATCACCGGGTTTCCGCGTGACATGTTCAAATCGTTCCGGCAGTGGGCGAAGGAACACAAGCTGATGGTGGCCGACAGCGAAGGCAAGCTGGAAGCCTTTTTGAAGGAGCAGGACATCCCGTACATCAGCGCCTTCGGGTTCGAGCCGCCTTCCCCCAGCGCGGTCATGAAGGTCGGCAAGCGGGAATATGTATTCAATGAGATCGAAACCCCCTTCCCAAAAATCTGGATCAAGGACGACCAGGTGGTGTTTGAGCTTCGCTTTCTGGATCAGTTATCGACCAATCCTCTCGCCCAGAAAGAACTGTTGCAGGTACTGAGCCAGGACATAAACCAAAACAAATGAACGGCTGCCCTCCTGCACTCCAACCCAATTTTCGATAGACCTTCCCTGCCCCATCTGCGACACTGACATTCGCTTTGGAATCATTAGAGGACTGCGATGAGATCGTCGGGACAAGGCGCGAAGGCCTTTGCCATCTGGGGCACGCTGGGCATGTTCCTGGTACTGCCGCTGCTGTTCGTGGACTGGGAGGACCCGCCGCAATACCCCAAACTGGAGGGTGCGGTGAACGTGGTCCGGTACCTCTCCGCCCCCCGGCAAACGGCGCGGTCGTCGTTTCTGGCGATGTATCCCAACGGCCAGCCTTCCGAATTTGTGAAATGGATGTTCTCCACGGTGGGCAAGGCGGAGTGGCCGCCGATGGAAGGGGGATTTGAGGCCGGGCAGGCAAAATCCATCCGCATCCCGTTGATCCCCGCCGGCATCCTTCTGCTGCCGGGGCAGCCGCACCTCAATCAAAAGGGACGGCAACTGGTGGTGAGCGCGGATGACAAACGCGGCGTGCTGGTGCTGGATGCCTACTTCGACCCCGGCCACCCGCCGGTGTTTTCACGAGAGCTGGAGTTCAAACTTCCAAAGTGAAGTGAGCTTCCCTGCTTGACAAAACAGACCGTTATTGGAAACAATCTGTATTTCCCATCGACATCAGTTTTTTAAAGGAATGATTGGATATCGACCATGAAAAAATATGAAATCCATAGTGTGTGCGATGCCTGCGGTGACACGCATCCAACCCGGCATCACGTGATGCTGGAAAACGGCCCGGACGAAACGAAAACCGTGGAAGAAATCTGGGAAGGGCAGGATCTGCCTGGGGAAGTGAAAGCGGTGCTCGCCAATCCGTTTCAATGCCCGGTAACCAAATCGTTCATCCGCCAGGAAGAGACCGACCAGGTTTTTCTCGTTCCCTTATCTTACAAATGACGGGTTGTCGTTTTTTCGGTTACGAAGAGGATCAGATTTTCAGGTATTTATTCACCCTGTCTTCCAGCTGTTGCAGATCAACCGGCTTGGAGAGGACATCCGTCGCGCCATGCTTCATGCACTCGTCCACTCCGTCCAACTGGGACTGTGCGGAAACAACGATGACGGGAACGTTTTTGTCCTTCTTGCGAATGCGTTGCAGCATTTCATACCCGTCCATGATCGGCATTCGAATATCCAGAATGATCAGGCAGGGTCTCAAATCAAAAAACTTTTTAAGACCTTCCTTGCCATCTTCAGCAATTTCAACCCGGTAGCCCAATGTGTTGAAAAATTCGCTCAGTACCTGGCAGCTATCGTAATGATCATCCACTATCAGTATCAAATCGCTCGCCGTCATGCTCTTCCTCGATCCCTTCAGCAGAAAGTACGAACCCAGTTTTCGGTTTCTCGAAGATTGAGAATATCATAAAACTGTATAATGCCAATTGGTAAAACACATTTTATTCCGAGTTGATGATGCCCCTTCAAGAGAAGAACATTCTGATTATCATGCCCAAAAATCAGTTTGAGGAACAGGAGTTGTTCGGCCTGCGACAGGCCTTGGAGCCCACCGGGGCGCGCACGGTTGTCGTCTCCAAATCGGGGCAGGCGGCAACCGGAATGAACCGGGAACGCTACACGCCGGACGGCACGATCATCGACTGGAACAAGCAGGAAGGCATTTTCGGCAAATACCATGCGGTGATTGTGATTGGCGGCAAGGGCGCGGCCAAATCCCTGTGGGACGACCCCATCGTGCCGCAGATTCTGGTCGATCATTACCGGGCCGGCAGCGTGATCGCCGCCATCGGCGCGGGCATTGTGGTGCTCGCCCGGGCATCCCTGCTCAACGGCCGGTGCGCCTCTCCGGATCTCGATCTTGCCATTGCGGAGCTGGACCGTCTCGGTATTTATTGTGAGGAGGAGGACGTCATCGCAGACGATCGAATCGTGACGGCGAGAGATGGTTCCGCGGCATCCTCCCTGGTGAAAAGCATCGTGGAACTCTGTCAAAACACACCCACTTAATCGCGCCCTTTTCAAAGTCTTTTATAACCCTACCTTGGCCTTGCCCCATCCTTGTTTATCCGCTATTCCGGATAAGCCCCCTTCCCTTCCGCACTTCTTTCTCCTCCCCCGGTTTTCACGGGAAAAGTGAGGCCTTGCAAGATTAATCGTATTCGCCTTGACCGGATGGACTTTCTGGCATTTAATTCGGAAGAAGTTCAATTTCAGACAATGGACTCGCTATGAAGCTGACGACAAAAATCTATCTGTTTGTTTTCATCATCAGCCTGACTATCGCTTCTGCCAATTTTTATCTTGCCGAACGCACAGAGTCCGCCCTCGAGAAACAAATCGGCCACGAATTGCACGATCTCGTGAATGAGGCCATGGGTGCCTTGGATCGAATGCTGTTCCTCCGCATGGAGGAAATTGAGCTTCAACCCCTCGATATGCAACTGGATCATGTTTTCGACCACTCCAATCTCGATCTGGAAGCCATTCCGAACAGGAAGCAATACATTCAAAAAGTGGATCAGGCCTGGAAACAGGGCGCCACTCCTGTAGAGATTGAGTTGATCCTCTCCAACACGCTTTCAAAGGAATTTGAAAACAAAATCCAGTTCCTCAATCAAAAGTTTCACTTTTATGTCTTCAACGAGATTTTTGCCACCAACCGGTACGGCACCATCATGGGCTGCTTCCCCAGAACCACCGACTATTACCAGGGCGATGAAGACTGGTACCGGAATGCGGTTCAATCGGATGGCATTTCCGTTGAAGATGTCGAATACGATGACAGCGCCGCCGCCTACACGGTCCGGGTTTCCAAAAAGGTGCTGGATGAGCAGGGTAATCTAAACGGCATGGTCACCGCCGCCATCAATATCAAAATCATTAAGGACATACTGGATGAGATACGGCAGGGTTCAAATTTTCGTACCCTGGAATATTACCTGGTCAACAAGCAAGGGGAAGTCTTACTAACCGGCTTCAACCCGAATAGAAAAGAAACCAGCTTGAAACCCCTTGAGTTTAAAGAAACGTTTCCGCTCTGGCCGGCGATCACGGAATCGATGAAACAAGACCGGGAGTTTCACAACGAGCTCCTGCAATCCAGGCCTTCGCTGGTTACCTACGACAAATCCAAGGGCTACAAGGGTTACAAGGGGCTTGGATGGACCCTGGTTTATGTGGTGGATCGCCATGAGGTCATGGGACCGGTCACGCAACTGAAATCAGACCTGATAACCATCCTGTTCCCCATAATCGCCGGCGTGCTGGTTTTGATAGGTTTTTTTGTGCAGTCGATCATAAAACCCATTCAACGCCTGACCCGGCAGGCCGACTCCATCAGCCATGGCAACTGGGACTTGAAGCTGGCTGTGCGTTCCAAAAATGAACTGGGGCAACTGGCACAGGCATTCAATCGCATGACGACGGTGATCAAAACCAATCAGGATGAGTTGGAAGCCAAAGTCGAAGAGCGCACACGGAAATTCATGGGAGCACAGAAGATCGCGGAAGAAGCCCGGGAGATGGACAACGCCAAAAGCCAGTTTCTGGTCAACATAAGCCACGAAATCCGCACCCCGCTCAATGCCATTCTCGGTTACAGCCAGATCCTGCAACGCAGCAACAATCTGACTGATGAGCAAAAAGAAAAACTCAGCATAGTTTACCGGTCGGGGGGTCACCTGCTGGCCTTGATCAACGACATCCTTGATGTTTCCAAAATCGAAGCCAGAAAAGAAAATCTGGCCAATCACGAGTTCAACCTGATCACCCTAGTTCACCAGTTGGCGGAAATCACGCGTGTGGATTGCCAGGAAAAAGAGTTGAAGTTCAAACTGGTGTCGTTTCCCCTGGATCAGGAAATCTGGGTCTGGGGCGACGAGGGAAAGTTGCGCCGGGTCCTGGTAAAGCTGTTGAGCAACGCCGCCAAGTTTACCGAGACCGGCGGCGTGCTGCTCCGCGTTATCGCAAGAAAAAACGATACATACCGGTTTGAAGTGGTCGATACCGGTCCCGGTATCCCATCCGATGAATATGCCAGCATCTTTGAACCCTTCCGCCAGGGGAAAGTGGGAAAATCCAAGGGCGGCACCGGGATGGGACTCACCATCTGCCAGCGGCTGGTGAAAATCATGGATAGTGAACTCAAACTCGAATCCAAACCCGGGAAGGGATCCCGGTTTTATTTTTCGTTATTCCTTCCCCCGGCCAGCAAAAAAGCCGACCCCGATCCCGCTCTGGGCGAGTTCGCACAAAAAACCGGCGCACCGCTCATCCAAGCCCTGCTGGTCGATGATAACAAGGCAAACCTCGATATCTTAAAAGAACTGATCTCCACCCTCGGCGTCGATGTACAAACGGCGGAAGATGGTGAGCACAGCCTGACCCTGATCGAAAACTGGAAGCCGGACATCATCTTTCTCGACCACCAGATGCCGGGCTTGACCGGCATTGAGGTCATGCAGCAAATTCATGAAACGTACGGGAAGGATCGCTTCAAGATCGTCATGACCACCGCGTCCACGCTGACCCACCAGACCAAAGAGTTCCTGAATGCAGGGGCGGACGCGGTGTTGAGAAAACCGGTGGTCTATGAAGACCTGCTTAAAACCACCCACAAACTGTTGAAAGATAAATTTACCACTCCGCCGTCTTCGACAAACACCCCGGCACCGCAAACGGAGACACAGGCGGCGTCCGAGCCGCTGAATTACGAAACCATAGAGATTCCCCAGTCGTTGTGGTCCACAATCGACCACAATGTCCGCATGGGGTTGTTCATGGATTTTGAAAAAAATCTGGAGACCTTGAAAGGTTTGGGTCCTGACCAGGCCCGGCTGGCAGAGCGGATGTTCAAATTAGGGCGGAGATTTGAATCAAAGAAAATTTTGTATATCCTGGCTAATATTCGGAAATCCGATGACAATTGACTTAACCCAACATACCGAAACTTTCTATCGACTCCCCGTCTGCAGTGCCCCCTCCCCCTCGATAAATCAAAAGTATATCTTGCTGCCTTGGGAATATGTATATCATTGAAAAAATGTGTATTATCGAGTATTCTTCTTAAAGCAAGTCTGTATCTAACAGCAAATAGGGCGCATTTCTATTTTTTTCAATGTCTAGAAGTTCGATAACTGTTTTTAGTGTTTCAAAACAATGCGCCCATTTTTCGTCTAAATAACTCATAAAAGATATAAACTAAACGGTTTACGGGCAAGTGATTGGAGTTTATGCAGACATTCCATCTTGCAAATTATTCAGGGTTTTCAAAGTTTTAAAGTTTATTGCAGGCTTTGCTTAATAAAAGTTGGCGTATACTGAATCCACCGTTACATTGGGAATACACTGATTTTGATCCGGTCTTTCTAAATTCTCTGTGAGGACGACGGGAGAAGGTGAGACCCAACATCCAAATATTTTTTGTATACATGCCGCATTATTTTCAGCCATCTGGATCTTACACTCTACACGAGTCAGGACGGGAACCTTGCTCCTGAAGGAAGCTCATATTCAGCATTCAACCTAGTTATCGGTCGGATTAAAACAGGGATATTGGAGCTATGAAAAGTCTATCTGTACGTCAGAAGGCCTATATAGGGCTGGCACTCGTGTTTCTGGCTATTACGTTCACGGGTCTGTTATTTTTTCTGTCCGTAAAAAAAAGCGACGAGAATTCATTCATGGTCAACACACTGGGACGCCAGCGCGTGCTGGCCCAGTTGATGGCCAAGTCCATCCTCGAACATGCTTCCACCCGCAGCGCCAAAGACCAGATTGAAGGCAAAGTCGAAACCATCGACCATTTCATCACCGACTTCCGAAAAACGTACTCCACCATGGTGGTTGGCCCGGCCCAGGCGCATGGCCTCCTCATTTCGCAGTCCGAAGCCACCCTCGATTCCAAAAGCATCCCCTCCCCTGTCACCTTCACCCGTAAGATTTCCGAGGTGTTGGGCGCGGACAACAACCTGAGCCTCGAGCTCCTGTCTGACAATCCCATCAACCCGGCCAAAGGTCTTAAAACCGAACTGGACAAGGAAGCATTCAACCATTTGAGTAATACCGGCTCCACTGCCTTCAGCAAGATTTTCGAGCGCGACGGCAAACTCTTTCTCGCCTACTACACACCGGACCGGGCCACGTCCAAGGAATGCGCCACCTGTCACAATGCCATTCAAAAGACAAAGACCTTTGATCAGGGAGACATGCTGGGCATGCGCCGCTACCTGCTCACCTATGCCGACGATGCGGTCCTCGGGCAGAGCGAACTGAACTCCCGTTTGGATGGATACAGCCAGGCCAAAAATATGTACGAGGCCACCTTGAGCGCCATCCGCTTTGGCGGACCCATTTTTATAGACCTGAAAGCCACTCAAAGCGTGGACATCCCTCCCATCGATTCACCCCAGATTCAGAACAAGGCGTGGGAGATTTCAAAAGCATTCCAAACCTTCGAAAGCGCGGTTCAGGACTTTTTGAATGCGCCCGTCGGTTCGAATGCGTTCCGGCAGGCCCGCATGGGTGTCATCTCCGGTTCCAAAGTTCTCCGCGTCCTGAATGACGGCATGGTGGATCAATTCACTCTTCTTGTTAAGGAAAGCAACACCAACAGCCGGTACTCCGTCTCAGTTGCCATCGCTTTGAGTGTAGGACTTCTCGGTTTCATGGGCGTGTACCTGGCCCGCTCCATTCTGCGCCCGGTCAACAACACCTCCAAAACTCTGCAAAAACTTTCGGAAGGCGTGCTCGACCAGGAAACCCTGCCGGTGCAAACCCAGGATGAAATCGGCATCCTGTCTCAGTCTTGCAACGATCTGATGGCCGGACTCAAACGGTTCATCAACTACTCGGAAAATATTTTGCAGGGCAACACGGACACCCAGGAGTTCCAGGCCAAGGGCGAGTTCCACCTGGCGCTCACCCGCATGCTGGAGCAGGCCAGGAAACAGCAGGAAGCCGAACGCGAAAAAGAACAGTTAACCAAGGACCTGGTGCAGAAAAACTGGTTGTCCAGCAGTCTGTCCAATTTATACGAAAGAATGCGGCGAGGCGAACAGGACCTGAACTCGCTGGCGCAGAACACCATCAGTTACCTCGCTGAAACTCTGAACGCGCAGGTCGGCGCCATTTATCTCAAGCAGGATGATGAGTTCAAGTTGACTGGGACCTATGCTTTCTCCAAACGCAAAAGCATCTCGAGTGCATACAAAATGGGAGAAGGGCTCATCGGGCAGGCCGCTCTGGAAAAAGACATCATCACCATCACCAACATCCCGGATGATTACATTCGCGTGGTTTCCGGTCTGGGAGATCAGGCGCCAACCATGATTCTGGTCGCACCCCTGATCCACGAAGACCAGGTCAAGGGAGTGCTGGAACTGGCGTCGGTCCATACCTTTGACGATGCCAAGCTGGAATTCGTCCGCCAATCCTGCGAAATTCTGGCCATCAGTTTCCATCTCTCGCAAACCCAGGACCACTTGAAGGAACTGCTGGAGGAGTCCCGCGCCCAGGCGGATGAACTGGCGCAGCAGCAGGTGGAGTTGCAGGAGGCCAATCAGGAACTGGAAAGTCAGACGGATGCGTTGAGAAACTCCGAAGCCAAACTGGTGCAACAACAGGAAGAGCTCCAGGAAACCAACCGTCAGTTGGAAGAACAGGCTTCCATTCTGGAAAACCAGAAGCAGGAAATCGAGAAGAAGAACAAGCTCGTCAACGAAAAGGTCAGCGAGCTTGAAATCTCCAGCAAGTACAAATCCGAGTTCCTGGCCAACATGTCGCATGAACTGCGCACGCCCCTCAACAGCATGCTGATCCTTTCCCGATTGCTTGTGGATAACAAGGACAACAATTTGACCGACAAACAAACCGAGTTCGCGAAAACCATTCATAGCTCCGGCAATGATCTGTTGAATTTGATCAATGACATTCTCGACCTGTCCAAAATCGAATCCGGAAATATGGAAATGGTTCTGGAAGACATGGAACTGGATCACTTTGTGGACAGCCTGAAGCGGAATTTCCAGCCCGTCGCCGATGAGCAGAACCTGGAGTTCACCATCAACCTCCAGCCGGGCCTGCCCAAATCCATGGTCTGCGACGGCAAACACCTGGAGCAAACTCTCCGCAACCTGCTCTCGAATGCGTTCAAGTTCACAGAAAAGGGCGGCGTGACCGTCAGCATCTTCCGGCCGGATTCCGGAACCACCCTGGCCAACTCCAAACTGAAACCCAGCGCCACCATCGCGTTCCAGGTCACCGACACCGGCAAAGGCATTCATGAAACCAAACGGGCGCAAATTTTTGAAGCCTTTCAACAGGAAGACGGCACCACCAGCCGCAAATACGGGGGCACGGGTCTCGGACTTTCCATCACCCGGGAATTTGTCCGCCTCATGGGCGGCGAAATCCAGCTTGAGAGCAAACTGGGAGACGGCTCTACATTTACGATTTTCCTGCCGGAAAAAGCGGAGAAACCCGTTAGCATTCTAAAAACTTCCGACTCTTCCGGCAATGGGAGGAAGAACAAAGCAATATTCCAGCCAGACACGCCAACGTCCACCGCAACCAACGCAGAAGTGGATGACGACCGCCAGGACATCCGGACCAGCGACCGCACCCTTCTCATCATCGAAGACGACCTGAAGTTCGCCCACCTGCTGAAAGACATGGCTCGTGACAAAGGCTTTAAATGCCTGATCGCCGATGACGGAGAAAACGGAATCCTGCTCGCACAGCAGTTTCAGCCTTCCGCTATCATCCTCGATGTCGGCCTGCCAGGGATCGACGGCCTCATGGTCATGGATAAATTAAAAAATAGGCCCGAGACCAAAACCATCCCCGTCCACTTCATCTCCGCGCTTGACAAAGACAAGGAAGCCATGAGCATGGGGGCGATCGGGTTCCTCAAAAAACCCGTTACGCCGGAGAAAATCGACGACGCCTTTTTGCGCATTGAAAAGGTCATCTCCAAAGGCATCAAAAACCTTCTGGTGATCGAGGACGAAACCATCGTCCAGGACGAAATCAAGAAGATGCTCGGCAACAGCAAGACCCACGTCATCACCGCCACCACAGCGGAAGTGGGGATGCAAGCCCTGGAAGAAAACGAAATAGACTGCATCGTCCTCGATCTGCATCTCGATGGCATCTCCGGATTCGACTTCCTCGAAAACATAAAAAAGGTGAAGAAGTTCAAGCACATTCCCGTCATCGTTTATACCGGACGCGAATTGACTCCCAATGAAGAAGTCAAACTCAAGCGTTTCTCAGAAAGCATCATCATCAAGGGTGCGCACTCTTTGGAACGGCTGATTGACGAAGCCACCCTGTTTTTACACAAAGTGGCTGAGTCACAGGCCACGGGCGCGAAGACCTCAGCGATCGCATCCGTCGACGCCAAGGTGTTTTCTGGCAAGAAAATCCTACTTGTGGACGACGACCTGCGAAATGTATTCGCTCTCGCCCATGTGCTCGAAGAATATGACATGACCGTGGTCATTGCCAAGCACGGTAAAGAAGCCTTGGAGCAACTAAATACCAACAAGGATGTCGATCTTGTCCTCATGGATATCATGATGCCGGAAATGGATGGCTACGAATGCATGCAGGAAATCCGGAAAAAAGGCGAGTTTAAAAATCTACCC
Organism: Nitrospina watsonii; assembly: GCF_946900835.1. GTDB lineage: Bacteria > Nitrospinota > Nitrospinia > Nitrospinales > Nitrospinaceae > Nitrospina > Nitrospina watsonii. The sequence continues at coordinate 1,870,187 of NZ_OX336137.1, forward strand.
ATCATCGCTCTGACCGCGAAAGCCATGAAGGGGGACAAACAAAAATGCCTTGAGGCGGGAGCCAACGACTACCTGACCAAACCTGTAGATATCGAAACTCTGTTGAATCAAATCAAGGTCTGGGTGCTCCATGAAAACGAACACTGATCCCAGGAGCCCTTCTCTATCCGAGGAGGAACTCAATGAAAACCTGGAATTGTGGGCCCTGCTGGAAGTCATCTACCAGAAGTACGGTTACGACTTCCGCAACTACACATACAGCTCCATCAAGCGCCAGCTGAAACGACGCATGGAGGCAGAAGGCATCCAGACCATTTCACACATGCAACACCTGGCTTTGAATCAAAAAGAACTCTTTCACAAGTTGGTTTCTGATTTTTATATCAACGTCACGGAGTTGTTCAGGGACCCTTCGTTTTTCAAAAACATCCGGAGTCATGTGATCCCCATTTTAAAATCGTATCCCTCCATCAAAATATGGCATGCCGGGTGCGGTACCGGCCAGGAAGTCTATTCCATGGCCATCCTGCTTATGGAAGAAGGCCTGTTCGAGAAAGCACACATCTACGCCACCGACGTCAACACCGAAGCCCTGAACAAGGCGCGCCAGGGGATTTATTCGATCGAACTGATCAAGGAAGACACCCACAATTATTTCGAATCCGGAGGCACCGAAAGCTTATCCAAATACTGCACGGCGAGTTACGGCAACGTCATCATGAAATCGGAAATTAAGAAAAACATTTCCTTTTTCGACCACAACCTGGTCACCGACAATTCCTTTGGAGAAATGAATCTCATCTTTTGCCGGAATGTCCTCATTTATTTCAACAGCGAGCTGAAGCAACGGTCTGTTCGCGTTTTCTGGGACTCATTGTGCCATAAAGGTTTTTTCTGCGCAGGCGCCAACGAGCGTCTGCTTGGTGAAGAAAACGAAGCACTGTTTGACGTGTTCGACGATAAAAATAAAATTTACAGAAAAAAGGAAGCGGCTTGAATTTTTGCTGTGGTTAAAGGGGGGGGCCCAATGCAATGCAAGTCGTCCGTATAATCTAAAATTCAAGAAATCTTATGGAACGCAAACTCATTGAGGACCGCCCCCACATTCTCATCGTAGATGATGTGGAAGCCAACCTGATCGCTTTGGAAAGCCTGCTGGACGACCTGTCCTGCCATATCATCCGCGCAGACTCCGGGAAAGAAGCCTTGTCCCGGGTTCTCGAGCACGAATTCGCCCTCATTCTGCTGGATGTGCAAATGCCCAACATGGACGGCTACGAAACCGCCTCCCTCATACGGGGCATCGAAAAAACCCGTTTCATCCCCATTATCTTCGTCACCGCTTCCAGCAAGGAAGAACCTTACGTCTTCAAGGGATACCAGCGCGGAGCCGTGGATTACCTGTATAAACCGCTCAACCCGATCATCCTTAAAAGCAAAGTCAGCGTGTTTCTTGACCTGTTCAATCAAAGGTCCCTGATCCAGAAACAGTCCAACGATCTGGAACTCGAAATGAAAGAAACCCAACGCTTGAAGGAAATCGCGGACAATGCCAACCAGGCGAAATCAGAATTCCTCTCGCGCATGAATCACGAAATCCGCACGCCCCTCAACGCGATTTTCGGCTATGCCCAGATCATGAAGCTCGACGAAAAAATCCTGACGCCCCGCCAAAGAAACGGCGTGGAAGGCATCTACCGCGCCGGCCAGCACCTGATGCGGCTGATCGACAACGTACTGGACCTCGCGAAAATCGAATCCGGAAACATAAGCCTGCATATCCAGGAGTTCGATCTGGTTGAGATCATGCTGGATATCTCGGTGATGTTTGAGTCGGGATGCAAAGCCGCCGGCATTCAGTTTTCCATCGAGGGCATTGCCCTCGACGAGCCTTGCTGGCTCCTGGGGGACGATCAAAAGTTGAAACAGGTGCTGATCAATCTTGTCGGCAATGCCACCAAATTCACAGAAGAGGGGTCCATAACCATCCAAGTCAAACATTTGGGAAACTCCGCGTTTCAGTTTTCCGTGAAGGACACCGGCAAAGGCATCCCCAAAGAAAAACAGGGAAAGGTGTTCGAAGCCTTCCAGCAGGCCGAGATAGGGCAGTCCAAGGGAGGAACCGGGCTGGGCTTGGCGATTTCGAAAAAATTTGTGGAATTGATGAGCGGGGAACTGAAACTCGTTTCCGAAGAAAACAAAGGCAGCTGTTTTTATTTTTCCATTCCACTGGCCCCGGCCGCATCCAACCCCAAAAACCAGAAGTTTCTCGAAACGCTGCGGTACCACCTGCCCGCAGAGCTTCAATTCAAAGTCCTGATCGTGGACGACATCCCGGACAACGTCGAAATCCTGGCGCAACTTTTGAGTGAGTTGGGGTTCGATACCAAAGCCGCGGAAAATGGAGAAGAGGCCGTAGAAGTTGCCCGGAACTGGAAACCGGACGTCATCTTCATGGATTACCAGATGCCAAAACTGAATGGCCTGGAAGCGGCGAAAAAAATACGCACGATGCAGCAGGAAAAAGACGAAACAAAAATCATCCTGCTATCCGCTTCGGTTCTTTCACACGAAAAGGAAGATATCCTGAAGGAAGAAGTGCATGACGGCTTCATCACCAAACCGTTTTTGCAAAAGGAAATCGTCAACACGCTCGAATACCTTTTGAACATCAAGTTCGATCGTGAAGGCGACGACAATGGATAAAGGCTCCCAGGTTGTGGCCAACTCTTTTCACCCTGTCCGGACCAAATAGAACGCCCCACAAAAAATGGCTTATAGATCGAAATCTATAAGCCATTTTCATCTGGTGCCCCCGAGGCGATTCGAACGCCTGACCTACGGATTAGGAATCCGTTGCTCTATCCTGCTGAGCTACGGGGGCGCGTCATTTACTTTGAGCTTCCATCTGCAAACTGTTTACGGGCAATCCGTCCCATCTGCCCTGCACCACTCGCCAACCAGCCGAATCATACCACGCATGCCGCACCCCATAAATCGGTTTTTAGTTCATTGCGATCCTTCCACATCATCCACTCCTATGTTAAAAGCCTTATAATAAAACTCTGAAAGGACGGAAGGTCATGGCACCCAAGCCCGCAAAGGCGAACGAACAACCACCCATCATCTTTTTCGATGGCGTGTGCGGGTTGTGCAACGGGTTTGTGGATTTCCTTGTGCGCGAGGATCGCTCGCAGGTGTTCCGCTTCTCCCCTTTGCAGGGAGAAACCGCCCGCCGGGTGCTGGGCACGGTCGAAGAGAGCTCGATGGACAGCGTCGTGCTGGTGGAAGGCGACCGCATTTCCGTGAAGTCCACGGCGGCTTTGCGCATCTTCCGCCGCCTCGGCGGAATCTGGTCGTTGCTTTGGATTTTGAGATGGGTGCCCGTCTTCATCCGCGACGGCGTGTACGAATCGATTGCGAAGAACCGTTACCGCCTGTTCGGCAAAAGAGAAACCTGCCGCATCCCGTCTCTGGAAGAGCGCGGAAGATTTCTCGATTAATGTTTCAACCAGATTATAAGGAAAGAGGCATGCTTTATACCAGATGAATAAATCCATGCTGGCCAACCTCATAGGGGGAGTTGTTCATCGCTTCCGCCATGGAACAGAAATATTAGAGGGGAAATTAACATGCAGAGAGACAGAAAACCTTCAACGTACCAGATCCAATTTTTTCATCGACTTTCCAAACAAGGCTCCGGGTTCCCGTTCTGAACCTTCTCCCTAAAACTGTCAGCCAGAGTTTGACGAAAACTCCATACCCCATTTATTGAAAAGAACTGCGCGTAAAACTCCCAGAACTGGTTTTCCATTACAAGCCGGTCTTCTGAAACCTCTGAACTCTTCATTTCCTCAGCGAACTCGGGATCAAGATCTTTCACCTCGAGTTTCCGAATTGCATCCCGGATTATTTGTTTGCTTTCATCCAGTATTTGGAAAGTATTTTCCGGTCTGCCGCTGGTGTTCAAATCATGATGGCGGTACTTCAGCAAAGGGGTTCCTATGTTTGCAATAGGGCAAACCTTCAATATCCGAAACCACATGTCGAAATCAAAAGCGATTTTATACTGCTCATCAAAAAACCCGACCGTTTCAAAGATCTTTCGGTGGAACATGGCAGTCGGAGCGCAGACGGTGCATCCGTGCGCAAAAAAATTAATCAACGCCTGGCTTTGCGAGTTGAATTCAAATTGGCTCGGGTTGAAACGATTGACTTTCTGTAAGTTTCCATTCACATCAAATTTTCGGCAAAAAACCGCACCCAGCTCGGGGTTTTCCTGAAACGCTTTGAGCTGGACTTCAATTTTGTTTTCAAGGAACAAATCATCCTGATTGAGCCAGCAAACAAACTCACCTTCAGCCAACCTGATTCCACGGTTCAGGTTTTTCACATGTCCCAGGTTTTTCTCACTCTCGCACCAGCGAATTCTGCTGTCTTTATAACGCCGGACAACCTCTTCGGTCCGGTCACGGGAAAAATCATCGCACAACAATATTTCAAGGTTTCGATGGCTTTGCTGCAGTACGCTTTCCAGTGAATCTGCAATAAATCGTTCGCCGTTGTAAACGGGAATCACAACACTCACCAGTGGCTCCTTATTGCCATATACCGCCTTTTCCAAACGGTTTTCCACCACGTTTCCGTTTCGCCGCGGGGAAGAACTTGCACTAGCTTCAGCATTGTTTTGCCTCCGCCCGCTGTAACTGTTTTTCGCGGCATTCAAATCTTTTCGCTCGACCTTTTTCTTTGCGACCACCTTATACTGATAAACAAAAAAACGCCGGATTTCCTCTTCGCTCAAACCGGATATTTGAAGCCTCCCTATTTGCAAACTGTCCTTGTTTCCACCTTCCAGGCCTTTTGCCTGTGGGACCAGGTTTTCGGTGATCGACTCGATTTCCAGTCCGGCCTCCCTGAAAAGTTTTTCAATTTCCTTGAACGTGTAGAACCTCAGGTGAGTGCGATCTAAAATCCCTTCGTCCTGGTAGGTCCAATTCCCTTCTATCAACTGATGGACCACTTCATAAAACTGAACATTGGGGATGCTGGCAACCATGCTTCCGCCCGCGGTCAAAAGGTTTTTGTATTTTCTGATAACCGCAAGAGGGTCTTTCAAGTGTTCCAGAACATCGGCAAACAGGATGCAATCAAAACTTCCCTCCGGGTACGGAACATCCATGGTCTCAATATCACCCTGCACCAAGTCATCGAGAACAACCCGAGCCTCCTTTGCGGCGTCCGGGTCCAGTTCTATCCCAGCGACATAGGCGTTGAATTTTTCCCTGACAAATTGTCCGGTTCTTCCTGCTCCACAACCGACTTCCAAAACCGAACAGACATTGCCGGGAATCAATTCAATAACATCATGTCTCACATATTGATAATATTTGGAAACATTGTTGCTTTTAGACTCGGTAAGGTTTTGATCCATTTTTCTACCCGAATGGAAAGTGTTTTGATTTATGCAATCCGCCTGTTCGCCTGGGGCCAAATCCCGGCACAGACACACCACATACTCAAATAAAAATTTGTTTTAATGGTCTGCTCGGCGACTCTTTGGCCATCATTTCGACCCTCAAATCCCTATAAAACGGTAACCAATAATGGGACCGCACCTATCCCAATCCGGCTCCGAATTTTGTACATTATTATCGGTACATCAAAAAATTCACTTTAGGATAATCTCCAGGCAAACTCCACCAAAATAACCATAACTATTTGTAAAATATATATTTATTAAATTAAAACTGCCGGATAAAAATCCAGCCATGTTGCCCGGAGGAGCTTGATTCCCGATGAGTCCAATCGGAACGACCACCGTAAAATCCAAATTGTCGGAAATTGTCTCCGAAGACGCCCTCCTTCCATTATGGCCAAGCCCTCGGAGATGGGTGGCCAATTCAAATAGGGATTCCTTCTCTTAATCTAATTTCAATTCCCTCCTCTAGGCGCTGTGCCAAATGCCAAAGGGTCCAGCAGACCTCCAGTTACCGTTGCATGCACTACCACAGCGGCATTCGGCGCTGGAACCTGGCCAACCCCAAACATTGTTCCCGGACGAACCCTCCAGTCAAATACCTGGACCCCAAACCGGCATATCTAGTGACCGTTGCGTGTTCGGCCGCTCTGAGGGGGGCGAGGCCGCTCCAGGCATCTCTCGGGAAAGTGCGGGTGCGCCTTGATTCGGGCGTTTCATTCGGTATATCATTTTAGAACAGGAATCGCAGCAGAACCCTCAACCCACCCGGCATCAGCGGATAAGGAGTGTTTCATGACCCGAGTACGAGCCAGCCAGATATTCACCCACGCGGTGGAAGACGCAGTGGCGGCAAAAAAAATGCTGGATGACGGCAAACCTTTCACGGAAGTGGTGTCGCAATTCAGTACCTGCCCGTCAAAAGAAAACGGAGGCGACCTGGGATGGATGCCGGAGGAAAACGCCCAGGCCCTGATGGGAGAGGTCGGCGAAATGGACCAGGGAAAAATCCTGGGACCCATCCACTCGCCCTACGGCTACCACATCCTCCAGATCACCGAAATTGAAAAAGAAGAAGCGCTCATCACCTTCAACCCCGACACGCCGATGACCGAAGTCAACCGGGTGCTGCCGGAAGTGCACACACTGCTGTTCAAACATTTTCACATTGGCATGCCCGTCAGCGGTTACAAACCGGAAGAAACCATCTTCACCGTGTGCGAGCAACACGGCAAGACCGTGGGCGAGGTCCTGGGATTGCTGAACAAGGAAGCCGGACAGGATAATGGCCGCTTCATCACCGCCGAGCAACTCAAGGAAAAAATGAAAGCCGGGGAACCCATCGCTCTGCTCGACATCCGCGAACAGTGGGAACGCGATATCGCCTGCATTGAGGAAGCCACTTTCATCACCCGCGAGAACAGCGAGTCGGTGCTGGCCGGCCTCGCCCCCGATCAGGAAATCGTGGTCATCGACTGGAAAGGCGACCGCACCGCCAGCTTCCAGAAGTACCTCGGACAGCGCGGCTTCACCAACGTGCAGGGCATCGAAGGCGGCATCGACGCCTGGGCGGAGAAAGTGGACACACGCATGGCCCGTTACGAAATCGATGAGGAAGACGACGATTACCGTTACGAGGACATCTTCGATGACGTCCAGTGATCCCTCGCCGAATTCGTTCGGGAAAGCTCTTTAAGTTAAGGGCTTTCCTTTTTTGCTCTGTTGACGCTGCTTAATCTTTCTTCACGCGCCGGACTCAACCATGGCTCCCCTGCTCAAGATCGAAGACCTCGTCACCTCCTTCTTCATTGAAGAAGGCCGGGTTCAGTCCGTGCGCCAGGTGAGCCTGCAGATCGAAAAAGGCGAAACGGTGGCCTTGGTCGGCGAGTCCGGCTGCGGCAAATCGGTCACCGCGCTCAGCGTCATGCGCCTCGTGCCGACGCCGCCGGGCCGTTACGAAAGCGGCCGCATCACCTTCGACAAGCACGATATTTTCGCGCTGAGTGAGGATGAGATGCGCGACATCCGCGGCAACGACATCGGCATGATCTTCCAGGAGCCGATGACCTCGCTCAATCCCATCTTCACCATCGGCGACCAGATCATCGAAGCCATCGTCCTGCACCAGAACAAAAGCGGTGCCGAAGCCCGCAAGCTGGCCCTCGAATTGCTCGACCGCGTGCGCATCCCGTCGCCGGAACAACGCATCGACCAGTACCCGCACGAACTGTCCGGCGGCATGAAGCAACGCGTCATGATCGCCATGGCCATCTCCTGCCAGCCCGCGTTGCTCATCGCCGACGAGCCGACGACGGCGCTGGACGTCACCATTGAAGCGCAAATCCTCGACGTGCTGGCCAAGCTGCGCGACGAAACCAAAATGTCCGTTTTGCTCATCACCCACAACCTCGGCATCGTCGCCCAGTTCGCCGACCGCGTGGCGGTGATGTATGCCGGAAAAATCGTGGAAGAAGCGCCGGTGATCGAATTGTTCGAGGACCCCAAGCACCCGTACACGCGCGGCCTGCTGCGCTCACTGCCCAGGGACGAGCCGGGCCAGCCGCTGGAACCGATCGGCGGCACCGTGCCCAACCCCGTCAACCTGCCGTCGGGCTGCGCCTTCCACCCCCGTTGCCCGGACGTGATGGACGAATGCAGCCAAAAAATTCCTCCGGCATACCGGACCGGGCCGAAACAAACCGCCGCCTGCTACCTATACAAAACCAACACCGTGGCAAGCGAATCATGAGCAACCTGATCGAGCTCAAAAATCTCAAAAAATATTTCCCCGTGTACGGCGGTGTGTTCGCGCGCGTGGTGAACGAGGTCAAAGCGGTGGACGACGTGTCGCTCGACATCGGCAAGCAGGAAATCCTCGGCCTCGTCGGCGAGTCGGGATGCGGCAAGACCACCGTCGGCCGCATGACGCTGCGTTTGATCGAACCCACCGCCGGGCAGATCGTGTTTCGCGGGCAGGACATCACGCAGGTGTCCAATCGCGCGATGGAACAACTCCGCCCGAAGATGCAGATCATTTTTCAGGACCCGTTCAGTTCGCTCAACCCGCGTTTCAACGTCGAGCGCATCATCGGCGAAGCCATGCTGGTGCACGGCATCGCCAGCCAACACAATCTGCGCGACAAGATCGGCGAGGTCATGGACCAGGTCGGCCTGTCGCCCCGTTACATGCGGCGCTACCCGCACGAGTTCTCCGGCGGGCAACGGCAGCGCATCGGCATCGCCCGCGCCCTGGCGCTCGACCCGGATTACATCGTCTGCGACGAACCGGTCTCCGCCCTCGACGTTTCCATCCAGGCACAGATCATCAACCTGCTGCGTAAACTGCAACAGGATAAAAGCCTGACCATGCTGTTCATCTCGCACGACCTCAACGTGGTCAAGCACCTGTCGCAACGCACGGCGGTGATGTACCTCGGCAAAATCGTCGAGGTCGCACCCACCGACGTGCTCAACCGCGAAGCCGCGCACCCGTACACCCAGGCCCTGCTGGCGGCGAAACCGTCGCTGAACCCGCGCGACCGCGGCAAGATGAAATCGGTTGGCGGCGATGTGCCCTCGCCGATGAACCCGCCATCCGGCTGCCGCTTCCACACCCGCTGCCCGGAAGTGATGGAACACTGCAAACACGAAGACCCGAAAAAAGTCGAGATCCGTCCCGGTCACATCGTGTACTGCCACCTCTACACCTGACGCGCCCGGCATGCTCGACGATCTGCTCCACGTCCTGCAACTCGTTTCGCCGTCCTTTTTGATCATCGGACTCGGGTTTTTCTTTGCGCGCCGCGTGCCGCACAATCCCAAGCCGCTGGTGCGCCTGACCATGGCGGTCCTGCTTCCATCGTTCGCGTTCCACCACATCAGCGGCATGAACCTCGAAGGCGGCCTTCTGGGCAACGTGTTCCTGGCGGCATGGATTGTCCTGCTGTTGCCAGGGCTGCTGGCGTGGCTCGTGCTGCGCGGGCGCGCCCTGCCCGGACGCGGCGTCTATCTGCCCATCATGTTCATGAACTCGGTCAACCTGCCCTTTCCCATCATGCAGGCAGCGTATGGCAACGCCGCAATTCCTCTCGGCCTCATGTTTTTCCTCGCCTCTTTCATCAGCGTGTTCACCATTGGCCTCTCCCTCGTGTCGGCAGAAAGCGGCTGGAAACAGATTTTCAAGGAACCCGTCGTTTATGTGGTGGCCTTGGCCCTGTTGATGAACGCCCTGCACATGCCGGTGCCCACGGTGGTGCGCGAGCCGGTGCGCATTTTGGCCGGAGCCAACATCCCGATGGTCCTGTTGATTCTGGGCATGCACCTGGCACAGGTGAGAGTGACGCAACTGCGCCTGACGTGGATGGTCGTCGGCTTCCGGTTCACCTTTGGATTGCTGGCGGGACTGTTGTGCGTGGCCCTGTTGCCGCTCGACGACCTGGCGCGCAAGGTCGTTCTGCTGGAGAGCATCATGCCCTGCGCGGTCATCAATATCCTGCTCTCCGGCAAGTACAACGCCAATCCGGAACTCGTCGCCTCCGCCATCCTCGTCTCCACCCTGCTGTCTTTGGCCATCATCCCCATCACCCTGCTGGTGCTGGGCTGAGCCGGGCGGCAAGCCCGGTCCGTTCTCCAAATAACGGAAAATTCAACATCTATTGACCATTCCGTGGCCTCAAACGCTCCAGTCGTCTTGATTTATGCCGATAACAATAAACGGGGGCACACCGTGGCCTGAAAGCTTGCAGGCGGCCACCAAAATATCTATAACCCAATGAAAACATTGTAGAAACACTGCTTCCATGTTAATTTTAATGGAATCCGAAATTTTGTCATGAGCCATAGCCAAGGATTTGACCTGTGGATGCCGCATCCCTTGTAGGGGTCCTGTTAGGACTGGGGTTGATCATCGGGGCCATTTTCCTGGGCGGGGATTTGAGTCATTTTTTCAACCTGCCCGGAATCATGATCGTGGTCGGCGGAACCATCGCCGCCACCCTGATCACCTTCCAATTGAAAGACGTCATCGCCGCTTTCCGAGCGGCTATTTTTGTTTTCTCCGAGAAAAAATCCGACCCCAACGACATGGTCGAAACCATGATCGAGCTGTGCAGCATCAGCCGCCGCCAGGGCTTGATCGCCCTCAGCCGCATCGAGTACGAAAACGACCTGCTGCGTAAAGCCTGCAACCTGATCGCCGACGGATCGAAAGAAGAAATGATCCGCGACACGCTGAACATCGAAATCGATTCCATGAAGCAGCGGCATTTCATCATTCAGGATATCTTCCGGAAAATGGCGTCGTACGCGCCCTCCTTCGGCATGATGGGGACACTCATCGGACTGGTGCAGATGCTCCGTCAGTTGAACAATCCGGATACCATTGGCCCGGCCATGGCGGTGGCCTTGCTGACCACGTTTTACGGCATGCTTCTTTCCACTTTGTTTTTTCTGCCCATCGCGGGAAAATTGAGAGACCGCACCCTGGTGGAGTTGGTCACACTGGAAATCATGTTCGAAGGGGCCATCTCCATTCTGGAAGACAACAACCCGGTGTTCGTTTATGAAAAACTGTCTTCCTACGTTCCAGCCAAGCGGCGGCGGCCTCCGAAGCCGACGGGAACAACCCATTAACGGGGCGATGCCTTATGGCGGAGAAAAACGAAAAAGAAAGCCTGCAACAGATCAAGGAGCAGCTTCGTTCGCGCAATGCCCAGTTGAAAAAGCTGGATGCCGAAAAAGCCCGTCAGGAAACCCGTTTCCAACACATGCTGACGGTCACCGGAAAAAAAATCTCCAAGCTGCAAAGCACGGTTGAGGAACAGAAAGAGCAGATCAAGTTTCAACGCGGTCTGCAACAGAAGCAGGTTTCCACCACCCCACCGTCCAAAACGCCCGCAGCCGACAAGGAAGAAGCATCAAAAACCGATGAATCCGGAATCCGTTACGAGCAGTTGGCGCATGCCCTCAAAGCCCTGCAAAAGAAAAATCGGCAATTGACGGAAAAAGTAAAGGAAGAGCGGAAAGAGCACGAGCGGCTGGCCAAGGAAAAAAGCACGCTCGCCCGGGAGGTCAAACGGTTGCGCAATGATGTGGGCCACGTGGATGAAATTCAGTCCCGTTCCGTTTCTGTGCAAACCCTGACGGAAAAATCCAAGGAACGGTTTCAAAAGCTGGTGGCGGAAAAAGATGGCCTGATCCAGATGTACGAAAAAATGATCCAGACCAACAAGACCGGAGGCGATGCGATGGCCATCACCTCCGATATGCTGCACAAGATCCAGGAAGAGCTCGAAAACACCCGCGCCGAGAAAGCGGAACTCGAAGAAGAGATCAAAATCCGGGACCGGCAGTTTGAAGTGCAAATGAACTACGAAGTGCAGCGGGCGAAAGAACGCATCCGCAAAAACCTGAAGGTCGGGCGGCGTCAACGAAAATCGATTTCCGATTTTTCCGAAGAGGTGCTGGACGAACGCTCCGGGCAGGCGTGGCTGATGACGTTTGCCGACATGTTCACCCTGCTGCTCACGTATTTCATCATTCTGTACTCTCTGTCCTCCGTCAACATGAATCGGTTCAAAGAAGCCATTCTAGGCGAGGAAAAAGCCTCCATCGGCCTGCTCGAACTTCTGGACTCCGCGGAAGTCAAACAGTCTTTGGATGTATTGACGGGACTCAAAACTGATAATATTCTAAATGAAGTGAAAAACGTGGCGCAGGCGGAAAGCCTGTCCGAAGTGATGACGATTTCCACCGACCAGTCCAAGGTCATCGTCAAGGTGCCTTCCGAGTCGCTGTTCGATGAAGGCAGCGCCAGGTTGAATCTGGAACGGGGCAAAGAGGTTTTGGACGAACTCATCCGGATCACGGAAAAGTATCCTTATTACCGGATCAACATCAACGGCCACACCGACAACGTGGAAATTCCCAACGCCCGGTTCGCCAGCAACTGGGAGTTGTCTTCAGCCCGGGCAACCTCCGTATTGAGGTATTTCCTCGATCAAAACATCGAGCCCAAACGCCTTACGGCCACCGGGTTCGCGGACACGTTTCCGATCGCGACCAACAAGACCGAGCGCGGTCGCGCCCTAAACAGGAGAGTCGAGTTTGTTCTGGAAAAAGAAAACTGAAGACAACAAGGAGCCCAAGGGCAAACTGTTTCATTTGCCTAAAGAGGACAACCGGCAGGCCTTCCGTATTTTTCCGGATCCCGCCGATCCGATCGTGGTTTCCATCGACGACACGACGGTGAAGGTGATGGAAATCAGCTCCGGCGGCATTTCGTTTCAAAACGTCAACTTCAATGCCAAAGCCGTGTATCCCATCACATTCACGCTCCCCATCACCGGCGGCTTCGTCAAAACCAAACTTCGCGTCCTGCGCATCAACCGGGAAGGCGTGTGCCAATGCCGGTTTATCGGGCTGGACGACAAAGCAGAGGACGATATCCATCGGTATGTCCTGTTCCGGCAGAAAGAACTCCTCCGCAACCGCAAATACCCTGAATCCGAGTGACCATGCCTTTCCCTGATTTTGATGCCCCCTCCTGGTCCGCCCTTGAACTGCGGCTGATCCGGGAACGCGAACTGTTCCTGCACAAACATTCCATTCTGAAAAAAGCCGAAGAGCATCTCGAACTGTTGAAGCAGCGCATGCTCGATGTTCTGGCAGACGATCCCGGCCCCGTTCCTTTAGGCACCGATCTCAAACGCGGCAAACTCACGCGCGGCGAAAACAACAAGGGGTTTCCTTTCCTCTCGCTGGATATCCCGCAATTTTTCACGAGGGAGGAATACTTCACCTACCGCGTGCTGTTCTGGTGGGGACACTACCTCGGTTACTCTCTCGTCCTGAAAGGAGAGGCCTTGCCCGGTTACCTGGCTTGCCTGAAAACGCGGCGGCACGAACCGGAATTCGCCGACATCTGGATCGCGCGCCACAGCAGTCCCTGGGAATGGGAAAACGCGGACGACAATTTCGCTCCCGTCCAACAACCCACCGACGAGGACCTCGATCGCTGGATAGGAGACATTCAATACATCAAAGTTATCCGCATGATTCCACTGACAACGCCGGGTTTTCCGGAGGTGGACTGGGCGGAGGAAGGCGTGCGCACCTACCGCGACCTGATGCGGCTGACGCAGAAATAAAACGCAGCGGTCAGGCGGGAGGGATGTACACGAGCGGGTGCATCCACAAAACATCCCGGCTGGGCACCACCCGCATGGGTTCCCCGGCTTCCGGGCTTTTCAGATAAACCATGGCGTGGGCGGAATCGGGAATGGGCGACACCCGGCTTTCGGGAAGGTGCAGGGGCGTCGGCGTCATAAAACTTTTGCGGCGTTGACGCAGCCGTGCTGGCGTCGCGGAAGGGTCCTGCGGCCCGGAAGATTTGCGGTTGTGTTCGGGATCGCTTTTGAGCAGCTTGCGCACCCGTGGGCGCTCGTCCCGGATCTGCACCAGATACACCTGATGGAGCGCGGTGAGCCCGTCCCCCTCCCGGCAGAACACGCCGATCCGTCCCTGAGGCAGGTCGGGCGCGGCGGCGTCATCTTCCATCTTCAGGGCATAACACGTGCCCGGCAGCATTGCCGCCGGTTGAATATCGATGGAGGTCACCAGTTCCAGGCCCTCCAACGGCTCGGCCATGTTGTCCAGCAACACCGGCCGCCGGGCCAGCCGCAGCAGGGGAATGCGCAGGGATTTCGGGTCCGGGGTCACCAGTCTTACCTTTATATATTAAAAATTTTTAAGCATTTATATTTTACGCGCTGTTTTTAAAAATGCGAAAATATAATCCCTTGAACGCGGGCCCCATGTCCCCTCACCCTGTCACGACGCGATGAACCCACAACAAAGTCTGGACTATCTTTACGGCCTCCAAACCAGCGGCATCAAGCTGGGGTTGGAAAACACAGCGCGCCTGCTTGAACAGTTGGGCAATCCGCAGCAGCGCATTCCCGCCATTCACATTGCCGGCACCAAAGGCAAAGGTTCAACAGCGGTATTCATCGAATCCATCCTGCGCACGGCGGGCTACCGGACCGGACTGTACACCTCCCCGCATATTCAGCATTTTTCCGAACGCATTCAGGTGGACCGCCAACCGATTCCCGAAGCCGCACTCGTGGACGGAGTCCGGCGCGTCAAGCAGGCTGCGGAACAACTCGATCTGCCCGTCACGTTTTTCGAATTCGGCACCGCCCTCGCCTTTCAACATTTCGTGGACCGGGAAGTGGAGTGGAATGTGATCGAAGTGGGCATGGGCGGTCGTTTGGATTCCACCAACCTCTGCCAGGGGGAAGTGTGCGTCGTCACCTCCATCTCACGCGATCACGAAAGCAGCCTCGGCACGGAGCTGCCCGCCATCGCTTTCGAGAAAGCCTGCATCATCAAGCACCCCTGCACGGTGGTGACGGCGGTCGAGGCGCCGGAGGTGTTCGGCGTGATCGAAGACCGCGCCCACCAGTTCGACTGCCACCTGCTGCAACTGGGCAAAGACTTTAAAGTGAAGGTCCGCGCTCACGCACCGGGCGAAATGGTATTCGATTATGAAAGCGCAGAAGGCAACATTGAAGGCGTGACGAGTTCTTTACTGGGACGCTACCAGGCGCAGAATGCGGGTCTCGCCATTGCCGCCTGCCGAGCGCTCGCGCCGAAAGGCGTGCGCCTGACGGATGCCACCATCCGGACCGGCATCGCCAACGCACAGTGGGCCGGACGGCTGGAAATCGTCAACACCTCACCGTTGACCCTGCTCGACTGCGCCCACAATCCGGACAGTTTGCGTAAACTGATGGAAGCGCTGGTGGAGCTTTACCCCGATCGCACGCTGCGCGTCGTGCTGGGCATCATGCAGGACAAACCGTACCGGGAATGTATTGAAATTGTCGCGCAATTCGCCCATCATATCACGCTGACCCGTCCCCGGCAGGAACGCAGCCTGAACCCGGCGGACCTGGCCGGGGAAACGTTCCCCACCGGCCCGCTGGAAATCATTGAAGATGTCCCTCAGGCCCTGATCGCCAACCAGAAGCAATGCGGACCGGATGCATTGGTTTGCGTCACGGGTTCCATATTCACCGTCGCAGAAGCCAGAGAGCATATTGAACGAACTTGTCTCAAATAGGGCGGTCCTCTATGTAACGATGGCGTTGCTGGCGCTCCTGACCGGCCTGTTTGCCTCTCCCGGTCTCGCCCAGCCGCCCGTTCCCGATTCCACACAAAACGCAGAAGCAGAAAAAGAAGACCCCGTCGAGATCACCGCCGATTACATGGAGCATTTCGTCAAGGAAAAACTCATCAAGGCGCGGGGCAACGTGGTGGTCCGATACCAGAACCGTACGGTGCGCGCCGACAAGATGGCAGTCAACACGGAGACGGGTCAGGGGCACGCCCAGGGCAATGTCGTCATGCAGACGGAAGACGGCTCCACCATGGAAGCCGTGCGCGGCGACTTCAACATCAAGACCCATCGCGGCATTCTGCTGCGCACCCGCGGCACCCTGAAAGGCCAGGACGGCCAGGAATACTACGTCTCCGGCCAAATCTTCCGCCGCTTTTCCGACGAACACTATCAGACCGAAAACGCCACACTGACCACCTGCACCGGCCTATTGCCGGCATGGATGATTGAAGTCGGCAAAGCCGACATCCTGACCGAAGACCGCGCCTTGTTTACCGGCGGGGTGTTCCGCGTCAAAGGCATTCCCCTCATTTTCATCCCGGTCGGATACGTGCCCATCATCACCGAACGCAAAAGCGGGTTCCTGACGCCCAGCGTTGGCATCAGCAACCTGGACGGCCTGACCATCCAGAACCGGTATTTCTGGGCGATCAGCCGCTCGTACGACGCCACCATCGGCGCCGATTACCTGGAAAACCGTGGCCTGCGGTCGTCACTCGAATTCCGGTATCGCCCGCATGAGACCACCGAAGGCTGGTGGCGCGGCGAGCATTTGAAAGACGATATTTCCGGCCGCACCTTTTGGAAACTCGATGCCCGCCACAAGCAGGTTTTGCCGGGCGGCGCCCAATTGCAGGCGCGCCTCGACCAGACTTCCAGCGCCAACTTCAACAAAACGTTCAAATCGCAAACCGAAATCCGCACGCGGCGCAGCAACGACTCCTTCCTCTCCGTGTTCAAAGGATGGGAAACCAACTCGCTGGATATTCTGGGACGTTACCGCGAAAGCGAGCAGGCTGACCGCGACGACCTCTTCGGCATCCTGCCTTCCGCCACCTGGGTCACGCAATCGTTCGAACTGGGCAAGAGTAATTTTTATTTCAATCAGGAAATGAATTTCACTCAATTCCTGCTGGATCTCGACCCCACCATCGGCACCGACAACAACCAGACCATTCAACGGTTCGACTTTCATCCACAGGTGTCTTATCCGATCAGTTTCGCGCCGTGGTTGCGGCTGACGCCGCAGGTGGGCTTCCGCGAGACCTATTACGACAAGGAAATCTCGGACCAGATCGACCCGTCCACCGGCCAGCCTTTCATCAAAGGGGAGTTCACCCGCGAGGTGTTTGAATTCAGCACGGTGCTGGAAGGGCCCAAATTCAACCGCGTCTTCCAGCCGACGGAACCGGGCGGCGCGGCGTTCAAGCATGTCGTCGAGCCACGCGTGCAGTACGATTATATTTCCAATTTCGACCGCAAGGATCGCGAACGCGTACGTGTCATCGATGGCATCGACGATGTGCGGCCGACCGAATCGCTCACCTATTTCCTGACCCAGCGCCTGCTGCGTAAAGATACCGACGCCAAAGGCAACGGCGTGGTGACGCAGGTGGCGCGTTTCGAGGTCAGCCAGAGTTACAACTTCAGAGAGTCGCGCCGTTTCGAAACACCCCTCACACCGCGCCGTCCGTTTTCCAATTTGCGATTCGACCTCGACAGCCGGTTGACCGATTATTTCATGCTCAACTTCGACAGCGAGTATAATGTGTACGATGGGCACGTTCAGCGCTTCAATGTGGACGTCGGCGTCAAGATCAGCGAATGGCTGATGGTGGTGGTGGAAAAACGCCAGGTTCACAACGAATCGGCAATGATTCTGGGTACCCTGGACGTCACGCTTCCAAAAGGCTGGAACTTCAAGTACAGTGCCCGCTTCGATGAGTTCAACGACCGCGTGCTGGAACACAACGGTCGCGCCACGTACAGCGACAAATGCAAATGCTGGGGTCTGTCGCTGGATATCATCCGCCGCCGCAACATCAACCTCAACGTCAATCAGGCGGAAACCAAAATCCTGCTCAGCTTTGAGTTGCGCGGGCTGGCGGATTTCGACGGATCGCGCGGTGAAACCTTCATTCACCGCGGTTTTTAAACTTCAGCAGGAGGCATCATCGCCTTGGCACATTGGAAACGCATCGCACGGGTTGCCCTCGACATCGGCGCCATCCGCATCAATCCGGAAAAACCGTTCACCTGGGCTTCGGGCTACCGCATGCCCATTTACAATGACAACCGTCTGTTGCTGGACGAACCCCGGCACCGTTTTTTGATCGCCGAGTCGATGCAGGCCGTCATTGAGAGTAAACATATTGCCGTGGACTGCATTGCCGGCACCGCCACGGCAGGCATTCCGCACGCCACCACGCTGGCCAACCTGCTGGAAACCTCTCTCGTTTACGTGCGTCCTTCAAGCAAACAACACGGTTTGAAAAATCAGATCGAAGGCAGGCTGAAGGCCGGGCAGAAGGTCGTGGTCGTCGAAGATCTGGTTTCCACCGGCGGCAGTGTCCTCAAAGCCGTGGACGCGTTGCGTCAGGCAGGCGCTCACGTCACCCACTGCCTGTGCATCTTCAGTTACGGCTTCGAAGACGCCGAGGCGGCATTCCAAAAGGCCGGTTGTCATCTGCACACCCTTCTCACCTTCCAGGACCTGGTCGCTTTTGCCGAAGAATGCGGAGAGATCGATTCCAGCCAGAAGTCGCTTTTGGACGGCTGGTATCAAAACCCCTTTGAATGGGCCGCGCAACAGGGATTGTGACCCCGGCATGGCGCGTCTATCCCTTTAATTTCAAAGGGGTTTATATTCTCCCGCCAAAACACGGTGGGAGTTGGATTTTGAGATTGACATGGTATCTGTTTGATAATAGTATTGAAAGCTCATTGAATTTTGTCTTACCACCCCTCCTGCTCCCTTTTTTCACTCCCTGGGGCAGGAAATTAGATAAAAACCAATAAACCCTTGGTAAGCAACAAGACGGTTTCCCTATACGAAATAAGTAACTAAGCTATTCGGAGGATGTTAAGAATGTCAAAATTAGAGTTGGGCCCTGCAGGAATTTTGCCCCATTCCGCCGCTTCCCTGGGGATTTTCCAGCCGGAAAAAGGCACTGGACAGGAACTGCTTGAAGGCGAGTGGACGGATGAGGACAAGGTCTATGAGACCGCGGCCGTCAAATTGTTGTCCCGAAGAAACCCGACCCTGTTTCCGGGGCCCATGATCGTATGGGGTTGGAACGAGGAAGCCCGCCACAAGGCAGAGCTGTCCTTGCAGTTGGTTAAAGAAGTTCCCGGCATGAACATCATTCCCATGCCGGACTACCGCCCCATCTACCCGAAAATCGATCCGGAAGCGGTGATCAACCCCTGCCATCCCAACCTGACGGTTCTGCATAACAAGATTCAGGTTTGTGTCTTGATCGGGGTGCATTGCCATTTTGCAAACATCACCCTGAAAATGATCCGCGCCAACACCAACTGCTACACGCAGGCCTGGTGTGCATACGATGGTCACGAAGATGCGCTGCTCTCCATCCGCGATCTGGACTCGGCCAAGCTCATAAAAATGACCGAGACCATCAAGCGGGTTCGTCAGAGCATGACCCCGTGGGCGGAAACTCCGGAAGGCAAGGAAGAGTTGGAAGAAATCGCCGCCATGAAAGCCCAGAACAAGGCCGAAGAAAAAGAATCGGCTGTTCTGTTCAAAGGCGAGCTGCACGAAGGCATTCCGGATTCGGAATAGTCTCTGGCACTTCCTAATCTGTCCAGACCCAGTAGTGAAAGGGCCCCCACGCGGGGCCCTTTTTTTGTCTCACCCAAACCACCCCACCCCTCAGAGAGAAGCCCCACCGAAGCAGGGTTTTTACATTATTTTACAACCACTTAATCGACACCGCACGCTTTCCCATGGGCTGAAAATGCCTTAAAAATCATCCCGTGGCTTGACTGCCTGCCCTCCCCATCTTATTAAACACCTAGCACCGAAGGAGTGCTCAAAAACGCCTTAAACTTATTCAAATATAAGTGGAAAAATAAACGCCAATTGGAAAGGAACAGCACTCATGGGAAAAATCATAGGAATCGACTTGGGAACCACCAACTCGGTGGTTGCGGTAATGGAAGGTAATGACCCCAAGGTCATTGTGAACGAGGAAGGAAGCCAGACCACGCCTTCGGTGGTTGCTTTCACCAAGGATGGGGAAATCCTGGTCGGTCAGGTTGCCAAGCGGCAGGCCATCGCCAACCCGGAGAACACCATCTTCTCGGTCAAGCGCTTCATGGGTCGTTCCTATGGCGAGGTTTCCGAAGAAATGAAAATGGTGCCCTACAAAGTGGTCAAGGGTCCGAAGAACGATGTCCGCATCGAAGTGCAGGGCAAACAATACAGCCCTCCGGAAATCTCGGCGATGATCCTGCAGAAGCTGAAAAAATCGGCGGAAGCCTATTTGGGCGAAACCGTTACGGAAGCGGTCATCACCGTTCCGGCGTATTTCAACGACGCCCAGCGTCAGGCCACCAAGGACGCCGGCAAGATCGCCGGTCTCGACGTCAAACGCATCATCAACGAGCCGACGGCCTCCGCCCTGGCTTACGGTCTGGATAAAAACAAAGATCACATGATCGCGGTTTACGACTTCGGTGGCGGTACGTTCGATATCTCCATCCTCGAAGTCGGCGACAACGTCGTGGAAGTCAAAGCGACCAACGGCGACACCCATCTCGGCGGTGACAACCTCGACCAGCGCATCATCGACTGGCTGGTGGCTGAGTTCAAGAAGGATCAGGGCATCGATCTCGGCAACGACAACATGGCTCTGCAGCGTCTCAAGGAAGCTGCGGAAAAGGCCAAGATGGAATTGTCTTCGGTTTCTGAGA
Organism: Nitrospina watsonii; assembly: GCF_946900835.1. Lineage (GTDB taxonomy): Bacteria > Nitrospinota > Nitrospinia > Nitrospinales > Nitrospinaceae > Nitrospina > Nitrospina watsonii. The sequence goes on from NZ_OX336137.1 coordinate 1,890,784, forward strand.
CCGAGATCAACCTGCCCTTCATCACGGCAGACGCGACCGGCCCGAAACACCTGAACATCAAGCTGTCCCGCGCCAAATTCGAATCCATGGTGGACGACCTGCTGGAGCGCACCAAGAAGCCGTGCGTCAGCGCTCTCAAGGATGCGGGCCTCGACGCCAGCAAGATCGACGAAGCGGTTCTGGTGGGTGGCTCCACCCGCGTCCCGCGCGCTCAGCAGATCGTCAAGGACCTGTTCAAAAAAGAGCCGCATCGCGGCGTCAATCCGGACGAAGTGGTCGCTCTCGGTGCCGCCGTGCAGGCGGGCGTTCTGTCCGGCGATGTGAAAGACATCCTGCTGCTGGACGTCACCCCGTTGTCTCTCGGAATCGAAACCCTGGGCGGCGTGACCACCAAGCTGATCGAACGCAACACCACGATCCCGACCCGCAAGAGCGAAACCTTTTCCACCGCATCGGACAACCAGCCAAGCGTGGAGATCAACGTTCTGCAGGGCGAGCGTGAATTTGCAAAGGACAACCGGTCGCTCGGCAAATTCCATCTCGATGGCATTCCCTCTGCACCGCGCGGTGTGCCGCAGATCGAAGTCACCTTCGACATCGATGCCAACGGCATCCTGCACGTCTCCGCCAAGGACAAGGGCACCGGCAAGGAACAGAAGATCACCATCACCGACAACACCGGTCTCTCGGATCAGGATATCGACAACATGGTGAAGGATGCCGAGACCAACGCTTCCGCGGACAAGGAACGGAGAGAAAAAATTGATGCGCGCAATCAGCTCGATTCTCTGGTATATAACACCGAGAAAACGATTCGCGACAACAAGGAAAAACTTTCCGAAGACGATGTCAAGGAAGCCGAGGCGGCCATCGCCGAAGCCAAGACGGCCATCGAAAGCGACGATCTGGAGCAGATCAAGCAGCAGACGGAGGCTCTCACCCAGGCTTCGCACAAGCTGGCGCAGCAGATTTACTCCCAGCAGTCCAGTGAAGGCGATGCGGGAGACGGCTCCCAGCCCAGCGACGACGATCAATCCGGAGGCGATTCGGACAAGTCCGGAGACGATGTCGTGGACGCGGAGTACGAAGACATCAGCAACAAAAAATAAATGGACCCACACCCCTGCCCGCGCGCAAGCCGGGCGGGAGGCGGTCTGCCCGGTTGTCGAGGGTGGCCGCAGTGCGTCTTCCCTGTGCATCAATTTCCGGATCGGCGGGTGGCTCTCTTCGAGTGCCCGCCATCCGTTTTTTGATTTAGAAAGCCTATGACCGATTCAGAAAACAAACTCCCGAATTTCGACGATCCATCTGCCCCGAAAATCCACGTCACCGATCGGCGCCACTGGGCGCTGGAAGAAGAAGCGGTTCAGGAAGAGGAGGCCCGCAAGGAACGTCTGCCCAGCTATGTGGAGCAACTCAAGCTGGAGGCCGAAGAAAAAGATAAGAAGTTGAAGGAATACATCGCCGCCTACAAAAGCAAGAGCGCGGAGAACGATGAGTTCCGGCAACGACTGCAAAAGGAAAATGAAGGCCGCCTCACCCAATTGAAAGCCGGCCTGTTCAAGCAACTCATTCCCATTGTGGACAACCTCAAACGCGCTTCCAGCGCCGCCGACTCCACCGGAGATTTCGACAGCCTGAAACAAGGAATCACGATGATCCTCTCCCAGTTCGAACAGGAACTGGCGCAGCAGGGCATCGAAGCCATCGGCGCAGTGGGCCGCAAGCTGGACCCCAATACCGACGAGGTGTGCATGACGGTGGATACCGAAGATCCCGGACAGGACGGCATGGTGGTCGAAGAACTGGAACCCGGTTACCGGTTTCAGGACAAGCTGCTGAAACCCGTTAAAGTGAAAGTGGCCAAACTCAAAAACTGAAGGGACCCATGGTTAAACGCGATTATTACGAAGTCCTCAACGTTGCGCGTAACGCATCCGAAGGCGAACTCAAAAAAGCCTATCGCCAGATGGCGCTCAAGTACCATCCCGACAAAAACCCCGGCGACAAGGAAGCCGAGGACAAATTCAAGGAAGCTTCGGAAGCCTATGAAGTGCTCCGCGATGCGGAAAAACGCCAGGTCTACGACCAGTTCGGCCACGAAGGGTTGAAGGGCCAGGGCGCCGGGTTCAGCGGTTTCGACGACATCTTCTCCAACTTCGGCGACATCTTCGGCGAATTTTTCGGCGGCGGGGGCGGACGCCAGCGCACCGGCAACGACCTGCGCGCCGACACCACCATCACGTTCGAGGAAGCCGCCTTCGGCATCGAGAAAAAAATCGACGTGCGCAAACACGTCATCTGCGAAACCTGCCGCGGTTCCCGCTGCAAACCCGGCACCACTCCCGAAACCTGTTCCACCTGCAAAGGCACCGGACAGGTGATCCGGTCGCAGGGATTCTTCAGCCTGTCCACGCCCTGCCCGCAGTGCCACGGCCAGGGCCAGATCGTGCGCGACCCCTGCACAGACTGCCGCGGTGAAGGCGTGGTGGTCGATAGCAAATCGATTTCCGTCAACATCCCCGCCGGGGTGGATGACGGCTCCCGCCTGCGGCTGCGCGGAGAAGGCGAGGCGGGACCCGGCTTGCCGCCGGGCGACCTTTATGTCTTCGTGCGCGTCAAGCCCCACGAATTTTTTCACCGCGATGAATACCACATCCTCTGCCGACTGAATCTGTCCGTCTCGCAGGCGGCTCTGGGAGCGGACATCGAAGTGCCGACGCTGGATGGTGAAACCAAAGTCATCAACATTCCAGCGGGAACCCAGTCCGGGGAACGCTATCGCATTCCGGGTGGCGGCATTCCACACTTGCGGGGCCATGGCCGGGGCGACCAGATCATCCAGTTCTTTGTCGAAGTCCCCAAAAAGCTCAACAAACGGCAGAAGGAGCTGTACCAGGAATTGGCTGAAATCGATGGCCAGCCGGTGAAAGAAAAAATCAAAGGATTCTTCGAGAAGCTCGGCCTGTAGGCATTCCACTCCTTCGGCTTTCGGAAAAACTCCCTTTCCGTTGTCGGCAGACCCCTTTAAAATCAATTGATTTTACGGAATTCCACCCATTTTTTATGGGCCTCTACCGATTTTGCTTGTGGTCCCGTCCATCTATGTTTATTTTTATATTAACGGGATGGCAGGGCCGTTCCGGCGTTCTTTTAATCGCTTTTTTTATTACTCTCGATAGAGGGGCCACTCATGGACCACTCAATCCTTCTCATCGACGACGAAGAAATTCTTCGCAAAACCTTGAGTGACGACTTGGAAGAAGAAGGATTCCACGTCACCACCGCCAACAACGGCGAGCAGGGCATCGAGGAATTCAAATCCCAAAATCCGGACCTGGTGATCGTGGATCTGATCATGGAGGGGATGAACGGGATTCAGGTTTCTCAGGAAATCAAAAAACTCCACCCGGGCGCACCGGTCATGATCCTGACCGGACACGGCACTCTGGAGTCGGCCATCGATGCTTTGCAGTTGAAGGTGCAGGATTACATCCTGAAGCCGGTCAAACGCGAAGAGTTGCTCTCCAAAATAAACGGCTGCCTGGAGAACACCCCACCCCGGCGCTCGTTAAAAAACCGAAAACCCGCATACAGCCAAAACCTGCAACTGGAAAAAGTCGGCCTCACCAAGCGGCAACGCGAAGTGGCGCAACTGGCCAGCCAGGGGTACAACGACGAAGAGATCGCGCACATCCTGAAAATCAGCGTGTTCACCGTCAAATTCCACCTGAAAAAAGCGTTCAAGAAATTGAACATTCATAAACGGGTGGAACTGATTCTTTCGTCGAACTGAACGGGATCGATTTTTAATGGCAGGAATGCGGCGCATCGCCACGTTTCCCTTTTAAAGGAAACGAGGGCGGTGCGAACGCGACGGTGAGGTCCGCCTAAAGCAGTTTACCGAGAGATTCTTTGCCGGGTTTTAGCGGAAGGCTTACAGGTACTGGCTGCGCGGCAGGAAGGTGTGGCCCATGAGGTGCTGATCGACACCGCGTGCGGCTTCGCGTCCTTCGGCGATGGCCCACACCACCAAAGACTGGCCACGCGCCATATCACCGGCCACGAACACACCGGGGACACGGGTCATCTTGTCTTTATCGCAGGCCACATTGCCCCGCGCATCCAACTCCAGACCCAGCTCCTTGACCAGCCCCTCGTGCACCGGGTGCACAAACCCCATCGCCAGCAACACCAACTCCACATCCAGCGTGAACTCCGAGCCCGGAATTTCTTCCATGGCGCGACGGCCCGTTGCCGGGTCGGGATCGCCGAAGCGGGCCTTGACGGCATGCACTTTTTTGACCTTGCCGTTTTCACCGCTGAACTTTTTGGTCAGGATGCTGTAGGAAGTGATCTTGCCGCCCGCTTCCTCGTGCGAGGAGCTGATGCGCAGGGTCATCGGCCACTGCGGCCACGGGTTGTTGGACATCCGTTCCAAAGGCGGCTCGCTCAGCAGTTCGAACTGATGCACCTGCTTCGCACCTTGCCGTAACGACGTGCCCAGGCAGTCGGACCCGGTATCGCCGCCACCGATGATCAACACATTTTTACCTTTGGCGGTGATGGCAATATCTTCGGGAATGGTGTCGCCTTCGTTGCGCTTGTTCTGTTGCGGCAGGAAGTCCATGGCGAAATGAACGCCATCCAGGTCGCGCCCTTCCACCGGCAAGTCACGCGGCTTTTCCGATCCGCAACAGAGGATCACGGAATCAAAATCCTCGACCAGTTTTTTGGTGGGAATGTCCTTGCCGATGTGCGAATTCGGTTTGAAGATCACGCCTTCCTTTTCCATCAGGTCCAGCCGCCGCGTCAGCACGGTTTTTTCCATTTTGAAATGCGGGATGCCGTACATGAGGAGGCCGCCGATGCGGTCGGCTTTTTCAAATACGGTGACTTCGTGTCCGGCGTGATTCAGTTGATCGGCCGCAGCCAGGCCCGCGGGCCCCGAACCGACAACGGCCACCTTTTTGCCGGTGCGCCGCTGCGGCGGGTTGGGCGCGATATAGCCATCCTCGAATCCTTTTTCGGCAATGATCTCTTCAATGTTGCGGATGGTGACCGCCGGTTCGTTGATGGCCAGCACGCATGCGCCTTCGCACGGAGCCGGGCAGATGCGGCCGGTGAATTCGGGAAAGTTGTTGGTCTTCGTCAGCAAGGCCACCGCGTCTTCCCAGCGGTCGCGGTACACCATGTCGTTCCAGTCCGGGATGGCATTGCCCAGCGGGCAGCCGGTGTTGCTCTGGCAGAACGGCACTCCGCAATCCATGCAACGCGCACCCTGCTCGCGGTATTTCTCAAGCGGAAACGGTTCGTAAACCTCTTTCTGATCCTTGAGACGGTCACTGACCGGACGCGACTTCGGCGTTTCGCGTTTGATTTCCATGAAGCCTTTGAGCGCACCCATCTATGCCACCTCTTCCAACGTTGCTTGCTTGCGTTTACGTTCTTCCAGTACCCGGCGGAAATCGCTCGGATACACTTTGATAAATTTTGGAAGCATGGCTTCCCAGTTGTCGAGAATGCGTTGAGCCACCGGACTGCCGGTGTACTCCCGGTGTTCCCGGATCAGATTTTGAACCAGTTCCAGATCGTCTTCTTCATCGAGCGCCACCAGGTCCACCAGTTCCTTGTTGCAGTGAATGGGGAACGATCCGTCTTCGTCCAGCACAAACGCGAGGCCGCCGCTCATGCCCGCGGCGAAGTTGCGCCCGGTCCTGCCCAGCACCACCACGTGGCCACCCGTCATGTACTCGCAGCCGTGATCGCCGACGCCCTCAATCACCGCATCGGCACCACTGTTGCGCACCGCAAAGCGTTCACCGCCGATACCCCGGAAAAAAGCCTTGCCGGAGATGGCGCCATACAGCACCACGTTGCCGACGAGGATGTTTTCCTCGGCGACGATCGGCGATTCCTCCGCCGGAGCCACGATGATCGTCCCACCGGACAATCCTTTCCCCACATAATCGTTGGCGTCGCCCTTCAGGTTGAATGTGACGCCCGGCGCCAGGAACGCGCCGAAACTCTGCCCGGCGGAACCTTTGAAATCGATGTGGATCGTTTCCGCAGGCAGACCCTCTTCGCTGTAGCGTTTCGAAATTTCATAGCTGAGCATGGCCCCGGTGGCGCGATCGACGTTGCCGATATCGTGTTGCAAACGCACCGGCTTTTTGTCTTCGATGGCGTTGCGGCATTCGGCAATCAGTTTCCGGTCCAGACAACCGTCGCCGATGTCGTTGCTGAGGTCCTGCCGGGTGACGTTGCGCGTGGCCACACCCGAGTCCTCTCCCGCCCGGAACAGAATGCGTGAAAAATCGAGTTCGCGAACTTTCCAGTGATCGACCGACGTGTCCACTTCCAGAAGATCGGTGCGCCCGATGAGGTCGTCGAGCTTGCGGACTCCCAAATACGCCATCCATTCCCGCACTTCCTGCGCGACAAAGCGGAAGTAATTGACCACGTAGTCTGCCTCACCGACAAACTTCTTGCGCAACTCCGGGTCCTGCGTCGCCACGCCCACCGAACAGGTGTTCAGATGACACTTGCGCATCATGATGCAACCCAAGGTCACCAAGGGCGCGGTGGAAAAGCCGAACTCGTCCGCCCCCAGAAGTGCGCCGATGATCACATCTCGGCCGGTCTTCAATTGCCCGTCCACCTGCACACGGATGCGTCCACGCAAATCGTTGAGCACCAGCACCTGCTGCGTTTCCGCCAGTCCCAGCTCCCAGGGCAGCCCGGCATGCTTGATGGAGGTCTGCGGGGAAGCGCCGGTGCCGCCGTCGTGCCCGGCAATCAACACGCCTTCGGCACGCGCCTTGGAAACACCCGCAGCGACGGTGCCGACCCCTGCCTCGGCAACCAGCTTGACGCTGACGTCGGCGTTGGGGTTGGAATTGTGCAGGTCGAAGATCAACTGCTGCAAGTCCTCGATCGAATAAATGTCATGGTGTGGCGGCGGCGAGATCAGGCCCACGCCCGGCGTCGAATGCCGGATCTTGGCGATGTATTCGCTCACCTTGTGACCGGGCAACTGTCCGCCTTCGCCGGGTTTTGCGCCCTGCGCGACTTTGATCTGCAACTCGTCGGCGTTGGCCAGGTAATTGCTGTTCACGCCGAAACGACCGGACGCCACCTGTTTGATCTTACTGCGGCGCGAATCGCCATTGGCATCCGGTGTGTAACGCACCAGGTCCTCGCCGCCTTCACCGGTGTTGCTCTTGCCGCCCAGACGGTTCATGGCGATCGCGAGGGTTTCGTGCGCCTCCCGCGAAATCGAACCGATCGACATCGCACCGGTGCAGAAACGGCGCGTGATTTCCTCCATGGATTCGACTTCCTCGATGGGAATGGCCTGGGCCGGCTTGAACTTGAACAGGCCACGGATGGTGCATTCGCGCGTGTTCTGTTCATCGTTGATTTTCGAAAATTTCTTGTACGTTTCGTAGTTGTTGGACCGGGTCGATTCCTGCAGCAGGGCCACCATGCTGGGGTTGATCATGTGCTTTTCTTCGCCGCGCCGCCAGTGGTAATAGCCACCCAGGTCCAGCGCCGGGCGAATGATCTTGGAACGCTCGTACGCGTTACGATGGCGCACCAGCACTTCGCGGCCGAGGTCTTTCAGCCTGATGCCGGCAACCCGCGACGGCGTGCCGGTGAAATACTGGTGCACGATGTCTTCATGCAAGCCCACCGCTTCGAAAATCTGCGCGCCGCGATAACTCTGGATGGTTGAGATCCCCATCTTGGCGATGATCTTGTACAAGCCCTTCTTGCAGGACAGGATGAAGTTGTCGATCGCCTTATCGAGAGCGACGTCCTGGACGTAAACCTGCTCCTGCACGATCTGCTTTGCGGTTTCGTACGCCAGGTAGGGATAAATGGCGCCCGCGCCGTAACCGATCAACAGCGCAAAATGATGCATCTCCCGCGCTTCAGCGGTTTCCACGACAATGCCCACCCGCGTCCGCGTTTTTTCGCGGAGCAAATGATGATGCACCGCTCCCGTCGCCAACAGGCTCGGAATGGCAGCATGGTTTTCATCCACGCCGCGGTCACTCAGGATCAAAATGGTGGCACCGTTTTGCAGCGCCTCCGAAGCCTCGGCGCACAACTTCTCCACGGCTTTTTCAATGGCTTCCTCGCCTTCCGCAACCGGGAACAGCAACGACAGCGTAACCGTTTTCAAATCTTCCTGATCCAGGCTCTGGATTTTGTAAAACTCCTCCGGCTTCAAAATCGGATGCCGCAATCGCAACTTACGGCAATGCGCCGGCGATGCCGCCAGCAGATTGTATTCGCGGCCGAGGGTCACTTCCATCGACATGACCAGCTCCTCGCGGATCGAGTCGATCGCCGGGTTGGTGACCTGCGCGAACAGTTGCTTGAAATAGTTGAACAGCAATTGCGGCCGCTCGGAACGCACCGCCAGCGGCGTGTCGTTGCCCATGGAGCCGATGGCCTCCATGCCGGTGTCCACCATCGGTGCCAGCACGATTTTCATATCCTCCGCGGTGTAGCCGAACACGGTCTGCTGCACCAGCAGGTCGTCCACCGTCTTCTCCGTAAACCCGTTGGATACCGGCAGGTTTTCGATATTGACCTGATTTTCCTTCACCCACCGGGCATACGGTTGTTCCTGCGCCAGCGGCCGTTTGATCTCTTCATCGGAACAGATGCGCCCGGCTTTGAGATCGACAAAAAACATGCGTCCCGGTTGCAGGCGGCCTTTCGACTTGATATTCGCCTGGTCCACCGGCAAGGCGCCCACTTCCGAGGCCATGATGACGCGGTCGTCGGTGGTGACGATATAACGCGACGGACGCAGTCCGTTGCGGTCCAGCACCGCGCCCACCACTTCCCCGTCGGTGAAGGTGATCGACGCCGGTCCATCCCACGGTTCCATCAGCGACGCGTGGTATTCGAAGAAGCCGCGCTTCTCGTCGTCCATGGTTTCGTGTCCGCTCCACGGTTCCGGAATCATCATCATCACCGCATGCGGCAGCGAACGCCCGGTCATCACCAACAACTCCAGCGCCTGGTCGAAATCGGCGGTATCGCTGCCACCGGGCGGAATAACAGGAATCAGTTTTTCGGGATCGTCGAACAGATCGCTGTCGAACATGGCTTCGCGGGCGGACATCCAGTTCTTGTTGCCCTGCACGGTATTGATTTCGCCGTTGTGCGCCACCATGCGCATGGGCTGGGCGCGCCCCCACGACGGGAAGGTGTTGGTGCTATAGCGGGAATGCACCAAGGACAGGGCCGAGGTCATACGCGGATCGCTGACGTCGAGGTAATACCGCCCCACCTGCGGGGCCATCAGCTGTCCCTTGTAAACAATGGTCTTGCTGGAAAGACTGCAAATGTAATACGACTCGTACAGCTGGGCCAAACCGGAAGCGCGGATGGCGCGACCCGCCTGCTTGCGCAGGATATACAATTTGCGCTCGAAGGCCTCCTGGTCGTTGATGCCGTTGTCGCCGATAAAAATCTGGCGAATGTCCGGCTCCACTTCGGCGGCAACGCGGCCGATCTGGGTGTTGTCCACCGGCACCTTGCGCCAGCCCAGCATTTCGAGGCCCTCTTCCTTCGCCACCTGTTCGAAAATCTGCATCAGGCTCTCGGCCCGATCGTCCCGGGTCAGAAACACCAGGCCCGTTCCGTAACGGCCTTCGGCAGGCAGTGAGATGCCCAACTTGCTGCACTCTTCTTTATAAAAAGAGTGCGGAATCTGAATCAGAATGCCGGCGCCATCGCCGGTCAACGGATCGGCTCCCACCGCGCCCCGGTGCTCCAGACGGTTCAGCAATTCCAGCGACTGCTGGATCAGCTCGTGAGACTTCTCCCCCTTCAGGCTGGCTACAAACCCCACCCCACAATTTTCTTTCTCAAATCTCGGGTCGTACAACCCCTGCTTTTTCGGAATTCGCTGTATAGTCATAAATAACGTTCAATGGGTTTGTTTTTGGCCTGCAGGCTGGCGAGTCAACCGTTGCCGTAAAACCAAAGCAAGGCCCGTGCCACTTTACTCAGCACCTGTTTTTTCAATGGTTTTCAGAAACAGGGATTCCACAAGCTACATTTTAAGCACAATAAGGTGTACTTTAGTTACATTTGTGTAAAGGTTGTTATGGGGGCACCAACCCGGTTCGTTTGTGGAACCTCATATTAAAGTACAACTTATTCCTAAAAATCAACTGAAAAGTGCGCCCTCCGGGTCTCCTCCACCGCATCCGGTTTGCCGGCTGACAGGCCCCGGAAACAGGAGTGCGGCTCTGCATTTAACGTGTATTTTGCAGGCCGCTTCTGGTAAAAAAGTAGAGGAGGGAGGGGTTTTCGTGCGTTCGCCGCATTCTTGTTTATTTTACCCCGTATCGGAATTTCAATCCAAATTGTTCGGGCAGGCTGCCATCGCAGCAGGCGGAATTTGCAGGTCCCTGAAACGCAACTCTGGAGGACGGTTATGATTGTAGGCGAAGTGATGTCCAAAAAGCTCCATACCGTTACCAAATCCGACTCCCTGAAGAAAGCCCAGGATTTGATGGTGACCCACGCCATCCGCCATTTGCCGGTGATTGAGGACCGGGAACTGCTGGGGATCATCACCGAAAGTGATATCCGGGGAGCCTTCATCGACCAGGGCCGCACCTCCGGCAAAGCCAAATCCGGGAACATCGAGATTCGGAACCCCTCGAAGATGAAGGTCAATGATTACATGACCCGCAACCCCCTGGTGGTGGTGCCGGAGACACACATTGAGGACGCCGCGCTCATGATCTATAAAAACAAGATCGGCGCCCTGCCCGTCATCAAGCGCAACAAGCTGGTGGGCATCATCACCATCATGGATATGCTCGGCCTGTTTGTCGATCTCATGGGCATCATCCATTCCAGTTCGCGCATCGACGTGGTGATGGGCAAACACCCTAAAAACTTTGAAAAAGTTTCCAGCATCATCAACAAAGAGGGGTTGAACATCATCAGCGTCGGCATGGCGCCTTATTTGAAAGACACGTTGAAGCAGATCTATTTTTTCCGCCTCGACCTGTGCGAGACCAAAAAAGTCGTCGAGAAAATCGAAAAAGCAGGATTTCAGGTGATCAGTTCCATGGACTGAGATCGAAGGGGGCTGGCGTTCATCAGAAGACGGCCCCCTTGGCCTTTCACTCCCCATTGGATTTTCGACAAGCGCGACCTCCCTCCGGAACCATTCAGGAACAGAATAGCGACTTGCAATATCCCAAAACAAGGGGGACTTCCACCCAATCAAGGTAGAATAAAAGTCTGTAGCCAATGCCGGGTTTCCCCATCAACCCAGGCGCAGGCAGCGGCTCGCAATGTTTCGGAAATCACGCTTCCGGTAGTTTTTTATCAACATTCAGGGCGACTTTGTGCACATCCATCATCTTTGGCTTGACCGCATCCGTGGGTTCCGAATCGGTATGGTGTGGGCGCTGCTCCTTGCTGCCGCCACCTTGTTCTCATCCGGCGCTGTTATGGCTCAGGATCTCGACGGTCTCGATCGCCACGGCAACATCACTTTAAAAAAGGAAACGCTGACGGGAAACTGGGACCAGCTGCGTGGCGAGCTTCTCAGCCGCGGTGTGTACTTCCGGGCCGGATACATGGGGGAAATGTTCCACCTGGACCCGCGCCGTCAGGGCAGTCAAACCCGTTACTTCGGGTATGCGGACTTCGAGCTTCACATCAACCCGCAAAAATTGTTCGGCGGACCCGACGGCCATTTTTTCTTTTATGTCACCCTGTTGCATGGCAATCGGTTCCAGCCGTTCATCGGTTCCGTTCATGACCTGAGCAACATTGAGGGCCGTTCCAACCTGTTTTTGATGCAGGCCTGGTACGACCAGCATTTTCTGGATCGGAGGCTGGCCGTCCTGTTCGGCCTCTATGACATCGCCAATGAGTTCGACTACCGCGAGTCGGCGCAGTTATTCCTGAACGGCGCCTTCGGCACCGGCGTCGATCTGACCGAATCGGGGGACGCCGGGGTGCCGACCTATCCCTTAACCACGCTGGGACTGCGCATCCGGGTCAACCCCACACCCAACTGGTATTATCTGGGTGCGGTGCTGGACGGCGTGCCTGGAGATCCCAGAGACCCGGGAGGCACGCAGGTCATCCTCGATGCCGACGACGACGGGGTGCTGTTCATGAATGAAATCGGGTATCAGTCGGAAGAACGCCGCCTCGGTCTCAATAAAGCAGGCATCGGCAGTTGGTGGTACACCAAGCGTTTTCCGGACCTCGTCGAACAGGACGGCTCCGGCAATCCCCGGACCCGCACCGGCACGCAGGGCATTTACCTGTTCGCCGAAGGCACCCTCTACATGGAATACAAACGTTCCAAACAGGGCCTGAAAGGCTTTGTACGCGCCGGGTTTTCCGACCAGGATGTCAACGCTCTCTCCACCTACTTCGACACCGGACTGGAGTACACCGGCCTCCTCCCCGGCCGCGACAAGGACAAGGCGGGCATCGCCGTCTCCTACCTGTTCTTTGGCGACAAGTACAAACAACAGCAGCGGGCGCAGGGGATCGTCATCGACAATCCCGAAGTGCTGATCGAGGCCACCTACCGGATCCGGGTGATGCCCGGCGTGTTCCTGCAACCGGACGTGCAGTACGTGTTCAACCCGGTGGCACGCCGGGGGGCAACGGATACCCTCTCCGTCGGGTTCCGCTTCGGCCTCAACTTCTAAAAATTCCCCCCGCGGCGCAAAAACCCCCGCGAAAACTGCGGGCTCCCTCTCCCATCTTCCCGGATTTACGTTACAATGGGGGGTAATTTATTCAACAACCCTTAAACTTCAAGGAAAGCCATGCAACCGGAACGTATCATCATATTCGACACGACATTAAGAGACGGGGAACAATGTCCCGGCGCCAGTATGAACCATAAGGAAAAACTGGAAATCGCCCGGCAGCTGTCTCTACTGAAAGTCGATGTGATCGAAGCCGGTTTTCCCGTCGCCTCGCCGGGGGATTTCGAATCGGTCAAGCAGATCGCCGGCGAAATCCGCGGTTCGTCGGTGGCGGGGCTCGCCCGTGCCTTGAACAAGGACGTGGAAGCCTGCGCCCGCGCGCTCGAAAAAGCGGAGTCGCCGCGCATCCATATTTTTCTGTCCACGTCGAAACTGCACCGCGATCACAAACTCAACATGGACAAGAGCCAGATCATCCAGATGGCCACCGACGCCATCCAGTTCGGCCGCAAGTTCTGCGACGACATCGAGTTTTCGCCGGAAGACGCGTCGCGAACGGAACCGGATTTCCTCGCCGAAGTGGTGGAGGCGGTGATCGCCGCCGGGGCGAAGACGGTGAACATTCCCGATACGGTGGGTTACTCGGTGCCGGAACAGTTCGGCGGCCTGATCCGTTCGCTCAAGGAGAACGTGCCCAACATCGACGACGCCGTCATCAGCGTGCATTGCCACAACGACCTCGGCATGGCCGTGGCCAACTCCCTCGCTGCGGTCAAAGCCGGAGCCCGGCAGGTGGAGTGCACCGTCAACGGCATCGGCGAACGTGCGGGCAACGCGGCGATGGAAGAAATCGTCATGGCGCTCAAAACGCGCAAGGATTTCTTCGAATACGACACACGCATCGACACGAAGCACATCATGGCGTGCAGCCGCCTGGTCAGCAGCCTCACCGGGTTCTTCGTGCAGCGCAACAAGGCCATCGTCGGCAAGAACGCCTTCGCCCACGAATCCGGCGTGCATCAGGACGGGTACCTGAAAAAGAAAGACACCTACGAGATCATGGACCCGCGTGACATCGGCCTCGACAGTGCGGAGTTGGTTCTAGGCAAACACTCCGGACGCAACGCGCTCAATAAAAAAATCGAGAGCATGGGCTTCAACCTGACGGTGGAGGAAATGGACCGGGTGTTCGCCGAGTTCAAAATCCTCGCCGACGAGAAGAAGGATGTGTTCGACGAGGACATCCTCGCCCTCATCCAGAAACAGGTCACCAACGACGACAGCCTGAACATTTACGCGCTCGAGAAAATCCGGTGCGGATTCGAGACGGGCGTCATGCCGGAAGCGACGGTCACCTTGAAAAGCCGCGACGGACAGGTGCACACCGCCACGGCACAGGGCGACGGGCCGATCGACGCCATCTACAACGCGATGGACAAGATCACCGGACTCAGCTGCAAACTGCTCGACTACCAGGTGATGTCGAAGACCAAGGGCAAGGACGCGCAGGGCGAGGTGACGGTGCGCGTGCTCAGCGAAAACCGCGAAGTGCTGGGCAAAGGCACCGCCGTCAACACCGTCGAGGCCAGCGGCGTCGCCTACGTCAACGCCATCAACAAACTGCTGCTGAAATCCAAGAGCGGCCCCGTGGACGGCAACGAAATCCAGGGTCCGTGACGCAGCCGTTGGTGTCCGTTAAGACCAATGCATGACCGAATCCCCACGCCGGGTGGCGCGCCGCCGGGTGTGGGGATTCGTCTTTAACCCTTTTCCATACCGCGCCCGATGACCCCCAGAAAACGCGACGACCTGTTCGCCCGCGACGACGCTCCCGAAAAATTTGAGTTCAACGAGTCCGTCGCCCGCGTGTTCGACAACATGCTCGAACGCAGCGTTCCCTTTTATAAAGAATGCCAGCAGATGGTCGTGGCGCTGGTCGAGGCCACCGCCCAACCCGGCACGCGGGTGTACGACCTCGGCTGCTCCACCGGCACGCTGATCCGGGAAATGGCGCGGGCGGTGCCGCCGGAATCGGACATCCGTTTCATCGGCCTCGACAACTCCGACGCCATGCTCAAAAAAGCCCGGCGCAAGCTGAAGGAATTCGGCGACCGCTGCGAGGTGGTGTCCGGCGACCTCAACGGCCCGCTGGAGCTCGAGAACGCCAGCGTCGTGATCCTGAATTACACCCTGCAATTCCTGCCCCCGGCCCGGCGGCAGGGCCTCCTGAAACGCATCCGCCAGAGCCTGCTGCCCGGCGGGGCGCTGATCCTCATCGAGAAAGTGAAGGCCGAGGCGGCGGCGCTGGCCCCGGTCTTCGTCGAGCGTTATTACGCGTACAAGCGGGAGAGGGGCTATTCGCGGATGGAGATTTCGCGCAAGCGGGAGGCCTTGGAGGAAGTTCTGGTGCCCCTCCCGCCCGGAGAAAATGTTACAATGCTGGAAACAGCCGGGTTTGGGACGGTGGACGTGTTTTTCAAATGGTTCAACTTTTGCGGATTCGTCGCCCTGCGCGGCGAGGCAGGGTCCGGATCGCAGCCGGCGCCCGGCCCGCAACCGGCGTCCGGTAAAAAACGCGCGAAGACCCGCAAGTCCCGTTGAAAACGGCCAAAAACTGGTGTACTCTTAGCGACTTTGAGGAATGGAGCCATGCCGCAGTACGACCATACCTGCAAAAAATGCAAACACAACTTTGTCGTGGAGATGCGCATTTCCGAAGTGGGCAACAAGGAAGTGAAATGCCCCAAATGCGACAAGGCAAAAGACGTCGAACGGAACGTGACCAACACCTCGTACTGGTCCGAGAGCGTCGATCGCTACCGCTGGGACAAGTGACCGGCGGGCAGACACATTGAGGTTTTACATTTGAAGACGATACCGAAAACAGTCGGGATGTAGCGCAGCCTGGTAGCGCACCTCGTTCGGGACGAGGGGGCCGGAGGTTCAAATCCTCTCATCCCGACCAGTTTTATTGAAAGGGTTGGCTTTTCGAAGCCAACCCTTTTTGTTTTTGGGCTAGCACTGTGGCCAGTAGCTGATGGTGATGAGATCGCCCGACGCATTGCGCGTGAACGTGGTGACGTCGCCGTCGCCATCCGCGACCAACGACAGGCAACGGCTCAGGGGAATGCCATCACTTCACACACCAATTTACAACTTAAGGAAGCTCAAAGTATTGCCGATGTCTCTCGATCTTTACCAAATTATCCTCCTCAAAATAAAAGGCTAAATAATCGATGTGTTTTTCATCAAAATAGAATTTCCATTTATCATATCCTTTTAGCCCATTGTATTCTTCATCAGAAAATTCAATCTTGTCCTTTGAATATATTTCTCTGTCTTTATAAAAACGATACCGTTTCACTTTACTACCATATTTTTGGGAGAGCTTATTAAAGACATCTTCCTTACCTTCTCCAATTGTAAATCCATATCCTGACCCCGTAGTTACATACTCTTCAAGATAAGTCACATATAGATATCCAACATATAAAATGGGAATGAGAAACAAAACTGCTAAAATTATAAGCAAAACCTTTTTTATATTCATTCTTCATCCCCTAAAAATTTAATCCGCCTCCCTTGAGCAGATCCCGGAGCCCATCCATCCCTAGTGGCTTCAATAAGAATTATGGGATTCTATTCCACCTTGCAAACTGCCCAAAGAGGCAACCGTCTCATTTCAAGTTTAATTATTTTACGGGAAGGAGAAAGTAAAAAGTGGAGCCTTGGCCGGGTTGGCTGACGACGCCCACCTCGCCGCCGTGCAGGGTGATGATCTTCTTCACGATGGCAAGGCCGAGGCCGGTCGCTTTTTCCTGCCCGGTCGGCTTGCTGCTCAGGGTCTGGAACTCTCCGAACAACAGCTTCTGCTCTTCCTCGGAAAGGCCGACTCCCTGGTCTTTCACCGAAAACTGAATTTTGTCTCCCTGCAACTCGGTGGAAACCAGCACGATGGAGCTTGGGGGTGAAAACTTGATGGCATTGCTCAAAAAATTATTGATCGCCTGGATCAGAGCATCCTTGTCGAACCGAAACGGCGACAACTTCGCCAGCTCCTGCTGAATGCGGATGTCTTTTTTATTGGCCACGATCTGGTTCAGGGCCACCTGTTCCTCGATGATGGGGTTGATGTCCTGGATTACCCGGTTGATCTCAATTTTCCCCTGCTCGATCTTGGAGATGTCCAGCAGATTCTCCAGAAGATGAATCATGTGACCGCTGGCATTATAAATTTTATCGAAGAACCTGCGGTGCTTGTCGCTCACACCTTGTGTGCATTCGTCCCGCAACGCTTCGCTGAACGTGCGGATGACGTAAACCGGGTTGCGCAGGTCGTGCGCGGCAATGCCCAGAAACTTATTTTTAAGATCGTTCATTTTCGTCAACGTTTCATTTTGTTCCTGAATGATGGCCTCCGCCCGGCGGTGCTCGATGGCGTCGGCGATCAAGCCTCCCATCGACTTCAGAATCTCCGGGCTCCGTTCGTACCACGATGGATTGGAACTGGTGTACAGGAACAAAACGCCCACCATCTTGTCCCGGCTTTTGAGGGGAATGATGTAATGACCGTGCGCCGTCATTCCGTCGTAACGCCTTTCGTGACGGGGATCGGAAAAGCAGTTGTTGCTGACCAGCATCTCCCCGCTCATCGCCACCCGGCCGCACAGGCATTCACCGAAAGGCACCTCCGCATCCAGACGATGAAATTCTTCCGGAAAATCTCCGACGGTGGTGAACAGGCGCAGGACCTGTTTTTCATGATCGGCAATGAACACTCCTGCCTTGTACTCGATCCTCAGCTCGCTCAATCTTATGATCTCCTCCACGGCGCAGCTCAGCATTTGTGGAAGCGGATCCTGGCTTTGCAGAATCTTGGACACATTATGCAGGGCGGTGTATTCCATGTTGCGGCGCAGGGTTTCCTCGTGCGCCTGAAGCTGGTCGGTGGTGCCGTGCAGAATGGAGACGAAGTGGGATATGCGATCGGAAGGGTCGGAGATGGGAAAAATGGTGACATCCGCGGGAAACACGGTTCCGTCCCGTTTCTTGTTCACCATCTGTCCGCTCCAAATGTTCCCGGAGAGAAGCACTTCCCACATGCTGTTGTAAAAACTTTCAGGATGGTGCCCGCTCTTTAAAATCCAGATGCTTTTCCCAACAACGTCATCGGCGCGAAACCCGGTGAGCAACTCGAAGGCGGGATTGACGTGGCTGATGATGCCGTCCGGGTCGGTAATGTAAACCGCTTCGGGAAACGAATCGGAAATCCGCGACAACTTCTGCCTTTTAAAAAGGTCCAGTTCTTTCATGGATTCACTTTCCCTTAATGAAGGGAGCGCCCGCTACCGGGTTCGTCCTCAGAACAACAACCGGAAACTCATCACGCCGACATGAAAGGTCGTATCCCATCGGCCGATCACGGTCGGCCGGCGGTTGCGGCTGATGGTCCGCGAGTCGTACGCCACCACCTGGTACGCCAGATCCACCCCCACTCCTTCCAACGCAAACTCTTTTTCGTTGCCGCCGCCGCACTGGAACCAGCCGAAAAAACTTCCCCGCTTGTCACACATCCATCCAAAGCCGACAGAGTAGGCATTGTATTCGGAGTCCGGCACCGCGGGCGAGAAGGTGAATTCCGGCACCGGGGACTCGGAACGGACGTAGCCCGCCCGCACCGAGGCCGTCCAGCCCGGCTGGTCCAGCCAGTAGCGCAGCTTGTATTCGGTTCCCACCATCCAGATCCATGCGCCTTTCCAGTTCAACGGAAACGGAAGCGTGGCGCCATTGGACAGAGTCACATCGAGGTCCTCAAGCGAGCTCCAGTCCGCATACTCCACATCGACTTCCAGTTTCCATTCACGCCGCCGGTCGCGGAGAGGCCAGTACGCCACCGCTCCGGTAAAAATCTGCGGCAACTCCAGCTGGGCGGAGGCGTCCGCAGTTTTGTTTCCCGCAACCAGAAACGCTCCTTCCAGATCCAGCGTCACCTGACTGCGGTACACAAACGCCAGGTTGAGTATCGGCTGTCGATCTTCGTCCCACACCGCCGTGTAAAGGATGCCCACATTGAATCCCACGCCCGAATCCTTGCCGTTCAACTCCAGAGGCGTGCCTGCCGGAATGCCCAACGGGCCGAACTCCGGTCCGGCATTCAGTTTTTGCTCCAGATGACCTTCGCCGATGAAATCGAAAAACGTATAAATATCCAGTCCCGCGCCGATGGAAACCCGGTCGTGCAAGGCATAGGCCAACGTGGGCTTGAAATCGACCAACGAAAGCTGGTTGCGCGTGGATGCGGTATTGAACGGTCCCTGATCCGGGTACTGGTTGATCAAACCGAAAGGCGAGGTGATGCCCAGGCCGACCGCCACCCCTTCCCCCGATTTGAAGCCGAGGCTTTTCAAGTCCGATGTCAGATAAAAATTAGCCGGTGGGGGATAGGCAACGGTTCCGTCCAGAGTGCCTTTCGTTTTACTGCCGTTGGGGCGGGTGAAGGTGGTTCCGCCTCCAACCAGAATCACACCTCCGGAAACCTGGATACCGGAAAGGCGCGCGATGCCCGCGGGGTTGAAATGAATCGCCGATGGATCGTCCGCCTGGGCGGAGAAAGCTGTCCCCTGGCCAGTGGCGGCGGCTCCCTGATCCAGAATCCTGAATGCTTCGGCCTGAACAACGGGTGCGTGAACAAGATGAAACAATACGAACGAAGCGATTGTGTGACCGAGCATGCAAATGAATCGTTTCATCTGCATATAACCTCTTATTCAAAATGCGGTAACCTTCATGCATCGGACAATTCAAGACTTCTCATTCAACCTGAATCAACTTGCAAAAATATTTGTTTGCGCGATCTCGGTTGAATCATTCATTCGGCAAGCTCATTCTTGAATAAAACTGTTCCCGGGTTTGAACGCCCAGTTTTTCATAAACCTTTTTTACATTTTCATGAACCCGCTCCGGGCTGATGAACAAACGCGCGGCAATGGCCACCGGCTCCATGCCATCCAACAGCAGGCAGGAAATTTCCATCTGCACCTTGTCGAGTCCCACCTCCTGCATGGCCAGGTTGCGCAGGGAATAGGGATCTTCCACCGGCTTCATCTGCAACAGCCAGCAAGGGTCCTGCCCCCAGTTTTTTCTTTCCAGCATGCACAGGTTCAGACGAAAGACCCCTTCCGGAAGTTGGTAGAAAACGAGTTCCACGGGAGAACTCTGGATTTCGTAAGGCGGTTCGAACCGGGAAATTTCCTTGCTCAGAATACGCATCAACTCCGGCGGAATCATTTGTCCCGTGCTCACTCCCACCACTTCGCTGAACACCCGGTTGCAGAACAGGACCCGCATGTTGGAATGAAACAGCGCAATCCCCGTCGGCACATCCACCAGCGCATCCACCAATGAGCGATAGCGTTTCAACTCGTCATTCAGGATGATGGTCTTGATGGTTTGCAACAGGTGGGGACGCAACAGTTCCAGCACCCGGATGTCGCGCAAGGTGAAGTTCTTATCGTACCGATCCACCTCTTCGATCGGCGCGTGGCGGTGAATGCCCAGCCCATGCGTGATTTCAGGCTGATCGAACGTTGCGAGGAAATTGGCGATCGGGTTCAGGTACAGCCACGAATCGCGCACATACTCCGGATTTTCCGCGAAGAACAGGTCCTTTTCTTTGACAAACACTTCGCGGGGAATGTCCACATCCACCGCCACGACAGGGCGGGCCACCCGTTCCAGCATGGTGGGGATGGATTTGATGTAAGGAATGGAATCGGAAAGCTGATTGAAGTCTTCCTGCGGAACGCCCACGCAATCCACCAGGCCCACCTGCCCCAGCGACTTGCTGGTGAAATCCATGTTGATCCAGCCGTACAACGCGGAGTCCGCTTCGAACAAAGGGAGCACGTGACTGCTGAACACACCGCGGAGCGCTTCCCGTGTGTCGCACCCATGAAACTGGGTGATGGTATCGAGAATGGAAAGGTAATCTTTTTCCGGGATGGAAACAGGACAAAAATTTTGTACCATGACCAGCCCCTCCCCAAGCGGCGACCTGGCGCCGGCGCTTTCAAGCCCACTGGTAAAATTTTCAGTTTCCCGTTCTTATACCCTTTTAATATTCACCCCCCGGGCTTAACCCGCAATAGGTAATCCAAACTGCCTCCTGTTTTCTTTTCTGAATAGTGCTATCACAGCGCCTGAAAGGCTATATTTTTCCACGGTATTCCGAAATTGAAGCAAAATTGAAGTGGTATGGCAAAATATATGCGAGCAGGAATTAAACGGGATTCTTTTTCATTCCGAGGTGGGTTCGCCTTTTCCGATTTCGACGTAGGCCTTGAGGCTGGAGCGGATAAAAAATCCCCACACGTCGCTGCACACATCGTGGCATTCCAGTTGGCCCAATCCGACATGCGTGAACCGCAGTCGCGTTTCCTCCCCCTCCCCCGGCTCGATCTCGAAAATGACTTCGGTGCCGACCCAGTCGCTGGGATCATTGGATACGCCCGGCGGATGCTTTGCCTCCACGCATTTCCAATGCACCTGTTGGTACGGCGCCAATTGTTCCACCTGCTTGCGCGTAAAAAATTTGGTACGGCGCCAATTGTTCCACCTGCATGCGCGTAAAAAATCCGGTTTTGGGAAACCGCATTTCCGCGACCGATCCCTGCTTGCCGTCGAACTCCGTGAACAACGTCCACCATCCCTGAATACCTTCTTGCGTCGCCACCGCGCGGTACAGTGTGGCAGCGTCGCTCCGCATCGCAAATTCTATCCGAAAATCCGATTCTTCCATACTCCAACTCCCCGGTTGCACCATCCATAATTTTATGATTTTTCGCGTGTAAATCTGACCGAAAATTCATGCCCTACAGGGGGTAAATATTCTTCTGATAATACTAGGAAATTGATTTCAATTCTGATATGGTTGTGCCGTTGGAAAGCGACCGCCACAGGGGGGTGGATGCTCGAAACGGGATACCCATCCGTCCTCCGCGAATCCCATATAAAGCGGATTTATATGGCTGGCGGTCACAAAGGTTGGTATTGCCAGTTTCAGCTCGATAAAACCCGGCAACCCCCAACCCAGTAAAAACCGGGAACGCACTTTCGGCACCAGGACAGGGGGTTCCCACCAATTTGTAGGAGTGTATTCGGTATGTCAGAAGGCAGAGTCAAGTGGTTTAATCAAAGCAAGGGTTATGGTTTTATCGAAGCCGATGATGGCAAAGACTATTTTGTCCATTTCTCGGAAATCCAGGTTGATGGATTCAAAACCCTCCAAGAGGGGCAATTGGTGGAATTCGAAGGGAGCATGGGCAAAAAAGGTCCGCAAGCTGCGAAGGTCGTTCCCAAGTAAATTCTTGCGCTCTCTTAAATCCGGCGGGGCCTGTTCGCAGGCTTCGCCGGATTTTTTTTGCCCCGGACCCCGTCCGGTGGGAATCAGGTAATGCGTCGAGGGCGAACGATGATCGACGCGGGTGGCCCGCATCACACGAGGGTGATGAGCGTCACTTCCGGTGGACACAAAAAGCGGATGGGCACGACGAGGTGACCGACGCCGCGGGTCACGTACGTCTGCCGGTCGCCGTCCCAGGCCAGCCCTTCCATGTACTTCCGCTGGCGCACGCCCGCCTGAAACGGCGCGCCGATGAACGGGAGTTTGATCTGCCCGCCGTGCGTGTGGCCGGACAAAATCAAATCAATCTCTTGCCAGTCGTAGAGGATTTCGTTCACTTCCGGATTGTGACTGAGCAGGATGCGCACCGTGTCCGGCGGCAGACCTTGTAGCGCATCGCCCGGTGAACAGGAATCCTGCCAGTAGTCATCGATACCGGCGAGCATGATGGAATCGCCGCCGCGTTCCACTTTCACATTGCGGTTGCGCAACCACTGCACGCCGAACCCCGTCTCGAATTCGCGCACCAACACCTCCACCGCCTCCGGCCCACTCCAGAAATCGTGATTGCCCAGCACGCCGTACAACCCGTGCGGCGCTTTCAATCCGGAAAACGCATCGACGATGTCCGCCACATACTGCGGATCGAACTCGTGATACGGCTCGCCTGGAAAGCGGAAGGTGTGGCCGATGAAATCGCCGGTCAACGCGATCATGTCCGGCTCGGCCGCCATCAGAAGTTCCGCGCTGCTTTGCAGATGTTCTTTGGGAACGATGGGCGAGGAATGCAGGTCGCTGAGCAGGCCGATCTTGAATCCCTGAAACGCGGGCGGCAGGTTTTGGATGGTGATGGTCACCCGCTCGAGGCGGATGTTCGAACTCGAGGTGTTGGCGTAGCCGCGACCGACGCCCATACTGCCGACGGCAAACACGCCCAGCATGCCCTTCAGGAAAGAGCGGCGGGGAATCGGTTTTGTAAAGATATCGAAATGGTGTTTCAAGACCGGCGGCGCCTCATAATAAACGTTGCTTTATTATCGCCAGCCCACTCCCACAAAATCCATAAAAAAATGGGCGGCGCTGCACTCCCATCCCGCCGCAGCGCCCAATACAACGCGGTTCAGTGCGCGTCGCTCCAGTTTTCGCCCCAGTCCATGTTGACGGTGAGCGGTACCTTCAGTTTCGCCACGCCTTCCATTTCTTTCTGCACCAGGGACTCCATCGCTTTCTTCTCTCCCTCCGGACATTCAAAGATCAACTCGTCGTGCACCTGCAGGATCATGCGCGACGCCCGCTTCTTTTCCAGAATGTCGTCGTGGATGCGGAGCATCGCCATTTTGATGAAATCGGCGGCGCTACCTTGAACCGGCGAATTGATAGCCGTCCGCTCGACGGCTTCGCGCACCTGCCGGTTCTTGCTGTGGATGTCCGGCATGTAGCGGCGGCGGTTCATCATCGTCGTCGTGTAGCCTTTTTCGCGCGCCATGGCGATGGTCTCGTCCATGAACGTCTTCACGTTTTTGTACAGATCGAAATACTGATCGATGAATGTCTTCGCTTCCTTCGGCGTGATCTTGAGCTGGCGCGACAGCCCGTACGCGCTCAACCCGTACACGATGCCGAAGTTGACGGCCTTCGCCATGCGCCGCCCTTCGGGATCGACCTGGTCGAGAGGCTGACCGAAAATCTCCGCTGCCGTGCGGCTGTGGATGTCTTCATTATTCTTGAAGGCGCGGATGAGCGCCGGGTCGCCGGAGAGATGCGCCAACAGGCGCAGTTCGATCTGCGAATAGTCGGCGGACAGCAGCCAGCAGCCCTTGTCAGCGAGGAACGCCTTGCGGATTTCCCGCCCCGCTTCCGAACGGATGGGGATGTTCTGCAGATTGGGGTCGCTGCTGCTCAGCCGGCCGGTGGCAGCGACGGTCTGGTTGTACGAGGTATGAATGCGTCCGTCCGTGAACACCTCGTTGGGCAGGGCATCGACGTAAGTCGATTTCATCTTCGCGAACTGGCGGTAGTTGAGAATCTTGTCGGGCAGGTCGTGCTCCGCCGCCAATTCTTCCAGCACGCTGACGTCCGTCGAAAAGCCGCTCTTGGTTTTCTTCACCGTGCGCAGGTTGAGCTTGTCGAACAGGATAGTGGAAAGCTGTTTCGGCGAATTGATGTTGAACGGCTCGCCCGCCAGCGCGTAAATCTCGTCCTCGATCTTCTTGAGGTCTTTCTCCAGTTTCTTCGACAGTTTTTTCAGATGCTCCGTATCGAGCAGCACGCCCGTCAACTCCATCTCCGCCAGCACTTCCAGCAGAGGCAGCTCGATGGTCTCGTACAACTCCAGCTCGTTGCCCTTGAGTTGCTTTTCGAAATGCCGCGTCAGGCGGTAAGTGATGTCGGAGTCCTCCGCCGCGTACTCCGACGCGCGCTCGATCT
Source organism: Nitrospina watsonii (assembly GCF_946900835.1). Classification (GTDB taxonomy): domain Bacteria; phylum Nitrospinota; class Nitrospinia; order Nitrospinales; family Nitrospinaceae; genus Nitrospina; species Nitrospina watsonii. The sequence goes on from NZ_OX336137.1 coordinate 1,915,339, forward strand.
CCACTTCCTCAAACCCCACCTGCTTGGAAGCCGACCCCGCCACGTCGCTGTACTTGATAGTGGTGTGCTGGAGCATTTCGAGGGCGAGGTCATCGAGACTGTGACTGCGCCGCGACGGATCGAGCACATACGACGCCAGCATGGAATCGAACACGATGCCGCGCAGCGCGACGCCTTCGTTGTGCAGGACGATGAGGTCGTACTTGATATTGTGCCCGTACTTCTCAAGCTGAGGGTCTTCGAGCAGAGGCTTCAACTTGTCGAGCACGTACTGCTTGTCCAGTTGTTCCGGCACGCCCAGGTAGCGGTGCGCCACCGGGATGTAACACGCCTCGCCCTCCGCCCACGAAAACGAAATGCCCACCATCTCCGCCTTGACCGGACGCTTCGAAGTCGTTTCCAGGTCGAGTGCGAACGCCTTCGCTTTCTTCAGTTTTTTGATGAGGTCGTCGAGCGCCGTGTCGTCCAGGATGGTGTCATAGCCGCGCTTGATCTCGGACCGGGGATCGGACGCCGCGCCGTCGCCGCCCTCCCCTTCCGGCAACGCCGTCAGCAGCGTTTTGAACTCGAGATCGGTGAACAGCTCGCGCAGCTTTTTGTTGTCCGGCTGGCGCGCTTCCAGGTCTTCGATCTTGCAGTCGAGCGGCGTGTCGAGCTTGATCGTCACCAGCTCGCGGCTCAAGAGCGCATTGTCCTTATCCGTCTCCAGCTTCTCTTTCAGCTTGGCCTTGTCGATCTCGTCGAGGTGTTCGTACAATCCTTGAATCGATCCGTATTTCTGGATGAGGTCGGTGGCCGTTTTGGGTCCGACGCCCTTGACGCCGGGAATGTGGTCGCTGGAGTCGCCCATCAGTCCCATCACCTCGATCACCCGGTCCGGTTCGACACCAAATTTTTCCTTCACGTCGTCGATGCCGAAGCGTTTGTCCTTCATCGTGTCGAGCATGTGCACCTGGCCGGTGATCAACTGCATCATGTCCTTGTCGCCGCTGACGATGGTGACGTCCATGCCCGCCTTCTCGCCCACCTTCGCCAGCGTTCCGATGATGTCGTCCGCCTCGTAACCCGGTTTGCGCAGGCTTTTGATGTTGAACGCCTCGACCAGCGGTTCGAAATAGGGGAACTGCGCCGCGAGGTCTTCCGGCGGCACGTCGCGGTTGGCCTTGTAATCGGCGTACATGTCGTGGCGGAAGGTTTTTTCCTTGCTGTCGAAGACGACGGCGAGGTAGTCCGGCTGCTCCTCGCGCACCACTTTCATCAGCATGGTGGTGAAACCGTAGAGCGCGTTGGTGGGCTGGCCCTTGGAGTTGGACAGGTTGTGGCGGATGCCGAAAAACGCGCGGAAGATGTACGACGAACCGTCGATCAGATAGAGCTTTTTCTTCGAGGCCATTATATTTTCACGAATTTATTCATAAATAACGAAGGATCCATCGTCTTGTAGTACATACTGTTTGCAGTCTAGTAAACCTTGCGGCAACGGGTTTTTAGCCCAATTATTATAAACGCATATGGGCCTTTCATTCGTTCGAAAATACAATGCGGCACTTAACGAAGTATTCTTTTCTTTCCCCCAGAACCCATTGCGCCCATAAAACAAGCGGCTCTCTTCTTTCTCATCCACTGAAAATTTACACGTCACATCCCCATAAAAAACTGACACAAACGTCTCGTCGTTTGCAGAAGCTGGGTTCTCTTGGTAAAACACAACAAGCCCTGGCTTTTCACCTGTTTGGTCGCTCGCGCTTTTAATCTGGCTACTTGCCTTAGACGCCCTGTTCTTTATAATTAAAGTATTTCTCGACATTTCCGCCTCGTGGGGCGCAATGCCAAAAAACTTAAATTGTCCATCCCCTTTCATCAATTGGATGGACAAACGGAAACCATCATTATCAAACAATCCTAAATCAATTGCGCTAACAACAGACTCATCCTCATTGTCGTCACCAATTTCTATGATTTTTGTCTTTGCATCCCACCTCAACATATCCCCTAAATAACATCGGCTGTATTTTCCCAATTGCGATTTCACACAGAATAAATACTCTGTAATTTCACCTATCCCCTCTTCCTCAATCACCTGATATTCAATTCGAACAAACTTATTGTAATCAGGAACCGGATCTTTAGGGATAACCACGTGGTACTGGATATTTTCATTAGAACTTAAATCTACTTTCGAAAGGACACGGTCAATCAGACTAACAGCAAACTTGATATCTCTTTGGGTCGTTTCGGGAGTAATGGTCACAAGTCCCCTTCCGGGACTTGTGATTTTGGATTCCCTAGACTTGAATTTATCAAAATAATCTCCCAAGGCCTGAACCCTTTCAGGGAGGTCAATTGATTTCACCTCCACCCAGAATTCCTGTTCGTCCTTTGAACACAAAAAATCAGGGTTGTCTTTTTTGAGATCAAGACCTAGATCCTTCTCGGGGATTACCTTGACCCCTTGATTCTCAAACCATTTTTGGGCCTTATTGTTATACTTCAGTCCATCGGACATAATTGACCTTTAGCACTTAAATTCACCTCACAAGGGTTTTATGATACCAAAGGGCGACTGAAGTTGATATCGGGCTATAATTCTTTGCCCCGGGCCGGTTTTGTGCTACTATTTTGGGACTTGGGGAATTACTGAAGTTACTGAATTTTAAGGCTTAATAGAGAATGCAACCGTTGAAAAAAGATCCCGGCGGCAAGGACGAGGCGCTTCGCATGATGGAGGAGGCCCGGCGCGTTCTGCAGAACGAAAGCGACTCCATCGCCCAGCTCAAGGACCGCATCGACGCCACGTTCGTCGAAGTCGTCCACCGCCTCGACGCCTGCAAGGGTCACGTGGTGGTTCTCGGCATCGGCAAGTCCGGCCTCATCGGCCAGAAGATCGCCGCCACCTTTTCCAGCATCGGCCTGCCCGCGCTCTTTCTGCACGCGGCGGAAGCCAGCCACGGCGACCTCGGCATCATCGGCAAGGAAGACATTCTGCTCGCCATCTCCAACAGCGGCGAGACGGAAGAACTGGTGCGCCTGCTGCCCATCATCAACCGCCGCAAATGCACGCTGGTGGCGATGACGGGGCGGCCCGACTCGACCCTCGCCAAGCGCGCCGACCACGTGTTGAACGTCGGCGTCTCAGAAGAAGCCTGCCCGTTGAACCTGGTCCCCACCTCCAGCACCACCGCCACCCTCGCCATGGGCGACGCACTGGCGCTGGTGCTCCTGGAAAAACGCGGCTTCCGGCCGGAAGATTTCGCGCAGCACCACCCCGGCGGCAGTCTGGGCCGGCGCCTGCTCACCACGGTCGAGGATCTGATGCATTCCGGCGACGAAGTGCCCAAGGTTTTGGAGGATGCGGACCTGCCCGCCGTCATCACCGAGATGAGCCGCAAACGCTTCGGCACCACGCTGGTGATCGATGCCGCCGGGTTGCTGCTGGGCATCATCACCGACGGCGACCTCAGGCGGCTGATGGAATCCGGCAAGGATTTCCAATCCGTCTGCGCCCGCGACCTGATGTCGCGCAGCCCAAAATGCATCGGCAGGGACCACATGGCGACCAAGGCGGTGCAGTTCATGGACGAGCACAGCATCACCTCCGTCGTGGTTTCCGCCGACGGCCAACAGGTCGATGGCATCATCCACCTGCACGACCTCTTGAAAGCCGGGGTCATTTAAGACCACGCCCGGCAATGCACTTCCAGAACCTTCCAGTTTATTCTGTTCGCACTAGTTTCATCCCTCCTTTCCAAGGAGGGGACTGAAGGGAGGTAATGGTGCCCGCAACCCGTCTCCACGGGTTGCGCTCCAAAACCCCACCTCAACCCGTTACTCTGGAGTGCACCTTGGTAAGGGGAGGGAGTATAGGGGTGCTCTCTCCCATATTGTGGCGAGAGGGAAGTGAGGGCAAAACGCTTATGGCTTATCAACTGACCCAGCACGCCAAAGACATGTTACAAGAGCGGGAAATTGCGGTAGAATGGCTGGAAAAGGTTCTAGATAAACCTCGCGCCGTTTACCCCGATCCCGTGGACGACGCCTTGGAACACCGGCTGGGAGTGGTTACGGAGGCGCAAGGACGTGTGTTACGGATTGTTGTCGACGCACGCGTTCAACCCATTCGCGTCATCACCGTTTACTTCGACAGAAACAAGAGAGGGAAAATATGAAACTCCAGGTTGACAAAAATGCGGACGCGCTTTATCTGCGATTGGATGATTCTAAAATCGTGGAATCGCAGGAGGTCTCATCCGGTGTCGTCCTCGATTTCAACGAGAACAACCAGGTCGTTGGCGTGGAAATCCTTCACCTTTCCAAGCGCACCCCCAAGCTCAACACGAAGGACCTGCAATTCCTCACTTCCTGATCTGCCCGGATCGGGGGAACGCTTACAGAGTCATGCTGTCCACCAGCCAGTCTGGCTACCGGGAACCGTTTTTGATTTTCCGGTCGCCAGGAAAAGGTCCTTTTGAATCCTGCCGACAAAAACGATATTCTAATGTTACAATTCCCGGATTAATAGAATCTCCGAACGGATCATCATGACAGGCAACGAGATACGACATCTGTTTTTGAAATACTTTGAGGACCGCGGCCACACCGTGGTGCCCAGCGACACACTGGTGCCGAAGAACGACCCCAGCCTGCTGTTCACCAACGCGGGCATGGTGCAGTTCAAGAACGTGTTCCTCGGTCAGGAGAAGCGCGACTACACCCGCGCCGCCTCGTCGCAGAAATGCGTGCGCGCCGGCGGCAAGCACAACGACCTGGAGATGGTCGGGCGCACGGCGCGTCATCATACGTTCTTCGAGATGCTGGGCAACTTCTCGTTCGGCGACTACTTCAAGAAGGAAGCCATCGCCTACGCCTGGGAATTCCTCACCGGGATCGTCCAACTGCCGAAAGAAAAACTCTACATCTCCATCTACAAGGACGACGAGGAAGCATTCGAAATCTGGAAAAATGACATCGGCCTCGCCGACGACCGCATCTGCCGCCTGGGCGAGGAAGACAACTTCTGGGCGATGGGCAACACCGGGCCGTGTGGTCCCTGCTCCGAAATCTACATCGATCAGGGCGAGGCGCTCGGTTGCGGCAAGCCGACCTGCGCCGTCGGGTGCGACTGCGACCGCTACCTCGAAATCTGGAACCTCGTGTTCATGCAGTACGATCGGGATGATGCGGGCACCATGAACCCGCTGCCCAGCCCATGCATCGACACCGGGATGGGACTGGAACGGCTCGCCGCCGTATTGCAGGGCCAGCCCAGCAACTACGACTCCGACATCATGATGGGGTTGATCGAGCACGCCAGCAAGATCACCGGCAAGGCCTACAACGCCAGTCACGAAAACGACGTGTCGCTGCGCGTGATCGCCGATCACGCCCGCGCCGCGACCTTTCTCATCAACGACGGCGTGCTGCCTTCCAACGAAGGACGCGGCTACGTGCTGCGCCGCATCATGCGCCGCGCCCTGCGTCACGGCAAGCTGCTCGACCAGGAAAAACCATTCTTCCATCACATCACGGAAGATGTCATCGAAAAATTTCAGAGCGTGTACGCTGACCTCAAGACCAACCGCGACTTCATCCAGAAAGTCGTGACCAACGAGGAAGTCAGTTTCAACAACACACTGACCTTCGGCACCGAACGCCTGAACGAAATCCTCGACCGCCTGCGCATGGAAAACAAAACCACGATCCCCGGAGAGGAAGTGTTCAAGCTGTACGACACTTTCGGCTTCCCCGTCGATCTGGTGGAAGAAACCGCCAAGGACACGGGATTCGAGTTGGACATGACCGGCTTCGACCGCGCCATGAAGGAACAGCGCGAAAAGGCGATGGCGTCGTGGAAGGGATCGGGCGAAAAACAGATCGCGCCCATCTACACCAAGATCGTGCAGGAGCACAGCGGCACGCTGTTCGACGGTTACGGCGGCACCAAGGGCGAAGGCCGCGTGCTGGCGCTGCTCAAAAACAAGCAGCCCGTCCAATCCGCAAACGAAGGTGGAGAAATCGAACTGGTGCTCGACGAGACGCCCTTTTACGGCGAGTCCGGCGGGCAGGTCGGCGACATCGGCCGCGCCTTCCACGACCGGGTGCGTTTGGAAATCACCAACACACAGAAACCGCTCAACAACCTCATCGTGCATCACGCCAAAGTGACGCAGGGATCGATTCAGGTCGGCGACACCCTCAGCCTGGAGGTGGACGGACGCCAGCGCATCGACACCGCCAACAACCATTCCGCGACGCACCTGCTGCACGCGGCGCTCAAGGAAGTGCTGGGGCCGCACGTCAAGCAGGCGGGATCGCTGGTGGAAGCGGACCGGCTGCGTTTCGACTACACGCATTTTTCACCACTCACCGAAGAAGAACGCGAACGCATCGAAGCGCTGGTGAACGAACAGATCCGCGCCAACATCGAGGTCGAGACCAAAGTCATTGCCATGGAAGACGCACTGGAAGAAGGCGCGGTGGCATTGTTCGGCGAAAAGTACGACGACCACGTGCGCGTGGTGAACGTGCCCGGCTTCAGCAAGGAACTCTGCGGCGGCACGCACGTTCCCGCCACCGGCACCATCGGTTTTTTCAAGATCATCTCCGAGGGCGGCATCGCCTCCGGCGTGCGCCGTATCGAGGCGGTGACCGGATCGCGCGCTTACGAATGGGTGCAGGCCGAGTTCGACCAGCTTTCCGGCATTCGCAAACTGCTCAAGGCGCAGCCGAACGAGGAAGTCAACAAGATCAGAAAAATGCTGGAACGCCAGCGCGAACTGGAGAAAGAGATCACCGCGCTGAAAGACAAGCTCATCAGCGGCAAGGGCGGTGGCAGCAGTCTGAAAGATGATGTGCAGAAAGTCGGCGACGTGTCCCTGCTGATCAAAAAGCTGGAAGGCATGGACACCAAGACTCTGCGCGCGTTCATCGACAACGCCAAAAACCAGATCCAGTCGGGAGTCGTCGTGGCCGGGTCCGCCGACAACGGCAAGGTGATGCTGGCCGCCGGAGTGACGGACGACCTCACCGACCGCTTCCACGCCGGCAACATATTGAAGGAAATCGCAGGCATCGTCGGCGGCAGCGGCGGGGGCCGCGCCGACATGGCGCAGGCCGGCGGCAGCCAGCCTGAAAAACTCGACGAAGCCCTGAATGCCGTTCCCGGCCTGATCCAAAAGTGATGCGATCCAACCCCCGCGGCAATTTCCCATTGCCATGTCAGCCGCTCTCGGATACCCTTTAGGTCAAAATCGAAAAACAACCCGCAATGACAGAGCAACGAACCTGTTGCGATGAGGCACTTTATGAATCGAAAAAGAAAAATAGACTTGGACGGCAAGTGGAAACAGGTGGCCACTCAGGCGGTAACCCAGGATGAGTTTAAAAATAAACTGGTTGCGGACCCGGTCGCCGTTATGGAAGAATTCGAACTCCGTCTGCCGGAAGGCGTGGACGCCAAGATCGGCTCCGATGGAGCCGTCAAATTATTTCCGCCGGAGAACGCGTCCGAAGAGGTTCTGGAAGAAGTGCAATGGTGGAAATGGCGGCTGGATATCATCCGTCAATTTGGACGTGAGGACAAGTACACCGGGGTCAACCACGTAGCTCCGGATAATACGGACGAGGACGTGTAGCCATCCCTGAATACAACACCACCAAGCGCCTGTAGCTCAGCTGGATAGAGTGCCGGATTCCGGTTCCGAAGGTCGGGGGTTCGAATCCCTCCAGGCGTACCAAATACAAAACCACCCGTGCCGCACCACGCCGGGTGGTTTTTTTATTTACGGCGGCTCAATAAGCCTTATTTCAAAGATTGCGTCTAAAAGGGCGTTCGGGAGTAAAGAATAACCCATAGATTCTTCGCTTCGCTCAGAATGACAACTCAGATTCCAGTCTGTCATTCTGATGAGCCGGAGGCGACGAAGAATCTATGTTTCCAATTCGCTTGATTTAAGATTCAAACCCGTTTCGCAATCAGAGAAAAATTCAGGTATCGATGATGTCGCCATCGGAGGTCATTTTGGTGGCGGTTTCGAACTCGATGAGGTCGAGGTTTTTCATCGCCCGGCATTTGGTGAAGAACATGGCAAGCTCCACCTCCGAGTCGATGATGCGCACCGCCTCGCGGCACCCCACCCCTTCCAGTTCCATGCTCACCGATTCAGGCAGGATGTTGGGTCTGTATCCGGCTCGTTCCATAACGTTTGGCAGAAAAAGAGGCCCGTCCCCTTCCCCTCATTGGAACACAGGCCTGAGGCCCGGCGCAACCGGAACGACAGAAAACCGTAAACGCACATCCCATGCCGCAATGCGGGGCCTACCGCGACACGTTGATAACAGCCCGCTTCTCCCTTCAGCGGAAACGAATCAGGTTTCGCAGGCGCACTCATATTCGTTGTCGTCGAGCCAGCGAATGGAAATGTAGTCGGGAAAGGCGACGGTGTCTTTCTGGAAAATAGCGGCTTCGATCTGTTCGCAGGTCAGGTTTTTCACGCCGGTGAAATCGCAGCCGGAGATGTCCGCTTCGGTGAAGTCCACGTCCTTCAGGTCCGCGCCGTTGAACTTGACGTTGTACAGGTCCGCGCCGGTCAGATCGACCCCGGCCAGGTTCGCGCCGGTGAAGTCGGCCTCATCCATACGCGTGTAACGCAGATCGGCTGCGGACAAGTGGGCGTTGCGCAAATTGGTTTGCTTAAAATCGCCCGCCTTCATCTCCGCCCCCTTGAAATTTGCGCCTTCAAGAATGGCCCCCTCCAGGTATGCCCCGGTCAGGTTGCTTTCCGAAAAATCGGCGTTGGCAAAATTGGAGTGACGCAGGTCCGCGCCTTCCAGCTCCGAGCCCGCAAACGACGCACCGATAAAGCGGCTGTGGCTTATGTTCGCTTCCATGAGGCTCGACTGCGACAGGTCCGCCGCCTCCGCCTGCACCTGCAATAGGCGCGCCCGGTAAAACTGCGAATAAGCGAGGACGCAGTTCGACAGGTTTGCCGCCGTCAGATCCGCTTCCGCGAAATCCGACTCGCTCAAATCCTGTCCGCTGAAATCCTTCTCCTTCAAATCGCGGCCGCTGAAATCGCGTTCGTCCGTCGTCATGCACAAGTTCCAGTATGGGATTGTGGGTTCGGCGAAACAGCCGAGTGAGGAAGTTTACTCTTTCTTGCGGGGATAGTCGAACTCGATGACGCCCTGCTGGCCTTTCTGCGCAATGCCCCGGCGGCGCGCACTCTTCAGCACATCCTCAACGCCCTTCCCTTTTTCTTTTTCCGGCTCCTGCTTTTTCGATGCCTCGGAGTCGGGCGTTTTCTTCTTTGCAGACGCGTCGTTCGTGCTGCCGGTTGGGGATGTCGTTTCGTCGTTCATCATAACGGGTTCCGTGTTCAGGCTTCACCGGTGGTTTTATCTTTGGGCTGGCTCAACGTTTTCATCAAGCGTTGCAACTGGAATGCCTGCGGCGACGTCGTTTTCACGATCGAAGGATTGCGGCATTTGGGACAGACGTCGTGACGGCGCAGTGTGCGCCATAAGGTGTACACCACGCCGGGAACGATGTAGCACAGCCACAACAGGGTCTCAATCGCCACGTGGCCGCGCCGCACATTGATGGGCGTGCGCTGGCAGCCGCAGGTCAGGCAGATGTAATCCTTGCTGAAATCCACCCCGCCGATGACTTTTTTCCTGGGCTTGGGCTTCTGTTTTCGAATCGGCTGACTCATGATCCGCGCCTCCGTAAACGCTGTCCCCGCTGACGACGATCTTTTAATTTTACCATCGAATCGGGATTTGGAAAGCGTCGGTGGAAAAGATTTTCCACCACAGATGAACACGGATCAACACAGATGAAGGACTGAAGCGCTCTCTTAAACCGCGGCGAGGTGGGTGTCTTCGTACAGGGTGTCGCGTTCCATGGGCAGGCGGCCGGACTCGACGATCATGTCGATGATCTCGCGCTGATGGAAAATCTGGTCGGTGGTGGCGCCGGCGGCGTGGATGATTTTTTCCTCGACCACGGTGCCGTCCATGTCGTCCGCGCCGAAGGACATCGACAACTGCGCGATCTTCGGCGAAATCATGATCCAGAACGCCTTGATGTGCGGGAAATTATCGAGCATCAGGCGGCTGACCGCCAGGGCGCGCAGGTCCAACTGACCCGAGGTCGGCGGCAGGAAATGCAGGTTGGTGTTCTCCGGATGGAACGCCAGCGGGATGAACGTCACGAAACCGCCGGTCTTGTCCTGCAACTCGCGCAGGCGCACCAGGTGATCGACACGCTCCTCCGCAAACTCCAGGTGACCGTACAGCATGGTGGCGTTGCTCTTGAGGCCGACCGCGTGCGCCGCCTCGTGCACCTCCAGCCAGCGCTCACCGGTGATCTTGTCGTTGCAGATTTTCTTGCGCGCGCGTTTGGCGAAAATTTCCGCGCCGCCGCCGGGGATCGATCCCAGCCCCGCCGCGTACAATTCCTCCAGCGTGTCCTTGAGCGGCTTGCCCGCGAGCTTTGCCAGGTAATCCAGCTCCACCGCCGTGAACGCCTGCAGATGGACATCGGGAAAACGTTCCTTCAGGCCGCGCACCATGTCGAGGTAGATCGAGTACGGCCAGTCCGGGTGCAGACCGCCGACGATGTGGAACTCGCTGACCTTGCCGTTCTGGTAGGCCTGCGCATCGGAGAAGATTTCCTCCAGCGATTTTTCGTAGGCGTTGGGGGCGTCGGGCTTGACGCCGAACGCGCAGAAGTTGCAGGTGTGGATGCAGACGTTGGTCGGATTGATGTGGCGGTTGTGGATGAAGAACGCGTTGTCGCCGTTTTTGCGCTCGCGCACGATGGTGGCCAGACGGCCGACGCCCAACAGGTCCGGCGTCTTGAACAGCGTCACCCCGTCGTCGAACGACAGGCGCTCGCCCACTTTCACTTTGTCTTCAATGGCTTTCAGCCGCTCATCCAGAAACTCAAACACCACAACACTCCATAAAGTCCGTTGATCCAATAGAGGAAAGAATTATACCCGATTCCATTTCTGCAACCAAGCCCTTTCAAAAGAGGCCAGACCCCTACCTTGTTTTTGACAGCAAAACCCCTTTCGCTTATCATTTTTCTAGGTGGCTTCCCCGCATAGTCGCCCTGCCTGCTACCTCACATCTCCACGCCCTGCCCCCCGGCGGCTTCCGTGGCTCATGTGATTCCTTTAAACAATCGATCGTATAGGAGTCAAACATGACCCAAGAAATCTGGGATCTCTATCCAGAGGTCTATCATTACACACCCTTTTCCAGCGCACTCCTAATCCTTAATAGCAAGGCATTAAGAGCCACCTTATCTAACAGATTAAATGATACCCAAGAAATTATTTACGCTAAAAATCAAACCATTAAAGAAATTCTAAAGCTCGACCAATCACTTTACCCCGAACAAATCAAAGAAGACCTGAACAGCCTTTATGAGTCAGTAGGCAGAATTTACATAACTTCCTTTTGTGGGAAAAATCAAAATACGATCCCATACCATAGGGACAATGGTTTGCTAGGAATGTGGAGAAATTATGGAGCAGATGGTGGTTGCGCCATCATATTCAAAACCAGAAACATTTATGACAGGGCAAACTCATTTACAAAAATAATTGCGGATCCACCAAAGGTTCTACCTGCATTATCAATGGAAAAAGTAATATATGAAGGTGGAAATGATGACGACATCGATTTTCGTGAAAGGTTGGAGCGGTATGCAAACAATTACATAAAATTTAGAAACAACTACCCTTCCAAAAAAGAGTACCAAGATCCAAACAGTAATATCTGGCGTGAGTTTGTGATAGACCAATTAAATTTAATGTTGCATACAAAGCATCCGGCTTTTTTTGAAGAGCAAGAAATTCGAATGGGTTTAATCTTGATCGAGAAGAAATTTGAAGGGGAACCACCAAAAAATAACCCGGATTCGTTTCTAATCCCTTTTTCTCCTAGTGAGGATATTTCAAGAATCATAATTGGACCACACAGGGACCAACAACCCAGATACGATTTCCTTAAAACGCACCTATCACTTGCAGGACTGGATATTGAGGTCACAAAGTCAGAAATTCCACTGAGATTTTAGAGAGCGGAGTAACGGCTGGACATTTTCTTAACCCAGCACGTCAAAAGATCACGAAGTGAGGAATTGCAGGTCTTTGATGTTCAGCTTGGGGGTGCGTTTGGAGAGATGGAGGATTTCCACCCCGACCACCTGGTTGTCTTCGTTGAAATCCAGAACCACGCCGGGGGACACTTCCTGCGACTCAACAATTTTGGTTTCGTCCAGCCTCAAATACAGAGCATCGGTTTTTTCGTCTACCTGGAGTTTCATGACTTTCCTCAACCTATCTAGTACTAGCTAACTCTTTCGGCTCAAAATCGATTTTAAGCCGCGTGCCGGTGGCGTGGGCAAGGCGTTCGAGGGTTTTGGTGGAGGGGTTCACGCGTCCCGCTTCCAGCCGGGCGATGACCGACTGCGTGGTTTTCATCTTCCGCGCCAACTGCGCCTGGGTGAGACCCGCCCGCGTGCGCGCCTCGATGATCGCCCGGGCCAACTCAAACTCCGGACCGAGCTTTTCATATTCCTCCCGGTATTTGGAGTCCTTGCTCCATTTTTTGTGAAGGTCTTGCAACTTGCTCATAATTTTACCTCTTTGACCCCTTATCAACACCTGCCCCAACTATAGCATATTTGCTATATCATTAAAATAACCCCTCACTGGAGGAAAAAGCCCCCTAGCCCTCCTTCGGAGAAGGGGGGACCGCGCCAAGCGCGGGGTGAACGGGCAATGCATCCGTAAATGGAACGATGATCGGAGGGCGCGATCCGGAATCCAGATCGCTTGCTCCCGGCCTTGCCGGGTCTGTGTGCATCGGTGGTTCGCCTGCTCTTTCACACCCACATGCAATCGATGATGACGAGGGTCATGAGGGTGAGGCTGATGAGTCCGTTCACGTTGAAGAAGGCGATGTTGACGCGGGTGAGGTCGTCCTGCCGCACGAGGGAATGCTCATAAATCAGCAATCCCGCCACGGCGAGCACGCCGACGAGATAGGTCACGCCCAGCAAGGGCGACAGCCCCATCACCCCCAGTAGGAACAGCACCATCAGGGCGTGCGCGGCGCGGGCGAACATCAGGCCGCGTCCGATGCCGAAGTGCTCGGGGATGGAGTGCAGCCGGTTCTTCTTATCCGCTTCGACGTCCATGCAGGCATAGATGATGTCGAAGCCGGTGAGCCAGAACACCACCGCCGCCCCCAGCACCAGCGAGGTGAAGGAAATCTCCTCACGGATCGCCACCCACGCTCCCACCGGCGCCACCGACAGGGCGAATCCTAAAAACACGTGCGAGTACGGGGTGAAGCGTTTGGTGATCGAATAGAAAAACACGATGGCCAGGGCGACGGGCGACAACCACAGCGCAAGCCGGTTCAGCATGCCAGCGGCGAAGATGAAGATGGCGGACGACACGATGAGGAACGCCCAGTACTGCCCCGTTCCCACTTTGCCCGCGGGCAGGGCGCGGTTTGCGGTGCGCGGGTTTTTCGCGTCCAGGCGGGCATCGACGATGCGGTTGAAGGCCATGGCGGCGTTGCGCGCGCCGAACATGCAGAGCAGGATCCACAGCATCTGTTCCCAGGTGGGAAGCCCTTCGGCAGCGAGGAAGGCGCTCATCACGGCGAACGGCAGGGCGAACACGGTGTGTTGAATTTTGATGTCGGCGAAGATGATTTTCAGTTGTTCCCACATGCGGTTTCGTCCACACTGATTGTTGAGAGGGGGTGCGGTGCGGCAGATCGCAACCACCGATGCACACCGATCAAAACATAGATTCTTCGCTGACGCTCAGAATGACAAGGAATAGTCGTGCCCCCTCATCCTAGCCTTCTCCCACCAGGGGAGAAGGTATCCAAACATTTCCCTCCCCTTGAAAAGGGGCGGAACTAAAAATTGAGGAAACCTTTTTACTTTAAGATCCCTATTTAAAGTTGCCGTGGATTCACTAACTCACATGTCCCATTCCCAGGCACACCCATGACCATCCCACATTCCGCCGGAAAGCCCGCCGAGCGTCCCGATATTTCCATAAAAAACGGCACCGCGCATCTATATTTCGCCTACGACGTCGGCTTCGCCATCAATCTCGATGAAGCCGACCGGCGCATCACCGCGCCCAAGGGCCGCTCGCAGATCCAGGCGAAGCGGCGCGTCAGCAAGTATTTCCAGCTGACCCCATCGCCGGTATGGATGTCCACGCCGGTCGAGCCGTTCCAGATCACGCCGCGCCACACCACGCAAAGCCAGGTGCCTGCGTTGATCTTCGAGTTCGGCGTGGTGTCGATCGATCTCGTCGTGCCTTTCTCCGGCACGCTGAGCGATCTCGTCACCTTCATCGAAACCGCGTACGAAAGCGAAGCCCTCAGGCAGCATGCGCGCCGTGCGCTCGACCAGGTATTGAAAGACATCGGCCCCGCGGTGAGCCGCCTGTCGGTCTCGCCGCATTTCGAGGACTACTTCGTATTCCAGATCGAGGAGTTCGATCCGCAGGTCACGGTGCACGACCTCATCCAGAAGTATCCGGAGACCGTCGCCCGCCTGCTGCGCGGCGAGCGCGAACGGTTGTCGCACGAAGAGACCGAGGATATCATCTCCAACCGCATTTCTTACGGCATGGAAGACGTCACCTTCGTCGGCTGGGACTGCGCCATCGTCTATGACACCGAGCCGGAGGACATCTGCACCGTGCTCGAATACACCAACGTCGCCCTGCTCGAATTCGCCTTCCTGAACGACAAGCTCAACCAGGCGCTCGACGAGTTTTACGATTACCTGACGCCGTTGGGTGACAAAAAGTCTCCCGTCGCGTTCAAATCCCTGTATCCGAAACTGCGCACCATCGGCCAGTTCCAACTCGACACCGAGATCATTTTCGACGGCGTCACCAATTCGCTGAAACTGTTCGGCGACGTGTTTCTGGCGCGGCTGTACGACCTGGCGTCGCAGCAGTTGGGGCTGGTGGACTGGCAGGAAAGCATCCAGCGCAAGCTGGACACCATTGAGAGCATTTACGGCAAGCTGTCCGACGCCGAGTCCAACCGGCGGCTGGAAATTCTGGAATGGATCATCATCGTGCTCATCGCCGTGTCCATCCTCATCCCCTTCATCCCCGGCCTCTCCGGCATGATGCACTGATAGGCCCCCTTCGTTTCCAATACCGATTGGCATCAAAACACATTATTTAAACATCCTGTTTTCCCCTCCTTTCCAAGGAGAGGATCAAGGGGAGGTAATGAAGCCACCTTCCTTCTGCAAAACAAACCCAAAAAGAAACCCCACCCAGCCGTCACTCCGTGAGTGCCCCCCTTGCTTTGCATAAGTCGGCAAACAGAATTTTTGGGTAATGCCCGCACAAAGGAAAATCATCGTTCACCCTCACCCCAGCCCTCTCCCATCCAGGGAGAGGGAGTGCTTAAGGTCCCTTCTCCCCTGGTGGGAGCACTCCAGAGTGACAGGTTAGGATAAGGTGGATTCATGACTCTTCATTTGCCCGGGTATTCCTCTTATCTCCCCTCCTTTCCAAGGAGGGGATCAAGGGGAGGTAATGAAGCAACCTTCCTTGATAAGGGAAGGGATTATAAAGAAGACCTCGTTAAGTTTGATGTCTATCCGGGCATGGGCCGGACTGGGGCTTTCCTCTATTCGCAATATTCAAATTTTCGGTTCCGCGCTGTGGCGGTTGACGGTATGATGTGGCCTCGCACATCAACCCCAACCCCATCATAACGGCCCATGAAATACATCCGACAACTCGCCCGGTTTCTGCACCCTTATCGCACCATGCTGTTCTGGGGCAGCGTCCTGTTGATCCTCGCCTCCGCCACCAACCTCGCTGTGCCGCTGTTCGTCAAGCAACTGGTGGACGTGGTGATGGTGAAGAAAGACCTCGCCCTGCTCAATGAAATGGCGTGGATCATTGCCCTGCTGTTTCTGGCGCAGATGCTGTTCAGCACCGCACACAATTACCTCTATGACATCACCGAGAAGCGCGTCACCACCGATTTCCGCAAGCGCATCTTCCGTCACATCCACAAACTGTCGATGAGTTTTTTCGTGAAGCGGCGGACCGGCGAGATCATGTCGCGCATGACCAACGACATCTCCACCATCGAGGGCGTCATCACCGACCTGCCCGCGACCGTGCTGCAACAGTCGATCCGCCTGATCGGTGGCATCGTCATCATCATCTACATGAACTGGAAGCTGACCTTCATGATCCTCGTGCTGGCGCCGATCCTCGTCGTGTTCGCGCGTTACTTCGGCAAGCAATTGCGTTCGCTGTCCACGGAGATTCAGGACAAGCTGTCCACTTCCACCACCATCCTGGAAGAAAACCTGAGCGGCATGGCCGTGGTCAAATCCTTCGTGCGGCAGAAGCTGGAGATCGACCGCTTCGAGACGGCGGTGGAAGACAGTTTTGAATCGGCGAAGAAGCGGGTGAAGATTTCGGCGTTCTTCGGCCCGGCGATCGGCTTCATCGCCTTCATCACGGCGCTGGTGCTGTTGTGGTACGGCGGTCAGCAGGTGATTGCGGGCAACATCAGCCCCGGCGAGTTGATCGCCTTCATCCTGTACGCCACCATCATCGCCGGTCCCATGGGCAGCTTCGCCCGCCTGTACACGCGCATTCAGGAGGCACTGGGCGCCAGCCAGCGCATCTTCGATATCCTCAACACCGAGGGGGAAGTGAAAGATGTCCCCGGTGCGCAGCCCATGCCCTCCATCGTCGGCCGCGTCGAGGTCAAGAACCTGCATTTCCACTACCGGCCCGACCAGGAAGTGCTGAAAGGCCTCGATTTCACCGTCGAGCCCGGCGAGATGGTGGCGCTGGTGGGCCCCAGCGGCGCCGGAAAAACCACTTTAATCAATATGTTGCATCGATTTTACGATCCGGTGGAAGGCGAGATCCGGGTGGACGGCATCCCCATCCACACCGTGCAGTTGAGCAGTTATTTGCAGCAGGTGGCGCTGGTGCCGCAGGAAACCCTGCTGTTTGGCGGCACCATTGAAGAGAACATCCGCTACGCCAAGCCGGAGGCCAGCGACGCGGAAATCATCGAGGCCGCCCGCTCGGCCAATGCCGACGCCTTCATCCGGGCCTGCCCCGACGGATACCAGACCGTTGTTGGGGAAAAAGGCATCCGCCTGTCGGCGGGCCAGCGCCAGCGCATCGCCATCGCCCGCGCCATTCTCAAAAACCCGCACATGTTGATATTGGACGAAGCCACCTCGGCGCTGGACAACGAGTCGGAAAAGCTCATTCAGGAGGCTCTGGAGCGCCTTATGGAGGGCAAAACCTCGTTTGTGATCGCCCACCGGCTGTCCACCATCCACAATGCCGACCGCATCATCGTGCTCGACCAGGGGCGGCTGGCGGAAATGGGCCGCCACCCGGAACTGATGGAACAAAAAGGGCTTTATCATCACCTGTACACCCTGAAAAGCTTCCAGCTGGAGCGCCAGCCGGACCCCCTGAGCGAGGCGGAAATATAAGCTGGGCGCGGGGTTGCGGGGACCCTGAAAAATAATGCATTATTTTCTAAAAAAACACTTGCGCAGTTCAAACAAAGTCGATATAACTTAACTCACTTGAACAACACCTAGGATTTTCAAGCATCCGGGGTTCGAAAGTAGGTCCCCGATGACCTTCCTATATTTGTTTCTGATTGAAATTTTTAAGATGGACCTGAGGGTCGCAACCACGACCCTTCAAGCCATCGCTGTTCTTTGAAAGCAGAATAAGGTGCCAACCTAAGCTTGCGGATGCCTGTTAATTTATACTTTGGTCAAATTTTCAAGTTTTTATAACTGGAGAGTTTGATCCTGGCTCAGAACGAACGCTGGCGGCGTGCCTAACACATGCAAGTCGAACGAGAAAGTCCCTTCGGGGATGAGTAAAGTGGCGCAAGGGTGAGTAACACGTGAATAATCTGCCTTTGAGTCTGGGATAACCTGACGAAAGTTAGGCTAATACCGGATAAGACCACGTCTCATAAGAGATGCGGTAAAAGGAGTCTCAAACTCCACTCAAAGATGAGTTCGCGGACCATTAGCTAGTTGGTGAGATAAAAGCTCACCAAGGCTACGATGGTTAGCCGGCCTGAGAGGGTGATCGGCCACACTGGAACTGAGACACGGTCCAGACTCCTACGGGAGGCAGCAGTGGGGAATTTTGCGCAATGGGCGAAAGCCTGACGCAGCAACGCCGCGTGAGCGATGAAGGCCTTCGGGTCGTAAAGCTCTGTCGGGTGGGAAGAACACAATGACGGTACCACCAAAGGAAGCCCCGGCTAACTCCGTGCCAGCAGCCGCGGTAATACGGAGGGGGCGAGCGTTGTTCGGAATCATTGGGCGTAAAGCGTATGTAGGTGGCCGGATAAGTCAGACGTGTAAGCCCGCGGCTCAACCGCGGAATTGCGTTTGAAACTATTCGGCTTGAGTGCAGAAGAGGAAAGCGGAATTTCCAGTGTAGCGGTGAAATGCGTTGATATTGGGAAGAACACCAGTGGCGAAGGCGGCTTTCTGGTCTGCAACTGACACTGAGATACGAAAGCCAGGGGAGCGAACGGGATTAGATACCCCGGTAGTCCTGGCTGTAAACGATGGGCACTAGGTGTAGGAGGTGTTGATCCCTTCTGTGCCGCAGCTAACGCATTAAGTGCCCCGCCTGGGGAGTACGGTCGCAAGGCTGAAACTCAAAGGAATTGACGGGGGCCCGCACAAGCGGTGGAGCATGTGGTTTAATTCGACGCAACGCGAAGAACCTTACCTGGATTTGACTTGCTTGGGACAGCCCTAGAAATAGGGTCTCTCTTCGGAGCCCTTGCGCAGGTGCTGCATGGCTGTCGTCAGCTCGTGTCGTGAGATGTTGGGTTAAGTTCCGCAACGAGCGCAACCCCTACCTTTAGTTGCCAGCGGGTCATGCCGGGAACTCTAAAGGAACTGTCGGCGATAAGCCGGAGGAAGGTGGGGATGACGTCAAGTCCTCATGGCCTTTATGTCCAGGGCTACACACGTGCTACAATGGCCGGTACAAAGAGTCGCAATACCGCGAGGTGGAGCTAATCTCAAAAAGCCGGTCTCAGTTCGGATTGGAGTCTGCAACTCGGCTCCATGAAGCTGGAATCGCTAGTAATCGTGGATCAGCATGCCACGGTGAATACGTTCCCGGGCCTTGTACACACCGCCCGTCACACCATGAAAGCCGACTGTACCAGAAGTCACGATGCTAACCTTCGGGGAGCTACTGCCTAAGGTATGGTTGGTGATCGGGGTGAAGTCGTAACAAGGTAGCCGTAGGGGAACCTGCGGCTGGATCACCTCCTTTCTAAGGAGATTTTGATCCGGCGTAAGCTAGATCAAGATCGACGAGATCAACGACATTCGCAAACTGGGTTGGCACCTTTTCTTTTCTATTAAATTCGGCACCAGGTTATTTGGCATGATCGGGAGCTAAAGCCTGACAGTTTTCAGGGGCCTATAGCTCAGTTGGTCAGAGCGCACGCCTGATAAGCGTGAGGTCGGTAGTTCAAATCTACCTAGGCCCACCATTTGATTTGATCGATGGCCGGCCCTAGGGGCCTGTGCGGCAACGATATACGGGGGTGTAGCTCAGTTGGGAGAGCGCCTGCCTTGCACGCAGGAGGTCATCGGTTCGAACCCGTTCACCTCCATACCTAAACGAATCAGTATCAAATAGTTGTACCGTACCGAATTGACGGAAATGTCCTCAAGATGAGGACACTGCTCTTTTACAATTGAATATCGCAAGACAAGTAGCTGAGGATTTTGGTCAAGCGCATAAGGGCGCATGGTGGATTCCTTGGCGCCAATGGTCGATGAAGGGCGTAGCAAGCTGCGATAAGCTTCGGGGAGCCGCTAACAGGCGTTGATCCGGAGATTCCCGAATGGGGCAACCCGACACGGGTCATACCGTGTCATCACTGTCTGAATACATAGGGCAGTGAAGGCAACCGGGGGAATTGAAACATCTCAGTACCCCGAGGAGTAGAAAGCAACCGCGATTCCCTTAGTAGCGGCGAGCGAAACGGGAATAGCCTAAACCGGACACATGTTAAAGCCCGTGTGCGTTGTGTGTCCGGGGTCGTGGGACCCAGTTTGACAGGGATACGGATCTGTCGGAATGTCATAAAAGGATGTCTTAGTTCAACAGGCTGGAAAGCCTGGCCATAGAAGGTGAAAGCCCTGTGGACGAAAAGGCACCCTCATTCTCGACTGGGCACCCGAGTACTACGGGACACGAGAAATCCTGTAGGAATCTGGGGGGACCACCCCCTAAGGCTAAATACCAATTGGCGACCGATAGTGAACTAGTACCGTGAGGGAAAGGTGAAAAGCACCCCGGTGAGGGGAGTGAAATAGAATATGAAACCATGTGCCTACAAGCAGTGGGAGCACTATACATCCGGCTTGCCGGATGCAGGTGTGACCGCGTACCTTTTGCATAATGAGCCGCCGAGTTACTTTATTCAGCAAGGTTAAGCCGTTAGGTGGAGCCGTAGCGAAAGCGAGTCTGAACAGGGCGATCAGTTGAATGGAGTAGACCCGAAGCCGGGTGATCTATCCATGACCAGGGTGAAGCGGAGGTAACACTTCGTGAAGGCCCGAACCAGTAGACGTTGAAAAGTCTTTGGATGAGTTGTGGATAGGGGTGAAAGGCCAATCAAACCCGGCAATAGCTGGTTCTCCTCGAAATAGTTTTAGGACTAGCCTTGCGTAATAGTCTGCGGAGGTAGGGCGCTGGATGGGCTAGGGGCCTCACCAGGTTACCAAACCCAACCAATCTTCGAATACCGCAGGCCGTATCGCAGGAGTCAGACTACGGGTGCTAAGATCCGTGGTCGAAAGGGAAAGAGCCCAGACCACCAGCTAAGGTCCCTAAGATAGACTAAGTGGGAAAGGTTGTAGGAATACACTGACAATAAGGAGGTTGGCTTAGAAGCAGCAATCCTTTAAAGAAAGCGTAACAGCTCACTTATCAAGTGTCCCTGCGCCGAAAATGTAACGGGGCTTAAGTTTATCACCGAAGCTGTGGACTGAATGACACCTCGGTGCCATTCAGTGGTAGAGGAGCGTTCCATACTGGGTTGAAGCTCGACCGTAAGGACGGGTGGACTGTATGGAAGTGAGTATGGCGGCATGAGTAACGATAAAACAGGTGAGAAACCTGTTCGCCGAAAATCCAAGGTTTCCTGAGGAAGGGTAATCCTCTCAGGGTAAGTCGGCCCCTAAGGCGAGGCTGAAAAGCGTAGCTGATGGGAAACGGGTTAATATTCCCGTACCTCGTATAACTGCGATGGGGTAACGTAGAAGGGTAATCTATCCGGGTGATGGACGTCCCGGTCCAAGCATGTAGGAGGGGGGTTTTGGCAAATCCGGACCCCTATTCAACTCCGAGACGTTATGGGGAGTCTTCTCTACGGAGAAAACGAACTAGATGATCCCAGGCTACCGAGAAAAACCTCTAAGCTTCAGGTTATACGGGACCGTACTCCAAACCAACGCAGGTGGATGAGGAGAGAATCCTAAGGCGCTTGAGAAAACTCTGGTTAAGGAACTTAGCAAATTAGCTCCGTAACTTCGGGATAAGGAGTGCCCCTATTAGGTGAAAGAACTTGCTTCTGGAGCCGAGAGGGGTTGCAGTGACCAGGCAGCTGTGACTGTTTACTAAAAACACAGGACTCTGCGAAGTCGTAAGACGATGTATAGGGTCTGACGCCTGCCCGGTGCCGGAAGGTTAAAAGGAGGGGTTAGTCTTCGGATGAAGCTCCAAATTGAAGCCCCGGTAAACGGCGGCCGTAACTATAACGGTCCTAAGGTAGCGAAATTCCTTGTCGGGTAAGTTCCGACCTGCA
Source organism: Nitrospina watsonii (assembly GCF_946900835.1). Classification (GTDB taxonomy): domain Bacteria; phylum Nitrospinota; class Nitrospinia; order Nitrospinales; family Nitrospinaceae; genus Nitrospina; species Nitrospina watsonii. Next base: position 1,937,278 of record NZ_OX336137.1, read on the forward strand.
CGAATGGCGTAACAATGGCTGCACTGTCTCAACCAGGGACTCAGTGAAATTGACATACCGGTGAAGATGCCGGTTTCCCGCAACAGGACGGAAAGACCCCGTGCACCTTTACTACAACCTGATATTGAGTATTGATCTAGTATGTGTAGGATAGGTGGGAGACGTTGAATCCGGAGCGCTAGCTTCGGGGGAGTCACCCTTGAAATACCACCCTTATTACATTGATATTCTAACCTCGGTCCGTGAATCCGGATCAGGGACAATGTCAGGCGGGTAGTTTGACTGGGGCGGTCGCCTCCTAAATTGTAACGGAGGCGCGCGAAGGTCCTCTCAGGCTGATTGGAAACCAGCCGTCGAGTGTAAAGGCATAAGAGGGCTTGACTGCGAGACCGACAGGTCGAGCAGGTGCGAAAGCAGGTCTTAGTGATCCGGTGGTCCCGTGTGGAAGGGCCATCGCTCAACGGATAAAAGGTACGCCGGGGATAACAGGCTTATCGCCCCCAAGAGTCCATATCGACGGGGCGGTTTGGCACCTCGATGTCGGCTCACCGCATCCTGGGGCTGAAGCAGGTCCCAAGGGTTTGTCTGTTCGCCAATTAAAGCGGTACGCGAGCTGGGTTTAGAACGTCGTGAGACAGTTCGGTCCCTATCCGTTGTGGGTGTTAGAGATTTGAGGGGAGCTGCTCCTAGTACGAGAGGACCGGAGTGGACAGACCTCTAGTGTGCTGGTTGTGTCGCCAGATGCATTGCCAGGTAGCTATGTCTGGAAAGGATAACCGCTGAAAGCATCTAAGCGGGAAGCCAACCCCAAAACAAGATCTCTCTTCCCCTTTTGGGGACTGTAGACTCCTTGAAGACTACAAGGTCGATAGGCCGGATGTGTACGCACAGTAATGTGTTTAGCTAACCGGTACTAATCAGTCGTGAGGCTTGACCTTTTTTTCAGCTACTTTGTCTGCGATATCAATTGTATCAACTTAACTATTCTGACTTTTTTTCCCGGTCTTGATAGCGAAGGGGAAACACCCGTTCCCATTCCGAACACGGCAGTTAAGCCCTTCAGCGCCGATGGTACTGCACGGGAGACTGTGTGGGAGAGTAGGTCAACGCCGGGTTTTAAATTGAGACCCACTTTGGAGCAATCCAAGGTGGGTCTTTTTTTTTATGGCCGGGCAAGGCCCGGAGCAAGTTGGCCCGTGCCATGCGGGCGAACGATGATCGACGAGCGCGATCCACGCCTCCCCCATTTCCCCCCAGATGCAATCCGGCTGGCGTGGCCCGGAGCAAGTTGGCTCGTGCCATGTGGGCGAACGCTGGTCAACGGACGCAATTCCAAATCAAAGCTGTCCCTCTCCGTCATTGAATCGGGTGAGCCCCTGCTCCCCCTTCTCCGAAGGGGGCTGGGGGGCTTTTACCTTCAGTGCGTCATCCTGAACGGAGTGAAGGATGACAATAGGATGCCTATTCTGTCTTTCTGAGCGCCAGCGAAGAATCTATGTTTTCTCCCCTCCCCCCACCCTCTTTCTTGAAGTCTGATTGACAACTCCCCAACACAACACTATATTTGACATACCAAAAATTCATTCAAGGGAGGGCGCAAGATGAAACCATCTCTTTTCCTCGCAATGCTCCTTTTAGCCGCGCCGGCGCTGGCATTCGCGCAAAGCGGCCAGTACCTGGGCAACCTGAGCGCCAACCCCTACGCGCCCAATTCCACATCGAACCCGTTCGGCGTAGGCAATCCGTACAACCCGGACTCCATCAACAACCAGTTCGGGACCTACGGCAACCCATACAGCCCAAATTCCGCAACCAACCCCTACGCCACCAACCCGCCGAAACTGTACGACAACCAAGGGAACTTTCGCGGGAACCTGAGCACGAATCCGTATGATCCCGATTCGACCAGCAACCCCTTTGGCCGATACGGGAGCCCCTATTCTCCCGACAGCATCAACAACCCTTACGGCGCAGGCAGTCCATACCGACAGGACAGCCCGAACAACCCATACGGCTCCGGCCTTGAAATTTACGGCCAGTAAAGGAGAATCAATGCGAATTTTGCTGGTGGTGTTGACGCTTTTTCTGGCCGCGCCGGGATGGGCAGATGAGGACCTCAGAGCAGATGGTCATCTTTGGCAGGAAACTACTAAGACAGAGAAAATCGCTTATATCTCTGGAATTTTAACGGGAATCGGTTTGGCCGGGGATTGCATTAAAGCAAAAATAAGTGAGGTCGCTACTATAAGTCAGTACGCAGATGGGCTTGACCAGTTTTATAGTGATTTTAAAAATAAACATATTCCGATAGCACAAGCCTTTTCTGTCGTGAACGCCCAATTAAACGGAGCCTCCAAATCGCTAATTGAAGAATATATCACCTTACTAAGGAAACGTGCTGTCTTGTTGGAAACTTTAACTTTGCCTTTGGAACTGGAAGAAATAACACCCGATAACCCTCAATAGCGATTGCACCTCTCTTCGATCCTCCCGCTCACGAGACCACCTCACCCAGTGGAAAAAGAGACACATTTTTTATCCATGTTCCTCTGTGTGCATCGGTGGTTCTCATCTTTAATTTTCCTCCCCTCCTTTCCAAGGAGGGGATTGAGGGGAGGTATTGGAACCTTCTTCCTCACGCCTTCCCTTACACACTTTCCTTTCAAACAAAACATAGATTCTTCGTCGCCTCCAGCTCCTCAGAATGACAGCGGGCGTGGCCCGCGGCAAACGATGCCCCGAGGGCGCGTTTCGGTACCCTTTTCCCTCCGGGCGTGGCCCGGCTCCTCAGAATGACAATCTAGAAATTGCGATGTAATTCTGAGCGTCAGCGAAGGATAATATTTGCTCCCGGCCCAGCCGGCCGTGTCCATCGGTGGTTCCAATTCTTTTTCTCTTTTCTTCCATCTGCCATTAAAATTCGGGGATGACTATTGCATGCATCGGATACGGCTCGCTCATCTGGAGTCCGCGCACACTCGGCCCACACCTGAAACATCCCGACTGCTGGTTTGGCGACGGACCCAAACTCCCCGTCGAGTTCGCCCGCGAATCCGACCGCCGGCGCATCACCCTGGTCATCGTCCCCGGCCACCCGGCAAGCACCACGTACTGGACGCCGTTCAACCATGCAAATATCGACCGGACTGCGTCCGGAGGAAACGAAAACCCATCCGGAATGATTTCCGGAGATACCTTGACTCAACAAAGCGACCATCCGTTCCCCGTCCACGTGGTGGGCGCACGCCGACAACTCGCCGACCGCGAAGGCTGCGGCATCGAGCACATCGGTGTCATGACCGCCGCTGGACGCACCGAGTCCGCCCTGCCCCCGGCCCTGCTGGTAATTTTAAAAATGTGGATGGAATCGAAAAATTTAAGCGGCGTGGTGTGGACGGAGCTGCCCTGCGGGTTCAAAGCGAACCCCGGACATCTGCCTGCAATAGAGGACGTGTGTGCTTATCTGGAAGGACTCATCGAGCGTGGCGAACACGAAAACGCGGAAGAATACATCCGCAAGGCCCCGAGGCAAATCGTCACTCCCTATCGCAGCGCCATCGAGCAGCGCTTCGGCTGGACACCACTCTGAGAACACGTCATCCATTAAAATAAAAGAAGGATCGTCATGCAAAAATCATCGACAGGCATCTCAGCTCACCCGTTTCTGCAGAACGGGTTTCGCCCTTTTTTCCTTTTGGGCGCGCTGTACAGCGTGACCAACTTGCTCATTTGGGGTGGATTTTTTGCCGGGCACCGTCCGCCGCCTGCATTCCTGTTGGACCCTGTATCGTGGCATGCGCATGAAATGATCTTTGGATTCACCATCGCCATCGTTGCCGGATTTTTGCTGACCGCTGTCGCCAACTGGACGGGCCGCAACCCGGCAGGCCCCATGCATCTGGCGGGGTTGTCCCTCCTCTGGCTGGCCGGACGGGTGGTCATGCATTTTGATCTGGGCCTGCCGGAGATGGCCATCTTCCTCGTTGAAGGTTCCTTTATCCTGGCGCTGGCCCTCACCCTGTCGCTGCCGCTTCTCAAAAGCTGGAACCAACGCAACTTCGTGTTTCTGGTTTTGCTCACTATTCTGCTTGCATGCGACATGACCTTCCTTGTCACGAAAGAATTTACCTCTCTTTATGTTGCTGTGATGATCGTTGTCGCCATGATATCTCTGATTGGCGGGCGCGTGATTCCCTCCTTCACCGTTGCGGCGCTGCATCAGCGCGGGAAAAAAGCCAAACAGGTAGCACAGGAAAGGCTGGACATCTCGGCGATCTTATCGCTGGTTTTGATCATTCTGGCTCTGGTATTTACAGGCCCGGAGGGAATGTTTCTTGCCGTTGTTTCTTTTTTATCCGCAACCCTCCATGCACTGCGCATGCGGCACTACCATACGCATAGAATCCTGGGAGACCCGATGGCTTTGATCCTTCATATTGGTTACGGTTGGGTGATTGCAGGATTGATTTTAACCGGGTTTTCGGCACTGGGCACCCTTCCCTTCCAAATCTCCCTGCATGCCCTGACGGCCGGGGCGATCGGTTCCATGACGCTCGGCATGATGTCCCGCGTGCCGCTGGCCCATACCGGGCGAACCGTGCGTGCAACCAGGCTGACCATATTGAGCTTCATCCTGTTGCAGGGTTCGGCTCTCATGCGGGTATTGGGTCCGATAATGAATCCTGACAATACCGTTAACTGGATTATGGGTTCCGCCACACTTTGGGCATTTTGTTTTGCGTTTTATATTCTGGCTTATGCCCCGATTCTATGGAAACCCGAGCTCGAAAGGCGGGCCGCCTAGCGCGGCGGTTTCGAGCCATACCTGATAAGAAGATGTGTCGTGTGCCACCGAATCTACTGCAATCGACAAAGCTCTAGTGGATGAGTATCTCAGAAAATTGAGCGCGGGCAAGTCCGGGAACTGAAGGGAGCATACCCCGGCTTTGTCCTAAAACCGAACCGACAGCGTCATCGAGCCGAAGATGTCGGGTTCGAACTGGCCTTTGAATTCCTGCGAGCGGTACACCATCGTATAAGCCAGACGGATGCAGTCGTACGCCAGCGCGCCGCCGAACTGCCAGTCGCCCACCAGGTACCGTTTGTTCACCGCGTGGCTGGTTCGAAACGTGTTGCCGTCGAGAAAAATGTTGTGCGCAATCGCCCTGCCCTCCAGGCCGGTGTACAGGTACGCCATCACCCGTTTGCGGTCGCGTCCGGCCCCCGTTTCAAAAAAGTCGGAACCCTGCGTGCCGGGGCGGATGCGCGGCGGACCATAGTCGGCAGGCAGGTTGTAACCAACGCGCACGACTCCGCCTGCCGCCACATAGGTGAACACGTTGCCCAGCGCCACCCCGCCGCCAGGAATCCAGTCCACCCCCGGGACCATGCCGTTTTCTTCCAGCAGCCGATGGCGGTACTTGCGGTCGTAGGAAATCAGCAGGGCGAACTCGTTGTGGAGCTGGTTGTCCCAGCCCTTCGGGTCCTCGTCGTCGATCAACGCGTGCCACTCACGCTGAACCCGCTCGCCGCCGGAGGCGGGGCCGATCACCCCCAGGTCGATCTCCACCGAGTCCAGCGTATCCACCGGCAGGCCCAGCACCTCGCGATCCTGCTTTTCATCAAAGAACCCGAAGCCGATGTAAAACCACCCCGCATAGGGCCGGTCGCGGCTGACCAGGCCGGTTTTCGACAAATCTTCCGGCGTGTAGATGTTGTGTCCGAGGATGAAGCTCGCCGTATCAAACTCAAAACCCAGTCCCTTCTCTAGCGTCGCCTCACCGATTTTGTGCGCCAGCCCGGTAAAAAATCCCGCCACCCCCCTGCTGAGACGGACAGGCAGGCGCTCGGGAGTGCAGTGGTCTTTTATATGGGAGTCGTAATCGGACCTTTTCTTGTTGAATCGGCGTTCCACGAACGACAGCCGCAGGCCCTGGGTGAAATGTCGGTCGGTGAGCCCCGCAAAGAAGTCATTGGCGTCGGTGGCGTTGAAGAAGTATTCCGGGCAGTCCATCCCGGGCTGGGCCGCCGCCAGCCCCGGCGCAAACAGTGCCATCCAGCCTACAAGCAGAAGGCCTCGCACCCGCGCGCCCTTCCCCCGCACTCTGCTTTTGTTTACTGGTCCCTCTCCGATTTTCAGTTTCATGGCCCCGTCCTCCCCAACGTTGCACCAATTTTCAGCCCTTTTCGTTCTACCAACGCCATTATATCGGCAAAATGATAAAAGCAGGGTCTGAAATCTAAAAGCGGGGGTCTGAAATCTAAAAGCGGGGGTCTGAAATCGGGATGGGTTCTCGTCCGGCTCCCGGGCTTTCCCCTCAACCTGTTCTAAACATTTCCCTTTTTGTCCATCTCCGGAAACGACCCGATTATCAGGGGTTCCTGCGGCCCTGAAACCCCGCTTTTTCGTTGACATCCCCGGGGGGGCTCCGGTAGTATCACCCGTCACCATTTTTCCGAATGGCGCGGTCCACCCAACTCTTTTAAAAATGTTGAAAAACCTGTGGTTTTTTAAGAAATTACAGGTTAAAATCCGTTTCTTTATAAGGGCAAAAAGGCGCGTTACCGCCTGGGGCAATTCCGCCTCCGGGACACAAAAAAGCCGGACCTTTAAGGTAGTGAACCATGCTTGAAACCTATACAGGCGCAGCTATCCTTTTACTGTTCGCCACCGTCATTGCCGTCGGCATGGTCGTGGCCACCTCCCTCCTCGGGCCCAAACGCGAGTTCGCGGACAAGATGGAACCGTTTGAGTGCGGGGAAAGCCAGATTGTCTCGCCCTATCAACGATTTTCCGTCAAATTTTACCTCGTCGCGGTCCTGTTCATCCTGTTCGATATCGAGGCCGTCTTCCTGTTTCCATGGGCCATCCTGTACAAGAAACTCGGCCTGTTTGGGCTGGTTGAGATGATCCTGTTCCTTATTATATTGGGGATCGGCCTGATGTACGTATGGATTCGGGGAGGCCTGGACTGGGAGTGACCCGCGCGTCGCCTGACCTATTATGAGTACTGAAATCATCGATAAAATTAAAGCTGAATTTGGCGATCAGGTTCAGGATTCGCATGCGTTCCGCGGCGACCAGACGGTCGTGGTGAAGCGCGACTGCATCTACGATCTGACCCGATTTTTGAGGGACGAGCCGTCGCTCGACATGAATTTCCTGATGGACCTGACAGCGGTCGATTACCTCGATAAAAAGCCGGTGCGTTTCGAGGTCGTCTATCACTTTTTTTCTTTGAAGTACAACAACCGGGTTCGCGTGAAAGTGCCGATCGACGAGGAAGACTGTATCCTCGACTCCGTGGTCCCGCTGTACAATTCCGCCAACTGGTACGAGCGCGAAGTATGGGATATGTATGGCATCAAGTTCAAAGGCCATCCGAACCTCAAGCGGATTCTGTTGTATGAAGGATTCAAGGGACACCCACTCCGTAAAGATTACCCCATCAACAAACGGCAGCCGTTGATCGGCCCGTTGAACTGAGGAGAGATGGAAGACATACTGGTTGAGTTGGCAATCACCCTTGCCAAAATCATGTTTGTTCTGGGAGTCACCGTCGGCTTTTTTGCGCCGGTTCTGACATGGGTGGAACGCAAGCAGAGCGCCATCATGCAGGACCGCATTGGTGCGAACCGTGCGGACATCATGGGCTTCACCGCGCTGGGTCTGTTTCACATCATGGCCGACGGACTGAAGATGTTCACGAAAGAAGACTTCATCCCGCAGGGCGCCAACAAGTTCCTCCATACGCTCAGCCCCATCATCGCGCTGATTCCCGCCATCCTGACGTTCGCCGTGGTACCGTTCGGTGGGGAATACACGCTGTTTGGAAAAGAAGTCAAGCTGGTGATCTCCGACCTGGACGTCGGATTGCTGTTCGTGTTCGCCATCGCCTCGATCGCCACCTATGGTTACGTCGTCGCCGGGTGGAGCTCCAACAACAACTACTCGCTGCTCGGCTCCATGCGCACCGCCTCGCAGATGGTGTCTTACGAAGTCACCATGGGTCTCACCATCATCGGCGTGTTGATGGTTTACGGCACCATGCAGTTGACGGAAATCGGCAACGCGCAGGAGAGCTTCTTCCGCTGGGGCATCTTTCTTCAACCGCTCGGCTTCTTCATGTTTTTCGCCGCCTCGATTGCGGAAAACAAGCGCATCCCGTTCGACAACCCGGAAGCAGAATCCGAACTGGTTGCCGGTTACTTTACCGAATACAGTGGTTTGAAATTCGGCATGTTCTTCATGGCCGAATTCATCGAGATGGTCACGATCGCCGCGATCGTCACCATTCTCTTTTTCGGCGCGTGGCACGTTCCGTTTATCGGCACCGCCACGCTGCTGGAAATCTTCGACTTTCTGGGAGAGACCGGGTCGAACCTCGTCGTCATGTTCCTGCATGTCGGCGTGTTCTTCACCAAAGTCATTTTCTTCCTGTTTGTCCAAATGGTCATCCGGTGGACGCTGCCGCGTTTCCGGTACGACCAGATCATGAAGCTGGGATGGAAAATCCTGTTGCCCCTGTCGCTGGCGAACGTCGTCGTCACGGGCATCGTCATCCTGCTCATCCAATAAGGAGAGTCTTATGGCTTACTACGTCGACCGCAATATCAAGATGACGTGGTGGGAACGTTTATATATCCCCGAAATCATCCGGGGCATGATCATCACGTCACGCCATTTCTTCAAGAACCTGTTTGGGTTCATTCCTTTTTTTCTGGGAAAGAAGAAAGAACGGGAAATCTTCACCATTTATTACCCCGAAGAAACGCGGGAGTATCCCGTCGCCTACCGGGGACGGCCGGTGCTGGCCCTGAACGAAGAGGGGCGGCCCAACTGCGTGGCCTGCGGCCTGTGCGAGATCGCCTGCCCGGCTTACTGCATCGACATCGATCCCGGCGCCAACAGCGGCAAGCAGAACGAGGTCGAGCGCTTCCCGGTCGAATTCACCATCGATTACGCGGTTTGCATCTTCTGCGGTTTCTGCGAAGAAGCCTGCCCGGAGGAAGCAATCTTCATGAGCAACGACTGCGACATCTCGATGCTCGATCGTAAGAAAATGAAATACAACATGGAACAGTTGCTGATGCCGGTTTCCGAATTGAAGGACCGCATCGATTTCTGCCGGAAAATGTACGGAAAATGGAATTACTGATTTTCTACCCACTCGGTGGGTTGTGCCTCATCCTGGCCCTGGGCGTCGTGTTCAACAACAGCCCCGTTGGGTCGGCTGTGTCCCTCATCGGCATGATGCTGGGTCTCGCCGCCATTTTTGTCCTGCTTCAGGCGCACTTTCTGGCGATCCTGCAGGTCATCATTTATGCCGGCGCGATCATGGTTCTGTTCATGTTCGTCATCATGCTTTTGAACCTGAAACAGGACCTCACCTGGAAGACCCGCGAGCGCAACCTGTTCCTCTCCATTCTCACCGGCCTCATGGTCGCGGGAGTGCTGTACAAGTTCATTGAGATCACGGTGGGCACGAACTTCGATGCGCCGGCGGACGTGCCGGACACCTTCGGCACCACGGCGGAAGTCGGCGCCAAGCTGTTCACCGATTACGTGCTGCCCTTCGAGGTGGCCTCCATTTTGTTGCTGGCGGCCATGGTGGGAGCCGTCGTACTGGCCAAATCCAAACTGGACTGACTGAATTATGGTACCTCTTTCACATTACCTGATACTGAGCGCCACCCTGTTTTCCATCGGAGTTCTGGGCGTGTTGATCCGGCGCAATGCCATCGTCGTGTTCATGTGCATCGAAATCATGCTGAACGCGGTGAACATTTCGCTGATCGCTTTCGACCGGCATTTGAACCATCACGATGGACAGATCTTCAGCTTCATGGTGATGTGTGTCGCGGCGGCGGAAGTTTCCGTGGGGCTGGCCATCGTCATCGCCCTGTACCGCAACAAGCCGACCGTCAACCTGGATGAATTCAACCTGATGAAGTGGTAAGGATCTTATCGTGCTATTCAAACTTGCCTGGCTGATCCCTTTTTTCCCGTTGCTGGGTTCCATCATCAACGGATTTTTCGGCCTCAAACTGGGAAAAAATAAAGTCAGCTGGATCGCCTGCGGCTTGCCCGCCCTGTCGTTCTTTGTGACCGTGATCCTTTGGGTCGGGTTGTTCTTCCACCCGGAAGGCCAGCCGTACCCGGAACAGGTCCTGTGGACATGGATGGCCGCCGGAGACCTGGCGGTGGAGTTTGGATTCCAGATCGATCCCCTGTCGATGGTCATGATGCTGGTTGTCACCGGCGTCGGCACCATCATCCACATCTTTTCCATCGGCTACATGTATGAGGAGTACAGCTACTACCGCTACTTCGCCTACCTGAACCTGTTTTTGTTCTCCATGCTCATTCTGGTCATGGGCAACAACTTCATGATGATGTTCATCGGCTGGGAAGGCGTCGGGGTCTGCTCTTACTTCCTGATCGGTTACTACTTCGAAAAGAAATCCGCGTGCGACGCCAGCGTCAAGGCTTTCGTCGTCAACCGCGTCGGCGACTTCGCGTTCCTGCTGGGCGTGTTTTACATCTTCTCCGAGTTCGGCACCCTCGACTTCACCACGGTGATGAGCATGGTCCCCTCGACCATGGTGTACGACAGCGAAGCCGTCACCCTGATCACGCTGTTCCTGTTCATCGGCGCCACCGGCAAGTCCGCACAGATTCCGCTGTACACCTGGCTGCCGGACGCGATGGAAGGCCCCACGCCGGTCAGCGCGCTCATCCACGCGGCGACCATGGTCACCGCCGGCGTGTACATGATCGTACGCTGCAACGCTCTGTTCAACATGGCGCCGGTCACCATGATGATCATCGCTCTGGTCGGCGGCGGCACCGCTCTCTTTGCCGCCACCATCGGTTGCACGCAGTATGACATCAAGCGCGTTCTCGCTTACTCCACCGTCAGCCAGATCGGTTACATGTTTCTGGCCTGCGGCGTCGGCGCCTACACGGCGGCGATCTTCCACCTCGTGACGCACGCCTTCTTCAAAGCCTGCCTGTTCCTCGGTTCCGGCAGCGTCATCCACGGCATGCACCACGAGCAGGACATCCGCAAAATGGGCGGTCTGAAAGATCATTTTCCGATCACGTACGTCACCTTTCTGGTCTCCACCATCGCCATCGCCGGCATCTTTCCGTTCTCCGGCTTCTTCAGTAAAGACGAAATTCTCTTTCATGCGCTGATGGACGGCAACGTGATTTACTGGGGCATGGGTGTGGCGGGTGCCTTCATCACCGCCTTCTACATGTTCCGGCTGGTTTTCCTGACGTTCCACGGCCCGTCGAACGTGGACCCGCACGTGCATCCGCATGAGTCGCCGAAAGTGATGACCCTGCCGTTGATCGCGTTGGCCGGGCTGGCGCTGGTTGGCGGACTGCTGGGCCTGCCGCTCATTCACGGCTGGCATATCCTGCACAATTTTCTGGATCCGGTGCTGTCGTTCGATTTCGCCACCGCCCTGCACAACTCCGAAGTGACCCTGGCGGAACACGGCCATCACATCACCCTGGCCGAAGTGCTGCACCAGAAGACGCACAGCGTCCATAATGTGTGGCTGGAAATTTTCCTGATGGTCTTTTCCATGGGCGTGGCGCTGGCCGGCATTTTTATGGCTTACATCTTTTACATCAAACGCCCGGACCTGCCGGACACCTACACCAAGGGTCAGTGGGGCTACGAGCTGGTGAAGAACAAGTACCTGGTTGACGAGACGTACGACGCCATTTTCGTGCAACCGACGATCAAAGGCTCCTTCCTGCTGTGGAAAGAAGGCGACGTGCGCGGTGTGGACGGAGCCGTCAACGGCGTCGCCCAGACGGTCGGCTGGTTCAGCAAACAGGCCCGTGAATTTCAATCAGGGTTCGTCCGCAATTACGCCATGTTCATGGTGGTCGGATTCATTTTACTGTTGATCATTATCTAGAAGCGAAACGATGTACCTGACATTCGTAACATTCTTACCGCTGCTCGCCTGCTTCGTGCTGGCCATGATCCCCCGCGAGAAGGTCGAAAGCGTCAAGTGGTTCGCCCTCATTGTCGCCGGGGTGGATTTCATCCTGTCGCTGCCGTTGTACTTCGAATTCAACATGAACTCGGCAGACATGCAGTTCGAGTACATCACGTCGTGGATCCCGCAGTGGGGAATCAGTTATCACGTCGGTATGGACGGCATCTCGCTGTTGCTGTACATCATGACCACCTTTCTCACGTTCATCTCGATCCTGGCGTCGTGGGAAGTCAAAAAACACGTTAAAGAATACATGATGGCCATGCTGGCGCTTTCGACCGGCATGCTGGGCGTGTTCATCGCTCTGGATTTCTTCCTGTTCTACGTCTTCTGGGAATTCCAGTTGATCCCCATGTACATCATCATCGGTGTGTGGGGCGGGCCGCGCCGCATTTACGCTGCGGTGAAGTTCTTCATCTACACCGCGGTCGGTTCCCTGCTCATGCTGGTGGGCATCATCTGGATGTACTTCCATTTCCACAGCACGGTCGGCGTGTTCACCACCGACATCCTGTTGATCACGGAACACATCAACCTGACGCTGGACCAGCAGAAATGGCTGTTCATGGCCTTCTTCCTGGCTTTCGCCATCAAGGTGCCCATGTTCCCGTTCCACACCTGGCTGCCGGATGCGCACGTGGAGGCGCCGACGGCGGGCAGTGTCATCCTTGCCGGCGTGTTGCTGAAGATGGGGACGTATGGGTTCCTGCGGTTCAACCTGCCGATGTTTCCGGTGGCGTCCAATGAATTCCTGCCGTTCATCGCAGGACTGGCCATCATCGGCATCATCTACGGTGCGCTGGTCGCCATGGTGCAGGAAGACCTCAAGAAACTCGTTGCCTATTCCAGTGTGAGCCACCTGGGTTTCGTCATGCTCGGCATCTTTGCGTTCAACCACTACGGCCTGCAGGGCGCCCTGTTGCAGAACCTGAACCACGGCATCAGTACCAGCGCCCTCTTTTTGATGGTGGGCATGATTTATGACCGGCGGCACACCCGCCTGATCAGTGAGTTCGGCGGCATCGCCAAGGTGATCCCCGTGTTCACCATTTGCTTCATGATCGCCACCCTGTCATCCATCGGCCTGCCGGGGACCAACGGGTTTGTCGGCGAATTCCTGATCCTGCTCGGCATTTTCCAGGTCAACGGCTTTTATGCGGGGCTCGCCACCACCGGCGTCATCTTCGCCGCCTGTTATATGTTGTGGATGTTCCAGCGGGTGATGTTCCTGAAAATTGAAAAACCGGAAAATGAAAAACTGACCGACATGACCGGCCGCGAACTGGGCGTCATGGTGCCGCTCATCGTGCTGATTTTCTGGATTGGGTTTTATCCCACGCCGTTCACCAAAACCTTTGATGCCTCGATCGACAAGCTGGTCAAGCAAGTGGACCCGGCACAGTTCATGCCGCACGCCCAGGACCAGCACGCCGCCAAAACAGATCTGCGCCTGATGCGGTTGAAGCTCGAGCAAAACGGAAATCTGAATTGATTTAAGGACACAGCATCGTGGAAATGATACAGATACCTGAAATAGACCTGACCAGCCTGGCGCCCGTGCTGGTGCTGAGCGTGTTTTCCATGATGGTTCTGCTGTTCGACCTGTTCGCCGGAAAAAACAAATCCGGTTTGGTCTTCATCAGCCTCACCGGCCTGCTCATGGCGGCGATCAGCGCCTTCGCCAAACAGGATCTGCCCGTGTATTCGTTCGGCGGCGCCTACGTGGTGGACAACCTGTCCGTTTTCTTCACCTGTATTTTCTGCATCAGCTCGGCGTTGGCCATCCTGTTGTCAATTGAATACAACCGGAGAGAACGCATCAACATGGGCGAGTACTACGCCCTGATCCTGTTCTGCACCGTAGGCATGATTCTTCTGGCGTCCTCCACCGACCTGATCATGATTTTCCTCGGCATCGAGATCGTCTCGATCTGCCTGTACGTGCTGGCCGGCATCCGCCGTTATGATCCCAAGTCCAATGAGGCTTCGCTGAAATACTTCCTGCTGGGCGCGTTTGCGACGGGTTTCATGCTGTACGGCATGGCTCTGCTTTACGGCACCACCGGTTCCACCAAACTCGCTCAGATCGCGCAGTTGTTGAACAGTGGCGAAGTGTTCTCGCAGCCGTTGATGCTCCTGGGCGTTGTGCTGCTGGTGATCGGATTCGGATTCAAAGTCGCCTCCGTTCCGTTCCACATGTGGGCTCCGGACGTGTACCAGGGCGCCCCCACGCCGGTCACCGCATTCATGGCGGTGGGCCCCAAGGCGGCGGCGTTTGCCGCCTTCTTCCGCATCTTCGCCGAAGGCATCCCGGAGCTGGCTCCTTCCTGGACCATGATCCTGTCCATCGTGGCCGTCATCAGCATGTTTGTCGGCAACCTGGGAGCCATTGTCCAGACCAACATCAAACGCCTGCTGGCTTATTCCAGCGTCTCGCATGTCGGCTACATCCTCATCGCCATCATCGCGAAGAACTCGCTGGGCGGCGCCAGCCTGCTGTTCTACATGCTGGCTTATGCTTTCATGATATTCGGCGCATTCGGTGTGGTCATTCTGCTCGGGCGCAAAGGCGACGAAAACCTGGAAATCGAAAACTACTCCGGCCTCGGTTTCAAACACCCTGTGCTGGCCATGTCGATGTCTATTTTCCTGTTGTCACTGGGAGGCCTGCCGCCTCTGGCCGGATTCGTCGCCAAGTTTTACATCTTTCAGGCGGCGTTGAAGGAAGGCTTCGTCATTCTCGTTGTGCTCGCGGTTCTCAACAGCGCCATATCCTTCTATTATTATCTGAAGGTGATTGTGTACATGTACATGAAAGAGCCCATCAAAGAGTTTCAGTTGTCTCTGACGCCCATCACCATGCTGGTCATCGGTATCGGCGTTCTGGGGACTCTGGAATTGGGCATCTTTCCCGATACGATCATCTCCCTCGCCAAGCCCTGACCCCTCCAACCACCCTTGGCGTGTCGGCAGACCGGTTTCCCGGTCTCGTCATCCGGCGGATTTTATTATATAATTGGGCGGGTTGAGGTCCATTTTTAAGCATTGCACGAAAGGAATATGCTATGAAAATGCACCATTTGTCTCCGGAGGAAGTGGAGACGGTTATGGAAAAAGTCCGGACAGTGATCGATACCGGTCAGTTCGACCCGGACATCATGGAACAAATCTTCACCATCTCCAAAGTGGATGGCAACAAGTTCCTCGAATGCAAAGGCAACCCGCTGCAAAGCCAGCAGGTCAATTTTGAGGTGGACCGGGAGAAGGGCATCCGCTTTTTCGACCCCTTCAACTTGTACACCAAAGGGATCTATAAGGACATTGACGGTTGGTCGGTGTGGACGGAAGATAATTTAAAAGAGCCCTGGTCTTATTGAGACCAAGGCTCTTTTATGAACCACGGGGAATTGTCAGGTTTTCATTTCACAGGCTTCAAACTCTGCGTCCTTCACTCATCATGCAGGGTGTCGCCGATCGATCAGGCCTTCTTCTCGGACTCTTCCTGATCCTTCGTGTAGTCGTAGGCGCCTTTACGCGGCAGGGATGCGGTGAACGCCTCCGCTTTCTCTTTCATCGCCTTGTCTTTAGCCTCGCCTTCGGCCTGTGCCTTTTCCCGGGCCAGACGTTCTTTTTCTTCATCACTCAAATTTTCCTGCTCCAACTCGCCTGCCGGTTGCGCGGCGCCTTCCTGTGCAGCCTGTTCGCCGGTATCCAGTTCATCGGCTTCCTTCATCGACTGCTTGAAATTCTTGATACTGCGTCCGAAAGCATTACCGATCTCCGGCAGCTTTCCCGCTCCAAAAATAATCATTATGATGACCAGAATGATCATCAACTCTGGAAAACCAATTCCCATCATGATTCGATTCCTCCCGTGGAGATTAAATTTCAGGGCCGGTCTCACTCGGCCCAAACCCCGAGTAAGGGTTGAAGCTGTTGAGTTAGCATAGTTTACATTGTTTTCCCGGAGCCTGACAAGGACAAAGCATGACCCCCCTAAGGAATTGTTCTGAAAGCCCTTCAACCTTTTTCGCGGTGCCCTGGGAGGGAGGCCCCCTCCCGCCAATTTGCGTCTGCACCCCATCGTCCCTATAAGAACGCGGGAATTTTTTATCCCCGCCATTCATAAAAAGTTGAAAGTACGCACCGAATTCAAGTAGAAAACTAAGGGTCACTTGGTTCGATCCCTAATCTGTAATCACAGCAAGCGTTGTCTCCATGAAATTTCAGGAAGAGGAAACCCTCAAACAACTCATCCGCCAGAATCCCGGCGACCCGGACCCGCATTGCGACCTCGGCGATTATTACGTTGAGCTCAACCGGTTCGAAGACGCCGAGGCGCACTACAATCAAGCGTTGGGATACGACAGGGAATGCGCCGAGGCCATGCTGGGAATGGGCATCGTGCGGCATCGCCAGCAGCGTTACCACGAGGCGGAAAAGTTTTACCGGTCCAGCCTCGAACTCGATACGGATAATTCGCGCACCCGCAACAATCTCGGCAGTCTCTATCACGATCAGGAACGGTGGGAGGCGGCAGAGCAGGAATACCGCACGGCGCTGGAAATCGATCCCGACTACGCACTGCCGCACAACAACCTCGGCCTGCTGCACGCGCGCAAACAGGATTTCGAAGCCGCCCGCAAAGCGTTTGAAACCGCCATGCGGCTGGACCCGGAATACGATCAGGCCCATTACAACCTGGGCAACCTGTACTTCGATTACCAGCAGTACCCGGAAGCCGAGGCGGAGTACAAGGCCTCCCTGCGTGTGAACCCGGACTCCGCATTCACGCATCACGAACTCGGCAACCTGTATTACCATCTGGGCCGTTTCGAGGAAGCCGAACAGGAGTTTCAGGAAACCCTGTTCCTCGACTTCCAGTTCGAAGCCGCCCATGTGAGCCTCGGCAACCTCTACCTCGACACCGACCGCCTGAGCGATGCGGAAGACGCCATCGGCAAAGCCCTCTCCCTCAATCCCATTTCCGTGGATGCCCGGCACAGCCTGGCGCTGGTGTATTTCCAAGCCGGCAAATTCGCGGAGGCGGAGCGGGAATGGCTGCAGTGCCTCCAGCAGGAGCCGGACAACGCATCGTTTTATAACAACCTGGGAAACTGCCTGTCCTCGCTCGAACGCCATGAAGAAGCGATCGGCATTTACCGCAAGGCATTTGAGCTGGAACCCGACAATCCCCTGCCTCTGTTCAACCTGGGCCTCGTGTTCGAAGACCTCGACCGGTTCAAAGAAGCAGAAGAACAGTACCTGCGCGCCCTGGAATTGAATCCCCAACATATCTCGGTGCTGGTCAACATCGCCAATCTATATTCCAACACGGGGCGGCGCAGCGATGCGATGTTTTACCTCAAACAGGCCCTGCAACTCGATCCCCAACACGCCAAGGCACACTTCGGCCTGGCCTGCATTCATGAAGACAACGGCGATCTGGAACAGGCGGAACGGCATTTCCAGATTGTGGTGGATCAGGACCCGCAGAACCAGTTCGCGTGGCGCAAGCTGGGTACGGTGTATCTCGAGTCCGGGCGGCCGCAGAAGGCGTTGGACGCCCTGCTCAAGGCGGTGGAACTGGACCCTTCCGAACCGGTGCACCATTTTTACCTGGGCGTGGTGCATCAGGACTTAAACGATCCCCGCAGCGCTGAAGCCGCGTACCTGAAAGCCCTGCACCTGCAACCCGACAACGCGTCCGTCTGCAACAACCTGGGCCTCCTCTACATGCACGAAGAACGCTACCAGGAGGCCGAGCATCTGTTGCGGGAAGCCTTGCAGCACACACCGGACGACACCAACGCGCTGTACAATCTGGGATTGATCCTCGACCGCACCGAACACTTCGACGAAGCCGAAACCATCTATCGCCGCGCCCTGGAATTGTCGCCCGGCGACGCCCAGATCTGGAACAACCTCGGCCTCGCCCAGTTCGCGCGCAACCGTTTGCAGGAAGCCGAAGACGCACTGAAACAGGCGGTGCAGCACGACCCCACCTACCCGCTGGCTCATTTCAATCTGGGATTGGTGTACGAAGCGCGTTTGAAAAATCAGGAAGCGGAAAACGAGTTTCAGGAAGCCACGCGCCTCGACCCCAGCCTGGCGGAAACACGCAGTCTGGTGCAACAGGCACGCAAGCACCAGAAGTCCGGCGGCTTCATCGAACGCCTGTTTAAATTCCTGAAGAGATAAAACGAAGAGAGGGAATCCGGCGCATCAGTTGCCGCGCAGGGTATCGATGGCTTCTTTGTAGTTCGCGGAATTGAAAATCGCCGAACCGGCGACAATGACATTGGCCCCGGCTTTTTTAACGATGCCCACGTTTTCCGGATTGATACCGCCGTCCACCTGCACGTCGATGTCCGCATCCGATTGCTCCAGCGTGTTGTGCAGCAACTGGATTTTGCCCAGCACCTGCTTGATGAACGTCTGGCCGCCGAAACCGGGATTGACCGACATCAAAAGAACCATGTCCACGTCTTCGATGATCTCGTCCAGCGCAAACAAGGTCGTCGCCGGGTTGAGCACGACCCCGGCCTTGATGCCGTGCTCCTTGATCGTCTGGATGGTGCGGTGCAAATGCGGGCAGGCTTCCACGTGAACGGAAATGATATCCGCTCCGGCGGAAACGAAATCGGCGATGTACTTGTCGGCGTTTTCGATCATCAGGTGGCAGTCGAGCGGCAGGTCCGTGACCTTGCGCAGACATTCCACCACCGGCGGGCCCACCGTGATGTTGGGCACGAACGCACCGTCCATGACATCGACATGAATCCAGTCCGCTCCCGCTTCCTCAACCGCTTTGACTTCTTCACCCAATCGACTGAAATCCGCAGCCAGAATGGAAGGCGCGATCTTGACCATAGTCACCTCAACCTATTCAATCGGTTCAACATACGTTATAGTGGAATGCCACGGCAGGCTACATCTAGAAGGAATGACCGGGCGGGTTTGAGAAGGGCTCTCAAAACGGTTTCGAGCATAGCACAATGCGCGGGGCCGGGCAATCGGCATCCCTGCCGCCCACGCTCCTGAGAGCCAATCGCCGAAAACTCAAACGATTCTGCAGTGACTGCGGCCGCACCACCACACACCGGCCCCGCTAGAGGATCTCGCACGCATGGCAGCAGAGCAGACTTCATTCATCGAGCGCAGTCGTCAGTTTTTCGCGAAGGAATACAACCTGCTCATCCTCGCGGCGTTGATCGGTGTGCTGGCCGGCGCCGCCTCCACCCTGTTCCGCGGCATGATCACCTTTTTCGAAAACATCTTTTCCGCTTCCGGCATTCTGAGCGGCGTGCCGGACTCGGCCCTGCCCTGGCTGCTGCCCCTGTTGCCGATGCTGGGCGGCCTGCTCATCGGTTCCGCCTGGAAACTGATTCCGAAAATGATGGAGGAAAACGGCATTTACAAAGTGACCGAAGCCATGGCCATGCGCGACGGCAAGGTGCCCCGCAGCACCATCCTGGTCTGCGCCACCGCATCGTCGATCACCATCGGTTCCGGCGGCTCGGCGGGCCGGGTCGCGCCCACCGTTCAAATCTGCGCCGGCATCGGTTCGCTGGTCGGCCAGTTGTTCCGCATGTCCACCCACCGCCTGCGCGTGTTCGTCGGCTGTGGCGCGGCGGCGGGCATTGCCGCCTCCTTCAACGCACCCTTGGCGGGCGTGATCTTCGCCATGGAAATCATCCTGGGCGAGTACGCCATCCAGTCCTTCAGCCCCATCGTCATCGCCGCCGTGCTGGGTACGGTGACCGGACGCGCCCTGCACGGCAACGAACTGACCTTCCAGACCCCGGTGCACGAAGTGGTCAGCCACTGGGAGATTTTCTTTTACCTCCTCCTCGGCGTGCTCTGCGGTCTCGCCGCGCAACTGTTCATCTGGACTTATTTCAAAGTCCAAAAACTGTTTGAGGCGAAGCAAAACATCCCCGTCATCCTGAAACCGGCGCTCGGCGGTTTGCTGGTCGGCATCCTCGCCGTCGCCATTCCACAGGTCGGCGGCAATGGTTTCGATGTGCTGGAACAGGCGCTGAACGGGGAGTTGATCTGGGGCCTGACGCTGATCCTGATTTTCGCCAAGACGGTGGCGACCGCCACGACGCTGGGTTCGGGCGGCATCGGCGGCATCTTTTCACCCAGCCTGTTTGTCGGCGCCATGACCGGTGCCACCTTCGGCTTCGCCGTGCACGACCTGATGCCCACCTGGACGGCCACCAGCGAGACCTACGCGCTGGTCGGCATGGGCGCGGTCGCCAGCGCCGTGGTGCAGGCGCCGCTGACTGCCATCCTCATCCTGTTTGAAATGACCAACGACTACACCATCATCCTGCCGACGATGGTCTGCTGCATCGTCGCCGCGTACACCTCACGCCGCTTCAACAAACATTCATTGTATGTGCAGGCGCTGCTCGACAAAGGCATCGACCTCCATCAAGGCCGCCTCGTTTCCGTTCTGAGAACCCTCTACGTGCGCGATGTCATGAACAAGGAAGCCGTCGTCTTTCAGGAAGACACGCGCTTCCACGACATCCTCGACCGCATCGCGCAGGTCCGCGACCTGCATTACCCCGTGCTCAACACCGAGCAACAGCTCACCGGCATCCTCGCATTCAGTGACATCCGCGAAGCCGTGCTCAATCACGATGGCACGATGGACAAGGACACCTTGACGGCGAAAGACCTGGCCACGCCCAAACCGATCACCCTGGTGCCGCACAACAACCTCAATGAGGCCCTTGAAAAGTTCGCGGAGTTGGACGTCGATCAAATCCCGGTGGTGGGAGTGAGCGACCCCAACCAGATTCTCGGCATGCTCAACCGCGCCGATGTCGAAGCGGTGTACAACCGCGAAAAGTTAATCCAAAATATGGAAAGTTGAAATCGCCAGGATCCCTGTTCGCAACTCCGGCGTTCAATCGCTGTCGCACTTCAGAATGGAAGGCTTCTGATCACCGCTGGCGGGACGGTTGGAACCGTTTCAGCAACAGCGAGTTGCTGACCACCGACACCGAACTGAACGACATCGCCGCCGCCGCAAACATCGGTTGCAGCAGCAGGCCGCTGAACGGATACAACACGCCCGCGGCGATGGGGATGCCGAGGACGTTGTAGAAAAACGCCCAGAACAGGTTCTGCTTGATCTTGCTCATGGTGCGGCGGCTGAGCTCGATGGCGTCCACCACCGCATTGAGATCGTGCGTCATCAGGGTGATGTCCGCCGTCTCGATGGCGACGTCGGTGCCCGATCCCATGGCAATGCCGATGTGCGCCTGCGCCAGAGCGGGTGCGTCGTTGATGCCGTCGCCCACCATGGCGACGAAGCGGCCGGCATCCTGAAGGTTCTTGACCTCCTTTGCCTTGTCGGCGGGCAACACTTCCGCCAGCACGCGGTCGATGCCCAACTCGCGGCCCACCGCCTCGGCGGTCTGCCGGTTGTCGCCGGTGATCATCGCCACCTCCAGCCCGCGCGCCTTCAAACTTTTCACCGCCGCCTTCGATTCGGCTTTGACGCGATCCGCCGCCGCAATGAGGCCGACGATGCGGTCGTCCACGCGCACCCACATCGGCGTCTTGCCTTCGGCGGCCAAAGCCTGCGCTTTGTCCCGCGCCGCCGCCACATCGATCCCCGCCTCTTCCATCATGCGCATATTGCCCAGCGCCACGTCGCGGCCCTCGACCTTCGCCTTCACACCGGCCCCCGGCAACGCTTCAAAGCCTTCCGCCTGTTTTAAAGTGAGGTTGCGCTGTGTGGCTTCTTCCACGATCGCGACGCCCAACGGGTGCTCCGAGCCTTTCTCCAGCGACGCCGCGAACATCAGCAGCGTGTCTTCATTCAGGCCGGCGTCCTCCGCCACCCACACATCGCGCACCACCGGTTTGCCTTCGGTGAGCGTGCCGGTTTTATCGAACACGATGGTATCCAGCTTCTGCGCCTGCTCCAACGTCTCGCCGCCCTTGATGAGGATACCCATCTCCGCACCCTTGCCGGTGCCGACCATGATGGCCGTCGGCGTGGCCAGCCCCAGGGCACACGGGCAGGCGATGATCAGGACCGAGATGAAAGCCATCATGGCGAACAGGGCCGGGTCGGTGGGCAGGGTCGCCACCGACGGACCGGCCAGCCACCAGAAGCCGAACGCGGCAAGCGCGATGCCGATGACCACGGGCACGAAGATGCCCGCCACCGTGTCCACCAACCGCTGCACCGGGGCTTTCGACCCCTGCGCTTCCTGCACCATGCGGATGATGTTTGCCAGCACCGAGTCTTTGCCGAGGCGCGTCGCTTTCATCTTGAAGTAACCGGTCTTGTTGAGGCTCGCGCCAATGACGTCGTCGCCTTGCTTCTTTTCAACGGGAATGCTTTCACCGGTGATCATCGATTCGTCGAGCGTCGTCTGGCCTTCCGTCAGCGTGCCATCGACCGGCACCTTCTCGCCGGGGCGCACGCAGACGATGTCGTCCACCTCCACCTGATCGATGGGCAGATCCGTTTCCTGCCCGTCACGCTCGACGCACGCGGTTTTGGCCTGCAGACCGATGAGCTTGCGGATGGCGTCGGAGGTGCGCCCCTTGGCCCGCGCCTCCAGCATGCGGCCCATCAACACCAGCGCGATGATCATCGCCGAGGTGTCGTAATACACCGCAAGTCCCGTGCCCAGCGACGCCACCACGTCGGGGACCAGCGTCACCACGACGCTGTACACATAGGCGACAGTGGTGCCGACGGCGATGAGCGTGTTCATGTCGGTGTACCCATGCTTGATGCCCGCCCAAGTGCCTTTGTAAAACTGCCAACCGCCCCAGAACTGCACCGGCGTGGCCAGTGCAAACAAAATCCAGTGCAAGGTCGTGGTGTTCCCGATCCAGCCGCTCATGCCGAGCACCATGATGGATAGGCTCAGCGCCAGGCTGACGCCGAACTTGAGCTGTACGGCGCGGTACTCGCGCGGGCGGTGTTCTTCCTCCGCTTCCTGCGTCGAAGCCTCTTCCTCCGAATCCACGTTCGGCACGCGGTAGCCGATCTCTTGCAGCGCCGCCTGGAATTCCTTCAGGCCGACGCGGGATTCCATGTAATTCACCGTGGCGCGTTCGCTGGCGAGGTTGACACTCACTTCGGTCACGCCGTCGAGGTGGCGCAGTTTTTTCTCGACGCGGCCGACGCACGAGGCGCAGCTCATGCCCTCGACGGGAAAGGTCTTCTGCACCGACGGCACGTCGTAACCGATTTCCCTGATGGAAGCGATGATGCGGTCCGGCGACGCGGTTTCCGGATCGTACTCCACCGTGGCCCGCTCCGCGCCAAAATTAACGCTGGCCGCGGACACGCCCCGCACCTCGCCCACTTTCTTTTCGATGCGGGCGGCACAACTGGCACAGCTCATGCCCTGAATAGGCAGAGACAGACTTTTGCTTTCGGCTGTTTTGGTTTCAGACATTTCGCGTCATCCTTATCGAACACCCTCGGAACGGGCATAAAAAATATACTTTCAAACCGCTGCGCTGCAGCCACGCCAGGGAACCGTTTTTTATTGAGATGGTGTGCACAAGGTGTAGGATACGGGGTATTGAAAATATTTTTTATTTTTGCCAGAGAGGGCTCAAAATGCTCGCTTTAGGGTCCCGGCGTTACGGACTGGCGGCGGTCGTCCTGATTCTCGCCGGTGCCTGCACTCACGCCTCCCCCGGTCCGGAGACGCCGCGCTGGGTGGACCTGACGCATCCGTTTGACGAAACCACCATTTACTGGCCCACCAGCAAGCCGTTCGCGCTGTCAACGGTGCACAAGGGTCCGGCTGGCGGCGGCTACTGGTACGAAGCCAACAATTTTGAAGCGGCGGAGCACGGCGGCACCCACATCGACGCGCCGGTGCACTTCGCCAAAGATCGCTGGGCCGTGGACGCCATCCCGCTCGACCGCCTGATCGCCCCCGGCATCCGGGTCGATGTCAGCGGTCGTGTTCAGGACAACGCGGATTACCTGATCTCGCGTGCCGATTTCATAGAGTGGGAAGCCCGACACGGTCGCATCGAAGCCGGGTCCATCGTGCTGGTGCGCACCGGATGGGAGGCCCGCTGGCCGGACAAAAAACGGTATCTCGGCACCGACACAACCGGAGACACGGCGAATCTGCATTTTCCCGGATTCCATGAAGACGCCGCGCGTTTTCTGACCCAGGAAAGGAACGTGGCCGCCGTGGGGCTGGATACGGCCAGTCTCGACTTCGGTCAGTCCACAGAGTTCAAGGCACACCGCGTGTTCGGCGCCGCCAACGTGCCGGGTTTCGAGAACCTGACGCAATTGGGCACCCTGCCCGTGCGCGGGTTCCGCGTCATCGCCTTGCCCATGAAAATCGGCGGCGGCAGCGGCGCGCCGTTGCGCATCATCGCTGAAATTCCGTAATGGCGGTTGGGATTATTCTTTATTGCGGAACAGGCCGCGCAGCGTGAACACGCCGTAACCCAAAAGCAGCAGGGCGATGAGGCCGGTGGAAAAGGAGTTTTCCGATATGGAGTGGGAAAAGAAATACACCCCGCTGAAACTGAGCACAATACCGAGACCGAAATAGCCAAGGCCCTTGCCCCAGCTCATGCTGCGGCCACCGCGCTTCAGGTTTTCGCGTTTCTGGCGAAGCTGGTAACGCCAGCGCAGGATGTAATAACTTTGTTTCAGCCAGGAGAGGAAGCCGGTGTCTTCCACCAGGCTGGTGTTGCAGTACAGGCAGGCCGTATCGGCCTGGCGGTTGGGGAAACCGCAATTGAGGCACAACCGGTAATCCTGACGGTTGTGCAGCGCAATGGGCTCTTTTTTAGGTTTGTCCACGCCGTTTTCCCCGTTTTCCGGCACCGGTCCGAAAACCGGTCGGAACCGGAAGCAACTTTGTTTATAATGGCTGTGAAGCGATTCTATACTCTTTAAAATAACGTGTCAATCCTGTTGGGTTCGACCTGAACGACGCTTCACCCAAACGCATCGCAACCTCTATTTGAAATTCCCAATCTTATGAAATCCGTAAAATCCGTTTTAAAAAACTGGGGCTTTGTCTGTTCATTTTTGATGCTGGCGGCCAGCCCGGTGCATGCCGAAACCGATGCCCGCGAGAACATGGCCCTCATCCCTGAGGGGGAGTTTGTGATGGGCAGCATGCGTTCGCTGCTGGAACTCGACCCCACCGCCCTCTTCCAACACGACCGCCACATGCTGGGGCCGGAAGACCCGGCACACGACGTGTACCTGAAGGCGTATTACATCGATGTGTATGAAGTCACCAACGCCCAGTACGCGGAATTCATGAAAGCCACCCATCCCAAAAAAGAACCGCGCTACTGGAACGACGCGAAGTTCAACCAGCCAAAGCAACCGGTGGTCGGGGTGACGTGGAAGGACGCGCAGGCCTATTGCCATTGGCGGAACAAACGCCTGCCGACGGAAGCGGAATGGGAAAAGGCGGCGAAGGGCAAGCGCCCGGTCAAATACCCCTGGGGCAATACCGCGCCGACTGTGGAACAGGCGAACTTCGACAACACCGTGGGCAAGACCACGCCCGTCGGCAGCTACGAGGCGGGCAAATCGGATTTCGGCGTGTACGATTTATCCGGCAATGTCGCCGAGTGGGTGCAGGACTGGCATCAACCGGAATACTACCTGTTCTCACCGAAGGAAAATCCACCGGGCCCGGAGCGCGGCATGTACAAGGTCATTCGCGGCGGCCACTGGCATAACAACAGCGAAGACGTGCGCCTCAGTTACCGCAACGCCACCGTGCCCACCTTGCGTCAGGACTCGGTCGGCTTCCGCTGCGCGGCGGACGTGACCGCTGCGGACGCCCCGGAAACGAGCACGCCCAAATCGGCTTCCAATAATAACCGGGAATAAACCGCTCAGGCGGAACCGCGAGCGGGCGGCATCAGGTCGCGGATACGGTCGAGCAGGATGCCGGCGACCTCGCGCTTGGTGAGGCGCGGCAGCACTTCAATGGCGTCGGCGCCGCGAATCAGTTGCACCTGGTTGAAATCGGATTGAAAGCCGATGCCCGGCGCGCTGATGTCGTTGGCCACGATGAGGTCGAGGTGTTTGCGTTGCAGTTTGCCGAGCGCGCTCTGCACCACGTTCTCGCTTTCAGCGGCGAAGCCGACCACAGTCTGGTGCGTTTTGTGCGCCGCGACTTCCTTTAAGATATCGGGGGTCGGTTGCAGGTTCAGCAGCAACGGCTGATCGCCGCTTTTTTTGATCTTTTCCTTGTGAATGTCCGCCGGGGCGAAGTCGCCCACCGCCGCCGTCATCACCAGCACGTCGCACTCGCCAAACCGTTCCAGCACGCGGTCCCGCATCTCCGAAGCGCGCTGGCAGGGAATCACCTCCACCCCCGCGGGCGCATCCAGCGACGTCGGACCGCTGATGAGGGTCACCACAGCACCGCGTTTCCGGGCGGCTTCGGCGATGGCGTACCCCATCTTGCCCGACGAATGATTGGTGATGAAGCGCACCGGATCGATGGGTTCGCGCGTCGGTCCGGCGGTCACCAGCAGGCGGCGTCCGGTCCAGTCCTCGGCCTGCGCCAGATGTTTTTGGATGGCGTCGAAAATCATCGCCGGTTCCGCCAGCCTGCCCTGGCCGATGACACCGCAGGCGAGTTCGCCCGCTTCCGGTTCGACCATGCCGATCCCGCGCATTTTCAGTTTGCGCAGGTTGTCCTGCACCGCGTCGTTGGCCCACATCTGGTCGTTCATCGCCGGGGCGACGATCACCGCGCCTGCAAACGCCGCGTAGAGCGTGGACAGTGGATCGTCCGCCAGACCGTTGGCCATCTTGCCGATCGTGTTCGCCGTGGCCGGGGCGACGACCATCAACTCCGCGTCTTCCGCGGCACGGATGTGCTCCATCGACGCCGACCGATCGGAGTCAAAAATCCGGTGATACACGGGACGGCCCGACAACGCCTCGAAGGTCAGCGGCGTGATGAACTGCTTGGCGTTTTCCGTCATCACCACGTACACCTCCGCACCGGCTTTGACCAGCAGGCGCAGCAACTCGACCGCCTTGTACGCAGCGATGCCGCCGGAAACCGCCAACACGACTTTCTTGCCTGCCAAAAGAGAACTCACGATGCGTGGCCCTGCCCTGTTCCATTCAATAAAAGAGTATGATTCGATTATAAGTGGCAAGTCCTTGCCATTCAATTCTTTTCGGGAAACCCGAGGCGCGCGCCAGGGACGCAGGTTGCATTGACTTTTCCCAGGCCTTTGCATAGTATTTCAATCCATTGCAGCCCACCCCCTTCAACGGAAAGCGCGGAACCGGATATGCCCGAATTGAGAAAGGACCCCATCGTCGATCGATGGGTCATCATCGCCCAGGAACGCGGCAAGCGTCCCGCCGATTTTCCCAGCCCGACCGTCCACACGCAGGCCGGATTCTGCCCGTTCTGCCGCGGCAACGAAAGCAAAACACCGAGCGAGATCCTCGCCCTCAGGCCGGAGGGATCGCACGCCAACGGACCCGGCTGGTCGCTGCGCGTGGTGCCGAACAAATACCCGGCCTTGACCATCGAAGGCGGCATCGACCGCGTCGGCGAAGGCCTTTATGACAAGATGAACGCCATCGGCGCACACGAAGTCATCATCGAAGGTCCCTGCCATGAAGAGGCGCTGGAAGAGCTGCCGGAACGATCGATGCAGGAAACGTTGTGGGCGTTTCAGCAGCGCATCATCGATCTCAAGCGCGACCCGCGCTTCCGTTACATCCTTGTGTTCAAGAACCACGGCGAGGCGGCGGGCGCGACCCTCGAACACACGCACAGTCAACTGGTGGCGCTGCCCATCGTGCCCGAATTGATGCTGCAAGAACTGGCCGGCGCCAAACGTCATTACACCTACAAGGAACGCTGCATTTACTGCGACATCATCGCGCAGGAACGCGGCGACGGCCGCCGCATCGTCACCGAGAACCACGACTTCATCGCACTCTGCCCGTACGCGCCGCGCTTCCCGTTCGAAACCTGGATTCTGCCCAAATACCATCAGGCGCATTTCGAGAACGACTCGCCGGACGCACTGGCGGGTGCGGCCAACATCCTCAAAGACGTGCTGACCAAAATCCGCATCGCCTGCAACCAGCCGCCCTACAATTTCGTGCTGCACAATGGCACCGTCACCGACGAGCACAACACCTACTTCCACTGGCATCTGGAAATCATGCCGAAGCTGACCAAACTGGCCGGGTTTGAAGAAGGCACCGGGTTTCACATCAATCCCGTCAGCCCGGAAGAGGCCGCCGGGATTTTGAGATCCTGCACCGTGCAGCCGTGACATGGCGTCTCCCCTGAAAATCCTGTCCGTCGCCTCGGAAGCGCATCCTTTCGCCAAAACCGGCGGGCTGGGCGATGTCTGCGGCGCGCTGCCCTGGGCGCACCACAGGCTGGGCCACGACGTGCGTTGCGTGCTGCCGTATTACGCTTCCATCGCCGCCACCGATGCCCCCATCAAAAGCGCCGGTGCGATGCTGTCCATTCCCATCGGCATCGCCAACCCGCAGGCCACAGTGCACGTCAGCCGCATTCAAGGCAAGGTGCCGCTTTATCTGATCGGCAACGGCTTTTATTTCGGGCGCAAGGGCTATTACGGCGAGGGCGGCATCGATTATCCAGACAACGCGTCGCGTTTCGCCTTCTTCTGCCGCGCCGCCCTGGAGTGGTGCAAGGCCATCGGCTTTCAACCGGACCTCATTCATTGCCACGACTGGCAGGCGGGGCTGGTCGCCGCCTACCTGAAGCTGGTTTATCACAACGACCCGTTTTTCCAATCCACGCGCACCCTGTTCACCATCCACAATCTCGGTTACCAGGGCAATTTCGACGCCGCCGCATTGCAACTCACGCACCTGCCCGCCAGCGCCTTCCACACGCAGGGACTCGAGTTTTTCGGCCAGTTCAGTTTCCTGAAAGCAGGCCTCGTCTATTCCGATCTGTTGACCACGGTGAGCAAACGCTACCGGCAGGAAATCCTGCTGCCCGCAAACGGGTTCCGCATGGACGGCATCCTCAACGCCCGCAAGGACAACTTGTTCGGCGTGCTGAACGGCGTCGATTACGACGAGTGGAACCCGGCCGGCGATCCGTGGATTGCCGCGCCCTACAGCAAATCCAGCCTGAAAGGCAAAGCCGCCTGCCGGGAGGCCCTGCTGGCCGACCTGAAACTGAAACTGCCGCCCAAACAACCACTCGTCTGCATGGTGACGCGCCTGTCCTGGCAGAAAGGCATCGACCTCGTGCAGGACGGATTCGGGCGCATCCTCGCCGAAAAACTGGGACTGGCGGTGCTGGGCGTCGGCGACCCCACCTACGAATCGTTTTTCACCGAGCAGGCGAGGCGGTACGGGGATCGCTTTGCCTGCCGGTTGGAGTTCGACGAAGGCCGCGCTCACCAGTTCATCGCCGGCAGTGACATCCTGCTCATGCCGTCGGTGTACGAGCCCTGCGGGTTGGCGCAGATGTACGCGCTGCGTTACGGCACGGTACCCGTGGTGCGGTCGGTGGGGGGACTGGCCGACACCGTGAAAAACTTCAATCCCGAAACCGGACGCGGAACCGGTTTCAATTTCCGGCCCTTTGCATTAAAATACCTGCTGCAATCCCTCCGCAACGCGTCCGGCATGTTTCAGCACCGCACACGCTGGCGACGGTTGATGCACAATGGCATGTCGCAGAACCTGAGCTGGGAACGCGCGGCCAAGGAATACATCCGTCTGTACCGGAAAGCACTCCGAGAAACCTGATCCGATCTCTCTTGGGGATACAACATGGTGGAAGACAGCATCGTGGGGTTGGAAGTCCTTCGGGAAATCGCGCGCATTTCCACCTCCCCGCTCAACCTCGACCAGATCCTCGCCCAGACCATAGCCGTCATCAAAAACAAGATGCGCGTCGATGCCTGCTCCATCTACCTTGTTGAGCAGGGGTACTGGGAAGAACTGCGGCTGAAGCTGAAGGCCTCCAGCGGCCTGCCGTCCACCGAGGCGGCGCGCATTTACCTGGAGCCGGGACGCGGCGTCACCGGCTGGGTGGCGCAGAACAAGACCACGCTGGCGCTCAGCGAAGCCATGCAGGACCCGCGTTTCGTGTACTTTCCGGAAATCGAGGAGGAAAAATTTCCGTCCATGCTGTCGGTGCCGCTGCTGGATCACGACCAGTGTATCGGCGTCATCAACGTGCACACGCTGGACCGCCGCCAGTTTACGGCAATGGAAACTTCCATCCTCGAAACCATCTCGGCACAAATCACCGGCTGCATCCGCAACGCCCTCGAATTTCAGAAAAGCCAGTCCCTGCTGCGCGAACAAACGTTGTTGTACACCATCAACACCAACGTGCAGGCCACGCCCAAACTCGATCACCGCATATGGATTTTGATGACCGGCATCACCTTCGGCGGCGCCGGCGGCTTCAACCGGGCCATCCTGTTCCTGCTGGATGAAAAACACGGCGAGCTTTCCGGCCACATGGGGCTGGGGCCGGACTCCCCCGGGGAGGCGGGCCGTATCTGGAGCGAGTTGGCGCGGGATGGAGAGTTCACCCTCAATCGCCTGCTCGAAAACCCGGAGTGGGAACGGTTCCGCGACACCCGCTTCAATCAATTTGCGCGCTCCCTGAAAATCCCGCTGCAACCCGGCCACGTGCTGGCCGACACGGCACTGCAGAAAAAACCGTGCATCATTCAGGACGCGTTCCAGGACCCCGCCGTCCCGAGGCAGTTCGTGAACGCCTTGGGCACCCCCACCTTCGCCACGGTGCCCTTGATGCCGCATCAGGAAGTGCTGGGGGTGTTGCTGGTGGACAACCTGTACAACAGCGCACCCATCACCGAGGCCAACCTGCAACTGGCGGGACGCCTGGCCACGCACCTGGGCTGGGTCATCGAAAACTCGCGGCTGGTCAACAAACTGCTGGAGTCGAACCGCGAATTGCTGAGTACCAAGGAACAGCTGATCCAGTCCGAAAAACTGGCGGCGCTGGGCGAACTGTCGGCGGAAGTGGCGCACGAAATCAAAAACCCGCTCGTCTCGGTCGGCGGTTTCGCCCGGCGGCTGCGCGACCACATCGGCGATCTGCAGAAAAAAGACACCGGTTCGCCGCCGCCGGCGTCCGACCTCAGAGGCCTGTTCCGCTACGCCAACATCATCGTCAACGAAACCGAACGGCTGGAGCGGCTGCTGCAGGACATCCTGCTCTTCTCCAAAGCCGAGGAACTGGAAGTGGAGGCCTGCCCCATCAACGAACTGGTCAAGGAAGTGCTCGATTTTTTTGAAGTCGGCATCGAAGAAAAAGACATCCGGGTGGATAAAAACCTGATGGAGAAAGACTGCGAACTCTACCTCGACAAGAAAAAAATAAAACAGGTCATCATGAACCTGTTGTTCAACGCCATCGAATCCATGCCCCAACAGGGGCGGCTGAACGTTTCCACTTACCGCAGTCCTTTGAAAGGTTCCGTCAACACGGAGAAGGAAGCGTTCACCCTGTGCATCGAAGACACCGGCGGCGGCATCCCGCAGGAGTTGTTCGAAAATATCTTCAATCCCTTTTTCACCACCAAGGAATCGGGCACCGGACTGGGCCTTTCCATTTCACGACGCATCATCGAAGGCCACGGCGGCACCTTGTATATCAACAACAATGTCAACAAGGGGGTTACCGTTTACGTGTATTTACCGTTGCAAAACATCGGCAATTATAATAAAACCTGAATGATCCACGAGCCGGAGAGGGTGCTTCCGGGACTTCCACGATCCCAAAATCAGACGTCTAAATCATGTCCAGAAAAAAAATTCTCGTCGTCGATGACGAAGACAACATCCGGCTTCTTTACAAGGAAGAGTTGCAGGATGAAGGGTACGACGTGGATTGCGCCCGCAATGCGGATGAGGCTCTGCAAAAAATCGAGGGCAACCTGCCCGACCTCATCACGCTGGACATCAAGATGCCCGGCATGAACGGCATCGATTTTTTACGCCTGCTCAAGGACCAGAACCGCAACATTCCCGTCATCCTGTGTTCGGCCTATGGCACCTACAAGCAGGATTTTCAGGTGTGGGCGTCGGAGGCTTATGTGGTCAAGTCGGCCGACATGCGCGAACTCAAGTTGACCATCAAGGAAGTGCTCAGTTACGGCTCGTAGGCCCGGCGGCCGGGGTCTGGCACCCGCCATATTGCCCCGATCCGACTCACGACCCCATTCTTCATGAACGAACCCAGGTTCATCGCAATCGAAGGCGGCATCGGCGCAGGCAAGACCACGCTCGCCCGCAGGCTGGCGCAGGAATTCGACGCCAAACTGGTGCTTGAGGTGGACGAGGAAAACCCCTTCATCGACAAGTTTTACCAGGACCGCGACGCCTACGCCTTCCAGACCCAGGTTTTTTTTTTACTGAACCGGTTCAATCAATACCGGGAGCTGGCCCAGCGCGACCTGTTCAGCAGCGTCGTCGTCACCGACTACCTGTTCCAGCGCGATCAGATCTTCGCCCAGCTCAACCTGAAGGATCACGAGTATCCCCTCTATCAGCAGATCTACAATCTCGTTCGCATCAAAATCCCGAAGCCGGACCTGGTGATCTTCCTGCAGGCCGACACCGACACGCTGTTCAGCCGTGTCGAGAAACGCGGCCGCGAGTACGAGCAACTCATTGACTTCGAATACCTCGACGCCGTCAACCGGGCGTTCAACAACTTTTTCTTTTATTACAGCGAGACGCCGCTGCTGGTGGTGAACACCAACAAGATCGACATCGTGGACAAAAAAATCGATTTGAAAGAGTTGATTAACAAGATCAATCATCATAAAATAGGTCGAGAATATTACAATCCGCTTGGATCCTGACAAGACCGGGACGGAGTGACACCGAGCCAGCACAAGGTCAGACGCGGTAGGAGACCCGGCAACGGGCTTCAAGCCAGCAAACGTCGATACCTTACAATTCAGGCAGCCGCCGAGCCGAAGGTCCCTGACCCGAAGCCCTCCTTGGAAATGCGGCCCCTGAAAGGTTTGCACCCTCCCTCCCCCAAGTCTTGGGACCCCGTCGGTCCCCCGGCATCCCGGCTTCACCAAAGTGTGCCCCCATGAACGCGCAACGCATGACTTTGCCCGCTCTTCTGGAGCGCAAAAAGAACGGACGCAAAATCACCGCCCTCACCGCCTACGACTACTCGATGGCGCGTCTTCTGGACGACCTCGAACTCGATCTGGTGCTGGTGGGCGACTCCGTCGGCATGGTGTCGCTCGGTTACGACACCACCCTGCCGGTAACCATGGACGAGATGATCCACCATACACGCGCCGTGCGCCGTGGTATTGGCCGCGCCCTCGTGGTCGGTGACATGCCGTTCATGTCGTATCACGTCTCGGACGAAGAAACGTTGCGCAATGCGGGCCGTTTCATTCAGGAAGGTGGCGCCGAAGCGGTGAAGATGGAGGGCGGCACGAAGCTCGCCGGACGCATCCGCACGGTGGTCGATGCGGGCATCTCGGTGATGGGACACATCGGCCTGACGCCGCAGTCGATCCACCAGTTCGGCGGCTATCGCGTGCAGGGCAAGAATTATTACGACGCCCGCCAGATCAAAAAAGACGCGCTGGCCCTGCAAAAAGCCGGGGTCTTCGCCATTGTTCTGGAAGCCATTCCGGCGGAACTGGCGGCGGAAATCACCTCCGAACTCGATATCCCCACCATCGGCATCGGCGCGGGCAAGGAGTGCGACGGACAGATTCTGGTGCTGAACGACCTGTTGGGCCTCAATCAGGAGTTCACGCCCAAGTTCGTCAAACGCTACGCCGAGCTGGGAGAGGCCGTGCAGAATGCGGTCCAGCACTATCTGGACGAGGTTCGCAGCAGCGCCTTCCCCGGCGCGGAGCATGCTTACGATTTGAAACGCAAACCGCTCAGGGAGGCAGGCAACCAGGGTTCTTCCTGAGAACCCCGGAGCATGGCGTCATGGAGATCCTTCGCAGCATTCCAGAGATGAAAGCCTGGTCGCGCCAGGTCCGCCAGGCGGGCCGGACTCTGGGCTTCGTGCCCACCATGGGAGCCCTGCACGACGGTCACCTGAGCCTGGTGAAACGGTCGCGGGCCGATTGCGACCGCACGGTGGTCAGCATCTTCGTCAACCCGAAGCAGTTCGGCCCCGGCGAGGACCTCGACACGTACCCTGCGAACTGGGACGCCGACCGCAACCTGCTGGAGCCTTTGGGAGTGGATGCGGTGTTTCTGCCGACACGCGGCGACATGTATCCGCACGGATTCCAGACGACGGTGACCGTGGAAGACCTCACCGGCCATCTCTGCGGCGAAAGCCGTCCCGGATTCTTCGAGGGGGTGACCACGGTGGTGTTGAAACTGTTCCTCATCGTGCAACCCGACACCGCCTATTTCGGCGAAAAGGACCGCCAGCAGTTGCAGGTGATCCGCCGCATGGTGGAAGACCTGAATGTGAACGTGTCGGTGGTGGGCCTGCCCATCGTGCGCGATGCCGACGGGCTGGCCAAAAGTTCGCGCAATCAGTACCTGAACCCGGCCCAACGCGAAATCGCGCTGTCCTTAAGCCGGGCGCTGGAGCAGGCCCGGCAACGCATCGAGGCGGGAGAAACCGACGCCGCCCGCCTGCGCCGGGAAATTGAGGAAAAGTTCGCCTTGCACGCGGAAACGCGCATCGATTACGTTTCGGTTTGCAATGCGGACACGTTTGAAGAGTTGGATGTCATTCAGGACAATGTGCTGGTGGCCCTGGCGGTGTTTGTCGGGAAAGCCAGATTGATCGATAACTGCTTGATTGAGAGAGTGCCATGCAAAGAACCATGCTGACCGCCAAGCTGCACCGCGCCACGGTCACCGATCGCGATATCGAATACGAAGGCAGCATTGAAATCGATGAGGTGCTGATGGAGGAAGTGGACATCCTGCCTTACGAGCAGGTGCACATTTACGACATCAACAACGGCAACCGGTTTCTCACCTATGTCATCCCCGGACCGCGCAATTCGGGCCGCATTTCCGTCAACGGCGCGGCAGCGCGGATGGTGGAGAGAAATGATCGCATTATAATTGCGGCTTATGGTATGATGAGTGTAAATAAAAGTAATGATTACAAACCCAAAACCCTGCTGCTGAACGAGTCCAACCAAATCGTTGAAAGACAGGGGGCTTTGGCCTTTTCCGAAAAAGCTTTTTCATGACCGAACTGTTCTGGATCGCCTCACTGATCTTCACCACATACATGTGCATCGACTGCATCAACCGCAAGGAGCATTTCGTCTGGATCATCGTGATGATCGTGCTCATGCCGGTGGGTGCCATCGCTTACTTTTTTGCCGTCAAAAACCGGGTGTCGGCGCCGAGCAGCAGCAACAGCGGCGACCAATCCAGCAATGTGAGCAAGCCTTCTTTTTTCGCGCCCAGCCAGCCCCGCAAGGAGCTGGACACGGAAGAAACGCTGCAACTCAAGGAATTGATCGGCAAATACGACAAGGCGTATCACCACGAGAAACTGGGACAGATTTACCTGGAACAGAAAAAGTACGATCTCGCCATCGAACCCTTTCAGGAAGCCGTCAAACGGGACCCGGAAATGAACGAGGCCCGCTACGGGCTGGCCAAATGCTATTACGGGCAGGGCCGGTTTTCGGAGTCCGCCGAGGTGCTGGAAGAGTTGGTGCAGATCGACAAGAAGTTCGATTATGGCAACGCCATCTTCGGCCTCGCCGAGTGCTACCGCCTGTCCGGACAGGAAGACAAGGCACTGGAAACCTACGAGGCGGTCATCAACTCCTACCACTTCTTCAAGGCGTACTACCATTACGCCAAACTGCTCGACAAGCGCGGCAAGAAGCAGGAAGCCATCGACTACATGAAAAGCATCATCGGTTCCTCCAAGGACCTGCCCGACTACAAGCTGGAAAAAGAACGGCGCTGGATCGACGAAGCTTACAAATTTCTGCGCAAAAACGGCATCGAGCTGGCCTGAGCCGCATGGGCGCTCCCTGCACCGTTTTCCTCCTCTGTGCCCCCTCTTTTGGGCGGTCCCGCTCCGATTTAATTGGGTCGAAACTGGAATGTTTTTTTGAAAACCCGTCCTTTGATTTTTTATACTGAAAGAGGAGCGGGGGGCGGCAGAAACCCGCCCGGCTCCGGCAACACTTTCCAAGCAGAGGTGCTATGACGGTTTTATCTGAAAACATGCGAACCATCCGGAAAAGCCTGAAGTGCACGCAGATGGCTTTCGCCCAGATCATGGATATCGGGTTCCGTACTTATGTGCGTTACGAATCGGGAGAGCGCGACGCGCCGGTGGCGGTGCTCATCAAGCTCGCCCGTTTGGCCGATATTTCTCTCGACCGCCTGCTGACCACGCGCGTCAGCGTGCAGGAACTCACCCGCCCGGACAGCGAACGCCCGCCGGTCAAGGCCGACAGCATCGAGGTCGTCGGCGGATCGCTGAACGAAGGCCGGCTGATGTTCAAAGGCATCAAGGAAGATTTCTACATCACCGCCTCGCCGAACGAGAAAAAACTGCTCGGCCATTACCGCAAACTGACGCCGCGTTCGAAGGAAAAATGCCTGAAGGAAGTGCAGGACTGGGCGCTGAGCCGCAAACGGGGCGGCAACGGCGCGGCCACGCCGAAAAAAGTACTCAAAGCCAAGAACACGCAGAAGCTCAAGAAGATGGTCAAATCGATCAAAAAAATCACGGTCAAGTGACCCGGCACGTTTCCGGAACCGAATCGGGCGTCTTCCTCAGGGAGGGCGCCTTTTTTATTTGCGGTGAAACTGTTTCAGGATGTCTTCGATGTCGAACAGGAGGGCGATGGGCCGGCCGTGCGGGCAGGTGTACGGCATCTCGGTCAACTCCAGATCGTGCAGGAGTTTCCGGATCTGATCCAGCTCCATCGGATGGTTCACCTTGATGGCGTTGCGGCAGGACATCATGATCACGATGTCGTCGTACTTGTCCTGCAAACTGTGATGCGCCTCGTCGCGGGTGAGCGCGGCGGCGATCTCCCGCACCACGGCTTCGTGATCGTGCGCCTTCAAGATCGCGGGCACCGAGCGCAGCAGGAAGCCGTTGTTGCCGAACGGCTCCATCTCCAGGCCCAGCTTCGCCAGCTCCGCCAGCTCCGGCTCCAGCGCCGCCGCCTCGGCGGGAGCGAACTCCATCGCCAGCGGGAACAGCAGATTCTGGATCTCCACCTTGCGCTCCGCCGCCGCCTTCTTGAACCGTTCGTACAGCACACGCTCGTGGGCGATGTGTTGATCCACCACCAACACGCCACGCCGCCCCTGCATGATGATGAACGAGTTGTTGAGCTGGCCCAACGGCTCGAACTCGGAATAGATCATGTCCGAGATGGCGCGTGGCTTGGTGCGGAACAGATCGACGTCCGGCGGCAACGGTCCCGTGGACGACGCCGCGCCGGCGGGACCGCCGCTGTAAAATGTTTTGAGCGCGTGGCCCACGTCCTGAAAAGAATGCGTCTGCTGGTAACGCGGTGGCGGACCAGCCGGGCCACCCCCCACGCCGGGGCCACGCTCCAGATGCGGATGCGGTACGGAGGAATACGACTCGCTGCCCGCGCCGTTGGCCACGTGCGGCACGGCGTCGTAGGGTCTGCCATCGGCTGCTCCCGGCCCCCGCGCCGGCTCCGGCACAGCCGGTTTTTCATTCCCCGCCAGCGCTTCCTGGATCGCTTCCATCACGAACCGGTACACCTCGCTCTGATACGCGAAGCGCACCTCCGCCTTGGCCGGGTGCACGTTGACGTCGAGCAGGTCCGGGTCCATCGTGAGATACAGGAACAAAACCGGATGCTGGCCGCGTGGCAACAGGTGGCTGTATCCCTTCTGCGTTGCCGACAACAAAACTTTATCCCGGATGTGGCGGTGGTTGATGAAGCTGTACTGATCGTCGCGTTTCGATCGCGTCAGAATCGGGCTCGATATGTAGCCCTCAATTTTGTAACGGCCTTCTTCCTTTTCCACGCGCAACAACTCGCGGGTGAGTTCCGGCCCGAACAGTTCGGCGATGCGGTACAGCACCTGTTCCGTGGGCAGGGTGTTGACCACCGTGCGCCCGTTGTGGGTGAGCGAAAACTGGATGTCCGGATGTCCCAAAGCCTGCTGCTGCACCACCTGCGTGATGTAGCCCGCCTCGGTGTTGTCGCGGCGCAAAAATTTATGCCGCGCCGGGGTGTTGTAAAACAATTGCCGCACCTCCACCGTGGTGCCGCGCGGACAGGCGGTTTCCTTGATGACCGGTGGCTGGCCGCCCTCGACGGTCACTGCCGTGCCTGCCTCGCCTTCCGCATGGCAGGTGGTGAGACGCACCTTGGCCACCGAAGCGATGCTGGGCAGGGCTTCGCCCCGGAAGCCCAGAGTGTGGATGGTGACCAGGTCGCCGGGCTTTGAGATCTTGCTGGTGGCGTGGCGGGCCAGCGCCAGTTTCGCATCCGCCGGATTCATGCCCGAGCCGTTGTCGCGCACCTGGATCAATTCCTTGCCCGCCCCCTCGATCTCGATCTGGATGCGCGTCGCCCCGGCATCGATGGCGTTCTCGATGAGTTCCTTGACGACGGAAGCCGGACGCTCCACCACTTCGCCGGCAGCGATCTGGTTGGCAAGGCTTTCTGGCAATACCTGAATGGTCATGACGAAAGGTCCCGGAATGGCAGGGGGGTGAATGCGGCCGCAGGCCGCGGCGCTGGACAGGACAGCTTTTCGGATTTTAAACCAATCGCCGCCGATTGCAAGTCCTGCCACAGGCAGTTTACAGACTCATTCTTATTGATGCAATCGACCCCGTTCCTCAGGTAATCTAAGGGTATGAAACTACATCCTCACATAGTGCAACGCTACCTGCCGGTGCTGGCGGTCGTGTTCATGGGCCTGGCCCTGTACAGCGATCAGGCCCGGTTCAACGACCCCTCCCCCGGAAAGGCACAGCAGGAAGGGTCCGGTTCGAAAACCCTGGCGGCGGGCGGCAAGGACCCAGACCACTCCCATGCGGAGGGTTCCAAAACCGATGCCGAAAGCGAACACCGCATGGCCATCCACCATTACAACGAGGGCAACGGCTTTCTGAATCGCGGCGACTGGCAGGAAGCCGTGCGCAATTACAACATGGCGCTGCACCATGACAAGCACCTGCACGCGGTGTACATCAACCTGAGCAGCGCCTACCTGAAAGGCAGGAAGTTCGACGCCGCACGGGAGACGCTGAACACCTTGAAAACCATGCAACCGGACAGCCCGCACCTCCATTACAATCTCGCCTGCTACCACGCCTTGCAAAACGAAACCGACGCCGCGCTCAGCGCAATCCAGCAGGCAGTCCGCCTCGGCTTCCAGCCGGTCGCATCCATCCGCACCGACCCGGATCTCGCCTCCGTGCGCACCACTGCCGCTTATAAAGAATGGGCGCGGGATGCGCTGCGTCCATCCTGAGCGCCGCGGGATCGGCGTTTTGTTTTTTTGGTTGCTGCTGCTTCAGGAAGGATTGGGCCGTGGGTGGGGATTGATCAGGGTAACGCGGCCTTTTTTGTTGATGATCAGACCCTGCTGGCCTTCGAGAATCAGGTGCAGGTCGCTGCCGATCAGGTGTTTGCGCCAGCCTTCGAACAGGGGGTGCTCTTCCAGTCCTTCTTCCTGTTCATGGCAGGCGACGAACGAGTGGATCAGTTTGCGGTCGGCCAAAAGGTGCGGCTCGATCTTCAGCTCCTCGGAGCGGATCTGCACATAGGCCGCCAGCAGTTCTTCAACGCCGCGGTTGGTGGCGTAGCTGGTGCCTTCCGGTAAATCCGGGCATTCGCTCTCCGGCACCGCGCGGCCGCGCTGGATCAATTCCAGCAGCTTCTCGCCGTGGTGGTTGATCTCCTTGCCATTGATGCCACGCAGATCGTGCAGTTGTTTGACCGTTTCGATATTTTGCCGGGCCATCTGCAACAGGGTTTCGTCGCGGATGATGAACTTGGCGAGGCAATCGCGGCGGCGGGCTTCCATTTCGCGCCAGGCCGCGACTTCGCGCAGCACTGCCATCTGTCGCGGCTTCAACGTGCGCACGTTTTTGACGCGCATGAACTGCGTGTAGGGATCGGGCAGCTCAAACTGGTCGGCATCGGTCAGCGATTTCAATTCCTCCTGCACCCACTCCAGCCGATTGAGCTTTTTAAGCTGGGCCACCACCTTTTCATACACCGGCACCAGAAACCGCACGTCGTCGAGCGCGTATTCAATCTGGTTGTTGCTCAGCGGGCGGCGGCACCAGTCGCTGTAGGTTTCGTTTTTGTGCAGGCGTTTGCCGGTGGCGCGTTTCACCAGCTTGGCAAAGGAAATCTGCGCGCCCCAGCCGATCATCGCCGCCGCCACCTGGGTGTCGAACACCGGCTGGATCACCTCCCCCGCCAGCTGGTACAGAATTTCAAGGTCCTGCTTACCGGCGTGGAACACCTTGAGCACGTCGCGTCGCTTGATCAGGTCGATCAAGGGATCGAGATTGGGCACGGCAATCGGATCCACTGCGGCGAAAACCCCATTGGCCGCCAACTGCACCAGCCCCAGGCGATGAAAATATGTTTTTTCGCGGACAAATTCCGTGTCGATGATGAGCTCGGTGCAGCCCTGAAGTCGATCGACCAGATCGGCGAGCTCACTTTCGGTGGTTACATACATGGCATCTCGAATTTCATTTCGGCCCCGGCACATCCGGTCCGGGAATCACAACGCATTCACAGCAAACAATGAATGATAGTATTATAGCGGCAGCAAACGAAGAGCGCCATCCGGGCCCACCCTCAATCCACCGAATCGTCCAGTTTGAATACGGATAATTTACTCGCCACAGTCTGGACGTTCAAAGACTCGTCCTCCAGTTCCTCAAATTCCACAGTCATTTTGTGGTCCTGATGGGCCTCGTTGTCTTTCCAATGATTGCGACTCAGCCTGTTGGAAGAAATCACTTGCTTGACATTGCCCTGGGCATCGAGAATCTTGACTTGGTAGAACATAAGCGTCCTCCCCTTTGGATAGAAATGGCGGCCTGTCCGTCCCCTCCTCATCACCCAAACTACTTGAATAACAATAAATTCAAATACTTATAACAATTCTATCAGTACCCGAAAAGTAAAGTACCCGCAACCCCCGCCATTGTCAAGAAAATAAACCTAATAAAATCAATAATTAAGAACCGTTTCTCCAACCCATTGCCGGAGCGGTACCCCCTCTGCACGCGGGTCCGTCCACGCCGGGGCCGCCTGTGTGGGATGCCGCCCGGCGTCCCTTTTTCTTAATTTTTTTTGCGGCACGGAATCAAGTGTTTGAACCCGCTCTACCCCGCAAAGCCCTTATTTTATGCGGTCCGGGCACCGGTGGGCGAGCGTTGACTTTTTGACGGGAATGACCTAAGTTGAGGGTATTAAGGGTATGCCTTTTGTGGGTGATACGGGGCCATGAAAAGGATTCAACACAACCACATTGATGAGGGAGAGGGATGAGAATTCTGGCTATCGACTCATCGACCCCTCAATGCAGCGTTGCCCTCTTCCAACAAAACCCAACTCTTCTCCAACAATTCACAGCGGAAGATCAGCCTGCGTACTCCAACCGCTTGCTGGAATGGATGAATCGGATTCTCGATGAGGCGGGAGTGCGCCTGGATGAGGTCGATGGATTTGCCGTCACCACCGGGCCGGGATCGTTCACCGGCCTGCGCGTGGGCCTCAGTCTTATCAAGGGATTCGTGCTGGCCACGGAAAAACCGTTTGTGGGAGTGACTACGTTTGACGCCTGGACGGCAACACTCCAAACGGAAGTGAATGCCTTCTGCCCCGTGCTCGACGCACGCAAACAACAAGTATACGCCGCCCGCTTTCACCGCGAGCGGAATCAATGGACCCGCCAGATGGAGGACCGGGTTCTGGCTCCGGAAGCGTTGTGCGATTTGATCGACCGCCCCACCCTGTTTGCCGGCAGCGGCCTTGCGGCTTACGCCGGCCTGTTCCGGCAGCGATTGGGAGACCGTTTCCTGACGGACACCACAGCGCAGACCTGCAATGTGGCAGCGGGCGCCGCCCTGTGGGCGGCATCGCGTTTCGACGACGCGAAACAATACGATCTCAACTCGCTGCGCATCGATTACATCCGCAAATCGGAGGCCGAACTCAACTTCAAAGGTTGATCCATCATATAAATGAGGAAGGAGACCTACCCATGGACATCGATCCGGAAATCATCGAAAAATCCAAGAATGAAATCCCGGAATTCAAACGCCTGTTTGAGGAACACACCCGCCTGAAACATCAGGTCGAAGAACTCAACAAACGTCCTTTTCTGACACCGGAACAAGAACTGGAGCGGAAAAAATTCCAAAAACGGAAACTGAATCTAAAGGACCAGTTGGAAAAACTTCTGGAGACCAACGGACAGGAAGCCGGCTGAGACGCCGCATTCACCGCGCGACTGCGCCGGGAACCTTCACCCTTCGTCGGGAAGAGGCCGGCTTTCGAGCGTCGGCGCGTGATGAGAAGCCGCGGGCCGCACTCTTTGTTGAGGCCGCCCCGCACGCTGGGGCCGCCCCGCACGCTGGGGCCGCACCCCACGCTGGGGCCGCACCCCACGCTGGGGGCGCAGCCAGGCGACAGCGAGTCGGGTCAGGTAGGCGGCAGACACCACCCGTCCGGCGGGCAGGTAATCGCCGATGACGCCGACCAGGGTCGCGGCCAGGGCCGGATTGTCGGCAAGCACTCCCACCACGCGGCGGCACCAGCGCGGCCGGTAGATCAGTTTTTGCAAGGCACGGCTCAGCACGAATTTTTTGTGAAACTCCTGCCGCCGCCGCAGGTCGTAACGCGCCAGCATCCAACGCGACACATCCCCTTTCTGCAGGGCCACATCCAACGTCGCCGCCGCCAGTTCCGCACTGCGCAGCCCCAGGTAAATGCCCTCGCCGGTGAAGGGATCGATGAAGCCCATGGCGTCCCCCACCAGCACCAGTCCACCGCAGGGAATCGGCTGCACCTGGAACGCCAGCGAATCGACCGTGCGCACGCGCTCGTTCAATTCCGCATCTGCCAGCAGGTCGTGCCGCCGCCGGTTCTGCAAGACCACGCGCCGGTAGAACGCATCCACGTCTTCGCCGCGCAGGCGCTCGGCGTCCACCACCAGCACCACGTTGACCGCGTCCGCACTCACCGGCGCCATGCCGGTGTAGCCGGGACGGCTGATATGCATGTAACAGTAATCGCCGGGGAACTGCACGCCTGACCAGTGCGCGGCCAGCGCCACCTTGCCACGGCCCGTTTTGGGACGTTGACGCAATCCCATACGCCTGAGCGACACCGCATTGCGCCCGCCCGCATCCACCACCACGCGCGCGTTCAAAGCGAAAGGCCGGTTGCCGGCATCGCGACCGGTGACGCCGGTGACATTGCCTGCGTCGAACACCAGATCGTCCACCTGGTGTTCTTCCAACACATCGATGCCGCGCTCTTTCATTTTCTGGAACAGCAGGTGATCGAACGAAAATCTGGACAGCGACAAACTCGACATCGCACGGCCCTCGTGCGCCGGGTAATCGATGGCCACTTCCTCTTCCTCGTACGCCGACACCGCCACCCCACGCAGGCGCAGCGGTTTCGTGGCTTCGATC
Source organism: Nitrospina watsonii (assembly GCF_946900835.1). Taxonomy (GTDB): domain Bacteria; phylum Nitrospinota; class Nitrospinia; order Nitrospinales; family Nitrospinaceae; genus Nitrospina; species Nitrospina watsonii. The sequence goes on from NZ_OX336137.1 coordinate 1,980,993, forward strand.
GACTCCAACACACCCAGTTTTTCCAGAATGGCATCGGCGGCGGGACTGATGAACTCGCCGCACACCTTGTCACGCGGAAAACGCGCGCGTTCGAGCACACCCACCTTGTATCCTCTGGCGTGGAGCAGCAAGGCCGTGGCGGCCCCGGCGGGTCCGGCGCCGATCACCAGCACATCATAGTCGGCAGGCATGGCGGCTCCCTGTGAATGCGTGATCGATCATGACGGTTTGGTCTCCACCAGCGCGATGCGGTACGGAAAATGCCGATGCACGTTGAAGTGCCGCCACCCGGCGCGTTGTGCGAGACCGCGCAACTCGTCCGGCGTGAATGCGTTCATCACCGACACCGGCGCGTCGTAACGCGTCAACCGGTTGTTCGTGAGCAGGCGCGTGAGGAGGTAGATGGACGCCCAGGCAATGCGGCTGCGGTGCAGGTCGTTGACCACCACGCCCTGTTTCGACAGCCGCGTGAACTGTTCGAGCAGCACAAGCGCGTTCTCTTCCGAAAAATGGTGCAACGCCAGGTTGTTGATGACGACATCGAAGGCACGGCCGGGGAACGGCATGTCTTTCGCGTCGCCCTGCACGAAGCGGATTTCCGGGTAGCGCGTTGCTTGCTCGCGCGCGTAGCGCAGCATCTTGGCATTGACGTCGAGCGCCACCACGCGGATCGGGCGCTTCATGCGTCGCGCCATGCGCACCAGTTCGATCGGCTGATCCGCCGACCCCGTCGCCACATCCAGCACGTCGAGCGGCACGCCCTGCGGCTGCGATTCCAGAAACGGTCGCATATGGTGCAACAGCACTTTATAACCGCTGAGGTAGCGGTTGACCCGGCGCACGTCGTTCAGGCTGTCTTTGACTTCCTCGAACGGGGCCTGGTCCAGGTCCAAGAGTTCATCGCGCAGGTTTCGAGGCGGGGCAAACACCATGGTGAGAGAAACCGGCGTCAACCGGCTTCGGCTTCCTTAAAGAAAAACCACTTCTCGCCGCGCGCGATCTTGCTCTTGATCATGCGCACCGCGATGGCGCGAAACATGAAGCGGGTCTTGGGGATGATGATGAGAAAGCCGATCAGGTCGGTCACCGCACCGGGCATCAACAGCAGGTAACTGCCGAACCGCACCACAGAGCCGTTGATCACTTCCTCCGCCGGCATTTCACGGGACTTCAGATGCCATTGCATTTTCTCGAACCATTCCTCGCCGTAACCGCGTCCCATGACGATGCCAATGAGGAATGAAAACATGATCCATGAAATGGCATTGATGGTGCTGATCTGTTCCGCAAGCCAAGCCAGCGAAAACACCTCCAACACGGAAACCAAAAGCAATACGATGATACTGGTCAAAAACGACACGGTTGAAACTCCCGATACGAGGAACCCTGAAGGTTCACAACTGTTTTTCAATTCCTGCACTCATTATACGCGCATTGGCGGCTGAGTGCGTTCATTCTAGTACAAGCCCCGTCAAAAGGCAAAAGCCCGGCCCACGCCCGGCCCTCACTGCAACGCCGACAGGAACGCCGCGACGCGCCCGAGCGATCCGTCTGTCAGAAACTGCTCCATGTTCTGCTTGTCGGGATTGCCGGGGTGATGGAACGCCTTGAAGGCGTTTTCGAAGCGTTCGCGCCCGGTGTTTTTCTTATAGTCGAAGGCCCTCAACAGGCGCGTGCCTTTGTTGCCGCCCACACCTTCCAGCCCGTGGCAGAACAGGCAGTTGTCGGTGAAAAACGAAAAACCCGACTGTACCGCTTCCTCGGATGAAAGTTTGCCGGCGATCGGCGCGTAGTAGTCGCTCCGCTTGACGAAACGCAGCGCCCGGATGTTCGCCGTCATGTACCGTTCCTGATGCGGCGCGTCCTGTCCGTCCGGCACCACCACCAGCATCGGTTGCAGCCAGCCAGGCCGTTTGAATTGCGGGTCGATCTCCAGTTCCAGCGCCAGGTGCAGATCGTGCTGGCGGATGTCGGCCACCGGCAGCAGGCCCTCGTAATCGTCGAAGCAGTCCAGCACCACCGCATCGGTCGCATCGTCGCCGAAGCGCTCCACCAATTGCGCCAGCGGCAACACGCGGAAGCGTGATCCAGTGTAATCCATGCTGCGGTCGAAGTAAGCGCTCGGTATCCAGCGCGTGTGCAGGCCTGCGAGATCGCTCCGCACCACCTGGCCGCCGGAAGCCGGTCCCTTGCCGGAAGCCGATCCCTTGCCGGAAGCCGGTTCGCCCAAAGAGAGCCCGGTCAGAGTGAACGCGCCGGAGCCTCCCCCACCGCAGGCCAGACCGAACAGGGGAAGCAGCGCAAGCGCAAGCATTGTAAGAATTTGGCGGAAATCACGCATGGGGTTTGCGTATCCCTTCCATTTCAGGAATAATGTGTTAAGATTTTTGTTTGCTCCCGGGCCCGCCCCGGCGGGATCGCCCAAAGCGCCCGTTATTTGAGCCATTTGACACCCGTTTCGCGACTATATCATGGAATCCTCTCAGATCGATTTTTCACCGACGCCGAACAACAGCCCCTACCGGGCTTACTCCATATCCTGGAACATCACCAAACGCTGCAACCTCAATTGCGAGCATTGCTACCTCGATGCCGACTTCCGCGGCGGGTTTCGCGTGGACGAATTGAGCACGCAGGAATGCTTCAACGTGATCGACCAGATTGCCGAGGTCAACCCCAACGCGTTCCTCATCCTCACCGGCGGCGAACCGCTGCTGCGTCCGGATATCTACGAGATCACCCGTTACGCCGCCGACCGCAAGTTCATGGTCGTGCTCGGCACCAACGGCACCATCATCACCCGCGAGAACGCGAAGAAGATCAAAGAATCCGGAGCGCACGGCGTCGGCATCAGCATCGATTCCATGGACGCGGTCAAGCACGACCAGTTCCGCGGCGTGTCGAAAGCGTGGGAGAAGTCGATGGAAGCCTTCGACATTTTGAACGACGTCGGCGTCGATTTCCTCGTGCAGATGTCGGTCTCCGACATGAACTACAAGGAGATTCCGGATGTCATCGCCTACGCCGAGAAGATCGGCGCGGTGGCCTTCAACCTCTACTTCCTCGTCTGCACCGGCCGCGGCCAGGGCAACACCGACATCAGCAACGCCGCCTACGAGGAAGCGCTCAAAATTCTGTACAAAGAACAGATGAAGTACAAAGGCCGCCTGATGATCAACTCCAAATGCGCGCCGCAGTACAAACGCGTCGTGTACGAGAACGATCCCGAGTCCGTCTATCAGCGCACCTACGCCGGCGGTTGCCCGGCGGGCACGCATTACAGCCGCATCAGCCCGGAAGGCGACCTCACCCCCTGCCCGTTCATCGCGGAATCCGTGGGCAGCCTGCGCACCGACACCTTCAAAAACCTGTGGTACAACGCGCCGCTGATGAATCAGCTGCGCGAGCGCAAAGGCCTCGACGGCAAATGCGGTTCGTGCGAATTTTCGGCGATGTGTTCCGGCTGCCGGGCGCGCGCTTTCGCCGAGACCGGCAACTACATGGCGGAAGACCCGTCCTGCGATTACGAACCGGGACAGCACGGCGGCAAGGCCATCGAGCTGAAAGTGGAAGACACGCTGGGGCTGGAAGTCGAGTACCGTCAGACCTGGACCGACGAAGCCAAGCAGCGGCTGGAACGCATTCCCAGTTTCGCGCGCGGCATGGTGGTGCAGGGCATCGAGAAGTTCGCCGCCGAACGCGGTGTGGCGCTGATCGACGAACACGTCGTGAAGAAGTCGCGTGAGGAAATGATCGAAAAACGCGGTGCCATGTTCCCCTTCCTCAAAAAGTTCATCAACTCCGAGAAGAGCTAAGCCATTGCCCCGTTCCCCCTTGTAAGGGGGGCCAGGGGGGTTCTTCCTCTGAACCACAGATGAACACCGATGCACACCGATAACAGATTAGGGAGAGAAGTCTTTATTCCCCCCTTGTAAGGGGGGCTAGGGGGGGTTTTCTTCCTGTTTTTTCCTGAGAAGCCGCAGGCGACGAAGAAACTTTCAAGTGACTTTCTTTTTCCCTTTCCTGAACAGGAGGGGGCTGGGGGGCTTTTTCCTTAAGGGTATTCCGAGGCGCGGCACGCGACGAGGAATCTTGGATAGAAGGAATGAAAACATAGATTCCTCGCTACGCTCGGAATGACACCTCAACCGTTGCGATGTCACTCTGAGGAGCCACTGTCAGGGAAATACGATCACTGTACAACTGCACAAACTAAACTTGAAACTCTCCAACAAACTCTATCAAGTTTATGTAATTATTCTTTCTACCTTTAACATTTCGCAACAAGCGCATGGATTCTTTTAATGCGTTGTCTGCCGCACTCCTATAGTGAGTCTGATTACCCCTATCACCTAATCTATTTGCCTCTTGATCTACCTCATCTGGATTCAAATCCAAACAAAGCAAAAATGCCTTAACATGAACCCAGTGTGAATTAATCAAAAATTCATTGTCGCCTATCTTACTTTCAAAAATATCAAGAAGCTCTTTCCCAGAAACTTGATTATTCTTTATCTTTCTTAAAACTTCCGGATTATTTACTTTTAACAACAAAAGAAAAAGTGTTGCCCCCCAAACATCTTCCTCGTCTATCAGCTTAATAACTAAGCTTAAATAACCGCAAATTTGCCCCATGCTTCTTAAACTCAAGTTGAAACTTCTGGAAAATCCCAGAAACAAATATTCCAATTCGCTCGATATGCTTCCACCTTTATTTTGCCCATACTTATTAACCAAATATTGGTTTATTTTAAAATAATCGACCAATAGAAATTTGCAAAACTTGCCTACCTCTGGAACCGGCATATTGAATTCAAGATCAATAAACCGCCTTAAATAGCCATCCGCATCCATCCCCTCCCCATAAACAGATTTTACCGAATGGGCTAACTGCTCCCTATCCAAGCTCAACACAAAAACATAACCCTCAACACTGAACAAATGCTTTATATTTTCTAAAAGCTCAATTGCATAATTTGGTCGGCATCGATCAAGCTCATCTACGAAAATAATAATTGGTGGCTTGTAGGCTTCATTAAGCCTGATGAACTCCTTACCGAACTTTTCCAGGTTTTTCTTGAAGCTTTCGATTGTTTTCTTTTCTTCCTGATAATCATTGATTGCTTCCTCTACATAGCTTTCTAAAGCTTTCGATATATCTCTTTCGATCTTTTCATCGAGACTCAACAACCCACCTGTCCCAAAACGTAAGAATAAAGGAATCGATTTTCTAAACATTTTCCCCGCATTTTTAACCAGCTTATCCTTTATCTTCCGTACTTCTCCCTTCTTTTCTGGATCCAACTCCATGCCATCCACAATCCCCTGAATTTCTCCCAAAAAAGAATAAAATGGGTTCGTTGCATAATCATATTCCCAAGCGTTGAAATAAATCGACGGGTATCCTTGGTTTTTTAGTTCCTGCCTCCACATTTCGACAAAGGTCGTTTTCCCAAACCCCCAAGGAGCATTTACGCTTAAAACCAAGGAATCATCTGAAGTGGTTATAATTTTCCTGAGGTTGCCAGCAATTTGCTTGCGGCCAAGCTTGTCATTAAGAAAAGGATCTTCCTCGGGTCCTCTAGGAATTTCAATGGGCTTGAGTCTCTTTAACATTCAACTCTCCTTAACGAATCTTAAATAAATAAGCAGGCTATTAATTATATATGCCGAATTGGCTATCTATCAATATTCCTCAAGGATTGCGCCAACTTCAACCCTCCTTCGCTTCTTCCACATTCGGTTTTTGCTTTAACAATTGTTGAAACTTCGTGATGGCCTGGGCGAGGGAGGCGGGGTCGCGGTAGCGAGGAGACCATACGCCTTCACTTATGTTCGGAAACACCTGAAGGAAAAATCCCCCCAGCCCCTCTACGAGGGGAGAAGGCGGGTACTGCTCATCCAGCGAACCAAGGTCTGAGGGCTCAATCTCAAATACAACCTGTTGCCTCTGGGTGTTACCCGGCTTCGCAAAGGGGGAGACGAACCCTTCCCCTCCTTTACAAGGAGGGGATTGAGGGGAGGTATCAAAACCTTCGCTGGTGCTCAGGATCACATATAAGGAAGAACCCCCCTGGCCCCCCTTACAAGGGGGAACCGGGGCTATGCCCCGAAAAGAGGAAAAGTCATAAAGCCCCCTCATCCTAACCTTCTCCCGCCAGGGGAGAAGGGACCGGGCTACACCCGGGCATCGGCCATCTGCCTCGGACGAAATCCACGCCCTCAGACCATCGTTAGCAAGGTACTAGGTAGCAAGATTTCCTCAGCCGTAGGCTGCTACTTTTTGGGTCCGGCGCTACTTCTTGCCGTATAAATTGCGCATGGAGAAAGACTGGCTGTTGACGTTGGAGCTGTCGGGTTCGGCGAGGGCGTTGGCGACTTCATTGCGGTAGTTTTTGACTTTGCGGAAAAGGGGGTGGGTGATGTCGAGCTTGAGGTTGGCGAGCGCGGCGCTGAATTTTTCGCTCCCCTCCATCGACACTTCGCAGACGATCTCGCCGGACTCGCTGTCGCGGTACACGCCGGAAAGGATGAGCGGCGTCTTCTTGGTGACGCGCAGGCCCATCTCGCGCATCAACTCGAGGACCGGTCCGTTGCCATAAACCCGGAACGGCAGGTGGTTCTTGATTTCGGTCAGTAGCGATTGGGCGCTCATAATTCCTTAAAAATCAATCAGGTGTGCGATCACAAAAATAGATATACAGTTGAATTTTACCACACCTTGCGGGGCCGGGGCACCTGGCTCGCCCAATATTCTCATAAAATTTTGGGGAATCGCTGTATGAGGGGGGCGGACGGCGTGCTATAATCTATCTTTGAATTTCGACCCAAAAGTTATTGTAAGGAGATGGTTTAAGGACGCTTCGAGTGGTTGACTTCGCGGCCGGATAGCCTATAATTTCCATTTTGCTTTTCTAAACGGTGACCATCCCCCAGCATGTTGGAAAAATTCAAGGTTAGATCAGAAAACTCACTGGATTTGATCGGCGGCACGCCTTTGGTGAAGCTCAACCGCGTGGTGCCGTCCCATGGCGCCAGCATCTGGGCGAAAGTGGAGTCGAACAACCCGGGCGGCAGCGTGAAAGACCGCATCGCCCTGGCCATGATCGAAGACGCCGAGAAAAAGGGATTGATCCAGCCCGGCGCGACCATTGTCGAACCCACCAGCGGCAACACGGGCATTGGCCTGTCGCTGGTCGGCGCGTTCAAGGGATACGAAGTCGTGCTCGTGATGTCGGAAAACATGAGCATGGAGCGGCGCTTGCTGCTGGAAAGTTTCGGTGCCACGCTGGAACTCAGCCGTGCCGAGTTCGGCATGCAGGGCACCATCGAGCGGGCCGAAGAACTGGTGGCGGAGCATCCGGATTTTTTCATGCCGCAGCAGTTCAACAACCCGGCCAACCCGGAGATCCACCGTCAGACCACCGGGCCGGAGATCATCTCCGCCATGGAAGGCGACAAGGTGGACGCGTTCATTGCGGGCATCGGCACCGGCGGCACCATCACCGGCGCGGGCGAAGCGTTGAAGGCGCATTACAGCGACACGAAAATCATCGGGGTGGAGCCGGCGACGTCGGCGGTGCTGTCCGGCAGAGCGGCAGGGCCGCACAAGATTCAGGGCATCGGCGCGGGATTCAAACCCAAGGTGCTGAATCTCGACATTGTGGACGACATCCGTCCCATCTCGGACGACGACGCGTTCCGCTATGTCCAACGGTTGGCCAAGGAAGAAGGCCTGCTGACCGGTATTTCCTCCGGCGCGGCGTTGTGCGCGGCGTTCAAGGTGGCCGAGGACCTGGGCCCCGGCAAAAATGTGGTGGTCATTCTCCCCGATACGGGTGAACGCTATTTCAGTTTTTATCAATACTTCTAGTCAAAAAGCTCTCTATGGGATACGTCAAAGGTTTACGTTGCAAAGAATGCGGTAAGAATTACGACAAGCTGCCGATCCATGTCTGCGAATACTGTTTCGGTCCGCTCGAAGTCGATTACGATTACGAAGGCATCAGCAAGGTCATCAGCCGGAAATCGATCCAGGACGGCCCGCCTTCCATGTGGCGGTACCAGCCGCTGCTGCCGATCGACGGCGAGCCCCAGGTCGGCCGCTACACCGGCTTCACGCCGATGATCGAAGCCAAGAACCTGGCGAAAGCGCTCGGCCTCAAAAAGGTGTATGTGAAGAACGACTCGGTCAACCATCCGACCTTTTCCTTTAAAGACCGGGTGGTGTCCGTGGCGGTGACCAAGGCGAAGGAATTCGGGTTCGACACCATCTCCTGCGCCTCCACCGGCAACCTGGCCAACTCGGTATCGGCGCACGCGGCGGAAGCCGGGCTCAAGAGCTGCATCTTCATCCCCGAAGGGCTGGAACGCGGCAAGATCCTGTGCACGCAGGTGTACGGCACCCAGCTCATCGCCGTGCGCGGCAGTTACGACGACGTCAACCGCCTGTGCAGCGAAATCGCCGCCACGCACCAGTGGGCCTTCGTGAACATCAACATCCGCCCCTACTACGGCGACGGATCGAAGTCGTACGGCTACGAAATCGCCGAACAGCTCGGCTGGAGAACGCCGGACAACGTGGTCGTCCCCGTTGCAGGCAGTTCGCTGATCACCAAAATCTGGAAAGCGTTCCACGAGTTCAAAGACCTCGGCCTGATCGACAAGGTCAACACCAAGGTGTTCGCGGCGCAGGCGACGGGATGCTCGCCGGTGACGACGGCGATCAAGAACGGCTGGGACACGCACAAGCCGGTGAAGCCCAACACCATCGCCAAATCCATCGCCATCGGCAACCCGGCGGACGGGTATTACGGCATCAAGACCACCCGCGAGAGCGGTGGCTGGGGTGATGACGTCACCGACGAACAGGTGGTCGAAGGCATGAAGCTGCTGGCGGAGACGGAAGGCGTGTTCACCGAAACCGCAGGCGGCGTCACCGTTGCAGTCACGAAGAAACTGGTCGAGCAGGGACGCATCAAGCCCGACGAGTTGACCGTGATCTGCGTCACCGGAAACGGCCTCAAAACGCTGGAGGCGCTGGACGATCAGTACGCCATGCCGGCGGTCATCGAACCCAATATCCACGGTTTTGAAGAAGTGTATTCAAACGGTATAACGGTATAACAAGGAGAAACGAACCATGGCGGTAAAAGTAAGGATTCCCACCCCCCTGATGAAGCTCACCAACAACCAGAGTGAAGTTGCAGCCAACGGGGGCACCATCGCGGAGTTGCTCAGCGACCTCGAATCCCAGTTCAACGGGATCAAGGAACGCATCTGCGAGGAGAACGGAACGCCACGCCGTTTCATCAACATCTACCTGAACGAAGAAGACATCCGCTTCCTGGAAGGCGAGCAGACCAAGCTCAAGGACGGCGACGAAGTCTCCATCATCCCCGCCATCGCCGGAGGCCGGTAGAGTCGTTCATGGATTTCAGCGACGAACAGATCGAGCGCTACAGCCGCCACATCATCCTCCCGGAGGTCGGCGGCATCGGCCAGGCCAAGCTGCTGGACGCGCGCGTGCTGTTGATCGGCGCCGGGGGTCTGGGTTCGCCCGCGGGCTACTACCTTGCGGCGGCGGGCATCGGCCATATCGGCATCATCGATTTCGATACGGTGGACCTCAGCAATCTGCAACGGCAGATCCTGCACAACACCGAGCGCGTCGGCATGCTCAAAACCGAGTCCGCCAAAAAAACCATTCAGGCGCTGAATCCGGACGTGCAGGTGACGGTGTTCAACGAGCGTCTCTCCTCCCAGAACATCCGCGGCATTTTTGAAGATTACGATTACGTGCTGGACGGCACCGACAATTTTTCCACCCGCTTTCTCATCAACGACGCCTGCGTGCTGATGGGAAAAACCAACATCCACGGCAGCATCTTCCGTTTCGAGGGACAGGCCACCATTTTTCAGCCGGGTGCGGGGCCCTGTTACCGCTGCCTGTACCCGGAACCGCCCCCGCCGGGACTGGTGCCGAACTGCCAGGAAGGCGGTGTGCTGGGAGTGCTGGCCGGCATCATCGGCAACATCCAGGCCGTGGAAACGATCAAACTGATTCTGGGCATCGGTTCGCCTCTGGTGGGGCAGTTGCTCATTTACGACGCGTTGAAAACCGAGTTTCGCAAAATGAATTTGAAGCGGGATGTCCACTGCCCTGTATGTGGTGAACAGCCCACCATCACTGAGTTCATTGATTACGAAGAGTTTTGCGGCACCCGGTGAATTGACAACCCTGTTTTCACTTAAAACCCGGTTCGGGCTCCCTGCAAGCCTGGGTTTTGATATACAATTTAAGTGTTATGTCTAAGGTAAAGATATCCGAGGAAGTGCTGGCGCCGGCCTGCCCGGTGATCATGGACGAATCGGTCCTGAAAAAGATCGGCAACACACCGATGATCCCGATTCAGAACCTCACCCGGGATTTTCCGGACGTGGAGATCTACGCCAAGGCCGAGTGGCGCAATGCAGGCGGCTCCGTCAAGTCCCGCCCCGCGCTGCAAATGATCGAAGATGGCGAAGCCTCCGGCAAGCTCACCAAGAATAAAATCATCATCGACTCCACCAGCGGCAACACCGGCATCGCCTACGCCCTGATCGGCAAGATCAAGGGCTACCGCGTGAAACTGGTCATGCCCGCCAACGTGAGCAAGGAACGCAAGGGCATGATGGCCGACTTCTACGGCGCGGAAATCGTCACTTCCAGCCCGTTCGAAGGCTCCGATGGCGCCATCCTGCTCGCACGCGAAATCTACGAGCGCAATCCGGACGCGTACTTCATGCCGGACCAGTACAACAACGATTCCAACTGGCGCGCCCATTATCTGCACACGGCCAACGAGATCTGGAAACAGACCGACGGCCGCATCACGCATTTCTGCGCGGGCATCGGCACCGGCGGCACCATCATGGGCAACACGCGCCGCTTCCGCGAACTGAACCCGGACATCAAGTGCCACCCCATCGAACCGGCGGAAGAGCTGCACGGCATCGAAGGCCTCAAGCACATGGCCTCGTCCATCGTGCCCGGCATCTATAAAGAAGAGGAGTTGGACAGCAAGATCAGCGTCGCCACGGAAGAAGCCTACGACATGGTCGAGCAGTTGGAAAAAGAGGAAGGCATCCTGGTGGGCCATTCCTCGGCGGGAGCCATGGTGGGTGCGCTGCGTCTGGCCTCCCAGATCAAAAAAGGCGTCATCGTCACCGTCTTCCCCGACAGTTGCGATACCAGTTACATCAATTTTGGTAAATTCAAGGAACAATACGAGACCCACTCTTCGGCGACCCCCAAGCCGGACAGTTGAGCCGTACTCCCCCGCAAGGACACACATGGGTCGTTTCACCCGTCACGTATTCATCTGCAACAACCAGCGCAAGGAAGACGACCCGCGCGGCTGTTGCCAGTCACGCGGTGCGATGGATTTGCTCGACCATATCAAAAAACGCGTCCACGACAGCGGCCTGAAAGGCAAGATCCGCATCAACAAGGCCGGATGCCTGGACGCCTGCCAGTACGGCCCCTCCATGGTGGTGTACCCGGACGACGTCTGGTACTCCCCGCAAACGGTGGAAGACATGGAAGAAATCTTCACCGAACACCTGCAGAACGGCCGCGTTGTCGAGCGGCTGGTCATCGACTTCTCCCGCAAATAACGATTGGGCTTGTGCCCGCCCCCCGTTGACTTATACTTGGGGCATGGTTTCCAACCTCCTCATCATCGGCGGTACGGGAATGCTCGGCCACCCTGTCGCGCGTAAATTCCAAAAAGAAGGCTGTGCCGTGCGTGTGCTCACCCGCAACCTGGACCGGGCGCGCGAGGTGCTGGGGGACGGGTTCGACCTGCGTCAGGGCGACGTGGAAGATCCGGCGTCGCTCGACCGCGCACTCGCAGGCTGTGACGGCGTTCACATCAACCTGCAGGGCGGCAACAGCGACCGTCAGCTGGAAGCCATCGAGTACCGGGGCACGCTCAATATCCTCGGGGCCGCTGAAAAAGCCGGGGTGCAACGCCTGTCCACCATCTCCTACGCCGTCGATCTGGAGAACCACCCGCACGTGCCTTACGCCTCGGTGAAACATCGTACCGAAACCGCCGTTGCCAAAAGCCCCATCCCGCACACCATCTTCCGCGGCTCGCAGTTCATGGAATCCCTGCCGCTGTATTTTCGCGATCACACGCCCTGCCTCATCGGCAAACAGCCGCACCACTACCACTGGGTGGCGGCGGACGATTACGCCCACATGGTGTTCAATGCATACCAACTGAAAGAAACGGTCGGCCGGCAGTTCGACATCTTTGGCCCGGAAGCCATGACCATGGAAGAGGCGCTCCTGCGCTATTGCGCGGCCATGCACGGGAAGCAGGAAATCACCCGCATCCCCATCTGGGCGATGAAGCTCATGGGCTATTTGATGTTCGACCGGAGAATCCGCTTCGTCGCGGAGCTGATGGAGTTTTTCAGCCGCGCCGGGGAGCACGGCAACCCGATCGAGGCCAATCGATTGCTCGGCGCACCCACCACCACGCTGGAACAATGGTGCGAACAACGAAAGGCCGAACGGCGGGGAGACCTGCCGGAAGAGGCATGAACATCCCGCATGAGATTCTTCAGAGCTGAACCGTTTCCACTTTCACGCGTGCCGTGCCCTTGCCGTCGAAGCCCAGCCGCTTGGCCGCGCCGTGGCTGAGATCGATGATGCGCAGCCCGGATTGGGGGTTGTGGTCGCTGGGAAACGGACCGCGATCATTGACGCGCACGATGATGGATCGGCCGTTCTCCAGATTGGTGACGCGCACATTGGTGGGCAGTGGCAGGAACTTGTGCGCGGCGGAGAGTCCGTCAGGGTTGAACGCCTCACCATTGGCGGTCATGTGGCCGTCGTCCTGATCGTAGGTCTCCTGCCCGTACCAGGACGCGATGCCAACCTCGGTGTAGCTTTCGGCCTGTTTGACGCTCATCGGATAATACTTCTGCCCCTTCACCGTGTACGGAGAATTTTTGACGCGGCCGAGGCGGATGGCTTCTTTCACCGGCAGGCCGTCGATGGTGTCGATCTCGTCGTTCATCAGCGGCCAGTCGAGCGGCGCGGTGACGACATCGAAAGTGAACTCGCCGATCTTGTACGTCGCCTTGCCGGTGTAGTACACCACCTTCACCGCGTTCTTGCCGATGTAATAGACACCCTTGACGGTGCCCTTCACCACTTTGTACGTGCCCTCGATGACCGTGCAGGCGGACACCCCCATCAGCACCGCACCCATCACCCACAACCGTCCCACCTGTTTCATGCCTCACCCTGAACAGTTCATAACTCATTGAAAATTATAGAGAATTTTTATCGACAGGGCAACCCTGCAGGCACTCCTGGTGCCCCCCCGCACGGCTTTGAATCGCGACGCTGCGTCCAAATTGGCAACCCCCCGGACGCAGCCCGGTCCTTTCTCCCCCAAGCGGGAGAAGGCCAGGATGAGGGAGATTTCTAATTTTTTCTTTTGCTGGTGATGAAATCGCCGTGGACCCCGCCCGCCCCCGGAAAGGCGACCTGATTCGGACACATCGTCCAAACGGCAAACGTTTTTGCGCGCAGGTCACGGCCCTTTCGTCAGGTCGGATTGCAGTTTGAGCAGATTGTAGTAGGTGCCTCTCTGCTTGATGAGTTCCTGCCGTGTGCCGAACTCCACCACCCGGCCGTGGCGCAGCACCAGCACCTTGTCCACGTGTTGCAAGGTGGACAGGCGGTGCGCGATGATGATCGACGTGCGGCCCCGGATCAGCTTCTGCATGGCGTCCTGAATTTTTTTCTCCGTCTCCGTATCGACGTTGGACGTGGCTTCATCGAGAATCAGGATGCGCGGATTGAACGCCAGCGCCCGCGCGAACGACAGCAGTTGCTTCTGTCCCAGCGATAAACTGTTGCCCCCTTCCATCAAAGGCTGTTCGTACTTGTGCGGCAGGTTCTCGATGAAATGATGCGAATTCACGGCGTGAGCGATGGACTCGATTTCCTCGACGCCCAGGTCGGTGTTGCCGAGGCGAATGTTCTCCAGAATGTTGCGTGCGAACAGGAACACGTCCTGCTGCACCAGCGCCATCTGGCTGCGCAGCGCGTACTTGTCCACCTCCGCCAGCGAGGCGCCATCGACGCGGATCGCGCCTTTTTGAATGTCATAGAAACGGTAGAGGGTGTTGACGATGGTGGTCTTGCCTGAGCCCGTCGCGCCGACAATCGCCAGACTCTCCCCCGGTTCCAGCGCGAACGACACGTCCTGCAGCACGTAGTCTTCATTTTTGTACGCGAACCACACATTTTCAAATTCCACCCGGCCTTCGATTTTCGGCAGCGGTTTCGGTTGCGCAGGATTCTGCATGTCTTCCGGCGTGTCGAGCAATTCGAAGATGCGTTCGGACGAAGCCATCGCCGTCTGGATGATGTTGAACTTTTCCGCGAGGTCGCGGATGGGTTCAAAAAACTTGTGCAGGTATTGCATGAACGCCACCAGGACGCCCAGCTCCACTTCGTTCTGCACGAAGCGGCCGCCGCCGTACCAGATGACCAGGCCCATGCCAATGGCGCTGAACACGTCGATCGACGGCAGATACACGGAGTTGTAAAACAGCGAACGCAGGTCCTCAGACAGTTTCGAGCGGCTGACTCCGGTGAACTCGCGGTAGCGGTTGTCTTCCTGATTGAACATCTGCACCGTGTTCATACCCGACAGGTTCTCTTCCAACAGAGTATTGAGCTTGGTCACGTGCGCCCGGTTTTTGCGCAGCGCGTCGCGGGCGCGCGTGCGGTAGGCATTGGTCGCGAGATACAAGAACGGAAACACCGCGCACACCACGAGCATCAACCGCCAATCGAGATACGCCAGCATGAAAAAGATGCCGACCAGCGTGAACAGGTCGCTGAACACGAGGATCAATCCTGAAGTCAGCATTTCGTTCAGCACTTCGATGTCGTTGACGGTACGTGTGATCATCTTGCCGATGGGGTTGCGGTCGAAAAATTTAAACGACATCTTGTGCAGGTGACCGAACACCTGCGTGCGCAGGTCGTACATCACACGCTGGCCGATGAACTGGATGGTGTAATACTGGAAGAACTGGCAGACGAAGGCCGTCACCAGCACCACGATATAGATCAGCGCAATCCGGTCGAGCCCGGCGTAGTCGCCCACTTTAATGTGGTCGTCGATGGCGATCTTGGTGAGATACGGTCCGGCGAGGTTGAGCAATGACACGGCCAGCAGCAGGAACACCGACAACACCACCAGCTTGCCGTACGGACGCAGGTAGCGGAGAATGCGCGTGAACAGCGGCCAGTCGTAATAACGGTCCTCCAGTGTTTCTTCCCATTCGTTCATTGCAACAGGATCTCCATTTCACGCGCCAGGGCCTGGTTGGTGTAGATGCGCCGGTACACGCCATCTTGCTGCATCAGCCGTTCATGCGCGCCTTCCTCCAGAATTTTTCCATCGCCCAGCACCACCACCCGGTCCACCTGCCGGGCCAAAGACAGACGGTGCGTGACGATCAACGTCGTCGTGCCTGTGATGGAAGACCGGATGTTTTTGAGGATGATCGATTCGGTTTCCACATCAAGACTGGAGAAGGCGTCGTCCAGAATCAGGATGCGCGGCTTGCGGATCAATGCACGCGCCAGCGCGATACGTTGTTTCTGTCCGCCGGAAACGGACACACCGCGTTCGCCCACCACGGTGTCGAGTCCTTGCGGAAAACGTTCCAGGTCCGGCGTCAGGTGCACACAACGCACCATCGCCTCGATCTCCTCGTCCGTCGCTTCCGGCCGGGCCAGCGCAATGTTGTTGCGGATGGTGGTGGAAAACAGAAACGGTTCCTGCTCAACGTACCCGATATGACGCCGCAGCGCCGTCGCCGGGATGTCGCACAGAGGTTTGCCATCCAGCAGAAGACTGCCGGGCAGAGCGTCGTACATTCTCGGGATCAACTGCATCAAGGTCGATTTGCCGGCACCGATCATGCCGATGAAAGCGACGCTCGTGCCCGCCTCGATATTCAAGTCGATGCCGTCCAGTGCCTTCGCCTCGTTGTTCGGATAGGAAAATGTCAGACCGGTGATTTCCAGATCGCCCCGGATATCTGCCTCCCTCTCCTCCGTGTCGGCTTTGATGAGCGACGATTGCGCATCGAGGATATGTTGAATGCGGCGCATGGCGGTGACGCCTTTCTGCCACAGGTTGATGACATAGCCGATGGCCATCATCGGCCACGACAACATCATCAAGTAGCTGTTGAAGGCGACGAATGAGCCCAGCGTGATGGTGCCGTCGATGACTTGCTTGCCGCCGATCCAGAGCGTGATCATGGCGGCGATGCCGATGACGAACACCAAAGACGGCGTGAACAGGCCGAACATCTTCGCCAGGCTCATGTTTTTATCGATGTGGTCGCGGTTCAACCGGTCGAAGCGCCGGATCTCGTTTTTCTCCTGCACGAAGGCGTGCAGCACGCGGATGCCCACCAGGTTTTCCTGCACCATGCTGGTGATGCGCGACAGGTTTTCCTGAATGCTTTGATGACGGATGCTGATGGCACGGATGAAGGTGAAGAACAAAACCGAAATGATCGGCAACGGCATCAGCACGTACAACGTCAGTTTCGGGTTGATGTAAATCATGAGGGAGAAACAGCCGATGATCACCACCACCGCATCCAATACCACCAGCAGGCCCAGGCCGAGGAAATCCTTCACCGCGCGCAGGTCGTTGGTGGCGCGGGACATGAGATCGCCGATCTCGTGTTTCTGATAGAACCTGCGGTCCAGCGTTAGAAAATGCTGGAACAGGTGGTTGAAGATATCGACTTCCATTTTGCGCGACGGACCGAACAGGTGCCGCCGCCAGCCGTAGCGGGCAAGCCCCTGCACCAACGCCGCCAGCAACAACCACCCGGCGTACTGCATCAATACACTTTGCGCGGGATCGTTCGGAAGGAGGTCGATGACCTGCTTGATGAGCCAGGGAATGACCAGGCCAACGAGATCGGTCAGCAGAAGCGCCACGGTTCCCAGCAGGATTTCCCGCCGGTAGGGCTTCATATAATGGATGAACGTGCGAACGTGTTCCATAGGATCGTGCTTAGTTTAAAGCCGTTCAGGCCGGAGAGTGGAAACGATTCTGGACCCATCGGGTCTGGACCCGTCGGGTCGGGGGTCCGCCCGGTGGCACGGTGGTCCGGTCAGGCAGTGCCCATGGACAGAAACATGGCGACCAGTCCCAGAGACAAACACAGCAGGTTGCTCAATTTCTTTTCATCGCCTTCGTGCACCGTGGGCAGCAGGTCGCCGATGCTGATGTACAGGAAGGTTCCCGCCGACACGCCGAGGGCGAACCCGACCGGATACGGGTTGAACTCTTCCAGCACAAACACGGAGAGGAGCGCCGCCACCGGCGTGGTCAACGCGAAAATGAACATGTAAGACAAAACCTTCTTGCGCGAGTACTCGCCACCTTTCATCAGGATGCTGCTGAGCGCCAATGCCGCCGGGAACTTATGAATCGTCACCGCCAGCAAAATCACGGCGCTCAGGTTCAACCGGCTGGCCGCGCCGATGGCCACGCCGTCCAGAATGCTGTGGAAACCGATGCCGATATACGCGGCGAGACCGATTTTGTGGTAGTCGCAGTGGCCTTCCTCACACGGGTGCACCATGATGAACTTTTCCATCACATAAATGGCGAGGAACCCAAGAATCACTGGAAAGCCGAGCTGGCTTCCCAGCACTTCCGTTATTTCCGGAATCATGTGAAAGAAGACCGCGCCCAGCAGGATGCCCGCGCAGAAACTGATCAACATGCGAAAGGTTTCCTGCGACCAGTCCCTGATGGTCGGAATCCAGCCCCCGGTCATGGTGACCGCGAAAATAAACAACAAAAATAAATACAGGCCCGAATTGTCCATGTTTTAACTCAAGGTCCGGCAGGCCGGATTGGGAGAAGGTTTCAGAGGTCCACAGTCTTGGATGTCAAAAACCGTCCGGCGTTCCGGATTATTTCAATAATGCCCGTGTTTTTCACTGCATGACCCGGATCAGGTTGCCCGCGGCGTAGGCGCGGATCACTTCCTGCGGATCGGCGAGCCTGGGCAGCAGCAGTTCGAACGCTTCCGACCCGCCCATCATGCCGGCGGCGCGCACGGCAGCGGTGCGCACGCGGGTGACCGGATCGGACAACGCGGTTTTCAGCAACGCAGGGCGATCCGGCAACGCCGTTTCACCCAGGATACGTGCCGTCATGCTGCGCACACCGAAATCGGGGTCCCGCAAAAGA
The DNA here is from genome assembly GCF_946900835.1 of Nitrospina watsonii. Taxonomy (GTDB): domain Bacteria; phylum Nitrospinota; class Nitrospinia; order Nitrospinales; family Nitrospinaceae; genus Nitrospina; species Nitrospina watsonii. Next base: position 1,999,310 of record NZ_OX336137.1, read on the forward strand.
TCCGCAAACACATGACGGCACGCGCCGCTCTCCAGACGAAACAGGGCCAGCGCAGCGGACAACCGCACGACCGGATCGGCGTCATTGCAGAACGGTTTCAATTCATCCAGCACCGCCACCGGCGGCAGGTAGCCCAGAGCCAGCACCGCTTTGCCGCGCACGGAGGGATTGGGACTGAGGCTGAGCCGCATCAAGGGACGCAATAGCGCCGTGTCGGCGCGCTTCCCCAAGGCCTTCAACGCGTAGGCGACGATGTCGTCTTCCTCGGAGTCAAGCAGGGCGGTGAGGTGTTGCATCGATCTTTCATCGCCGATCTTGCCCAGGTAACTGATGGCCTGGTAACGCTGCACCGCATCGCCGCTTTCCAATGCGCCGGTGAGCTGCGAAAAAAAACCGTCCTCACCCAGCTTGAACAAAGCGTACGCCGCAGCCAGACGCACCATGCGGTCCGGCGTCTCCAGTTGCTTGCGGATGTTTGGAATCGATTCGCGGTCGCCCAGATCGGCCACGATTTCCAGCGCCACCGAACGCACCCAGATATTGGAATCGTGCATCAACTCCCGCGCCGCAGGCAGCGTGGCATCGCCGGGCATTTTCTGCAGGGCCTGCAACGCAAACTGCCGGGTTGTCGGGTAAAAATCCTGGGTACCGCGCACCACCAGCGGCACCAGGTCGAGGTGCAGCGATTCCCCGGCGGCGCGGATGGCGCCACTGCGGATGAAGGCTTCCTCGCTGGCGTAGGCGCGATGAAGAATATCGATGCACTGGGCACGGACTTTGGCGACCACATCCTGAATGGGCGCAGACTGCGGTCCTTCCGCCCACAGAACGGCGGGCAGCGCCACCCACGCCGTCACGAGCCACACAATCACCCGGAAGTTAATTCGATTCCACATTCAGCAAGGTATCTTGTTCAAAGAAAGGGTTGAGGGATGGGATTTCCGGCGAGGCCAGAATGTCCGCATAATGGCGGCAGGCTGCGGCGAAGGTTTCCGCTTCCTGGTATTTTTCCCGGTTGCGGTAACCCGTTTCCAGAATACCGCATTTTTCCACCAGCATTTCCAATACCTGACGACGCGCCTCGCCCTGCGGATTCTGAGCTGCCAGCAGTTTTTCCAGCGCGTACACGCGGAAGCGGTCCATGCCCCAATAACGCGCCGACAACTGATCGCCGTGGCCACCGTATTTCACGATCAACGCTTCTTCCAGAAACTGCACCGGATAGCAGGAAGTGAGCCGGAGCCACAGGTCGTAATCTTCGCAGGCCCGCATGGCCTCGTCGAAACCGCCGATGCGATTCAGCACTTCCCGCTTCAGCATGATGGAGGAAGGACTGATGATACATAACGGCAGGCAGTGTTGGAAGATGTATCCCGAATACTTGCGATGTTTTTTTGCCGGGTTCACCCGCACGCCGTTGCGAATCCACGTTTCATCGGTGTAGCAGGCCGGACAACCGGGATGCGTCTCCATCCATTCCCATTGTTTTTCCAGTTTGGTGTCCAGCCAGCGGTCGTCCGAGTCCAGAAAACACAGGTAGCGTCCGCGAGCCCGGCTGAGCCCCGCATTGCGCGCCGCGGAAACGCCCTGATTGCGGTCGAGGCGCAGGTACTCGATGCCGTCAAACGCACGCACCCGTTGTTCCGTGTCGTCGGTGGACGCATCATCGACCACGATCAGTTCGTAGCTTTCAAATTTCTGCCGCCGCACCGATTCCAGCGTTTCGCCAAGGCACCAGGCCCGGTTGAAGGTCGGCACAATGACAGAAACCTGAGGTTCGCGGGGACTCATCATAACCGGATACAAACCGTTTTGCTTAACCCGTTGCGAAAACGGGGGCTTTTCAAATATTGAGATGCGTGCTCAAAGTGTCCCGGAAGACAGGCATGCGGAGACCGACAAATACCTTGACAAACCAGCGATTTTCCCATATTACTACCAGCTTTGCGACCCATTTTTCAGAACATTTTTGCTGACGATTATTTTGTGGAGACTACACCGGTCTTCACAGTACAATCCTTTTATAATACCAATCACCTGAGTCGATCCCAAGCCATGGGCTTTCGCGAAGTCACAGAATTTTTCAGAGAAGACCTGTTGAAGGTGGAGCAGTGTTTGCGGGACAACTTCGAGTCCTCACTGCCCATCGTGACCGACATCGGCGATTACATCATGAACGCCGGCGGCAAGCGCATCCGTCCGTTGCTGCTGCTGTTGAGTTCGCGTCTGTGCGGCCTGCCTTCCAACGACCGGGTCATCAAGCACAGTTGCGTGATCGAGTACATCCACGCCGCCACCCTGCTGCACGACGATGTGGTGGATGAAACCACGGTGCGCCGCGGCAAGGAAACCGTCAACGCCAAGTGGGGCAGCGATGCCAGCATCCTGGTCGGCGATTTCATGATCGCCCGCGCGCTGATCCTGCTGTCCAACGACATTCAGGGCGACGTCTTCCGCGCCTTCGGACAGGGCGCCAAGCTGCTGGTCGAAGGGGGTCTGCTGGAGTACTCGAATGCCCGCGACATTCTGGTGACGGAAGAACACATTCTGGAAGTGGCGCATAAAAAGACCGCGTCCATCATGGCGCTCAGCTGCCAAATCGGGGCGTTATTGGCCGAAGCCGGCCGTTCCAACGAAGAAGCCATGATCGAATTCGGCAACCATTTCGGCATCGCCTTCCAGCTGATGGACGACGCCATGGACTACGACGCGCCGCCGGAGATCCTGGGCAAGCCGCAGGGCACCGATTTCAAGGAAGGCCACGTCACGCTGCCGCTCCTGCACCTGTATCAACACGCGGACCGTGCTCTCAAGCGCGAGATCGAGGATTTCATCCAGAACGACAGCCTGACGGGCAAGGACCTCGATTATATCCTCGATCGAATGCGGGAAGTGAAAGCGGTGGAATACACCATGAACAAAGCGCGGGCGCACATGGACGAAGCCAAGAAGATCCTCTTTTCGCTCAAGTTTCCCTGCCCCGAATACCTGGAACTGATGGTCGCGCTGGCCGACCACGTGATCGACCGTTACACCCCCTCCTCCCTCACCCCCATTTCCTGACAAACAAATTCCGGCCCCGGTTGCACATTCCGGCCAAAGTGCTTACATTGCTCTTATAGCCATGCCTCAATTGAAGGGAGTCTATGGATACTGCGGTGAAGGGGTACGTTTATCTGGCGCAACAATCCGTCGCCCATTTCCTGCGTCACCAGCAAACGCTCCCCTGCCCTGCCAATCTGCCGGATGCCCTCAAATTAAAAGCCGGCGCGTTTGTATCGATTAAAAAGAACGGGCAGCTGCGCGGCTGCATCGGCACCCTCGAACCGCAGCAGGACAACCTCGCCATCGAGATCATCGAAAACGCCGTCAAGGCCGCCACCCAGGACCCCCGGTTCGATTCGGTGACCGAGGACGAGCTGGAGGCGTTGAGCTTTTCCATCGACGTCCTGACGCCGCTGGAGCCGGTGGACGATTTTTCGAAACTGGATCCGAAACGTTACGGGTTGGTGATCCGCCACGCAACGCGGCAGGGCGTGCTGCTTCCGGACCTCGAAGGGGTGCCGACGGTGATGGATCAGGTGCGGCTGTGCCGGGCAAAGGGCGGCATCGCCGAAGACGACACGCAGGAATACTTCCGGTTCCGGGTCAAACGCTTTCGCTGACCCGTTTTCTCCCACAAAAAAAACAAGGCAGCCCGGCGGCAAAGCCGGACTGCCTCGAATCGTTTTAGAGCGGAACCGTGCCGTCAGCCGACGTACGAAACCTGGCTCGCCGGGGTGCGCGTGTCCATGTTGCGTCCCCGGTTGCTGTGGTCGTCCACTTCCGCCGCACAACCGATCATGCGGCCGAACAGGAACGCCGCAAAGCTGGCGGTCTCGATGTCCGATTCCTGAATCGAACCTTTTTTGTAATCCGCCCACACCATCTTCAGCAGGATGACGGCGATCACCGCGTCGATGTTGACGCAGTACACATCCTTGGTGACCTTGGCCTTGAACAGACTCTCGACCAGCTGATGGTAGAAGTCGAGGAACACGTTGTTCAAGCCTTTTTCCTTGAACAGCTTCTGCACGTAATCCTCGCGCGGATCGATGTTCACCTCTTTACCCTTGAACACCGGATGGTTGACACAAGGGATTTTGTTGTACTCGAGGTTGCCCAGTTCCTTTTGTTCCTTTTTGTATTTGCCATAACCGGCGGCGTATTCCGTCGCCAGCTTGGCCAGGTCGATGCCGTGCTTGCCGTCGGACGGGTCCTTGAGGTCGGTGTTCTTGAACTGATCGATCAAAAAAGCCGCCGCTTCGTACCCGTTGCCGCCGTGGGCGAACCCGGTGTGCGTCAGGAAGCCGACCATGCTCTTGTTGATCTGCACGCGGTCGGGCTGTTCCGGTCCGTCTGCACTCACCGCGCCCTTGGCACCCTGAGCCGAGATGGTGCCGGGGCCGTTGGTGATGATGAGGCCCAGCAATACCTGGAACTCGAACAGTTCTCCATCCGCCGGTTCGCGGCCCATGAGCGCCAGGAACGCCGTCTTGGTGAAGCTGGTCTTGGTGACGATGTCGTCCAGCTTGACGCCGCAGAAGCTGTCCGCCGTGTGCTTGTCCGCGTTCGCGGCGCAACCGACCATGGTGCTGAAGATACGGTTGTACCAGGGCAGCGTTTGCAGGGTGTGACGCGTCAGCCTCTTGGAACGCAGGCTGCGCCATGCCAGGGTGGACCAGATGCCGGCGATGATGGCATCGACGCTGAGCTTGCCGTTCTCCTGCTTGGCGAAATCCTGCAAAAAGCTCAGGAATACGGACTGGCCTTTCAGCTTGGCCACCGCGTCCATGATCTTGTCGGAACAATCGTCGCCCGAACCCAGAAAAGCGTCTTTGAATTTGCCCGCTTCCTTGAGTTGCGCGCTGTAATCGAAGTCCTGCTCCGGATCGTTCATGTCCGTCAGCTTGAACAACTCCAGCAGGCCGGACGCCGCATCCAGCGATTTCTGCACCGTCTTCTTACCGATGATCGAGACCGCCGCTGCCAACACCGTGTTGGGGGAGTTGCCCGCATCGCGGGAAGCCTGCGCCGCCGCCAAAGCCGGATGACCGTGATGCCCGACGTGGGCGTTCAAGGCCAGGTTGACCAGCGCGCGTCCGTACTCGGACGGATACGCTTTGGTCAACGCAAACGCCAGGTTTTCTTCCAGCGATCTCGTGGAGGCATCCAGAATGGACACGCCGTGAATCTGCGAGACCTGCGTCGCCGGGTCCATGCGCGAGGCGCCGCTGGCGTCTTTCAACGTTTCGCGGCGGATCATGGCGCCAACCTGCACCCGCAGCGCTTCGATCTGTTTGTTGTACGGATCCAGCGCTTCGATCACCGGCACGTCCAGTTCCTTCGGCAGCTTCACGCCGTTGTTATTGGAGAACCAGCATTTGAGCGACAGGCTGCCCTTCGGCTCGAAGTCCGTTTTCTGGCCGTTGAGCTCCATGACCTTGGTCAACGCTTCCGGGATGTGGGCGATGTTGGTCACCAGCGCGCCCTTTTTGGAGAACACGGGTTTTTCCGGTGTGTAAATGCCGTCCACACCAAAATAATCCATGAACCATTTTTCCTTGGCCATGGCGTCGTCGCCGGAGCCTGCCAGCGAACCGGCATGACCGCAGGACTTGGTCAGCTTGGCTTTCCAGCGGCCCACCACGCAGGCGATGATCGGTTTGTCCGATTCGATGCCATGCTCGTAGTACCCGCCCGGCTCGCAGTAGATGACCGCCGCTTTCGAGCGGTCGTCGTTGTTGAAGCCGTGGACGAACTCGTGCGGGCCGAAATGGATGTACACGTCCTTGCCGCTGGAAACCGACGTCGTCGTGCCCCAGCCTGCCGTGGACAGGTACACCGCAATGGTCGTGGTGAAGTTGCCGGAGTTCGAGAAAATCGCCACCGATCCCTTGATCAGCGACTCGTCCGGATGACTGCCGCCCAGCGCACCGCCGAGGCGGACGTGGTTCCAGGCGTCGGCCAGGCCCAGGCAGTTGGCGCCGAACAGGTCCACGCCGTTGGCCTGACAGATGGCGCGCATGATGCGCGAATCCTTGACCGAAACCTTCTCGGTGAGGACGATTACTTTTTTCAGGTCCGGATTCTGGCGGACCGCCTCGGCCACGCCGTCTTTCACACCGGACGGAGGCAGGTACACCACGGCGGTGTTGAACTTGTGGCCCGCCGCCATGCCTTCCTTGATGGAGTTGTACACAGGGATGTTGCCGGATTTCGTCGGCAGGGCTTTGCCGGATTTGCCGGGGCCCGTTCCGAATACAATGTTGCCCCCGGAATACTCGTGACTGACAGGGGTGACACCGGAACTTTCCTTGCCCAATATATTCAAAACAACGACCCGGTCGTCCTTGGTCGCCAAATCCGCCAAAGAATTGCTCCCGACGTAATAGGGAAAATCTCCAATTCCTTTTTTATGCATGAGTCTTAAACCTCCCGGTTGGATAACTCGATTACTTGATATTCAGAGTCTTTTTGATTTCTTCCTTGCCGCCATTCTTCATCCAGTCATTCACGCTTCGGGCGTAATTGATGACTTCAGACATGGCGCTGTCATGACCGAAAAAGCGGTACGGCACTCCCAGCGAATCCAGCGTGTCCCGCAGGTACCCCATGCCTTTGATGAGGTTGGGACCGCCGCGGCCCACCACCACAAACAGCGGTTTCGGACCGTGGTTCTGGAAATACCATTTCACGCCGTCGGCCATGGCCCGGAACGTTTCATAGATATCCGTATTGTTGGCTTTACCGCCGATGATGAACAGCACGTTCGACTGGTCCAGCCAGTATTTGAACGTGATGCGGGAGATGTCGTGCATCTTCTCGTAAGGCGGGTTGCCGCCGAAGTCGGAAGAAATCGTCGCGTCTTCGCCCAACAGCTCGGTGACCATTGCATTCGCGCCGCCGCCGAAGGTGGGCGCGGTGATCGAGCCCTGATCGTTGATGACGTACACGTCGCTCTGCCCCTGGTAGGTGCGGAGCTGGTTGATCTCCTGTTCGAAGTCCGAATCGTCCGACGCAAACAGATCAGTCGGCAGGTGCAGGCGCTTCCACGCCGGATCGTCCTGATCGAACGCGCATTTGAAGTCACACGCCACCGGGGTGAGGCGTCCGCCCGCCGTGCTCATGCGGATCGGGTTGAGCTCCAGCATCAGCATGCCGTAGTTGTTGTACAGGTCCCACAACTTGGGCAGATGCTGCACCAGCGGACTGATGATCTGCGGCGGTGCGCCCAGGCCCATCAACGCATTGGACACGTGAAAGGCTTTCAGGCCGGTTAGCGGATCGAACGGCACCACCGCAATTTTTTCGGGCGGCAATTCCTCGATGTCCACCCCGCCGTGATGCGTGATGGTCATCGTCGGCGCGCGGTAGGTGGTGTTGTCGGCGATGGAAAAATAAACCTCCATATCCGCAGGCACACCGCCTTCAAACGTGACGCCATTGGCCTTGACCACGGCGTTGCCATCCTGATGCGTGGCGAAGTACAGCCGTTCTTTTTCCTTCAACGCATCATGGATGTTGTTGACGCGGCCCAGCAATCCGGATTTCCCCTTTTTGCCGACACCGCCTTTGAACACGGGCTTGATGAACACCTGCCCGTGCTTGCTGATCATTTCTTTGATTTCATCCACACTGATTTCGGGACCCCGCACATCGGACCGGGGGAATTCCACCAGGTCCAGTAATTTCCGGCCCCAAAGCATTCCTGTGATTTGCATTTTATATCTCCAGCGTCAGGATTACATTTTTGTCGTATTCAAAATTCCACAGACTTGCAAAAAATTGGGTTCGTTTTCAAACACAGATCGGGTTTACAAGGAACAATTTCAGGAAGTTCCGCTCGCTTTATCAACGAATTTGGAGTAAGGAGTGGCAACTCAAAATTGGAGCATCATATTGTAAAAAAATTAATCGTTTTGTCAATCCCTGCGGGCCGCTTTAACCCTTTATTTTTTCAAAACTTTGGGCTTTCCCGCCGGGGCCCGGTGCAGTTCGGCCCAATCCGGTCCGCAAAGGCTCGGTCTCCTCCTCAAAAGAGATTGAAATCTTTACGCTTTGTGAAAGGCCGGGCGGGACAACCCGGACCCCCGGGGGAACTCCGCTCCGCAAAGGCCCGGTCTTCACGATGTGGATTGGGGGGCGGACGCCGTTCCGGATTCGGGGACTCTGGCGGCAAGCAGGCGGATCACCACGATCAGGTACCAGAGGGTGGTGCCAATGCCCAGCAGCCCCATGCGCCCGGTCACCGGCACCCACGCGTAATGCAATAGAGACAGCACCACCGGGATGATCGCCATGCGTCGGGCCCAGCGGTTCTCGCCCTGCTGGTACAACCACAGCGGAACGAACATCAATGCCGGCAGTTGCAGCATGTAATAGTGACCGCGCGCCACCGGCGACACAATCAATGCCGCCACGCAGGCGAGGCCGAACAACAGCGAACGGTTGAGCACGGTATCGGACCCGGTCAGCCGCACCGCCACGGGAAACAGCAGCAGCACCAGCCCCACGCGGATGAGGAACACCGTGGTCTGCACCCCGTCGGCATCCATGGGCATCGGCCCCGATTTTTTCAGATGCACGTGTTTGTCCGGCGGTCCGTCGAAAAACACGTGCGCCACCCAGTTGCCGAGACGGTACACGGCATTGCTGAAACTCTGGTTGCGCACGGTGAAGGGGTTGTCGAGATTGTTGTCGGCGTCGAACTCGACCGACTGGTTGCCGACTTTCTGGTACCAGGTGCCGAGGTGTTTGAGGTTGGCGTTCCAGCCCACCAGCCCGGCGGGAAGGATGAGGAAAAATAAAAGCAATCCGGCGGTCGCGCCTCCCATCACGCCGAAGAATCCCGGCGCCGCCGCAGTCCGGTGACGTTTGCGCAACCACGCCACCCCCGCCTGAAACACGACGAAGCACACCGGCACGATGGGCGTGATCTTCAACACCACCGCCACCGTCATCGCCACCCCACCCAGAAAGGGGCGCCGCCATCCCCGGTTCTCCATCACCAGCCGGAACCCGAGCAACAGGAAATAGGCTTTGGCAACGCCGATCTGCCCGCGCTGCATGCAATTGAGCATGGGAAACAACACGGCAACGAACACACACCCGCCCACCAGCAGTAGATACGGTTGCAGTCTTTCCAGATGCAGACTGCGGTCGCGGAACGCCAGCCCCAGCAGGCGCACGCTTTCCTTGTAACAACCCCAGAACATGGCGACGCTGAGCGCGAACCAGATCAATCCCTGCCAGTGCGTCGGCAGGCCGTGCAAGGGCGCGACGGTCAGGGCAAGCAGCGGCGGGTACAAATATTTCCAGCCGCGCGAATTGGTCACCTCATACGGATCGCGCCCGTCGAAAAAAGCCGCACCCGCTTCCGTGTACACGGTGAAATCGGTGCGGTGCTTGTGCGGCTCGTCAGGATGCAGGCTGGCGCGGTAGCGCACGTCGGTCAGGCCCCAGATGATGAGGGCGAGGAAGATGACGATCAGAAAGCGGCGGTTGAGGTGGGGCGTCCAGAATGATTCCATCCGGGCATACTACTGGAGTTCGGAAGGCGATTCAATTGCCCTTGTCGCCGGTTCGGACCCATACCGGCTCAACAAAAAAAACGGCCCGGCTGAAAAGCCGGACCGCTTTTTTACGCCTTCACAGGTCAAACGTCAGGCGGAATCTCCTTCCTTATCCTGTTTGGAAGTCATTCCGTCCTCGACCTGCCTCTCATCCGAAGCATCTTCAGATTTAGAGACACCCTGTTTGACCAGGGTCTCGGCGTAATCCTTATCATCAATCACGTCCCGGTCGCCGCGGAACCATTTCATCCACACCGCATGGCGGTTGAGAACGTTTTCAGCATCGACCGGTTCCGGTTCGGTCTGTTTTACCGCCCCGGCAGGCGCCGCCATAGCGACGCTCAGAATAAGGGCCGTGATCCAGGTAGTGATCGTTTTCATGATACGCCTCCTTGGAAGTTCAAAGGTTCAGGAACGCATATCGCGAAATCCCGGAAAAGGGAAACGGCCCGGGGCTTCCGGACCGTCCTCTTTTTTTATAACAAGCGCTGTCTGTTACGAGCGCTGGTTGTCATACTTCAACCCGCTTTTCTGATAACGGGGGTGCAGGTCCTTGACCTGAATGTCGAAATCCTCCGCACTTTCCCCGCGGGCGCGTTTGTCTTCCTCGATGTCGCCCGGACCTCTTACGATGCCCTTGCGGTCATCCATCAGATTCGACCACGTGGAATGGCGATCCAAGACGGAGTCGCTGATCGGCACGGGTTTCATCAATTCATCACCCTTCATCTTCGTGGCCGCTTCCTTCGAAATAGGGTTGTCGGCCAGGCCGACGGACACGCCCATCGTAAGGGTTAAAAGAATTGCAGAAGTCGTAGCAACGATCTTACGCATGAAATTCCTCCTAATTCATTTCATTTATACCGACAGGCCTGTTTGCGAATCAGGCTGGTATGCCTGCTTGATAGCTCCATCGCGGAGGCTAAACCCAATCCAGTCAGTTTCAATGCAGACATCATGCTGCCGGTCAAGATCAGGCCTCTTTGCCTCCTCACTTTCAACATAGAATCGGTTCCCCCGGACGCGCAACCCCCTGCACAAAATTGACGCACTGAAATTGAAAATCAATAAACCGCGATGAATTCGATATCTCCCCAATAAAAAACAGGTCGTGGTTTTAGCAGGAGGTTATGGGTTTTGAAAATCGGGAAGGCGGGTTGAGGTGTCTTGAAATGCACAGTCCACCTGGTCGCGCGTCAGGCCCAGCGCGCCGGTGAGGTCCGCGCCATGGAGGTAAGTTCCACCGAGGCGGGCGTTGTGGAGAAACGCGCCGCGCAGGTCGGCCATCATGAGGTCGGCTTCCTCCAGGTTGGCGTCCTGCAACTGCGCTTCCTTTAAATCGGCGTCCTGCAGGTTGGAGCCACGCAGGTCCGCACCCCGCAAATCCGCCTTAACGAGTTTCGCACCCATGAGATCGGCTTCGATCAGCTTCGCACCGGACAACACAGCGTGGCTGAGATCGACGCCCTTCAGCACCGCCCGTTCGCCCGCACTGCCGCGGGTCTCGAACCAGAGCGCGTGGTCTTCCAGCATTTTTTCCAGCATCACGCCTCCGCGTTGTCGTCGATGCGGCGCACCGAGTCGTGACACTCGAATTCCGTTTCGGAAACCCACTTCACGCGCAGGTAAGGCGGCAGTTTTGTGGCGCGGTCGATCTGTGCCGACTGCACCTGCTGGCTGGTGAGGTTGACGATGTGGGTCATGTCTGCGCTGGAAAGATTGGCGCCGTCGAACTTCGCCTTGCTCACCGAGGCGCGGTCGAAGTTGACGCCGGTGAGATCGGCTTCCGTAAAGTTGGTGCCGATGCATTCGGCGCGGGAGAGGTCGGCTCCCTTCAAATGTGCGCCGGTGAAATCGACCGTGCTCAAACTGGCGCGCGCGAGTTTGGCGTTTTCCAGGTGCGCCTGCATGAGTTTCGCCTTGCGCAGGTTGGCCTCGGTGAGGTCGCCGCCGGTCAGGTCCGCCCCTTCCAACTTCTGCCCGAACAGGTTCGCCTTCTGCAACGCCCCCTTCGACGCTTCAATCGTTTCCCGTGTCCACGCTTCCGTCATGCGTCACCCGGAGAACGAAGGTTTGATCACCATCATGACGAGAATGGCGAGGGCGGACAAAAACGCCACCGCGCCCATGCTCATCCACAGGCGGTGAAACAGTTTGTGACGCGGCGGCAGTTCGATGCCGTCGGCCACCACCTGGCGCAGGTTGTTGCGCATGCGCCATTCGAGGAACACGGCGACGAACCAGCACAACCCGACCAGCATGATGAGCGCCAGCGACGCGATCATCCACGGCTCGCGCACGGAGTGGCCGCCGTTCCTAAGCATCCAGTGGCCGGAGCCGAACAGCACGAACAGCGCCGGGCCGATGAACACGATGTCGCCGATGAGAATATTATTGAGCGCGAACAAGAGCGTGCGCGAGTCGCGGCTCTGCTGGGCGCGGAACAGCATGAACGCGAGCCCCAGCCCCGTCCCCAGCAACACCACCGCACTCATCACGTGCAGGAATTTGATAGTCGTGAAATTCATATTGAAATAATCCAGAAAGAGGCGTGATGGCCAAGTTTAATTTATGCAGGCACAAATCGCAATCCGAGGATGCCGGCGGTGATGAGGCCGATGCAGAGGAGTCGCAGTGCCGTTGCCGGTTCGCCAAACAAATAGATGCCGAGGATCGCCGTGCCGAGCGTGCCGATGCCCGTCCACACCGCATACGCCGTGCCCACCGGCAGGTGCTTGAGCGCCAGGCCCAACAGGCCCATGCTGATGACAATGCTCGCCACCGTCCACACCGTCGGCCACAGCCGGGTGAACCCTTCCGTGTACTTCAGGCCCACGGCCCAGCCCACCTCAAACAACCCCGCCACAAACAACACCACCCACGCCATGCCCACTCCTCTCTCAACAAACAGTCTGAAAACGATTTAATAAATCAGTACCTGTACGCGCAACACTCTCCGAACAGAGGAAAAGTCATAAAGCCCCCCTCATCCTGACCTTCTCCCGCGAGGTGAGAAGGGACCTTATAATCTCCCCTCCTTTCCAAGGAGGGGACTAAGGGGAGGTAATCAAGCCTTGTTCCTTTTATGAAACCAACAAAACAAAAAGCAACCTCACCCTGCTCGTCACTCAATGAGTGCCCTTTGGTAAGGGCAGCTTTGCATAACTGTTTTTAATGGGCGAACACATAGATTCTTCGTCGCCTCAGGCTCCTCAGAATGACACGCTGAAATCTGAATTGTCATTCTGAGTGTCAGCGAAGAATCTATGTTTTGTTTTTACCCCACTTGTGCAAAGGTCCCCTTGGTAAGGAAGGGTTCATTTTGTTTCCTCTTTGCCCGACCCTTCGGGAAAGGGGAGTACGGATCACCCCCTTTCCCTGCAAAAGGCGGTGATAGAAAACCATTCAATTCCTTTAAACCGTCCTGGGTTCTTCCCGGCACGTTTTGTCGAGGATGAAATAGAGCGGGCAGAACCCGGTGATCCCGCTTTGCAACAGCACCACCCCCAATACACCTGGCACCAGAACCCACAACGGATCCACCCAGTACGCCAGGGCCGATCCCGCCGTCAGCACCGCGCCGACGATCCCGTCATGCAGTTTGCGTTTCGTATTCATGGCAATGCCCTCCATAAAAAAAATCATTCACACAAGTCTTCATCCCAGATGCGCGCCAGCTCGTCCGCTTTTTCTTTCGCGCGCGGAGACGCGGACTGCGGACGTTTTGATTTCGGCTCCGCCGCATCCTTATCCTTACCCTGCCGCGGCACGTCCGGGTTTTTCTTTTTCGACTTCGCTTTTTTCCGCTTCGCCATGGCTATACCGTCTGAGCCTGCAATGATTTCAAAAAAATGAAATGGTCATGGATCCCCCTCATCCTAACCTTCTCCCGCCAAGGGAGAAGGAACATCTAATTCCCCCTTCCCTTGACGGGAGCACTCATGGAGTGACGGGCTGGGGTGAGGGTGGTTTCCTCTGGCCTCTAATTATTTCTGTAAAACCCTCCTTAAGAAGGAGAGGAAAATAACCAATCATTTTGGCGGACACGGCCGCAGGCCGCTTACTGGTTCCATCGCGCGCGTTTGCATTCAATTGACATGCGGATTATTCTACCATTTTAAACACGGACGAGGGGCACCGCATGATCTCCCGGGTGCAGGGCGGCGCGGCGCGGGGCATCGATGGCTGCATTGTTAGAAAGGTTTTATTCGTGTGAGGATGACTTTTTTTAATCAACCTTCTACAAGCGGAATCATCATGAATCGACTGAAGCGCATCGCAATCCTTTCCATCTTTGCCCTGCTGGCCGGGTTCGTGCCGGCCGGTGGCATCGCGCAGGCGCAAACGGTTTCAATTGAAGAGTGGGAAGTGCCCTGGGACAATTCCCGGCCGCGAGACCCTTTTGTCGATCCGAAAGGCCGTGTCTGGTTCTGCGGACAAAAAGGCGGCTACATCGCCTACCTGGAACCCGCTTCCGGAACATTCAAAAAGTTCGATTTGGGGCCTGGCGCAGGGCCACACAATCTCATTGTGGATGCGGCTGGATTCGTCTGGTTTGCTGGAAACCGCAACGCGTATATTGGCAAGCTGGATCCGGATACCGGCGGGATCACCCAATTCGAAATGCCGCACAAGGAGGCGCGGGATCCACACACGCTGGTATTCGATCGCGCAGGCGATATCTGGTTCACCGTCCAGAGAAGCAACTTCATCGGCAAGCTGTTCACTCAATCGGGCGAGGTCCGCCTTATAAAGGTTCCTACCCGGAATGCCCTCCCTTACGGGATTTGGATGGATTCCCACAACCGGCCCTGGGTTGCGCTGTTCGGGAGCAATAAAATCGTCAGCGTGGACCCGGAAACGATGGAACTGAAAGAATACGAACTGCCCCGCAAGGACGCGCGCCCCAGACGGCTTGCAATCACATCAGACGGGGTGGTCTGGTATGGAGATTACGCCCAGGGAATGCTGGGACGATTTGATCCCAAAAACGGGGAATTCAGGGAATGGCCCCTGCCCGGTGGCGACGATTCAGGACCCTATGCCATGACCGTGGACCATGAAGACCGGGTATGGGTGGTCGAAACCGGCAACATGCCAAACCGGCTGGTGGGATTCAATACGTCCACAAAGCAATTCGTCCACATCACGGAGATCCCGGAGGGCGGCGGATCGGTGCGTCACATGATGTTCGATGCCAATGAAAAAACCATCTGGTTCGGAGAGGACACGAATTTTATAGGACGCGCCCGTATTGGAAAACAGGAATAAGGAAAACGCTCCAAAACCTCCCCTCAATCCCCTCCTTGGTAAGGAGGGGAAGAAATGAGGAATTGGCCAGGCACTCGGAGGAATTTCCCAAGCACCCGGTAATAATCAACTTCGGCAATCCCCCAACGCCATCACCGCGCTCGCGGCTCATTTCCAGCTAATCAGCCATCCCGCGTTTCCACGGCAGACCGCTTTTTGGTTCCATCGCGCGCGCTTTTGCATTAAATTGACATACCGATTCATTCGACCACTTCCTCCTCTTATAAGGGGCGCGGCATGATCTCCCGGGTGCAGAGCGGCGCGGTGCTGGGCATCGACGGCTACGTCGTCGAGGTCGAGGTGCACCTGTCACCCGGACTGCCGGGGATGTCCATCGTCGGCCTGCCGGACGCGGCGGTGAAGGAGAGCTCGGATCGCGTCGCCGCCGCCATCCGCAACACGCAGTTGGAATTTCCGGTCCGGCGCATCACCGTCAACCTCGCGCCCGCCGACATCAAAAAAGAAGGCTCCGGCTTCGACCTGCCCATCGCGCTGGGCATCCTCGCCGCCGACGGCATCGTCAAACCCGAAAACCTGCACCGCTACCTGATCCTGGGCGAACTCTCTCTCGACGGGCGGGTCAAACCGATCAAGGGCACGCTGTCGATTGCGGCGCAGGCGAAGAAGGCGGGCGTGGAAGGCATCCTGCTGCCGAAAGCGAATGCCGCCGAGGCGGCGGTCATCACCGGCCTCAAGGTGTTTCCGCTGGAGACGCTGCCGGAAGCGCTGGCGTTTCTGAACGGCGAGCTGGAACTGGAAGCCGTGACGAAAGACCCGGAAAGCGAGTATCGCGAACATTCGGCGTACGACCTCGATTTCACCGACGTCAAGGGCCAGTACCACGTGAAGCGCGCGTTGGAGATCGCCGCCGCGGGCGGGCACAACATCATCCTCATCGGGCCGCCGGGGTCGGGCAAATCCATGCTGGCCAAACGCCTGCCCACCATCCTGCCGCCGCTCACGCTCGACGAAGCCATCGAGACCACAAAAATCCACAGCGTGCTGGGGTTGATCAACAACGGCAAGGGATTGCTGGCGACGCGCCCGTTCCGCTCGCCGCACCACACCATTTCGGATGCGGGGCTGATCGGCGGCGGCAAGATGCCGATGCCAGGCGAGGTCTCGCTGGCGCACAACGGGGTGCTGTTTCTCGATGAACTTCCGGAATTCAAACGCAACGCGCTGGAGGTGTTGCGGCAGCCGATGGAGGACCGGCAGGTGTGCATCTCGCGCGCGTCGGGGTCGCTGACGTTTCCCACCGGCTTCATGCTGGTGGCGGCGATGAATCCTTGCCCCTGCGGTTACCGCACCGATCCCAAACGCGAGTGCCAGTGCACGCCGCCACAGATCAAGAAATACGTGTCGCGCATTTCCGGGCCGATGATGGACCGCATCGACATCCACATCCAGGTGCCCGCCGTCGAGTACAAGGATCTGGCGTCGAACACCGTCGGCGAGCCGTCGGCGGTGCTGCGCGAGCGCGTGCAGCAGGCACGTGTGCGGCAGTTGCAACGCTTTGCCGGGTCGAAAATTTTTGCCAACGCGTCGATGAGTTCGAAACAGATCAAAACGCACTGCCCGCTGGACGCCGCGTCGCAGAAGATCATGGCCACGGCCATCGACAAGATGGGCATGAGCGCCCGCGCGCATGATCGCATTTTAAAAGTCGCGCGCACCATTGCCGACCTGGCCGGCGATGACACCGTCGCCGCCGAACACATCGCCGAAGCCATCCAGTACCGAACATTAGATAAAGAGAATTGGCAGTAGCGCAATTGGGAAATCAACGCACCGCATATTCCTGCAAAAATTTCTTTTGCCCGCACGAATCGGTTTCAGTTTTTCGCCCACTCCATCCGCCAAAAATCCAACATGCCCTCTTTCCCCGTCAAAATCCGGGCGTTTCGGAAATAAGTCTGATTTTCTGAACATTGGGCAGAAAATCATAACTCCTGTGACCATTTTTGTTACCGTTTTTGACGCCCTCCCCCACGCGCCCGTTGATTCTTAGAATCACAATCCCTCCAGCCCGGCGAAAACCAATCCCTTTCCAAAAGATTTACATTTTCACTCGGTTTGGTACGCGTATTGCGACATTAGACAACAAGAAACCGAATGGAAAGGGAACTCGTTTTCCATGGATTGGTTTTTCACAAACCATGACCTGAGAGGAAACCATGAACCAGCCCGAAAACCAAAACACGTTATGGGCCATGCTGGCCAACCAGCCCGGATGGTCCGCGATGCTGATACTCATTGCCATGATGGCCCTGTACATGAGTCGCAAGCCGGTGCACGCCGGACTCCAGCGCCTGGTGGCGACGGTGTATTCCGGCTTCCGCCTGGCGTCCCGCGCGCTGTTCACCGCCGAAAAACGCCTGTGCGACCGCAACAAGGAAGTCCTGCTGGAATTGGGACAGGACCACATGGAGCGCAAGATCGAACGCGAGTTCTTCCGCGTGAACTCGGTGGTGGAGCGCGACCTCGCCCGCTATCCTGAACTGCAAAAGGTCATCGCCGACCAGATCACGCAGATCGAGGAGGACTACAAGCAGTGCGGGCAGGAAGTGCCGCCAACGCCGGAATGGATCGAGGCCGTCGAGGTGGTGGCGAAGTTGAAGGTCGATCACAAGAACAATCCGCTGACCGCCAACATCCTGAAGAGCATCCATGAAGCGTCGGAGAAGCATCACCGCGAAGTGGTGCGTGAATACCGCGACAGCGTGGCCAAGCGTCACGCGCTGTTGCAGACCCTGCGTCCCTACTGGCGGAAGCTCGTCAACTCCGTGGATGAAGTCGGTAAAACCCTGCGCGGCCTGCTCGACCGCGCCCGCGACATCGACCAGCACATGGACCGCTACATCGAGATCATCAACAAGACCGACAAGGCGGAACGGACTTTGCGCGCCTCGGCGGCGGTGCAGTTTGCTGTATCGTTACTCGTCGTGCTCATCGCCACCGGCGGCGCCATCATCAACTTCAACCTCATCGCCCTGCCCATGTCCGAGATGGTCGGCTCCACGGCACAGATCGGCGGCATGAAGGTGTCGGACATCGCGGCGCTGGTCATCATCTTCGTCGAGATGTCGATGGGTCTGTTTCTGATGGAAGCGTTGCGCTTCACACGGCTGTTCCCGGTGATCGGCACCATGGACGACCGGTTGCGCATCCGCATGATCTGGGTGACCTTCGGCATTCTGTTCACGCTGGCCTGTGTGGAGGCCGCGCTGGCGTTCATGCGCGACCAGATCGCCATGGACCTGAGTGCGCTGCGTCATTCGCTGACGGCGGGCGGCGGTGAGCTGGAAGCGGTGCCGGTGAGCGGCGTCAATTCGTGGATTCCGATGCTCGGCCAGATGGTGTTGGGCTTCATCCTGCCCTTCGCCCTGACCTTCGTCGCCATTCCGCTGGAAACGCTCATGCATTCCTGCCGCAGCGTGTTCGGCGATCTGCTGGCGCTGGCCATCCGCAGTCTGGCCGTGCTGTTCCGCATTCTTGGCAGCGGCTTCAAAAACCTGGGTCTGATGGTGACCCACGTTTACGACATCATCATCTTTCTGCCCCTGTGGCTGGAACAGATGGTGAAAACCCGTCACAAAGCCTCCGGCGAAGTGGGAAGTGACAACCCGCCTGCCGCGAAGATACTGATGGATTCTGAAACCCATATCGAACAGGTGGCAAAATGAAACGAATGATTTCAATTCTGTTGTGCATCCTGTTTTTCTACGGTTGCGCGGAGCATGCTTCGAACAGCCGTGGCGTATATCTGCTGCTGGACACGTCCGGCACCTACACCAAGGAGTTGAAGAAAGCCCAGCAGATCATCAACTTCCTGCTGGGCACGCTGGGTCCGGGCGACACCATCGCCGTGGCCCGCATCGACAGCGCCAGTTTCAGCGAGAAGGACATCGTCGCCAAGGTGACGTTCGACTCGCGTCCCTCGGTGGCCAACGCGCAGAAACGCAAGTTCGCTGAGATCATCAACGACTTCGTGGACCAGGTGAAGGGCAGTCAGTACACGGACATCACCGGTGGCCTGTTTCAGGCCATCGAGTATCTCAACGAAGTGCAGGCGTCGGACAAGCACATCCTCATCTATTCGGACCTCAAAGAGGAGCTTCCCGAAGGCTACAACCGCAATCTGAACTTCACCCTCGACGGATTCCACGTGCGCGCGTTGAACGTGACCAAGCTGCGCGCCGACAACGTGAATCCGGAAGAGTACGTGGACCGGTTGAAGGTCTGGAAACAGAAGGTGGAGACCGGCGGCGGCCAGTGGCAGGTCATCAATGACCTCGACCGCGAGGACGCATTGGTCCTCAGCTGACGGTTTTTGTTTTCATCGGTCAGGCAACCCGCTTCCGGCTTCCCGCCGTCGCACCCTTCCCGGGCGACGGCGGGAGGCGAGGTGCGGGCACGTCGCCCTTGCCATCACCGCCTCACCTTCACCACTCGAAAAGTGGAACCCGTACCCATTACATAACGAAGTCTTTGTCGAGGATCAACCGGTCGAACAACAACAAACCCCACCGCCTGTTAAAGAAAAAGCGCCTGTCACCGCCCCGGTCGAAACGCCGGCACCGCAAACCACGCCGGGAGGGCGGCCGCCGTCCCGATCGACAAACTGAACGCCGCCCCGCGCGCGGCAACCGCCAACCCGGTCAAACAGGAAGGACGCCTGCACCTCCTCCGGATATTGCATATAGGACTTAACCGTGGTAGGTTTTTGTCTGAGTCGCTGCCACGCGTTTTCGGGTTCCAACGGTTTATCCGGGACGACGGTCATCGCCCGTCGATACGAAGCGCCGCCTCATTCATGGCATTCAACTGAACCGTAATGGATCAGAAGCTTTCATCTTTGTGGTTTCAAATAGACGAGGAGACGACGATGAGAAATTTGCCAAAATTCTGCCTGTGGATGATGGTTGGAGCCATCACGCTGGCCATTCCGGGAGTGGGGTTCGCCGCCCCCAAAGCCGATGCCGACCCCTGCGCGGCCGTCAATGACATGGATGAGAAAAATCTGTGCCGGGCCTTTGAAATCGAGAAAAAACTCACCGCCGAAGAAAAAGAGAACCGCTACAAAAATAAAAACCACAGTTCCTATTACTGCTCGTTGATCAAAAGCCGCGACAAACAGACTTATTGCTACGCCGTGGTCAATAAAGAGCGCACCCAATGCGGCCTGATTGTTGACGCCGACCTGGAAAAACAGTGCAACACCAAGTTCTGAAAACCGTAGGAAAACCGCTGACTGGAACGCTCCCGGTGCCCGCCGGGGGCGTTTTTTTTTGGAACCGTTTTCCGGTGCAGGGCGGGGAAGCCCGGCAAACGGCCTCGTTCCGGGATCCGGAACCGGCAACCAAAGCTTCCGCTCGGCAACAATAATAGTTGAGTTTTCCGGCAAGATTGTCGAAAATATAGATAAGAGCTTTAATCCCGCCCTTGCGGAGGATACGCGATGGAATCGCTGGACTATCATCTGATTCGAGATTACTGCCGCACCGCGGTGGACATGGCGGAAGAACTGGGCGCGTACGACGGGCTGTCCTATTTGATCGGCGAGAAGTTTTATCCGCTGGTCATGGCCCTCAAACAGGCTGAAGCAAAAGTTCAGTTCCTGTACAACACCGAGGACAGCGGAGAAGGCGACGTCGAAGAAATATCCCTGCCCTCGGACAATGCCGAAATCCAGCAGGGCTATCTGCTCGCCATCCAGAACAATTACCAGAAGGCTCTGGAAAAAATCGAGGACCTGGGCCAGTTGCGCAGTGACTTCATAGAGGAAATCAAAGAAGCCTTCGAAGTGGATGACATCCGCGAATACCTGGAGTCTTACCCGCGGTTCGGCGGCAACGAGTCCGAGTTTGGCGTTCTGCTGAAAGAAGACGACGAGCCGATGGAGTTCAAGGCCGTGATGTCCGAAGTCGATGACATCTTTCTTGCAGAAGAAATCAAAAAACTGTTTTACTGAGGAAACAAACGCGAGTCCCTTCGTCCCGTTTTTCTTTCCTTCCCGGTTTCACTCCGTTACAATCCGTTTTCATGAAACAAAAGCTATCCGAAAAGACCCGATTGGCTTTGGCGTTCGTGATTTTGTGCGCCATGACAGTGGGGATCCTGTTCACCGGTCCCGGCTTCAGCTTCACATTGCAGGTGATTCTGGCCTCCGTGGCCCTGTTCCTGTTGTTCTGGCTGATCACCTGAGTCCTTCACGGACGGTTCTCACCGCACAAACCACACCATCGCCGCAGCCAGTAACGCCACCGCCGAAAGACCGGCTCCCGCAAGCGCCCACGTTTTCAGGCTTGCCAACTTCGCCTCCGTCTCCTTGCGAACCGTGTCGATCTGCGCCACCAGTTCGGTTTTCATCTCGTCCTGAGCCGCCGTCTTCACCGCGTCGAGTGTGGCATCGACCTTCTGTTGCAGGCGGGCGTCCAGCGCGTCCAGCAGTTTCTGATTCATCGCGCCGGATTTTTTCTCGATCTCTTCCTTCACCATCTCGCGCGCATCGTACTTCCAGTCGTCCATCTGCTGGCGCAATACATCCAATCGTTCCTGAATGGTGTTCTGCAGCTTGGGCTCGATGTTTTCGGAGATTTTTTCCAGGCTGTCGCGCGCGTTGCGAATGGCCTCGTGCAAACTTTCTTCAATTTCTTCCTCCAGGCCCTGCTTGCGGTTTTCCACGTGTTCGGAAAGCAATTCCGTTTTTTCGCGCAACTCGGACAGGATGCGCAGGTTCTCACGGGCTTTCTGTTCTTCTTCTGGACTCATAAGCATACCGATCGCCTTTTCATGGTTGGATTCCGACTTACATATTAGATGAGTTTTGTTCTGAAGGATTTTAAAAAATTCCTGCGCCGTGCCGCGCAACCACACCCACATAGCATCTCCCCGAACGATCTGACGGCCGCTACCTTGACTTCCCCCGGCTTCGGGGATACAGTATATAGTATTGAAAAATAAGGGCTGGCTCGTGAATAACCTGATCGAAACATTCCATATCCACCTGGTGGCCGAGAAAAACGCATCGCCGCACACGGTGACCGGCTATCTGAAGGACCTCAACCAGTTTTGCGCATTCCTGCGCCAAAGCGGGCATGCCTGCACCCCCGAGGGCGAAGTGGATATCCATCAGGTCGATCGGCTGGCGGTGCGTTCCTATCTGGCTTATCTGTACCAGCAGTCCTCGACCGGCACCACCATGAACCGCAAGTTGTCCGCACTCAGCAGCTTCTTTCAGTTTCTGTGCCGGGAGAATCATATCAAAACCAACATCGTAAAAACCATCCCGGCACCGCGAAAAAAAAACGCACTCCCCGCCTACCTCAGCGTGGACGAGATGTTCCGCCTGCTCGATTTGCCGGACAACGAAGGATTCCTCGGCGTGCGCGACCGTGCCATGCTGGAATTGTTTTACAGCACCGGCATGCGCATCAGCGAGTTGACCGGTCTCACTCTCGACTCCATCCACCTCGATGAACGCCGCGTCAACGTGCTCGGCAAAGGAAAAAAGGAACGCATTCTGCCGTTGGGCCGCAAGGCGGTGGACGCCGTCCGCGCCTACCTGAAAGAACGGCACACCCTTCTCGAAAAGAAAAAACCGGAGACGCCGCCCGCGCAACTCTTCCTCAACACACGCGGAGGCGCCGTCACCGTGCGCGGCGTGCGCAAAATCCTCGACCGTTACCTGGGTCCGGCCTTCAGCCGCGGGCTGTCGCCGCATTCCATCCGCCATTCCTTCGCCACGCACCTGCTGGAAAGCGGGGCGGATCTCCGTTCCATTCAGGAAATGCTGGGCCACGCCAGCCTGTCCACCACACAGAAGTACACGCACCTGACGATCGACCGCTTGATGGAAACCTACGACAAATCCCATCCCCGCGCCCAACAATCAGGTGCCAATTCGTCCAAACCATGATAAAAAAGCAGGACGGTTTCTGAACCAGCCGGAATCGATTTGCCAACCTGATCTGCATTGACCCCATCATGAATCCATACACAACGGACGCGTACACCCCGCACGGGACGACTATTTTATCCGTCCGCCACCTGAACAAAGTGGCCATGGGCGGCGACGGCCAGGTCACGCTGGGCCCAACGGTGATGAAACATTCGGCGCACAAGGTCCGCCGCATGTACAACAACCAGATCATCGCCGGATTCGCGGGCGGCACCGCCGATGCCTTCGCCCTGTTCGCCCGCTTCGAGGAAAAACTCGAAAAGTACAACGGCAACCTGTCGCGCTCGGCGGTCGAACTGGCCAAGGACTGGCGCACCGACAAACTGCTCCGGCGGCTGGAAGCGATGCTGCTGGTCGCAGACAAGGACAACAGCTTTCTCATATCGGGCACCGGGGATGTGATCGAGCCGGACGACGGCATCATCGCCATCGGTTCCGGCGGCATGTTCGCCCAGTCGGCGGCGAAAGCGCTGGCGCTGCATTCCACACTCAACGCGCGGGAGATCGTCGAGGCCGCCATGAAGATCGCGCAGGACGTCTGCATTTATACCAACAACCACCTCACCATCGAGGAGTTGTGAACGATGGCTGACATCATGACCCAGACCCCGAAAACCGCAAAGGAACGCGAAGCCTTCATGGCGTCGTTGACGCCCAAGGCCATCGTCCACGAGCTGAACCGCTTCATCGTCGGCCAGGAAAAAGCCAAGCGCGCCGTCGCCGTGGCACTGCGCAACCGCTGGCGGCGGCAGCAACTGGACCCGGACCTGCGCGAAGAGGTCGCGCCGAAAAACATTCTGATGATCGGGCCCACCGGCGTCGGCAAAACGGAAATCGCGCGACGGCTGGCCAAGCTGTCGAAATCGCCCTTCATTAAAGTTGAAGCGTCGAAGTACACCGAAGTCGGTTACGTGGGCCGCGATGTGGAGTCGATGATCCGCGACCTGGTCGAACTGACGCGCGGCATGGTGCGCCTGGAACAGGAAGAGGACGTGCAGAAGGAAGCGAAGCAGGCCGCGGAGGAACGCCTGCTCGACATCCTGCTGCCGCCCCATCCCAGCCAGCGGCACCCCGGGCAGAAAGAATATGAACTGGACGACCTCGGCAAACAGCAATACCAGCAGACCCGCGAAAAGTTTCGCAACTACCTGCACGAGGGCAAGTTCGACGACCGCGATGTGGAGATCGAAGTGCAGGCGAAGCCGTCGTACATGATGGACGTCATGTCGCCACCGGGCATGGAAGAAATGGATTCCAACATCAAGGATATGCTCAGCAACCTGATGCCGAAAAAATCGTCGAACAAAAAAATGAAGGTGCCGGATGCGTTGAAGATCCTGACGCACGAGGAAGCGGAAAAGCTGGTCGATCAGGACAAGGTCAACCAGGAAGCGGTGGAACGCGCCCAGCAGAACGGCATTGTCTTCATCGACGAGATCGACAAGATCACCGCGCGTTCCGGGGCCGGCAGCGGACCCGACGTCTCCCGCGAGGGCGTGCAGCGCGACCTGTTGCCGATCGTCGAAGGTTCGTCCATTTCCACCAAGTACGGCATCGTCAAAACCGATCACATCCTGTTCATCTCGGCCGGGGCGTTTCATTCATCGAAGCCGGCCGACCTGATTCCGGAGTTTCAGGGGCGCTTCCCCATCCGCGTCGAACTGGAGTCGCTGACGCAGAACGATTTCGTGCGCATTCTCACCGAGCCGGGCAACGCGCTGATCAAGCAGTACGCCGCGCTGTTGCAGACCGAGGGCATCGACCTCACTTTCACTGACGATGCGATCGATGTCATCGCGTCGATGGCGGCGCAGGTCAACGAACGCACGGAGAACATCGGCGCGCGCCGTTTGCAGACAGTGATGGAAAAACTGCTGGAAGACCTGTTGTTCGACGCCTCGACGATGGAGGCGCAATCGGTCAGCATAGAAGGCTCCCGCGTGAAAGAAAAGCTGGGCAACATCATCGAGGACCAGGACCTGAGCCGCTACATCCTGTGAGGAACCCACCATGGAAACATTGATCAACAAAGCCGAGATGCTGGTCGAGGCGCTCCCGTACATCAAGAATTTTTATGACAAAACCTTTGTCATCAAGTACGGCGGCAACGCCATGGTGTCCGAGGAGTTGAAGGACACCTTCGCCCTCGATGTGGTGATGATGAAGTACATCGGCATCAACCCCGTCATCGTGCACGGCGGCGGTCCGCAGATCGGCAAGACGCTGGAGATGTTCGGCATCGAGTCCAAATTCGTGGATGGCCACCGCGTCACCAGCAAGGAAATGATCGATGTGGTCGAGATGGTGCTGGGCGGCAAGGTCAATCAGGATATCGTCACCCTCATCAACAGTCATGGCGGCGACGCCGTCGGCATCACCGGCAAGGACGGCAACCTGATCCACGCCAAGCGCTACAAACATGTCAAGAAATCGGCGGAGACCAACCAGTCGGAGATCATCGACCTGGGTCTCGTCGGCGAGATCACGAAGGTCGATGTGCGCGTGCTGCAGAAAATCGACGAAGCCGGATTCATCCCCGTCATCGCGCCGATCGGCCAGGGCGAACAAGGGGAAACTCTGAACATCAACGCCGACATTGTGGCGTCGAAAGTCGCGGCCGCGTTGCAGGCGGAAAAACTGCTGCTGATGACCGACACCGAAGGCGTGAAGGGCAAGAACGGCAAACTCATCCCGCACCTGACCCGGCGCAAGGCGCAGAGCCTCATCCGCGACAAGGTCATCAAGGACGGCATGCTGCCCAAGGTCAATTGCTGCCTCGACGCACTCAAGGCGGGCGTGCGCAAAACCCACATCATCGACGGCCGGGTCAAGCACGCCCTGCTGCTCGAAATCTTCACCAAAGAGGGCGTCGGCACCCAAATTGTCGAGAAATGACCCGCCGCTCCCCCCGCCCCCTGCCTCCAACGCCGTAAATTACCGTGTCGCAAGCGGTTTCGCTGTTTTCAGCACTGCCGGGAAGGTTGACAAGCCGCCGGGACATTGCTAGTTTTAATTGTTTAGACGATTAAAATTTAGGACCTTATCGCACCCATGCCCCCGACCCCGTTGGACGACAGATCGCGGACCATCCTCATGGAAACGGTCAGCAACTACATCGCCACCGCCGAGCCGGTGGGATCGCGCACCATTTCCCACAACCTGCAACAACGGTTGAGTCCGGCCACCGTGCGCAACGTGATGGCGGACCTTGAAGAGATGGGCCACCTGCACCAGCCGCACACCTCGGCGGGCCGTGTGCCGACCGACCAGGGGTACCGGTTTTTCGTCAACGAACTGTTGCAGATCCAGATCCAGAACCCGGCGCCGCTGACCGGGTTTCCGCACGACCTCAAAAACCGGTCGCTGGATGAAATCCTGGAGTCGGCCTGCTCGTTTCTGTCCACCTGTTCGCATCAGGCGGGACTGGTCATGGTGCCCAGCTTTTGGGATCTTGCGCTCAAGAACATCCAGTTCATCCACCTCACGTCGGGGAAACTGCTGGCGGTGTTCGAATCGCAGATGGGCGTGTTGCAGAATAAAATCATCGAGACCGGCGAAGCGATGTCGCAGGACCATCTCAACTCGGTGGCCAATTACCTGAACCGGGAGTTCGGCGGCCGCTCACTGAAAACCATTCGCCAGGAACTCCTGCACCGCAAGAAAAACGAAAAAGAACGCTACAATGAATTGATGAAGCAGGCGAGCCAATTGTGGTCGGAGATGTTCCCCGACGAACAGAACGCCGAACTGTTGATCGACGGCCTCATCAACCTGCTCGACCAGCCGGAGTTTTCGGAAAACGTCGAAAAAATGAAGCGATTGATGAAAACCGTCGAGGAAAAAGCCAAGCTCGTCAAACTGCTGGACCAGTGCATGATCGAAGACGGCCTCACCATTTTGATCGGCGAGGAAAACCTCGAGCAGGAGATGGAAGGCTTCAGCCTGATCGCGCAAAATTACCGGATGGGCGGCGAGAAACTCGGCACGCTGGCCGTGTTCGGTCCCAAACGCATGGATTATCAGAAAATGATCGGCATCGTGAACTCCACCGCCACCAACGTGTCGGAGTTCCTTTCCAAGCAATGAATGAAGGAGTGCAGACTGCGTTATGAGTAAAAAAAGCGACACCTACGAACAATCCGAAGACGAAAAAAAATCCGCCGCCGATGAGAACGTCGAAGAGGAAGAGCTGGCGGAAGCACAGGAGCCGGATGTCGTGAGCGAGGACGACATCGAAACGCTCCTGAAAAAGAAAGACGACGAAGTGGCGGAAATGCGCAACGAAATGCTGCGCCTGCGCGCCGACGTGGAAAACGTGCGCCGCCGCCTCAACAAGGAAAAGCAGGATGCCATCGTCTTCGCCAATCAGCGGCTGATCAAAGCACTCATTCCGGTCTTCGACAACCTCGACCGCGCTCTCAAGGCGCCCGACACCAACGTCGAAAGCCTGAAGGAAGGCGTGCGCATGACGGCCAAGCAGTTTGAAGCCGTGCTGGACAAGGAAAACGTCGAACCCATCATCGCTGTCGGCGAAAAATTCGATCCCGAAGTGCACGAAGTGCTGGCGCAGATCGAGTCGCACGAACACGCGGAAAACACCGTCGTCGAGGAATACGTGCGCGGCTACAAGATGAACGGACGCATGGTGCTGCCGGCCAAGGTCGCCATCGCCAAAAAACCGAGCGGCGACAAGCCCGCCGACCCCGCCGCCTGAGGTCCGATCCCCTTCCATGCCCGAGTTGCCGGAAGTCGAAACCCTGCGCCGGGCGTTGTTGCCGCTGATCCCCGGAAAACGCCTGACCGCGTTGAAATTTTTCCGGCCGGACCTGCGCTTTCCCATGCCGACAGAACTGCTGACGCGCCACCTCACCGGTGCGGTGCTGACCGACATCACCCGCGTCGGCAAATACCTGCTGCTGCATTTCGCAGACGGCGCCATGCTGTGGCACCTCGGCATGAGCGGCCGCGTCGAGCAGAGCCCGTCACTGAAACCCATTCACAAACACGACCACGCCGCCTTTCATTTCGCGCCGGACATTTATCTCCACTTCGTCGATCCGCGCCGCTTCGGCTGCATCCTGTGGGTGCCCGACGGCAAGGGGCATGCGCTGATCGACCATTTGGGCCCCGATCCCCTGGACCCCAGAACGACGGCGAAAGACCTGAAAACGCGCGCCCGCACCTGCAAAGGACCGATCAAAGGATTCCTCATGAACGCCACGCGCCTCGCCGGCGTCGGCAACATCTACGCCTGCGAAGCCCTGCACGCCACACCGCTCCATCCCAACCGCCCCGCCAATAAAGTCACCTTGCCGCAATGGGAAAAACTGCTGGCGACCCTGCGGATCACGCTGGAGAACAGCATCGCCGCGGGCGGCACGACCTTGCGCGATTTTTTCAGCAGCGACGGCAGTCCCGGCTACTTCGCCATCGATCTGGCCGTGTACGGGCGCGAAAACCAGCCCTGCAAGCGCTGCGGCGCCCCCATCGTGCGCACCGTCCACTCCGGCCGCTCGACCTTTTTCTGCAAAGTCTGCCAAAAGAGATAACGCTTAACCCGGCCCGGCATCGGTGCTATCCTTGGGGCCATGCAACCTTCCATCGGCCTCATCACGCTCAACGCGAAGTTCATCCACACCGCGGTCAGCCTGCGCTATTTGCGCAACGCCGCCCGTCGTGCCGGTTATGAAAACGTGTGGATCGAGGAGTTCACCATCCACCACCCGGTATGGAAAATCGCCGCCGCGATCCAGAAACACAAACCCGACATCCTCGGCATCGGCGTCTATATCTGGAACCGCCGGCAGAGTTTCGAGCTGGTCGAGTATTTGAAGAAACAGAATCCCGATTTGAAAATCGTGTTGGGCGGACCGGAGGTGTCGTTCGAGATGCCGCACGGCGACGACTACACCATCCTCTCCGGCGAGGGCGAGGCCCGCTTTGTCGAGTACCTGGGCTACGCCACGAAAAACGACCCGCCGCCTCCAGATGTTTTGGAACGCTGGCTGGTTTATGGCGGCGACCTGCCGGATTTGCACGTGCCCTATACGGAAGAGGACTGGCCGCATCTGAAAAACCGTTACGCCTATGTCGAAACTTCACGCGGCTGCCCGTACCTGTGCTCGTTTTGTTTGTCGGCGCTGGACAAAACCGTACGCTTCTTCGACGACGACACCGTGCGGCGGCAGATCGAAGACATCGTGAAGGCGGGCGTCGGCAAGGTGAAGTTCGTCGATCGTACTTTCAACCTGCAACCGCGCCGCATGCGCGACCTGATGCATTGGCTGACACGGTTCCCCGACGTCGAGTTTCATTTCGAAGTGGTCGGCGACCTGCTCAACGACGACATGCTGACGTTCCTCAACACCGTGCCGCACGGCATGTTCCAGTTCGAAATCGGCATCCAGACCGCCACCGATCCGGTGCAGCAGACCATCCAGCGCAAACAGAACAACGACAAACTGTTCGCCACCATCCGCCGCCTGATCGAGCAGGACCGCGTGCACGTGCACTGCGATCTCATCTTCGGCCTGCCGGGCGAAACCTACGAACAGATGATGGAATCGTTCGAGCAGGTGTTCGCGCTGCGTCCGCACGAGGTGCAACTCGGATTCCTGAAATTCCTGCCCGGCGCGCCGGTGAAAGATCAGATCGAAAAGGAAGGCTACCGCTATCTTTCGACGCCGCCGTATGAAATCATCGCCAACCGGCTCGTGTCCGCCGAGCAGATCAGCTACCTGAAACGCTTCACCGAAACCTTCGACCTGTTTTACAACACGCAGCGCTTCCGCTTCACGCTCGATCACCTGCTGGAACGGCATGCGCCCATCGAAGTGTTCGACCGGCTGCTGAGCCACCTCGACGCCCTGCCCGGCTTCCACAGCGGCATCGCCCTCGACCGGCAGTACCTCGTGCTCGCCGAATGTTTCGATTTGCTCGACGATCCGGTGACGCTCGACCTGCTCAAGCTCGATTACCTGTACCACCAGCGCATCTTTCACCTGCCGGAATTCATGCGGAAACCCCTGCCGGAAAACGGCTCGACGAAGCTCCGCACCTGGTCCGGCGACCGCAAGACCCCACTCGTTCCTTTCCAGCATGAAATCGAAGTGGACCGCTGGCAGGCCCGCCTGGCCCCGGCTTCACGCCCCGTCTATTACGCCGTGGCCCACAGTCAGGGCGCAGCCGGATATTTCACCCGCCCCACCGTGCACCGCGTCGATTCCTGACGCCGCCATTTTTATTTCAAAATTCCCGCTCCCCGTTATATGATTGCAACTTACCCTAATTTCATAAACAACTTGGAGACAAGACAAGGAGAAGACGATGTCAGACCAGAGCCAGCCCCCCCTCAATCCCCGTAGCCGATCGATCACCCAGGGCGACCGCCGTGCGCCCAACCGCGCCATGCTGCGCGCCGTGGGCTTCAAAGACGAAGATTTCGTGAAGCCGATCGTGGGCATTGCCAACGGGCAGAGCAACCTCACCCCCTGCAATGCAGGTTTGGGCAAGCTGGCAGACATCGCCTCCGTGGAAATTTCCAACAACGGCGGCATGGCGCAGATGTTCGGCACCATCACCATCAGCGACGGCATCAGCATGGGCACCGAAGGCATGAAGTGTTCGCTGGTCAGCCGCGAAGTCATCGCCGACTCCATCGAGACCGTCTGCCGTGGCGCCGCCATGGACGGCGTGCTTGCCATCGGCGGCTGCGACAAGAACATGCCCGGCGCGATGATCGCCATGGCGCGCCTCAACATCCCGAGCCTGTTCGTGTATGGCGGCACCATCAAGCCCGGCCATCTGGGCGATCAGGATCTGACCGTCGTCAGCGCGTTCGAGGCCGTCGGCAAATTCAGCGCCGGCGCCATCGACAAGGACCAGTTGACCGACATCGAAAAAAACGCGTGTCCCGGTTACGGATCGTGCGGCGGCATGTTCACCGCCAATACCATGTCGTCGGCGTTCGAGGCGATGGGCATGAGCGTGCCGTACAGCTCGACCATGGCCAACGAAGACAAGGAAAAAGAAAACAGCACGCGTGAAAGCAGCCTGGTGCTGATGAACATGGTGAAGCACAACATCCTGCCGCGCGACATCATCACCCGCAAATCGCTGGAGAACGCCATCACCGTGGTCATGGCGGTCGGCGGCTCGACCAACGCCGTATTGCATTTGCTGGCCATCGCGCACAGTGCGGGAATCGACCTGAGCATCGACGATTTCGAAACCATCCGCAAACGCGTGCCGTTGTTCTGCGACCTCAAACCGTCGGGGCGATTCGTCACCGTCGATCTGCATCAGGCGGGCGGCATCCCGCAGGTCATGAAGATGCTGTTGAATGCGGGACTGCTGCACGGCGACTGTTTGACCTGCACCGGCAAGACGGTGGCGGAAAATTTGAAGGACATCCCCGATCAACCCGGCGCCAATCAGGAAGTCATCCTGCCTTTGGACAAGCCGAAATCGAAGGAAGGGCATCTCGTCATTCTGAAAGGCAACCTGGCGCCCGAAGGTTCCGTTGCCAAGGTTTCCGGAATCAAGATCGATGTGCTCACCGGTCCGGCACGCGTGTTCGACTCGGAAGAAGAGTGTCTGGATGCCATCATCGACAATAAAATTCAAGAAGGTGACATCGTGATCATCCGCTACGAGGGGCCAAAAGGCGGACCCGGCATGCGAGAAATGCTGGCACCCACCTCAGCCATTGTCGGAAAAGGGCTGGGGGAGAAGGTCGGATTGATCACCGATGGCCGGTTTTCGGGCGGCACTTTCGGACTGGTTGTCGGACATGTGGCCCCCGAAGCGCAGGAAGGCGGGCCGATTGCGCTGGTTCAGGAAGGCGACTCGATCACGCTCGATGTCGGGAAGCATCTCATCCAGATCAACGTGACCGATGCGGAATTGCAGGCCCGGCGCGCCCAATGGCAGGCGCCGCCGATCAAATACCAGACCGGCGTTCTGGCCAAGTACGCCAAACTGGTAACCTCGGCATCGAAAGGTGCGGTAACCGACTGATCGGTATAAAGACGACACCTTCTGTCAAAAGGTCCCAATCCATGAGCCGTTGGGGATCAATCGCTCCTCTCCCGGACATCGGGTAGGGGATCGCTCGATATTCATTCCCAACGGCTCGTGCTATTCATTGCTCCATTCAAGCTGTTTGAATCTGATGGTTCAACCTCACGCTGAAAGGAGCAAGACCGATGGAGATCATGGCACCGGAAACCCCCAACAAACTCTTGGTGAGCGCCACCCGCATCAA
Organism: Nitrospina watsonii; assembly: GCF_946900835.1. Taxonomy (GTDB): domain Bacteria; phylum Nitrospinota; class Nitrospinia; order Nitrospinales; family Nitrospinaceae; genus Nitrospina; species Nitrospina watsonii. The sequence continues at coordinate 2,031,462 of NZ_OX336137.1, forward strand.
CTTGTATTACCTGAACGAGTTGTTCCGGGACGTCGCAAACGAAGTGAGCGGAGACATCAGCTCCCGGCTTGGGGTGGACATCCCACTGACGGCGGGGATGTGGGGCGGCACGTACCTCGTGGCCGATCCCACCGGGGTGTCGCGCACCAATGTGAAGCGCCTGTATTCCATCGTCAGCTTCCCGCAGGGCACGCCGCTCGACCAACCCGATGCCTTCGAGATGATGATGCGGTCGTACAGCGAAACGCTGCGCGAACGTTTCGACGACCTGCGCATCAAACTGGATCATCCGAATTGGGGAGAGATCATTCCCTACTCCAACCGGCACCGCCCGACCACCGCCCTGCAAATGAACGACAGCAGCCGCCGCGTTAATTTCGCGCGCGTTTTCTTCGTGCCCAATCGGGCGACGTGGTCAGAGTCCATCATCTACGACATGATCCGCAACGTGCGCCAGTTGCGGGAACTGCTGGACATCGATCGCCGTCCGAAAAAAGTCACCACGACGGACATCAAGTTCATGCTGCAGGACATTCTCATCACCTACTTCACACTCAAGCCCGCGCTCAATCCGGATTTTGACGAGCACGCCGATCCCATCATCAAGGAGTTGTTCAAGAAAATGGTGGGTGGCATGACCAGCGATGAAGAGATTCAAGAGCAGTACCACAACGTGTACGCCAATGCGCTGGCCTACGGTTACGAGGAAGCGCTGGAAGGGCCGTACAAGCGCGAGGGATTGGATATCTTCAAGGTGGAGGATTGGCCGGTGGACAAGATCAATTTCGTGCCGCAGGAATTGAAAGACAAACTGGTGCCGTATCTCGAAGGCACGTTCGAAACCTTCCGCCGCAACCTCACCGCGCAACAGGGCTGAGAGGGCGCGCTTCAGGCAAATTCGAGAACGATCCAGCCCGCAAGGCCTTTCTGCCCGTTGGTCTCGCGGTTGCCGCCATCCCAGATGGCAATGGCGAGGGCGGTCGGTTGATCCAGCGCGCGGTCCATTTCATCGCCCGTTGTCAACGCGCGTTTGAACACCACCTGCCATCCGGTCTCCGTCCGCATGCCCTGCCCCATTACATCCTGCTGCGCCTGGCGGGTCAGCGTGCTGAATCCTTCCGCATTGAGGTCCTCCACCGGCGACTTGATCGATGCCGGGTCCGAAGACGCTTTCACCAACGCATCGAATTCCACCTGGCGTGCGGCCTTCCATTGCCAGATGTTCACCATCTCCTGCTCGCTGCCCATGGTGATGGGAGGCGGCATCGCACCGGCCTGGAGCGGAAACATGACCGCGGCCTGGTCCGTGTACAAACGGGAATCGTCGAGTCCGTCGTCGCGCGTCGCATCCTCCCATTCCAGCCGCACGGCGAATTCCGTATCGGTGCGCGCCACGCTGAGCGTGACTTGCTTGATGGAAGGATTCGGCCACTGGGGATTGGTGATCAACTGCGGCCCGAGTTCGATCACCGTGCGCGCCGGTCCCTGCTCCGCCGCCCAGAAACTGGACGCGGGCGACAACGGCAGGGTGCCGGAATAACGCACCACCTTGATCTTCTCAATGCACACACCCTCCTGCAGGCAGGCTTCAAAGTCGGTCGCGACCGGATTGCACCCTCCCCACAGTCCTGTCATCAGTAACATCAACAGACAATTCCCAATAGACCGCAACAGCATTTGATTCGTCATGGTTTGCAAAAAGGTGAGGGTTAAAATCCGTGGACGAGGTCGTGCAGGGCCCGGTCGATTTCCGCTGTGTGTGGCCCGACCAGCACCATGTTGAGTCCGCTACGCACGAACAACCGCGCCGCAACCCGGCGGACATCGTCGATCGTGACCTTCTCAATCAACACCCGCTCCTCTTCCACCGAAATCGCCGTGGTGTACAACTGGGCCTGCCCGTAGCGGATCAATTGTTTATAAGGCGAGTCGTATTCCAGTTCGAGTTCGTAGGCATACCGTTTTTTGACAAAGTCGAGTTCTTCTTCGCTCGGTCCTTCGGCCAGAAATGTTTTGATCTCTTTCAGTATGATTTCCGTAATCTCCAGCACCTTTTCCGAGCGTGCGTTGACATCGAAATCGAACGTGCCGCAATCGGACAATGTGGTCTCGCGGGCCTGCACGGAATAAACCAGGCCACGGTCTTCGCGCAGGGTTTTCTGCAAACGGGACGCCGTCCCATCGTCGAAGATCAGGGCAATCAGGGAGACGATGTGAAAATCCGGATCGTTGAACGACACCGACCGGAAACAGACCTGCAACTGCGCCTGGCTGTCGTCGTGAGTCTGGATCAGGAGCATCGGCTCCTTCTGATCCTCCTTCACCGCCCCCATGAAATAATTTTTGGGGATGACACGGCCCTGCTTCGGGAAGCGGCCGAAATACCGCTCGGCCAGCGCCAGAAAGCGGTCGTGGGTCAAGACCCCCGCTCCGGCCAGCACCATGTTGCCGGGACAATAATACGTTTCGAAAAATTCCTGAAGCTGCGCCTCGTTGATGGCTTTGATCGATCCCTCGGTGCCGATGATGGGATAGCCCAGCGGGTTGTCGCCATACAACAGTTTGCAGGCGTGATAATCGATGTCGATGTTGTCGCCCTCTCCATTGAGGTCTTCCAGGCATTCTTCGAGAATGATCTCCCGTTCCACCTCGATGCTGGGGAACAAGGGATCGGTGAAAAAGTCGGAAAACAGTTCCATCCCCCGCTCCAATTGTTCATAATGCGGGCTGAAATCATAATGCGTGTGTTCGGTGTAGGTGGACGCGCGCAGGCCGCGCCCGATTTTCTCAAACTCCGTGTTCAGCAGAATCGAGTTGGGATAGTTTCGGTTGCCGCGAAACAACATGTGTTCGAGGAAATGCGAGATGCCGTTGTTCGCGGGCGTCTCAAAACGCACTCCGGAACGGATGTACATACCGACATCCAGCGTATGCAGGTGCGGCATCTCCACGGTGACGACGGTCAGTCCGTTTTCCAACGTGTCGAGATGCGTTCGGTTTTCAGTGGTGTCCAGAGTCGTCATAAATTCTGTTTAAGAGGTGTTTGAAGATTCGTATTGTCTCACACAATTTTAACCTGTCCGACCGGGAATTGGAAAATCCATGAATCGACCGGAATGGTGCGAAACAGACTTCCGCAGGGCGGAGGTTTACCTCGAAGAACATGAGGCGGAACAGCCGGACACCGCCCTGTTCGACTGCGGCGACGGTCTCCATGCCATCATCCCGCGCGGCCTGCCGGCGCTCGGCGTGCGCTTTTACGGTTTGTTCATGCTGGCCCCTTTGCCCGTCCTGATGGCCAGCGTGCTGCTGCTGGTGCTGTACGGGTTTCAGGAAGAGATCGCGCTGAACCTCACCACGCTGGCCGTGTTCGCCGTCTGCCTGGTCCTGATCGCCGGGCTGGCGCGGGTGATGCATCTGATTCTGAAAAACCGCGCCCTGTTCCCTCGTGATTATTTCGTGACCCTCGGCAAAAACGGCATCGCCATGCACTACTCGCGCAAACATTTTCCTTTCCACAATCCGCGCGCGTGGTTGACCTGGCACGACGTTCAGTCGGTGACTTCCGGCGGCGGCTTTTTCCTGCCCGCCTTCTTTCTCGGTCTGCCCTTCATCAACTACCCCAGGGTGCTGGGCGAAAACGGCACCGTCGTCGATATCCCGTTCCGCCTGTCGCGCGCAAAACAACCGTTGCAGATGGAAGCCATTGAAGCCCTCATCCAGCAAAACCTGCAATGGCGAAAAACTATTCGAAGTTGATCGATTTCTCGCCAAGCAACTCTTCGATCTGCGCGATGATCTCGTCGCAGGGCTTCACCCGGATCCCGGTTTCCACCGTGCGCTGTTTGGCCTGCCCCTCGGGAAACAGAAAATGCACCAGCAGTTGATTGGAGCCGGGGTATTTCGCCAGCACGTCCTTCACCGAATGCAGCATCGCCTTTTCCAGACCCGGCGTGCGGATGTGGATGTGCACGGTGCCCTTCCATTGATCCTTGGCTTCGGACAAAGGCCGGATTTCGTTGGCGATGACTTTCGGCCAGTTGTCATCGGCCTCGACCGTGCCTTTGACCAGGATCGGCCCGTCCTGCTCCAGAATCTCGAGTGAATTCTTGTACGTTTCCGGCCAGACGGTGACCTCCACCGTGCCCTGCAGATCCTCCAGCGTCATCAGCGCCATCTTGTCGCCCTTCTTCGTGGTCTTGGTGACGATCTTGAACGGCACGCCGGCGATGCTGACCGTTTTTCTATTGTGCTGTTCCGCAAGATTGGCGGAGGTGGCGTCGGTGAACCAGGCGATGTCCTTCTGGTATTTCATCAACGGATGACCGGACACATAGAAGCCGATCGTTTCCTTTTCAAACTTGAGCCGGTCGTGATCGCTCCACTCCTCGATCGGTTCCGCCGTCACCAGCACATCCGCCTCCTCTTCGCCCAGCAGGTCGAACATGCTGGACTGTCCCAGCAGGCGGTCGCGCTGCCGGGACTGGCCGATGTCCATGTACGCTTGCAAATGATGCATCATGCTGGCGCGGCTTTCGCCCACCGAATCGAACGCGCCGCTCTTGATGAGGCTTTCGATGACGCGTTTGTTGACCTTGTTGAGGTCCACCGTTTCACAGAACTGTTTGATGGAGGTGAACTCGCCGACCTTGTTGCGCGTGTCGATGATGATATCGATCGCCGACGTTCCGACGTTCTTGATCGCGCCCAGCCCGAACAGCAGCTTGTCCTCGTGGATGGAGAAGTCGCGATAACTGCGGTTGACGTCCGGCGGCATCATTTGAATGCCCATTTCGCGGCAGTCGTTGATGTAACGGATCACCTTATCGGTGTTGTCCATTTCGCTGGTTATCAGCGCGCCGAAAAACTGCAACGGGTAATGCGCCTTCAGGTATGCGGTCTGATAGGAGATGAGTGCGTAGGCGGCGCTGTGCGATTTGTTGAAACCGTATCCCGCGAATTTCTCCATCAGGTCGAAGATACGTTCCGACTTCTTATCCGGAATCTTGTTCTTGTGGCTGCCCGTGTAAAACTTTTCGCGCTGCTGTGCCATCTCTTCCGGCTTCTTTTTGCCCATGGCGCGGCGCAACAGGTCGGCGTCGCCCAACGTGAAGCCCGCCAAGACGTTGGCGATCTTCATCACCTGCTCCTGGTAGAGGATGACGCCGTGCGTTTCCTTCAGGATGTCCTTCAGCTGCGGCAGCTCGTATTTTTCTTCCAGGGTGCCGTGCTTGCGCTTGACGTAATCGTCCACCATGCCGCTCTCCAGCGGCCCCGGACGGAACAGCGCCAACAGCGCGATGATGTCCTCGAAACTGTCCGGTTTCATTTTGAGCAGGAGATCGCGCATGCCGGAGCTTTCCAACTGGAACACGCCGCGCGTCCGGGCCTCACCCAGCAGCTTGTAGGTATCGGCGTCGTCTTTGGGGATGGCGTCGATGTCAAGTTCAGTGCCCTCCGATTCGCGGATCAGCCGGAGCGCGTTGTGGATCACCGTCAGCGTGCGCAGACCCAGGAAGTCCATCTTCAACAATCCCAGTTTTTCGATGTTGTTCATCGAGAACTGGGTCACGATTTCGTCGTTGTTGCCCTTGTACAGCGGCAGGAACTCGGTGAGCGGTTTGGGCGAGATCACCACCCCCGCCGCGTGCGTCGAACAATGGCGCGGCAGCCCCTCCAGCTTGAGCGCCACCTTCAACAGTTCATCGACGTTTTCGTTCTCCTTCGCCATCTCCTTGAACCGCGATTCCTCGTTCATGGCGTCGGTGAGGGTGACGTTCAACCGGTTGGGAACGAGCTTGGCGATCTTGTCCACCTCGCCGTAGGGCATGCCCAGAACACGGCCGACATCGCGCAGCACGCCCTTGGCGTTCATGCTGCCGAAGGTGATGATCTGCGTCACGAAGTCATGACCGCCGTATTTTTCCGTGACGTATTTGATGACGTCGTCGCGCTTCTCCATGCAGAAGTCGATATCGATATCGGGCATGCTCACCCGCTCCGGATTCAGGAAACGTTCGAACAGCAGATCGTACTCGATGGGGTCGAGGTTGGTGATGCGGAGGGTGTAGGCGACGAGGCTGCCGGCGGCGGAACCGCGACCGGGTCCGACGGGAATGCCGTTCTCGCGCGCATAGCGGATGAAATCCCAGACGATCAGAAAGTAACCGGGATAACCCATCTTCTTGATGATCGCCAACTCCTCGTCCAGCCGCTGTTCATAGACCGTGCGGTCGTATTCCAGCCCCGCCTTGTCCATTTCGCCGAATCGTTCCGCCAAACCTTCGCGGGATTGTTCTTCCAGATAGGAATACAAGGTGTGCGCTTCCGGCACCGGGTACTCCGGCAGGTTGTCGGCGCCGGTTTCGAGATCGAGGTTGCAGCGCTCGGCGATCTTGATGGTGTTCTCAATGGCTTCCGGCAAATGCCGGAACCGTTCTTCCATCTCCTTGGGCGACTTGAAGTAATACTCGTCCGAGTGGTACTTCATGCGGTAAGGGTCGTCCATCGTCTTGCCGGTCTGCAGACACAGCAGGATTTCGTGCGAGCGGTAATCTTCTTTATCGAGGTAGTGGCAGTTGTTGGTGGCGACCACCGGCAGGTCGAGCTTTTTGCCGATGTCGATCAGCCCGTTATTGATGGCCTCCTGCCAGTCCAGCTGGTGATCCTGCAACTCCAGGTAAAAGTTGTCGTCGCCCATGATCTCTTTGTACTGTTCCGCCACCTTGAGCGCGCGCGGCAGGTTTTCCTTGTTGATGTAATGAGCGAGCTCGCCGCGGTTGCACGAACTCAAGGCGATGAGCCCTTCGGCGTGCTCGGCCAGGAGGTCCTTGTCGATCCGCGGTTTGTAGTAGAAGCCCTCAATGTAGCCGGAGGTGACCAGCTTGACGAGATTTTTATAACCGGTCTGGTTCTTGACCAGCAGGATGAGATGATGGGCGGCGTCGCGCAGGCGGAAGTTGTCATCTTTCTTCAGGCGGCTTTCCGGGGCGACATAGACTTCACAGCCGATGATCGGTTTCAGGCCGTGCTTGCGCGCGCCCTGGTAGAACTCCATCGCGCCGAACAGATTGCCGTGGTCGGTCATCGCCACGGCGGGCATCTTGTACTCCTCGGCGCGTTTGAACAGGGCCTCGTGACGCAACGACGAGTCCAGCAGGCTGAAATGAGTGTGGACGTGCAGGTGCACGAAATTGGAATGGCGCATGATTCGAACCGCTTTCGTTCTCTCTTACAATACCGACCGGAGAGGCCGGTCAGTCCAATAATTTTTCAAACGGAACATATTCCAGGTTCAACGCTTCGGCCACCGCCGGGTGCGTGACCTTCCCCTTGTACACATTGAGGCCATGCCGGAGCGCCGCATTTTCCATCAACGCCGTCTTGAATCCCTTCTGCGCCAGCTCCCTGGCATACGGCAGGGTGGCGTTGGTCAAGGCATAGGTCGAGGTGCGCGCCACCGCGCCCGGCATGTTGGCGACGCAGTAATGAATGACGCCCTCCACCTCGAAGATCGGGTCCGAGTGCGTGGTCGGGCGCGACGTTTCCAGAATGCCGCCCTGGTCGATGCCGACGTCCACCACCACCGATCCGGTCTGCATGGTCTTCAGCATGCCGCGCGTGATCAACTTCGGCGACCGCGCTCCCGTCAGCAACACCGCGCCGATGACGAGGTCCGCCATCGCCGTGTATTCCTGAAGATTGAGTTTGTTGGACATGATGGTTTTGACGCGCCCGCCAAAGATATCGTCGATGAAGCGCAGCCGTTCGAGATCGATGTCCAGAAGCGTCACGCGGGCGCTGGTGCCGATGGCCATTTTGGCCGCGTTCATGCCGACGATGCCGCCGCCGATGATGACGATGTGTCCGGGATCGACCCCCGGCACGCCGCCCAGCAGGATGCCGCGTCCGCCGTTTTCGCGTTCCAGGTATTTGGCGCCCTCATGCACGGACATGCGCCCCGCCACCTCGCTCATCGGCACCAGAAGCGGCAGCGATCCGTCCTCCAACTGCACGGTTTCATAGGCGATGCCCGCCACCTTGCGGTCGAGCAGGCCCTGGGTCAACTCCAGCGCCGGGGCCAGGTGCAGGTAGGTGTAAAGAATCTGGTCTTCGCGCAGGCGGCCGAACTCCTCCGGCAACGGCTCCTTGACCTTGATGATCATGTCGGCCTGCTGGAACACCTCGTCGCAGGAGAGGATTTTGGCTCCCACGCGGGCGTAGTCGTCGTCGAAAATACCGCTGCCCTCGCCCGCGCCGGCTTCAACCAGAACGGTGTGGCCGTCGGCGATGAGCTCGGTCACCCCGGCGGGGGTCAGGGACACACGGTATTCGTTTTCTTTGATCTCTCTCGGAACGCCAATAAGCATATGAATACGATGGGGAATGGATGGTGGATCGGGAATAATACATTTAAGCTAAAGAGGATACGCTGATTCCGGTCGATTGATATTTACCCGGAAATCCTATAGATTATTACACCAAATGCACCCCCGTGACATCTAAAAATCAGGAGCACCCGGAGGACTTTGAATTGGATGAGGCTGTGAACACCAAATTTGACCAGATGTTTCAGGTGCAGTATTTCGCACCGGAAAAAATGCTGGACCTGGACGAAAAAGACCTGGGACTGGAAGAGCTGAAATGCCTTGCGGAATGGGAAACCTTTCCCGAAGTGGAAAAACTGTACATCAGCAACAACCAGCTCACCGATGCGGCGATCCAGACCCTCGAAAACGTCTCCGGCAACCTGCAATCGATTTACCTGAACCACAACCTGCTGGGCGATGACGCGGCGCGGAGCCTGGCCCGCTCGGAATGGGTGAAACCGCTCAAATGCCTCATGCTGGAGGCCAACAACATCACCGCCGAGGGCGTGAAAGCGCTGGCGGAATCGAAACACTTCCAGAACCTGGAAGAACTGTTTCTGGACTTCAACCCCATCGGCGCGGAAGGCGTGAAAATGCTGGCCGAATCGCCCAATTTTCCGAAGCTGAAAGCCCTGCATCTGGACAGCACGCAGATGGGTGACGCCGGAGCGGTGGCGCTGGCGCATTCAAAAACCCTGACCGGCATCGAGCGGCTGTATCTGTGCTCGAACCGCATCGGCAATGAAGGCGCGCTGGCGTTGTCGCGCTCCGAAAACCTGGGCACTCTGCGCGTGCTCAGCATCTGGCGCAACGAAATCCGCGACGAAGGCGGCAAGGCCATGATCGCCTCCGGCACCTTCGACAACCTGGAGCGGCTTTACATGAGCCTCAACTTAATGGATCCCCCGGTGATCAAGCAGATTCGCAACTCGGACCTGGCCCGCCGCCTGGTGACTCTGGTCATGGATTAGGAGAGTCCGTCATGGAATACAAATACACGTACAGCAAGCTGTTCAACGTGCTGTTTCACATCGGCGTGATCATCAACGTCGTGCTCGTGATCTGGCTGTTTCTGGTGTTTTTCAATATTCTCTGAGAGAAGACGCGGTCAGTGCGATTCCACGGTCTTGTACGGGCGGGATGCGGCTTTGACGAGGGTGTCGTTGTTGATCCAGCGCACCTGCGGCTCCGGCACCAGGTACTCGCCGCGGGCGTTGCGGAACGGACGCCACTCGTTGTTCACATAAATCTCGTTGGGCCGGAAGTTGGCCTTGTAAGACAGCGAGTGGTTGTGTGAGATGAAATAGCCCATGTAGTAATGCGGGATGCCCCGGTTCTGACAGAGTTGCAACTGCTTGAGCACGCTGAACGTACCCAGGCTCATCTGCGGCGTCGGATTGTTGTAAAACGTGTAGATGGCGGAAAACGAACGCCGGGTGATGTCCGCCAGCGCCACCCCCACCAGCTCGCCCTGATAGTAATATTCAAATTCCATCCCGAACGGCGTGTTCACGTAAAACGACAGGCGGAAATTCTGTTCGTCTTCCACATCGTCCTGCAAGGCCTGAAACCGTTTTTTGTGATCGAGGTAGAGCCTGAACTTCTCTTTTGTGAAACGCGGCAGCCCCATGCGGACTTCGATGTCCTGGCAGGCCTTGAGCGCCCGTTTCTGGCTGCGCGTCATGCGGAACTCCTCGACGCGGACGCGGATGGGCACGCATTCGTGGCAATTGCCGCAGCGCGGGCGGAAGTAGTACTCGCCGAAATGGCGCATGCCGTGCGCCAGCATGTAGTCGAATTCCACCTCGGAAATGTCTTCCAGCAGGTATTCCTCGAACAGCGACTGCCGGTCACGGAAGTAACCACATTGAAAAGGCTTGGATTCTATAAAATGCGCGAGCATAAAAAAGCAGCACCCGCCCGCAATCGGGCCAGATTGGATTGACAGGACAATGATTTGCAACCAATTGGAATTTTATAACATTTTTGCAGGGAAATGTAGGGTGAAGGCCCGATTTACGACTCCTGAATGAAAATTCCCAGGGACACCCCGGCGCAACCGGAAAGCGCCGCGGTCCTGCCAGGCCTCCGGCAGGAGGGCCAATACGTTGTAAAGGCGGATTTTTTGTGATTTACTTGCGGCCAGAACGGCATCAAACCGGAACCAGCATTGAACGTATCGGTGATCATCCCCACATTGAATGAGTCGCGGTTGCTGCCGGGAACGCTGCAGCGCCTGGAACGGATCGCGCCGTTTGAGGTCCTCATCGGCGACGGCGGCAGCGAGGACGACACAGCGGCCATCGCCCGGCACCACGGCGTGCGCTGCATCGCCTCGGAACGGGGGCGGGCGGTGCAGATGAACGCCGCCGCCCGGGAAGCACGGGGCGACCTCCTGCTGTTCCTGCACGCCGACAGCGATCTCGACGCTTCCGGTTTCGAACGCATGACTCATATCATGCAAAACGGCCGTTACCAGGGCGGCGCGTTCAGCCTGTCGATCGATTCCCACACCCCGGCCTTGCAGACCATCTCGCGGCTGGCGACGCTGCGTTCGCGTTACCTCAATCTGGTGTACGGCGACCAAGGCATCTTTGTGCGGCCGGAGGTGTTCCGCGCCCTGGGCGGCTTCTCGCCCCTGCCCATTTGCGAGGACCTCGACTTTTTCCTGCGCCTCAAGAAACAGGGCCGCACGGTGATCCTCCGGGAAACCATTTCCACGTCCGCCCGGCGCTGGCACGCCGAAGGCGTGGTCTGGACCACCTCCCGCAATATCCTCATCGCGTCGCTGTTTTTACTGGGGTTTTCCCCGGTACGGCTGAGCAAATGGTACCCGCCCAAACGCTGACCCAAAACCCTTGAAAGCTCACAAGCCCTGACTATATAATGACAGGAAACGTCAATCCCTAACCCCACCTTTGGTAATCAGATATTTATGGGCAAAAAACAATCCAAGAAAAATAAAAAACCGCAGGCCGCCAGATCCAGCAAGAAACGATACACACGGCCAACGCTGTTCGTCGTGATGGTGGCGGCCCTTCTCTTCGGCGCTTACGAGTTCACCCAGCCTCCGGTTCAACCGGTGGCTCCGGCGACCGGCAACCTGATCGAGACCCGCCCGGTGCTGACCCCGGCGCTGTTCACCGGCAAGGCCGCGCTGGCTTATCGTTACGCCGCGGAGATCCCGAAGATCATCGACAGCCAGTTCTGTTACTGTTACTGCAAGCGCGATCATGGTCACAAAACGTTGTTGACCTGCTTCACCAGCATGCACGGTTCCAAATGCGGGGTCTGCATCGATGAAGTGATTTACGCGTACGAGCTCTACAAGGAAGGCAAAACCCTGGATGAAATTGTCGTGGCCATGGACAAGAAATTTTACCGGCCCTACAAACGGCACCTGTAATTGAACGATCACGCACCCCGAAAGACTATGGAACACGCTCTGGAAAAGAAACCGGTCAGCATTTATATCCCGTACACCCTGTTGGCGCTGGCGCTGCTGGCGATCTTCATCAGCGCGCTCAACCGCGTCGAGTTGAAACCCTTCGAGGTCGAGTACCCGGCGGAAGCCTTCATCGCCCCCAATTTCGAGCTGACCACGCTCAATGGCGGCAAGATATCGCTCAAGGACTACCGCGGCAAGGTGGTGTTCATCAACTTCTGGGCCACCTGGTGCGCCACCTGCAAGGTGGAGATGCCGTCCATGCAACGGGTGTACGACAAGTTCAAGGACCGGGGGTTCGAGATGCTGACCATCAGCGTGGACAAGGATCAGAAATTGATTCAGCCGTTTATGGACAAGTACAACCTGACGTTCCCGGTGCTGCTCGACCCGGAAGAGACCATTGCCAAGCAGGTGTACAAGACCACCGGCGTTCCGGAAACATTCATTGTCAGCAAAAACGGCATCATCGTACACAAAGCCATCGGCCCGCGCGACTGGGCGGCGGAAGACGCGATGGCCGCATTCCAGCAACTGGTGGAGCAATCCTGATATGATTCCTTTACGCATTGTGATCCTGACCGCTTGCCTGTCCCTTCTCCCCACCCTCCTTTTCGCCCACGGCGGCGAACAACACGACGACCACGAAGCCACCATTGAAGAACAACCCGCCGTCGGCTCTCCCGTCAAACTGGTGGAAGATTTACCGATGGAGACGGGTTCCAGCGAACCGGTCGAATACAACTCCGGCGAACCGGTGGACTACGGCACCGCACCCACCACCCAGGCGATGGAACACAGCGATGCGCCGTCGCTGGGCTTGGGCGACGATCCCTTGGGACTGGGGTCGAGTTCGATGAATGAGGGCATGCCGTCCATGGATCACTCCGGGCACGACATGGCGGGCATGAAAAAAGAAGAGCCGCACGTCGAGCAGGCGACGCACGAGATGGTTTCCGGCTCCAGTAAAGGCTATGGCATCGCGGTGGGCATCACCGTATTGTCCGGGCTGGTGGCGGGTTTTCTGTTTTTAAAACGTCCGACCGATTCTTAATCATCCGGTTTCCACACCGGCAACGCGAGCGAGGCCGCCCATGGCAAACGGAATCATCGACACAGTCAAAAACCGGCTCGGCTACAGCGAGTTGGAATATCCCATTCCCGAACACGCCAACAGCATCCGCTATTCGCTGGGCGGCATGACGCTGTCCTCCTTCTCCATCCTCATTATCACCGGCATAGTGCTGGCGCAGTTTTACGTGCCCAGCCCGGAACGCGCCAACGCCAGCGTGCATTACCTGATGGATCAGGTGTACCTCGGATGGTTCCTGCGCGGCCTGCACTTCTGGGCGGGAGAGGCGTTGACCGTCACCCTGCTCTTACATCTTATCCGCGTCGCCCACACAGCGGCGTACAAGGCGCCGCGCGAGATCAACTGGCTGGTCGGCGTGACGCTTTTGCTGATGATGGTCGGCTTCCTGTTCACCGGCACCGTGCTCAAGTGGGATCAGGAAGCATACGAGGCGCTCATGCATTTCAACTGGGTGGCGGACAACCTCGGCATCCTCGGTTACCCGTTGACGGAAAAGTTCGCGCAGGGGGTGCCGCTGCTCAACCGCGTGTACATGGCGCACATCAGTCTGCTGCCCGTCATCACGATTCCCCTCATCGGCCTGCACCTGTTCTACATCAAGTACCACAAACTGTCGCCGCTGCCGGGCGAGCCGGAGGTGGGCGACACGCATAAAACTTCGAACCAGATGGACACGCCGCCGGTGGTGCAGCGGCACATCCCGTTCACCCGGCACCTGCAATACCTGAATATGGCGGGCGCGGGGGTGTTCTTCATCGTCTGTCTGCTGGCGCTCACCATCCAGCCGCCGTTGGGCAACGATCCGGTGTTCGGGCTGGAAGTCACCAAGCCGCCGTGGCAATTCGTCTGGATTTACGCGTTGGAAAACCTGTGGGTGCCGTTTCTGATCGTCGCGCCGGTGTTGATCGTGCTGTTTCTGGTGTCGGTGCCGTTCATCGATCGCGGACCGGAACGCGACTGGCGCAAGCGCCCGATCGCGACCGCCGTGCTCGCGTTCTGCATCGTGCTGTCCCTGGCGCTCATCCTGTGGGGCAAGTTCACCACCATGACGCACTCGATGTGACCAAATAGTTCATAAAATGTGAGTGCATGCCGTTTCATAACGGTCAAAAATAAAGAAACACATAGATCCTTCACTACGTTCAGGATGACAGCGGTCGTGGCCCGCTTCCAGCAGAGCCGAACAACATCCCCCTCCCCTTACCAAGGGGCACTCACAGAGTGACGGGTTGGGGTGGGGTTATGGTTCCTGACCACCCAGATGTCATGCTGAGCGGAGCGAAGAATCTATGGGTTGCTTTTTTATTTTTCCTGATAAAGTCAACTTTACCTGGGAAGACTCGGATCAAGTGATCGACATCGAAATTCTGACCAAGTCCGACTGCTGCCTGTGCGACGACGCCAAAGCGGTGGTGGAGGCGGTGCTCGCCGAGTACCCGGCGACGCTCACGCTCACCGACGTCGAATCCGACGCCGCCCTGTTCGACGCGTACAAGGAAAAGATTCCGGTGGTGCGCCTCAACGGCGAGGACAGCTTCCTCTACAAAGTCCACCCCGTCACCCTGCGCAAACGGCTGGAAGAAATCGACCGCGGGAAGTAATGTTTAGCTGATCAAAAACAAAACATAGATTCTTCGCTTCGCTCAGAATGACAAACCGAGCTCAGCCCTGTCATTCTGAGGAGCCGCAGGCGACGAAGAATCTATGGGTTCACCCACTAACAGTTGCAAAGTTCTCCTTGTAAGGAAGCACTCACGGAGTGATGAACCAAGGCAAGGATTGGAAGGGCAAACGTTCAATGATGGTGACGCCGCCCTTATTATTTCCTCCCCTTACCAAGGAGCACTCACGGAGTGACGGGTTAGGGTGGGGTTTTGAAGGGCAACCCGAATTACGGGTTGCCTCCACCAATACCTCCCCTCGATCCGCTCCTTGGAATGGAGGGGAATAAAAATTTATTAATTCGGAACTTTAGGGTTCCCGGCAATATACGAGGTAGTTATGGCAGAGAAACAAGCACTGAGCGACGAGGAACTGCAACAGAAACTGAAAGACATGGCACCGGAATGGAAGGTCGATAAAAACGAGAAGGGCGTGCCCTTCATCTACCGCGTGCACCGCGCCAAGGAATATTTAAAGGGCATCGATTTCGTGAAGGAGGTGGCTCAGGAAGCCGAGAAGGAAAACCACCACCCCGACATTTTGATCCACTACAAACGCATCACCGTCCGTTACTGGACGCACACCGTCAGCGGCGTCACCCTGGCCGATGTGGAAATGGCCCAGCAGATCGACCCCCTGTTCGAAAAAGACTGACCGTTACGCGACACCTGGCAACGTGGCGGAATGGCGCTTACACTTCGTCTTCTTCTCTAAGGATGTCGTCGAGGGTCTGGCGGCGGCGGGCGAGTGTGCAGGTGCTGCCATCGACGATCACTTCCGGCAGCAAGGGCTGGGTGTTGTAGTTGGACGACATGACGAAGCCGTACGCCCCCGCTCCCCCCACCACCATGATGTCGCCGGGATTCGGCAACGGCAGGCGGCGCGCCACCGGCTCTTCGTTTTCCTGCGTCAGCACGTCGCCCGACTCGCACACGGGTCCGGCGACGATCACATCCTGCTCCGGCCCCAGGGTGTCGCCGACGAATTGAATGGGATGGTACGAGCCGTAGGCCATCGGCCGCATCAGATGGCAGAAGCCGATGTTGCCCAGCACGTAGTCGAGGCGTTTGCCGTTTTCGTCGAGGGTGTGATTGAGCGCGCGCACTTCGCCCAGCAGGTAGCCGCACCCCGCAACAAAGCGCCGGCCGGGCTCGATCTCGCAGCGGATCTTGCGCCCGAAATGTTTTTCCAGAATGGCCACGCGTTCTTCTAAGATCGGTTTGTAGCCGGAAACGTCGGCTTGCGGCTGGCCCTCACGGTACTGGTACGGCAGGCCACCGCCGAAATTGACCACTTCCACGTCGTCGAACTGTTTGGCGAACTCGACCAGCTTGCCCGTCAACCGTTTCAGGTGTTCCATGTCGCCGCCGGAACCGATATGAATGTGCACGCCATTGATGACGAGGCCGTATTCTTTCGCAATGGCGCGGGCTTCGTCCAGACTCTGGTGCCAGATGCCGTGTTTGCTGTAGGGGCCGCCGGTGTTGGTCTTCTTCGAATGCCCCGAGCCTTCGCCGGGGTTGATGCGGATGGAGACCTTGTTCGATCCCTTGCCGAGCCGTTTCAAGGTCTGGCCGTATTCGCGCAGCATGCCGAGCGTACCGCAGTTGGTGTACACGTTGTTCTGGATGCAGTACTCGGCGTCGGAGGCGTGGAAAAACACGTCGCTGGTGAAACAGATCTCGGAGGCCTCGAAACCCGCCCGCCGGGCGCGCTGCACTTCGAGCACGCTGACGGCATCGATGTGGACTCCGCTGCGCTTCATTTCCTGGAGGATGGCGCGGTTGGATTCCGCTTTCATGGCATAACGCACCACCGGCGCGAGGGTTTTGATTTCGGCTATCGCGGCGCGCAGGGCCTGGAGGCTATAGACATACACCGGCGTGCCAAACTGGCGCGCAATGTCGCGAACGTCCACATCTTCGATCTTCATGCTGTCTCCTGAAGGGGTGAATCCGGCAGCGTGACCGGAATGAAGTTGGGCATTTATAGCATAAATCGCCGGCGCAAAAAAACCGGTTTTGCCCGATGGCCCCAGGGGCCGCCCCGGAATTATGTTTGACATCCTGCGGGCGGGTCTTATACAAATGAAATCATACGTTAACGATCCACCACCGGGCACACGCCAGAGGACGCAGACCAGGAATGCAGAAATGGACCGTCGAAAAATCCAAAGAGTTGTACAACATTGAGGGCTGGGGAGCGGGCTATTTCGGCATCAATCAAAAGGGCCACATCATTGTCCAGCCGGACAAAACCCACGAACACACCGTGGACCTCAAGCTTTTGGTGGACGACATCAAGGCCAAAGGCTACTCCCTGCCGGTGCTGATCCGGTTTTCGGACATCCTCAAGTCCAGCATCGCCAAACTGTCCCACGCATTCAAAAAAGCCGCCGCCGACCACAATTTCACCGGCGAGTACCACGGCGTCTATCCGATCAAGGTCAACCAGCAGCGGCAGGTGGTGGAGGAGATCGTCAAGTTCGGCCGCGACCACAACATCGGTCTCGAAGCCGGTTCCAAACCGGAGCTGCACGCCATCCTCGCCATCATGGACAATCCAGAGGCCCTGCTCATCTGCAACGGCTACAAGGACGAATCGTTCATCCGCCTTGCCTTGATGGGACAGAAGCTCGGCAAGCGCGTGTTCATCGTGGTCGAACGGTTGTCGGAGCTGAACATGACGCTGCGCGTAGCGAAGGAGCTGAACGTTCTGCCCAACATCGGGCTGCGCATCAAGCTGTTCAGCGCCGGGTCCGGACGCTGGGCCTCTTCCGGCGGCGAATATTCCAAGTTCGGCCTGAGCCCGATGGAAACCGTCGAGGCGGTGGAGATCGCCCGCGAAGCCGGGGCGCTCGAGGCCATCCAGCTCATCCATTTTCACCTGGGCAGCCAGATCACCAACATCCGCCGCATCAAGAACAGCCTCAAGGAAATCGGCCGTTATTATGCCGAATTGACGAAGATGGGCTGCAACCTGAAGTTCATCGACGTCGGCGGCGGGCTCGGCGTCGATTACGACGGTTCCAAATCCACCTTCGCGTCGAGCACCAACTACACCGTGCAGGAGTACGCCAACGACGTGATCTATCATATTTCCGAAATCTGCGAGGAAGAAAACCTGCCGCACCCCAACATCATTTCGGAATCCGGCCGCGCCATGACGGCGTACCACTCGATCCTCGTGTTCAATGTGCTGGAGGTGGCTTCCTTCCCCGACTCGAATCAGGAGTTTCAGATTGAGGAGGCCGCGCCGAGCGTGGTGCATGAGTTGCATTACGTGCTCGAACAGGCGTCGAACAAGAACATCACCGAATCCTGGCACGACGCGCTGGACCTGAAAGACCAGTCGCAGAACCAGTTTTCGCTGGGCATGATCGGCCTCAAGGACAAGGCTCTCGCCGACAAACTGTTCTGGGTGATCTGCCGCAAGATTCAGGAACTGGCATCGCGCCTCAAGTACATGCCGGAAGAACTGAAAACCCTCAATCAGCGGCTGGCCGACAAATACTTCTGCAACTTTTCCGTGTTCCAGTCGCTGCCGGACTCGTGGGCGATCGACCAGGTGTTCCCCATCGTGCCGCTGCAACGTCTGCACGAACACCCGTCGCGCGAAGCCACGCTGATGGATTTGACCTGCGACTCGGACGGCATGATCGACACCTTCATCGGCAATCACAACATGGAACGCACGCTGCCCCTGCACCCGGTGAACAGCGAGCCGTACCGCATCGGTATCTTCCTCACCGGCGCCTATCAGGAAATTCTGGGCGACCTGCACAACCTGTTCGGCGACACCAACACCGTCCACGTATCCTTAAAGAAGGACGGCACATTGAAGTACGAACAGATCATCGAAGGCGAGGACGTCACCGACGTGCTGGATTACGTTCAATTCCGCGCCGAGGAGCTGGCCGGGCGCATGGCAGGGTTCCTGTTCCACAGCGTGCAGCGCGGGACCATCAGCCAGGAAGAGGCGGACCAGTTTCTCAACCTGTATAAGGAAGGGCTGTCCGGCTACACCTACCTCACCAAACCCGATCACTGAGACCGGACGGCATCACGGCATCAACGTGCCGCGGCTGGTGCCTTGTTTGAGGACCTCGATCATGGCGTCGTGGATATGTCCGTTCGACGTCAGGATTTCGCGGTCGCCGAACTGGAACGGCGTGCCGTCGAAGCGCGTCACCCTCCCGCCCGCTTCTTCGAGGATCAACACCCCCGCCGCGTAGTCCCAGGTATTCAACTTCAATTCCCAGAAACCTTCAAACCGTCCCATCGCCGTGTAGCACAGATCGAGCGCCGCCGACCCGGCGCGGCGCACCGCCTGAGAGGCGGCGATGAAGTGGATGAAGTGGTCGAGGTTGTTGTGCGTCGCGGTGTGGATGTCGTAGGCGAAGCCGGTCACCAGCAGGCTTTGCTTGAGGTTGGCGAGCGGCGAGACGGCGATGGGTTTGCCGTTCATCGTCGCGCCTTTGCCTTTTTCGGCGACGAACATCTCGTCGAGGCTGGGGTTGTACACCACGCCCAGCACGGTTTCGTCGTTCTGCCGGTAGGCGATGGACACGCAGTAACACGGGTAGCCGTGCGCGTAGTTGATGGTGCCGTCGAGCGGATCGATCACCCACAGGTGGTCGGCGTGGCCTGCGGTTTCACCCGACTCCTCGGCCAGCACCGCGTGGTCCGGAAACTCTTTGTGGATGCGACCGATGATTTCCTGTTCGCAGAGGAGATCGACTTCGGTGACGGGGTTGATGTCGCCCTTGTAGCGGATTTCGCCGATGCAGTCGGCGCGTTCCTGCTGGATGCGTCCGGCGGCACGCGCCGCCTCCACGGCGACTTCGAGGGCTTCGATCATTCAATCCACCCGCCGCCGACAATGCAGTCGTCGGTGTAGAACACCGCCGACTGGCCCGGCGTGATGGCAGGCTGCGGGTGTTCCAGTTGCACGCGGGCGCGGTCGCCCGGCAGCGGCGTCACCACGCAGGCCACCGGCTGGTGGCGGTAGCGGATCTGCGCTTCCGCTTCGAAGGCGTCGCAATGATCCAATTGCCAGGTGACGTGGCTGACCGTGAACTCTTCGCGGAACAGATCGTTCTTCGGGCCGACCACGATCTCGTTGTTGACGGTGTCGATGGCGGTCACGTAATAGGGTTCGGCGAGGCCACCCAGGTTCAACCCCTTGCGCTGGCCGATGGTGTAGGCGGGATAGCCCTTGTGCGTGCCCAATACTTCACCAGTTGCGGTGACGATGTCGCCCGGGCGGAACAACTCCGCATCCACTTCACCGGCGATGAACTTGGCGTAATCGTTGTCGGGGATGAAACAAATTTCGTGCGACTCCGCCTTGCTCGCCACATTTTTGAGACGGTACTTCTCCGCCAGGCCCCGCACTTCCTTCTTCTCCAGATCGCCCAGCGGGAACACCAAACGCGACAACTGCTCCTGCGACAGGTTGAACAGGAAATAACTCTGGTCCTTGGAGGCGTCGCGCCCGCGCCTGACGGTGTAGCGTCCGTCTTCCGTCCGCACCACCGAGGCGTAGTGGCCGGTGGCGATGTAGTCGTAGCCATACGCTTCCGCCTTGTGCATCAACTCGTCGAACTTGAGTTTCTTGTTGCAGGCGGTACAGGGAATGGGCGTGCGGCCCTTCAGGTATTCATCGACGAAGTAATCCACCACATCGCGGCGGAACTCTTTTTCGAGGTTGAGGATGTAAAACGGGATGCCGATGCCTTCCGCCACCCGGCGGGCGTCGCTGAGATCATCCAGCGAGCAGCAGGTGCCGAAACGGTTGTCCGTGTCCCAACTGTAATTCCACAACTGGAGGGAGATGCCCACCAGATCGAAACCCTGCTCCTTGAGCAGGGCGGCGGCGACGGAGCTGTCCACCCCGCCGCTCATGGCGACGACGACCTTGTGGTCGGCACTGATTTCTACGGGCATCAATTCGGTCATCATTCCAGCGATTCCAACATAAAAAAAGACAAACAGGTGTCGCCTGTCCGCCGGGTCTGCAATTTTTTCAGTTTACCATAATTTTCGGCCAGCGCGGTTTTATGAAAATGCTCGGCCACCACCTCCGCCCTCTCGGCCAGCAGACCGGATGCCGCCAGTCCGGTCAGCGTTTCCGTGTACAGATCCGCGTCGAAGGGCGGGTCCACATAGACCCAGTCGAAGACCTCGCCCTGGTTTTGCAGGCGATCCAGCGCCTGCCGGGCTGTGACCGGCAACAGGGTCCAGTTGCTGGAGCCTTCCGTCCCGGAGAACGTCAGGCGGCATTTTTCGAGGTTGCCGTGCAGCAGGTCGCGCACCCGGGCGTTGGCCTCGACGAACGCCACCCGGCTGGCGCCGCGGCTGAGCGCCTCGATGCCCACCGCGCCGGTGCCTGCAAACAGGTCCAGCACCCGCGCCCCCTCGATGCCCGCCCCCACGATGTTGAACAACGACTCGCGGACGCGATCCAGCGTCGGCCGCAGAGCCTGCCCTTTCAGCGGTTGCAGGCGCGTGCCGCGCAGACGGCCGCCGATCACCCGCATGCTTGCCTCCCCGGCATCGGCATTTCCTTGTCAAAAGGGTTGAAAATCAAACGCGCTCGTGGTTTACTTCGCAATCGCTTGTGTTGTAATATTCTGGCCCGGTTTTGTCAAATCACCTTGAAACCGGAACGCGTAATCCATAAAATAGAAACAAATGCTCGGGTATCGTCTAACGGCAGGACGTCAGACTCTGGCTCTGAAGGTTGAGGTTCGAATCCTTGTACCCGAGCCATTTTTTTGATCTATAAGGAGAAATGAGTGTCGTCCAGCATCTATCGCAACCCGTTCCTGCTTGGTTTGTTGGGGCCTGCGTACAACCTGTTTGGCACGGTGTGCGTGGTCAGCGACTTCCTCCTGTTCACCCTGTTCATTTTTGCCACGCTCGGCATTCTGGGTGCGTACGTCACGGATTTTCATATCGTATCCGGACTGTACATGAACGAGTTGTTGCACAAGGTGGCGTTGGCGTCCCTGCTGGGCACGGTGTTCGGCCTCATTTTGTGGGCGATCAACATGCTGTTCAGCGGCCCCGCCGAAGGTCCGGGAGCGGGTGTTGTCTCCCCCGCCGGAAAGTTTTTCATCACCTGGGTGGTGATGGGCGTACCGGCGTATTTCATGCTGGTGTATCTGGTCAGCCGCCTCAACAAGCGCGATCTCGAAGCGGAAGAGGTCATCCGGCAGGAGAAGAGAAAACAGCGCAAAGGCAGTGGCCCGCCCCTCATCAACAAAGACGGCGGTATCTGAGCGGCGCCCCGGCACGCACGGGCCTTCCCCGCGTTCTTCACCCCCCTATCGAATCTTCCTCAAAACCCCGGCCTGCATCGTCATGGCCTGGGCTGGATGATTTTGAGATTCAAAGCAACCGACGGGTGTGATATCGTAAAAAACTAAAATATCATGGCCCCATCGTCTAGCGGTTAGGACGCTGGCCTCTCACGCCGGAAACAGGGGTTCGATTCCCCTTGGGGCTACTTCTTTCCTTCCTCCGGGAAGGGAAGACGAGCTTGACGCCATCCCGTTTTCATTCCCCCTGATCTCTCGGGGGAAGGTGGCCTTCATTCCTTTCTTCTGGAGGCAAGATAACGTGTTCCCATTCCAATTGCACTCTGTTTTGAAATCGATCTTCTCGCTGACCGCGCTGGTTCTGGTCTGCGTCCTGGGCACCGCCCCCTTCGCCCACGCGGAGGTGCAAACCAAAACCATCCGCTACGAAGTCAACGCCGTCGAGCTGCAGGGCTTCCTGGCCTGGGATGACGCGGTCCAGGGAAAGCGCCCCGGTATCCTCGTCGTGCACGAATGGTGGGGGCACAATGAACACGCCCGCAATCGCGCCCGCATGCTGGCCGAGTTGGGTTACACGGCGCTTGCATTGGACATGTACGGCGATGGCAAACTCGCCGATCATCCTAAGGAAGCCGGTAAGTTCATGACCGCCGCTTTTGAAAACTGGGTGGGCAGCCAGGCCAAGTTCAACAAAGCGAAGGAAATCCTGCAACAGCAGGACACCGTGGATGCCGACCGCATCGGCGCCATCGGCTTCTGTTTCGGCGGCGCGGTGTCCATCCGCATGGCGCGCGGCGGCGCCGACCTCGACGGCGTGGTCGCCTTCCACAGCGCCCTGCCGGAGCAGCCGCCGGTGAGCAAGGGCGACGTGAAGGCCCCCCTCCTCGTCATCAACGGATCGGAAGACGGGTTTCTGGCCACCGACCGGGTGGCCGCCTTCATGAAAGAAATGGTCGATGCCAACGCCGACATCAGCTACGTGAGTCTGCAAGGCGTCAAACACAGCTACACCAACCCACAGGCCGACGAGTTCCGCAGCAAGTTCAACATCGACAGCCTCGTGTACGACAAACAGGCCGCCGAACGCGCCTGGAAACTGATGCAGGCATTTTTCGAACGCGTGTTCGAGTGAATCTGTACGTGAAGGGATGGCTATCCTGAACGTCTAAGGAGGCGTCATGACCCAGTTGAAACAAGTTGAAGAAGTCCTCAAAACCCCCGGCCAGCACTGGGTGGGCGACGGCTTTCCCGTGCGCACCCTGTTCACTTACGACACCCACGGCAAGGAACTCAGTCCATTTCTTCTGTTCGACTTCGCGGGACCCGCGGAATTCACCCCGGCGTCGAAACCGCGCGGCGTCGGCCAGCATCCACACCGCGGATTCGAAACGGTCACCCTCGTTTATAAGGGCGAAGTCGATCACAAAGACCTCGCGGGGAACGACGGCCACCTCGGACCCGGCGACGTGCAATGGATGACCGCCGCCTCGGGCATCGTGCATCAGGAGTTTCATTCCCAATCCTTCACCGAAAAAGGCGGCACCTTCCATGCCGTGCAGTTGTGGGTCAACCTACCGGCGAAAGACAAGATGTCAACGCCGCGTTACCAGGACATCCCGGCGTCGCGCATCCCCGTCGTCAAGATGCCGGGTGGTTCCCTGCGCGTCATCGCCGGGGAGTACGACGGGCAACAGGGTGCGGCCGAAACGTTTTCAGCCATCAACCTGTGGGACATCCGTCTCTCAGCCGGGGCTGAGATGGAGTTGGCGCTGCCGCCCGGCCACACCACGGCATTGGTGAATGTCGAAGGCAGCGTGCGCATCCATAACGGCAATCCCATCGCCGAAGCCCAATTGATCCGCTTCGGTCGTGAGGGCGATTGCATCGGACTGTCCGCGCACAGCGACGCCACCCTGCTGCTGCTCAGCGGCGAACCCATCGACGAACCCATCGTCGGCGACGGTCCGTTCGTGATGAATACGGAAACGGAACTGGTGCAAGCCTTCGACGATTATCAGAAGGGGTTGATGGGCTGAGCGGCTCTCACCCGGAGGCCACCGGGGCATCCTGCCCCATCTGCCCGGGGGTCATGGCAAAACGCACATTGCGTTCGATCAGCGCTGTCTTGCCGCGCACGGTGAGGTCGGTGATGAACCGAAACTGATGGCGGGGATCGACCGCGTAGGCCTTCAACCGGTAATGCGTGGCCCAGGGTTTTTCCTCCACCACCACCGAAACGGGCAAGTCGAAATAGAGATAAGGACTGGTCAGCGCCACGTCTTGCAATACCTGGCGGATCTCGGCGGCATGGTGCTGGGGATGCAGGTAAAAATGAACCACGCACTGCAAATGCGGCGTGCCGTTGTTGGCGTTGGAGATCAACTCGGTCCACAGCTTCTGGTGCGGGATGTACACCGCCGTGTCGTCTGCGGTCACAATCCGCACCGTGCGCACGCCCACGTGCGTCACCTCGCCATACACGCCGTTCACCTCGATCCAGTCGCCGTTGCGGTACAACCGCTCGCCCACCGCCACCACCCCGGCGATCAAACTGCTGGTGTAATCCTTGAGCGCAAACCCCAATGCGAGGCCGATGGAGCCCAGCACCGCCACCATGTTTTGCAGGGACGGCTCGATAATACGCGGCACGCTCAGGATGAATGCGGTCAGGATGAATATCAGGCGCAACAGCGGTGCCATGGCGAGCAGGAACAGCCGCACCTTTCCGTGCAGACGGTTGGCGATCCAGGGCAACAGATTCTGTGTGATCAGGATGAGGACGATCGCTCCGGCCACAATCACAACCAGCTCAATCATCACGGCAGTATCGAGCGTCTTGAACACTTGAGAGATTTTTTCGTTATCCATAACCGGCCTCAAAAATCATCCAGCAGATAATCCCGGGCTCCCAGGTAATCCCGGACAGCGTAATAACCCAGCGCACTCACTTTCCAGTTTTCCCCTTCCACACACACCACACCCAGCGATTGCAACCGGCGCAATAAAGACGCAACCCGAAAATCCGGAAGGGACAGCAGTTCGCCGAGGAGCGCCGCCGTCAACCCATTGTGAAGAAGCAGGGCGTGCAACACAAAGGCCAGGCTCTCATCTTTTTCCGTGGGCAGGGTCAAGTCTTCCGGCAATTGCGCCACCCACACAGATTCTTCCTCCTTCGCGCCTGGCTTCGCTCCCGTTCCCTCTGTGTCTTCCTCCGCGGGCGTTTTTTCTTCATCCGGTTCGGCCCGCAGTCTTCGGCTCCAATAGACCCTGGCCGTTCCAAAATTGCCGCGGCAACGCGCGGCAAGCTGAGTCAATTCGGAACTGATTTCCCTTTCCGGCTCCGGCGGCACACACAAAATGGTTTTCCCCGTTTTGGCATTCAGGAAGCGCACCCGCCTCTTGCGCCCGCCTGCCGCTTCATTCCCGGTAAACAGGCGCGACAACCGATCGCCATCGAACGCCTGCAGGGTCAGAGGACTCCATGGCAAAGGCGGACCGACGCGTTGCAGGTAGGCCCAGCCCCAGCTGTCACAGCCGATGAGGCCGCGGCCGAGCTTACCGGAAGCCGCCTTTTCCAGAAAACGGCGGACCAGTTCCAGCCCGTTGGCATGACGCAGGAAACAGTGTTCGAGAGAAGGCAAAACCCACGGCCGGTCCGCACCGGGCCACTCATCGAGCCAATGCGGATCGGCTTTCAGGATTTGTTCCGGTGTGGGAGTCTCGATCCAATGCGCATCGTGAATGCGAGCCCAACTGCGCAGGAATTCCTCCTTTCCCGCATGCGGTTGCAACACCACAAACCGGACCGGGACGTCCGTCGAGTTTGCATCCAGCCACCCCTCCAGCTCCACGTCCAGGACCCCTGCCACCTCTTGCCAGTCGATGGGCGGAACCAAATGGCGCAGGCGCACTTCCGGAAGCGTTTTCAATTCCACTTCGGCCTTGAAGGGGCTCCCGCCGTTACCTTCGTTTCGCACGAAAAGCTGTTTGAACGCAGTCCACTTGCGGAGGGCGGTGCTGGCGACCGCGGTGACAGGCACCGAGTACTCATCCAGGGGAATGAGTTTCCAGAGCGGTGCCGACTCGGCCTCGCTGTCGGCAGGTATCGATACGGGAGTGTCCTTCGTCATGGCTACCGCCTGTCAGTGAAAAAGTGGCAACACCAGAAAGCCATTCATCTTAGCCCAGGCCGGGTGGATTTAAAACTATTTCGATTCGGACCCTTTCATCCGTCCCCTCCCGCCATTTAAAGGTTCCAGAAAAAAATAAAGCACGCGATGGGAACCAGCGTGACCAGAAAGAGGTTGATCCATTTCCAGCGACCCATTGTCTCCAAGTAGGCGTAAAGGCCGGTCGGTCCTTCCACCTGCCGCCTGCTTCCTGCCGGGGCGCCCGGCCCTTTTGCCAGACGCCGTATATAAACGATGGTCCCGCTTAGAGAAAGCAGGCACAGGATTATTCCAAACCCCACCCAGACCAGCTTGGAGGTCAGCCCCCCGAAATCGCCGAAGTGAAGCGGGTCCGCCGTGTGCTCCCAGCGCTCCAGCCAACTCATCGCTTCGGCGCGATTCACAGCGATCACGTCCCCCGTGTACGGATTCAATTCAACCGAATTGGTGCGGTCGCGTACCAGCCAAGCGCCGGTCTGACCTTGAAACACTATGGTCTCGTTCACGTCGGCCGGCAGACTGATTTGGCGCACGTTCAATCCCGGGAAGGCTTGTTGCGCTTTTCTGACCAGTTGATCCAACGGGAGCCGTTCCAATGCGGCTCTCTCTTCGGCGAGGTGTTGCCATTCCGCGGCGGAAAGTGTTGTGCGCGGCGCCTCCCAGTCGATCCCCGCCCGCCAGGCCAGCCGTTCGGCAAAATACCAGATGCTGGTGACCGCCATGACCAGCACGAACCAGCTTGACCACACACCGATCAGGCGGTGCACATCGCCCCAGAACACACGCGGCCCTTTATATCTGCGCGGCCACCGCCCGGCACTGTGACCGGGCTTTTTGATCACACGCATGCCCGTGACCAGCGATACCAAAAGGACGAACCCCAAGATGGTGACCGGAAAAAAGCCCCAGTCATCCGGCGCAAACAACAAGTAATGGAGCGCGCGCAAAAAGGAGCGGACCGTGACCCAACCGCGCTCGCCGGTCACCCGGCCGGTGGCGGGATCGATGAAGATGACGCGCGACGTGCCGTCCGGGGCGGTAGCGGAAATCCGGGTGGCGAGGAACGGTTCCTCGCCCGCCTCCATATAGGTCAAAGTGTGGAAGGGAAATGCCCGGACGGCGGCGTGGTATTGTGTCTCCCAACTTGCCCGCGCGGAGGAGGTGGTGGCGCGGGCCTCGGGGTACACCAGCCATTCGATTTCATCACTGACCACGGCCGCCGTCCCGGTGGCGGAAACAAACAGCAGGAATAAACTCAACTTGAGGCCGAACAGGCTGTGCAGGTACCAAACCCAGGGGCGTCCCGAACGGTCTTCTCCCTTTCCGTTTCCGGATCGTTTGTCCGGGGTGACAGTGTTTGAAGGACGTCTTCTGGATGGATCAACCTCTTGCGGCAATGGGTCCGATCACCACCTCCACGTATAAGCCGTGAACACGCGGGTGCCCTCGGCGGCGACCCAGCTGAAGCCGAAGTTGCTGGCCTCGCTGGTCAGGTTCACGTACGTGGCATTGAACAAATTGGTCGCGCCCACCTGCAACTGGCCCGGCCCCACGTCGAATTCCGCCATGAAGTTGGCCAGCGTGACATTTTCCGACCGGCCTTCTCCGAACGCGGTGCTCGCACCAAACGGATTGCTCGCCGAGCGGTAAAAGAGATGAAGCCGGTTGCGCCACCAGGCAAACGGACGGTAATGAATGAAGCCATTGACAAGAAGCGGAGGCACCTCACTCAAAGAGATGCGCCGTGTTTCCGTGGAGGGCTCACGCAAACCGTCCATCCACGCAAAGTTGCCTTCCAGCTCCCATTGCGGATTGAGCACCCACCCGGCGGTGCCTTCGATGCCCCAGAACTTGCGCGGCTCGCGAAGCGGCACACAGGGGCTGGTGCCGGGACAAAACAACGCACTCAACAAATCAGACTCGGTGTAAAACGCCGCGAGGGAAAGACGGTGGTTGTCCCATTCGCCGCGGAATCCCACTTCGTACTGGTTCGACTTGGCGGGTTGCGGGTCGATCTCCGCCGCCGTGCCGGCGCTGCGCGCGGCGCGGCCGAGCTGGCTGATCTCCGCGCCCTGGGTGAAGGTGAAAAACGCGTTCATGTAATCATCGATGAAATACACCACACCGGCATTGAACAAGGTCAGGTCGAAATCCCGAAGGTCGCCGCCGACGATGCCGCCGGAGCCGGGGCTGTTCTCCGCCGATCCTCCGTAACGTTCATGCCGCACACCGGCGGTGAAATTGAAATCCCCGAACGGCACATCGAACTGGGCATAGGGAGCCAGCACATTCAGGGTGACATCCGGCGCGAAGTGGTCGATGTGCGCTCCCGTTCCGAGATCCGTGCTCTGCCGCTTGACACGGTTGGATAAATAATCCAGGCCGTAGGTGACGTTGGTGCCATCGAGAAGCATGTCGAGAGGCGTGGTGATGCTGGAACGCACTCCGCGGTAATCGTTGATCATCTGGTCCCTGTTAAAGGGGGAAGGAGAACCGGAGCTGGCGTAGTTTTCCGTGAACGTATCGCTGGCGAAAAACTCCACCTTCACCGCACTGTTGTAGATATCGGGATTGGTGTAGGCCAGATTCATGGTCAGCGCTTCGCGGAACGCGCGTCCGCCGTGCGGTTCCTCCTGCGCCACGGCGAACCGGCCCCGGTACACCCCGACGCCCGGAAACGGGAGGTCGAAAACATCCTGATGGTTGACGAAGTTATAAGTCGTGCGGAAGCGCAGTTCGCCCGCCTCGCCCAGGTTATAACCGAAATTTCCGTCGAACCCGCTTTGAGTGAACTTTCCCACGCGGTTGATGATCCTGCTGAAGGCGGCAGCCAGGTCGCCATCCGGCGTCATCCGCGCGCCGTTGTACTCGAAAAGTCCGCCAACGTGGTAGTCGAACTTGCCCACGATCTGCGACGCGCTGTGGTACGTGCTGGTGGTGTAACTGCGGTCGGTTTTGTACGGATTGAAACTGCCGCGGATGCGGGAGTTGAGGGTCAGTTTTTCTGATTGCGCCTGCTGGGTGCTCAAGGCAATGATACCGCCCGGCGAACCGAATCCATAAGGCGCACTCGCGCCGCGGCTGACTTCCACGCCGCCCAACTGATCGGGGTGAACCAGGTTGATGTCCGAGCCGACGCTGGCCCGAAGCTGTTCGTTGACCGGCACGCCGTTGATGAACACCTGCGCCGTGCGCCCCCGGATGTTGCGCACGCCGTTGTTGGTGGGATTGAATCCCGGCACGCGCCGGGTCAGGATGTCCTCCGTCTGGTTCGCCGTCCCCAGTTCCTCAAGAACCTGCTCCTGCTCCACCACGGAAATCGAAACCGGTACATTGGACAACTCCACTTTCTGGCGGCGCGTGCCCAGCACGGTGACCTGCTTCAGCTTGGAGATTTTTTTGGTTTTCGCGGAAGCCGATTTCAATGTCACCGTGTTCGCATTGGTAAAGGTGTAAGTGAGATCCGTACCTTCCAGTAATTTCCTTAAAGCCTGTTCGGGGGTATAGGTTCCGGACACCCCCTCCGTGGTCAGCCCCCGGGTCAACGCCGCGTCATACAGAACCTGGAGGTCGGCGGTCTCGCCAAAGCTGGAGAGCGCGGAGGCCAGGTCCTGCGGCGGAATATCGAACCGCAACGGCCCGCTTTCAACCAATTGCGCGACCTCCGGGCCGGACCCGGAAATAGTGGGAGTTTCCTGTGCGTAGGCGACCGGCGTTGCGGTCAGCACCAGTACCGTAAGAAAAAGCCCGGACACCCGTTTTGCCCGGGGCAAGGTCCAACCCATCAAATATTGATTGAAACCAGCGAGTTCATTCATCGTTCCATTCCAGTTCACGGTGAAAAAAATGTGGAGGTGTACTGTTTATAGAACGATAAAAGGGGGTGCCGCCCTGACATGGGAACGGTACTTTTTTTTAGGGAGGTGTATTAGTTGACGGGAACGGGGGTTTCGGTGCGATCCAGCAGGGTCAGATAGCGGGTCCACCGGTGAATGCGGATCGGCAGGGTGTCTTCCAATGCCTGGAGCACCGCGTCGGGTTCGTGGATATCGAAAATGCCACTGACCCTCGATGCACGCAGTTGGTCATCGAGAATGAGGATGGCACCTTTGCGGTAGCGGTTGACCTCTTCAATCACTTCCCCCAGCGTCTGATCGTTGAACGCCAGTTTACCGCGCCGCCAGATGGCGATCTTTCCGCGATCCACCGATTCGACTCCGGACAGGCCGGTATCGGGACCAAAATGAATCTGTTGTCCGGGAACCAGCTTCGCCACCGATGTGTCACGGATAACCCGCACTTTGCTCTCGAGCACGGTCACCACCACTCTATCCGGTTTCCTGTGTACCTCAAACGCTGTGCCCAGCGCCTGGACGGTGCCGTGGCCGGCAACCACCTCGAACGGCCGGTCCTTGTCCGCCGCAACCACAAACAGGGCACGGCCCCGGTGCAGTTCCAGCCGCCTTGTTTCGGGCGAAAAATCGACGGACAGGGCGGAGCCGGTATCCAGATAGACCGTCGAACCATCGGCCAGGTTAAACGTATTCTGTTCCCCGGTTTCCGTGTGGTGATCGCTGGCGAGCCGCACCCAGGCATCCAGCAACCAGAAATTCGCGCCCAGCAGGATCAACAACACAGCGGCCAACGATGCCGCCCACCGCGCCGCGGCACGCTTTCGTGTCCCGCCCTGGAGATGGACAGGAATCCGCCCGGCGTTTTTATTCCCAGCAAGTCTCCGATCCGCCCACGCCTGAAGACCATCCAGGTCGGTCCAGCACGCGCTGACCCGGTCGAACTCACGCGCATGAAGAGGGCTTTGTGCGCGCCAGTCTTCAAACTGACGGCGTGTCTCTTGCGTGGCATCGCCGGACCGCAGCCGGGCAAACCAGGCGACGGCTTCATCGGACACGGTTTCGTGTTCGCCTTGGGAATCGCGAGTCATGCCGGCCGCACCCACCCATTGAGTGATAAAAGATTCATAATCGGTTCCAATAAATAACAACGCCAAATGCCGATGGCTTTGTGTCTCATTATACCTGAGACGAAATCGCCTGCGCGATACCCTACCCTCATTTATTTACTGAAACGTCTGCCGCAAACGATCCCGGCAATGAGCGAGGCCACGAATAACATGTTTTTCCACCATGTTTCGGGAAATCTTCAAACGGTGGGCAATCTCCAGATGGCTCAACCCCTCGAATTTGTGGAGCATGAACACTTCCCGGCAACGCGGCGGCAACTCCTCAATCGCTTTTTGCAGGATTGCCAGGCGCTGTTGGTAGTCGATCACGGTTTCGGGCAAGGGCATTCCATTCGAAACATTTTCCGTCACCGCCTCCGCACTGATGTACCGTGTGCGTCTCTTTTCCGAACGGAGATGATCGACGGCCAGGTTGGCCGCCATTTTGAACAGGTAGGCACGCGGATGGTCCAACGCCACCGGATGAGTGAGCTGGTTCACCCGCAGGCAGGTTTCCTGCACCACCTCTTCAGCCAGCAACCGGCAACCGTATTTGCGGGTCAGAAACGCCTTTAAGTCATCATAGTAGGTAATCAGCGTTGCGAGCAGGATTGAGTCGGTGTGGTGGGACATGGTGTCAAAGAAACCTTCCCGCAATTGCACGTAGAATGGAGGCTGGTCCGGCCTCTGCTGGACTGAGCGAGGCCCTTCGGCACCCTCGCAAAGCCTTCAAGGGCGTGGCGCAACATTGAAAATAATAATGATAATCATTATTATTTTATTGTCAAGCCTATTTGTCCAGGGAAGGTGTTCACCACACGTCAGTTGGGTCAATTTTGAAATAATGCATTCCAGGCAAACGCGACGACCGGGACGAACAAGATCGCCACATTGATCCATTTCCAGGAACCCAACCACCAGAGCCAGGGGGGAGCGGACCGGTGCGCCCCGCTCCATTCCCGCACGGCGTGTTCCGCCCGTTTTGTAAAAACCAAAACTCCGGTGATGGCCAGTGTGCACAGGCCAAGGCCGCAAACAAACCAGATCAGTTTTGTCGGCAAACCGCCCAGGCTGCCGAAATGAATGGGATCGGCCATATGGGAAAACCGCCAGAAGGCGTTCAGGTTCTCCGCACGGCGGACTCGCAGAACAGCGCCCGTATAAGGATTGAGAGACACCTGGCTGGCGCGGTCGCGCGTCCACCACGCTCCGGTCTGACCGGAAACATGCACGGCCCCAAGCGGTGGCGAACCCCAGAAAACGCTCCGCACCTGCAAACCGGGCATCGCTTTCCGCGCATGGTCTAACAGGGTTTCCAGGGACATGGCGACTTCGGCTTCCGGCCCCCGGTTTCGGAGATCGTTTTCAGACAACTGGGGGGAGTCATCGTCATAGAGAGGCACTCCCGCCCGCCAAAGCAACTCTTCCGCAAAATACCAGACACCGGTCAGAGCCATCACAAGGATGAACCAGGTGCTCCACACGGCCACAAGCCGATGGAGATCGCCCAGAAAAATTCGGATGCCTTTCTTCCGCCGGGGCCATTGAAAGAAGCCTGACCAGAATTTTTTGTGAATCGCCAGTCCGGTTATGAGGGATCCTATGAGAAGAAAAGAAACGATGGATACCAGGAAAAACGCCTGGGGATACAGAAACATACAGTAGTGGAGTTGCCGCATGAAGTAGGGAAAATCGATGCCGCTTCGGACGCCGGTGATTTGCAGGGATGCCGGATCGATGAACACGGTCTGCTCTGTGCCGTCCGGATGTGCGATATGAAACCGCGCAGCGAACGGCAGGCTCATCCAAGGAATCAATTCATCCGGTCCGGCCTCTGCCCCGGAGAGGCGGCTGTTGGGGAACCGGGACTGCACGGATTCGGCCATGCGTTCCCAGGGGAGCGGGCCGTGAAAAGGAGTGGCGCGAATGCGGGAATCGATCAACCAATCGATTTCGTGACTCACTGTGGCGACGGTTCCCGTGAAGACGACAAACAGAACGAGAAAAGAAAGGTTCAGACCCAGCAGGGAATGGAGGAGGAAGGACCGCGGCTTCCCCGCGGAGCCCTCGCCGGTTGACGGCTTGCCGTGCCGTTTATCCGGAGAGGGCCCTCTGGAGGAGCTTGTACGATTGAATGTAGCCATGAATTCCGATCAGTAACGGAACCGCACAACGCCTTGAAAGGTGCGTGGGTTTTGGAGGAAAACGTTCTGCCGGAACCCACTGGCAAAGATTTGTTCGTCGAACAGGTTTTCCACAAAGAACCCGACATCCAGTTTGTCCGTCGGCCGGTACATGCCACCCACATCCACCCGGACATAACCGGGAAGACGAAAGGTATTGTTCGCGTTGGCAAACCGGGTGCTGACGTGCTGGACGCTGCCGTTGACGCTGAACTTGTCCCAGGGCGCGGTCTGAAAATCGTAACGCGACTGCAGAGCGAAGGTGTGCGAAGGCACGTTGCGAAACGTGTTTCCCTGCAAACCGCTGTTGTCTTTGGTGACTTCCGTTTCCGTAAATCCGTAGGAAGTCAGGAGATTCCAGCCCGGAACGGGTTCCGCCTGCACCGAAAGCTCGACGCCCTGGCTTTGCGATTCACCGACGGCGATATCAAATCCCGGATTGTTGGGGTCATTGGTCGCCATGTTGGACTGGGTGATGTGAAAGTAACTGAGGGTGGCGTTGGCCCGGCCGTCGAGAAAATCGACCTTGAAACCACCTTCGTACTGCTCACCACTTTCCGGGGCAAACGGGGTGCCGCCTGCGGTCGATCCATCCTGTGGAACGAACGACTCCGTCCGGTTGAAGAATACGGAGACGGTTTCCCACGGTTGATACACCGCGCCAAACTGGGTGGTGAACGCGTCGTCGGTGCGGCTGAAGGGAACCAACGGACCGCCTGCGGCGGCGAATTCACTGTCGAGATCCGAGTACGCATAGCGGAACCCACCCAGCAATTTCAGGTTTTCAAATACGGTGATGCGATCCTGGAGAAAAAAGCCCAGGGTCTTGATGTCTTGAATGAAGGTTCGCGGCACCAGACTGGGCTTGGAGGACACATTGTAAACCGGATTGAAAATGTCGAGGGTCCCCATGGCGGCAAAGTTGGTGTGAAAATCGCCGTGATTGTTCCTGAAATCGGCGCCCACCACGACTTCGTGGGCGAGGCTGCCGGTGTCGAAGGTGGCATTCACATCCAGAAGGAAGAAGAAGTCCTGGCTCGTGTCGCCGGGGCTGACAAAGAATTCCCGGTTCAACGTCCTGCCGTCCGCCTGCAGGCCGTCGGGAAACACTTCCTCAAAGTTTCGCTTGGTCTGCATCCATGAAAAATTGAATCGTCCGATCAACCAGTCGCTGAAGCGGTGTTCCAGGCGGGACATGACGCTGATGTTGCTTCGGGAGGTACCGCCGAAATTGGGTTCGCCGATGCTGATGGAAGGATCGTACTTCCCGTTGGGATTCGGGGTCAGAAGCCCGCTGGCCGGTTGGCCGTTGTAAAAGTTGGACCAATCGTCCGCGGAATAAGTCCCTTCCACCGTCCATTTGGTGTCCTCATTCAAATCCATGGTGACGACGGGCGCGATGAATATGTGCTCCCGGTCCCAGAAGCGGATGAACGATTCCCGGTCTTCGTAAGCAACGTTGAGCCGGTATTTGATTCTCTTGTCGTCGGAGATGGGACCGCCGACGTCCGTGGTCAGCCGGTAGGAATCGAACGACCCCAGTTGAAAGCCGCCCTCCGCATGGAAGAAATCAAGAGGCTGTTTGGTGACCACATTGACCACGGCGCTGGGCTGCATTTGCCCGTACATGACCGAGGAAGGGCCTTTCAGGATTTCCACGCGTTCGACGTTGGACGTGTCCCGGGCGGTGATCATGCGCGTGCCGCCGCGCAAGCCGTTGACCATCATATTGCTGGCGGCGGAGAACCCGCGAAAATTAAAATTGTCGGCGAAGGCTCCGAAACTGCCGCCGTCACTGACGGCGCCGGGAGAAAACCGAAGCACCTCGCCGACGTTGTTGGAGCGGGTGTCGTCCAGCATATTGCGGTTGTACACTTCGATTTTCTGCGGGATGTCCTTGTTCTCCACGCCGGTGCGCGTGGCGGAAATGGCGCGCTCACTCATGTACAGGCCCACGTAGTCGTCGGCGATCACGTCGATGGGCGACAGTTCCATCACCCGTTCCGCACCCACGAGCGTGACCCGGGTGTTGTCCACGAATTTGTGCTTTATTCCCGTCCCCTTCAATATTCTCTTCAAAGCCTCTTCCGGTGTGTACGTTCCCTGCACGCCGGATGAGCGCATGCCTGCCACGGAAGACGATTCATACATGATCTGAATTCCGGTGCGGTCTGCGTATTCCAAAAGCGCCGCGTTGAGGTCCTGCGCCTGTATGTCAAATTCCATCGGGTCCCCGGATTGCGCCACCTGGAACGGTTTCATCTCTACCCGGATGGGTTCCTCCGCGTGGCCCCACCCGGGGAGCAAAAAAAATGAAGCGGCTATTAATATCAGCGCGTGCCCACTCCACACCGAGCGCGGGGCCTGCTTTCTCGAATGAATTTTCCCTGTCATGATTTCGCCTTTCTCCTCGCAAGAACAAACGTGCAGGATCGCTTGTGCATCTCCTGCATCGTCGATGGTTCCTTCTGTCAATGAAGTAAAGACGTCTCAGGGTAAAAAAGACGGTAATTTTTTTTCAATTCAGGGGAAAAAGGTTTTGGCCTGAAACTTCCGAGCCGGGAGGTGGGGAGGTCAGAAAAGCTTACCTGTTTTCAATACAGGAGCGTGTAATAGGGCGGGACGGGGACGACGG
The DNA here is from genome assembly GCF_946900835.1 of Nitrospina watsonii. Lineage (GTDB taxonomy): Bacteria > Nitrospinota > Nitrospinia > Nitrospinales > Nitrospinaceae > Nitrospina > Nitrospina watsonii. The sequence continues at coordinate 2,067,302 of NZ_OX336137.1, forward strand.
TGGCCTGCAGTTCTTCCGCGGCCATGTCGATGACGTGGTCGAGATCGTCGAGGTGAAACACGGCGCTCACGCGGCGTTTTGCCAGGTCATCGTTGGTGATGACGATGCGCTCCACGCGGTAGCGGTTGATTTCATCGATCACCTGCGAAAACGGCACGCGGTCGAACACCAGGCGTCCGCGCTCCCAAGGCACGATCTCCCGCTGGCTGGGTTTTTCAACGGGGCTGAGATGGGCCATGGGGTCAACATGAACCACTTCACCCGGGTGCAGAACCACCCGCTCTGGTTCCTTCGCATCCACGGAGGGCGTGGTCACTTCGATGGAATGATGAAGGGCGGTGAACTGGAGCGACTCCCCAACGCGGCGCACGACAAACCGCGTGCCCAGCGCCCGCGCCTGGCCCTGCCCCGCTTCGACGATGAACGGACGCTTGCGGTCCGGTTCCGCAACCACGGTGAAATCCGCTTCGCCTTCCAGCAATTCGACCCGCCGTTCAGAATCGGAAAACCGCAGGGCAATGACCGTGCGCGTGTTCAACCGCACCCGGCTGCCATCGGGGAGGGTTACGGCGCGGATTTCACCGTAGGATGTGCGGTGGTCGGCGCGATCCATCGGAAACGGATTGGCCGCCTGCAATCCTGGCCACATCGCCACCAGCAACAAAGCCGCCGCGGCGGCGTAGCCCAGCCATCCCGCTTTCTTTCCGCTCCGGCTCCCGGCATGCGCCCATCCATTCACCGCTGGAGAACGGGCAGGTGGAGTTTGAAGCGTTGCATGGAGATTCGGTTGGCGGGTGGCAGTCGTCTTCCGCCGAGGTGCCTGGGCCGCCTTCCCCAACTGCCCCCACGTGTCGAGCGCCAGCCGAAACGCTTTTTCATGATCCGGATGCCGGCGCCACGCCATCAACTCCTCCCGCTCGTTCGGCGAAAAGTCGGGCGAGCGCATGCGGACGATCCACCAGGCCGCACGGCTTTCGATTTCCTGTCTGGTTTTTGGTTCCTTCACACCCTCACCTCAACGGGGGCTCTTGTGGTTTTCATATATTAGACGTGCGAGGGGCCGTTTGGCAATATCCGGAAATCGAATCAAAGTGATTTCAAGGCCTGCATCGCGTGATACAAGGCTTTGGCAAGGTGTTTCTGGACCGTGCTTTCCGAAACCTTCAACAGACGGGCCACGTCAGCATAAGTACGGCCCTCCATCCGGTGCAAATGAAAAATTTTCTGCGTGAGGAGCGGCAACTCATCCAAGGCCTCTTTCAATACAGCAAGCTTTTTCCGGCCTTCAATGGAGTGCTCCACCGGAGCCGTGGTGTCGGGAATGTTCCACAAACTTTCCGTTTCGGTGGGATGCGTCTGCCGGCGGCGCTCGGTTCGGAAATGATCGATCGCCAGGTTGGACGCCGTGCGATACAAGTAAGAACGGGCATTTTCAATGGTGACGCTGGAAGGGATTTGAGCCACGCGCAGGAACGTCTCCTGAATCAGGTCATCGGCGGTGTCGGCGCATCGCACTTTGGCATTCAAAAAGCGTTTCAATTCTTTTTGATGGGCCAGGAACAGTTCCTCCAGTCTGGCATTCATGAATTGCTTGCCCTCGCCACGATGAATTCCTCCATGCATTGTTTCACTCGCTCCAGGCAGGGCACCCCTCCCCCCTTGGGAAAAAATTCTTTAAGAAGGCCTACTATATTAATAATGAAAATCATTTTCAACAATTTCCCTCTTTTTTCCATGAAAAATCGAATTTTGGATTTTTCTACCGGGAAAGTGGGTTGAAGGTCCCCACCGGCTACGTACTACAATGAAATAAAGACTTCCTCACCCCCAGGAGGACTTGATGCCCGCGAAAAACGTCACGCAACAACTCATCGACGCCCACCTCACTTTGGGCAGTCTGACCCCCGATGAAAACATCGCGCTTCATATCGATCAAACCCTGACGCAGGACGCCACCGGAACGCTGGTCATGCTGGCGGTGGAAGCCATGAATCCCAATCGCGTGCAGACCGAAGTATCGGTGCAGTACGTCGATCACAACCTCATTCAATCCGACAATAAAAACCCGGACGACCATTTGTTTCTGCGCAGCGCCTGCCGGCGTTACGGCATCTGGTACAGTCCGCCGGGACACGGCGTCAGCCACCCTGTGCACATGATGCACTTCGGCAAGCCGGGAAAAACCCTCGCGGGTTCAGACAGCCACACCTGCGCCGCCGGGTCGCTGGGCATGCTGGCGATCGGTTGCGGCGGGCTGGACGTGGCGCTCGCCATGGTGGGCGAACCGTTGCATCTGAAAATGCCGCGCGTCTGGGGGGTGGAGCTCACCGGCCGCCTGCCGAAGTGGGTCAGCGCCAAAGACGTGATCCTGGAAATGCTGCGCCGTCATGGGGTCAAAGGCGGGTTGAACCGCATCATCGAATACCACGGACCCGGTCTCGAACACCTGAGCGCGATGGACCGCCACGTCATTGCCAACATGGGCGCGGAGCTGGGCGCCACCACCACGGTATTTCCGGCGGACCGCGCGGTGCGTGATTTTCTCAATCGCTACGGACGCGGCGAAGACTTTCGGGAACTCACCGCCGATTCCGGGGCCGATTACGACGACCACGACCATATCGACCTTTCGCAGTTGGAACCGATGATCGCAAAACCCACCAGTCCCGGCAATGTGGTGCCCGTCAGCGAGGTGGCGGGGGAAGACATCTATCAGGCTTACATCGGTTCGTCGGCCAACCCGGCCTTTCGCGATTTTGTCATCGCCTCAAAAATGCTGGAAGGCCACCGCGTTCATCCCGGCGTGTCGTTCGACGTCAACCCGACATCGCGTGAGTTGCTGGAAGACCTCACACGGGAAGGGTTGCTGAACCATTTCATCCACGCTGGAACGCGCATCCATCAGGCCGGGTGCAACGGCTGCATCGGCATGGGGCAGGCTCCAGCGACCGGACGCAACAGCCTGCGCACCGTGCCGCGCAATTTTCCGGGCCGGTCCGGAACGAAGGAAGACAGCGTCTTTTTGTGTAGTCCCGAAACCGCAACGGCCTCGGCCATCACCGGCGTCATCACCGACCCGCGCACGCTTAAGATGGAATGCCCGAACGTCGATGAACCCGCCAACCCCGCCATCCATCGCGATCTGCTGGAAGCGCCTCTCGATTCAGAACAGGCGAAGGCGCTCGGGTTGGTCAAGGGACCCAATATCAAGTCGCTGCCGGAGCTGAAGCCGTTGCCGGACACATTGACCCTGCCGGTCCTGCTCAAAGCGGGCGACAACGTGTCCACCGATGAAATCCTTCCGGCGGGCAACAAAGTGCTGCCGTTCCGCAGCAACATTCCGGAAATTTCGAAATTCGCATTCACCCCCCTCGACCCGGATTTTCCGCAACGCGCAAAGGAACTGAAAGAGTCCAACGGGCATGCCGTGGTCGCCGGAGACAACTACGGTCAGGGATCGAGCCGCGAACACGCCGCGCTGGCTCCGCGCTACCTGGGGTTGCGTGTGGTCGCCGCAACCAGTTTCGCGCGCATCCACAGGCAGAACCTCATCAACTACGGCGTTCTGCCGTTGACCTTTAAAAATCCGCAAGACCTCGACTCCCTTCAAACCGGCGATGTGCTCCACCTGACCGGGCTGCACCACGCACTGAAACAGACCCGCCCCCTCCTCCTAACCGTCAACGGCGAGACGGGGAGGCGCATGGAAGTGGAACACGGCTTGTCGCATCGCAACCTGGAAGCCGTTCTGGCCGGAAGCCTTATCAATCTTTTTAAAAAGCAGACAGCCCGCCGTCCGTAGCCTCCCGCCCATCACGCAAGAGATGGAAATTCAATAGAACTCTCCCCGGCGCTGGAAGCGTCGGCCGGTGCCGTATACAGAGGACGGTTGGCGCTGAGTCATTGATTTTTAAGTCTTTTTTTGCAAATTGTTCGCAATCCGATATACTGATTGCGGTTTTTTGAGGGACTCATTTTCGGAAATTCTCACCGAGGAGGAGGGGGGAGTCATGCCCAAAGAGCCCGATCAGAACAAGCAACGCGCGAACCCGAATCCCAAGCCCGGTGCGCCGCGTCCTGCCAGCGGGAAACCGGTCCAACCCGCTGCGGGGGGCAATCCGTCACAGAATCCATCGCCGCAAAAACGCCCCGGATCTCCGCCGCAGAAACCGCCGCCGCAACAGGCTTCGAAAAAAGGAACGCCCCAGCATTCCACCGCTGCCGGCAAACCGAAACCCATCGCAAAGAGAAACAAATCCGCGTTCATCATTCTTGTGGTGTTGCTGGTCGCCGCCGCAGGCATCGGCGTTTTCCTCGACTACCTGCCGAATCCATTCAAGCCGAAAGCGAACTACGACCAGGCAGTCAACGCCTACACCCTGGGAGATTTCAAAACCGCCATGGCGCATTTCAAAGTCCTCGCCAACCGGGGCAATGCCGAGGCCATGTGGTACGTCGCGGACCTGTACCAGAACGGACGCGGTGTGGCGCGGAATACGGCGACTGCCGTCGAATGGTTTCAGAAAGCCGCGCAACAAAACCAACCTTGGGCGCTGTTTGAGATCGGCTGGTATCACAAAAACGGCACCGGTGGATTCCAGCGGAACACCAGCACGGCACTGAAGTGGTTCGAAAAGTCGGGGGACGGCGGATACGTATTGGGGCAATATTATGCTGCCATGGCTTACATGGAAGGCGTGGGTACCGAAAAAGACCTCAATAAAGCGCGGCAATGGTTCACTCGCGCCGCGGATCAGGGGCACCTGGACTCACAGGCCCATCTGGGCGATATATATTATCATGGGAAAAGCGTCAAGATCGATGACAAGAAAGCCCACGGCTACTTGAAGACCGCTGCGGAACGGGGCCACCCTCTGGCGCAGATGAACCTGGCCATGATGTACGAAAACGGCGATGTGGTGAAAAAGGATATCGCGCAGGCTTACCAGTGGTACAAACTCGCCGCGGCCCAGGGCAACCGGGATGCGCAGCGCAGCCTCGACTTCATCACTCCCAAGCTCAGCGCCTCGAAAAAGCAAAAAGCCGACGCCTGGATTGCCCGCTTCGAACCCGCTCCCTGACCCGACCCCCAACCCGCCCACAACACTGACATTTTTTCTCACCACCGTTTGTGCATAAAGCGCTTCAAATTCAAACGTAAGCCGTTATCCTGATAAAACAGTATGCAACCGGAGAGAACGCATGCATTCGATTCATCTGGTCCCTGTTTTCGCGGCCGAGGCTTCCGGCAACGTCCGGGTCGAGCTGGACCTTGTGATCTATACGGTGATGGGTTTTTTCGCGGGGATATTTTTTTTCTTTAAAGGTTTCCGCGATCTCAAAACCAAACGCACGGTGGAGGACATCCCCACGTCCCGTATTGCGACCGGGGCCGTCGGCACCGATGTCGAAATTTGCGGGACCATCCTCTGCGATGAGAACCGCCTGCTGACCGCACCGCTCAGCGGCGACGCCTGCGTTTTTTATGTCCTGGAAATCGAAAAACTCACGCGCAGCCGCAACTCATCGCACTGGATTAAAATCGACACCCTCCACTCCGACGAAGGCTTTTATGTGGACGACGGCAGCGGTGCCACCGCACTGGTCTTCGCCGAAGGCGCACAGATCATCCAAAAGGGAAAAGGTTTTGTACAACACCTCGACCGTTATCTGCGCGGCGAAGTCAAACAACGCCTGAAGCAGGTTGTCGTCCAAAACCTGAAAGAACTGAAAACCTTCGGGGTCGATGACGTGGACAACACATCCGGCAAATACCGCGTGACGGAAAAACGGTTCATGGCCGGGGAGGAGGTTTACATCCTGGGATTCGCCGATTCCGGCCTGAAACTCGCGGCGCAACGCAAACTCGATTTCAAAACGTTTCTCAAAGCCAAGAAGCTGATAATCAAGCACCCCAAGCTGAAACAACGTTTCGACCGCGATGAAGACGGCGTGCTGAATCCCGACGAACTGGAATGGGGCGCGAAAGTGATCGGCCAGCGCATGACGGATAAATACAATGAAGAACAGTTTAAAAAACTGTACTCGAAAACCAAGATGATTTTCAAACACGCGCCGCCGTCGCTGTTCCTCATCAGCACACACCATGAAGCCGATGTGCTGGGTCACCTCACCCTGCACACCCGGCTGAAACTGTTCGGCGGGCCCGCACTCAGCATCGGCTGCGCCGTGTACCTGATTACGATTTATGACGACCTGATGAAATTTTTCTGAAAATGTTTTGGTTCTACTTGAAGTCGAGGGCGGTGGAGCCGTCCCAGTCTTTGGGCAGGTCCTCCGGATTCAGGCGGTTCATGCAGTGGAGCATGTTCAGGCTGGGGGCGTCCCCCGGGCGTATCTGCAAGCTCTGGTTGAAAAGCCCGGCGGCGGTGGCGAACTCCCGGTTGAGGTATGCGCGGAAGCCTTCCTCGTACAACCGGTAATAGTCCGCATCCATTTCAGTCATCGGTTTCACTTCCAGACCATACACCTCATAAATCCGCACCGGCTCGCTTTTACCTTTCACTTTGATGATGTCGAGCGGCCGCACGCGGAACACCTCCGGCGTCAGCAGGCTGCGCGTCTTTTCGGAAATGATCACTTCGGTGTGATACAACTTGTTGACGCCTTCCAGCCGGGCAGCGAGATTGACCGAGTCGCCGATCACGGTGTAATCGAACACCTGGTCCGATCCCAGATTCCCCGCAATGAGGGTGCCGGTGTGGATGCCGATGCGGCACTTCACCTGCACACGGCCTTGTTTTTCCCAGCCGGTATTCATGGTGCGGAGCGCCGTCTGCATGGCCAACGCCGCCCGCACTGCGTGATCGGCATGGCTGGGCGTGTCGAGTGGAATGCCAAACTCCGCCATGATGCCATCGCCCAGGTACTTGTCGATGATGCCGCCGTTCTCGATGATGATGCGCGTCATCTCTGTCAGGTATTCGTTCAGCAGTTTGGCGAGGTGCGGCGGCGGCATGGTTTCGGAAACGGTGGTGAAGCCTTCCAGATCGGAGAACAGCACCGTGGCCTCCCGTTCCTCTCCCCCCAGACGCAACAGATCCGGGTTCTCCAGCAACTGCTCCACCACCTGCACCGGAACGTAACGCGAAAAAGCGGTGCGGATGAACGCGCCGTGACGGGACAACGACACCTGCAATCCCACCACCAGCCCTACGAACACAACCAGGTACGCTGCCGTTGCAGACGTTACCGGAAACAGGGAGTCGTGGGTGAACTGCCACCAGGCCAACGCCCCCAACCCGGCCAGCCCACCAAAGCCAACCAGGTAATAAATCCACAACTGGCGGAAGCACGCGGCCCCGCCCAGCAGCACTGCCAGCGCGCCCAGGCACGCAAACACCTGCCCGTCCGTCCACCTGTCATAGAACCGGTTTTCCAGCAGCCCGTTCAACACCGATGCATGCACGGCGATGAGAGGCACGTTTTCTTCCAGCGGCGTCTGGCCGATGTCGCTGATGCCGTGCGACACATCGCCCAGCATGACAAAACGTCCGCCGAAAAACTCACTGAGGTTGCCCTGCATGTCCTCATCGGCAAACAGCTCACGCAGACGGGTGACCGCAACTTTCGGGAAATCGTGTTCCCAGGTATTCACATACGGCACGTACACCTGCCCGCGCTCATCAATGGGGATGACCCGCGCGTCATCGAGGCGGCCGCCCTCGACAGCGGGGATGGTCAACGCCCGCCCCCATTCAACCTGCACGTGTTCGAACGGCACCCCGGCAAAATCCAGAAACATCTGCAACGGCAGGGAAGGAAAATAACGGTCGCCCAGTTTGATGAGCAGGGGGAAATGACGGTACACGCCGTCGGAATCGTTTTCCGCATTGATGTGCCCGGTGCCGCGCGCCTTTGCGGCAAACAGATCGTTCTGCAACACCGGCTGGTCTCCGTAAAACGGTTGCGCCTCGCCGGTTTCAGGCAACGATGCGGTTATTTTTGAATTCAGTTGCGCGTAAACGCTACCGGGAAGCCAGTCGAACGGCTTGGAGGAGTCGGCGAGACGAAACGCGATCGGCAGGTAGGCGGTGCGCAGGCGGGCGATGGAACGGGCGAACTTTTTATCGGTGGCCGGGTCGCCTTCGCGGGCGAAGATGATGTCGAACGCCACCGCTTCCGGACGCAGCATGGACAGGATGCGATTGACCCGCGACAGGTAGCCCCGGTCCAGCGCGTTCTTGTCAAACTCCGCGTACGCGTCGTCCGTGATCAGTAGATAGACCAGGCGCGGCGACGCCTCAGGCCCCTTGCCCTCCTGGATGGCGTGCTCGTGAAACCGGTCGAGAACCTGAAAATCCCAACTGGCCCAGACCGATCCGCGCAGAAGCCAGAAGGCAAGGATGAGCAATACCAGCCCTGCATCCAAAAGGACGATGAGTTTTAAAAACTTTTTACTTCGCAACATCAAACACGAAGCGTTTGATCAGAACCGATTTTCCGGAAAACGTGAGCAGATCCGCTTTCAAATGCTCTTCGGACATGTCCATGCTCCGCACCGCCCCGGCCATCGAAATCGGTTTCTTCATTTTTTGGGCAATGTCCATGCCGCCCTTTTCATAGAGGCTTCCCGCCAGTTTTTCCCACTTGTCATGCGAGGTCTGGTTGTTGGCAAAGCCGTCCTCAAACGCTTCCAGCGGTTCCAGGCTGCACACCACCCAGAATGCTTCCTGGGGTTTGGAGCCATCGACCTGGAAAAAGTTGTTGCCTGCAGGCAGTTTCAGCACCGATTCCGCCGACACCTCTTCATGCGCCAACAATTGGGCCTGACCGAAATTCGAGTACACCACGTACACATGCAGGTCGGAACGGGGAATCACTACAATGCGCAATTTGTCTTCGGAGGTGATGTTGTCGCGGCTCCGGGCCCAGACCGAATCATCGTCGGTGCGGATCTCAATGGCGATTTTGGCACGGACCTTTTCATCAGACGAAAGCGCATTATCGGCAAACAGAAACAACGCCGCCAATGCGAGGACGCCCAACGATACCAGTTTATGAGTTTTCATAACCCCTCTTGATGGATGAACATTTTGATGAAGGGTGTTATGATCGCACCCTTTCTTTATTCTAAAGCCAAACACGTAAATTCAAAACTGCCTTTTCATCCCATCCCCGATTTTGCCCCTTTCGCGGCACCCTGCAAAGGCCGGCCGCCGCCACTGCGTTTTGCTTTACAGGGGATGGGTTTTCTGAAACAATAATTTAGATTTGATTCACCGCCAACGGGGACGATCGATGGAAAACTGGTTCATGCTTTCAATGGTTGGGAAAGACCAGCCGGGTATTGTCGCCCGATTGAGTGCCTCTCTGTGCAAAGCCGGGTGCAACCTCGGCGAATCTTCCATGGCCGCGCTCAGTGACAATTTCACCATCATGATGATGGTGCATTGGGAAGGCCGGCAGGAAGAGCTGGTGAACGTGGTGCAACCCATCAGTGACAACCTGGGCCTCACCTTCAACGTCCATCCCGTACCCGGCAAACTGGAACATCACCGGCAACCCGACATCCGCGTCAGCATTTACGCGGAGGACCGCAAGGGCATCATCGAAGACGCCACCACGGCGCTGGCCGACGCCGGGCTGAACATCCTGCATCTCGATTCCAACTTCGATGAGGAAACAGGCTCGGTCCATCCCGTTTTTTATCTGCATATTGAAGGCACCCTGTCACGCGGCATCGAACCGGTCGAGCAGGCCCTCGACATCCTCTGCGAGGAAAAGCAGATGAACATCCAACTCATCCCGGTCAACCCCAGCATCAAATGATCCCCGGTAAGAGAACCGCCTGCCCTCCCTCTGATTGACCGGGGACCGCAGGAAAACCCTTCCGTTTCGCCCTCTTTCTGCTAGAATGGAATAACTCTAATTATTTCAACCGTATTAAAAGTCTTAAGGCTTTTTGAGAACCAGAACCTTTTCCTCTCAACCGGAGACGCAACGGATGGCCACCCGTCAATCCCCTCTCAATCGCCCCCCCACCCGGCGACCGCCACCGCCGCCCGAGCCGGAAGACACGCCGGAAAAAGCGTGGCCGATGGTTGAGGTGGTGACCGCAGCGGTCATCGCAGTTCTCCTGCTTTTCGGTGGAATTCCACAGATTTTCAAATGGTGGGACGCGGCCCAACTGGAATCGGATGTGGAGGAAGTTTACTTCATCCTGGCGCAGGCCCGCTCCCGTGCCATCAAATCGGGGGGGGATGTCCTCGTGGTGTTCGACCCCGCCGCCCGCGCTTACACCCTGTATCTGGACAAGAATAAAAACGGAACGGGAGAACCCGGCGAGGTTCTCACGGAGCAAACCTTACCGGAGGCCCTGCAGTTTGCCCCGCCGGAGGTCTTGACGGATATTATGGACATCTGGGGCGGCGAGACGTTGGATCAGGAAGCCGTGGTCCTGAACAAGGGAGGGCACACGCTGATATTTTCCAATCAAGGTCAGGCCAGCACCGATGGTGCGATCTATTTGGCTCCCAACCCTGCTGGTGATGAGCCCCTGGATCATCTGCATGCCATCCAGGTTTTCAATTACGGGCACCTGCGCATTGCCCGCTACGCACCGGAAAACACCCCGCCCTGGAAATAAAAAAACCGGCTGGCGATCCGGGGTTTTTCCCAGATTGCCAGCCGGCTGAATTTCCGTGTGAGATGACAGGATTGATTTACATTTCCTGCCAGGCCAGCGTGGTCAATTCCATACCGCCGGTAGCGAAAGGCGTGCTGAGACTGCCGTTGTAGGTGATCGTCGGGTTACCGGAAATGTTATTTTCACTGACCAGGCCATCGGAACTTGCATTGTTCTGGATCATCAAAACCCCGTTGACGTCCGGGTTTCCGGCAAACGAGGCTTGTTCTCCGGCGTACATGACTCCTTCATAGGTCTGCCCGGGATTGCCGTTGATCTTCAGGTCGGTCCCCGCCACAAACAGCAGGTTCTGAATACCTTCCGCGGCGTTGGGGTCTTTGTAGTTCGAAAACGCGGGGTTACCGGAAATCTCAATATGCCCTTCCGTCACAATGGAGGTGGCCCAGGGGTTGGCAGTGGTTCCCGGATTGCCGGAAATATTCACATCGCCATCGACATAATACATGCCATCGGGCGGGGCCGTACTGCCGGAGACCACCCACCTGCCGGAACCCACGTAATCCCAACCATTCCAACTGCCGTCGCCGTCGATCAGAGTCGGCGGGTCGGTGGAGGTGGAATAAACCTTCCCGGTTGCGTCCAGAATGAAATCGGCATCCATCTTGTAATCCAGCGGCACCGCAGTGGGCACGGTCAGATTCGCCACGCCAGCGTCCTGCACCCCGCTAATACTCGGACTGCCACTGATGGAGAGACTACCCGAAGCCGTCGCGTCTTTCGAAATGGTCGGGCTACCGGAGATTTCCAGGTTGATGTTGGCGTGGACGCTCCCTTCGGTGCCGACGAGATCCGGATTGCCGCTGATCATGAGGGTGCCATCGGAGATCACCGCCCCCGGAGACAGCCAGGTGTCCAGCGTGGCGCGCAACAGCATGCGTACGGTCTTGGTTTCGCCGTTGCGCGTGCCGACGGAGGTCAGGTACACCACGTTGTCGGTGTCGTCGTTGAGATTGCCGTCGCCATCGTTGTTGTCCGTTACCGTCACCGTGTAGTTGCCGCCGCCGAAAGCAATGTTGTTGCGGATGACGCCGCTGTTGGTGGTCAGTTCGTCATCCAGATCGTTGGAATTGGTCGTAAAGATGGCGTTCATCGCATCCTGCACGCCGGCATCGGCGATGAAGAACAATTGCTTGTCGGTCTTGAAATTGGCGGTCATCTTGGTATCCAAAACCGTTTTCTGAACCGCGATGGGAGCCAGGGCCGCCAGCATCACCAGAAACAGCAGAACCATGACCATGGTCAGGCCGGACTCGTTATCCAGACTGCGAAAGCGCAGGGAATTGTCTTTTAAAATTTTAATTTCCATATCAGTTTGTGGTCTCATGACTCAAACCTCAAAGTTGTGTGTTTGAAAGGAAAGGAGGATATTCAATGAACCGCCCCATCCTTTCTATAAGCCCGTCGTCCTGAAATAAATATCCGTATTCATGTCAATGCTGGCGTTCGATTTCTTCGGATCCTGCACGGTAATGGCAATCTCGACCTTACGCATGACATTCAGGTTGCTGGCACTCACCGGAACCGCCAGGGCGTTTTCGTTGACATCCTTGTAAACGAACGTAAAGGCCGTGACGTTGCTGATCAGGGTGCTGGTGGTGCCGTTGATCGTTCGCGTGATGCGGTCGTTGGCGGCATCGTAGGTGTAGGTGATCACATCGAACGGATTGAACATGGTGTCGTATGCCAGATAGTTCGCCGTCACCCCTGCACTCAGGGTCACTTTTTTGGCCCCGGTATTGACATTGTTGATGGTCTTGCTGATGTCGTGTCCACTGATGGTGGTGTCCGCCAGGTCCTCAATGTCGTAAAGCGCAACGGTCTGCCCCGCCTGAAGTCCGTCCACATTGCCCAGGCTGATCTGCGTGTCCCCAGAGGTTATGTCGGATACCACGGTTCCCGGTTCCAGCGGGTTGTTCGTTGAGTCGCGGGAAATGGTGCGGAAGGAAAACTCCGTGGTGTCCGCTGAGTCGAACCGTCTCAGAGCCGGGACTCCGGCACCAGCGGCCCGCAAATCTTCCGCCATCTTACCCATGGCATAACGGGCGAGGGCCCGGATTTCCGAATCCGCATTCTGGTCCTTCAACAGCCTTTCCTGCTGGGTGAAGGTGTAGATGACCGCACTCAGAATCATCAAACCCAATGCCATGGTGATCAGCATTTCGATCAGGGTGAATCCGTCCTGCCGGTTCATTCTATTCAAATGGTGTCTGAGAGTTTTCATAATAAGTTATGGTTGTTGATGAAGGCGTGTGCTGACCGTGTACGTGCTGGGCAGATTGTCCGTCCAGGTCACCGTCACCGTAATGTCGGTCAGGTTTCCGGCCGCTCCATTGACCACATCCGTGGTCCGGTTGAAAGTCACCTTCGACACCACCACGGGAGTATCGGTTTCGTCATCCGCGTTGTTGATCACCGTGCTCTGTGCCTTGGTGCGCAAAGCTTCGATTCGCTCCTCAGCAATGGTTGCCGCGATACTGCCCCACTCGTTGCTCGAGTTGCGGTCCACGGTGGAACCCATGAACGCCCCATAAGCCAACAATCCAAAACTCAAAAGGGCGATCGCCAGCAGAATGTCGATGAGGGAGAAGCCCTGCTCATTATTCAAAAATTTGTCCCGCACCGTTCTTTTCAAATGCATTGCGATTGGAATGGGTTTCATGTCCAGTTCCTCAATTTAAAGATCAGCACTGTTGAAGGGCGAGGTCCGTTTTGATTTGGGAACGCAACGTTCCTCAGATATTCAGTCTAAAGGCAACCCGGTCAACCCGCACCGTCTTTTTCTAACGGTAATTCAGCAAATTTCGTACCAGCTTCAAGATATTCCCCCAGAAACCCAACAAACACTCCTAACTTTAATCATTCCAAATGGTTAGAATTGTTCGGGAAAGGTATATTTTTTGGGGTTTTGCGTCGAACAGCCCAAAATTGTCAAGTTGACGTTCAATTTTGTACACACTTCGTGCTTGCGGCCCGGCCTTGTTTCCTGCGGTGGGATTTTCAGCTCTGCCTCCAGGCAGGGGTGCCTGGACCGGGTATGGCATACAGGACCACCCCCTGAAGAACTTTCCTGGAGTTATTCTATTTTCGCCTGCATGGCCTCAATTTGTTCCCGGTTCACGCCCGCTCGAACCAGATCCTCAGTGATTTGGGGAATCAGCTCATCGAGGAGGACGATCTCCTGCTTGAGACGGTATTCCAGGCTGTCCATTGTCGGCTGAAATCCGTTTTCCTTAACGTCCACCTTCTCATCTTCCCGCAAGGTATCGATAAGAAAATTGCGCGCATTTTTTAACGAAACGAGAGAGGGGTTTTTCAACCTCTCGAGCAGGTTTTTTTCCGCCGGGATCCTCTTTTTGACCAGCCTGAGGAAATACTTTCCAAAAACTTCATCGAATTTGAAGCTTTCTACATGGCCTTTGACCTGCTCCTTGTGGATATCAAAGTATTCCTTGACCACAAGCATTAATTTAATGGTTTCCGGTTCAAGCGTTAGTTGAGGCGGCTTGGGTACGGAAACGGATTTTTCCCCGGTGGCCAGTTTTTGTTTTTCCTCTCCAGCCTCTGTATTTTCTTCTGGCGACTTCGGTTGTTGGCTTTCTGCGTCCCCAATCAGCTTGGCGGCGGGTGGAACCTTGTATTTGATCTGATCGCGGTATTGAACGGGAATGGCCGAACGGTAATCGCTGTAATGCACCCGGCCCATGTCGTCGATCCAGCGGAACACTTTTGCTTCAGCAGGGGAATGCACCACCGCCAGCAACAACACGGCCAGCAGCACCAACTTTTTGAAACAGCTTAGAATGGTTTTGTTCACGATCCGTTACTCCCCAAAAAGGAAGGCATCATCCCGTCCCCCGATTTTCAATCCACTTGCCACGCGCTACCGGGTGGCTCCGCACCCTACACGGTAACTATTTGTAACTGAACACCTTATCACCATAATCCCGGAAATGCAATTGACCGTTCTTTGGTTTATACTGAAGGCCTCTATTTTGCCCGTTTAGCGGCACCGTCCTGCATTGTCTGGAAACACCATGAATTCGGAAACCATGCGCAACCGCACCTGCCTGATCACCGGGGCCAATTCCGGCATTGGTTATGAAACCGCGTGGTCGCTGGCGGCCATGGGTGCACGATTGATCCTCGTCTGCCGCAATCCGGAAAAGGGACAGGCGGCGTTGGAATCGCTGCGCCAGCGCACCGGCAATACGGACCTTGAGCTGATGATCGCCGACCTCGCCTCGCTGCAACAGGTGGAGAAGCTGACCGAACAGGTCCGCGGCAAATACAGCGCCCTGCACGTACTCATCAACAACGCCGGACTCCTGCAGGGCAAGCGGCAGCTCACGGAAGATGGCTACGAAACCACGTTCGCCGTCAACCACCTCGCGCATTACGTGCTGACGCTGCGCCTGCTCGACCTGCTGAAAGCGGGCGCGCCGGCGCGCATCATCAACGTCTCGTCCATCGTCCACCTGATCGGTTCCATCCGTTTCGACGACCCGTTTTTCGAGAAGAAACGGTACCGGGCGATGTCCGCCTACGCCCAGTCGAAACTGGCCAACATCCTGTTCACCTACAAGCTGGCGCGCCTGCTGGAGGGAACCGGCGTCACCGTCAACGCCATGCACCCCGGCGTGGTGGCGACGAATTTCGGTCATGCCGGGCCCGCCTGGTACAAGCTGGCGAAAGTATTCGCCCGACCGTTTTACATCCGTCCGCAGAACGGCGCGCGCACCTTGATCCACCTCGCCGCGTCGCCGGTGGTCGAAAACATCACCGGCACCTACTTCGTGCGCAAACGTTCCGTGCCCACGCTGCCGTTGTCCTACGACCAAACCATTCAGGACCGGTTGTGGGACATCAGCGGCCAGATGACGGGAGTGCGGCTCGTCACATGAATGACCGCAGCCCCAACACCAAGTCGCCGCGTGAAGGCTTGAAATGGGTGAAGGTCGCCCGCTTTCTCGCCCTGCCCTTTTCCCCGCACCGGGTGAAAACCTATCGCCGCGTGCCCCGCTTCGAAGACGTCTGCATCGACGGCCTGCTCGCCGACGGCATCGAGGGCGTGCTGCTGGACGCCGACGGCACGCTGGGTCCGCACCACACGCGCACGTTTCCCGATTCCGTGGTGACGCACGTCAAATTGATGCAGGCGGTGGGCTTGAAACTGGCCCTGTTCACCAATGCCTTCGAGGACCGCTTCGAGCAGTTCGAAGGCGTGCCGGTGGTGACCAACGTGCCGCCCAAGCCGGACCCGGAGGGATTCCACACCGCCATGCGCGACTACCTGAAGCTCGACGACCCGGCAAAGGTGGTGATGATCGGCGACAACTACATCACCGACGGCGGCGCCATCGACGCCGGCATGCGCTTCATCCACGTGAAGCCGGTGCCCGGCGATGAAAATACCTTCCACCACACCACGCGTTATCTGGCCGAGTTGTGCGCCCGCGCCTGGCGGCCTGCCTCCACTCTCACCTCTAAAACCAATAAAACCAACTCCAGAGCGGGGGTTTGACTTTCGCGCCCGAAAATACGTAAAATGAAGGAAAAAGGGAATTTACGGGATTATTGGCCGTGAAACGGTTTATTTTTACGACATTTTTACTGGCGGGATGCATCGCCGTCCCAGCGCTTGCTGCTGCGGACACCGGTCATACGCACCACGGGGGCAATCCGTTCGACCTCGAATCGGGCACGAGTGCCCACTGCGAACTGAATGGCCACCAACATGCGCACGCGAATCAACGGTGTCCGCATAAGAAACCGTACCGGTCACCGCGAACAGAACTCGGTCTCGACTGCGGCGGCCAAACGCAGGGCACGGTACCGGCACAGTCCACCCCGATTCTCAAAACCTTTGGTCCGTCCCGGGACGCCGTTCGGTTGGCCTCTCTCATCCCCGGCGCTTACCATCCGGAAGCCCCTTCGCTGTTCGTTTTGTGGGAGACGTCCCCACCTTCCCCGCCTCCCAAATCGTTCTGATCGATTCCTTTATTTGAATCCCGGTTGCACGCAAACGAGGTTTTCCCGGTTCGGGGCCGCCCGCTTTCTTTAGAAGCGAAAACAATAGCCCGAACGCACTCCCTCCAGCATCCCGGGCATCGTTCATCGATCCAGAACTCAAGCGAACCATGACCGTCATTCAAACATTTCGACTGCCGTTTTTAAAAAAAGACAACGGCACACTTCGCCTCAATCGACGCAGCCTGCGCCGGGCCCTGGCGGCAATTCTGGCCCTGTTCCTGTTTTTGCCCGCCAACGCTCAGGCCTACATCGGCCTCTGTTGCGCGCACTGCGGCGGCAACATGCCGCTCAACATTTTCGGCGGCGGCATTCCGGAACCGAAGGAGTTCCGCTTCAAAATCAGCCAGATGTTCATGCGCATGGGCCCCATGCGCGACGGCACGAAGGACGTGAAAACCTCCGACCTCGTCGGCATGCCGGCCATGGGCAAGTTTCCGGCGGTGCCGGAGTCCATGAACATGTGGATGACCATGTTCGGCGGCGCGTACTCGTTCACCGATAATTTCGCGCTGATCGGGATGAGCAGTTTCAAGCACAACACCATGCCCATGCGGTTCAACGCGGCGCTTCAGGCGGCCACCGGCCGATCCGGCTTCACCATGGAGTCCTCCGGTATCGGCGACTTCAAACTCATCGGCAAGTACCGCCTGTATTCGGACGATCATCTGGCGCCGACGAAACAGCTTTCCATGTTGTTCGGTGTGTCCCTGCCAACGGGAAGCATCAAAAAGGAATTCACGGAAAACCCGGCAGCCGGACAGAACGGCACCCTGCTTCCCTTCAAAATGCAAATGGGCAGCGGCACCTTCGATCCCATTATCGGACTCACCTATCAGGGGTCGCGTGATCCGTTCTGGTATGGGGCCAATGTGATTTATACCGGCCGATTCTATGACAACAGCCAGGATTACCGGCAGGGCGACGAGGTGCGGCTGGACCTGTACGGCATGTACCAGTTTCATCCCCAGTCGGTGGTTCATCTCCAGCTGAACGGATTCTATGAAGGGAAGTACAGTGATGAGCCGCGTCTGGCTAAAGAGCAGGGACATGGCCACGTCGGATTCAACCCCAATGGCCCATTCACCAGCCCCCTGTTCGACCCGGACAATTACGGCGGCACCAAACTGAACATCACGGCGGGCATCCAGTATCAACCCATTCCGTTGCACGTGTTGGAACTCACAGCGTCGGCACCGGTTGCGCAGAACCTGCGTGGACCGCAGTTGGCGGAGGATTACCGGCTCATGCTTACATGGTATGTGGAAATCCCGACCTCAAACAGCCGCCGCTACCGGGGCATGCCCGCACCCAAAGAACTCGGATTTTAAGGAGGACGCATGAATGCAACCATTCGAAATCAAAGCCTCCTTATCGCATCGCTGGCCGTCTGCATTTTTACGGCGGGGTGTGGTGGCAACCCATTGCCGGAGGCGGGATCGGCCGATGAAAAACTGTTCCGCAGCAAATGCACGACCTGCCACAGTTGGCCCCATCCCAAGCGCCATACGGCGGCGGAATGGGACCATTACCTGAAGGTGATGGAAGGCCACATGAAAAAAAAGAACATCGCTTTCACTGAAAGCGAAAAAGAAACCATACGCAATTATCTCCACAGGAATTCACGATGAGACACTTCAATCTTAAATCCAAAGTTCGATTGCTGTTTGCGCTGGCGGCGTCGCTTCTGCTGGCCGGCGCGGGCACCGCATCGCTGCCGCCGAAGGAGAAGCTGTTCGAGCAGTTCGGCGTCACACCACCCCGCACGGTCAAGGAAGCGCCCGACTTCACCCTGACCACGCTGGAGGGGAAAACGGTGAGCCTGAAGGAATATGAAGGCAAACCCATTCTCATCCACTTCTGGGCCACGTGGTGCAAGCCCTGCAAGGATGAGTTGCCGACCATCCAGAAACTGCACGAAGACCTGGGCGGCGACGTGGTGCACATTCTGACCATCAACATTGATCGCTGGAATAAGGACCGCGTGGAAGAGTTCCAGAGGGACTTCGGTCTGCATTTCCCGATTCTGCTCGACCCGAAGCAGGAAGTGCGGCGCAAGTACTTCATCATGGGCCTGCCCACCAGTTACCTGGTGGGGGCCGACGGCAAACTGGCGGGCTACATTTCCGGCCCGCGGGAATGGGACACCCCGGTTTCGCACCAGATCATGAAATCACTGGCCGCAAAAGCCGGCTGACCGCCCGGCAAGAGGTTCCTCCTTGTCTTGCAGAGGTGGTACAATATGCCCGCAGTTTGGAAACACACACTAGGCTTATTGAGGGATGAGCGGGCATGCAACTGGTACTGCTGATCGGGCTGGGCGGATTTGCCGGTGCGATTTTAAGATTCTGGGTGAGCGGCTGGATTCAAAACGGCCTCGTCACGTTTCCCCTGGGCACGCTGGGCGTGAACTTCATCGGCAGTTTCATCCTCAGCCTCATCATGTACCTGTCGGAATTCAAGGGCGTGTTCAGCGAAGAAACACGCATCTTCCTGACCATCGGCGTGTTGGGATCTTTCACCACCATGTCCACCTTCGGCTACGAATCCTTCAAACTGCTGGAGCAAAACCAAATGGGCCTGTTCGGCCTCAACGTCGTGGGATCGGTCACCCTGGCGCTTCTGGGCGTGTACCTGGGCCGGCTGATCTCGGTGAACATCTAGAAAGTCGCCATGAAAAAAGAAACCGAAGCCGTCTTGCTGCGGATCTTCATCGGCGAAGACGACCGCCACCAGGGCAAACCGCTTTACAAATACCTCGTCGAACTGTTCCGCAGGGAAGGGCTCGCCGGGGCCACGGTGCTGCGCGGCGTGGACGGCTTCGGCAAAACCAGCCATTACCACACCACCTCCATCCTGCGTCTTTCCACGGATCTGCCCATGGTCATCGAGCTCGTGGACACGCCCGAAAAAATCGAGCGCATCCTGCCGAAACTCGAAGGCGTCGTCACCAAGGGCCTGATCACTGAGGAAAAAGTCACCATCGTTTTTTACGCTGGCGACGAACCCCGGAGCCGCTAGAACCGGTACGTGAGCATGCCGCTCCAGTACACGATGTCCTTGCCAAACGGCCCCTGTTCGATGAACGATCCCGATTCAAAGTAGTTGTAAATCGCCTTGATATCGAGATGACGGTCGAACTGGTACTTGACCTCCACTTCCTGCTGCGTGCCGACGTACCGCGAGCGGTTCTGCTGTCCGGTTCGCAACAGGCCGTTGCCGATGGAATAAACGCCATCGTTCAACGATTCGCGCCACACGAACATGGCGCTGGCCGTCGCCGACCAGTGCCGGTCCCACTTCAACGTGATGCGCGGTTGCAGTTGGTAGGTGTTGATCAACCCCACCGGCGCACTCTGACTGATGTGCTTTCCCTTGGGAAACATCGGGTTGAAGGCGTTGAGGTCGCCGTCGTTCCGATTGTTGTCGCCGCTGTACACATCGGCGCGCACACTAAGCCGCGCTGAGCGTTCCCCGGCCAATGGCACGGTGTACCCTGTATCCGAGGCGACCGCCCACGCGCGAATTTGTGAATCGCCGAAGGTGCCGAACTGGTACACGAACTCGACATCGTAATCGAGCGCGCCTTCCTCTCCCCACAACCGCGTGCCGAGGGTATGGCGCGTTTCATTGGCGACTCCCTGGTCGAATGCGTGCGCCTCGTGATTGAGTCCGACGTAATACAGGTCGAAGTTAGGGAACACACTCCAGCCTGTTTTGTGCACGCCGTACAATCCCCACCAACTCTGCTCATTGCCCGAGTTGTTATCGAAGAAATCGCGCGAGATCTGCACCGGCCGCGCCACGAATCCGGTGACGGTGGTCGCCGCGTCCTGCCAGGTCAGCATGGCGGCGTCGTGGCTGAGGCGCAGGTTGGGCCGTTCGCGGTAATTGAAGAAACGGCGCGCCCCGAAAACGATTTCCTGCCGCCCGAAACGCAACGTGAAGTCGGAAGAACCGCCGCCGGAAATCTTGAAGTCGGCGAACAGCTGATTGACGTCCATGCGGTCTTCATCGACACCGCGCGGCCCGCCGGCGCGCCCCGATTCGGTGCCCGTCTGCAATTGAAAGAACAGACGGAACCGGTCACGCACATGGAAATCCGTGTGCAGGAGGTAACGTTGGAGGTACCAGCCGTTGTCGTCCTGCGACCTCGCCCCCCAGTTTTCGTTATCGATGTATTCGAAGTGTTGGCGGGTTTCGCCGCCTATGGAAAAATAAATCTCACCCCGTTCATCGGCGGGAATGAATTTGAGGGAATCCAGGTAATCGGTCCGCCGGGAGGCGTCCCGCAAAAACGAGTAATCTTCTTCGTACCGGGATTGGTTATAAGAAGGACGGTCGGCCTTGGCCGAAACCCAGAGGGGAGTTCCAGTTAAAAACACTGCAGCAAGAATCAAATAAATACAAATCGACTGTCGCATAACATTTCATTTCTTTTTTCATGTTAGAGCACTCCATATGCCATCATCGCGTCAGCCACTTTTTTGAATCCCGCCAGATTGGCGCCTTTCGAATAATCGATGTAACCGCCATCCACCACACCATAATTGATGCATTGCTGGTGAATGTCCGCCATGATCCCCTTCAATAGCAAATCCACATCTTCACCGGACCAGGCCATGTAGGTGGTGTTCTGGGTCATTTCCAATCCCGACACCGCAACGCCGCCCGCATTCGACGCCTTGCCCGGAGCATACAATATACGCTCCTCCTGAAACACGCGGATTGCCTCCGGCGTGCAGGGCATATTGGCACCCTCGGCCACGGCAACGCAACCATTTTTCGCCAACTCCTTGGCGTCATCCTGAAACAACTCATTCTGCGTGGCGCAGGGAAAGGCCAGATCGCACTTCACGCCCCAGGGTTTCTTCCCGGCATGGTACGAGCCATCAAACTTCTCGGCATACTCCGCAATGCGTCCTTTTTTGAACAGCTTCAGGTCTTTGATGAACTCCAGTTTTTCCTGGGTGATGCCGTCCTTGTCGTGAATGGTACCGGCGGAATCTGAGAGCGTCACCACCTTCGCGCCGAGATCGATCAGTTTTTCCGCCGTGAATATGGCGACGTTGCCCGACCCCGATACCACGCAGGTTTTGCCTTTGATGCCGTCACCGCGGTGTTTCAGCATGGCCTCCATGAAGTACGCGCAACCGTAACCGGTGGCTTCCTTGCGGATGTGACTGCCGCCGAACTCCAGCCCCTTGCCCGTCAATGCGCCGGTGAATTCGTTTTTCAGGCGTTTCCACTGGCCGAACATGAAACTGATTTCGCGCGTGCCGACGCCGATGTCGCCTGCGGGGATGTCGATGTTATTGCCGATGTGTTTGCACAGCTCGGTCATGAACGCCTGACAGAATCGCATGACCTCGCGTTCCGATTTGCCTTTCGGATCGAAGTTGGAACCGCCCTTCGCCGCCCCCATCGGCAACGTGGTCAGGCTGTTTTTGAATGTCTGTTCGAAAGCGAGGAACTTGAGCACACTCAGGTTCACCGCCGGATGAAACCGCAGGCCGCCCTTGTACGGACCGATGGCGTTGCTGTGCTGCACCCGGTAGCCGCGGTTGACGCGGTACGTGCCCTTATCGTCTTCCCAGCAGACGCGGAAGATGATGATGCGGTCCGGCTCCGACAGCCGTTCCAGGATGCGGGCCTTGATGTATTTAGGGTGTTCGTTGACATGGGGAATGACCGAGGCCGCCACTTCCTGAACCGCCTGGTAAAACTCCGGTTCACCGGGGTTGCGCTTGACGAACCCTTCCATGAACTTGTTCAACTCCATCTTCAGCTTTGCGGGCATGAGTCACTCCTTGAAGGAAACGGGTTCAGGATCATGCCGGGCCGGGCGAATCAATTGTTCTGCGCTTCGTCCGGCCGGATGGTCATGTCACCCAGTTTGAGAAAAATGCCTTCTTCGCCCCGCTCCTGCACCTGGATGCCTTTGTGATGGCGCACCTCGAACATGTTTTCAAACGCCTGGGTGTCCAGACGGTATTCCCCACCCTGTTGCTCAATGATCACCATCAACGATACGAGCAGCCTTTCTATTTGTTCATCCATACCAGCCTCAAAATTTCGGTTTGCGATCACTGGCCAGCCAACGCCATGCCAGCCAAATCCATATCCAGATCATGCCGATCCACCCGAGCGTGCGGGTGATGGCGGCGATCTGCGTATCCTGCATGATCAGTCCCCATTGAAAAAACAGGTTGCGCCAGTCGTGCGCCTCCGCGCCCAAGCCACCGATCAACGGCAACCGCAACGCCCGCGCATCCGCCATGTACACGGCAATATCCAGAAAGTTTTCAAACAGCCAGAACACACCGACGGCAAAGCCCAGTGTGTCGCGCCGCCGCCAGAACGCAACCAGCACAATCGCCGGGATCAGCAACTGTCCGAGCGTGCCACCCAGAATCCCGATGGTCTCGCCGAACAAGCCGAATGCCGGATGTCCGAATTCATGAAACACCAGATTCACCTGGTGCAGAAAACGCAGCGCCGCGCGGTCCATCATCCCCGGATCGACGGCCATCAGGTACATCAGATACGCGAACACCGCGGACGTGCAGCCCAGCGCCATACCGGATACCGGCTGCCAGGGCCAGGACGCAGGCGCCCACAGTTGCGCCCACAGGCCGGGTTCACGTTCCGCAACCGGATCGGGTTTCGTCCGCGATCGGTTCAATGTGCGCCGCGGCTTTGCAGGCGTTCGCGGCGCAACCGGGCGTGGAGCCTCCGAGGGCGCCTCGATTTCCAAAAAGCGGTCGGGCTCCTGTTTCCTGCTGTTCCGTCCCGGCTTATCCTTCGACATCGAACTGGTACCCCTTTTCACGCACCGTCTGGATGAACTGGGGTTTCTGCGGTTTCTTTTCGAAATGTTTGCGCAGCCGCGCGATGAAATTGTCCACCGTGCGCGTTTCCGTATCCGGCGCATAACCCCAGACTTTTTCCAGCAATTCTTCCCGCGACACCGGCTTGCCTTGATTGGCGATGAGCAGGTTCATGATCATGATTTCCTTCGACGTGAGATAAAACTCGCCGTCCTGGCCGCGGGCCTTTCCGGTTTGAAAGTCGATCCACATGTCGCCGAATTCGTACACGTCGTTCTTTTGCGACACCTGCTGATACCACTGCTTGCGGCGCAGAATGCCCTTGACGCGCAACAGCAGCTCCGGCAGGTGAAACGGTTTGGTGAGGTAATCGTCCGCGCCCGCTTCCAGTCCTTCCGTCCGGTCCTCCTCCGTAGACTTGGCCGTCAGCATCAGGATGGGAAAGCGATAATCGGTTTCGCGGATTTTACGGGCCACTTCCAACCCGCCCATGCCGGGCAGCATGAGGTCCAGGATCATCATTTCGAAATCGTCGGTCCCGTAGCGGTTCAGAGCCGATTCTCCGTCTTCTACGATGGTGACCTGGTATCCCTCTTTTTCCAGGTTGAAGGCGAGTCCTTTCGCCAGATGCTTTTCATCTTCAACAAGAAGCAGTTTTTTTCCTTTTGTCATCACTCCACCCTGCATTCACTTTTTTCAGGAACGGCCGGCGGACACCGGTGCGTTCCCGTTCGCCGGCAGCAACACCGTAAACACGCAACCCTTGTCCTTGCCTTCACTATTCACTTCGATCTGTCCTTTGTGGTTCTTAACGATTTCATGGCAGATATAAAGTCCCAGTCCCGCACCCTCGATATTCTGCGTTTCGGGATTGCGGACCCGATAGAATTTTTTAAAAACTTTTTTGCGGTCCTTTTCGCCCATGCCGATGCCGTGATCGATGAAATCGATCTGGCAGAACTTGCCCTGCCGCCACATGCGGATTTTGAACGGCCGGCCGGAAGAGGTATACCTGAGAGCGTTGCCGATGAGATTGTTGAACACCATGCGCATGGCCCGCTTGTCCAGGCTCAACGTGGGCGCGTCCTCAATCTTTAATTCGGCGTAACAGTTCTTTTCCTCAAACTGACGTTGATGGCTGCGCACCACCTCTTCGAGAAACGGTTTCATCTCGACCGGTTTCAGTTGCAGCTGCATGTTTTTCGATTCGGGACTGCTGGCCTCGAGGATGTTTTCGATGAGGGCCGAAAGGCGGTCGGTGTCCGACAGCATCGTTTCCACAAAATCACGCGCCTCTTCGGGCGAGAGTTTCTGATACTTCATCGTCTCCAGATAAAGCTGGATGGACGCCAGCGGCGATTTCAACTCGTGGGACACACTGGAGATGAAATCGCTCTGCATGCGGTTCAGCCGGGCCTGCTTGTTGTAATAGACGAACATGATCATGACCCCGCCCAGGATGAACAGCATCAGCACGCATCCCTCGATGAGGATGACCCAGTTGAGGTCCGGGGAAAACAGTTCCGGACGGAGACGCTGGGCAAACTCCTGAAAGTCCTGGCGGTTCTTCAGGTACCAGTTGATCCAGATCGCCATCAGGAACACCCACGCGATCTGGACCCCGATGAAGACGATGATCGGGTGAAACAGGGTCCGCACTTTGCTCAGGATAGCCAAACGTTCTCTCCGCAAAAGGCCGCCGGGCAGCCCCCAAATCCCGTCCTTGCAACGCTGGCGGCAAGGCCCCCGGAAACAGCCCCTTTTCTTTGTTACAAAAGTTTTACAACGCGTAAAACCAATTAATTATATCTTGGATGCAGATAAAGCAACGCTTTCCATTCATTCTAACTCATTCTCTGGTGGAGAGGAAATTCATGGGCGAAATTCGAGAGTTCAACCCCAAATACCGGTTCAGCATGGGCAACGTCTATTATTTTGGTTTCCTGCACGCGATGGCGTTGCTGGCCGTGTTCCCGTTTGCGTTTTCGTGGAGCGCCGTGGCCGTCATGCTGGTGCTCAACTGGATGACCGCTTCCCTGGGCATCTGTCTCGGATTCCATCGGTACCTGACCCACCGCAGTTTTGAGATGCCCAAATGGGTGGCTTACTTCTTCGTGTTCATCGGCACCCTGGCCTGCGAAAACGGCCCCATCAAATGGGTCGGCCAGCACCGCATGCATCACGCCAGTTCCGACACCGACGGCGACCCGCACAGCGCGGCACGCGGTTTCTGGTGGTCGCACATCGGCTGGATGTTTTACGTGCACACGGACTTCGATGACGAGCAGAAGCTTCGGGATTACACGAAAGACTTCAACGACGACAAATTTTACCAGTTCCTGGAAAACCACTTCATCAAGATCCAGATTGCATTCGGCCTGGTGTTGTTCGCCATCGGCGGTCTGCCGTGGGTGATCTGGGGCATCTTCGTGCGCCTGGTTCTGGTTTACCATCAGACCTGGCTGGTGAACAGTGCGTCGCATATGTTCGGTTACAAAAACTTCAAGCTGCAGAAAGACCTGTCCACCAACTGCTGGTGGGTGGGAGCCTTGGCTTTCGGTGAAGGCTGGCACAACAACCATCATGCTTTCCCCAGCTCGGCGCGCCATGGCCTGCACCCGTGGGAAATCGACATGACCTGGATGGCCATCAGCCTGCTCCGCAAACTGGGCCTGGCCACCAATCTCAAGGTGGTACAAATCCAGCCGAAAGAATCCGCAGCGGATGAATATTATCAGGGAGAACTCGTCAAGCAGGCGGCCTGAGGGCCGCCCTGCGGGGCGACGGCTGGTTGCATTCTGCGGTCAGCCGCGCACTTCCTGCACTCCTTCCAATTGTGAAATGCGCAGCAACGCGGCCTCACGGTCCGCTCCCTTTTTGAACGACAACCGGTAATCGATTTCCGCCTCGCCCTTGCCGTTATCCATCTTGAAGTGCGTGTCGTCCACCGTGAATCCGTAGCTTTTGAACGCTTCTCCGCATCCCTTCCGCACCCCTTCGTACTGTTCCAGCCTGGTTTTGACGACCACTCCTTTGAATTGATCGATGGGCATCCAGTCGCCGACAAACCGGAAAAAAAACAACATCACAAACACGAATAACGTCGACCACAACGCCAGGGGATAAATGCCCTTGCCGATGACGATGCCCAGCCCGGCGACGAACCAGATGCACCCGGCCGTGGTGAGGCCGCGGATCATGCTCGATTCCCGGAGGATGGCGCCGCCTCCCAGAAAACCGATGCCGGTGATGATGCCCGCCGACATGCGGTTGAGGTCGAGGATGTTTCCCGATTCCATCTGCTGCGGGTAATACTCCGTCCCCAGGATCATCACCGTCGCCCCCAGGCAGACCACGATGTGGGTGCGGAACCCGGCGGGGCGTCCGTGCATCTCCCGTTCTATGCCCACCACGCCGCCCAGAACGACCGCCAACACCAACCGCAACAGCACCTCTCCGTCAATCAGCCATTCGATGTCCATAAGCCGCTTTCCTTCCGAAGTTCAGCGTTCAATCGTTCCAGTCGAATTCCACGTGGTAGCCCGCATACTTCCGCAGGTTGATCACCCGGTTGTCGAAGATCAGGTACTGCCCCTTGATGCCGGTCAGGTGGCCGGTCAATGTGTTTTCCTTATCGAGATTGTGGCTCACGATTTTGGGAGGCACCGCCAGCACCGGATAGTTCAAACTCTGCACCGGCTCGCTGTCCAAAAAATAATTGCGCAGGGCTTGCGGGAACCAGTCGTACACCCGCCCGCGCGCTTCCTCCAGATCGACGTCATCGATTTCGCCCTTGAGCATGCGCCGCCAGTTGGTCTTGTCGGACATGTTTTGCGCCAGCGCCACCTCGATCTGTCCCGCCAGCTTGCGCTCCGGCGTGCGCGCGATCACCACGCCCTGCACCGCCCCCTGGTCGATCCAGCGCGACGGGATGTTCCAGTGGCGCGTCACTCCGACTTTGACCGAGGACGTCAGCGACAGATAGACGAAGTGATCGACCTTGCAATACGTTTCAAAAAATTCGCGGTCGCGGTCGTTGCCCGTTTCGTGTTCGCAGCGTTCCGGCCGCACCGCACACATGGCGTTCTCCGGCAAATCGCGCGCGCAGGGAAAGCAGTAGCCCTCGTCGTAGGTTTTCTTGATGGTGCGGCCGCATTCCACACAGGTGATGCGTCCGGTGAACGTAAGGGTCAGGTTGCGGTCGAGCGCGGCATTGATGCCGACCGGCTTGTCATCCAAACTCAGGAAGTACTGGATGGGATCGGCCGACTCGTGCTGCATCTTGCGCAGTTGTCCGGATAGTTTCATGGTCCGTCCATGGAAAGATGTGGTGGAGGACGACAACGCCTCCTTTAGAAATTATATTCGATTTGCGGGAAAAACACAGGGGGTCGGGCCGGTCCGGCCGTGGCGTCAGCCGAGAGTCATTTTGAAAATCTCATAAACCATCATCGACAGAACCGCCGTGAACGGCACCGTGGCGAACCAGGAAACGATGATCTGCCTGATGATATTAAGGTTCAGGCTGGCCAAACCGCGCGCCATGCCGACGCCGATGACGGAACCCACCAGCGTGTGGGTGGTGGAGATGGGGAGGCCCATTTTGGAACAGATCAACACCACCGTGGCCGCGCCGAACTCCGCCGCAAAGCCGCGCGACGGCGTGATTTCGGTGATACGTTTGCCCACGGTCTCCATCACCCGGGCCCCCCAGATCAACAGCCCGAACACGATGCCGGTGCCGCCCATCCCCAGAATCCAGATCGGCATTTCGACTTTCATGTGGACCGCTCCACTGTCCAGAATGGCCACCACCGCCGCCAGCGGGCCGACCGCATTGGCCACGTCGTTGGCGCCATGCGCGAAGGCAACATAAAACGCGGTGATGATCTGTAAATATTTGAACACGTGTTCCGTGGTCTGGAACTGCTGGTGAATGTCGTCAGTCGGGGGAGGCGTTACTTTATTCACCAGCATTCTGGCAATGAGGTAAGCGACAGCGCCCACGAGGAGGGACAGCGTGAGTGCCCGCGTAAAATCCAGATTGAGGTGGAGGTTCTTGAGGCCCTTGTACATCATGGAATTGGCCAGGATCACGAAGACCAGAAACACCAGATAGGGCACCACGCGCTTGGCCGCCGCCACGGCGTTGTGTTTGTCGAAAATTTTAACCGTGATGAAGCGGAATATCAGAAAGGCGACGATGCCCCCCATCAACGGAGACACGATCCAACTGAGCACAATGGAACCGACTTTCATCCATTGCACGGCCACCAGACCGCGCGCCACCAGGCCGAACCCAACCACCGCGCCGATGATCGAATGCGTGGTCGAGACCGGCCAGCCGAGATAACTGGCGATGTTCAGCCAGATCGCCGCCGCCACCAGCGAGGCGATCATCCCGAAAACCAGGTCCATCGGTTCGTCGGCGAACAGAGCGGGGTCCACCATTCCCTTGCGCACCGTGTCCGAGACGTGACCGCCCACCAGCAACGCTCCCGCAAACTCCGCCACCGCAGCAACCAGCACCGCCTGCCGGAACGTGAGACTGCGCGCGCCAACGCTGGTGCCCATGGCGTTGGCCACATCGTTGGCTCCGATGTTGCAAGCCATGTACACGCAGGCCACGACCGCAAAGATCAGAAGAAACGTCCCTAAATCCAAAAGATGCTCCAGGAAGGTTTAAGTCAGAATGAACGGCGAGTGTTTATTTGGCCAGGAAGATGCGCAGGATCTTTCCGATCTGTTCCGATTTGTCCGCAACGCCACCCAGCTTTTTGCTGACCTCGTTCCAGAGCAACAAATCGGCAGAGCTCAATGCATCCCCCTGCGCAAACAGGGTTTGCGCGAAATGAAACTGCTTGCGGTCGGCTTCCCATTCCATCTCAGCCAGTTTGTGGCATCCCTTCTCCACCTTCTCGGCTTCGACGCCGCCGAAGGAAGCTTCCAGCAGGGCGTTCAACTCATGAATCAGGTCGCAGCTATTGTGGGCAATCGCCGAAACCTGCTCGACCAGTTCGTTGAGTGGTTCCTTCATGGCCTCTGTCATCTTCAGATGCTTGATGCGCAGGAGCACGCCCAGGTCTTCCACGGCGTCGGCAATGTCGTCCTGAGCGGACAACAGGTGTAGAAAGTCGCGCCGATCCACCGCCAGAAAAATTCCCTGCGGCAAATGATTGCGGATATCGCTTTTGATGGTGTCGGCTTCATGCTCCAGTCGAACGATTTTTTCGGACATCGCCACCACCTTGTCGAACTGCCCGTTCATCTGGGCCGCAAACAGGGGCTTGACCTGGTCCACGCACGAACGGACCATGTCCATATGGCTCACCAACGGCTTGAACGGCGACTTGGCGAACATCGACAGGATGGAACGCATGGCAGACTTCCTTTATAAGGGATAAGAATAATGGCTGCTTTCAGCTTATATCATTTTGGACGGGAGGGATCAATCGGCCTTTTCCAGCGGTCGAAAGCGCCTCATCCCATCAACATTTTCCACTGGGCCAGGCTGTCCAATTGGAGATACGTGTTGGTCTCGCGCACCTCGCCCAAAGGCGCCGCCGCCTTGCCGCCATAGTTGTGGCCGGGATACAGCACCACCCCATCCTGAATTTTGACGAGGCGCTGCGTGAGCGTCCGGTACATCTCCTCACTGTCGCCGCCGGGCAGATCGACGCGCCCGCAACCTTGCAAAAACAAGGTGTCTCCGGCAATCAGGTAATCCTTCACGCGGAAGCACTGCGATCCCGGCGTGTGCCCCGGCGTGTGCAGGAAGGAAATGTCGATGGAACCGATTTTCAACGTGTCCTCGCTGTCCATCTGCTTGATGTCGCTCATCGAGATGCCCGTCACCTGGCGCACGCCATCGGCCTCGTGCTTATTCACGTAAACGGGAACGGGATTGCGCTCCATCAACTCCGGCAGACCGAGAATATCCATGCCGAAAATGTGGCCGCCGACGTGGTCCGGGTGGTAATGCGTGATGAGCGCGCCCTTGAGCGTCATGTCGTCTTCAGCGACGATGTCGAGCAGGGTATCGATGTCCCAGGCGGGATCGACCACCACGCACTCGCGCGTTTCGGCGTCGCCGATCAGGTAAATGAAATTGGCCATGCTGCGCGCCGAGCTGTCGTAACGGGCGAAATCGACGCCGGAAAGCAGTTGCCGGAAATAAAACGGATTGTCAGCACTCAACGGAACACCTCCGGTTGAAATTCATTGCAAAGTCCGGTTCAACAAATGAGCCAGGCGGACACCGGCTTTCAGGAGTTGCGTGGCGACCACCTGCCGGCCGCGTTCCAGATACCTGACGGCCAATCGTCCGCGTTCATCTTGCAGCAAGTCGTATCCATATGTGAGCACGAGGGCGCGCGACTCGTTGGTCCACGCCACCGCATCGCCACGTTGCCAGTCCTGCACCTGCTCTGGGGTGAGGCCTGCATGCAACGCGCGGGCATAGTGTAACAGAGATTGTCCGTCGAGGTCGATCAGCCCGCTGTCCCACAACGCATGCAGGTTGGTGCGGTGGCGACCGACGCGAACGGTTATTTCATTGCCGCCGCGGTCGCGGGCGTTGCCCAGGTGCATGGGTTGATGCACGTCCGCCACCAGATGCACCAGAAACTTCAGCGCCTCCACCCGCCTGGCGTGTGCGCGGGCCGGGTCGGACACCCTATCCCGGTATTCAAAGATTTTTTCCGTCACGCAGTTGCGGCGCGGGCAGTCGCGGCGCTGCACGTAGGCGCGTTCCCCCTCGGCGATGTTGGTGTAATGCAGGACATCGGCCGCGCCGGGTTCTTTTTTGATGCGGTCGGCCCAGTTGGCAATGGACGTCAGATGCTTTATATTGAAATCTCGTTCCAGGGTGTTGCGGACGGCGGGTTCCAGACGCATCTCGGCAATGTGGGCAACGATGCGGTGGCCCTCCGGCCCCCACGCCCAGGCGGGGGTCAGCCATCCGCTCCATGTCAGCAAGACGGCGAAGGTCCCCCACCCCCATATCATTTTCAAGGAATGCTTTGCGTAACTTGGATTCGGGTAGCCAATCAACGGTTTAAACGTTACTCGAACAAAGGAATCGTCATGACCCCCCCTCATCCTAACCTTCTCCCGCCAGGGGAGAAGGAACTTTAAATACTCCCTCTCCCTTGACGGGAGAGGGCTGGGGTGAGGGTGGCTTCCTCTGACTTCTTTTAATGACTTATGCAAAGCTCTCCCTATACAAGGAATGCGGCATGCCGCGGCTCCCACACATTCGATAAGGAATTTCATGACCCAAGCCTATCACACCCTCCGGTTCTGGACCGTCATCATCGGGCTGTCCATCGTCATGAGTTCCCTCTGCATCGGCGCACGCCTGATCGATCGCAGCGGTGACCTGTCACATCGCATCTCTTCGTTCTGGGGACGCCTGCTGTGCCGCCTGAACGGCATTCGTGTGGAGGTGGAGGGGCTGGAGCATATCCGTCCGGACCGGGCACAGATCCTCATCGCCAACCATCAGGGGTTTTTCGATATCTTCGGGCTGTCGGGCTACCTGCCGATCCAACTGCGGTGGGTGGCGAAAGCGAGCCTGTTCCGGATCCCCTTCGTCGGCTGGTCGATGCGGGCTTCGGGTTACATTCCGGTGGAACGGGACAGCCGCAAGAAAGCGCATCAGGCCTTCATGGCCTCGATTGAAAAACTCAAGGCGGGCTATTCCATCGTCATTTTTCCGGAGGGAACGCGGTCGGCGGACGGCATCATCGGTCCGTTCAAAAAAGGCAGCCACCTGATGGCGATGCGCGCCAGGGTGCCCATGGTCCCGGTCACCCTGATCGGCAGCGGACGCATCATCCGCAAAGGCAGCGGCGCCATCCGCCCCGGTCCCATCCGCATCATCATCGGCAAACCGGTCGAGTATGAAGTGATCGCCGCCAAAAAGGAAGAATCGGTGTTGGAAGCCCTGCGCGAGACCATCTGCGCCAACTACCGGTTGCATGCACCGACGCCCCCCCCGGCGGAATCCGAAGGCAAGCCCTCAACCGGCGTTTAAACCTTCTCTTTCTGGATGAAGGCCCACACTTCCTTGGGATGTTCCCGCAGGTCTTCGATGTCGTGCCAGACGGCGCGGATCATGCCCGTCTTGTCGATCACGAACGTGGACCGGCGGATTTTTTTGACCATCTGTCCCAAGTCTTCCTCTTCATAGACCACGCCATACTTCTCGGTCATTTCCTTCTTTTCATCGGACAACAGGGTGAAGTTCAACTGATAGACCTCGATGAACTGGCGGTGAGACTGCACGCCATTCCAGCTGACTCCCATCATTTCAACTTCCCGGGTCTGAAACTTGCGGTTGTAACCGTTGAGGGAAACCATCAGCCGGGTGTCTTCCGGACTGGCGTCGAAGGTGTAGAAAACAAGAATCAGCCACTGCTTGTTTTCAAAATCCTTGAGCTTGATGGTGACGCCTTCTTCAGCCGAGGGGCTGGTGGCCCCTGCCTTGTAACCGTACACCGCGGGCAGTTCGAAATGAGGGGCCCGGTCCCCTACCTCCAGTTTGTCAGCCATGAAAGCCTCTTCTCGGTTGGGGGGTTTAAAAAGGATGTCTTATTTTTCGCCGAATGCTTCTTTCAGCAACGGCTCGACTTCCCCCTTGGCTTCCATTTCATCCAGGATGTCCGTATCCCCGTAAAATTTGCCGTCGATGAACACCTTCGGCAACGTCGGCCAGTTGGTCAACTTGTTCAGGGTCTCCCGTTTCTGCATGTCATCCAGAACATCGACCACTTCGAAGGGATAACCATACTTGTCGAAAAACTGGATGGTTTCTACGGTGAACCCGCAACGCGGCGCATGGCGGGTGCCTTTGCCGTAAATCAGGATTTTGTTTTCAGAAATTTCGTCTTTGATCTGTTCTTCGATGTTGTCCGACATATTGTCTAACTCCAATTACACAAAGAGTGGGTAAAAAAGGTTTTCCTACATAATAATTATTGTACTACGGAGTCGCGGTTTTGATCTCCGCCGCATGCAGACGCCCGTCCTGCATGGCCGCATTCAGGCAGGTTTGCACCAGCCGATGGCGCTCCATCACGTTTTTGCCCTCAAACTCCTGCGAGGTCACATGAATGATGTAATGGTCCCGCATCCCCGTTTTGTCCATGCACTGGACCTCGGCATCGGGCAGGGTGTCAGTCACCAGTTTGATCAGGTCCGGGACGCTAATCATGAAACCACCTTTCCAAATAAAATTAAACCTTGAAAATTCAGGTTGAACACTCGTTTTTTGGATTCAAATCAGGGCCAAAAGATTTAATTTTTTGACTCCCGCCAGGCCGCCCGCGCGCCCATCGCCCCGTCAAGAAAAAAATTCTATAAAAATCAATGAGTTACAGAATTCTGGCCTCACGGAATCCGGCTGCCGCCGTTCCTCTTGGCCCCAGAGCTCAGATTTTGTTATAATAACGAATCGATTGGATGATTTCAGAATCTAAATCTTAAGAAGCCGATTTTTACTTTAACAGGAGTTTGGGGCAATGACAAAAACCTCGGAATTCATATCCATTACACCTAAAGCCAGTGAGGAAGTCAAGAAGCTGATCGAGGCGGAAAACAATCCCCAAATCGGGCTGCGGCTCGGCGTCAAAGGGGGCGGATGCTCTGGCCTGTCGTACGACCTCGGGTTCACCCCGAAAGAAGACGGGGACACGGAAGTCGATTTTGGGGAGTTCAATGTCTTCATGGACCCCAAAAGCCTGATCTACCTGAAAGGCATGCAGTTGGACTATCAGGGCGGCCTGCAGGGCAAGGGCTTCGTGTTCGTCAATCCCAACGCCAAATCCGTATGCGGTTGCGGCGAGTCGTTCTCCCTGACCTGATTCGGC
The DNA here is from genome assembly GCF_946900835.1 of Nitrospina watsonii. Classification (GTDB taxonomy): domain Bacteria; phylum Nitrospinota; class Nitrospinia; order Nitrospinales; family Nitrospinaceae; genus Nitrospina; species Nitrospina watsonii. The sequence goes on from NZ_OX336137.1 coordinate 2,101,699, forward strand.
GCCTGACAATCTGGTTCCAAAAAGCGCATCCGGTTTGTGCCGATGCGCTTTTTTTCATTTAAACCGTCCGGCCCGGCGGCGGCTCCATCGGCATCGCCGCCACCTCCTGGCGTTCCACTTCCTTTCATTTTTATTCGCGGGTCTGTCGTCATGAAAGCCACCATTTCCATCGCTGAAGAACACAAGCAACTGCGCGAGTCCTGCGCTTATTTTTTGATGGACGACTGGTGCCTGGTGTCCGCGGCCGGTTCCGACACGTTGGATTACCTGCAAACCCAGACCACCAACGACATGCTGAAGCTGGAAGTCGGCGATGGCATCGACAACGCCGTCACCGACCGCCGCGCCAAACTGCTGGCCAACTTTTCGGTGCACCGCGACTCGGAAACCTCGGCGCTGCTGCTGGTGGAAACGGCGCAACGTGATCGCCTCATCGACACACTCGAAACCTACCACATCCGCGAAAAGGTCGAGTTCGACAAAGACCTCGCCTGGAACCGGCTGCTGGCCTTGCAGGGTCCGAAAAGCCCGGTGATCCTCGACGCCCTCACCGGTCAGGTGAACAACCTGATGAAGCACAACGACGTCAAAACCGTCACGCTCGACGGGCAGGACATCGGCATCTTGAGCAAGAACCTGACCGGCGAAGATGGCTTCGTGTTGGCCTACCCGGCGGCCATGGAAGACACGCTGATCGGCAAACTCATGGAAGCGGGCAGCGAACACGGCCTCATTGCCATCGGTCCGGAAACCCGCGAGGTGCTGCGCATCGAGGCGGGCATCCCGACTTACGGCAAGGACATGGACGACCGCCAGATCCTGCCCGAAACCGGGCTCGAGCACAGCGCCGTCAGTTACCACAAGGGCTGTTACACGGGACAGGAGGTCATCGCCCGCATCAAGACTTACGGCTCGCCGGCCTTCGCCCTCATCGGTCTCATCATCGAAGGCGACACCCTGCCGCCGCGCGACACGGAAATCAAATTGAAAAACAAAAAGGTCGGCACCCTCAAAAGCGCCGTGTACTCTCCCTATCTCCAACAGAACATCGCGCTGGGTTACATGCAGAAGGATTACCGCTCTCCGGGCCAGACCTATGAAGTGATGCTGCACGACGAACCTTATACGATCAAAACCGCACTGCTGCCGTTTTACCAGACGGCGTCGCGCACCGAGCGGGCGGAAGCGCTGCACAAGCAGGCGCTCGAACATTACAAACAGGAAGACGATCTGGACAAGCCCATCGCGCTGCTGCGCGAGGCCATCGCACTCGATCCCAAATACGCACCGGGTTACGAGGCGTTGGGGGTCATGCTCTCCAAGCAGAAAAAACTCGACGAGGCCATCTCGCTCATGAAGCGGCTGGCGGAGATCGATCCGACGGAAATCATGGCGCACACCAACCTGTCGATCTATTACATGGAACAGGGACGCATCGAAGACGCGGAAAACGAAAAGGCGGAGGCGACGGCACTCCAGTTCGAAAAGATGGTCGAGGAAAGTCAGGCCAAAAAAGCCCGTGAAAAGAAAGCGGGGCAGGACCGCGCCGAACAGGAACGGCAGCTGGAAATGTTCATCAAGGTGCTGGGCATCGATCCCATCGATCAGGTCGCCAACTTCGGACTGGGCTCGATCTACTTCGACACCGGCCGGTACGAGGAAGCGGTCACGCCTCTGCAAACCGTCGTGGAGCATTACAAGGACTATTCCGCCGCCTACCTGTTGCTGGGCAAGACGCTGGACAGACTGTCACGCAAGGAAGAAGCCGCCGAAGTGTTTAAAAAGGGCATCGCCGCCGCTTCAAAGAAAGGCGACCTGATGCCGCTGCGCGACATGCAGAACCGGCTGAATCAGATTTTGCACTCCGAATCCTGAAGGTTCAGGTACGCCAACAGGTCCGCTCCGGGCTCCATCACCCCCTTGTTGAGCAGCCCCTGGGTGATGGTCACGCCGTGGTCCATCAGAAACCAGAAGCGCAGTAGAATTTTTTCCTCCACCGTGGTTTGCGGATCTTCCCATTCCGTCGTCGAGCGGTGCTGCTCCATTTCCCGGATCAGTGAGTCGGGGATGGCCAGCCGTCGTTTTTTGATGAACGCGTTGAATCCATCCACAAGAATCGGTTTGAATTCCTTGCGGCTGATCTTGATGAGTTCGGAGACACTGGGATAGCCGTCCTGGTGGTACTGGAAAAATTTCAGTTTGTAGTACTGGTGGATGGTTTCCAGACGGAAATAGCAGTGCAGATCCACCACCTCGTCACCGTAAACCTGCACGAGATAGCGGCGGATCAGGGATTTCCCGGTTTTCAACAGCAGCTTGTTGAGACGCCCGCGGTCGAACAGATGGATGCGCACGGTGCTGAGGTGCTTCACGCACTGGCCCTGGATATCGATCTGAAACGGTTCCGAATGCGGTGGCACCCGGTACCAGTAGATTTCGTCCCGCGCCACCTGCAACGCCAGCTTGTACGATTCGACGATCTGATGGTTGTTGGCTTTTTTCGCCTGGCGGGCGATCTGGTAGGCGTTCTTTTTGGAAAATCCCAGATCGATCAGTTGATCCTGGAATTCCCGCCGCGCCCCCATCAAATACCCGCCGCGTTCCTTGATATGATCTTTGGCCTTGTCCACACCGCGCAGGGCCAGGCTGACATCCCGCGGCACGAGGGTGAGGTCCAGCGACTGCGCAAACTGGTGAATTTCCTCCAGGGTCTTGTAATTCAGTTTGTCGATGTACAAAAATTTCTGGATGTGGCGTTCGTGAAACCCACACGCCTCGAATATCCCGATCTTCTTGTACTTGACCTCCTCCCAGTATTTGCGCGTGCCTTCCTTTTTGTGGAACTGGTGCTCGATCTCTGAGCGCGCCTTGAAAAAATAACTGCGCAGCAGATACCATTTCGTCTTGATCGTGGACTCGATGATCCACCGGTACTTGGGCGTCAGGACGGTCAACTTGGGATCGTCCAGGAGTTCGATTTCTCCCGTGTCGAGGATGTATTCCAACAACTCCAGGTGGCGTTCCAGCAGGATGGGATTGACGACTTCGATGAACTTGCGGAAGATGGTTTTCCAGCGGAAGGGATCGACCTGCTCCGGCTTTCTGCCGTTTTCCTTCACATCCGACAACTGCCGCCGCACCGCCTGTGTGCCCTGCTTCTCGATCTGTTGAAACAGCTTGTCGCGCGCGATGATGTCGCTGACCTTGACCTGCTTGAGGCGGTTGATCACCTGCGGCGTGCGCTTCGCGATTTCCGCATCGATCTCTTCATAAGTACGGGCTTCGGAAAAATAAACTCCTGCCAGCAATTCGTAAATCTTGTCGAGGGACAGCAGTGTTTTTTTGGAGAGCTTTTTATACCGGTCAAAGTCGAGTTTTTTGGAACCCGCCTGGCAGGAACGGATGTCGCTCAGGTAGGTGCGGGCCTGCTGCAACTCTTCATCCTGAACATAAGGATCGTTGATGACGCGAAGAAACAAGGCTTCGGCCCGCTGCAGATCGCGTTTGGCAAGAAGCTCCAAGCCTTGTGTGATGGGATCGAATACAAACATCAGGCTGTGACCTGCCTATTCGGAACCCTCTCTTCCCAAGTTCGGGGCCGGAGAACCCACTGAAAAAGCAACCGGGGCATTCACCCTCCCGCAAGGCAGGGTGCGCCTCGTCGGAACAAAGAGGTTGCGGGAAACATGGAGTTCTCTTCCGGTCCAAAGTGGAACAGGAAGTTTGATATTCAAAATAAGCATTATAGAAAGGTTGAATGAGGACGGGCTGGCAGTCTGGTTTCTCCCAGGCCATCCAAAAAAATTGATTCAGTTAAAGTTAGGATGCAAAAAGTGCAAGCCGGGTTTTTCTATTTCCCGGATTAAAAATCCCAGGGCTTTTTTAACGACATGACAAACCCTTTATCAATTTTACACTTGATCGGGGGGGATGGGTCAAGGTTTCTATGTGGCCCGAAAAGGCGGGCTCAACCCGTTCGGGCAGGGGAGTTTTCAGCGGTAACTCAATTCATGGAAGGGTGTGACGCCTTTCTGACCGTTGCGTTCCTTGTTGCGGCCGTTCCAGATGGCGAAGGCGACCGCCGTTTTCTGACCCTCGAACTGGGTGTCATTCTTATCTCCGGTTTTCAGCGTGCGCTTGAACACCACGCTCCAGCGGCTGTTGCTCCAGTTGCCGTAGCCATCCACATTCTGTTCGGCCTGCGTGGTGAGGGTGCTGAAGCCTTCGGCATTGAGGTCTTCCACCGGGGAATGCCGCAGGGTGTTGTCGGACAGGATATTGCCTGTGGCCCGGCCGGGGTTGTACACGCCTTCGTTTTTTCCCATGCCCGGATCGATGAAGGTCTGCCGTTCGGAGACATGCTTGCGCTGTTCGTCGGAAAGCTTGAGCCCGCCATCCGGTTCATAAATATAATAGCTGCCGGAGCCCATCGCCATGTACTGATACTGATCCTCGATGTCCTGCATCATTTCATTGCCGGCATAGCCGGCCCCTTCCTTATCCCACGTCGCTTTCCATTGCCAGATATTGACCGGCTCCCCTTCCCCGCCCATGGTGAACGGCGGCAGGGGACCTTGTTGATCGACGGGAAACATGATGGCCGCCTGGTCGCGGTACTGCTGCGACTGAACGAGGATGTCGTTGCGGGTGGCATCGACCCATTCCAGACGGATGGCGATGGATCGATCGTTCACCGCTGCCTGCACCATGACCCATTTCGTCGCCGGGTCCGGCCACATGGGATTGGTGATCATCTGCGGCAGCAGGTCGATCAGGTTTTGCTGAGGCTGGTTTTCACTGCGGGACCAGAAGGGGTCCATCGGGTTGAGCGGAATGGGCGTCTGCACGCGCAGGGCTTCAATGGTGACCGCACCGCCAGGGGTGGCGGCCATCACCAAAAGCCAAAAGCAACAAAACGCCCACAACGGGGCTTTCGAACTTGCCATGGACCTCTCCGGACGGAGGGGATTTGAAATGGGCGGCAATCCGGCCGATTCGAAAAAACGGGACTTACTTGATCGGCTCACACTCCGCCGGAGCATTGGCAATCAGGTCGTTTTCCATGCTGTACGACAACGACCGGTACTCGGGTTCTTCCACCTTGATGGGCTTCACGTCGAGCAGATAGCATTCGTTGTGAATGAACAGCGACAGAATGTCCACCAGATCCTTGTACAACCCACGCTCCGCCTTGCGCGACGTGAAAATCGAAAACAACGGCGTCCACCGGCCGAGATGGTTACGCAGGAATTTTTTCACGCTTTGCCGGATGATGGCGATCTTCTTTTCGTCGTGGTCGTTGGTGATGCCGTAGGCTTCCCGGAAACACAGGTAGCCCATGAACGCCAGTTCCACGGCGATGTGGTCCACGCGCTCCTTGCCACGACTTTTGGGGAATTCAAACCCGAACGTTTCATAAAATCCGCCCAACTGGATCAGAACGTCGGTCTGGGACTGGATGCCGCCCTCGGTGCCATACTGCATTTCGTAAGGCGGGCACTCCTGAGAAACCGCGTGGCCGAACACGCGGATATACTCCTGCTGTACCTGTTTGAGCGCCATGCGCGGCAGGTATTTGCCGAAACGATTGACGCTGTCTTTGGCCGTGCCCCAGTCTTCTTCATTCAGCAACAGGACGTCCAACGGCTCCAGAAGGGATTTCGGGCGAAAAAACTTGCGGTTCCACGGGTAGCTGAACGCATTCGACAGAATGTCGTAAACCCGGCCACGTGCCAGATGCAAAGACACCCGTTGCTCCTTGATTTCTTCCAGGCTCCCGGTTTCCCCGAACTTAACCAGGATGTCGTCCTGCTGTTTCTTGCTGACTTCTTTCGTCTCGGCCATGGAGTTCTTCTCCCTTTTATTTAGAATTCCGTGCCGGAACCGGGGAGTGCGCCCCGGCTCCGGCACGGCAGATGAGACCCGACTTAGAACGCACCAGGATGTTCTTCGGGACGGACGTAGAAAGGCTCTTCAACCGTGACACGGATGATCTCCTTACCCTTCCGGTTAAACCCGATGATGGTGTCGTTGTACATCTCGAACTTCTTGCCGTGAATATTGGTCTCGAAGATCTTCGGACCCGGCTCGCGCTTCCACTTGAAGATGATGCGCTGCGTCGTCCGGAACAACTGCAAGACACCCAAAAGATCCCGGTCCGGAACCATGTACTGATCGATCGAGTGATCCACGCCCGGTCCGAACATCTGCTGCGAATACGATCGCGGCACATGGCGGGACGGAACATAATACCCGTTCGGCTCCGTACCAAACTGCGGGTACAACGGCAGAGCCACTTTCCGGTCCTTGATCAGGTAGTACTGAGGATTGTCCGGATCGTGAGCCCATTCCCCGTTAGAACCGATTTTCACGAGGCCCTGAAGACGAATCTTGCCGACGCAAGCCGCCATACAACGGGTCTCCATCTGGTCACCCTCGGTCAAAGGATCCAGTCCTTCGATGCGCGGGTAACACGCGATGCATTTTTCCGAAATACGCGTCGTACCCCGGAACATCGGTTTCTTGTACGGGCACTGCTCCACGCACTTTTTGTATCCGCGGCAGCGGGACTGATCGATCAGTACGATCCCGTCTTCCTGACGCTTGTAGATCGCCTTGCGCGGGCACGCCGCCAGACAACCCGGATACGTGCAGTGGTTGCAGATCCGCTGCAGGTAAAAAAACCAGATTTTATGTTCAGGCAGAACCGACTTCACGCCGTTGTCGCCGCCAAACGTTCCTTCGCGCGACTGCGTGAACTCACGGCCGTGAGCGGTGTCTTCACCGAAGTTCGGGAAGCGCCACTCTTCGTCCGTCGGAACGTAACCGATCGCCTGCTGATTCAAGCCGATCTTGGCCGGCGCCTCGAAGATGGTCACACCTTCGTACACACCGTGAATCGCCTTGTTCGACGTCTTGCGAACGTTCCATACGTTCTGACCCGGATTCGACTGCTCCAGCATCTTCAGGATCTTCCAATCCCAGAACTGCGGATACCCGCCGTAAGGCTTCGTCTCCACGTTGTTCCACCACATGTACTCCTGGCCCTTCGAAAACGTCCAGGTCGACTTGTGCGCCATCGTGCATGTCTGACATGCAATGCAGCGGTTCGTGTTGAACACGAACGTGAACTGTTCTTTCGGATGCTTCTCTTCGTAAATGTAGGTCATCATGCGACCCAACTGCCAGTTATAGACTTCAGGCATCTTGTAACCTCCCTTATCACCACCGGCCGGGAAACAGCCGGGCTCCCTGGGTTGTCAATGCTCCATGCGGTCCTTAGATTTTAACAGACCGCAACGGTTAAAGTGAAATCCTTTATCAAGTATCAACCGGTTCCTGCCCGCAGCTCATAAACCTCGATACAGCGGTCGCAGGCCCCGTCTTTGCTTTCCCAGTCGGGAAAATCGATCTGGATGGCTTCGATCACCATTTCATCGCACACACTGGCCGGATCGTCCACCCAGTTGTAGGTCGGGAATTTGCACAACGGACAGGGCGAGCCCTGCAAGTGGATGTATTCCTGATCCTCGGCGGTAAAATCATCCGTGTAGTCGATGTATTTGCTGATCAGCGTTTCGAGGTCGGTGGCCATGGAAAGCAGTTCCTCGTGGGTGACCGTTTCCGTGTTCCACAGGCCCTCGAAAATGCCCCGGCGTTGTTCCTGGGGGATTTTGCGGTAGTAGTTGTCGAACTCGCGGTAACGCGCTTCTTTCGACATGACCGAGCGGATTTTCTTCTTGGCCAGCCGGGCGTCCACGTAAACGTTCCACAACAGGCGGAACCGCGCCGTGATCAGGTTCTTGACGGAAGGATTGCCGGGGATGAACGCATCCTCGTAATCGAACTCGGGATCCATCATGTCCCGGGCATGCATGAACTCGTGGATGAGAAACGCCTCGAGCTCTTCATGCTCCTCGGGGTTGGCAAAGCGGCTGGCCAGGACCCGCATCTCGATGACCGGCAGGCCGGAGACGCGGTTCAACACGTTGGACCCCTCGTCCACCTTGTTGATGGCCCGCTTGACCATGATTTCCTTGATTTTTTCTTCGAACTGGCGGGCGGAGTCTTCATACTCGACGGTGCGCTCGACCTCGTCGAGGCCGGACTCCGTGGACTCGTCTTCCAGAGAAGCCGGCTCCGCGTTCATGCCCACGGCTTCCGCTTCGTCGCCCGCGGCGGCATCGGCATCCTCACCTTCCGCCGACTCTTCCTCTTCTTCCGACGCGTCGGCAGGCGGACCGCCCCCGCGAAGCTCGGCGACCGTCGCCGGTTGGCGGGCGTCATGGCGTTTGCGTTTGGGAATCAAACCGCAGATTTCCAGGGCCTTCAACACGTGATCGCCCAGCAGCAGTTTTTCCCGGAAAAACAGTTCATTGACCTTTTCAAACGCTTCCTCCCGGTCGTCTTCCGGAAGTTCGTAGATCGGGTCAGCTAAAGAATGAAATTCATCGTACTCGGCCCGGAATCCGGACCGTTCCAAATGATTCAAATGGCGGAAAACGGATTCCTCCATCAATTGCGGACTATACGTAACTTTCATGGCCGTTCATTACCCGCGGAAGTGTTAAACCCTTCTATTTAAAAACCCAAAACCTGTTTAGTACCTGCGATTTTTATATATGCCGCTCGAATTGTCAAGGCATTATGGTCCGCTCCGGAATGCTTGAAAAAAGCCCCCCTGCCAAAAGGCCGGGGGCGGACTTCGATCTCGCTCCAAGCTATTTTTTCCGCTAGCGGAAACTCAAACAACCCCTTCTAATTCAATCTAGTACAGTCACTCATCCGAGGCCGTTCCGGATTGCGGCCCCTTGCCCCGACGATGCTCTCGCTGGGGAGTCGCAAACCGCGGCTCCCAAAATGTGCAGGGCCGGTTCCTTGCCCTGCGTCATGCCCGCCTTCCCACATTTTTTTATGGAGAGACGGCACCGCCGCCTCCTGCTTCCTGCGCCGTGTTTATTTTTTGTCGATGCGTTCGGCCATCTTGCGCATGTGCGCGATGGAGTCGATCAGCTTTTGCGGTTCGCCCAGTTCCTTGGCCACTTCTTCCGCCTTCACCAGGTAAGCCTCGCACTCGTCTTTCCGGGACTCGGTCAGGTTGAGCCGCGCCACGGTCATGTACAACTGCACCAGGTTTGGCATGTGCCGCAGTTCACGGAACAAGTCGGTCGCCTGCTGGAAATACGCATCGCCCTCTTCAAACAGACGTCCGCGGAATTTGAGATTGCCCATGAAGGTCAGGTCCTTCGCCATCCCCGCCTTGTCCCCGGCTTCCCGCGTGTATTCCAGCGCCTGCATGTAATGCTTCTCCGCTTCGGGGTGATTGCTGCGGCGGAAAAAATAGTTGCCGAGGCTGCGGTAACTTTCCGCCTGATCGCTTTTCCCCAGGTATTGAACGGACAGGTCCAACGCCTCCAGCAGGCTGGCTTCGGCCTTTTCGGTGTAGCCCTTTTCCATGTAAATATTGCCGATGTTGCGGAGGTCGATACACAGCTCTTTCGGGTCGTTCAGCTTGCGCGAGCACTCGAGCGCGGCCTTCGAATGCGGCTCTTCCTTGGCGCGTTCATTGAGGCCATTGTAGATGGTGGCCAGCGTGCGGTGATCGTAGCAGGCATTGCGGATGTCCTTGATGGCTTCCGCAATTTCCAGCGAGCTCTTGCAGTATTTTTCCGCCTGCTTCCAGTCTTCCTTCTGTAGATACAGATTGCACTGGTTGCGGTAGTCCTCGGCCATCTCGGGTTTGTTGTCCGCCTGCTTGTTGAGTTCCAGCGCCTGCAGGTAATACTTCTCGGCGCCCACCCAGTCGGTTTTCTGCAAACTCAGGTTGCCGAGGTTGCGGTAATCGCTGACCAGTCCCTTGGTGTGGTTGCGCTTGCGGTTGATCTTGAGCGACTGGTTGACCACCTTCTCGGCTTTCTCCAGGCGGTTGAGCATGAGCAGCACGTTGACGCGGTTGTTGTAGAGGTCGGGCAGGCCCGGATGCTCCTTGGACTGCGCCTCGCGGATGGCGATGGCCTGTTCGTACAACGTATCGGCCTTTTCCAGCTCCTGTTTCTGTTCGCAGATGCTGGCTAGATTCGCCAGCGTGGTGCTGCGTCCGCCTTCATCCTTGATGCGTTCCTGAATCGCCAGCGTGTCTTCCAGCGTTTTTTGCACCTGGTCGAGGTTGCTGGCGAGAAAGTAGATATTGCTCAACTCCTTGAGTCCGGCGATCTGGCGGGTGTCGTCCTTCTTGCTTTTGGCGTCTTCGATGTCCTTCAGGATTTCGGCTTCGCGTTTTTCCAACGTTTTAGGATGGCTGATGATGAACATCAACCGGTCCTGCACAATGGCCAACCCCTGCTGATCCTTGAGCGCCTCGTACATGGCCTGCGCCCGTTGCAGGCAATCCTCGGCCTTGTCAAACTCTTCTTTCTTGATGTAGATCTCACCCAGCGCTTCGTACTGCTGCGCCACGCCGGGCCGGTTCTCGAGTTTCTCCATGATCTCCAACGACTTCTCGTATTGCATGAGGGCCTTATCCCAGTTCTGCTTCAGGCTTTCCACCTTGCCGAGGTTGGCATACCCACGGGCCTCGCCCAGCTGATCCTTGAGGTCGATCATAAGCTTGAGCGACTGCTCGTAATAAGTGCCGGCCTGATCGAGATTCTTTTTATGGAGATGGATGACGCCGAGGCTGCCCAGCAGGTAGGATTTGCGTTTCTGATCCTGCTTCTCTTCCATGTACTCCAGCGCTTTCAGAAAATGCTCTTCGGCCTGGTCGAGGTATTCCGGTTTGCCGGACACGCCTTCCTGCAACAGCGTGCCGCCCAGGTTAGCGTAGCTGATGGCGATCGACTGCTTGTCGTTGAGGCCTTCCAGCACCGCCACGATTTTCTTGGTGATCTCGGTCACTTTGTCGAACCGCTGCGCCTGGTAAAACATCTCCTCCAGTTCCTGGTATTTCTGGATGAGTTCCTGCGTGCGGTTGTCCCGGGTCAGGCGTTCAATCTCCGGTCGCGCCGCTTCCTCTTTGGAGGCCAGGTATTCGGGATGGTGCCTGAGGCCTTTCAGCTTGTCCTCAATGGCGCTTAGTTTTTCCGCGTCCTCTTTTTGCGAGAGCAACGTGGCGCGCGCTTTTTCGAAACAGGTTTCCGCTTCCGCAAAATTCTTTTTCTGCACGGCGATGTTGCCCAGGTTCTCGTTGTAATGCACCTGCGCCGGCACGTTCTTGTCTTCCTCCACCAGCTTCAGAACGCGGGCGTACTGCTCCTGCGCCTTGTCGAGTTCGCCTTTATAGAAGTTGACGTGGCCCAGGTTGCCCAGAGTGTTTTCGATGCCCTTGCGGTCGCTGAGCTTTTCCATCAGTGAGAGCGATTCCGAGTAATACTCCTCCGCCTTGTCCAGCTGCTGGGTCTGGAAATTGAGATTGCCCAGGTTGCCGAGCACATAAGCCTGGCCGATGTCGTCGCCCGCCTGCTTCATGTGATCGAGGGCGGTCAGAAAATGGGATTCGGCTTCGCTGAGTTTGTTGTTCTGCAGGCAGGACAACCCCATCTTTTCATATTTACGGCCTTCGCCGCGGGGATCGTTCGTCTGGGTTTCCTTGGTTTCCATGCAACCTCTCACTGAGAATATTATGAAAAACACCCGGCATCCGGTTTCTACCAGCAGGCCGGATGTAAAAATTTGATTTATTTGGAATCAAAAGAGGATTATAGAGAGCCGGGCAAGGGGTGTCAACACAAGGTCCTCGCCGCCGCACCCGGCCGCCGCGGGGCACCGGGAAACACCGCAGGACAATTGACAGTCTCGCCGCCCCTCCCTATAATCGCCCGGAAATTCAAACCTGTACAAAGGCAAGCCTGTGACCGACCCCAAAACCTTTCTGGACGTCCTGGAGAAGCCCGGCAACGTGGCCTTTCCCGCCAGCCTCCAGGAAATCGAAAGCCTCAAGCAATCCCTGTCCAGCCTGAACCACGCCACCGAAGCGGGATCGGACTACTGGTTCACCGGCGATGCGCCCTCGGCGGCGACCACGCGCATCAAGCAATACCCCACCGGCCACCGCGTGTTTTACACCGGGCAGGGGCGGCGTTTTCTGATGACCGATCCGGAAGGCCACACCCTGCACGAAGCGGAATGGCAACCGCATCCGGAAACCGGCGAACCCCAATTCAAAAATGTGCGCATGCAGCTCGACTGCCGCCAGTGGGCGGGCATCCGGCCGCGCGCCAAAAAGTTTTCCAACCGCATCAACATCAGCAGCATGCCCGGCTGGGAACGCATGACCCTCGACGACCTGAGAAAAGGCGCGGCGCAGGCCTGGCGGGTGCCTTATTCCGAGGTGAAGTATTTTTACCACGACGAGAACTTCGTCCCTGCCGGCAAGGGCGAGTACGACGTGCAGTTGTTCAAGGACGGCCTTTACGTGCTGATCGACGGCGACTGGGAGAAGACGCTGTTCATCAGCTACATGTTCACCGTCAACTGGGACAGGCTGGATTTGATCCCGGTAGTCGAATTATTCCAGTCCACCCTGCCCGGCACCGGCGGCGCCGCGTTCGAGTTCATCTGGGGCCTGTACGAAGACCAGTCGCGGCAGGCGGACCTGCCGCCTTTGCGCTACCGCGGCCTGCCGACGTATCCGTCGAAAGAAGCGTTCAACATCTTCAACGCGTTTTTCGAGCCGAAGGGACCGAAGAGCGAGGACACGCTGAACGTGTTCATGGACCCCGACCGCTCGCACGAACTCGAATGGACGCCACGCGCCAACCCGCCCTGGCGTTACTTCAGCGACGAACACAAGATCAGCCTGTCGGTGCAGAACGGATTGCTCTACAAAGTTTCGGTGCAGGACGATCCCGTCGCCCTGCCCTACATCAACGCCGCGCGCGGCGGACGCGGCCCCTGCCAGCGCACGCTGGAAGTGATCGGCGACGCCCTCGTGCTGCACGACGGCCCGGAACGGCGCGACCTGCCGCTCGATCCCGCATGGAACATCACCAAGCAGGCCAGCCAGCCATTCACGCCACCGTCGCACCCGTTCGGCTGGCGGCATTTTTTCAGCGACAGCCTGCCTGCCGTCGATCCGCTGAAAGTGCTGTTCACCGTGCCCATCTATCCCGACGGCGACGCCGAGATTCACGAACCGACCCTGCAACCGATGGCGGTCGATCAGATCCTGCACTACATGGAACAGCACGCCGACATGGCGGAACGGCTGGAGAAAGTGAAGCGCGTGCTGGTGCACACCTTCGACACCGTCATCGCCGGGTGCATCGATTGCGCGCAGGCGCGGGAATACGTGGTGCTGTACAGCGATGCCGAGTTCGCGCAGAAGAACGCGCAGGAATTGTGGAATTACGCGGCGGCGCGCAACCAGTTGGAGAACGTGCGGCAGACCCGTTTCTTAAAGGAAGAAGATAACGTCGAGGCGGTGTATCAGGAGACCTACGACCTGATCTACAAATGGATTCCGTTTTTTTACCACACCGACCGCGACACCTGCGAAAAAATCCTGATGTCGGTGGTGCAGGCGCTCGCGCCCGGTGGCCTGGCGTTTCTGGTCGGCCCGTGGCCGCTCAAGGGATTGCTCGAAGCCTATGGCCTGCACGTGCTCAATGCCGACCGCATCGTCGAGATGCCCTTCTTCCAGCAACACCTCAAAATGTGCCCGGAAAACCAGGCCAACCCCGACGCCACCGTCTTCTTCGTCGAGAAGAAATAACAACCGGGAGCGCGCTCCGATCCCTCTTTTCCAAACACCTTTTCTTCTTCAAGATCCACCTTATACTTCCCCCTCCTTTCCAAGGAGGGGACTGAGGGGAGGTAATGGAGTTTCACTTCCTTCCTCACCCCAACCCGTCACTCCGTGAGTGCCCTTTGTAAAGGGGAGGGAGTATTCAAGCAGGCTCTCGTCTTCGATCCGTCACTCCAGCGCCCTTTGTATAAGGAGAGTCGGAGAAAAATAAAACATAGATTCTTCGCTTCGCTCAGAATGACCCGGCTGCGCCGGGAGGCGACAGGGTCGTGCCCAGTGGGTAGGCGAGCGCGGGTAGGTGGGCGTGTTTCCCAAAAGCAAAACATAGATTCTTCGCTTCGCTCAGAATGACCCGGCTGAGCCGGGAGCCAACGGAGACCGAGCCTGTCCGGTGAACGATGGTTTTAGGCTCGTTTGCCGCGGGCCACGCCCGCTGTCATTCTGAGGAGCCGGACAACTTCCGGGGAAACGGGTTGTATCGCGAATGGGCACTCGGATCATCGTTCGCTCACCGGACAATACCCCTCTTCCTCTCCCTATAAGGGAGGCGAAGAAGAATCTATGTTTTGCTTTTTCGTATTTGCAGGAACAGTTTGAACGCAGATAGCCGGCTGAGGTCTTGCACCTACTAAATCCACCCCGTCGCCACTCCCTGTAAGGGAGCTACATGATGACTTCGGGAGCCATCTGGCTTTGCGATTCGGGATGGTTGCGCACGTAGAGTTGCGGCAGGTCGTTGGTGCCGTAGTGGGTGATGTACAGATACACATGCTCGCGGGCATTGACGCGCAGCGCCCACGGATCGTAGTCGTCGCGGTAAAACTGCTCGTAACGCTGCATCGCTTCCGGGATGGACAGGCCGTTTTCCGGTGTGTAGTAGTAATCGAGCGCCAGGTCGTGCTCCGGGTTCCGTTGCACGTCGATCTTCGTCTCCTCCATCATGTCCCATACCGGTGCGTGTTTGTAGAGGACGAAGAAATACATCTCAACCGAGTGGATGATGTCCTGGTTCTCCAACAGGAAGCGGCGCGTGTCCTCGGCTTCCTCCTGCGTTTCGCTGGGGAACCCGAAGAAACCCATGACGTGACTCCAGATGCCGACGCGCTTGGCCTCGTTGAGGTTCTTGATGGCGACGTCGATCTTGGTATCCTTCTTGACCAGCTTGATGATGCGTTCGTTCGCCGACTCCAGCCCGAAATAAAGACTGCGGCAGCCGGATTTCGCCGCCATCTCCCAGCATTCGGGATCGAGCAGCGATTCCTCGAAGCGGATCAACGTGGTCCAGAACAGGTCGAGTTCCGCCTCGATCATCATCGGCGGCAGCTTGCGGAACAAGGCCGGCGGGAACGACTCGTCGGTGAACAGGATGTGCTTGGCCTGGTACTTGTCCTTCATCTGCTGGAGTTCTTCGATGATGCGATCGGCGTGCTTGGCGCGGTACTGGTCGATGTACCCGGCGCCGTGGTCGCAGAAGGTACACTTGCCCCAGTAACAGCCGCGCGTGCCGAGGTACGGCAGGATCTTGTCCGGCACAAAATACTTGTCGAACGGCATGCCGTCGAAATCCGGGATCGGCAACTCGTTGACGCGTTCGGTGTACAGTTTCTCGTTGACCTGCACCTGCCCCGTTTCGTCTTTCCAGATCAGGTTCGACACTTCGGACAAGGGCCGCCCGTCCTCCAGCGCCCGCACCAGCTCCACCAGCGCATGCTCGCCTTCGTAGGCGACGAGCGAATGGAAAGCGCGGTCGAAAAATTTGGGATTTTTGGCGATTTCGTTCTTCAGGCGGGTGGTGATGTTGCCGCCGACGGTGATGTGGATATCCGGGTATTTTTTACGGATGAGCTGGCAGAACGTCATGCCCGACATCAACTGCACCGGCGTGCCGATGGAGATGCCGATGATGTCCGGCTGCTCTTCCTCGATCGCCGGGTACAACAGGCGTTCGCACAGGTCGATGTAGATATTCACGTCGCGGTCGTGCGGCGCACGGAACAGGTCTTCCGACACCCAGGGCCGGTACACGTTCAGGTTGCTCTCCACCGGATAAAAATTGATCGACGCCGGGTAGTACGAGATGGAGATGAACTCCATCACCTCACGGAAAGAGTTGAGCGCCCATTCCAGCTTTTCCACTTCGTAGAACTCCGGCCCCCGGACGATTTCCTTGGCCCGGTCCACCTTTTCTGCATGGTGCGGAATGTCCACATAGGTGTACTGGATGAACACGTCCCGGAGCTGGCTCTCCTCGTCGGTCAGCCCTTCGCGTTGTTCCTTTTCCAACAAGCGGGTCAGACGAAGCTGTATCCGTTCCCGGACAAACTCCAGATAACCCTGCGTGAAGTAGTGATCGAAGGCCTCGACATTGATGTCCTTGAGCACGGTCGGAATGCCGTTCTCACGGAGCACCGCAGCGAGGCTGGGCAAGGCCAGATAGGGGGCGGTGGGCACCCACTCCGGCGGAAAAATGAGCATCACTTTTTTATTCATGGCCTGTCGGAAAGTATGAAGATCCGTGCCGCTCACGCCTCCGGGCGTTGACCGGAAAGGATTGGTTTATCAAGTGATTCCACTTCCTATTTTGTATCGGCCTTATGCTATCATATTTGGAAGTGAAATTCTGACTGTCGATCGAAATTTCAGGGAAAATATGGGGAACGCCGCATCCTGGCGCCGCTCTCTGCCACCCCACAGCCCGTCTCGGGTTTTGATACCGGAAGTCCAGGCAGTTGTGGTAGGATGGTTTCATCGGAATATCCCTGAGTTAACGGGTTGATTTGGGTCCCGTTGGCGCGACCGGAGGCGGCACGCACCGGCCCGGTTCGAAGCCGCCAACACCGTCTTAGAAGAGGAGTCGAATACAGAATCATGTCAGGAAAAGAGACCAGTCCAGAGATCAAAGCCAAAATCATGCTCGACGAAGCAAATCTGGCATTTTGCGAAACCGCCGAACGTAAAGACGAGCACGGAGACCGCAACCGCGAAGGCTCCGCCTGGGAACAGGGCAAGATGGACGGCGAGTTCGACGAAACCGATTACGAACGCATCCTCGATCTGCAACTGGAAGCGGCCAACATCTGCGACACGCATCCGGAACTGGAAGACAAGACCTCCGAGCTGTTCCAGAAAGTGACCGCCGACAACGCGGAGGAAGTCATTCAGGAAGTGATGGCCGATCCCGATATCCGGGACCTGGCGCGCATCGCCGTCACCATCTTCCTGTTGCGCTTTCCGACGGTGCAGTCGTTCGTCAACAAGGGCCATCCGCTGGTGCTGGCGACCGACGAATACATGCTGGAGAACGCCGATGCCCAGAACTGGCACGATTACAAAAATATCGCCCAGGACATGGGGTGTGATCCCGCCGATTAAGCTTCGCCCCGCATAGGTCTGCCATGTCGCTCCGTTACCGCCTCAACAAGGAAATGTTCAAGGGCAAGAAACTGCCCCCGAAGATCCGTACCAACGAGGACCACATCTCGCCGGATCAGCGCGGCGATCTGTCTTCCACGGATACGGAATTCGATGCGGTGCATCGCTTCAAGGAAGCGATCAAGCGGCCCATCGAGGAGTCCGGGTTTTCGCGCCGCGGCCTGTTCTCGCACCTCAACAAGCTGAAGGAATACTCGGACGAGTCGGAACGCATCGAGGCCGGCCACCTCCCCGCCAAAAAGAAAAAACGCAAGAAGAAGAAAAAGGCAAAGGCCGGAGAGGAAACGGCGGAGACCGTCGAAACCGGAATCTCCGAAACCACGGTCGATGCGGGCACGGAAGCAACCACCGCAGACGCCACCGTAGAGATCCCGCCCGATGCGGCGGTCGAAGAAGAACCGAAACCGAAAAAAGGATTCTTCCGCCGCGTCAAAGAATATTTTTATCCGGCGCTGGAAGAGGCAACGCCCAAGTCGAAACCCAAATCCCAAAAACCGGCGAAACCGCTCACCCCCGGAGACATCGAAGACGGTGTGGTGACCGCGGAAGGCGACGCGGGTCTGGAAGAAACCGATGCCGCGCCCGACACGGCGCATGAGGCGGAGGAAGAGGAACGCGATCCGGACGACAAGGAGATGGACCGGCGGTTCATGTTGCGCCAGAGCGTCCACTTTTTCGCCAAGCCGACGGTGGACAGCATCCAGGGCAAGATCGACCGCGTCAACACGGCCTTCGACAAAATCACCAAACGCCCGCCCCTGCTCCGGCCTCCGGGTGCGTTGTCCGAACGCGAGTTTCTGAATGCCTGCACGCGGTGCAGCGACTGCGTCAACGCCTGCCCGAAAGACGCCATCCAGAAAGTGCCGAAGAAGATGGGTTTCCTCATCATGGACACGCCGTACATCGACCCGGCCAAGGTGCCCTGCGTCATGTGCGACGGGTTGCCGTGCATCGCCGCCTGCGAGGAAGGCGCGCTCTTGCCGGTGCCGGGCGGTCCCCGCGACGTCGAAATGGGCTACGCCATTCTGGACAAGAAAAAATGCCAGGCCTACGGCGATACGTTTTGCCAGCAGTGTTTGATCGATTGCCCCATTCCCGGCGCCATCACCCAGGACCGGGAGATGCGCCCGACCATCCACAAGGACGTCTGCACCGGCTGCGGCGTGTGCGTGCGCTCCTGCGGCACGGTCAACATCCCCGTCGCCATCAAGGTCAAGCCGCAGATGGTCATCGAACACCAGCAGCGCAAACGGGAACGTGAAAAGCAACAGGCGGAAATGGAAGCGCGACGGCAACAGTTGAAAGCCGAACAGGCCCGGCAACAGACCGCCACCGCCACGGAAGAATTGACCGGGGACGCCACCGCCGACGATGCCCTTCCGTCCGACACCCGTTCCAGCGAGGAATGATCCCTCAACCGCAACCGCCATTTCCATAAACGGCGCCAAACCACCGTCTGCGCCGCAATTATCCCCTTGCAACTGCGGGGCAATTTGAGTAACGTGTTGGCTTCAATTTTTCAGCTATTTAAACCGATTCCGCAACCGCCCTCATGACCCAGAAATTCCAAAGAACTCACCATTGCAATGCCTTACGGGAAGCCGACCTCGACCACACCGTCACCCTGTGCGGCTGGGTCCACACCCGGCGCGACCACGGCGGCCTGATTTTTATCGACCTGTGGGACAAACACGGGCTGACGCAGGTGGTGCTGAATCCGCAGATCGACCAGCTCGCGCACCAGGAAGCGCAGTCGCTGCGCGGCAACTACGTCATCGCCGTCACCGGCACCGTGCGCAAACGCCCGGAAGGCATGGTCAATTCCAAGCTCGCCACCGGCGCCATCGAAGTCTATGTCGCCGACCTCGCCATCCTGAACAAATCCGAAACGCCGCCGTTTCCGGGCTGGGACGAGGTCGAGGTTTCCGAAGCGCTGCGCCTCAAGCACCGCTATCTGGACCTGCGCCACCCGGACCTGCAACGCAACCTCAAACTGCGTTACAACATCACCCGCGTCGTGCGCAACGCGCTGCACGAGGAAGGCTTCACCGAAATCGAGACGCCCATGCTCACCAAGAGCACGCCGGAAGGCGCGCGCGACTACCTGGTGCCGAGCCGCCTCAACCCGGAAAAGTTCTACGCGCTGCCGCAGTCGCCGCAGTTGTTCAAACAGATTCTGATGGTCTCCGGCTTCGACCGCTATTTCCAGATCACCAAATGTTTCCGCGACGAGGATTTGCGCCAGGACCGCCAGCCGGAGTTCACCCAGATCGACATGGAGTTGTCATTCATCGACGAGCCGCAACTGTTCCAGCTGATCGAGTCGATGATGAAGACGGTCTATAAGGAAACCAAAGGCATCGACATCCCGACGCCGTTCCCCATCCTCAAATACCAGGACGCCATCGACCGCTATGGCTCGGACAAGCCGGACCTCAGGTTCGATCTGGAGATCGTCGATCTCTCAAAAGAAGTCGAAGGCACCGATTTCAAAGTGTTCGCCGAGGCGCTCAAGAACGGCGGGCAGGTGCGCGCGCTGAACGCCAAGAAAAGTTCGGAGGCGCTGTCGCGCAAGGTGCTGGACGATCTGACCGAAGTCGCGAAAACTTACGGTGCCAAGGGTATGGCGTGGATCAAGGTCAACGCCGACGGCTTGCAGTCGCCCATCGCCAAGTTCTTCAAGAAGGAAATGCTGGATGCGATGATGGCCAAACTCGGCGCGGAGGTGGGCGACACCATCGTCTTCGCCGCCGACACGCCACGCATCGTCGCCGACTCGCTGGCGCACCTCCGGCTCGCCATCGCCAGGCACCTCAAGCTGATCGACGACAACCTCATCCGCTTCGCGTGGGTGACGGAGTTTCCGCTGCTCGATTGGGACCCGGCGGAAAAACGTTACGTCGCCATGCACCATCCGTTCACCTCACCCATGGAAGAAGACCTGGGCAAAATGGAATCGGACCCCGCATCCATGCGGGCGCGCGCTTACGATCTGGTGCTGAACGGCAGCGAGATCGGCGGCGGCAGCATCCGTATCCACAATCAGGACGTGCAGGAAAAAATGTTCGGCCTCCTGGGCATCAATAAGGAAGAGGCGCAGGCCAAGTTCGGTTTCCTGCTGGAAGCCTTGCAGTACGGCGCACCGCCGCACGGCGGCATCGCCTTTGGGCTCGACCGCATCGCCACAATCCTCTGCGGGGCGGCGAGCATTCGCGACGTCATCGCCTTCCCCAAAACGCAGAAGGCGACGTGCCTGATGACGCAGGCTCCCTCCGCCATCGAGCCCAAACAACTCAAAGAACTCAAACTCAAATTCGACCTGTCCTGACCGCGCCACGCGCGGAGGGCCCCACCTCGTGGGCAGGAAATGGGCCTACTGCCCTCCTTGCAAGCGATGGTCCGTGGGCGCGGCCCCACCTCATGGGGAGAAAATGGGCTACTGCCCTCCTTGCAAGCGATGGTTCGTGGGCGCGGCCCCACCTCGTGGGGAGAAAATGGCCTACTGCCCTCCTTGCAAGCGATGGTTCGTGGGCGCGGACTGCTCCCGATCCAACCGACTGCCCACGCCGTAGGCCTATCAATTCCCCGTAAAATCCTTATAATGGGGCCGCGTCCTGACCGCATCCGTCACCCTGCATGCAGAAGGAGTGTCCCGATGAAATCCAATACTTTTTTCAAAATCGTCTGCCTGCTCGGGATCGTCCCGTTCTGGCTGGCCTGCGCGCAGACGGGTCCGTGGACCATGACAAAAGGCCCTGCGTCCTCGGAAAAGGTGGAAACCTCCAAACCCACCCCCAGCACGGCAAAACAAAAATCCGATTCCGTCACCGCGCTCAAGAAAAAATTTCCCGGCGATGAAGCGTTTGAGGAGAAATCAACGGAATCGCTCTCACCATCGAAGCCAAAACTAGAAGAACCCGAGCACCCCACGGTTTCCGCTGAAATCGAATTGTTTGAAAAACCGCAAGTCGAGGAACCTATTTTCGAGGAACCCGAGTTCGAACAACCGGCGGTGCATGCGCCGAGCGGCACCGTCGAAGCGGGCGCGACCATGCCTATTTTTGAAGACGAGGCCAAGCAGCAGAAAGGCTTCGTGGTCACCAACGTATTTTACGGGACCACCCGCAAATACACCGGCGTGAAGATCTCACCCAAGTTTTACGGGGGCGATGCGGGCGAGACGCTGGAGTACGGCATCGCCACCATTTCCGTGCCGACCGATCCACAGATGCGCAGCAAGGGCAGCCTGACCACGCCGCTCACGATCTTTGAAATGCAGTTGGAAGAAGAAGACCCGAAGAAGCACGTCATCCTCACCAAGGCGGGGAGGTTGAGCAAGGACGTGTTTCTCCAACGGTTGAATGGCAACCTGACCGATCACCCGGCGATGCTGGTGTTCGTGCACGGCTTCAACAACACCTTCGAGTACGCCGTGCAGCGCGCCGCGCAACTGGCATACGATCTGGAATTCGACGGCACCTCGGTGGTGTTCAGCTGGCCGTCGAACGGTCAGGCGCAGGATTACATCAAGGACGCCAACCGCATCCGTGCCGCCGCCATCGACCTGCGCCTGTTTCTGAAAACCCTGCATCAGGGCACGGAGGCAAAATCGGTGTACCTGGTGGCGCACAGCATGGGCAGCGTGGCGCTCACCAACGCCCTGCATGATCTGGCGCTGGAGATGAAAGAACGGCAGAAACCGATTTTCAAGGAAGTCATCCTGGCCGCGCCGGACATCGACCAGGTCGAGTTTGCAAAACTGTTCGCCGAGTTCAAACGCATCACCGAACGCACCACGCTGTATGCATCGAGCCGCGATCAGGCGCTCATCATTTCGCGCGAGGTCAACGGCTACCGCCGCGCCGGCGACTCCAGCGACGGCATCCTCACCCTGCCGGGGCTGGACTCCATCGACGTCTCACGCCTCGACACCAACCTGATCGGCCATTCCTACTTCGGCGACAACAAATCGGTGATCTCGGACATCTACCGGTTGATCCGCGGCAGTCCCATTTACCAGCGCGGCAAACTGGTGAAACGCTCGATTGCGGGACTGACCTTCTGGGAGTTCATTCCGTAAAGAGTTTCGCATCCGACACAAAAAAAGCCGTCCCTTTCGGGACGGCTTTTTGATTTTCAGGGCGGCTCGTTTGACCCTGCGCGAGGCGCGTCACCGGCCCATCTCTTTTTGCCGTACCAGTTCCGACGTGATCAAATCGGCGAC
This sequence comes from Nitrospina watsonii, assembly GCF_946900835.1. Taxonomy (GTDB): domain Bacteria; phylum Nitrospinota; class Nitrospinia; order Nitrospinales; family Nitrospinaceae; genus Nitrospina; species Nitrospina watsonii. The sequence continues at coordinate 2,124,096 of NZ_OX336137.1, forward strand.
GGTCTGGTGGGCGTGTTCGATGGCCACATCCAGCGGTTCCTGGCCCGTGCCGTTTTTGGTCCGCAGGTCGATGCCTTTTTCGATCAACGTCCTCGCCACGCTGTGATTCCCTTTTTCGGCGGCAAGGTGCAGGAGGCTGCCCTCCGGCACCTGCTGGTTGGGATCGGCGCCCTTGTCGATCAGCATTTCCGCAACCGCGCTCTGGTTCGCATCCACCGCATAATACAGGGCCGATTTCCCCGCCTTGTTTTTGCGATGCACGTCCGCGCCGCGTTCCAGCAACAGCCGCACCAGATGAAAATACCCCTTCTGTGCGGCGATGTGCAGCGGCGTGTCTTCGGCCTGCGGCGGACCGTACAGCGGCGCACGGTTGTTGAGCAGGATGCGTGCGATCTCTTCATTGCCCTGCCGGGCGACAATGAGAATGGGCGAGGGACCGGAAGGGGTCGCCGACGCCCCCCGATGCAGCAGGAACTTCACCATCTCCACCTCGTCGCTGAGGCAGGCCAGGGACAGCGGCGTGTACCCCTTTTTGTCCGGCAGATCGACCGGCATCTTGCGCTGCACGAGGTCGAGCGCGACGCGGTTGCGCCCGCCGAGCGCGGCGTGATGCAGCGCGTTGCGGCCGAGTCCATCGACCGCATTCAGGTCGGCGCGGTTCTTGAGCAGGATGCCCACCACCTCCTCGTTGCCCTCAAAAGCGGCCAGGTGCAGCGGCGTGCGTTGGCGGTCGTCGTGCGCATTCACGTTGGCTCCCCGTTCCAGCAGAATGCGGCTGACTTCCTGCCGTCCTTTTTCGGCGGCGAAGTGGAGCGGTGTCTTGCCATCCGTGCCGGGTTTGTTGGCATCGATGCCTTCGTTCAAGTGGCGGCGCACTTCCTTCTGGTTGTTGTACACGACCGCCTGTTCGAGGGTGGACGTCGGCAGGATCATGCAAGCACCTGCCAGGAGCATCACTCCCACGCAGCCGGTCAGGACACGGGAACATTGTAAATCGAGATTCATGATAGCTTCGGATCGAAAAAGAGGTTGGTCTTCACAAGACCGGCACCATGCGGGCCGGCACCTGTGCGCTGAATAAGTACAAAGCCGGGAAAGGACGAGGTCGGAGGAAGCAAACGGCGCGTCCAGCCGGATCGCTCCGGAGCTGGACGGCAAGAAGTAAACCTGTAAGCCGGGTTCTGTTCCCCATGCCGAGGCACAGGGCGATGATCATCAATCTAGGCCTGCCGTTGCCGGCAGGCTCGAGCGATCAACCCGAAAGCATCGGACGGGCCGCCCTCGAACGCTTTCCTATTTGATCTTGCTCCGGATAGGGTTTGCCAGCTACCACCGTCGCCGGCGGTACTGGTGGGCTCTTACCCCACCTTTTCACCTTTGCCGCCGCAGGCCGAAACCCGCGGGTAGGCCGTCTGTTTTCTGTGGCACTTTCCTTGAGGTCACCCCCACTCCGCGTTACGGAGTATCCTGCCCTGTGGAGCCCGGACTTTCCTCTCCCCCGCCAAAGCCGGGCAGCGATCATCCAGTTTACTTCGGCACCGCCGTTTGGGTTTCCGTTTCCTCTTCGGGTTTGGGTATGGAATACAAGAACCGGTCGCAGAACTGGCACTGGTGAATCTTGTCGGGAGACGTCCTCACCTCCAGCGCCACCTGCGGTTGAATCTGCTGGAAGCAGCCCTTGCAGATCTCGCCTTCGACCGGCACCACCGCAACGCCCCGGGCCTTGCACAGTTTTTCGTACAACACGGCCATCTTGGGGTCCACGGCATCGATCAGGCCTTGCCGCTTGCTTTGGAGTCCCGTCAATTCTTCCTGAGTCCGCCGCAACTCCTCTTCCTTTTTCTTTTTGTATTCCTCAAACTTCTGGCGTTCGCCATTGAACTGCTGCTCCAGAGCCGGGACTGTTTTTTCCAGTTCTTCCAACTGCTCCATGACATCGAGTTCTTTTTCCTCGATGCCGTCGATTTTGTTTTTGAGGGTTTCGATCTCAGCGAGGATGGCGCTGTATTCTTTATTGGTTTTTACGGTGGGCAGCTTGCCTTTGGTCTTGGCGATGCGGTCGTGTTCGGCCTGCACGTCCTGCTCGAATTGCTTCCTCTGTTTTTTGAGGGATTCCATTTTCTGCTGGACGGTGTTCAGGTCTCCCTTTTTCCCTTCCAGCTCTTTTTCACCGGCTTGGATCTGTCCGGGAATGAGGTCCACCAGGCTCTGGACTTCCGTGATTTCGTTGTCCAATTGCTGGACGGTGACCATTTTCTGCAATTGAGGGTTCATAAACCGCCGTATCGATAGGAATATTCCATTCTATGCTTTGGAATCGAATTTATCACGCCGTCCGCGGGCTTTGCAACTTTATATGCTGAATGGACGCGGAGAGGAGGGGGATGGAGGGGCTACAGGGCCCGGGTTGTCAGGCCTTTTTGGGACGATGCGAACGGGCTTCCCAGAACACCAGAAACACGCTGGCGATGAAAATGGAGGAATAGGTGCCGATTACGATGCCCACAAGCAGGGCGAAGGAAAAATCATGGATGATCTCGCCACCCAGAAAAAACAGGGCGAGGACGACCAGCAGCGTGGTGCCGGAGGTCAACAGCGTGCGGCTCAACGTCTGGTTGATGCTGGTGTTGATGTGCGCGGCCAGCGATTCCTTGCCGCGCCGCCGGGTGTTTTCGCGGATGCGGTCGAACACAACGATGGTGTCGTTCAACGAATACCCGATGATGGTCAGGAAGGCGGCGACGATGACCAGCGTGAACTCCTTGTCCAGCACCGAGAACGCGCCCATGGTGATGACCACGTCATGAATGAGCGCGATGATGGCGGCGATGGCGTACTGGAACTCAAATCGCCACGAGATGTAGATGATGATGCCGATGAGGGCGTACACGATGGACAGCAAGGCTTTCTCGCGCAGGTCCTGCCCCACCTTGGGACCGACCATCTCCACGCGCTCGACCACAATGTCGGTGACCCCCATGCTTTTTTCCAGGGCCTGCGTGATGCGCGACCCGATCTCCTGCAACTGGTCCTCGGAGCCTTCGAGCTGAATGAGGATGTCGTTCTTCGTGCCGAATTCCTGGATGGTGCTGTCGCCGAGACCCACTTCCTTCAACCCGTTGCGGACGCTGTCCACCGAAGGCGGGTTGGCAAACTTCAACTGCACCAGCGTGCCGCCCGCGAAATCGATGCCGTACTTCAACCCACCTTGCACCGCAATGGAAGCAATGCTGATCAGGATCAACAGGCCGGAGAACAGGAGCGCCCCCTTGATCTTGCCCATGAAGTCGACTCTGGTTTCGCCCTTGATCAGTTCCATAAAACGTTCTGTTCCTGTTGGGTCCCGGTGATGCCTCAGCCGATGCTGAGGGTTTGGATTTTCTTACGCGCCATGAACGAATCGAAAACGGTGCGGCTCACGAACACGGCGGTGAACATGCTGGCGGCAATGCCAATGCACAGGGTGATGGCGAAACCCTTGATCGGTCCCGTGCCGAACTGAAACAGCACGATGGCGGCGATGAAGGTGGTGACGTTGGCATCGACGATGGTGCGGAACGCCTTGGCGAACCCCGCGTCGATGGCGGCGCGCACGGGCTTGCCGATGCGGACTTCCTCGCGCACGCGCTCGAAGACCAGCACATTGGCATCGATGGCCATGCCCACGGTCAATATGATCCCGGCGATGCCCGGCAGGGTGAGCGCCGCGCCGAAATACGCCAGCGCGCCCAAAAGCAGCAGCAGGTTGAGAAACAGCGCCGTCACCGCCACCACACCCGACAGGCGGTAATAGAGCATCATGAATATCAAAACGACAATGAACCCGGCAACGATGGAGGTCACACCCGCTTCCACCGAATCGCGGCCCAGCGACGGCCCGATAGTGCGGTTCTCGAGAATGATCACCGGCGCCGGCAACGCGCCCGCACGCAGGGCGATGGCAAGATCACGCGCTTCTTCCGTGCTGAAACGGCCGGTCACCTGCGCCCGGCCGCCGGGGATTTCCTCGCGGATCACCGGCGCGGAATACACGTTGTTGTCGAGAATGATGGCAATGCGTTTGCCGAGGTAATCCTTCGAAATCTGATAAAACTGCTGTCCGCCCAAACTGTTGAAGGTGAGCGCGACATACGGTTCGTTGAACTGGTTGTCGTACCGCACATCGGCGGCGGTCAAGGAATCGCCGGTCATCAATGTGCGTTCCTTGATGAGGTACGGCTCCTTGGTGACCGCGCCCGTTTCCGGATTCTCGATGCGCTGGTAAAGGACTTCACTGCCGTTCGGCGGGCCTTGCTGCAGGGCCTGCTGCGGGCTCATCGAATCGTCCACCACCTTGAACTCAAGACGCGCCGTCTTGCCGATCAGGTTGATGGCCCTCTCCGGCTCCTTGATGCCCGGCAACTGCACCAGAATGCGGCGTTCGCCCTGCACCTGGATGGCGGGCTCGGAAACACCGAACTGATCGACACGGTTGCGGATGGTCTCCAGCGCCTGCTGCACCGCGTTTTCCTTGATGTATTTGATTTCTTCCGCCGTCACCCGGTAAATCAATTCGAGGCCGTCGCGCTGCGTTCCCTGCAATTCCATGCTGGGATAATTCTTGACGAGCTGGGTGGTGGCGGGGGTGTCGATGGTGTCCACCAGAATGATGTGCACCGTCTTGTCGTCCTGAATGGCGAAGACGCGGTCGAGCTCGACATCCTCATCCTGCAGGGCGCGCTTGATGTCGTCGGCGCGCTGTTCGATCGAGCTTTCCACCGCTTTCTCGGTCTGCACTTCCAGCACCAGGTGCATGCCACCCTGCAGATCGAGCCCGAGGTTGATTTTCTCCTGCACCGGGTACGCCAGCCACACCGCACCCAGCAGGATGGCGGCGATCAGCGGGATTTTCCATTTGAGATCTCGAAACATATCAGGCCGTCAGTCGCTCACTCTTTATCTTTATCTTTTTCTTCTTTGTCTTTGCCGGAATCTTTATCTTTGTCTTTTTCTTTTTTGCCGTCGTTTTTGCTCTCGGTACCGGCACCCCTGACACGCCCGATGGCGGAGCGTTCGATCTTGATGCGGACGTTGTCGGCAACCTGCAAGGTCACCACATCGTCCTTGATCTTCTTGATGGTGCCGTGGATGCCGCTCAAGGTGACGATGTTCTCGCCTTCCTTCAACTCGTTGAGCATCTGCCGGGCCTTGGCCTGTTTTTTCTGTTCCGGGCGAATGAGCACGAAATAGAAAATGAGGAACATGATGATGAGCGGCGGCAAAAACGACAGCGCACCACCGGGAGGGGCTTCGGCTTGTCCCTCGGCCTGGGCAATAAGTAAATGAATCCAACCTATATCAGGCATGGTTGCCGAACCTTCCTTTTGAGATTAATTACGATGAACAGAATGTGCAGAGCCGGGGAGCGGAACGCCCGGGATACGACAGTTCCCAGCAGCCCCTGCTATTCTATACGAAAAAACAATTATTTGATCGGTGGGACCCTTACGGTGCCAGAAGTGTTGCTTCTATCAAATCCATAAAATTTTGTCAAACTTTTCACAGGATACGCCCCCACCCCGGAGCGGACAAAAATCCCTTCCCCGGTTCAGTAAAACGTCTCGGCCTTTTCCATTTCCTGGGTCAGTTTCACATACAAGGCGTGGAACTCCGGGGTGGACAGGCCGGGGTCGCGCAACTGCTGCAGTTGCTCGGGGGTGATCTTGGTTTCCGACTGGGCGTCCCAGGCGGAGGTGGCGACCGCCACGTAATGCGGCGGATTCAGCCGCTGGAAAATGAGGCCGTCGATGTGGTCGTTGTACTTCAGGGCGAATTCGATGGCCCAGCGTGCGTCTTCGGCGCTCAGCCCGCCGCCGATGGCGATATTGGTCGGCGGGTGGCCGCCACGCGGCCGCCAGAACTGAATGGTGTGGCCCAGCACCTTAATGTGCTTGTCCTTGAGCACCTGCCAGAGTTGTTTCTTGTTCTTCTTGTGTTTGAACTCCAACCAGATCTCCATGGTGCAGATGGTGGTTTTGTCGATGGGGCAATTTTTGGGAGCCCCGCCTTCATAAAACTTACTGCCGGTTTTGAATTCCGCGTCTCCCGCCCACACCGGGGCCGATCCCGCTCCCAGCACCATCCAGCACACTGCCAAACACCACACCCAATACTTGTTCATAATGCTTCTTCCTTCAATTTCTGGTCTGTAATGAGGTTCTATAATCAAGGGATTGTATCCCAAGCCCGGTCGCTGTCAAGCCGTGTCCGGAGGCCATCTTCCTGCTTTTCCGTCTCTTAAAAAAAATCCCGACACCCCCCTCAAGTTTTCTCACTCCCTGCCGTAAAGGATAGTTGAGGACAGTTGAACTCAAACTGAGGACTCATCTCATGGTTGACTCTGTAAGCACCGCCACCCGTTCCAGCGCTGCCGCCACGCAGGCCGTCCAGGCTTCGACGCAGGCATTGGTCGCGGCGCTGAGCGCATCTCAGATGCAGGCCCAATCCCTGCTCAGTCTGCTCGGCCTGGCCGTCAGCGGACCGGACAGCGGGTCGCCGGGCAGCCTCATCGATCTGATCGCCTGAAACCCTCGTCCCCCATTCACCGGTTTCCAAACCACGTCATGACGGTTTGCTGTTGCTCGGCCGTCAGCACCGCGTGCCGCGCCTTGCGGATAGCCGGCAGCAACTGATTCCCCGTCACCACCTCTTCGTCGGGAATGCCTTCCAGCTTCGCATTGACGAACACCACGAGAGACGCAATGGGCAAATCGCCCAGTTTGTTTTCGATGTGATTGATGGCCTGGCGGTTGCGCCACAACGGATTGTAAATCAGTCCGCCACCCAGGCCGCGCACTTCCCACTCGCGCTGACCCGCCTGCACCCGCACGCGCCCCGCATCGTCGCGTTCATTGATGACGAACAGGCCGTAGGGCGACACCACCAGGAAATCGATCTGGATGATGCCGTCCGGCGTCGGCACCGTGGCGTTCTCCACCACCTCGTACTCCGGACCCAGCCGCCGCAAAATCGCGCCCACACGCGGTCCGGCCACGAACGATCCGCGGCCGCCTTTTTTGAAAAAAAACCAGGCCCCCGCTCCCAACAGGAGCACCACCAGAATCAGAGAAATCGGTTCCATACCGTAACGATGCGTTATTTATTGATTGATGTCGCGCATGAGGCGGGCGAGTTCGCCCAACTGCGCTTCCACTTTTGGAGGTGTGGCGGGATGAAACACGTGCGCCGCCGCCGGTTCGGGAAACAACCGCGCCAGTTGTGGATTGGCGTCGAGACGGCTCCAGCGGGTGCCGTCCAGGGAAAACTCGTCGTCGCGGCGCAGTTTGCCCTTGCGGATGGCAACCGCCAGCATGCGCGTCGGCACGTTTCGCCATTGCCTGCGACCACGGCGCACGGTGACGCGTTGTACGGGTGAGTTCGATGCGGACGATGGGGTGTCGGTCATGATGGATTCCGATTCGGCTGGGCGGCGGGATGCACCGCAGGGTTGTTGGGGAATGATCCGGCTGCGACCTTGAAACCGGTTATCGGTTAGCTGCCGGCTACCGGCTGGCGAACGGGTCCGGTGGTTCGGACGGGTTGAACGACGCGTTCCCGGCTTTAGGTTCTGTCGCCGTTTCGGCGGCCGCCGCGGTTGCGAATTTCAATTGCGAGACCGTCGGGTACAGTTGCGGCGCCGTTTGCGCGGGCGCATCGGGCAAGGCCTTCAACGCGTCGCGGAATTGGGTCAACGCCGTCAGAGTCACCGCCCGGCGTTCCGGCAACTCATCCTGCACGGACTCGGCGGCGCGCCGACCGAACACTATAATATCAAGAAGCGAGTTGCCCATCAACCGATTGGTGCCGTGCAGGCCGCCGGTCACCTCCCCCGCCGCCCACAGGCCGGGACATTCGGTGCGGCAGCGGTCATCGATGCAGATGCCGCCATTCTGGTAATGCAGCGTCGGGTACACCAGCACCGGCTGCTCGGCGGGATCGATGCTGTAACGCTTGAAACGGTGGATGAGACCGGGGAACTGTTTGGCCAGAGTGCCCTCGCCTTTCAGCAGATCGATCATCGGCGTGTCCAGCCACACCCCTTTGCGTCCATGGGGGGTCTCGACGGCGCGGCCTTCCGCCGCTTCCTTGATGATCGCCGCCGCCACCCGGTCGCGATAGGTCATTTCATCGATGAACCGTTCGCCGTGCGCGTTCAACAATTGGGCGCCGCTGGAACGAATGGCTTCGGTCACCAGTTGCCCGGCCACCGCTTCCGGGTACGACGCACCGGACGGATGGTATTGATAGCTGCTGAGATGCACCAGTTGGCATCCTTGCCGGTAGGCGAGGACGAGGCCGTCGCCGGTTGCCCCCAAGTGGTTGCTGGTGGGGAATCCCTGAAAGCGCAACTGACCGCTGCCGCCGGTCGCGAGGATCACCGCCCGGGCCGACACCGTGGTGAGTTGCCGCGTTTCCGTGTTCCACAACACCGCCCCCGTCACCTGGCCGTTGCCATCGTCGAGCAGTTCCACCGCCGCCTGGTTTTCCAGAAGCTGCGTGCCGCCGGTCATCACCGCATCGCGCAGCACACGCATGATTTCGAGGCCGGTGTAATCGCGGCAGGCCAAAACACGCGGCACCGAGGTGCCGCCGCCGGGCTTGAGGCGGAACATGCCGTTGCCGTCCGGATCGAACATCACTCCGAGCCGCACCAGCCACTGGATGCTCGGCGGTCCGGATTCGCAGAGGATGCGCAGCAGTTCAGGATTGTTTTTGCCGTGACCGCCCACATACGCATCGGCGAAATGGCGGCGCGCCGAATCGTCCTTGCCCAGGGCTGCCTGGATGCCGCCTTCGGCCATGACGGTATTGGAATCGCCGAGCCGGAGTTTGGTGGCGAGGTGCACGCTGAGGCCGGAGTTTTCCAGGCCCAGCGCCGCCGCCACGCCCGCACCGCCGCCGCCGATGATCAACACATCGGTTTCGAGATCGGTCTGCGGTGTGAAGCCGGCCGGCAGTGGACTGTCGGCTTCCAACAGCGCCGCCAACTCCAGCGGAAAATGGCCCGTATCCGCATTGGGTCCCACCCGCACCGGGCGTTCGGCGCCGACGTAGTCCGGGTGATGCGCCCGGATCAGGGCTTCGGCGTCCTGCTCATCCATTTCGGGAAACGTCTGGTTGAGGCGATCCGTGCGGCTGCGCTTTACTTTTTCAATCGAGTCCGCGGCCCAGTCGAGAGTCATGACGCCCCCCCATTCTGGCGAAACCGGCGGGCGCGCTCCAGACGTTCTTCCGGTTGCGCTTTCATCAGGTGGTTCCACTCCTGTTCCGCACCGTCTCCATTGAGCGCGGCGACCCGTTTTTCCAGCATCGAAACGTCACGCGACATGCCCAGAGAGCGCCGCACCCACAGACCCATGTTGTGCGGCTTGACCTTGTCCTCACACACGGCGCGGCACAGGCCGCAGTGAATGCAGGTGGTGAAATCCTCCGCCACCTGTTCGAACTCGCCCTTCTGCATGCGTAAGACCGACTCCATCACCGGAATCGACATCGGGCACGCCACGGTGCAACTGCCGCACTTGGTGCAGCGGTCGAGCGTCGGGTAGGCGGCGCGCAGGTCGTCGGCATCGGCGTCGGCTTTCGGTTCCACCGGGGTGATGGCATCCACCGCGAACGGGAACACCTGCATGCCGTTTTCGACCGGGCACATGCAGGCCAGCTCCGTGGTGCTGGGCCGCCCGTCGGGCAGGCGCACGGTCACCGTGCAGGCACCGCACACGCCGCCGACGCAACCGGTACGCACACGCCCGCCCTGCCCCGCGTTCCACAAGGCGTGCACGATGGTCTCCCCGGCGCGGGCCGGAATGGGGTCGCGCCCGTTCCACAGAATCTCCACCGCCTCCGCTTTCCTGGAACCCGGAATTTCCGGATTGTCCTGCGTTCTGTCATCCATGCCTGAATCCATCAAATCGTTTTAATTACACCATGTTATACATAGAAATACGGCGGGCGCAACCGCGTCCCCGCAACCCCCTTGCAATTTGAATGCAACGCGGAAAACCGGTCGGCCGCAGGCCGCTACGTTTTGTTGCCGTGGTTGGGAATATGTGCTATTTTAGCCGGGAAGTGTCAATTCATTCAGGAAGTTAAGTAAATGTCCGGTCATTCCAAGTGGTCCACCATCAAGCACAAGAAGGGTGCTGCGGATGCCAAGCGCGGCAAGATCTTCACCAAGCTCATCAAGGAAGTCACCGTCGCCGCGCGCCTCGGTGGCGGCGATGTCAACGCCAACCCGCGTCTGCGCACCGCCGTCAACGCCTGCAAAGAACAGAACATGCCGCAGGACAACATCAACCGCGCCATCAAGAAGGGCACCGGTGAGCTCGAAGGCTCCAATTACGAAGAGCTCACGTATGAAGGCTACGGACCCGGCGGCGTCGCCATCCTGCTCGAGGTCATGACCGACAACAAAAACCGCACCGTCGGCGAAATCCGCTCCATGCTTTCCAAAAACGGCGGCAACATGGGCGAGAACGGTTGCGTCGGCTGGATCTTCGATAAAAAAGGACTGATCCTCGTCAACGGCGACGCCATGGACGAAGACGCGTTGATGGAACTGGCGTTGGAAGCCGGTGCCGAAGACATCCAGAACAACGGCGGCCAATACGAGATCCTCACCTCCCTCGAAAACTTCGAAACGGTGTGCCAGACGCTGAAGGACAAAAACGTACCGCTCGAATTCGCGGAGATCACCGCCATCCCGCAGAACACGGTGCCGGTGGATGAACAAAACGGGCGGGCGGTGCTGAAACTGATGGACCTGCTCGACGATCACGACGACGTGCAAAAAGCCTATTCCAATTTCGATATCCCGGAAGAGGTGATGGCCGCCATCGACGAGAACCCTTGACCGCTCCGGGCCTCCAACGCCGGCACGGAAACCGAAACTTTCCCGGGGGACACCATCCATGCGCGTTCTGGGCATCGACCCTGGCAGCAACTGCACCGGTTACGGCATCGTCGAGTCGCATCGCAACAGCCTGAAGAGCATCCACTGGGGCAGCATCAAAACCAAACCCAAAGCCCTCTTCCCGGATCGGCTGAAAAGCATTTACGACGAATTGACCCGCGTGGTCGGCGAATTCCAACCCGACATCGTGGCTATCGAGGATCTGTTTTTCGCGGTCAACGCCCAGTCCACCATCAAACTCGGACAGACGCGCGGCGTGGCCATCCTGGCGGCGGTCAATGCCAGCCTGACTGTCGCTGAATACACCCCGCTGGAAGTGAAGCTGTCGGTCGTCGGCTACGGCCGCGCCGATAAAAACCAGGTGCGGGACATGGTGACGGCGCTGCTCGGCCTGCGCAAAAAACCCGAACCACTGGACGCCTCGGACGCCCTGGCCATCGCCATCTGCCACCTGCACAACCAGAAGACCTCCAAACGTTTGCAGGAAGCCCTGTCTTCCAGGAGATGAAACCATGATCGCGCATCTCAACGGCATCCTCGCCCGCAAGACGCCCGTTTCCGTGATCGTCGATGTCCACGGCGTCGGCTACGAAGCCTTTGTATCGCTGAACAATTATTACGAGCTGCCGGAGATCGGCCAGCCGGTGACCCTGCTCACCCACACCTACCACAAGGAAGACACCTTCAAGCTCTACGGGTTTTTGCACGAGGAAGAAAAACAGATTTTCGAAACGCTGATCGGCATCAACAAAGTCGGGCCCAAGCTGGCGCTGGCCATCCTGTCTGGCATCCCGGTCGATGAGCTGATGGACGCCATCGCCAAAAACGACATCGCGCGCATCAGCACCATTCCGGGAGTGGGACGCAAAACCGCCGAGCGGCTGGTGCTCGAGCTCAAGGACAAACTGGCCAAGCTGGACAAGCTGTCGCCGCAGGCTCCGGCGGGCGGCGCGGCCAACCGTCTTCTCGAAGACGCCTTATCGGCATTGATCAATCTCGGCTACCGCAAGAACGACGCGGAGAAAGCCCTGCAACAGGTCCGGGACGAACATGCGGACTCCCCGGCTCTGGAAACCCTCATCAAGGAAAGCCTCAACCGCCTGTCCTGAACCCATGACCCTCGAACCGAACCGCGACAATCCCGAAACCCGTTACACCCTCGACACGCAGGAGGTGCAGTTCGAAACCAGCCTGCGCCCGCGCACGTTCAACGAATACATCGGCCAGGCCAAGGTGAAGGAGAACCTGCACATCTTCCTGACCGCCGCCAAAATGCGCGGCGAAACGCTGGACCACGTTCTGTTTTACGGACCGCCGGGGCTGGGCAAGACGACGCTCGCCCACATCATCGCTTCCGAAATGGGCGCAGCGCTCACCAGCACGTCGGGTCCGGTGATCGAAAAGTCGGGCGACCTCGCGGCGCTGCTCACCAACCTGCAGGAAGGCGACCTGTTGTTCATCGACGAGATCCACCGGCTGCCACGCATCATCGAGGAAATCCTCTACCCGGCGATGGAAGATTTCAAACTCGACATCATGATCGGCCAGGGTCCGAGCGCACGTTCGATCAAGCTCGACCTGCCGCCGTTCACGCTGATCGGCGCAACGACACGGGCGGGATTGCTCACCTCGCCGTTGCGCGACCGTTTCGGCGTGGTGCACCGCCTCGACTATTACACGCCGGAAGACCTGGAACAGATCGTCCACCGCTCGGCGGAAATACTGAAAGTGGACATGACGGAAGACGGCGGACGCGAAGTGGCGCGGCGTTCGCGCGGCACCCCGCGCATCGCCAACCGTCTGCTGCGCCGTGTGCGCGATTTCGCGCAGGTCAAGGGCGACGGCGTCATCACCCGTCCCATCGCCGAACAGGCGCTGGCGATGATGGAGGTCGATCGCATCGGCCTCGACAAGATGGATCACAAACTGCTGTTGACGATGATCGAGAAATTCAAGGGCGGGCCGGTGGGCATCGACAGCCTGGCGGCGTCGATCAACGAAGAACGCGACACCATCGAAGACGTGTACGAACCGTTCCTCATCCAGAGCGGGTTGCTGCACCGCACCCCGCGCGGCCGCGTGGTGACCGATGCGGCGTTCCACCATTTCGGTCTCACGCCGTCGTCCACCAACGACACGCCGCAAAAACCGCTGTTCTGAATCCCTGCAAAAATTGAATCGGGTGGGCGGGCGTTTTCAGCCCCAGGCCTGCTGGAACCGTTCGAAAAAGTCCGGCTCCATCTTCGTCGTGCCCAGCACATCGGGCGTCTGGTGGGTGTTGAAGCCGTGGAAATCGCGGCTGCCGGTGACGATCATATCGTGATCTTCCGCCAGCTTGAGGAAGTACTCCACCTTGCCGGTGCGCTCGTGGTAAGGGTAGATCGCCTCCAGCCCCATCAGGCCCAGCGCCTTGAGTTCCTCGACGCGGGCGGGAATGTCTTCATAATCGATGCCCTTGTCCGGCCGGTGCAAAGCGTAAGTGCGCTCGCCGGGATGCGCGACGACGGGGACGCCGCCGCTTGCGCGCATCAACTTCAACGCTTCATCGATATGGATGTTCTCGCGCTGCACGTTGTACTCGACCAAGTATTTCTCGAACGCCTCGCCGGTGTGTTTGACGATGCCGAGCCGCACCATCTCGCGCGCCAGATGTGGACGCGCCAGCACGCCTTCCGCCGCCTTCTGCACGTTCTCAAACGTGATCTCGCCCTGAAACCGGTCCGGCACCACGCCGTTCAACTTGTCGATCATGGCCACCATGCGTTCCTCGCGCTGCGCCTTCATGGTCTCCACGCGATCCCACAGCGGCGTCTGGATGCTCTCCAAATCCTTGAAGTAACCCAGCACGTGCAGTTGCAACTCGCCGTACTTGACGGTCATTTCAATACCGGGGAACACGATGAGGCCTGCCTTCCTGCCCGCCTCGATGAATTCCGGAATGCCGGAGAAGGTGTCGTGGTCGGTCAGCGACAGGATGGAAACGCCGTTCTTGCGGGCGATCGCCACCAGCTCCCTCGGCGAGAACTCACCGTCGGAAAAACAACTGTGCATGTGGATTTCTGATTTTCGGATCATGGAGTCTGTGTCCTGTGTATCCATTCATGGTACCGCGTTTGAGGGTGTCGTCCAAAAAAACCTCGAACGGAGGGGTCTCTATAATAGGATGCAGGAATCCGGCAAGGGGTTTGCCTTGGCGTCCGATTTCCGATACATTGAAATCGTTGGCTTTGATAACAAAAACAGTCCCGGTGGTCCATGAGAATCCTTGGGTTATGCATCTCGCTTTGGTTCGGTTCCGTCCTCGCGGCCTGTTCACCGTTGCCCGACTCGCAAGCGCCTTCCCAAAACACTGCGGCGGACCACAAACCCCCCAGGCAGGTGTTGATCGTTTATTCCGGCAACACCCTGGGCGAACTCAAGCCCTGCGGCTGCGCCAAGGAGGAAGACCAGGGCGGCATCGAACGGCGCATGGGCTACCTGAACAGCGTGGTGCCCAAGGAAAGCAACCTGCTGTTGGTCGATCTGGGTGACAACTTCAAGGAATCGACCCGGCAGGGCCGCATCAAGGCGCGTTACCTGATGGCGGCGATGTCCGAAATGGGTTACGACGCGGTGACGCTGGGCGACCGCGATCTGCTGTACGGCAACGAGTTTCTGAAAAAACAGGACAGCATCCCGTGGCTGGCGTCCAACATGGAACTTGAAGGCATGAACCCGCCGCGCACCCGCATCAAAACCTTCGACGACGGCCTCAGGGTGGCGGTGCTGGCGGTGGCCGACCCCAACCTGTTCTACGTTTCCGACCATGGCGGGCTCACCATGCAGGATCCGGCGGAGGCGGTGAAACACCTGCTGCCGGAAATCGAACGCACGGAACATCCCGACCTCGTGCTGCTGCTGTCGCACATGGAGCGGGAGAAGGCGCTGAAGCTGCTCGATCTCGACGGCGTCGATGTCGTCATCAACGGCCACATCGAAAACGAATCCGATCAGATCGACATGCAGCCGGTGGTCCGGGGCCACAAAATTTTCATGCAGGCCGCGCCCCTGGGCCAAAAGATGGGCGAACTGCGGGTGCTGATCGACGGCGGCAACAAAAAAATATTTCAACAACGCATGGTGCGGCTCGATTCAAAAATCCCCGACGACAAGAAAATGACCGCCCTGCACGACGCATACGATCAGGAAATCGAGGCGTTGTTCTTCGAGACGTTGAAAGCCAAGCGCACGAAGGACCGCACCCAGGTGTACGCCACGGAATCCACGTGCAAGACCTGCCACGCCGCCGCGCATGAAACGTGGGAGGGCACGCGCCACGCTCATGCCTACGCCACGTTGAAAGCGGTCAATAAGTCGTTCGATCCCGAATGCCTGCAATGCCACACCACAGGGTTCGAAAAGCCGGGCGGGTTCATCAGCGAAATCGACACCCCGGAACTAAAAAACGTACAATGCGAAATGTGTCACGGCCCGAGGCTGGACCACAGCCAGGCGCCGCAGGGAGGATTCGCCCCGGAAGCGCGCCAGGCCTGCTCGCAATGCCACGTGCGCAAGCACAGTCCCAACTTCAATTACAAAACCTACTGGCCGAAAATCCAGCATTAATGAATTTTAACGGCGCGCTGCCGTGCATTTGCTACTATAATTATGAAATCGAATTCAAAGCGTACATGGAGTGTTCAATGAAACGAGTCATCCCCCTTTTCATCCTGATTGCCACCCTGGTTGCCGCACCCGCCTGGGCCGACGCCCCGAAAATCGCCGGACAGTACAAGGTCATCGGCGATCTCAACAACCTGAAAAACGCCAAGCAAATCGAACTGATCGAGTTCTTCAACTATTCCTGCGGGCATTGCTACAATTTCCTGAAGGCCTCCAAACGCCTGCACGAAAAATTCAAGGGCAAGCTGCTACATAAAAAACAACCCATCTACTGGGGCCAGCAGACTCCGTATCCGGCAATGGCGTATTACATTTCTGACGAGCAGGGGGTGGAGGAAAAATTCACGCAGACTTTGTTTGACACCAATTTTCAGTTGGAAGTGAACATTTTTCAGCCGCGCGTCATCAGCATGCTGTCCAAGGATTTCGGCATTCAGGACGCCATGACCGAGGGCATGCAGTCGCCGCGCATCCGCAACAAGGTTCAGGAATCCCTACAACGGGCCAAACAGTACGACGTGCAGGAAACCCCGACCCTCATCATCAACGACACTTTGAAGGTCACGCCCAGCCTGACCGGCGGCGATGTCGAAAAGATGACCGACAACCTGATCGTGATCTTCGAATCCTTGTTGAACCAGTGAGCCTTTTATGAAAACCGGCACATCGATGTGGAAACGAAAACGGACATGGGTGGGTGTCCTGGGCGCACTGGCCCTCAGCCTGACGCTGGTGGCGCCGTGGAATCCGGCGCCGGTGTCCCCCTCCCTGACCGCGGTCGCGCACGCCGGATTTTTCGACGACGATCTGGAAACGTTTGAGGAAGTGCTGGACCTGGTGGCGGGCAACTACGTGTACGCTCCCGACTACAAGACCCTGTTCGAAGCCGGCATCCAGGGCATGCTCGCCCGCGTGCCGGAGAACACGCTGACCGTCTCGGATGTGTATTCCGGGAAGGTCCTGATGAAAAACGACAAGCGCCTGAGTTACCGCCTCAACTTCAACCGGAATGAAAACATGGGGGCGCTGCGCTCGGTTTATAATTTTCTGGCCGAGCAGTACAAAGGCGAACTCAAGAAAAAAGACATCGAGCAGGCGGCCATCGTCGGCATGATGAGTTCGCTCGACCCCTACTCGCTGTACATGGACCAGGGCGAGTTCGAACGGTCGATGCGCGACACCGAGGGCCAGTACGGCGGCGTCGGCATGGTCATCACCATGCAGGACCTCAAGCTGACCGTGGTCCGCACCCTCAAAAATTCCCCGGCGGAGCGCGTCGGCATCCTGCCCCAAGACATCATCGCCCGTGTGGACGGCCAGGTGGTCCAGGGCATGCAGATCAATGAACTCGCCGAACGCCTGCGCGGTTACCCCAACACCAAGGTGCAGATGGAAGTGTACCGGCCTTCCACGGACACCGCACAGCAGTTCACACTGACCCGCGAAATCATTTCCATCGAAACCGTGGAATACAAAAACATGGGCGATGGCGTCGGCTATTTCTCCATCCACAGTTTCTCGAAACAGACCAACGACCAGTTGCAGGAAATGTTGAAACGGGCGCTCGATGAAGGCGTCAACGCCTTCATCATGGACCTGCGCAACAATCCCGGCGGCCTGCTCAGCCAGTCGGTGAAAGTGGCCAGCCACTTCCTGAACAAGGGCGAATTGATCGTGTACACGCGCGGCCGCGACCGCAGCGACATGCAGACGTACCAGGCGCTGTATAAAAACACGTTGACGCACCTGCCGCTGGTGGTGCTGCTCAACCGCAACAGCGCCAGCGCCTCGGAGATCGTGGCGGGCTCATTGAAAGATTCCGGCAAGGCTTTGATCCTCGGCGAAAACTCGTACGGCAAGGGATCGGTGCAGACCATTTTCCGCATGAGCGATGGCTCCGGCCTGCGCCTGACCACCTCCAAGTACTACACGCCGTCGGGCATCGACATCAATCAGCACGGCATCACGCCGGAAATCATTGTCGAAAAGGATCTGCCGGAGAAAGAATCCGTGACACGGGAACCGAAAGGCCGCACGCCCGAACCGTCCGAAGACACCCGCAACCTGGCGACACGCCTGAAGGAAACCGAAGTCATTGACTATCTCAAGGAAAAAGGCTATACCATCACGGACAAGACCGACCCTCTCGTTGAGTTCGCCAAACTGGTGATTCGCGACACCCGGCATCCCTCCAAAAGCCATGCCCTGGCCAAAGCGAGGGAGCTGGCCAATGACATTCATTACTGAAATTAAAAATTCTGCATCAACGTGTTTGTTCCAGGGAGTGATCGAGGATGAACATCATCGATATCGATTTTGAAAAAGGCACCGTGCAAAGCGATTTCAAGGTGTGGAACATTGTGTCCAACGACAACAATCAGTACCTCCTCCTGCAACGGGAAGAGAACGGCCGCTACCACGTGGCCGAAGCCGATGTGAAAAAGAAGCACCTCTGGGAAGTCAAGGAGATCAATTACCGCGACCCCGAGGGCGGCAGCTTCGTCTTCGACGAAGACTCCGGCATCACCCACATCGCCTGAATCGCCGATTCAGCACACACCCGGTCCCTACCGGGCCGGGCATGATTTTCATGACTGCATCTTGAGGAAGGCCCGTGGCGCGACGTTGCGCCGTGGTGAGGGAAGGACGCTTTCGAGTTGAAGGGGCTCAGCCCGGATTGATCGCCGTTCAACGGCCTCAGCCGCCGCTCAACGCCTGCACGATGTCGAGGGCGTCGGTGGGTTGCAGCGGGCGTTCCAGATCGAACTCCTGCTCGCCGTTGACAAAAAACCGGATGTGCGGACGCATCCGGTCCTGCTCGTCCACAATCCGGAACCGGATGCCGGGGAATTGCCGGTCGAGGTCGGCCAGCACTTCGGCAAGGGTGCCGCCGGTGGCCTCGACCACTTCTTTCTGCGTGTACGAGCGGAGCGGACTGGGAATCAAAACTCTCATCGTGATCGCCTCCACTTTCGAGAGAGCATTTAAACTATCTGAATTTAAGAACCAAAACATAGATTCTTCGCTAACGCTCAGAATGACAATTCAGACAAAAGCGTGTCATTCTGAGGAGCCGCAGGCGACGAAGAATCTATGGTTTCATTCTTAAAAAACTCATGTAAAGCTCTCCTTTAGAATCGAAGCAGACTATCCTCGCCCTTCCTTAAAGCTCCGCCACTTCCACCGAATAAATTTCCGGCAGGTGGCGCGCCATGCAGGTCCACTTTTTGCCTTCATCGCGGCTCACCCACAATTCGCCACTGGTGGTGCCGAAATACAGACCCACCGGATCCTGCCGGTCTCCGGTCATGGCCTGCCGCTTCACCGTCCACCACGCCTGGCTTTCCGGCAGCCCGGCATCGAGGCGTTTCCAGGTGCTGCCGCCGTTCTTGGTGACGTAGGCGCAGGGCTTGCCTTCAATGGTCGTGCGCGGCCACACACTGCCGCCGTCCATCGGGAACACCCACGCCGTGTTGTCATCACGCGGATGCACCACCATGGGGAAACCGATGTCGCCGACCTTCTTCGGCATTTTTTTGCCGATGCGTTGCCACGTGTTGGACGGGCGGTCGAGGCGATAGATGCCGCAATGGTTTTGTTGATAGAGCCGGTCCGGATTGCTGGGACAGAGGCGCACGCAGTGCGGGTCGTGGAACATGGGGTCGCTTTGATCGAATCCCTCCACCACATCCATCCCGTCCACCAGCGGTTTCCAGGTTTCACCGCCGTCCACCGATTCGTGCACGCCGCCGCCCGACATGGCGAAATAAAAATGATCCGGGTCGCGCGGATCGATGAGGATGGAGTGCAGTTTGGGTCCGTCGGGAGTGCCGTCCTGCACGCTTCCCATCCACCGCAAAAACTGCGGGTCGTCATTGATGCTGGAAAACGGTGCCCAGGTGTTGCCCGCGTCGTCCGAGCGGAACAGCCCCTGCGGCGAGGTGCCCGCGTACCACACGCCCGGCTGGCTGTGCAACCCCGGCGTCAGCCAGAAGGTGTGATCGACCGATCGACCGTTTTCCGATTTGGCAAAGGCGGGCGGTTTCTTCGCTTCCTGCCAGGTCCGGCCCAGGTTGGTCGAGCGGAACAGCGTCGGCCCCAGATGCCCGGTGCAGGCCGCCGCCAGCAACGTCTTGCCATCGCGCGGGTCGAGCACGAGGTGATTGATGATCTGCCCCAGAAAATGCGGGCCGTCGATGCGCCAGTTCTTTCTTTTACTGTCGCCGTGGAACAGCCACGCGCCTTTGCGCGTCCCCACCAGCACCACCATGCGACGCGTGGACACGGAACGGGAGGCGGGTTGTTTACGAGCCTTCGATTTTTTGGAAGTACGGGGAGTTGCCTTGTTCGCGGTGCGTGCCATCAACCGGTCTCCTCAAAAAGGTACGGCCAAGGGAAAAGTTGGACCGCATTATACGCAAAGAATCATGGCATCCGGATAATAATTTTACGGATACCCGAATATATTGAATTGCGCAGGCATACCGGCCTCGTCCCGGCCAGAGAAATCCGCCGCCTCCCCAATTTCCATTTAACATTGCGTTGCCCTGATTTCAAGGCTGCCGGTTCCGGGACTAAAACAGTTTCAGCGTTTTCAGGTGAGCCAGTTTTTTCTGGAGGGTGTCTTTGGTGGTGTCGGCGAGAAAGTTCCCACGCAGATCGAGCTTTTTCAGCTTGGGAAAATTTTTGGATTCGGCAAAGGCGAGCGCGCCCTGATCGCGAATCTCGTTGAAGCTCAATCCCAGCTCTTGCAGCTGGGGCATGTTTTCGGAAGCAGCCAGCGCCTTGGCTCCCTTGTCCAGCAGGTAGTTGTGGCGCAGTTCCAGTTCGCGCAGGTTGACGAGCGCCGGAGAGGCGGCCATCACGGCGGCGCCTCTTTCAGAGATCTCATTGTAGCGCAGGTCGAGGTCGGTGACTTTCTTCAGGAAATCTTTTTCCAGCAACAGGGCCAGTCCCTTGTCGCCGATTTTCTTGCCGTTGAGCCTCAGCTTTTTGCCGCCACGGGACAGACCCTCCTTGAACACCTTGTCGTAATCGATTTCACCCTGGGAAAACACGTCATCGCGGTCAAAGAACTGGGCCTGCGTGACCGGGCTGAATCCAAGAACCAGGCATACCGCTATCAGTAGCACCCGTCGCCAAGGTTTCATGCTGTGCTCCTTTTTTCAGTCGTCGTCCTCTTCGTCCTCATCCTCATCGTCGTCAAATGCGAAATCGGAAAGGTCGTCCACATGGAGATGGCACAACCGGGTGCGGCAGCGCGCGCTCTTGAGCGCCTCGATACCTTCCTTGCGGATCCGGTTGGCCGTGATGAACAGGTGCGTGACCTTCGTCAACGTCTCCGACTCGGCGATGGCGATGGCCCCGTCGTCTTCGATCAGGTTGCCGTAAAGCCCCAGCTTTTTGAGCTTGATCAGATGGGGCGAGGTGGCGATGGCCTTGACGCCGTCGTCGCTGATGACGTTGCCGTACAGCTCCAGCTCACGCAGGTTTTTGAAATGTTCGCAATCGGCGAGCACCTTCGCGCCTTCGTCGCTGATGTCGTTGTTGGGCAGGCGCAATGTGCGCAGCTTGCCGCGCTGCAACTGGTTGGAACCCACCAACTGCTCGCAGCCTTTGTCGCCGATATGATAATTGCTGAGGTCCAGCGTGCGTTTGTCCGGACTCAGAAACTGTTTGATCAGATATTCGATGCTTGCCAAGGATGACTTCCTTTCTGGACGTACCGCAAAGATCCCTAACGCTTAAAACGGTCCCAAGTATAGCACAAGTCCGGGCCCGCCACCCGGCCTCCCCTTTACACAGTAAGGTAACGCAACAGGAACAGGGTGGCGATCACGTACATGATCCAGTGCACCTGCCGCGCCTTGCCCACAAGAACTTTGATGACGGGATACAGGATGAATCCCAGCGCCATGCCGTCGGCAATGCTGTAGGTCAACGGCATGCCGATCAGGATGAGGAACGCCGGCAGGGCCTCGTCCCATTCCTGCCATTGGATGCGTGTGACGTTCGCCGCCATCATGGCGCCGACGATGATCAGCACCGGCGCGGTGATGGGATAGAGGATGGTGTCGTGATCGACGGCGTAGCCGCCACCGAACATTTTGGCCAGCGGCGCGAGGAACAGGGCGAGCAGGAACATCAGCGCCGTCACCACACTGGCCAAACCGGTGCGCCCGCCTTCGGCGACGCCGGCGGCGCTTTCGATGTAGCAGGTCACCGTGGTCGTGCCCAGCACCGACCCCGCCGTGGTCGCCACCGAGTCCGGCCACAAGGCACGGTAGGCGCGCGGCAGCCGGCCGTCTTTCAAAAAACCGCCCTGATGGCCAATACCGACCAGCGTGCCCGCGGTGTCGAACAGGTCCACAAACAAAAACACCCCCGCCACCGTCAGCAAACCCAGGTCCAGCGCACCCAGGATATCGAGCTGCAACAAGGTCGGCGTGATATCCGGCGGCAGCGCCACCACGCCGTGAAACTGGACGAGACCGAACGGCATGCCCGCCAGCGCCATCGTCACCATGCCGATCAGGATGGCGCCTTTGATCTTACGTTGCAGCAGCACCCCGATCAGGCCGACGCCGGCGATGGTGAACAGGGCCGGCAATGAGTTCAATGGCGCCAGCTGCACCAGCGTGCTGCGATCGCCCATCACGATGCCGCCCTGCACAAACCCGATGAAGGCGATGAACAAGCCGATGCCGACGGAAATGCCGACCTTGATGTCGTTGGGCAGGCTGTTGACGATGACTTCGCGGAACCGGCACACGGTGAGCAGGATCAGCCCGATGCCGGACAGGAACACCGCACCCAGCGCAATTTGCCAGGGGATGCCCTGCCCCAGCACCACACTGTAAGTGAAATAAAAATTGATGCCCATGCCGGGGGCCAGCGCGATCGGGTAATTGGCGTAGAGGCCCATGATGAGGCAACCCAGCGCCGCCGCCAGGCAGGTGGCGGTCATCACCGCGCCGAAGTCCATGCCCGCCTGCGCCATCACCGCCGGTTGCACGAAGATGATGTAGGACGCGGTCATGAAAGTGACCAGCCCGGCGCGCATCTCGGTGAGCGGCGTGCTGCCTTGTTCCCGCACGCGAAAAAACCGGTCCAGAAATGCGAGGACGGAGGTCATGCCACCCTGCTCCGGCTTCTGCGGGAGGCAGCCACGCGTGTTGAAAACCGTGCGGCCTGGGGATGCCGTTGGGATCGAATCACCGCGACCGTCCGTTCAAAAACTTTTTTTCGACCAGCGCCACTTCGTCGTCGCGGTTGTGGACCTGGCCGTTGATGCGCGCGTCGCGCAAGGCCTTGAACACGGTTTGGAACACCGGGCCGGGACGGATGCCCATCTCGATCAGATCGTCGCCGGTGAGCGACAGCGCCGCCGACGGATTGTACTGCGTGAAATACATCAGCACATGCTTGTTGATGCGGTCGTCGCCAGACACCGCCATCACCAGCAGAAGCGCTTCCGTGGACAACCCGGCGAACAGGTTATAAATATCACTGGGCTCGCACTTGCGTTTGCGCCTCAGGGTTTTGAGCACCGACTCGCAATTGCCGATATCTTCTTTCACGCGCTTTTTGATTTTGGCGGGCAGGCTGAGGCGGTGGGCGACCTGATTGAGGTCGGCGGCCTTCAGTCCGTACAGCATTCCCAGAAAATACATGAAGCCCGCATCCGGGTTCTCCACCAGCTTGATGACGTTCGACAACGTAAAAATTTCCTCGATGCGTTCCAGCACCTGCATATTCCGGAGGTTCTTCATCAGACGCGGATGGATGGTCTGCAACAGGCCCAGTTCCTTCATGCGCTGGAAACACCGGATCGGTGTCTTCTCTTCCAGCATGTGCATCAACTCGTTGTACAGGCGCGTGCCGCTCAGCTTGTCCACCAGTTTTTTATCGACAGCACGCTTGAGGAACGATTCCGTCTGCTTGCCGATGTGGAATCCCAGCCGCTGTTCAAAACGCACGGCGCGGAAGGCGCGGCAGGGGTCCTCGACGAAACTCAGGTTGTGCAGCACCCGCACCACGCCGTCCTTGAGATCACGCTGGCCGTTGAAATAGTCGATCAGCGTGAACGCATCCTTGCCATTGAGCTTGATGGCCAGCGCGTTGAAGGTGAAATCGCGGCGGAACAGGTCGGACTTGATCGAACTCATCTCCACCGTCGGCAATGCCGCCGGGTGCTGGTAATACTCCATGCGCGCCGTCGCCACATCGATCTTGGAACCGTCGGGAAACAGCACCACCGAGGTGCCGAATTTTTCATGCCCCACGACGCGCCCGTTGTATTCCTTGCCCAGCTTGCGGGCGAACTGAATGCCGTTGCCCTCGACCACGATGTCGAGGTCGAGGTTCTCGATGCGCAGGAGCAGGTCGCGCACAAACCCGCCGACCACATACACGGACAGGCCCGTTTCGTCCGCCAGCCGCGACACATTGTCCAGCAACGTCAGCATCGTTTTGGGCAGGCGTTCCTTCATCAGGCTTTTGACATTCTTGACCAGCAGGTCGTTCTTGTCGAGCAACGGCGCGTAGGGCTCCGCCGCATAGCGCCCCATGTCCTGGTGCAACAGGCGCAGCAGGTCGCCACGGCTGACGATGCCGACCAGATGTCCGGTTTTGGGATGCACCACCGGCACCAGTTTTTGTTTGGCCTCGATGATGCTGGGCACGATGGTTTTAAAATAGGCATCGGGCGTGGTCACCGAAAATTCGTGCGCCATGAAATCCTCGACCCGTTCCTTCGCCAGTTTGTGGTGGATGGCTTTTTCCACCACCTGCCGCGTGACCAGCCCCACCGGTTTTTTATTCGCCAGCACCGGCAGGGTGTTGAGGTTGAAACGGGTCATGACATTTTCGACTTCGGCGATGGTGTTTTTGTTCTGCACGGAAACCACCGGCGCATGCATGACGTGCTGGATGCGGTTGAGCGGTTCGACCTTTTCGTTGAGCACCGCGATCAGTTTTTCCCGCGCCTGGATGGGCGTCAGATCGCGGGTGCTGGCGGACGCGGCGTTGGTGTGACCGCCGCCGCCCAACTCGCTGAGCACCCGGCCCACGTTCACTTCCTCCGTGCGGCTGCGGCCGATCACATAGACCCGGTGGTCGAGGCACACCAGACCGAACACCGCCTTGAGATTTTCCAGTTCCATCATGCGCGACACCACCACGGCCAGGTCGCCGACATAGTAATCCACCGTGGCCTGCGCCAGCGCGATCTCGACGCCGTTGAAGTTGTGCACCTCCAGGCTCACAATCAGTTCCTTCATCACGTCGCGTTGTTCCTGATTGAGCCGCGTCTCGGCGAAATCCGCAACGATATTGAGGTCGGCGCCCTGAGCCACCATGCGCCCCACCGCGTAAAAATCTTCCGGCGTGGTCGAGCTCGACATCAGAGAATGCGTGTCCTGATAAATACCCAGCACCACCAGCGTGCTTTCCAGCGCCGACAGCGTGATGCCGCGCTCGGCGAGTTCTTCACACAGGACGGTGGCGGCCGATCCACGCGGGCGCACAACGGCCTGATCCGCACGCAGGGGCTGATCCACATCCATGTGGTGGTCGTAAACGTGGACTTCGACATTTTTGTTATTCAAAAGGGATTTGAATACGCCGATGCGTTCCGCGTCCTGCGTATCCACGACAATCAGGCGCGTGACTTTCGTGAGGTCCACGTCTTTGGCGCGGGTGAACTGAAAGGGGTTGCCGAAGGCGTGCAGGTACTCCTGGACGGACTTCTCCATGGAGGAGGAAAACGCCATGTGCGCGTCGGGGTACAACTTCTGGGTGGCAACCATCGCCGCCACACAGTCGAAGTCCGCACTGATATGTGTGGTGATGATTTCCATGAGGCGGCCGTGACCGAATACAAAAAGAGCCTGCGACAGGCCCGGGGTTCCGTCAATTTTCAGGTTTCACTATAACATGAAACTGGAACGGACGGTCCTGCTGCAGCGCGCAGACCTTGTTGTCGCAGATGCGGTAGGTGAGGACGCCCTGCACCGCGTGCATGCCCGCGGCGAGGTGTTCGGGAACCGACAGCGTGCGGGTGAACTCGACGCGGTGGCTGTGGACCTTGACCGGCCGCCCCAGCGCCTCGTCCTGCTTCAGGGTCGGGGGCGACTCCGCCCAGGCGCCCAGCGCCGTGAACGGACTCTCGGTGATCTCGATGCGGGTGGCGAGCGTGGGGTCGTCCGCTCCGGCTTCCATCGAATAAAAATGCCAGCCTTTTTGCGGCGTGGCCACCACATAAATTTTAAAGGTATCGCCGGGACGCACGGTTTCGGTTTCCGGCATGGCGTGGACTTCGATCTGGAGCTGCTCGGCGCGGCTCTTCAGATACTCTTCCACCGGCTGGAACCCGCACAGCCCCAGCGCGCTCAGCACGAGCGTGAATGGCAGCCAACGCCGGGACCGTGCAACGGTGAAGGCATCACTTTTCATATAAGGTTTGCGTGAGCGCATAGAGAACTTTCGGGGTCGCCGTCCACCCGTGCGGGCAAATCAGTCTTTTGAAAGCTCGATGTATTTTTCGATGGTCTGAACGAACTGCTCGCTGGATACGGCGCCGGAGAACATTTCCCCGTGAATGGTGGATTCGGCAAAATTGTAGGTGCCGATGATGAACGTCGGGGTGCCCTGAATGCCGATTTCAATGCCCTGCCGAAAATCCTTCTGCACGCGATCCCGGAACCGGCCTTCCTGCAGGCAGGTTTTGAAATCGGACATGTTGGCGACGCCGATGTCACGCGCGGTCTTGAAATGCGTCTCCGGATTTTTGAATGCCTGCGGGTCGTTGTAAACCCGCATCTGATATTCCCAGAAACGGCCCTGATCGCGGGCGCACTCCACCGCCTCGGCGATGGCGAAGGCTTCCTTATGCAGGGGGAAATGCCGGTAGCCGAACTGCACCCGGTCGCCATAACGCTGGCGCAACAGGTTGAGGGTGGTCTGCACTTTTTTGCAGAACGGGCACAGGTAGTCCGAGTACTCCATGAGGAACACTTTGCGCGGGTCCTGTGAGTCCGGCTTGAACCACAGCATGGCCGTACCGATGCCCGCCACCAGCTTGAAGTCGTTGGGCGCCTTGAAATAATCCGTCACCCATCCCTTGTCCACCGCGAACTGATAGCGTTCTTCCAGTTCCTTGAGATACGCATCCCGTCTGAGCTTCTCGACATAGTTGCGGATCATGTTCTGCACCGCCGCCGAGTTGACGCCTTCCATATCTTCCAGGCCCATCTCTTCCTGATACATGCGGAAGATGTCTTCGCGGTTGATGCGCGGTGCGCGGATTTCGAGGATTTCGGGGTGTTCGTCCTGCAACAGTTCGATGGCCCGTTGTTTGAGGAGGATGCTCTGCATGCTGTGCAGGCGTTGCATCATGTCCTGAATCTGGGGATTTTTCAGATCGTCGAGGCGGACGTCCTGTTCCCCCACCACCGCCACGCGCGGGTTGTTGTGGAACGTGGGAACGTCCGGAACGGCATCGGCCGCCCAAAGAGCGGGAGCCCCCAACAGGATCAACAGCCAGGAAAGAACGAGAAGGAACGAGTTTTTTGAAGAAGGGCCCATATCACTTTCTACTTCGAGTACAGGGGAAGCGGTGGCATTGGAAAGCATGTCATCTATAACGCGTGCTTCCATCTACACTTCATTATCCAACATTCGGGAGAGCAATCGCAAATCGATTGTCGCATCCTTTTTTTGCCGCCGATAAAAAGAAAACAGGGGCCGAAGCCCCTGTTTCATATTTCTTTCACCGGGTGTGAATGCGTTCAACTGGCTTTCAAGGATTCTTCAGGATTCATGAACTTGTGGCAGTTTTCAGCCAGGCTGAGAAACGCTTTGGTGACTTTGGAATCCGGTTTGGCCAGCACAATGGGATCGCCGTTGTCGGAGCGTTCCGCCACTTCGGCATCCAGAGGAATGCTTCCCAGGTAAGGCAGGACGAGTTCTTCCGCCAGCTTTTGACCGCCGCCGCGTCGGAACACATCCACCTCGCCTTCGCAGTGCGGACACACGAGGGTGCTCATGTTCTCGATGATGCCGACGATGGGCACGTTGCTGTCGCGCGCGAAAGAGATCATCTTGCGGGCGTCGAGCAGCGCCAGGTCCTGCGGTGTCGTCACCACCACGCATCCGTCCACCTGACCGATGAAATCGATGATGGTGATCTGCTCGTTGCCGGTGCCCGGAGGCAGATCGATCAGCAGGTAATCCAGTTCACCCCAGTTGATGTTGCCCAGCAGTTCGATGATGAAGTCGTACTTGACCGCATCGCGCCAGGCGATGTGCATGTTGGGGTCTTCAATCAGAAACCCGAGCGACGCCACCTTGAGGCCGTTCTTGGTTTCGTAAGGCGAAATGCCGTCATCCTGCGCACGCAGGCGCACGCTTTCGGCATTGATCAGTTTCGGGATATTGGGTCCGTGCAGGTCCGCATCAGCCAGCCCTACCTTAAATCCTTTTTCGGCCAGCGCGATGGCGAGGTTGGTGGTCACCGTGCTCTTGCCCACACCGCCCTTGTTGCTGCCGACGATGACCTTGTGTTTGATCGCGTTCATGCGGTCATTGACCAGCCATCGATTGTGCTCGTTGTGGTCCGCCTTACAATCGTTGTCGTTGTTGTATTCACACATTTCACAGGTGTGAAGCAGGCGGCACTCTCCGGTTACAGGTAATTCCATTCAAACCTCCCAAACGTATGAACAAGCAGGGGCCAGGCCCCCGGCGCTGAAAACGTCTCAAAACATTGAATTATGCTGGAAGTATATAATCTTTTTGGATTCAGGAAAAGGGTTAAAACCGGCGTCTCGTAGGAATTTGCGACGCGGAAACGACGATTTTCCTAGTATAATTTCAGCGGCTCTGGAAAATATTCCGAAACCAATTGCGTTTGATCTGATCTAAATGCAGACAAAAGGGTTGGCTATTCAACCCTGGAAAATTCCCGTTACCGGGGGTTTGCCGGCTCCACATCACTCTTTTGGTTTTTCGTTTGCCGAAATTTCGGTCGCATGGATTCCCCTCACAATGCCTGGCCGTTCTGGCCGGTTGCGACGGAACGAATCCATGAACCACAATCACCAATAGACTTCGTAGAAAAAAGGAGAGGACTACATGAACAAGTTGTTTTTCAAATTGCATGTCATTTTTCTGAGCCTGCTGGTCGTGACGGCAGGGTCCGCCCTGGCCGGCACCCGCGCCATCGCCATCAGCGAACCGGCCAACGGCGCCACCCTTCAGAACCCGGTGAAGGTTTGCCTGGTCGCGCACAACGTCACGGTTGAGCCTGCCAAGAAAGGCGTCAACGACGGCAAAGGGCATCACCACATTCTGGTGGACGCCGACCTGCCGAAAGATCTGAGCCAGCCGATCGGCAAGGACGCGCAGCACATCCACATGGGTGACGGATCCACCTGCAAGGAAATCCGGCTGGAGCCGGGCATGCACGTCATTCGCGGCTTGTTCGCACAAGGCAACCATGTTCCGTACAATCCTCCGATCACGGCAACGGTGATCGTCAACGTCCAGTAACACCCCGCCCCATGCCCGTTGCCCTCCAACGAGGATGCGGCGCATGGGGCGTTTTGTTTCTCCCCCGCCGCTCTTGAAATCGGTTGTAATCGCCGCGCCCAGCCGATACAATTTATTCATACAATTTTGATTTTCAACCCTTTGCTGAGGCTCCCACCGCCGCGCGAATGCGGTCGGCCAATTCCCTATGCATTTCCTTCCCCGGTCTTTCAAACCACTGGTGGCGATCGTTCTCGTTACGTTGCTTGGTTTCGGCGGCGTCACCGTTGTTTCCGCCTACGAGGCCAACCGCAACGCCGTCGTCATGCTGATTGCGAAAGACGCGCAGGGCGAAACCCTGGCTACCGGCACCGGTTTCATCGTCCGTCCCGACGGCACCTTGATCACCAACTACCATGTGCTGATCGATGCGGTGAGCATGAATGCGGTGTTTCCCGATGGCACGCAGATCGGCGTGATGGGCATCCTGAACACGGACCGGGCGCGCGACGTGGCGGTCCTCAAGCTGGAAGGGGATCTGTATTCCACCCTGGAGTTGGGCGATTCCACCAGCCTGCAGGCATTCGATTACCTGAGTGCGCTGGGCTATCCTTCGCACGCAGTGGAGATGGTGGAGGAAGGGTTGCGTGGCGTGCTGGTGCAGACTTACGGCTTTGTGCTCGGCGTGCATCCGCAGGCGATTCCCGACTACCCGTTCATTTACGCCACCACCCCGTTCGAACCCGGATTCAGTGGCGGCCCGGTGATGAACATGGATAATCAGGTCGTCGGGGTGGCCACTCTCGAAGGCCGTGCCTTGAACCTGGCGGTACCGATCCAATACGTCACGCCGTACCTGAACACCACAAAACTGCTGAGTTTTGAGGAACTGCGCAAACGGGACCGGAACGCCAAGGAAGTGTTTTATTACCGGGGCAACTCCACCTTGTATGGCCTGGGCGACACGCAGGCGGCCATCGAGCTGTTTGGGAAAACGCTGAGGATCGATCCCAATTTCGTGCCGGCGCGTTACGACCTCGCCGTGGCCTACCGCGGGCTGGGGCAGGCGGAAGACGCCATTGCCGAATACGAAAAAGCGTTGCAGCTCAACCCGCGTTTTCCGGAAGCGTTGTCCAACCTGGGCGGCCAGTATTTCCGCCAAGGCGACGTGGACAAGGCCATCGAGCAGTTCAAGCAAGCCATCGCCATCTATCCCAATTTCATTCAGGCGCTGTCCAATCTGGGCGCGGCGCTCAACAAGCAGCAACAGTTCGACCAGTCCGTGCCCTACCTCAAGCGGGCGTTGTCGCTGGACCCGGAATTCGGCGTCGCCTACTTCAACCTTGGCAATGCCTACCACGGGCTCGGCAAATCGCAGGAAGCCATCGAGGCCTACCACACCGCCGTCAACATGGGCGTCGATTTTCTATCCCTGCACTGGAACCTGCATGACATCCATTCCAAACAGGGTGATCGGGAACAGGCCTTGCGCGAATTACGCATCATCCTGCAACTCGACCCTCAAAACGAAGACGCCCGCCGCAAGCTGGAAGCCCTCGACTCCCGGCCCTGATCGCCATCCCGGTTCACACCCGCTTCAAGGTTTCCACCACCACTTCAAACACGCCCAGCAGACTGTCCGGCGAACATTTGTCCAGCGTGTCTTCCAGCGTGTGCCAATAGGGGTAATCGAAATCGATCAGCAGCACCGAAGGGATTTTCAGGTAAATGAAAGGCAGGTGGTCGTCGCGCACCGAATAGCGCAACATGGGCACGAACTGGGTGTTGCCCAGATCCTCCGCCACTTTATAGATGGTGTCGAGAAACCCCGGCGCATTGCGGAACGAGTAGACTTCCTTGAAAATCTTGACGTCCTTTTTGCCGACCATGTCCACCACCAGCACGCGCGCGGGCCAGGTGGACGGATCTTCTTGCTTCAACTGCTCGGCGTAATAACTCGATCCCAGAAAGTATTCGTCCGATCCACGGCGGCCGTAATCCTCGCCATCAAAGAACACCAGTTTCACCGGGCGTTCGGGCGGGTTCTCATGCAGATACTGCGCCATTCCCAATAAAATGGCCGTGCCGGAGCCGCCGTCGTTGGCGCCGACGATGGGTTGTTCCTGTTTTTCCGGATCGGTTTCCTCGTCGGCGAAAGGCCGTGTGTCGTAATGCGCGCCCAGGAGGATCGGCGGTGAGTCGTCGCTGCCGCCGGTGTGACCGGTGCGACCGGTTCCTTTGAAGGTGAGTTCGTAATTATAAAGAGGCAACTCGCCGGCATAACCGACGCGGGCGACAAAAGCCTGCTCCTTCCACGAATCGGCGTAGCGTTCGGCGATGTCCCGGATGTAGGCACGCGTTTGGGCGTGGCCCGCGCTGCCGGGATACCGCGGACCCATCGCGCACAGGGCTTCGAGATGCTTCCACAACAGGGCGCGGTAGCCCTGCGTGGGATCAGGTTCTCCCGCCAGTTGTCCCGGCATGAACGCCGTCATCAGCAGTAACACTCCCCATCCCCAACCACGCATTCGACGCAAAACAGCCACCTCATTTCAGGAGGGATCGGAAGGAACGGGTTGGGAGGTGCCCCAACGGTTTTCCAGATAATCCCGCAGGATTTCCGCATGGTCGAACGCCAGCGTCTGCGGCAATCGATCGCGGGGAAACAGGGCGCAGTCGCGGGCATCGTCGGCGGCTCTCGGCTCGCCTTCGGCGCGGGCCACGAACACCGTGGAGATGCAATGCATGCGCGGATCGCGATCCGGCCTGGAATAGCTGTGAAACTGACCCAGCAACGTCACCTCCAACTGCGTTTCCTCGCGGGCTTCGCGTACCGCCGCGGTTTCCAGCGATTCCCCATAATCAACGAATCCACCGGGCAGAGCCCAGCCGGACGGGGGGTTTTTGCGCTCGATCAGCACAATACCCCGGTCCCCGACCTCAATGATGAGGTCCACCGCCACCGCAGGATTCTTATAACTCATTGAAACTGGCTTGAATATAAAGTAACCCGGAAAACCGGGGTTCGTTTCGGCATACCCGATCCAACGTTTGCCGGAGGGTTCCAACCTTGACAAGCCTTTATAATACAGATATCTTGAATCAACAAAAGGGTTTTCTGAGATCGAGCCCAAAAAAGCCCTTAAGTTTATTCACAGGATACCGATAATTAAGTTGCGGGGCGAATCATGCAGGACAAAGGCCCCCAACTCAAAACGATCAAATCAAAGGTTATCGTATGGAAATCCAGGGCGACGATTTCAAAATCCGCAACAAGGTTTCTCCTGACAAGGTGAAGGCACCCAGCGCCAAGGGCAACCCGGCAGATCCGTCTGCCACTTCGACCTCCCGGGCAGCCAGTGGCGGCGGGGAACAGATTGCGCTGTCCGCCAAGGCCCAGATCATCCAGAAAGGGCTGGATGTGGCCAAGGCCTCGCCGGACGTGCGGACCGAGAAGATCAACCGCATCAAGTCGCAGGTGGAAGATGGGACCTTCCATGTGGACAGCGATGTGCTGGCCGAGAGCATTTTGAAGGAAATCCTGAGTGAGTCGCAGTTTCTGGAATAAAACCCGAACGTCTGAACACCGTCATCGTTGGCCCGGCCTCGCCCGCCGGGCTTTTTTTATTCAGACCCCGCTTCCCCTTAAAAATGCAACAGGCCGCTTTTTTTCATGATCTTCCTCTTGCCGTCCCTTGCAGGGTGTGATAGGCTTCCTTTTTCATTTTAACGGTTTGATGGCAGGAGAGTTTGATGTCAAAGCGATGCGAAATTTGTGACAAGGGGCCGCTGGTCGGCAATAACGTCAGCCACGCCAACAACAAGACCCGGCGCCGGTGGATCCCCAACCTGAAGAAGCTGCGCGTGGTGTACAAAGGCGCAGTCAAGACGATGAAGGTGTGCACCCGTTGCCTGAAGGCCGGGAAAGTGGTGAAAGTTCCGGTCACCCCGAGAACGGCACAGACGGCGAAAGCTTCGGGCTAATTGACCGGCACCGACCCGTCCGTCGATTTCCCTTTCCCGATTTCCCCCACCTTGCGTTTTTTATCCGGACCCTTTTTCTTGAATTCCTTGACGCGTTCGGCGTGAATCACGCCCTTCGTCTGGCGCAACGCCTCCAGAACTTTCTTGAGGTGGCTCAAGTCGAAGATTTCGACGTCGAGTTCGAAGTGCGCCCGTTTGAGCGATGCCTGCTGCACGTTGGCGCGGGTGATGTTGACGTCGAATGATGCCAGCAGGCTGCTGATCGTTGCCAACAGGCCCGGCTCATCTTCACCGACGATGGCCAGCGGCGTTTGAAACGGCGTCCGGTGCACCGTATCCCATTCCACCTCGATCATGCGTTCGGTCTCATTGGTCAACGCCTCCACGCTCGGGCACTCGGTATGGTGCACGGAGATGCCGCGCCCGCGCGTGATGTAACCGGTGATCGGGTCCCCCGGCACCGGGTTGCAGCATTTGCCGATGCGCATCATCATCTGGTCGCCGAAATTTTTGACCTTGATGCCGACTTCCCGTTCCTTCGCCTCCGGTTTGCGCGCCACCTTGATGGCCGTGGATTTCTTGCGGTAATCCTCCAGCGTTTCCTTGGGCAACAGTTTTTCCACCACCTGGTGAGCCGGCAGTTTGCCGAAACCGATGGCGGTGAACAGGCTGTCGAGCGAGTTGTAGCCGCAGGCATGGGCGGCCTCATCGATCATTTTTCCTTTCAATAAATCCGCGGGCAGAACGCCATATTTGCGGATTTCCGCCTCCAGAATTTCGCGGCCCAATTCCAGGCTCTGCTGGCGTTCGCGACTGTTGATGAAATTGGAAATCTTGTTGCGCGCCTTCGACGTTTTGACAAAGGACAGCCAGTCGCGGCTGGGGTGGCGTTGCTGCGAGGTGAGAATCTCCACCCGGTCGCCGTTCTTCAATTTGTAACGCAGCGGCACCATCTTGCCGTTCACCTTCGCGCCCAGGCAATGGTTGCCGATGTCGGTGTGCACCTGGTAGGCGAAATCCACCGGCGTGGCCCCGCGCGGCACGGCGATGACGTCCCCCTCCGGCGTGAACACGTACACTTCCTGAAAAAACAGATCCACCTTGAAGGCGCTCAAAAAGTCCTTCGGGTTTTTGATTTCCTGCTGGTCTTCGAGCAACCGCCGCACCCAGCTCAGGTGATCGTCCGCGTTTTTGGAAAGGCCGCCGCCGTCCTTGTACTGCCAGTGCGCGGCGATGCCCTCTTCCGCGACCCGGTGCATGTCGCGCGTGCGGATCTGCACCTCCACCCGCTGTCCGTTGGGACCGTTGACCGTGGTGTGCAGCGACTGGTACATGTTCGGCTTGGGCATGGCGATGTAGTCCTTGAACTTGCCGGGGATCGGCCGCCACAACGAATGCACCAGACCGAGGATCGCGTAACAGTCCTTCACGCTTTCACAAATCACGCGCACGCCGATGAGATCGTACACGTCCTCCAGATCGATCTGCTGGTTCACCATCTTTTTGTAGATGCTGTAATAATGTTTGGACCGGCCGGTCACCGTGCCCGTCAATTCCACCGCCTTCAATTCCTTTTCCAGCAGGGTGTACACGCTTTTCACCAGATCGTCGCGCTCGCCCTGGCCCTGGTGCATGCGGTTGACGATGGCCTCGTACTCATCCGGGTGCAGGTATTTGAAGGACCCGTCTTCCAACTCCGCCTTCAACCAACCGATGCCCAGCCGGTTGGCCAGCGCCGCGTAAATGTCCAGCGTTTCGCGGGCGATGCGCTGCTGGCGCGAAGGGTCCAGCGAACCCAGCGTCCGCAGGTTGTGAGCGCGGTCGGCGAGCTTGATCATGACGACGCGGATGTCCCGGGCCATCGCCAGGATCATCTTGCGGTAATTTTCAGCCTGCTTTTCCTCGCGGCTGGAGAATTCGATCTCGCCGATCTTGGTCACCCCGTCCACCAGTCCGTAGATTTCGTCGCCGAACAGTTCGCGGATTTCGTCGTTGGTGGCGAGGGTGTCTTCGATGGTGTCGTGCAGGAGTCCGGCGGCGACGGTGCGTTCGTCCATCTTCAACCGCGTCAGGTTGTAGGCCACCTCCACGGGGTGAGACAGGTAGGCTTCGCCCGAACGGCGGCTTTGCCCGCGGTGGGCCTTGGCCGAATACAGGTACGCATCCAGGATGATGTCCACGTTGGCCGAAGGATGGTAGGCCAGAACGGATTCTGTGATTTCGCTGAGTTTACGCATATCGGATGGCGGCAGCCCCGCCGAGCGGCCCTGAAAAGAGCTTAAAACAACTGCCTTTACACTTATTTAAGATACTTCCAGCCCGGATTGCAGTCAATTATCATTTAATAAGTTCCGCTTCCTTATTGTAGGATACGAGCCTGAGTGAACGATTCCGTCTGAACTCCACACCTTAAAACGCATCATGACATCCCAGAAACCCGCCACCCCGAAACCTTCGTTGGCCGACTCCCTGCAATACGTCAAGGGGGTCGGGCCCAAACGGGCCCTGCTCCTGGAAAAGCTGGGCCTCTCCACCGTCGAAGAGGGGCTGGCGCTGTTGCCGCACCGTTTCGAGGACCGCAGCCGCGTGCAGCCCATCGGCAAGGTGACGGACGACGAGTACGTCACCTTCCGCGCCACCGTGCTCAATGCGGGCACCCTGCGTCTCGGGCGGCGGCGCAAGGTGTTCGAGGTGATTTTCGAAGACGACACCGGAACGCTGCGCGGCAAATGGTTCCAGTTCAAGGAATCCTATATGAAGGAACGCTTCGCCCTCGGCCGCCACTGCATCGTGTCGGGCAAGCCGCGTCCCAACACCTACCTCGGCGCGGGACTGGAGATCATCCATCCCGACGTCGAGTTCACAGAGGCCGACGCCCCGGCGACGCTGGAGATGGGGCGCATCGTGCCGGTGTACCCGGCCACCGAAGGTCTGCATCAGAAATCGCTGCGCACCATCATGAAACACCTGGTCGATCTGTACGCGCCGCTGCTCGAAGAATTTTTGCCCGCCGATGTCATGCAGCGCAACGATCTTGTGCCACGTGTGAACGCCTATCAGGACGCGCACTTCCCGCCGCCGGGCAGCTCCGCCGACCTGCTGCACAAGTTCCGCACGCCGCAACAACTACGCCTCATTTTTGAAGAACTGTTCCTCATCCAGGTGGGCCTTGCCTTCAAACGCAAACACGCCTACCGGGAGCAACCCGGTCGCACCCTGAAGACGCGGGGTGACCTGATCCGCCGCTTCGTCAAACTGCTGCAATTCGAATACACCGGCGCGCAGAAACGGGTGCTGGGCGAGATCATGGACGACCTCGAACAGGCGCGGCCCATGCACCGGCTTTTGCACGGCGATGTCGGCAGCGGCAAGACGCTGGTGGCGCTGACCACACTGCTCACCGCCGTGGACAACAACTTGCAGGGGGCGATGATGGCGCCGACGGAACTGCTCGCCGAACAGCATTACCTGAACCTGCTCCCCTATTGCGAACACCTCGGCGTGAAACTGGACCTCATCACCAGCGCCCTGCCCTCGGCGGAGAAAAAAGCGGTGCAGCAACGCATCCGCGACGGAGAGACGCAGATCGCCGTCGGCACCCACGCCCTCATCCAGAAAGACGTCGGCTTCCAGGACCTCGGGCTGGTGGTGATCGACGAGCAACACCGCTTCGGCGTGCTGCAACGCGAGGCCATCGGCAAGAAAGGCCTGTCCCCGCACGTGCTCATCATGACCGCCACGCCGATCCCGCGTTCGCTGGCGCTCACCTTGTACGGCGACATGGATGTGTCGATCCTGGACGAGATGCCGCCGGGCCGCCAACCCATCGCCACGCACAGCTACGACGCCAAAAAACGCGACGCCGCCTACCAAATGGTTTATGAAGAAATCCAGCGCGGCCGCCAGGCCTATGTCGTGTGCCCGTTGATCGAGGAATCGGAAACCCTCGACCTCAAAACCGCGCAGGAAGTGCACACCGATCTCGTCGCCCGCTTCCCGGATCTGACCATCCGCCTCATTCACGGCAAGCTGAAAAAAGAAGAGCGGCAGGCCATCATGACCGAATTCAATCGAGGCGGCGTGGACATCCTTGTCGCCACCACGGTGATCGAGGTCGGCATCGATGTGCCCAACGCCACGCTCATGCTGATCGAACACGCCGAGCGCTTCGGCCTCGCGCAACTGCACCAGTTGCGGGGACGCGTCGGGCGCGGTGCCCACGCCTCGCAATGCCTGCTCATCGCCTACCCGCCGTTGTCGGACGATGCCGCAGCACGCATCGAAGCCATGCTGAAATCGGGCGACGGTTTCGTCATCGCCGAACAGGATTTGAAAATCCGCGGCCCCGGCGATTTTCTGGGCACGCGCCAGGCGGGCATGCCGACCCTGCGTTTCGCCGATCTGGTGCGCGACCTCAAACTCATCGTCAGCACGCGCAAGGAAGCCTTCGCCCTGATCGACCGCGACCCCTGGCTGAAAGAACCGAATCACCAGCCGCTGCGCGACACCCTGCACCGCACCCTGGGTGACCGGCTGGACCTGCTGAATATCCTGTAACAGCAACGCAGACCTCATCGCGGCCATCAGGGGCCCTCGCCCAAGGTCCTGCAAAAGGAAAAGGCCTTACACCCCCATCAGGTGTAAGGCCTTTATGCCCCATGTTATTTCCTTAAAGACGGACTGGTGTTCTCTCCCTTTCCGTCTCCATGTCTTAACATGTGGCAGTTTCCTGATCGGATCGAGCAAAATCGAATCAGAAATTAAAATGGGTTCCTGTTGCTTTGCGGCAAAGTTTTTTTGTCTGCGCCCCTCACCCCGAAGGCCCTCCTTATCAGTCGTCGGAGTTCTTGTCCAAGCCGGGTAAGGCGAGAAGGTCCACCTCCTGTCCCAAAGGAATGCTAACCACGATCCCACCCATCACTTCGTTAAGTTTGAAATTGTGTTTGGGGCTGCGAGGATGCGCGTTATGGCAACTCACACAGGTGGAGGCGATGGCCTGATCCGGATAAACGGCTTGGAAGTAGGGGCGGCGACCCACCCAGGTGGTCCCACTGTAGGGCTTTCGTGGAGATTCAGCCACCGATTCCAGCCCATAGCGTTCAAACTCGTTGGCGGCTCCATTGTGAGGGTTGACAGGCCAAAGGCTGATAAGCCGGTAATCGAATCCCAGGCGCAGGCTCTGCACCAGGTCCGACGCATTCAGCAAAAATTGAGCAGGCAGAAGGAGACAGTTGTTCTCCCACCAGTTTTCGGATGCGTAACTCACCTTTTCCGTTTCCAGGCGTTGAACAACATGCTTTGTATAAATGGTCCGGTCCGCTTCCAGAATGGCGTGAATGTAATCCGCCAACACCTCGGGCAACACCTGGTAGCGCGCTTCCGCGTCGTCCGGACCGGCTACGCGGGCGACCGGGAACTGGACCAGAATGCCCCCCATCACATCACCCACCTTGAAATTTTTATTGGGACTTTTTGCGTGCGCATTGTGGCAACTCACGCACCGCTTGGCCACCGCCCTGTCAGAATAAATGGCGTTGAACAGAACCCGCTTACCCTCCTTAACAATCCAATTGAACGGTTCATCCGGGTTCCCCATAACGCTCAAAAGGCCGTCTCGTTCGATTTCCGTGGCGGGCCCGTTGTTCTCATTGATCGGCCAAAGGCTCATCAATTTGTAATCCAGGCCTACCTCCTGAGAACGCACCTGTTCCGCGGACATCAACAAAAATTGAACCGGCAGAGGAAGTGTTTTGTCTTGTTCCCAATTTTCCGTGGCATTCAGGCCAACGGCTTCATTGAGACGATCGACCAGATATTGGGAATAGATGGTGCGGTTCGCTTTGATCACGGCATGAATGTAATGAGCGGCTTTATCCGGGGAGATTCCGACTGAGGATTCAGAAAATTCCGCCGAGCTTTCAGGCAGGGGGATGATCAACAACAGGGCGAGCAGGCAGGAAAGAGAAAGAAGTCTAACCCCGGTACACATGGGACACCTCCTTGTTTCAAACCATACAGCACCTGGAAACCTTATTGCACTGGATTGTTCCGAGCCCCTTCCTCACTTTCAAGACATTTCTGAGCTTCACGTTTTGGCGGAGAGCGATGCCTGTCCGCCGGTTCCGTTTTCTTTATGAGATAAGAGCCCATATCAATGATGTTCCCAGGTTTGTATTCATATTCAGGCCAACGCCCGGGGCTGGCACGCCCCGGGTCATTGACCCCATTGTTTCGTTGAGATTGCATGGAAGGCACTGCTGATGGATCTCAGGTTTCTGCCTTTCCGCAAGGCCTTCATACATACTTGAACTCCTGTTCTGAAGACAGAATGGCTGACACTTTCTTCAACAAGGTTTCCTTCTGCACCGGCTTCACGAGGAAATCCTTAACGCCTTTCTGCAACAGATTGACCGCCAGGTCCGTATCCGGATAACCGGTGATCACCACGATCGGAATCGAAGGCGCATTGGCATGGATGTAGTCGATGGCTTCGATGCCGTTGATTTTGGGCATGCGTATGTCGGTGAGGATCAATCCGACCTGCAGCAGGTTCGAACCTTGTTTCATCAGGGCAATGCCCTCCTCTCCGTTACCGGCCTCGATGACACGATACCCCGCCTGCTCCAACTGGAGCTTGATCATCTCTTGAATGTCCGCATCGTCTTCGATAACTAGAATTCTTCCGTGAGTTCCCGAGCAATTATCCATGATAGACATATGCATCCCCCTTCAATGAAGCGTTAAAGAAATAGCCCCTTCAACAGACTTAAAAGTTCGGTGAGGTTGAAGTTCAGTGCCTAAAATATAATTTTCACGAAAAAGAGTAAATGACCTGAATCAGTCAAATTCGTCTGATTAAAAGGAATGACACAAATCAGCTACAGGGAGATGGCCGCGTTGGGAAGCGGGATTACGGAAAGGACGTGGTCGTCATGCGTCGGCTACTGGGGTGGCTTCAGCCGGGCGATGAGCTGGACCCGCGAATGCACGTCCAGCTTCTGGTAGATGTGCTTGAGGTGGTTTTTGAGCGTGCTGGGGGAGATGAACCGGCGCTGCGCGATGTCGCCGTCTGCCAGCCCGTCGCCCACCAGGATGGCCACCTCCACCTCGCGCGGCGTGAGGCCCGCTTGTTGCAGGCTGAGGTGTATTGCGGTGTAGGGATCGACCGCCGGGTGCAGGCGCAACAGCCACGCCCGGTCTTCGCCGCCGTCCTCCGGGTGCAGGTCCGTCAGCGACACCCTGTAGTCGTTGCCCGCCTGCGAGTAAAACGTCATCGGCGGCGTGGAGGACTCCGGCGGCGCGCCGGGGGTTCGTCCGGAGATTTGCTGTTCCACAACGCAACGCAGGGCGTCCGGCAGAAGCTCTTTTGTTTTCACCGGCACCACGGCGGAAAAGGCCGCATTGTTGAACAGCACCCGTCCGCTTTCCAGCACCAACGCGCAACAGCCCTCCGCAGACGAAAGCACCTCGATCAAGGCGCGGTAGGTTTTGATCGAGGTGTTCAGGGCAATGGTTTTGGCCGTGCGCAGGAGGCTGGGGTGCAACAACTCCATGATGCGGACTTCGCGCAAAGTGAAAAGCGCTTCGTTGGGCGCGATCCGGCACAGGCCCAAACCGATTTCCAGGTCCGGCCGGTCGATCAGCGCCATGGATGCGTTGGCGCGCGCATACTGGGTGTCTTTGTATTCTGGATGGTCCCGGACGAATTCGGCGATTTCCTTTTTGAAATCCTCGCGCGGGTAGTCCACATCCACGGCGGTGGTGATCCGGTGGGTACTGCCGACCACATGGATCAGGGTCTTGTGGTAACTGCCGACATTCACCAGGCATTGTTTGTCGAGAGGATGGTCCCCCATGCCCACGCCGTGAATGAGGCCGCGTACCGGACGCGGGGAATGGGAAAAATCGCGGTTGGTCCAGGCGAATCCAAGCATTTCCACGTTCACCAGCGGAAGCAGACGGGATTCCAGCACCGCGTTCAGATCCTCGATGGTCACGCATTGATGGAAACATCCGATCAAATCGATGATGGCCTGATAATCCTTTTCGGGCAGGTACGGAACCGTTCGGTCATCCATGATCAACCTCCTGCGGCTTCCGGCGAAGACCGGAGGCGCGCCACCAGTTGCGTTCGCGAATGCACGTCCAGCTTCTGGTAGATGTGCTTGAGGTGGTTTTTGAGAGTGCTGGGCGAGATGAACAAACGCTGCGCGATGTCGCCGTCTTCCAGCCCGTCGCCCGCCAGAATGGCCACCTCCACCTCGCGCGGAGTGAGGCTGGCTTCTTGAAGTTTGCGGTGCAGAGCGGTGTAGGAATCGTTGGATGTCTGAAGGCGCAACAACCAGACCGATTCCGAGTTGTCTTCTTTGGGATGCAGTTGCGTCAGGTTGAGCCGGTATGCTGTGTCCTTATGCTGATAAAACGTCATGGGAGGAATGGAAGAATCCGAAAGCCGATCAGGGACTTGTAAAGTGATTTTCTGTTCAACCAGCTCCCGCAACGTTTTTGGAAGGAATTTTCCAGCGTCCACTGGAATTACAGCCTGAAATTCAGCGTTGCGGAAGATCACCCGCGCGTCCTCGCGCAAAAGCGCCAGGGGTGTCGCGCTTTCCTCCAGCGCGGTGATCAGCGCCTTGTATGTCTGTAGTTTATCCTGAATCGCCACCCGCTTGATGGTATTGGAAAAACCGGGCCACAGAAGCTCCATGAGGCGAACTTCCCGGGGTGTCCAGAATGCATCATTGGGAGCAAGCCGGTGAAACCCGCTGCCAATCTGGTTCTCACGATCAAATGCACACATGGTGGCTTTATAGGTGTCAAACCCCACGAAATCACTGGGGTTGAATTCAGGATGGTCTTCGACAAATCGTTTTAGTTCCTTCTGCAATACTTCCCTCGGCACATCGACATCGTGGGCAACCACCGGACGGTTCGCGTTATGAGAAATGTCCAACAAAGATCTTAAATAGGTATGCAATTTATTCGCCCAGGGCCATTGGCTGGGGTCGAGGCCGATCACATCGATGGCCTGCGCGGGTTTCACCATGCCTTTCCACAAATTCAGGTCCGTCCAGGCATACCCTCCGATCTGAACATGAAAAAAGGGCATGATTTCATTCTGCATGACCAGACGCAGGTCCTGCTTCACTCGGCATTGGTGCAGCTTCCCAATGATGTCGAAAATTTTAAGATAATCCTTTTCTGGAAGCGATGGAGGCGTTGTGTCGTTCATGGTCTAGAGCTCCTGTTCAGCGTCGGGCGGCCGGAGGCGCGCCACCAGTTGCGTTCGCGAATGCACGTCCAGCTTCTGGTAGATGTGCTTGAGGTGGTTTTTGAGCGTGACGGGGGAGATGAACAGGCGCTGCGCGATGTCGCCGTCTGCCAGCCCGTCGCCCGCCAGGATGGCCACCTCCACCTCGCGCGCGGTCAGGCCGGATCGTTGCAGGAGGTGGTGCAGGGCGGTGCAGGGGTCGGCCGCCGGGTGCAGTTGCACCAGCCATGCCGGGTCGTCCCTGTCGTTTTCGGGATGAAGCGGTGTGGCTTCGAACCGGTACACCTCGCCGCCGTGCTCAAAGGTTTCGATGCCGGGCGCGGCGGTGGCGGACGGGTGTTCGGGGTGGATGCGCGCGGCCTGTTTCTGCAGCAAGGCAATCAGGGGTTCCGGCAAACGACTCATGGGCTCCACCGGCACGATCTGTTGGAATCGCTCATTGCGAAACAGCAGGCGGCCATCCTGCTGGGTCAACGCCAGGGACAGACCGCTTTCCGCCAGCGTGGCGGTCAGGGCTTGGTGCGTTTTCAACTGTTCCTGCAGTGCGAGGCGTTTGATGGTGGCCACCAGCGCCGGTTGCAGGAGTTCCAACATGCGCACATCCCGCAGGGTGAACGCCCTGGTGTTGGGAAACACCCGGTTCAAACCGAAACCGACATCCAGGCTGGGCCGGTCGAAAAAGCACATAGCCGTCACCAGTTTTCCGGTTTGCATCTTCTCCCGGTCGAACTCGGGATGGTCTGCAAAAAAAGCGTCCACCTGTGGGGGAAGCAGGGACCGGCTGTAGTCCACATCGGTGGCGGTGACAGTGCGGAAGTCGTTCAGCACAAACTCCACCAACTGAGAGTGATAGCCCACCATTTTTTGAACCACCGCGAATTCATGTTCAGGCAGGCCCACGCAATCGAGAAGTTGCGTCGCTTTCATTTTTGTTAGGTCCGATTGCAACTCCACCCAGCCCCAGGCCACGTAATCCACCTCCATCCCCTCAACGAGATATTTTTTTATACATTGCCGCATGTCATTTCTGTCCTGGCAACGGTACAGGGCGTGGATGATCTCGATGATTTTCAGGTAATCGGTTTCAGGCAGAGACGTGTAGGTTTTTCCGTCCATGATCAATCTCCCTGTGGCTCCGGCGATGGCCGGAGGCGCGCCACCAGTTGCGTGCGCGAGTGCACGCCCAGCTTTTGGTAGATGTGCTTGAGGTGGTTTTTGAGAGTGCTGGGCGAGATGAACAAACGCTGGGTGATTTCTTTATCGCTGAAACCGTCCCCCGCCAGGATGGCCACCTCCACCTCGCGTGGCGTGAGGCCAGACGTTTGCAGGGTGCGGTGCATTGCGGTGCAGGGATCGATTACCGGGTGCAGACGCAGGAGCCAGATCGGTTGCCGACTGCCTTTTTCTGGATGAAGCCGCGTCACGATAAGCCGGTAGACCGCATCCCGGTTTTTATAAAACGCCATGGGTGCCGGGTCGGGTTTCAGCAGGGCCATTTGTTGTTCGAGCGAATCACGCAACTCTTGAGGAAGCAAGTTACTGGCCTCAATAGGAACAATGGCCTGAAATGCGGCATTGCCAAACAGTATCCGACCGTTCTCCTGCACTAAGGCAAAGGGCGCATCGCTCTTCTCCAGAGCTTCAATCAACGACTTGTAGGTTTGTAACAACTCTTGAATGGCAATCCGCCTGGTGGCGTTGAATAAACTGGGGCGCAACAGCTCCATCAGGCGGATTTCGCGCCGCGTCCAATATTTATTGTTGGGAGCATAGCGGTGAACCCCCAGAACAAGATTATCTGTTCGGTCGATCGCCACTAGTGAGGCCAGATAATCATCGTTACGGTAAATGTCCGAGGGCTGATATTCGGGATGGTTCTTAAAGAAATTTTGCAGTTCAATTTGGAGGTTTTTGCGGGGAATGTCCACATCATGAGCGATCACCTGGCGGTGAGTTTGGGTGAAGGTTTGGGGAATCGAAGTAAGATACACGCTTATTTTTTCGAGAATGGGAAGTTGCTCATCGGGAATCAAAATAGAACCTATGGCACTGGCAGGAGTGATTCGATCTTTGAGGAGGGATACGTCTACCCAGCCATAAGTGCTATCCTCCGCATCAAAAAAAGGAAGAATGTGATTTTTGATGCAATCCTTGAATTCGCTGCGGGTATGGCACTGTTGTAGCCGTCCGATGAGATCTAGAACGCCCAAGTAAATTTCTTCCGGCAGTGAGGTGCGTGTGTGGTCGTCCATGATCAATCTCCCTGTGGCTCCGGCGATGGCCGGAGGCAGGCCACCAGTTGCGTGCGCGAGTGCACGTCCAACTTCTGGTAGATGTGCTTGAGGTGGTTTTTGAGAGTGCT
The DNA here is from genome assembly GCF_946900835.1 of Nitrospina watsonii. Taxonomy (GTDB): domain Bacteria; phylum Nitrospinota; class Nitrospinia; order Nitrospinales; family Nitrospinaceae; genus Nitrospina; species Nitrospina watsonii. The sequence continues at coordinate 2,168,856 of NZ_OX336137.1, forward strand.
GGGGGAGATGAACAAACGCTGGGTGATTTCTTTATCGCTGAAACCGTCGCACACCAGGATGGCGACTTCCACCTCGCGCGGTGTCAGCTCCGCGGTCTGCAGAGTGTGGCGCAGGACGCTGTAAGGATCGCCCGCCGGATGCAGGCTCAACAGCCATGCGGGGTCGGCTTTATCCTGTTCGGGACGGAGGTGTACTATGCTGAGCCGGTAGACCCTGCCACCATCCTGATAAAATGCCATCGGCGGTGCGCTGGTTTCCGGCGGATGATCGGGATTCAGCAAATCCAACTGTTGCTCGAACAGATCCCATAACATTTTCGGAAGCAGGTTTCCGGGTTGGACGGGAATCACGGAATGAAGAGCATCATTATGGAACAGCACTCTGCCGTCCCGTTGCACCAGCGCAAACGGGGTGCCGCTTTCTCCCAAGGTCGCGATCAGGGCTTTGTGGGTTTGCAGTTGCTCTTGGACGGCAATACGCATTGTGGTGCTAAAAAAACTGGGCCGGAGGAGTTCCATGAGGCGGATTTCGCGGCTTGTCCAGATCTTATCGTTCTGGCCATAGCGATTGAATCCCATGGCCAGATTTTCCGCACGGTCGATAGCCGCGAGGGAGGTCCGATAGCCCGCGTTTATGGGGTATATGTCCGAAGGCGCGTATTCGGGGTGATCCCTGAAAAAATTTTCAAGTTCCGTCTGCAGGGTTTCGCGGGGGATGTCCACGTCATGAGCAATGACCTGGCGGGTGGTGCGGGCGAAGAGTTGAGGAATGGAAACAATATACTCTCTTATTTTTTCGATTATTTGAAAGTACTCTTCAGGAATCATGATGCTGTCGAGATTTCTACCGGGAATAGCCTCGCCGCCGATGAATGAAATGTTCAACAAATTGATGTCATCGGCTTCAAAAAAAGGAAGCACGTATTTTTTGCAACAGACCTTCAAATCGCTCCGGGTTTGGCACTGCTGCAGATGCCGGATGAGATCTATAACCCGTAGATAGTCTTCTTCCGGCAGGGATAGAGGAATATCTCCGCTTTGTTTCATGGTGTGGCCCTCCCCTTCGTGGTGCCTTGCAGGCGATGCACCAGTTGCGTTCGCGAGTGCACGTCGAGTTTTTTGTAGATGCTTTTGAAATGGTTTTTGAGCGTAGCGGGAGAGATGAACAGGCGTTGCGCGATGTCGCCGTCTTCCAGCCCGTCGCCCGCCAGGATGGCCACCTCCACCTCGCGCGGCGTGAGGCCAGACGTTTGCAGAGTGCGGTGCATTGCGCTGTAAGGATCGTCCGCTGGATTCAGACGCAACAGCCAGGCCGGTTCCGTGCCGTTTTCGTCCGGAAACAATTGCGTGAGGCCGAGACGGTAAACGGTTTCCCCTTGCGGGAAAAACGCCAGAGGGGCTGTGCCGGATTCCGGGACCTTATCGGGGCTCATCCGCACCACCTGTTGTTCCACCAAATCTCGAATGGATTGTGGTAACACGCCTCCCGCGTCCACTGCCACCACGCTCGAAAACGCCGCATTGCGATACAGCACCCGTCCGTCTTCCCGCACCAGCGCCATCGGGGCGCCGGTTTCAGCCAGCGCCGCGATCAATGCCTGGTAGGTCTTCACCTGTTCCTGAATGGCCGCGCGCCTGATCACACTGAACAGGGTGGGATGCAATAACTCCATGAGGCGGATCTCCCGCCGCGTCCAGAGCTTGTCGTTGGGCGTGTACCTTTGGAATCCTGCCGCAATATGATTGACGCGATCGAACAGGGCCATATTGGACAGGAAAGTTGAGAACCCCTTCAGCTGAGAAGGATTGAATTCGGGATGATCTTTGGCGAATGTTGCCAATTCCCTTTGCAGTTCTTCTCTCGGTATATCCACATCGTGAGCGATAACGAATCGGTTCGATTTGCTTGAGCATTCGAAAAAAGAAACAAGATACGAATGCACTTTGTTGCACCACGGCCATTGTGAAGGGGGAATTCCCACCATCCCGAGCGCCTCTGCGGGATTGACCATTTTTTCCCATTCGGTGGTGTTCGCCCATGCATAGCCACACGTGTCTGCACCCAATAATGGCATGATGGAGTTTTCCAGGCATCGATTCAGGTCTTCGCGCACCTGGCATTGGTACAGTTGCCGCATGATGCCGAGGATGGCGAGATAATCTTCTTCAGACAGGGATAAGGGAACCTTGCCATCAGCATTCATCCGGCGCCCTCCCCTTCATGATGCCCTGCAGGCGGTGCGCCAGTTGCACGCGCGTGTGCACGCCCATTTTTTTGAAAATCTGTTTCAGGTGATTGTTGACAGTGTTGGGGCTGATGAACAGCCGCTGGGCGATGTCCTTGTCGCTGAACCCGTCGCACACCAGACACGCCACTTCCGTCTCCCGCACCGTCAACTGGGCCCGGTTCATGGCATAGGCGGCCTGCGATTGAGGCGCCAGCGCGGGAATGAACTTCAACAGCCAACAGCGGCCTTCAAAGTCCTGCATCGGATTGAGCCGGGTCAGATTCATTCTGTAAACCGTTTTGCGGATTTCATAAAAAGGAGGAAAGCGGTCCAGGCCTTCCAATGCTTCCGTGGGAGAAAAAATATCGTCCTGGTTTTGTATCGATTGGCACAGATCCTGTGGAAGCCGGTCGCCCTGCTGGATCTGGAAGCAATTTCGAAACGAATCGTTGCAGAACATGATGCTGCCTTCCGATTGAACCAGCACGATGGGCGTGGGTGTGTCCGCCAGGTGCTCGGCCAACGCGGCAAAATGATGAAGCGTGCGACGGAGCGCGATGTACTGGCAGGCATGGAGAAGGCTGGGTTGCAACAACTCGGCCATGCGGAGCTCGCGATGAGTGAACGGCGTGTCGTTGCGTACCCGACTGAGCCCGATGGCGAGAGACACCTCCGGCACATTCACTATGGATAAATGTCCGGTCATGCTTTGAAGAGTGGGAGCCTGACTGCGATCGATCTCCGGATGCTCCTCAAAAAAACGGTGGAAGCTGTCGGTCAGGGCATCGCGGGGCACATCGACATCAGTGGCCAGCACCGTTCGCATTCCCTCCGAGTACAGCTTGGTGAAATCCGTGAGATAAGGCTGACACAGAAGCGCCCACTCAATTTCCTGTGGAGAATAGCCGACGGCGGCGATGGGAGACAATTTGCCGGAAACGAGGTTGCTGGGGTCCCCAAGGAATTCGGCACAGCCGAAAGCGTCAACCTGAAAAAGGGGAAACAGGTGGGTTTGCACCACGCTTTCCAAGCCGGATTGCGTTTCGCATTCTTCGAGTTTGTGGATCGTCTCAATCAGGTCGAGATAATCCCGCTCGCTCAAAATCTGAAAGGACGAAGTCATACATCGTATCCTTTCGCTGATAATCTGAGACAGCCAACCAAATCGAAGGGGGTACAACTATTTTATACGGTGTTTCGAAAAAGGCAATCGTAATAAAACCTTAAGAAGGACTCCTCTCACCGGCAGTAAAACTTTTCATGCCTTCGCGACCAAGCGCCTAACCCACACTCCAACCACAGGCTTTGCGCCCAACCTTTTTTAAAGTACGCAGTAAAGGCCCTTCCTGTATTTACATACAAACTTGAAATTATAAAAATCGGTTGTTCCCAAAAAATTTTGGGGGCACAATTTACCAGCGGTTTCGGAGGAAGGGATATATTTTACCAGGGAGGGGGAATCATGAAATCTTTATTGCTGACACTCTTTGTACTGGTCGCGCCCACTTTCCAGGATCTGCCGGACGGATCTCCCGAGGAAAAAGGCCGGGCCATCGCTTTCAAGGTGGAAGAAGATTTTGACCACTATGGAGACACCACGTCCGATGTGGTTCTGAATATTAAAAAAAAGAACCAGAAAACGATTTCCCGCAAGATGTCGTTGAAGATTTTGGTGACAAAAGAGAACACCGACAAAGTCCTCATGCGGTTTCACCATCCAGCAGATATCAAAGGCATGGCCTTTTTGATCTGGACGCACAAGAATACCTTTGACGATTTATGGGTTTACATCCCCGATTTGCGCCGGGTCAAGCGCGCCAGCTCCCAGACCAAGGGCAGCGATTTCATGGGCACGGAGTTTCAGACTGAAGATTTGATCCGCGCCGAACCGGAAAAATACACGTACCGGTGGCTGGAGGACAAACCCTGTGAAAAATTGGAATGTTATCTGGTGAACCGTTATCCAAAAGAAAAAAGTTCTATCTATTCACGCCAGGTACTGTGGGTCGATAAAGATGAATTCAGGATTCAGAAAATCGACTCTTATGACAAGAAAGGAAATTTAATCAAGACCCTGAGCTTTCATGGTTACAGGCTCTATAACGAGGAATTCTGGCGATGGGATGTGCATGAGTTGACGGACCACCGGACGGGGGAAGTGACCCTGTCCGAATTCAATAACTGGCAATTCAATACTGGGCTGAGAGAGAGTCGATTTACGGTGAATGGACTGAAAAATATTCGCTGAAAACGTTTCCAGCTTCACGATCCATGCTCAAATGGAATCTCTTGATGGGGGGGCGCAATTGTATTTATGTCGCCTTGCATGCGGATTGCTGCTGAATCTGATCTGGGTGAGTCCGTCTCTGGCATTGGACCTGCTAGGCTTTGTTGAAGGCGAAGCCCGCCCCTTTTTCACCTCATCAGATTTTCCCGGCCAGAAAGATCACACCGTATCGCTGGCCTTTCACCCGGAAATTTCCCATCAGTTTGACGATGGCACCCAGTTTTATTTCATCCCGTTTTACCGCTACGACCACGCCGACTCCGACCGCACCCACTTCGATCTGCGCGAACTCGATTTCATTTTTTCCGAAAGTTTCTGGAGCGTGCGGGTGGGCGTGCGCAAGGTGTTCTGGGGCGTCACCGAGACCGTGCACCTGGTGGACATCGTCAACCAGACGGATTTTCTGGAAGGCCTCGACGGCGAAGACAAGCTGGGCCAGCCGATGGCGAACGCCGCCCTGATCACCGACTGGGGCACGGTGGATTTTTTCGTATTGCCCTTTTTCCGCGAGCGCACCTTTCCCGGCCGCGGCGGCCGCCTGCGGCCTCCTCTCCTCGTCGATTCCGACAACCCGCATTACGACAGCGCCGCCGAGGAATGGCACACCGACTTCGCCGTCCGTTATTTTCAGAACATCGGCAAATGGGACATCGGCCTGTCCGCCTTTACGGGCACCGGCCGCGAGCCCACGTTTGATTTCGGCGTGTCGCCATCGGGCGAGCCCGTCCTCATTCCTTTCTACGAGCAGATTCACCAGGTCGGGCTGGATATTTTATACATCTACGCGAACTGGATTTGGAAACTGGAAGTGATCCAACGCTGGGACATGCGTCCGGAGGATTTTTACGCCACCACCTTCGGTTATGAATACACGTTTTCCGGCGTGTTTGGCACCGGCATGGACATCGGCGTGCTCACCGAATGGTCGTATGACGAACGTCGGGAGCTGGCCACCACGCTCTTTCAAAACGACCTCACCTTCGGTTTCCGCTGGGGCTGGAACGATATCAACGGCACCCAGATTCTGTTTGCGTTCATTCAGGACCTGGAAGATCCCAGCAAGGCATTTTTCATCGAGGCCAGCAGCCGGCTGGACGAACACTGGCGGTTGAGTGTAGAACTGCGCGGCATCATGAGCCAGCCCGACGACGATCCGTTTATCTTTTTACGCGACGAAGACTTTGGCCAAATCACCCTCGCCTATCATTTTTAAGGAATTTCGAGTTTAAGCATCGGGGCTGCCTTCGCCCCTACCCTGAAAAACCTGCGACACCCACATGGATCGCTGTTTTCCAGTGCCCGTTCGCGTGCTACACTTAAAAGGTTTAACTGTGGGAATTTCCGAATGTTGAAACCAACGCGCGCCGACAAAATTCTGATCGCCTGCCTGTTCGCGGCGAATCTCGCCCTGTTTTCCGGGATCGATTACACCCGCACCGCGGGCGACTGGGTGGTCATTGAGGTCAGTCAGAAAGAGGTGCAGCGCCTGCCCCTGGGGAAAAACCAGCTGGTGCACGTCACCGGTCCGCTCGGCGAAACGGAAGTGGAAACCCATGATGGCAAGGCGCGCATCCTCAAATCACCATGCCACCGCAAACTGTGCATCAAATCCGGGTACATCCAATACGCCGACCGCATCGCCGCCTGTTTGCCCAACCGCGTGGTGGTGCGCATATTGGGCAGCACCTACCGGGGCATCGATGCGGTGGTATCCTGATCATCCTATGATGAAACGTCTTTTCCTTTTCCTCTTCCTGTCTCTCAGTCTGGCCGCGGCGGCCCCGGTGTGGGCGGACTCGTTCCACCGTCCGGTCAATCACAAGTTATCGGTCACGCTGGACCCGGACCGGCACCACGCTCAGATCGAGGACACGCTGACGCTGTATCCCAACTCGTTGTCGGCGGACACGTTGTCTTTTTTATTGCACGCCGATTATCAGATTCAGAAAGTGGAGGTCCCGCACCAGGGCACGTGGAAAAAACAAATTGAACCGGTGGGCGATCCGGAAGGCGTGGCGCCGCCGCGCCAGCGCATCACCATTCAAAAACCCAATGGCCGCAAGTGGCCCGATTTTCTGCAGGTGGTGTTCCGTTACCAGGGCCGCTACCACGACGCATTGCGCCCGGCACCGGAGGACCCGGCCACCGTTCCCGGCGAGGGAACCGATACGGGTATTTTTCTTTCCGCCGAAAGTTATTTTTATCCCAGGCTGGACCTGCAGTCCGGCGAACCATTGATGACCTTCGCATTGGGCGTGGTGACGCCGCGCGACCTCAAGGTGATCAGCCAGGGCAAACGCATCCGCGAAACCACGCAGAACGGTCCGCGCCACACGTTGTGGCAGTGCGACGACCCGATGCAGGAAATTTACATCGTCGCCGACCGCTACATCGAATACGCCGACCGGTACCAGGACGTGAAACTCTATGCCTTCCTGCGCACTCCCGATGAAGCGCTGGCACAACGTTATCTCGACGCGGCCAAATCCTACATCCGGTTTTATGACCGGCTTCTGGGCGAGTACCCGTTCGTCAAATTCGCGATGGTGGAGAACTCGCTGCAAACCGGCTACGGCATGCCGTCGTTCACCCTGCTGGGATCGCGCATCATCCGCTTTCCCTTCATCCTGAACACATCCTATCCGCACGAGATCCTGCACAACTGGTGGGGCAACGGCGTGTATGTGGATCCCAGCGACGGCAACTGGTCGGAGGGACTCACCGCCTACCTGTCCGATCACCTGCTGCAGCAACTGGAAGGCAACGGCGCCGACTACCGCTTCCAGCAATTGATCAAGTACCTGAATTACGTGAACCGGCACAACGAGATCGCCATCGCCCAGTTCACCTCGCGCCACAGCATGGCCTCGCAGGCCATCGGCTACGGCAAGTGGCTGATGGTGCTCAACATGCTGCGGCTGGAAGTGGGCGACACAATTTTCTGGGAAGCGCTCGGGGATTTTTATTTCACGCAACGCTTTCACCGCGCCGGGTTCGAACACCTGCGCGCGCATTTCGAGTTGTACCACGGCGAAAGCCTGGAAACATTCTTCCGGCAATGGGTCGAGACCAAAGGCGCGCCGGAACTGGAACTGACCCACACCTCGGTGGAACCGTTTCCCGACACCTACCGCTTGACGCTGGAGATCAAACAGAAACAGGCAGGGCCGCTGTTCGCCTTTAAAATGCCCGTCGCGGTGTGGTACGAAGGCGCTGAGAAACCGCACATCGAACGGGTTCAGGTCGATGCCAAAGCGGTGCAGCACGCGACGGTGTTTGTGCCCGGAGAACCGGCGGCGGTGATGCTCGATCCCTATTACGATGTGTTCCGCAAGCTGGATCGCAACGAGATTCCGGCGAGCATCGGCCAGACCTACGGCGACGGCAAGGCCGTGGCGGTGATGCCCAGCGTGTCCACGCGCGACCTCATCGAAGGCTTTCACGGCTTCGCCACCTCCATCGACAACCTGCAGGACATGGTGCTCGATCAGGTCTATGCGTTTCGGGACCCTGCCGCCGCATGGGTGTTCGGTCGCCACAACATGACAGCGCGAAGCCTGCTCCCGACGCTGGCCGAATACGGCGTGTTCCCCGGCGATTACGGCATCACGCTGAACGGGCAGTTTTATCTTTATGAAGACCACAGCTTCATCTTCACCGTGCCGAACCCGGAGAACCCGGCGCATTCGGTGACCTGGGTGATCACCGACACCGCCGCCGCCATCCCCGGCTTGATGCGCAAGTTGCCCCACTACGGCAAGTACAGCTACCTCGTATTCGCCGGGTCCGAACCGGACAACCTGTTGAAAGGCCTGTGGTCCGCCGACCGCAGCAGCCTGATGACCACGCTGTCCGCAGGCGATCACCCCCTGCCGCCCGAGCCGCCTCTCATCGACACCCGGCCGGAATGACGGTTCGCCCAATCTAATCTTTGCGCCGGTCCCATCCTGAAGTATAATTTCCGCATTCCAAAGAAACGCGCCTCGCCGCTTCAACCATTCCGGAAAGGACCGCATCATGGCCAAAGACATCACCCTGATCATTCACGGCTGGAGCGATTGCTCCACTTCGTTCAAAAAACTGAAGCAGTTTTTGATCGACAACCAGGTCGGCACGGTGCAGACCATCCTGTATGCGGACTACGAATCGCGCGAGGACAACATCACCTTCAACGACGTGGTCGATGGGCTCAACGACCAGATGATCGAAAACGGCATCATCGATGCCGACGGCAACAAACTGAAAGACGTCAACGTCATCGTGCACTCGACCGGCGGACTGGTGATCCGTCACTGGATCTGGCAGTACTACCACGAACACATCGACGATTGCCCGGTGAAACGCCTGCTCATGCTGGCGCCGGCCAACTTCGGCTCGCCTTTGGCGCACCGCGGCAAATCGTTCCTCGGCAGCCTCTTTAAAGGACGGTGGAAAATCGGCGACATGCTGGAAGTCGGGCGGAACCTCTTGAACGGACTGGAACTGGCCAGCCCCTACCAGTGGGATCTGTCGCACCAGGATGTGCTGGTGGACCATTCGTATTACACGGCAACAGATCCAGACCACCATCCTCGTCGGCCTCAAGGATTACGAAGGTCTGCGCGGATGGGTGAACAAACCCGGTACCGACGGCACCGTGGTCATCGCCGGCACCTCCATCGACACCGCCAAGCTGGTGCTCGACTTTTCCAAACCGCCGGAAGATCCCAGCAGCAATCATTACGAATGGGCGTACCAGAACCCGCCGGACGATTTCGCGTTCGGCGTCATCGCCGGGGTCGATCATGGCAGCATCGTGGAACCCGCGTCGCCGAAGTCCGGGGACAAGGGCATGGTGGGCGGGCTGATCCTGCGCGCCTTGAAGACGAAATCGCCGCAGGATTTCACCAAACTGGTGAACGACCTGGAGCAATACACGGCGGACTGCTATCACAAAACCGGCAAGCCGCGCTTTCAGCAGTTCATCCTGCATGCGGTGGACGACCTCGATGCGCCGATCCGCGATTTCAATGTGGAGTTTTTCGTGTTCCGGCCGAACCGCATGTCCAGGAAAGGCCTGGCGGACGATTCCCAGCTGGACAAGCAGGAAAAAGAATTCAGCCAGGAGGTCAATGAAATCCTGACGCGCAGCTTTCACACCAACCAGACCGATCCCAGCTTTCGCCGCTTCCTCGTCGATCTCGAAGAGATCCGCGTGTTCATGACCAAAGTGGAGGAGGCGCTCGGCGCCAAGCCTGCCCTCAGCATGCGCGTGCACGTTCCCAAAATCGACGATGGCATTCAGTACGAAACCAAAAGTCTGCAAAACATCGTCATCCACGATGCCAGCGGCACACTGAAACCACCGAAAAATTTCTTCTACGAAAACACGACAACGTTCATCGAGTTGCGCGTCAACCGCTTCAACAACTACGTACACATCGGAGTCAAACCGCGCAAACATTGAGCGCGGTGGTGAACTGAGGGGAGAGTGGTTTGAGGAGGCCGTGAGGGATCAGGGTGCCACGTGAATTACGGAGTCGTACCGTCCCGCAAACCCCGCGGCGGAAACCCCCACCGGCAGGTACTGCTTTGCGATGGCGGCCAGCGTGTCGCGGTAGGCGACATGCAGGGAGTCCGGATTCACCGCCTGCATGGCGGCGGGCAGCGCCGTCTTCAACGTACGCGCCCCATCGGCGGTGCCATCACCTTCAATGAAGTGATCGATCACCACCGCCACGATTCCCGTCTTCGACAACCTTTCGAAAAACGCGTGCGCATCGGTGATCGGGTACAGCGGCGCCAGACACGCAACCGTATCGATGCCCGCCTCCGACAACTCGCGCAACAACTGAATGCGGTCGTCCAGCGCAGCGGGAGGCGGCGGCATGCCCGGCAGGCGTTCGACATCGCCTTCAATCGAAACCTGCACCCGCAGGCGGCATTTCCGGGACAACGCCTGCACCCGGTCGAGATCGTCGCGGATGCCGGTGGTGTGCGTTTGCAGGATCACCTCATCCGGTGGCGCACTGTGCATTGCGTCCAACAGGCCGCGTGTGACGCGGTATTTTTTTTCGAGCGGCTGCCAGGGTTCGGTGGAACTGGCAAGGAAGATGGAAAAAGGTTGCGCGCGGCGGCGTGCCCAGCGTCTTTCAACCTCCGCCGTCTGCAAGTACACGTCCGGGGCGTTGATTTTGACATCGACGAAACCACCCCACTCGCGACCGCGTGTCAGCCACGGATTGAACCGGACATAACAGGCCACGCCGCAGGCAGAGCGGCCCAACCCGCAGCCGGTATAAGGATTCATCGAGTGCGAGCACACCGTTTTCAAATAGCCTGTGGTACGGGTCAGGATGGACCGGCATGCCGTTTCCGAGATGTTCACGCTATCAAGCCTCCTCATTTGCAATCATGTTCACGCCAGCGTCCGCTCCCATCGGCGATCATTGCGGCTGGTCGCCGTTCCACCATTTGCCCCACTTGACCGAGGAAATGTTCTGGCTGAACTGCGGCTCGGAGCGAAAGAAAATTTCGACGCCACCGGAGTCTTTGCTGGCCGGACGCTTTATCCATTGATCGGCAGGGATGAGGTCGAGGTTGATCAACCAGACTTTGCGCGTGTCGGTTTTACGGATCACCATGAAGCCGCGGTCTTTGCGAAACTTGAAACCACCGAACAAGGTGACAGTGCGCCCTGTATCTCCTTCCAGTGTGACGGTGTAGCGCCCCTGGCACCAGAAATCGCGGAACCCTCTCATGTCCGCCACATCTTTTCCCGACTCCACATCAAACAAAGACTGACAAACATCCCTCCTGTTGTCCTCCAGCTCAAACAGAGGCTGCTTATAAAGAATGAGTTCGCCGCGTTGTTCCACCGCAAAAGCGGCTGCCGGAGGGAGAACCAGTAAAACCAGACTGAGGAAGATCCATTTCGTTTTCATGGGCATGGATTCCTTTGGAAATGATGAATTATAAAAAAGGTTACTCCAATTACTTCGAGCCGGGCAAGGAAAAGCTCTTGAAGCGGCAATTAAGGTGTACGGGGCGTTTTTAATTTGTCTATAATAAGAAACCTTGGATTAATCCCACAGGATCACCCCCTATTGGGTAAACAAATCATGGAACCACGACCCGAATTTTTTAAATTGCTGTGGGGCATTCTTGCCGTTTTCCTGTTCGGCATCGATCTGGTGCTGCCCGAAGGAACGATCGATGGATTTTTTTATGTGATCCTCGTGCTGGCGGCGCTGCGCATCCGGAATAAAAATTTTCTGATCATGGCCACATTGCTGGCCACACTGCTGAACATGATCGGTTTTTATCTGGCGTTGGGCGGCCCCAACCTGTATCAGGAGTTGCTCGACCGATTGGGGTCCACGTTGACCATCTGGCTGGTGGGGTGGCTGTGTCTGATCCAGCAGAAATCCGAAGATCATGCCTACCAGATGTTGCAACGCCAGAGTTCGTTTGTGCAGTTGCACAAGGACATTGCCGTGGCCTCGAACGAAACCCGCGCAGTGGACGTGACGCTGCAATACTGCCTGAAACGCATCTGTCATCAGGCGGGCTGGCCGGTCGGGCATCTTTATCTGGTGGATGCGAGCACCCATCCGCATCTGGTGTCCACCACCACCTGGCACCTGGAAAATCCGCAACAGTTTCAGACGTTCAGGATGGTGTCCGAAGGCACCGTTTTCGATTCCGGTATCGGCTTGCCGGGCCGGGTGCTGGCCAACGGCAAACCCGCGTGGATCATTGACGTCAACAAGGACCCGAACTTTCCGCGCGCCCGGCTGTCGCCTGATATCGGCGTCAAAGCCGGTTTCGCGTTTCCAATTTTGATCGGCAATGAAGTGGCCGGCATCATGGAATTTTTCTCACCGCGCGCCGAACCGCCGAATGACGACATGCTGGAAGTCATGGGCCACATCGGCACTCTATTGGGACGCGTCCTCGAACGCAAACGAGCGGAGAGTGAGCAGGAACAACTGTTGTCCTTTTTAAAGGAACGCGTCAACGAGCAGACCTGTCTGTACAACGTCGCCAATCTGATCGCCAACACCAAAACCATTCGCGAGGTCTTCAACAACCTGCAATCGTACATCGCACCGGCCTGGCAATTTCCAGACATCACCCGCGTCAAAGTCACGTTCGAAGGCGAGGAGTTCGCGCCTTCGGATTTTCAGGACACGGCGTGGAGCATGTCCGCGCCGTTGACCACCCACGGCGTGCAGCAGGGATCGCTCGTCGTGTGCTATCTGGAAGAGAAACCCGATCTCGATGAGGGCCCCTTTCGCCAGGAGGAACGTCACCTTCTGGATGGATTGGCGTACCTGTTGAGCGTGGCCGCCCAGCGTAAACTGGCGGAAGAAGAGATCGAGCGGTCGCGCCAGCAACTGCGCAGCCTGTACCACAAACTGGAAACCGTGCGCGAGGAAGAGCGGTCCCGCATCGCCCGCGAAATTCACGATGAAATGGCGCAGGTGCTGACCACCATGAAACTGGAAGTGGCCCGCTTGTGCAAGAAGCTGGAAGCCAGCAACCCTGACTTGAAGGACAACGCGGAGACCGTGATCGAGTTGATCGACCAGACCCTTCCTACCGTAAAACAATTGATCCACGACCTGCGTCCGCCGATCCTCGATCACTTTGGTCTGGAAGAAGCCATTTCCTGGCAAGGGCAGGAGTTCGAGCGCCTGACTGGAATTTCGTTCGATTTCGATTGCGATAGCGAACCGGAAACTCTCGACAAGGAGCGCTCCACCACGCTGTTCCGTATTTTCCAGGAAACTCTCACCAACGTCGCGCGTCATTCGAAGGCGGAAAACGTAAGCGTGAAACTGAGCGATGAAGATGGTATGATATCCTTGAATGTTCAGGATGACGGGGTCGGTATCACCCCGGACCGCTTGAAAAACGGTCATTCTCTCGGCATTCTGGGCATGCAGGAACGAGCGCGGGTCTGGGGGGGCTCCGTGGATTTTGTCAGCAAGCCCAATCAGGGCACATTGGTGTCCATCAACATCAGTAGAAATTAACTTAGGAGTAAAACGACATGACCACCGAAGTTCTTTCAGCAAAAAAGAAAGTCAGAATCCTCATCGCAGACGATCACCCCCTGTTTCGCCGTGGACTCAAAAATGCGTTTTCGGAAACCCCGGACATCGAAATCGTTGCGGAGGCCGACAATGGCAACGACGTGGTTGATCGCATCCGGGGCGAGGAACTCAGCCTGGTGATTCTCGACATCTCCATGCCCGGCAAGGATGGACTGGAAGTCGTCAAGCAGATCAAAACCGAATATCCCAAGCTGCCTATCCTGATCCTCAGTGTGTACCCGGAAAATCAGTATGCCGTGCGCTTTATCAAAGCGGGCGCCGCAGGGTACCTGACCAAGGAAAGCGCGCTCGATACATTGCTGCACGCGGTGCGCAAGGTGTCCCAGGGGGGCAAGTTCGCCAGCCCGGAAATCACGGAGCGCCTGGCTTTCGATTTCCTGGAAACCAACAAGCCTCTGCACGAAACGTTGTCGGATCGCGAATACCAGGTGTTCTTGATGATCGCGCGCGGCAAATCCTTGACGGAAATCGCCAATGAACTGTCGCTCAGCGTGAAGACCATCAGCACCCATCGGTCCCGCATTCTTGAAAAAATGAAAATGAAGAAAAATGCGGAATTGATTCATTACGCGATCAATTACGATCTCATTTAGTTAACCTTGCAAATTCCTCTACATATATAAGGCTTCTTTTTTTGAAAAGCCTTACTCACCGCAGTTCCACCCAGGTAATTCGAAAATATACGATACGCATTAGGAACTAGTCCTACCCGCCAAAAAATACCCATCTTTAGGTTTAAATTACCTCTAGCGCTAATAAGAAGAATTCCTACATAAAATTAAGCCACCCACTGATAGCGATAATTCCTGCCTTTGATTACACTCCGTACAACTTGGACTCTCAGTATTGGGCATCACAACACTTTTGACCTGTTCGAGTTTGCGGATTGTTCCTGTAGCCTCAGAAATTTTGGATCCGGCAAACTAAAAGAAAGGAATAACGTGTCCTCATCTCTCCGAACTTCATTGTGTGCCACGCTGGCTGTGGCCGCAATCATTCTGACCGGTACCCTTGCCGGAGCCGAAACCACCTTCCTCCGCACCATTTCGTTGAACTCCACGGAGGACGTTCCAAGCTTCACCTATCAGGTTCCGACCGGCAAGTCGGTGCGCATTCAAAACGATATGGACCGGGTCCTGCACAACACCTCCATCGCGAGGCTCGACCCGGATAAACATATGGTGAGTGTTCACGCGTTCCACCCTGGGCAATCGATGGATCTCGAATTCACGGCTCAGGGCGCCTACAGCATTTGTTACGAGTGGGCATTGGAACACACCACTCATCGCCAACGATCCTGTGTTCGTGTCAACGTGGTCAAGCTCCAGTCCACGTAAAGAATTCCTGAAGCTACAGCGGGGAGCAACTTTTAGTGTTTTTAAAGTATTTGGATTTGGTTTTTAAATGTTCATTTTTATTATCCTCACAAAAAAGTGAAAGGAGCCGAGGAATGAAAAAGATTTCTTTGCTGACTGCTCTGTGTGTTGTTGCCTTCAGTGGCACGGCTTTCGCCGGAAGCATCAAACCCGGTGAGTCCACCTCCTGCAACGACGCCAAACAAATCACGGTTGAAGTTGACAAAATCGGCAACAAGGCTGCGGGTGAGTTCGGCCACACCGCCAACGATCGCGGAACCGCGAGCCTGGTGGTATGGAAGTCTTCCAACGCGACCACCGTGCCGCTGACCTTGGGCCCGAACGACAGCAACATTTCCCTGACCACCACGGACAAAGGCAAAACCGGCCTGAAGCCGATGGGCGAAATGGGACGCAACAAGGTTGTATTGACCGGTCAGCCGGCGTTCAGCCGCGGTGACTCGATTGGTGACATCAGCGGTCTGGTACGCTTCACCAACACCGGCACCAACTCGGTGAGCATTACCTGTCAGTAATCAGTAAGCAAGACCCCTGTGGGAGTAACTTTCGAGCTCTAACCGTTACAGCGGACGCTCCCTTACCCAAGGAAACAGCCGGCATGCCCCTGCCGGCTGTTTTTTTTTGCCCTCACCTTGGCAACCCCCGCCCGTTTGGTGTAAAACTGTTCTTCACATTCAAACCGTTTTAACCGAGGACCCCATACCACCATGAGCGATAATCAGAAAGTCCGCGTCCGTTTCGCGCCCAGCCCCACCGGCACCCTGCACATCGGCGGCGTGCGCACCGCCCTGTTCAACTGGCTCTACGCCCGCCACCACGGCGGCGCCTTCATCCTGCGCATCGAGGACACCGACCTCTCCCGCTCCACCGATGAGTCCATCCAGGAAATCCTGAGCGCCATGCAGTGGCTCGGCCTCGACTACGACGAAGGCCCGTTCCGCCAGATGGAGCGGCAGGACCGCTACCGCGAACAGGTCGCCCACCTCCTGAACGCAGACAAAGCCTACCGCTGCTTCTGCACGCCGGAAGACCTCGAAGCCAAACGCAAGGCGCAGCAGGCCGCGGGCGAGAATCCACGCTACGACGGCACCTGCCGGCAGCGCAGCGATCAACCCACGGACCAGCCGCACGTCATCCGCTTCAAAGCGCCGAAGGAAGGCACCGTCACCGTCCAGGACATCCTGCGCGGCAACGTGAATTTCGAACTCAAGGAAATGGACGACATCATCCTGCAACGCACCGACGGCACGCCGACCTACAACTTCGTCGTCGTGGTGGACGACGCCGACATGCAGATCACCCACGTCATCCGCGGCGACGACCACCTGTCCAACACCCCCAAGCAGGCATTGCTGTACGATGCCCTCGGCGTGGCGCGACCGCAGTTCGCGCACATCTCGATGATCCTCGGTCCCGACAAAACGCGCCTCAGCAAACGCCACGGCGCGACCTCCACCCTCGAATACCAAAAGCAGGGCTACCTGCCGCACGCCCTCATCAACTATCTGGCGCGGCTCGGCTGGTCGCACGGCGACCAGGAGCTGTTCACGCTGGAGGAAATGATTAAGCACTTCGCGCTGGAGACCGTCACCATCTCCGCCGCCGTGTTCAATCCGGAAAAACTGCTGTGGGTCAACGAGCAATGGATCCAGACCAGCCCGCCGGAAGAATTGGCAAAGCACCTGGAACCGATCCTCGTGCAGGAGGGATTGCTGGCCGAGGGACACGGTCGGTCATTGGACGAGATTGGGCGCATCATCCCGCCCCTGCAGAAACGCGCCAAGACGCTGGTGGAGCTGGCCCACGGCTCCGCGTTTTATTTTACGGACGAGGTGGAGTTCGACGAGAAGGCGAAGGAGAAGTTTTTGACCGCCGAGGTGAAACCGTGGTTCGAGAAATTGTGCGCGGGGTTGGAGACGATGGACGAGCCCTTGGAGCACGACGCCGTCGAAGCCCTGTTCAAGCAGGTGATCGAGGAGGAAGGCATCAAATTGAAGAACCTGGCCCAGCCCGTGCGCGTCGCCCTCACCGGCCAGACCGCCTCCCCCGGCATCTACGATTTGTTTTTAATGCTGGGGAAAGAGAGGTCAACCAAAAGATTGAGAATAATCTAAGCCGTAGCTCTTTTAATAGTTGTCCATTTTGAGGAAGATATTTCTTGCCCCTCCCGATAAAAGCTGGTCTTTCTTTGAATGTCTGCTTCTTTCATTCTTGCTTCGATCTTCACTTCAATCACATCAGAGGCTAAGCCTTTAAATTCAAGCCATAGCGCATGCAAAAATTTAACTTCTTCTATTTTCCAGAAAACGGGGGATGGATTACTTCTCGGATCAGGAATGGTTTTAGGAAACAAGTAAATACAAGGAGGAGGGACTACTTGGCTTTGAGTTAGTTTGGTTCCCCGATGGGCATCTTTTAAAAGCTTGGGACATGGTCTACCAATAGTGCCACAAACCATGTCCCAAATAATAACCCCATCCACTTTTTGTTTTTTGTGAATTACTTCGGCTCCAAGCCTAGTATGGACCCCGGACCAAGCGTTATGGTTAGGGTCAGCACCGGGGTTCTGACACAATGACCAGATTATAAATTCATCTGCTTGAGGTGGACGCTGAAAAATATTCGTATTATTCCCGTCAAGACATCCTTTAGTTTCAATTGCTATATTTCGACCATCGGAAAGAAGCACTTCATAATCATGTCTTTCAGACGACCCTACAAATTCCCATTTCTTAACCTTTAAGGACTGTTTTAATTTATTTAAAACTAATTCAACAAACTTCTTTTTTTCTCCCAGTGTTGCGGATTGAGTCCCTCTAATATGCTCAATGGCGCTATGAAAAAGGCCCGAATCCCAAAACTCTTTCTCAGGCAATCCATGATCACCAATTTTGGGAGCAATTTTCCTTAACGCCTGAACATAGGAGCGAACTTTTTCTTCAAATTCTTCCGACTTCTTACAAAAAATAATAGGGTTTCTTGGCATTAAATTAAGCAGCCTTTGAAATATTATTTACAACCAACTTTGCTAAAGGGCTCAATAGTTTTTTGTCTAGCCAAGAAACCACTGGCACCACTAAACCATCTCCCATCAAATGGTACGCTTGGTTATAATTTTCCGGAAGGTTATATCGGGATGGAATCCCCATCAAATTAGCAACTTCTCTAGGAGTAAACAGACGGGCTTTAATTTTCTTACCCTCAACAAAAATCAAAATTTGCCTGCTCGATCCTCCAGCCGGGGTTCTTATACAACCACTTATCTGGTCAACGCGAACTTCTGCACGCTGAAATCTGATACCCTTTTCAACTCTTGTTCTTCTATAAATTGTACCAACCTTTAACAATCCGCTTTTTTGAGCCTCTTTTATTTTTTTTAAGTTAAAAGCCGACATTAAGTTAATCAGATGGTCAGTTTTTTCTTTGGGGAACCATTCAATATCCTCTGAATCCATTTCAAGAAACTCATGTAACTCCTTATTCATAGGAGCCGGCTCCGGTAGATTCCACCATACCCATTTATCTTTTAGCTCTAAAGAAAGTCGATTGTACGCAGTGATTAAATTTTTGGAATGCCAGGCTTCAATTGGAGTTGAGCTTATATGACCGGAACCCACCGGAAAGTTATTTTTTATGGCTACTATGAATAGTCGTGGTCTTGATTGAGGCAAAAAACAAATGGAGTTCACCACAAGGGGGCCTACCATATACCCTTCTTCGATCAAACTTCTAACTATTATCTGAAAATCCAAACCCTTATGGGAGGTGATTGCTCCAACGACATTTTCTAAAACAATAATTTCTGGAGATCTATTCTCAGTGTCTAATTTCTGCATTAATTTCCAAAATGGCCAAAAGGTGCTACTACGTTCGCCATTCAAGCCCATCCGAGTACCAGCCAACGACAAATCCTGACAAGGGAAGGAAGCCCAAGCCATTACTGGGTTACCTGGAAGTTCATTGCTATCCAATAACCTTATATCTTTACAAATATATTCTTCACCAGGAGGGAAATTTATTTTGTAGGCTTGGGTTTTCTTTTTGCAAATATCATTCGCAAAAATACTTTGCCATTCTTTCCCCAAACCCAACCGGGCCATTCCTCCGCCAGCAAAAAATTCGTAGTAATGGAATTTATTTTTTTTCATTTTCCCCGGCAATGAAGGTTTGTATTTTTATTGCTAATTTATCTTGCTCCTTGCATTCACACTCCCAGACGACCAAAACTTTCCAACCCAATTTTACAAGTTTTCCTATATTCTGCCTATCCCGTTTTCTATTTTTTTCTATTTTTTCTTTCCAATAAGAATTGTTTTGCTGGGGTTTTCTTTTTCCCCTGGGGCACTTATGACCGTGCCAGAAGCAACCATTTACTAAGATTATTTTTTCGTGCCTTGGAAAGGTTAGATCGGGTCTCCCTGGAAGGTCTTGACGGTATAATCGGAATCTAAACCCCAAACGATGGGCTAGAGACCTAACCAACAACTCAGGTTTTGTATCTCTACCCTTAACCCGAGCCATGATCCAACTTCTCTTTTGTGCGGAGAAGGTGTCAATCATACTCACCCCTTCTTCTGAATCTTCGCCCAGGTGTCGCGGAGGGGGACGGTGCGGCTGAACACGGGCCGACCGGGCTGGGAATACTTGCTGTCCACCACGAAATACCCCATGCGTAAAAACTGGAAGCGGTCGCCAACCTTCGCTTCTTTCAAGCTGGATTCCAGCTTGCAGTCTTTGAGCACTTCCAGGGAATCGGGGTTGATGCTGGCGGGGATCTCGATGTCGTCGGGGTCCTCGTGCACAAACAAATGATTGTACAGCCGCACTTCAGCGTCGTACGCGTGCGGGGCGGACACCCAGTGCAGCGTCCCCTTCACCTTGCGCCCATCGGCGGCCTGACCACTCTTCGTCTCCGGATCGTACGTGCAACGCAGCTCCACCACCTGGCCCTTGTCATTTTTCACCACTTCCTCGCACTTGATGATGTAGGCGTGCTTGAGGCGCACCTCGCGGCCCGGCGCAAGACGGAAGAATTTTTTCGGCGGGTCTTCCATGAAGTCTTCCTGCTCGATGTACAACTCACGGCTGAACGGCACCGTGCGGTGGCCCGCCGCCGCGTCTTCGGGGTTGTTCTCGGCCTGCAACTCCTCCACCTGCCCTTCGGGATAATTGGTGATGACCACTTTCAAGGGATGCAGCACGGCCATGACGCGCGTGGCGATGAAGTTCAACTGTTCGCGCAGGCAGAACTCGAGCAGGCCCAGCTCCACGGTGCTGTTGGATTTGGCGACGCCGATGCGCTCGCAAAAGTCGCGGATCGATTCCGGCGTGTAGCCGCGCCGGCGGAGTCCGCTCACCGTCGGCATGCGGGGATCGTCCCAGCCATCGACGTACCCCTCCTTCACCAGTTGCAGGAGTTTGCGTTTGGACAGCACGGTGTGCGTGAGATTCAGCCTGGCGAACTCGATCTGCCGGGGATGGTGCACGTCCAACGCATCGAGGCACCAGTCATACAGCGGACGATGGTCCTCGAACTCCAGCGTGCAGATGGAATGTGTGACGCCCTCGATGGAGTCCGACTGCCCGTGCGCCCAGTCGTACATGGGATAGATGTGCCACGCGTCGCCGGTGCGGTGGTGCGGCGCTTTCAGAATGCGATACAGCACCGGGTCGCGCAGAGTCAGGTTGCCCGACGCCATGTCGATTTTGGCGCGCAGCACTTTGGCGCCGGTGTCGAACTCGCCCTGCTTCATGCGTGCGAACAGGTCGAGGTTTTCCTCGACCGTGCGGTTGCGGTGGGGACTGTCCTTGCCCGGTTCGCTGAGCGTGCCGCGGTACTCGCGGATCTCGTCGGCGTTGAGGTCCTCGACGTAGGCCTTGCCCGCTTCAATGAGTTGCACCGCCCAGTCGTACAATTGCTGGAAGTTGTCGGACGCGTAGTATTCCTTGTCGCCCCAGTCGAAACCCAGCCAGCGCACGTCCTTCTTGATCGACTCGACATAGGCCGCTTCTTCCTTGATCGGGTTGGTGTCGTCGAAACGCAGGTTGCAGTGCCCGCCGAACTCCAGCGCCATGCCGAAGTTCAGGCACACGCTTTTGGCGTGGCCGATGTGCAGGAAGCCGTTGGGCTCCGGCGGAAACCGGGTGACGACCTTGCCGCCGAAGCGGCCGCTGGCGTTGTCTTCCTGGATATGGCGGCGCACAAAATGCGACGGCTGGGTGGGTTCTTCGGGCGTGTCAGATGGGTTTCGGGAGTCGTTCATGAGTCTCGCAGGTTAGAGGAGGTTCTGGCTGTTCAAACCGTCCACATATTAATGGAAAGCATCGTGGCGTACAAGACGCGCCGGACGGGGAAATGCGGCGCGGGTGTCATTCGGAGCAGGAGATTTGTAAAAGACATTGGAAGAAAGCGGAAGCCACCCTCTTACCAACCGGCGTGCGGTCTTTCACTGCTTCTCCACGATCATCTCCGAGATGTCGCGCACGCGCACTTTCTCGTTCAGGTTCTTCGCCTTGAGCGCGTCCTCGATCATCAGCACGCAGAACGGGCAGGACACGGCGATGGTCTCCGGTTCGGTCTGCATGAGTTCATCGACGCGATTGTGGCTCATGCGCGTGCCGGTGTTTTCCTCAAGCAGGAAACGTCCCCCGCCCGCACCGCAACAAGTGCCGCGCTCACGGCTGGTTTCCACTTCCTTAAGCGATCCCGATAGCACGGCGGCGGCGAGGAGTTGGCGCGGCGCTTCGTATTCCTTATTATGCCGCCCCATGTAGCAGGAGTCGTGATACACCACCTTGTCATCGGTCGGTTGCAGTTTCAGCCTGCCGTTTTTGAGGAGATCGGCGAACAATTGCGAGTGGTGGATCACCTCCAGGTGCACGCCGTATTCCGGGTACTCGTTTTTGAACGAGTTGAAGCAGTGCGGGCAATGCGTGACGACCTTGACCACCCCTTCCTCTTTAAATGTCTCCGCGTTGTGCGTGGCCAGCATGTCGAACAGGTACTCGTTGCCGAGGCGGCGCGCCGGGTCGCCGGTGCAGCCTTCGCGATTGCCGAGGATGGAAAACGAGACGCCCGCCGCTTTCAGTGTTTTCACCACCGAGGCCGCCACCGTTTTGCCGCGATTGTCGAAGGCGCCGTTGCAGCCGGGGAAGTACAGGTACTCCGTGGGATTGTTTTTGTCCCACTGCGGGACGTCGAGCGACGCCGCCCAGTCGGCACGGCTGGTGCCGGGGAATCCCCACGGGTTGCTGTGCGTCTCCAATGATTTGAACGCGTCGTTGAGTTCTTTCGGGAAGCGCGACTCCATCAGCACCATGCCCCGGCGCAGGTCGATCATTTTGTTGACGTACTCGATCATCACCGGGCATTCCTCTTCACAGGCGCCGCAGGTGGTGCACGACCACACGGTTTCGTCGAGGATCACCGAACCCATCACCGCCGGTCCCGGCTCCGGCTCGGCCTTCAAAAGCTGCGGCGTGCGCGCATTCAAATGATCGCGCAGGTCGATGGTGAACTGTTTCGGCGACAACGGTTTCTGGCTGTTGAGCGCCGGGCAGAACACATCGCAGCGGCCGCACTCCGTGCAGGTGTGCAAATCCAGCAACTTTTTCCACGAGAACTCCTCGATGACGTTGACGCCGAACGACTCCTGATCCTCGTCTTCAAAATCCATGCGGTGCAGCTGGTTGCCCGGCGTGACCGGCGAAAAGAAGACGTTGGGGATGGAGGTGATGACATGGAAATGCTTCGACCGCGGAAGCAGATCGAGAAAAAACAGAATGGCCAGCACGTGCGACCAGTAGCCCACCGCCTGCATGGTTTCCAGCGCGGGACGGCTCATTCCACTCAAGCCCGATTGGGCAACCAGATATCCCAGCCACGACCACGCCGAAGCCGTGTCCGGCAGCAGCACCTGCCGTGCGCCTTCATAGACCATGTCCGACAGCATGATGACAAGGATGAGCACGAGGATGAGGATGCCCTCGCCAGACAGGTTGAGCCGTTTCGGTTTCACCACCAGCCGCCGGTGGAGCGCATACAGGCAGGCCGCCGTCACCAGCACGACGAAGCCATCCTTCACCGCATAATACAGATGTCGCGGCGCGTCCAGCCAGGCGGGGGCTTCCAGCTTCGGGAAAAAACCGATGAGAAAAAACTCGGCGGCGCGCAGCAGCAGGACAAGAAATCCCCAAAAGATGAACGCATGCATCCAGCCCGCATTGCGGTCCTTGAACATCTTCGACTGCGCGAACGCAACCTTGAGCGTGTGCAGGATGCGGGCGGCGGGGCGATCCAGACGTGAGTCCGGCTGGGCCCGGCGGAGCACCTGCCACTTCGGCCATAAAGCATAAATAAAGACGATTCCGGAAACCAGAGTCGCCAAGCCCAGCACCCACGGGTGCCAGGTGGGGGGCACGCCCCCCGGTGTGGTGGGGTCCATAAATCAATCCCGTTCGAGGCAGGGGGTGCGCCTGGCCCCCGGCGAGGCCTGCCGGCCCGCATTTCTCATCGGGCCCAGCCCGGCGCAATCCCTATAACTTCTTGTGAAATCAGCAATTTTCCGACCCAAATCCCGTTTGTTCGGATCATCCCCTGTGTTATATTAATACCATGGCATCCATAATATGGAACGTTCGCTTGCACCTCTTAAAAAGGCATCATCGCATGCGCCCCTTTGCGGCTCAATGCCGGAATTCATTATACCTGATCATTTTTGCCGCTTGCATGGGCTGGGCTGCGCCGATGCATGCGTTTCCGGTGGACGATGCCTTTCCGTTGCCGCAGGAAAAACCCAAGCCATATGTCCATGACAACCCCCGGACACGGGTGCCGACGGGACAATACCCGTCCCTGAATCCGAATCTGAGCGACGATATCAACGATCCGCATCCGTTTCCAGATTACATGAAACGGTTCACCGGAAAACACAACATACCCCGGTACTATTATGATCTGATTCAACTGCCGCCTGAAGACCAGGTGCAGAGCAAGATTTTCAACCCGGTGCTGTTTCAGCGGCTGCGGCGCATTGGCGTGGTGAGTTTTGAAAACAAGATTCCAGAGCATGAACGGGACCCGGACGCAGGCACGTTTCTGGCCAATCAGGCGGCGACGCAACTGGAGACCCTGCCACAATTGAACGTCATTCCTCCCCAGAAAATGGTGGACGAATTTCATTTGCAGATGACCCATCCCGGTCAGGCTCTACCGCCGCAGAACCCCCGAGCCGGGCAAAAAGATTCCCAGAGCGACGCCGAAAATTTCCAACCGGGATATGATTTGCCGTATGCTGGTGATAAAATGGATGCTGTTTTGATCGGCGCGGTCACGCGGTTCAGCAACCAGTACAAAGACCGCTACGGCAATACAAAGGAAAGCCTGTCCGCATCCGTCGAGTTCGGCGCTTTTTTGATCAGCACCGAAACGGGAGAAGTCATCTGGGCCGCCCGCTATGTGGGGTCCCAGCAACCGACCCTGAAGAACCTGTTCAAAGGACAGGTGCGGTGGATGAGCAAACAGGAACTTTCCCAGCAGGCGATCAATAAAGTATTTCAGGTATTCAAAGAAACCCAAAAACGCATTGAACCCAAATAGATTTTGAATCATGAGCGAACCGTTTAACAGCCCTCTCCACGACAACGAACCGGTGCCCGCGGGAACTCCCAAGAAACCCAAGCTGTGGCGCAACCTTTTCATCCTGAACCTGTGCGTCACGCTGCTCTTGATCGCCGTCTGGTGGCTTCCCGTCAAACTGGCCGAGCTCAACAAGACCATGGACGAGCCCAGCATGGAAGCGACCAAGAAAACCGGGCCGGACAACATGGGGCGCACCTTGAAAACGGAGCTGGCCCCCGACACCAAGCTGTTGAAGTCCCGCGTGGTGGTGGTGGACGCGCGCGATGACCAGAACTGGCGCTATTACGATTTTTCCCGGGGCGGCCCGGTTCAGATTCATGACCGCACCTCCATGGAATGGGACCTCGCCTTCCGCCGCGGCAAGATCATTTCCAATGGCGGCGCCAGCAACAAATTCGGCAAGGCCGGTCTGATGGATATGGGAGAAGTCAGTTACGATGCCGTGGAGGAAGTGCCGCTCGACCGGGATTTCGTCAAAGACACCTCCACGCAAACGGAAACGGAAAGCCCCGTGCTGGCTCAGTGGTACAAGTACAACTACATCACCCACAAGCTGACCGCCCGCAAGAATATTTATATTCTGCGCACGGCGGAGGGCAACTACGCCAAAATCCAGTTTCAGAATTTTTATTGCGCGGACAAGCAGCCAGGCTGCATCCAGATGAAATACGCGTACCAGGCCAACGGTTCGGCCAATTTCCTGAAAAACTCCGGCACCTTTTCCACCACTTCGGTGATGGAAAACCCGAAAATGTAAAATCCAGCCCATTCAGTGCGGAAAACTGGAAATTTGCCCGGAAATTGTATTAAAATCTCCATTCCCGCAGGTTCGGCGTGCGCCGGGCTCCGCAGGTTCCAGACTCATACCTATTCCCGGATGATTGCAGCCGGTAGATCGATAACCATTTAGACAGGCAGGAGACCCACCACATGCCCAGCTTGAAAGGAATTCTCTTCAACCAGTTCGCCAGCGAAGGCGTCAACCACCTGATTGAAGAAATGCAGCAAAAGTACAAACCCAAAAAAGGACGCCGCTTCAACCACGCCGACATCACGTACGAGATCAGCCGCCCGACCCTTCTCGACAACCGCCTCGGCTTTGAGATCAGTTCCAAAATCCCGCAGGACGAAGTGACTGACGACAAGGCCATGGACACTTACTTTGACAAGATCAAAAAAATCTTGAACGCCAATGACCTGAAGCCGGTGTCCATTGAGCGGGAGAACATCGTCTGGGATTCCAAAAAGGACACCGAGAAGGAACGTGATTACGTCAAGTGCCAATACAGCTATCCGCTGGAGGATCTGTACAAGAACGATGAAATCATCAAACGGTACGAGGCGTTGCAGTCCGGTGCCAGCAAACCATTGCCGGAAATTGCCGGTGTCTTCACCGTTCAGGGCAAGCTGGCCTTGATCATGGTTCAGGAAACCGTTCAGGGGTATGTCCGCGACAACGTGCAGACCCTGATCGACGCCAACAAAAAAGTCCGCGACGGCCTGAAAGGCTGACGTCCCATGAACCCGTTCCGCTATTTTCTCGGCCGGGCCATGCAGATCGTGGGGCTGGGCATCATCACCTTTGTGGTGATCAAGTTTTTCACCCCCGTGGGCATGGAACCTCTGTTGTATTATTCCGTCGCCGGGGCCGTCATTTTTTATGGCGGCACCATGATCCTCGGCAAAGGCGAAAGCTGACACCCTCTTCCCCCGCAGGCCGATATGAAGGAAACCCTCGCAAAACCCGGATTTCTAATCCAGACCAGCACCCTGGGCGCCGATCTCAGTTACCTGCTGGCCGTCATCTTCACCGGCCTGTTCCTGTTCGCCTGGTGGCAGGCCAAAAAAGGCGACGGCACGCGGCACCACAAGCTGATTCTGGTCTCAATGGTGTCGATGGTGGTTTACTTCATCGGCTACTACTACACACGATCCCTGGGCGTGTTGTCGCTGGAGGGCAAAGAAGGATTCGGCGGACCGGAGAGCATTTACAACAACGTATTCATCCCGGTGCTCACCATTCATCTGGTGCTGGTCACGCTGGGGTTGATCCTGACCCCGTACATGATCATCGAAGGCTTTCGCGCCGCCCAAAAAATCGATGGCAAATGGACGCTGCAATCCGGGATTCTGAAAGCCAATCCAGCGCGTTTCAAACGCATTTATCTCTGGCTGCTGGCCATTTGGGCGGGTTTGCAGGGGGTGCTGATGGTGGCAGGCAAATCCATCGGTTCGATGATCGCCTATTTCCTGATTTTTCTCACCATCGCGCTGGTCATCGGCATTGAAAAGCTGGTCGAAAAGTTGCTTCCCGATGGAGACCGGCGGCACCGCATTCTGGGCCGGGGAACGATGATTTTGTTCGCTCTGATACTGGTGACAAGCACTGCCACCTACCTGATGCTGTATGTATTCTATCCCGTGCGCACCGCCCTGGGATAAGACGGTAACCCCTTTGGCTACAAGGGGCTGGGAAGCTCGGTTTCGTGGTAAAAAAGGAGTTTTTACCCTTGACACCTGTCTGATCCGGTGATATCTTTCGCTGGATCAAATGACTTCGAAATACATCAACAGCAAGTACATGGCAAACAAAACGTTAACGCCCAAGCCAATTGCGACGATTGCATTAAAGATTTTTCCGTCTTTTCCGGTAAACATAAAAGTCGTTTGATCTATAAAAGTAAAAATTTAAGATTGCGTAAAGTACCATTCGCCCGTTAAAGGTGTCAAGGTTTTTAGCATACAGTTTTCAACTTTGCAGAAGGGAAAAGGAAACCCCCATGGACATCGAAAAACTCAAAGAAAAAGCTGGTCCCTGGATTTACGTCGCTACCGTAATTTTCAGTCTGTGGTTTTTTTACTGGTTCGCCTCCGTATGGCGCTGAGCATCGGTCCGACTCTAGGATTAACTTTCTAACCAGTGTATTTGGAGCATTCACAAATGGAAGAGACACAAGTCGAAGAAAAGAAACGGTGGGTCACGCCGAAGTCGGTCATTCACTTTCTGATCGCGTTCATCCTGATGGCGGGCTACTATTACCTCATCAACGTTGCGCTGATGAAGGTACAGGGTTTGGAGTTCCACTACCTGTGGGTTTCCGGTAGCGGTGGCGGCGGCGGTCATTAATCGCCTCACGCCCGATTCAATATTCCCGTTTTGTTTGCTGTATAAAAAATGACAAGCCCATGGCTTGTCATTTTTTTATTGGATTTCATTTCTGTGTCTTCTGAAAGCTTCATACCGTCCGACCCCGGCACCCGTCAATTGAAAGGCGAGCCCGGCTGCCGCATCTACCTGATCCGTCACGGAGAGACCGCCAATGCCCGCCAGATCTGCATGAACGGTCACTTTGACGTCGCCCTGTCGCAAAACGGCATGGCACAGATGGAGACGGTGGCCGATGCGCTCAGTCAGCTGCCGCTCAAAGCCGTTTATTCCAGCGATCTCACACGCACCCTCACCGGGGCTCGCCTGATTGCCGCCCGTCACAATCTGGAGCCTGTCGCCTATGCCGACATGCGCGAACTGTCGTTCGGCAAATGGGAAGGCATGTCGCTGCAGGAACTCACCGAAAAACATCCCGGCGAAATGGAAAAACGCATCAAGCACACGGAATTGTTCCGCGCCGACGGCGGCGAAACGTTCGGCGAACTGGCCGACCGCGTGGTGCCCCGCTACCACGCCATTGTCGAGCAACACCCGCACGACGTCATCGCCATCATGAGCCACGGCGGTGTCAACCGCGCCATCCTCAGCCACCTGCTGGGCATCCCCATCGCCCACCTGTTCCGCTTCGCGCAGGAATACGCCGCCATCAACGTCATCCAGTATTACCGCGACCAGGTTGTCGTCGAATTGATGAACGGCTCCGCACACCAGGTCGCCAGACCCGCCTCATGAAACCGTTTCTCATTAAGGTTGAAAACGCCACGGTGTACCGCGGCGACAACCAGGTGCTGACCGGCATCAACTGGACGCATCGCGAAGGCGAAAACTGGGCGGTGGTCGGCAACAACGGCTGCGGCAAAACCACCTTCATGAAACTGCTGTTCGGGGAGTTGCTGCCGATCGACGGCGGCGAGGTGTTCTGGTTCAACAGCCGCGAATGGTACGGCCTCTTCGGCATCCGCGAGCGCGTCGGCTTCGTCTCCGCCGAGTTCCAGAAAAATTACGATCAAAACGTCACGGCGCTGGAAGTGGTCGAATCGGGATTCTTTTCCAGCATCGGTTTATGGGAAGAGGTGCAGGCCACGCAAACACACAAAGCCCAGGCGGAAATGGAGCACCTCGGCATTCCGCATCTCGCCTCGCGGCGGTTTTTCGATCTGTCCTACGGCGAAGCCCGGCGGGTGCTGCTGGCGCGGGCCTTGGTGCACCGTCCCCAACTGCTGGTGCTGGACGAACCCTGCGCCGGGCTCGACATCCCCACCCGCGAGCGTTTTCTCGACTCGCTGGCAAAACGGGCGCGCCGCATGAGCCTCATCTACGTCACCCATCACATCGAAGAAATCCTGCCTGCCATCACCCACGTGCTGCTGCTTAAAAACGGACGCATCTTCGCCGCAGGCAAAAAACAGGACCTCCTCACCAGCGATACGTTTTCCGAAGCGTTGGACTGCCGGGCGACGGTGCAGGAGAACGACGGCCGGTTCTGGATCACCGGCTGCCAACCGGACGGCGCCCGGTAGCGTAGAGTTTCAGCGGGGAGGAACCGCGCAGCGGGGAGGAACCGCTCAGCGGGGAGGAACCGCTCAGCGGGGAGGAACCGCTCAGCGGTAACGGCCCATGAGGTCGTTGATGCGGATGCGGATGGCGTCACGCAGCATCTTCGACGAGTCCTGCAGGATGCGCACGCGGGAATCTTCCGAGTTGTGCCACTCCACCGGCAGCTCCCGCACGTTCAATCCCGCTTTCTTCGCCAGAAACAGCATCTCCACATCGAAACAGAAATGATCGATACGCATCTTTTCAAACAATCGCGTGCCGACATCGCGGCGAAACGCCTTGAACCCGCATTGCGTGTCCACAAAGTCGTCGATCACCAGCATGCGGATGATCTTGTTGAACACACGGCCCATGCCCTGCCGGTACCAGGCCTGGCGCTTGACCACGTTCGAATCCGGCAACGAGCGCGAACCGATGACCACATCGCAACTGCCCTGCAGATAGGGTAGAAAACGTTCCCACTCGTAGATCGGGGTGGAGAGATCGGCGTCCGAGATCAGCACGTATTCGCCCGCTGCCGCCAGCACACCGCGCCGCACGGAATACCCCTTGCCGCGGTTGCCATCGTTTTTGAGCACCAGGCACCGGTCTTCCGGAAGAAACCGGTGCGGCACCTCCGTCGTGCGGTCCGTGCTGCCGTCGTCGATGACGATCAACTGCCAGCGGTAATCCTGCGTCTTGAAATAATCGACCAGTTTCTGCAGGGAAAGCCCCAGCCGGGTTTCCTCGTTCAGACAGGGAATGACCACGGACACCAAAGGATCAGAAGACATAGGGGGCTCGCCGGGCGGGGAGGATTAAACAGGTTCATGCCGAAACAAAACGCCGTTCATTAAACACCAATTCCAGCGGGAAATCCATCCCCCGCCGCCAAATTCCTTGAATTGGCACGGGAATGCCGGAACGGGACGCGACCGGGCTCCACCCCGCGCCCAATAAGTTGTCAATTGCCCCGCAATTGGTATAAAATCTTCCGGTATTTGAACCTTCTGGGATCAAGGAGACTGCCATGCGGAACGCCTTCTGGATCATCGTGGCGGGCCTGTTGTTTTTGAGCGCCCCCGCGCACGCGCAGGTGGATGAGGCGCAGCAATGGTGGATGCAGGGCAACCAGTTGAGCGCCTCCGGCAAATGGGAGGAAGCGGTGGACGCGTACCACCGCGCCATCCAGATCAACCCGGACGCCACCGGGCCGTTTTTCAACCTCGGGCTGGCGTACAAGGCGCTGCACCAATACGAGCGTGCCGCGGCTGCGTTCGAACGGGCGCAGCAGCTGGAACCGGGCAATATGGATGTTCATCTGCGCCTCGGCAACATTTACAATTTGATGGAGAAGTGGGACAAGGCCATCGAACACCTCAACCTGGTGGTGCACCGCGTTCCGGACAATGCCGAAGCCCACGGCAACCTGGGCTGGGCGCTTCTGAATTACTCCGAAGGTCCGCAGTTCAAAATGCTGGTCATTCACAATCTCGAAAAGGCCGTGTTGCTGTTTGAAAAGCAGGACATGGCGCGGGCGGCCGAGGCCACGCGCAAAACGCTGGAAGAAGTCCGCAAACGGTTCGGTTATAAACGCGACGTTTACTAGATCAACGAGGAAATCTGATGCTGGACACTCAAGACTCACAACACGAGGTACCCATGACGCTGGAAGTCAAACCTGAGATCACCCGCAACCCGGATTCGGTGAATTTTTGTTTGAACAAAACCCTGATCCCGCCGGGAACCGGGTTGTCGTTTTCCGGTCCCGACTTTGCGAAGGATCACCCCCTCGCCCGCGCCCTGTTTCAGATTCGCGGCGTGCAGGGCATCTGGATTCTGGGCAACGAGGTGCAGGTGACGAAGGACGAAAAAGTGCGTTGGGGCACCATCACTTCCAAGATCATCGAAACCATCAAGCGCATCGAAGGCTGATCCCTACCCGCCGTATCATTCCGGACGGAAAAATTCCCGCAGCACGCCGATCATGTCGCCATGATCCCGCGCTCCGGCCATCTCCCGCACCGAGTGCATGGACAGCATGGGGTTGCCCACGTCCACCGTGCGGATGCCGAGGTTGGCGGCGGTGATGGGGCCGATGGTGCTGCCGCAGGCAAGGTCCGACCGCATCACGAATTTCTGCACCGCCACCTTCGCCTTTTTGCACAGCAGCTCGAAACGGGCGCCGGATTCGCCGTCGGTGGCGTAGCGCTGCCCGGCGTTGGACTTGATCACGGGACCGTGATTGATGAGCGGCATGTGGCGGGTGTCGTGCTGATCGGCATAGTTGGGATGCACCGCGTGCGCCATGTCGGCGGAGATGAACAACGACTGCGCCACCGCCCGCAGCAAGGCTTCGCGCGGTTGTTTGGAAGGCATGGCCAGCCGCTCCAGCGTGTCCTTCAAAAACGGTGAACCGCCGCCCTGCGCGGTTTCACTGCCCACCTCTTCATTGTCATAAAACACCAGCAGCCGCGTCGCCGCATCCTGCTTCGGGGCCTCTTTCAACGCCCACAACGCCGCGTGGCAGGAAGCCAGGTTGTCGAGGCGCGGCGCGAACAGAAATTCCTCTTCGGCTCCGGCAAACGCCGAAGGTTGCACATCGAACAGCATCAGGTCCTGGCTGACGATCTGTTCCGGCTTGCACTTCACCGCTTTCGTCACAAGTTGTTTCAACGCGGTTTCCGTCGCCGCCGCTGTGTCCGCCATCGTCAGAATGGGCGGCAGGTGGCTCTGCTTGTTCAGGATCAATCCCTGATCGTTGACGCTGCGGTTGAGGTGGATGGCCAGTTGCGGAATGCGCAGCAGAGGGTGATCGATACGCAGCAGCCGGGCTTCCGGCACGCCCCGTTTCGACGTCACCATCACCCGCCCCGCCAGCGACAGGTCGCGGTCCGTCCAGGTGCCCAGCAGCACGCCGCCATAGGTCTCCACACCCAGTTGGCCGTAGCCTTTTTTCTCGTAAGCGGGTTTGGGTTTCAGACGCAGGTTGGGGCTGTCCGTGTGCGCCCCCACGATCTTGAAGCCCGCCTCCTCCGGCGGACGCGATCCGGGAATGAAGGCGACAATCGAGGTGCCATTGCGCACCACATAATAACGGCCGCCCGGTTTCAGTTTCCAGGCATCCGCTTCGCGCAGTTCGGAAAACCCCTTGGCCTCCAACTGAGTCACCGTTTCCGCAACAGCGTGGTACGGCGTCGGACTCGCGTCGATGTAGTGCAACAGCGCCTCGGCCAGCGCTCGGTGTTGGTTGCCCGCTTGCTTCATCCCATTCCCCTGTTTGAGTTGATGTTCACGCGAAAAATGAAACCACAGGGTAACCGCAATTCGCGGCCGGGAAAACACTTTATAAACCCGAACCCGCGCCACGTTCACCGGCCCGATTGCCTGCACTGCCAGGCGCGACAAACCCCGCAACATTTGTGACCGCCCTGGGCTTCGTTAACCTGTTTTTTTTAAATAATTTATACCGATTCCCGGAAGCCATGACGATGGCCCGGTGGCGTTATTCCCAACCCGGCACGAATCTCTTGTTTCCATTGCGGTACCGACTGCACTATTCTACACTTTGATTTGAAGCCCGAACGTTAGGAGGAGCGACTGATGGGTGACGTCGTGGACGCGAAATTTGGGACCCCGCTGACCCCGAAACTGCTTAAATTCAATCCGTCGAACACCGATCCGGAATACCAGGCGGATATATTCAGCGAACTCTTCAAAAGCTTTCCTCAATACAAGGCGCATGTCGCCGCCTATGTGGAGAGGAATTACTGCACCGTCATCAACGACGAGGATCATCCCACACCGAAGCACGTCCTGAAATTTCTCAAGCACGACGAAGTGCGCTGGCTGAACGAATGGATCCAGACCCGCGGTCCGCAGTTCGCCAAGAAACCCGCCCGCTGAGGCAGCGCCCGAATCCGGGCAACCCGTTTATTCAATTGGATGAGAGCCGCACGTTGCTTGAGGCGGGACCGTCACTTGACGGCGATGCTGATATCGGCGATCTTCGCCGCCTGCAGGATGCCCATCACCTCCACCACCTGCCCGTAGGGCAGCGCCTTGTCGGCGCGGATGAGCGCCTGCTGCAGCGCGGGGGACTCAATCGCCTCCACCTTCGCTTCCAATTCCTTCACCGTGATCGGTTTGCCGTTCAGGAATATTTTTTCCTTACCGGTCATTTCGATTTCCAGGTGCTCGCGTTCCTTCAGTTCATTGGAGGTCTTGGACGTCGGCAGGTCGATCTGCAATTGCCTGGGAAAATCCACGAACGCGGTGGACACCATGAAAAAAATCAAAAGCAGGAACACCACATCGACCAGGGGGGTCAACTCCAGCGAATAATTTTCCTCTTCCTCGCGCTTGAAATACATGGATCAGGTCCGGAACGGTTGGGATTTGGAGGACGCCTTGGCTTCACTTTCCCGGCGTTGCTTGTCCTGGTTTTTCTTCATGGCTTCGAACGAGAGTTCCTCCACCAACTGAAACGACACCTCTTCCATTTCGAATACGAACCGCTCGATGCGTCCGCGAAAATAATGGTAGAGCGCCAGGGCCGGAATGCCGACCACCATGCCGGCGGCGGTGGTGATGAGCGCCTCCGAGATACCGCTGGCGACGAGGCCGGGGTCGCCGGTGCCGCTTTGTGAAATCACATT
Source organism: Nitrospina watsonii (assembly GCF_946900835.1). GTDB lineage: Bacteria > Nitrospinota > Nitrospinia > Nitrospinales > Nitrospinaceae > Nitrospina > Nitrospina watsonii. Next base: position 2,202,851 of record NZ_OX336137.1, read on the forward strand.
GAACGCCTTGATCATGCCGAACACCGTGCCCAGCAGGCCCAGCATCGGCGTGATGTTGGCCACCGCACCCAGCACACGCAGGTTGGAGGTCAACAGCGCCGCTTCGTGCTGCCCCGCACCTTCGATGGCGTGCTCGATCTCATCGACCTTGCCGCCGAAGCGCAACAGCCCCGCTTTCAAAATGCGCGCCAGCGACGTGTCGTAACCATGACACAGTTGCAGCCCCAACTGGATGTCCCGCCAGTTCCAGTGGTCGCGTATTTTTTTCAGGAAATCGGGATTGATGATGCGTTTGCGCCGCAGGCTGTACATGCGCTCGATGGCGATGCCCACCATCAGGATCGAGCAAAAAATGATGGGGTACATCATGAACCCACCTTTTTCGATGATGGACAGGATGCCCCACTCCTCGGCCGGAACAGGATTCGGTTTCGGCTGCGCCCAGGCGGGGGCCACCACTGCGAACCACCCGGCCATCATTCCCAAAAGGGTCAGGAAAACGGAACGCAAAAGGCGGGAGCGTTGAGGCTGTCTGGCTGCATGCATGGCATTAGTCTCGAAATCACAATCACTTAGGTTTTATATCATGAACGATTCCGGCATTACAAGGAGCAAACCGGAGCCCCGAAATCTTACAATAAAATTAAATAAAACAATGCTATTATGAAATCATTGTCATTCTGAGATTCCGTGGATTTTACTATGTTGCACACTCCCAAGCCGTCCTTCCGCTCCCCCCTCGTCCTGCTGATGCTGGTTTTGATGATGGCGGGATGCGCCGCGCTGGAAACCAAGCAGGAATCGCCGGACACCATGCTGAAAAACGCACGCGAGATATTTAAAAATAAAAACTACCCCGAGGCGATTAAACAGCTCAACGACCTGTTGCAGGAATATCCGGACAGCCCGGAGCGGGTGGAAGGCCTGCTGATGTTGGCGCACTCGCATTTTCTCATGGATGAGTTCCTCGAAGCCAAGTTTCACTACCAGCGGTTTGTCGAGTTGTACCCGGCCCATGCCAAATCGGACCAGGCCATGTACTACCGTGCGCTCTGCGATTATCAATTGATGGACCACGCCCTGCGCGACCAGACGGCGGCGGAAAACGCCATCCGCGCTTTTCAGAAGGTGATCGACGAACATCCGCTCAGTCCGTTTGCGGCCAAAGCCCGCGAGAAAAAAAAGGACTGCCTGAAAAGCCTGGCGAACAACCAATTGGAGATCGCCCGGTTCTATTTCCGGACCAGTTCTTTCCTGTCCGCAATCAATCGTTTCAAAGCTTTGATCGACAAATACCCGGACCTGGAGTTCATGGATGAGGCGTATTTTCTGCTTGGAGAGTCTTATTATTACGAACAGAACTTTGAGAATGCGCGCAAATTTTACGCGCAACTGGTGAAATCGTATCCGCGCAGTCCTTTCGTGCGCGAAGCCCGGGCTCGCCTTCGCGAAATTCCCTGATATAATTGTAATACCTATGGCTAAGAAGGAACTGAACACATCCAAATCGCCCAAACGGCCGGCCCGCTCCGATAAAAAGGATAACCGGGACGCCGTCCCCGATGCGCTGACGCACTACATGAACGAGATCAGCAAGCTGAAACCGCTGGCGCGCGAGGAAGAGGAAGAACTGTCGCGCCAGATCAAGGCGGGCGATGCGCAGGCCATGCACGAACTGGTGCGGCGCAACCTCAAATATGTTGTCACTGTCGCCAACAAATACCGCGGCTGCGGCCTGTCCCTGCAGGACCTCATCGAAGAAGGCAACATCGGCCTCATCCAGGCGGCAAAACGCTTCGACGGTGAACGCCACGTCAAATTCATCACCTACGCCGTGTGGTGGATCCGCCAGGCCATCATGCACTCCCTCGCCGAACAGGCGGGGACGGTGAAACTTCCCATCAAGCAGGCGGGCAAGCTGTACAAGATCGAGCGCGAGTTCAAAAAACTCACCTCCGATCTCGAGCGCGAACCGACGACGATGGAGATGGCCGAGGACCTGGGCTACAAGGTGGAGGACATCGAGGCCATCATGCGCGCCTACCGCACCTACCTGTCGCTCGACACACCGCTCAAGGACAACGAAACCACACCGTATCTCGATCTTCTGGAAAATCCGAATTACATCCCGTATGACGACCAGATCATGCGGGACACGCTCAAGCAAAAGATCGACGACCTCTTGCACCACCTGTCGCCGCGCGAAGAAAAAATCATCCGCATGCGTTTCGGTTTCGACGGCGACCCCAAAACTCTGGAGGAGATCGGCCAGGCCATGGGGCTGTCACGCGAACGCGTGCGGCAGATCGAGAAACGCGCCAAGATGCGGTTGAAGGTGCGCTCCGCCGGGGAATCCTTGCAGGACCACCTCGAATGAAGCCCGGCATGACGATGGCATCCCCACGCGTCACGCAGCCGGAAGGGTGCGGCCGTCATTCCAAACCGATCCGTTGGCAGAGCACAAAATCATGACCACCGCTTCAGTCTGGGTGTGCGCATTTTTACTGGGATCGATCCCGTTCGGCCTGCTCATTGCGCGGCTCAAAAAAATCGACATCCGGCAGGAAGGCAGCGGCAACATCGGCGCCACCAACGTCGCCCGCACGCTGGGCCGCACGGCGGGCATCCTGACCCTGATCGGCGATTGCGGCAAAGGCTACCTCGCCTGCTGGCTGGCGGCCACCACGCTGACCGCCCCGTGGCAGATCGCCGGGGCGGCACTGCTCGCCTTCCTCGGGCACGTCTTTTCCCTGTTTCTGAAATTCAAAGGCGGCAAGGGCATCGCCACCGGACTGGGGATCTATCTATTTTTGATGCCTGCGGCGGCAGGGGCAGGGGCCCTGCTGTTCATCGTACTGGTGGGGGTGACGGGCTATGTCTCCATCGGTTCGCTGGCGGCGGCGGTGGCCATCCCCGTGCTGGGCTGGGCGTTTCAAGCCCCGCCTCCCTACGTTGCCGTCGCCGGGGTCGCGGCGCTTTTGACCTTTTACAAGCATAAAGACAACCTGGCCCGCCTGCGCGCCGGCACCGAAAGCAAATTCCTGAAAAAATAGGGTTTGACAAAAGCCCCTCAAAAAATATAATGAAATCCCTAAGGCATATCCCCAAAAAAATGGAAAAAACGCGGGAGTAACTCAGTGGTAGAGTGCAACCTTGCCAAGGTTGAGGTCGAGGGTTCAAATCCCTTCTCCCGCTCCATTTTTCTCCTTCAGGTTCTGTTTCCTTTACATTCCGGCACCGTCGCCAAGTGGTAAGGCAGGGGTCTGCAAAACCCCTATCGGCGGTTCGAATCCGCCCGGTGCCTCCATTTTTACCTTCCCCCTTTTAAAATCCCAGGCCGATCTCGGGTTGCTTCCAAATTCACCCGCGCGCCAGAATGCACTTTCCGTCCACGGCATCATTTCCGCGAACACCGGGTCGGCTCTATAAAAAATGGGAACCACGTAAATTTAATGTTCGCGGCGTCCTTCTTGTAATGCCCTTCCCTGGTTCTTTTTTACAATCTTATGCGGGCTTAATTCAAAGCGTTGATCCGCGCCCGCCGCGCACGCACCCTCATTCCTCAATAACTTCAAACGTTTCGCCCCTCCCAAGCCCATCCAGGTTCTTGTACAGGTAAGGTGAATGTGTTAGACTGCGTTCCGTTGGAATTGTCTGTAATACTTTGCTTAGCAGTTCTTTCAAGCAGCGAATGAGGAGCGGAATTATGCGCTCTGTTGACATTCTGTTACCAACATCAAGAGGAGATCATCCATGAAGAAAATGCTACTGGTAGGTTCCATCCTGTTTTCGATGGTTTGTTTTTCGGGCAACGCATTTGCTGCAGGTTATGGCGAAGCGGGTTGTGGACTGGGTTCCCTGGTCTGGCAGGATGGCTCCAAGCAAAAAGACCCGGTTTTTCAGATTCTGGCTTCCACCACCAACGGAACGTTCGGCAGCCAGACGTTTGGCATCACCACCGGTACCTCCAACTGCAATGACAGCATTTTCAAGGTAGAGAAAGAGCGCGAAGTTTTCGCGGCAATCAATTTCTCCACTCTCGTTAAAGAAATGGCTATGGGCGAAGGCGACAACCTGAACACCCTGGCCTCGTTGTACGGTTGCACGGAAACGAATTTTTCCGATTTCGGCACCGTCACGCAGCAGAATTTCGGCAGCATCATCACCAGCTCCGAAACCACTCACAAAGACATGCTGACGAACCTGAACGGGGTTCTGGCGAAAGATGGCAATCTGACCCAGTCCTGCACGGGAATCATCGGCTGAATAGCGCCTTTTGAAAAAGGACGCCGGCGCGTTGGCGACAATGTGTCGGCGTCCTTTTATTTTTCCTGCCTTGAACATTTCCTTTCGATCCCTCTTTAAACACGTCGCCTTCATCGCCCTGACAGGCTTTGCCTGCGGCGGTCCGGTCTGCGCTGCGGAAACCAACACCCCCGCTTACGCGCAGGAACTGATCGCACAGGCCCGCACCCAGAACCTGGCCGGAGAACGCCGCTGGCGTTTATTGGGGCATTACCGCAGCACCTGGTGGGGCAGGTTGGAGAGCGAAGCCGACGCGCCGGCATTCTTCCTCGCGGCCAACGGCAAGACCGATCCCCAAAGCGAACTCGACGCCACCCTCATCGCCTTTTTCAAACGTCCCGAAGACCTGCCGGAAGGGGTCATGCACCCGCAGTGCCGCTTCCCCGCCCGCTACAAATGGCTGAAGGCCGCGTTGCAGTTCGACGCCACACGCCTGCCGGACCAACCCTGCCGGCGGCTGGAACAATGGGCGGCGCGGCTCGACCCGAAAACCATCACGCTGGTGTTCGCCTCCTATTACATGAACAACCCATCGTCGATGTTCGGTCACACGCTTTTACGCATCGACAGCCATTCCAAGGGCCGCCACAAAAAACTGCTCAACTACGGCGTCAACTACGCCGCCAATCCCGACACCGACAATCCCGTGCTCTACGCCATCAAGGGCGTCGGCGGTTTTTTCCAGGGCGCGTTCACCGTCTTTCCCTACTCCCTCAAGGTGCAGGAATACAACAACTGGGAGAGCCGCGATCTGTGGGAATACGAACTGAACCTGACCCACGACCAGATGGACACGCTGCTGCGCCACTTGTGGGAGCTGGGCGATATTTATTTCGACTACTACTACTTCCAGGAAAACTGTTCCTACCACATGCTCACCGTGCTGGAAGCGGCCAACCCGGACTGGCACCTGACCGACGATTTCGTGTTTTCTGTCGCCCCGGGCGACACCATCAAGGTGCTGACAGAACAGCCGGGAATGGTGAACACTGTTTTTTACCGCCCCGCCATCCTGAGCAAAATGAACCACAAGATCGAACAGATGGAATCCAGCGAGCGCGACGTGTTGTACGAGCTGGTGGACGACAAAGCGGCTTTGCAAGGCGAGGCCTACGGCGCGTTGACGGTTCCCGAAAAGGCGTTGGTGCTGGACGCTTACCTGGATTACCTCGAGTACCTGTATGTGCAGGACCGCGCGATCAACCCCAGGGCGCCCATCCGCATCCCGCAGGACGTGTTGCTGGCGCGGGCCGAGTTAAAACATCAGCGCGGCGACACGGAAATCACGCGGTTCTCGTCACCGCCGGAAAAGGGTCACGGCACCGATCGCTTTCGCCTGTCCACCGGCCTCAACGACACCGAACTATTTCAGGAAATCGGCTACCGCCCCGTCCTGCACGACCTGCTGGCGGACGAAACCGGCTACGACCGCCACTCGCAGATTCTGATGATGGACGGACTCTACCGCTATTACCACGAGTCGCAACGCTGGCGGGTGGAACGTTTTCGCCTGCTCGACATCATCACCCTGACCCCGTTCGAACCCATCTTCAAACGTCCCTCGTGGAAAGTGAATCTCGGCTTCGACCGCATCCGCGATTTCGATTGCGGTTACTGCCTGGCTTTCGGAGGCGGCACCGGCGTCGGGCTCACGTACGAGCCGAGCCGCCATTCGCCGTTTATGCTGTTCGCCATGCTGGAAGCCGACGCGCAGACATCCGGCAACCTCGACGACAACTTCCGCTTGGGCGGCGGCGCCACCGGCGGCGCGTTCTTTGACCTGCATACGGACCTGCGGCTGTTTGTCGGCGCCGAGTACAAACGCTTCCCGCTGGGGCACGAGTCGGAGTACGTTCAATGGAGGGCCGAGAGCCGCTATGCCGTCTCGCAGAACATCGACGTGCGGCTGGAGTACCGGCGCATCGGCAATACCGACGAAGGCCTGCTGGCCCTCAATCTCTATTTCTGAAAATTTTCAAACGGGGAGAGGGTTCGTTCAACGTTCGAATAGCGCGTTGACGAAGGCTTCGGGTTGGAACTCCTGCAGATCTTCGGCTTTTTCACCGACACCGATGTAGCGCACCGGCAGTTTCATTTCCTGCACGATGTTGAACAGGATGCCGCCCTTGGCGGTGCCGTCGAGCTTGGTCATGACGAGGCTGTCGATATGCAGGGCTTCGTGGAACAGGCGCGCCTGCGAGATGCTGTTCTGGCCGATGCTGCCATCCAGCACCAGAATGGTTTCGTGCGGTGCATCGGGCTGCACCTTGCCGATAACGCGCTTCACTTTTTTTAATTCTTCCATCAGGTTGGTGTTGGTCTGCAAACGCCCGGCGGTGTCGATCAACACGATGTCGGATTTCCGCGCGATGCCCGCCTGCACCGCGTCGTAGGCCACGGCGGAAGGGTCGGCCCCTTTCTTCTGTGCGATGCACGGCACGTTGGCGCGCTCCGACCACATCTGCAACTGCTCGATGGCGGCCGCGCGGAAGGTGTCTCCCGCCGCGACCAGAACTTTTTTGCCTTCCTTCGACCACTTCCCGGCGAGCTTGCCGATGGTGGTGGTTTTGCCGGAACCGTTGATGCCGATGACCAGCACGATGAACGGTTTTTTGGAATTCAGGTCCCACGGCGTCTGGTGCTCTTGCAGCAATCCCGCCATGATCGTTTTCAGGTGCGCCTGCACCTCCTCCTGCGTTCGGAGATGGTTCTCGCTCACTTCCCGTTTCAAGGCATCGAGGATTTTGCGCGTCGCGCCCATGCCCGCATCGGCGATCAACAGGGCTTCCTCAATCTCATCCATCATTTCCGGGCCAACCTGCGCCTTGCCGTGAACGAGGTTGTCCAGGCCTTTCGAAAACGAATCGCGGGTCTTGCTCAAACCGCTTTTGAGCCGCGAGAAGAAACCGCCCTGCTTTGTGTCTTCCATTTTATTTTCGGTCGAGTCGTTCATCGTCTTTGGAATGGGTCCATGCTGCGCCGTCCGGCGTGAACGGGAATTTGCAACGGTCTCTGTTTATAAAAGTTACCGGATTTGTCAAGAAAGGAACGGAGTGCGCCCATAGCGCGGTGGACGGAGGCGTCTCAACCGGAGGTTTTTTGAACGGGAGGCTCCGCCATCGGTTGCGGCGTATGCCCCTGCTTGATCATGATGGTGACCAGGTTTTGATCCCGGCAGGACACAGCCAGATCCAGGTACCCGTCCTCGTTGAAATCGCCGACCGCCATGCCTTGCGGATACTGGTCCACGTAGTGAACCACCGGAGGATACGTAAACGTGCCGTCGCCCCGCCCCAGGGTGACCGAAATGGTGTCGTTGGTGGCGTTCGACACAGCCAGATCGGTGTTGCCGTCGCCGGAGAAATCGGCCGTAACAATGAATTTGGGAAACTCGCCCGCCGCAAAATCCTGAAGCGTGTGGAACGCCTTGTCGCCGTCGTTCATGATCACCGTCAACGCGTGCAGGGAGTTGCTCGACGTCACCAGGTCGGTGTGGCCGTCGTTGTTGGCGTCGATGTTGGCGATGGTCAGCGGCTGTCCACCGCCACGAAAATGCTTGCCCCGGTCAAAGGTACCGTCGCCCTTGCCCCAGAGAATCTGCACGCCCACATTGCCGGACCCCGCGAGTGCCACCGCCAGATCGCGGAATCCATCTTCGTTGTAATCGCCGGAGATCACACCCGTCGGCTGGCCCCGCACCGCGATCTCCACGGGCTCCTCAAACACGCCGTTGCCCTTGCCTTGCAGGTACACCACCTTGTGAAAGCGCAGCGAGACCATCAGGTCCGGCAGGCCGTCGGCATTGAAATCATCCGAAGTGATGTTGATGGGAATGCGTCCGGGCTTGATGACATGCCCCGTGTTGCGGAAACTGCCACCGCCGGAATTCAGCAATATATGGAGTGTGCCGTCCTGATAATTGAGGATCGCCAGATCCTTCAGTTTGTCGTTGTTGAAATCCGCCACCGCGGTGGCGATGGGATCGGCCCCGGTCTTGATGACGATGCCGTCCTGAAACGTGCCGTCGCCCTTGCCTTTCAGGTAGGAAAGGTTGTGCTCGCCGCTGTTCAGCACGACCAGATCGAGGTGGCCGTCCGCATCGAAATCGTCCGTCACCAGATAGGACGGCTCCTTGCCCGTATCGTACACCGCATGGATCATGAACAAGGGCGGCATCCGCTTGCGAGGCTCGGAGTTGGATTGGGGACACCCTGCCAGGAGGGGGATCAGGACCAACGCAATGCTATATAAAACAAACCGCTTCATAAAAACCTGTTAACCTTTTGATGGGGATGAGAATAGCACAGCCCTCGCGCCGCAACAACCATTATGCGGATTTTTGTTTTTCCCGCATTCCCGGACTGGGGGCCACTTTGGCCGTGCCCACGGGGGCCGTCTGGGGCGCCTCCGGGACCCGCGCTTCCCGTTCAAAATGATTGAGCATGCCCCGGAAAATGTAAGTGTGAAACCGGGACAGGGTGTACCAGTACAGGTGGCCCCAGACCGGCATCGGGATGAAATGGGCGCGCAGAATGAGACGCGTGTGCGCGGCGTCCACCGGTTCCAGCACAAACTGCAACCAGGAATAACCGGGGGAGATCAACTCGGCGCGCAGCAACAGTTCCTTGCCGGGTTCCAGGTTTTCCACCCGCCAGCAATCGACCGAATCGCCGATGCGCAGGTCATACAAATCGCGGCGGCCGCGATTCAACCCCACCCCCCCCAGCAGGCGGTCGATGAGTCCGCGCACCTTCCATAAAGAGTTGCCGTGCAGCCAGCCGTAAGGTCCGCCGATGCGGCACACCATCTGGAATGTGCGTTCGAGGCTGGCTGGAATCACCCGGTCGTGTTCCTCGAACAAAAATTGCGCCGACTCGTACTGCGCCAGCGGCATGAGATCGGCCATGTCCTCCGGCGGCACGTCGCTCCAATGCGAAAACACGCGCGAGTTGGCTTCTTTCTCGAATGCCCAGCGCACCGCCGTTTCAAAATCCAGCGGCTCGAATGGAATGACTTTGCGGATGCGATTGTCGGTGACCACGACGTCCGTCCTCAAACTTTCGAGCAGCAGGCAGGTGATGTTGATCGGCACCGAGATGAACAGATGCAGCCAGAACGAAAAGATGCGGCACAGCAGGTTGACCGGCAACGGCACCCACGATACATCAAAGAAACGCACCTTGCGGTCGAACAGTCCGGCAAACCGCAGAACCATTTCCCGGTACGTCATGGTGTCCGGCCCGCCAATGGGGTATTTGCCGGTGGCGATGTCCTCCGTTTCCAGCACGCCCACCAGGTACTTGATGACGTCGCGAATGGCGATCGGCTGGCAGAGTGAGTTGAACTCCGGCAGGAACGGAATCCAGCGCATGTGCAGGATCATCGACTTCAGCATCTCGTAGGAAGCGCTGCCGGTGCCGATGATGATAGCGGCGCGCAGGTGGACGACCGTCATTCGGGCTTCCGACAGAATGGTCCCCACCTCCATGCGGCTTTTCAGATGCCAGGAAATGTCCTTGCATTCTTCGCCCAGCCCGCCGAGATAAATGATTTTTTTGAGAGCGCACTCTTCCGCGGCTTCCTTGAAGTTGCGGGCGGCGATCTTTTCCGCCTGCGTGAACTTTTTCTTTTCCAGACGCAGGCTGTGGATCAGGTAATACGCCACCTGCATGCCGCTCAAGGCATCGCGCAGGCTGTCCTTGTCCAGGGCGTCGGCGTACACGTATTCGAGATTGGGATGTTCGAGAATGGGCGTCAGCACGCGGTTGCGCAGCATGCACCGCACCCGGTAACCGCGATGCAGCAATTCCGGCACCAGTCGCCGGGCCACGTAGCCGTTGGCCCCGGTCACCAGCACCGACGTGCCCGCAGGCAGGGGTTGGGTGGGGAGATCGTCGCAATAGTGATAGTTCACTTTTTCGGGATCCATAATTCAAATATGGTGTCCGGCGGCGGGTTTTTCAAGCAAACTCTGCGTAGAGGATACAGGATCGCCTCTGGAGGCAAAAACAGGGGGGTCAGGTTTTCCCGCAAAAAAACGGATTGTGGCGTTTTTCCTCGCCGACGGTGGTGGCCGGGCCGTGGCCGGGGTGCAGGCGGGTGGCATCCGCCAAGGCCAGCAGGCGTTGGCTGATCGACGCAAACAGACCCGGCCAGGAGGCGTTGGCGCGGCCCATGGAACCGGCGAAAATGCAGTCGCCGGACAGGATGGTGTCGTGGATTTTGTAAGACACGCCGCCTGCCGTGTGGCCGGGGGTGAACAGCACGTCAACGCGGAGTTGTCCCACCTCCAGCACATCGCCATCGTTGACAAAACGCAGGTCGCGGCTGCCGCGCGGCTTCAACTCCTTGTCGTGAATGAACGCGGGACAGCCGAAGGCGCGGTCCAGTTTATCCAGGCCCCCGGCGTGATCGGGATGGGCGTGCGTCAGCAGAATTTTGGACGGCTTCAGGTTCCGTTCCCGCGCTTTCTGGATGAGGGCATCGGGACTGGCGCCGGTGTCCACCACGGCGGACTCATTGGTTTCCGGGCACCGCAGGAGGTAACACTTGACCGGGTACAGCCCCATGGTCACGTTGAGGCAGATGAGGTCCAGCGCCGGGTCGTCCCGGGGCGGCTCGGGCTGCCACGCCTCGTGGGCAATGGCGTGGAGGGCGGACGCATCCAGATCGAGCGCGGTGGCCACCGCATCGATGCCCGCATCGTCCGGGATCAATTCGTAGCGCTCCATGCGTTGAATGTCGTGAACGGGAACATTCACCGCTTGAGCAAGGTCGGCCTGCGACCAGTTTTTGCCGTCGCGGGCTTTTTCCAGAATGTCGCCGAATTCGTCTTCCAACATCGAAGGCATGCTGAGGGTTCAGGTTGTGGCGGGTTTGCGCATGAAATAAAACGCGCCGAGGTACATGATCATGGACAGGAGGTAGAGCGGCTTGGTGCCCAGCAACATGGCGTTGTATTCCATCAGCCCTCCCAGTACGGCGCCCAGCACATTGTACCCCAAAGCCAGCGCCGCCGCATGCCGCGTCTGAAACACCAGCGCAAACAGAATGCTGGAGAAAAAAATCGGCAGGGCCACCAGGAAGCTGCCGACCCCCCATTGCCACGCCAGGGGCAGGCCCAGCAACGATTCGACCGGCGTCAGGTAGCAGATCACCAGCGCCCCCAGCAACAGGCCGAACTGGGTATTGCGGTCGCTCACCCATTGCCGGATCACCACCAGGTTGGCAAACAACACCATCAGCAGAATCGACGAGAACACCAGCACGTTCACCAGCCAGGTCGATCCAAACAGCAGCGACATCTCCGTGACGCTCTTGGTTTCCAGCAGCAGAAACCCCGCACCCAGCAAAAACACGGGCCAGTCCGGACGGTGGTCACGCTGCACGCCGCCGGCACTCCACCAGACCAAGGCCACCGAAAACAGCAGGATGAACCCGCCAACGGTGAAGTAATGGCTCGGCACTTTGGGATTCTCCAGGTACAGATACGGCCAGTTGTCGGTGGGAATCCGGTACTTCGGCATCAACTCTCCATTGGGACCGATGGGGATGTTGAATTGTTTCTGAAAGGCGATAAGGGCCGGGTCGTCCCAGAACGCTTCGTCCACATTATCCGACCATCCCGCCACAAAGGTGAAATTGAACAGGTGCGACGGCTGGATGTGCCGCATCATGGGCTGCTCGCGAAATACTTCCATCAACGTGCCGTAAATTTTCTCGGCAATGGGGAACGATCCCGAAAGGTGATAGAGGATCAACACGCCGCCGGGTTTCAAATGCTCTTTGATGGAACGGAACGATTCCAGCGTGTACACGTAGTTGTCGAGGCGGATGGACGACATGCCCGACAACAACGTCTGGCTGTCCAATGTGCCCAGCACCACCACGTCGTATTTCTGATCGGTCTTCTTGAGGAACGCCCGCGCGTCGTCGTTGTAAAGGGTCACGCGGGGGTCGCTGTACGGCTGCTGGTAATGATGCTGTTTCCCGAGTTCAATGATTTCGCGGTCGATCTCCACCGCATCCACCTGCTTCGCGCCCTTACTGAGAGCGATGGCCACATCGTTGCCGGTTCCCGCACCCAGCACCAGCACCCGGTCCACGGACTTCGCAAAGTGATACGGCGCCAGAAAATCCTGTTTCACTCGTTTGTTGTAGCCGGAGCGGGCGATCCCCTCGTCGCTGAAATTGAGCGCGTGCTGATGAAAGGAACCGTTGACCGAAAGATCGAGGTGATCCTCATACACCGAGTAATTGATCTTGTAGTAAGGCGACCAGATTTCGCCTGCATTCTCCCCGCTGCGTTCCATGCCATGAATCAGGAACAGCACCACCGGCAGGCACAGCGTCGAGACAAGGACCTTTCGATTGTCCACGCACGAGGCGGCGAAATACACGAATCCGAAGGCAAACCAGGCCAGGGGCGGCATCGACAACCAGCTGAACAGGGAAAACACCGCCAGCCCCAGCAGGCTGCCTGCGATATTGATCGAGTACGCAATCAGCGGTTTGAACCGGTCGAATTCCCGCGCAATGCCCGATCCCAGCGGTATGAATACCAGCGTGGACAGCACGAATATGACGAACACCACCGGTTCCATGCCCCAGCTCTGCACGGCGTCGGAGGGCTTCATGCCGTTGGTCCACAGGTATTCGCCCTGCCCTTTCGACACCTCCACCCAGATATTGGAGAAATACTGCACCATCCCGATCAACACCAGCAGCAACGGCGCAAAGTAAACCACCGTGCTACGCCCCCGGGATTGCAGGATCATGCCCGCCCCCATGCCGAGAAACGCGGAAATCAGAATCAGGTTGATGAAGTACGACACCACCTGCACATGCGCTGGAATGAACCGGATGAGGGCCACTTCGAAAAACAGCAGCAGAAAGCTGAATCCCAAAAGCCGGAACCCCGACCAGGTGGAAACGCGTGCGGCCTGAAACGCAGGCCGTGGAGGGGTTGAAGTCGAAGACAGGGCGTCCAAATTGTTCCCGGAAAAAGTGAATGGATGGCTCAAATCAGGATAAGGGCAAGCTCGAAAGCTGGCAAATACATTTTCTTTCCATCTTCATATATGATTCCAAGAGCCCCTTCTTCAATTTCTTCCATAGTGCTAAAAATCGATGAAAAACGGCGCTCTGCACCCCCCACTGCGGGATTTCCCTTTTTTCATAAAGCCCCTTGCGTTTGCCCCTGTCCTAATATATGTTTTTTATTCGTTTTAAGTTCGGGAGCTGTCTGAAGATCAGGAACCGGACACCGTTCCGTTCGCATTGAACCAGGAAAATTGCAATGGCCGATTTGACGCGTGAAGAAGTTGAAGAAATCCTGAACCAGCTCAAGGAAGTCCGCGAACGCGAAGCGGAAGAGGCGGAAGCCGCCAGCAATAACAAGAAAGACGAACCGGACGAGGACACCGCCGAGGCCGTGGCTCCCGAAACCGGGGACGCGGACGACGAAGACGGCGAAACCGCCGTGGCCGAAGACCAGACCGAAGAGCCGGAAGAAGAAGAGGAAGACACCACGCCTCACCTGCGCGATCACGACCTTTCCGGTCTCGATCTGTCCAACCTCGTGTTTTACGGCGCTGACATCAGCAACTCCAAACTGGTGGGCACCGACCTCACGGATTCGGACCTGTCCGATTGCGTGTTGCACCAGGCGGACCTGACCGAGGCGGACCTGACCGACTGCGTGCTCAACGACACGCAAATGACCGAGGCCAACCTGACCGGAGCCACGCTCGAACGCGCCGACATGCGCCGTGCCGTGGTGCGGGAATCCAACTTCAGCGGCGCCACCCTGACCGATGCCAAAGTCCTCAAGGCCGATTTTTCCAAAACCAACATGAACGCGGCGCGGATGACCGGGGCCGACCTCTCCCGCGCCAGCTTCAAACAGGCGGACATGACGGACGTCGATCTGTCCGACGCCAAGCTCAGCATCGGCGTGTTTTACGAAGCCAACTTCACCAACGCCACGCTCACCCGCTCCGAGATCAAGGGCGCCAAGCTGCACGGCGCGCTGTTCCAGGACACCAAAATGATGCGTGTGGATTGCACCAACGCAGACCTGACCGAAGTGAAGATGATCAACGCCGACGTTTCCCGCGCCCGCTTCAACGGCTCCATCATGCGCCGGGCGAACCTGGAGGGGTCCAACCTGAGCGAATGCATTCTGGATATCGCCGATCTCAACAACGCCACCCTGAACAACGTCAAGCTCGACGGTGCGCACATGAACCGCACCAAGCTCAATGACGCCAAACTGCGCGGCGCGGTGTTGCGCGGCGTCACCCTGAGCCGCGCCAAACTGGTGAAGGCAGATCTCACCGGAGCCGACCTGAGCGACGCCAATCTGGAAGGCATCGACCTCACGGAAAGCCTGCTGGATGGGTCGGATTTGAGCCGCGCATTCCTGCAGGAGGCGGTGCTCAACAAGGCCTCAATGAAAAACGCCTCGCTCGCCGGGGCCGATTTGCGCAAGGCATCGCTCGAAGACTGTCATCTGGACGGTGCGGACCTGGCCGGGGCCAAACTGAAGGGCGCGTCGCTGGCCGGGGCAACCCTCATTCGGGCGGACCTCCACCGCACGGAACTCGATGAAACCAATTTCCAAAAGGCCGACCTCACCCAGGCCAACCTGACCGGCGCCAAGCTCTGGCACGCCGACCTCACCCAGGCCAACCTGTCCGGCGCGCAGACGGAACACGCGGATTTCAGCCACGCCAAGGGATTTAAATAAGGAAAGATCCGCCACCGCGCCACCGGGACCGCGTGCCCCTCTCCCGCTTCTCATAACCCGCAAACAAAAAAAGACACCCCGCAAACCGTTCCCGTTTCCGGGAGGGCGCAGGGTGCCTTGATTGTGT
Organism: Nitrospina watsonii; assembly: GCF_946900835.1. Classification (GTDB taxonomy): domain Bacteria; phylum Nitrospinota; class Nitrospinia; order Nitrospinales; family Nitrospinaceae; genus Nitrospina; species Nitrospina watsonii. The sequence goes on from NZ_OX336137.1 coordinate 2,218,033, forward strand.
CAGAACAGAGCGGGACTACGCGTATTCGAAATCGAACACCGGTTCCCGGTTTTGAACCCGTTCGTCCTCCAGCGTGTAGTCGTCCACCAGATCGGTGTAATCGTCGAACCAGAACGCCTCCGGGTTGCGCTTGTACACCATGAAGCGCGAACTGTTTTTGTTCTCGGCGGCACGCTGGTACTTGAAATAAATGTTCGCCGCCGACAGGCCGATGATCTCGATCTTTCCCGTCGCGTGCGACATCACAAAGCGGGCGCGCTTGGCCAGCCCCGAGCCGCGCATGCGGGCCAGTTCGAAAATCTCGTAGGCCTTCTCAATCGGCAACGTGTACGGCCGGTTGCCCAGCGTCGGACGGCAGTGAAACACGTAATACGGCGGCACCCCCATGAACGACAACTTGTTCATCATGTCGCTCAGCACTTCCGGGTCGTCGTTGACCCCGGCGATCATCGGCGTCTGGTTGATGACGATGGCCCCCGATTTCAGCAGAAAGTCGAGGCCGCGCACCGCTTCTTCGGTCAATTCCCTGGGATGATTGAAATGCGCCATCACATAAATGCGTTTTTCCGGCGTGCTGTATTTTTCAAACATCGCCCGCAGGGAATCGTCGTTGTAAATCCGCATGGGATTGAACGCCGGAATCTTGGTGCCGATACGGATGATCTTCACGTGATCGATTTCGCGCACCTGCCGGATGATCGGCTCCAGTTTGGACGTGGACATGATCAACGGATCGCCGCCGGTCAGCAACACATTGTTGATCTCCGGATGCTCGCGGATGTAGGCCAGCCCCTCGGAGATGTCCTTGGTCACCTCGTCGTTGTCGTCCATGAACAGACGCTTGCGGAAACAGAACCGGCAATACGCGGCACAGACTTCATTGACCAGCAGCAGGGCGGTCGAATCGTATTTGTGCTCAAGGCCCCGGGCCACCGTGTAGGACTCTTCATCGGAGGCATCCAGGCGTCCCCATTCGTTCAGTTCACTGACGTCCGGAACCACGATCCTGCGGATCGGGTCCTCCGGGTCGTCCCAGTCGATCAGTGACTGGTAGTATTCGTTGGAACGAAAGATGAACTGCTCGTTGACCGGCTCCAGTTTATGGATTTCATCCTGACTCAACTGCGGCAATTGCTCGAGCTTGGTCAGGTATTTGGGCTTCCTGTCGCCACCCGTATATTTGGATTTCTGAAACATGCCTCTACCCCCTTAAAAATCTGCTGCGAGGCCTTTCGGCAAAATTCGTAGCAATGATGGTTCCTTCCAAAGAACAAAACTTCTCCGGTGGTTTTGCCCTTCAACAATTTTGTTTGCAGCTAAGGATTTATTCAAATGAAACCAGGGTTCGGTTTCAACGGCGAATCCAATAGTTCACTGGATCGGGGATGGAATGGTTCCTCATCAAAAATCAAAAACCAATTCTTGAATTCATGTGAAACGAGAAAAACAATGAGTATCAAATTTGAAACGGGCATTCAACCTGTTAAATAAATTTCATCGGCCCCGCTCAACTTGAATGTCGCATTTCATCTATTTTCTCATATTTGAAAATTGTTGAATGATTTTATGGAAAATTAAACGGGGCACAAAAGAAAACTTTCGTTTTTTGCGGCACGGTTTGTATTTTCGATCCCGATTTATTTAAAGTTTTTTTTTGACATTCTCTTTTTGTTTTTTTGTGGCGCACCTTGATTCAACGTCCCCATTGCGACACATTTTTTCGTGGAAAACGTTTCCTTTCCGGAAACGCCGTTAACCCCATCAAACGATATGGTTAGGCGGGCCATCAAGGCGGCGTGTCCCGACCCGCGCGGCACCCCCCGGAGGAGCTTTGGATTTTTGATGCCTTGGGGGCCGGACTCGAAGAGGTCAATGGCTCGCAAAAAGGCGAAAATAAGACAAAAATGGAGCGACCTCATCCCGGCCTGAATCGGCACAGAAACTCAAAAACAACACACTATAAGTCACCTGAAGGCAATGTCTGTTTGGCGGGATATCCCCTCACGTCCGGTCAGATTGGGGAGAGCACCTGGAAGGCGGTCCCCACTTTACGGAAGGCTTCGACGGCCCGGTCGAGGTCCGTCGTCTCGTGGGCCGCTGAAATTTGCAGGCGTATACGCGCTTCCCCCTTCGGCACCACAGGGTAGCTGAAGCCGATGACGTAGATGCCCTCGTCCAATAGAGCATCGGCCATGGCGTGCGCCAGCTTCGCGTCGCCCAGCATGATGGGAATGATGGGATGGTCGCCGGGCTTGATGGAAAACCCGACCTCGGCGATGCGCTCCCGGAAATAGGCCGTATTGGCCGCCAGCTTTTTAACCAGATTCTGGTTAGTATCGATGAAATCAATCACTTTCGAGGTCACGGCGGCGATCACCGGCGACAGCGAATTGGAGAACAGGTACGGCCGGGAGCGTTGCCGCAACAGGTCCACCACCTCCCGCCGGGCCGTGGTGAATCCCCCCGACGCCCCGCCCAGCGCCTTGCCGAAGGTCGAGGTGATGATGCCAACCCGGCCCATAACCTCGCCGTATTCAATGCTTCCGCGTCCGGTCGGACCGAAAAAGCCGGTGGCGTGCGAGTCGTCCACCATCACCGTCGCGCCGTAGCGGTCGGCCAGATCGCAGATGTCCTTCAACCGCGCCACGTCGCCGTCCATGCTGAACACGCCGTCGGTGGCGATGAGCTTGAACCGGTATTTTTCCGAAGCCTTTTTCAGCCGCATCTCCAGATGGTTCATGTCGCTGTGGTCATAACGAAAACGCATGGCTTTGCACAGGCGGGTGCCGTCGATGATGCTGGCGTGGTTCAGGCGGTCGCTGAGCAGCGCATCCTTTTCCGTGAGCAGGGTCTCGAACAGGCCGGTATTCGCGTCGAAGCAGGACGAGTAAAGGATGGTGTCCTCCGTACCGAAAAACCCGGAGACCCGGCTTTCCAATTCCTTATGGATTTCATGCGTGCCGCAGATGAAACGCACCGAGGCCATGCCGTAGCCGCCGCGGTCGAGCGCCTGCCGGGCCGCGGCGATCAGATCCGCGTGGTTGGCGAGCCCGAGGTAGTTGTTCGCACAAAAATTGAGCACCTCGCCTTCGCGGGTGCGGATGTGCGCCTGCTGCGGTGAAAGCAGGATGCGTTCCTCCTTATATAAGCCCGCCTCGCGGATGTCCTTCAGTTCGTTCTGAATGAATTCCAGATGCTTGCTGTCCATGCCGGAACGCCTCCGTGCAAGAGCCGGACTTCTGCTCAGTATTGGAAGATGATCTTCGGGTGCTCCTGGATCGCGGCTTCAAATTGTTCCCGGTCGAACTCATGAAACGGAAACAGGGTGCCCTCGCCCTTGTTCAGGATCACATCGTAAATTTTATCCTGCAGGTCATGGCCCTTGGACATCAACAGGTTGCTCATGGTGTACCAGGTCTGGAACACCTCGCGCCCGACCACGCTGTGCAGGGTTTTGCCGTGCATGACAATCTGCTGGAAATCGGTCAGGGTGAAATCGCCGGCGGACAGTCCAAACAGGATGATGTCGCCTCCGGCGCGCGTCGCGGCGATGGCGGTGTTGAGGGCGCGGTTGCTGCCGGACATCTCGAACGCCACGTCCACCCCGGCGCCGAAACATTGTTCGCGAATGCGCGCGACGATCTCCGCGTCCGGTCTGACGCCTGCATCGCCCACCGTTTTTTCCACTTGGAGCGGCAGGTCCACACCCAGCCGTTCGGCCAGTTTCAGATTCTTTTCATTGGGATCGATGCCAATGATGTGCGTCGCCCCCATGGCGCGCGCCACCAGTATGGAAAACAAACCGATGGTGCCGCAGCCGAAGATGGCCACGGTGCGGCCACGCAGATCGACGCGGCTGCACGCATGCACGGCGTTGCCCAGAGGGTCCTGAATGGCTGCCACCTCGGGCCGGATGCGGTCGGTATCGACCGGCCACAACTCTTTGGCCGGAAGCTTGATGTAGTCGGCGAAACAACCGTCGGTGGAGATGCCGATGATCAGGTGATCGGCGCACACGTGCTGGTCGCCGATGCGGCACTGATGGCAGCGTCCACAAAAAATATGCGATTCGGTGGAGACGGTGTCGCCCGCCTTGTACCCGTACTGCTTGGCGGCGTAGGACCCGGCTTCCACCACTTCGCCCAGCAGTTCGTGACCCATGACGCGGTAATGCCGGCCGTCCCGGTTCATCGAATCGTAAATCATGTCCTTGAACGATTTGCGGAACCAGATGCCTTTATCGGTGCCGCAGAACCCGGTGAAGCGGGGTTTGATGATGACTTTGCCGCTGTCGTCCGGGTTTTTGCGTTCATCGAGGGACGGTTCGCTGACATCGGTGAAGGTCATGCCGCAGGTGGCGGCCCAGTCTTTGCGCGGGGCATCGAGGATGAGTGCTTTCACATTGGAACTCCCACAGGGTTACATCTTCAGTATGCGAACCCGTAGGGCCGAGTGCAATCGTTTTCTAATCGACGCATGGAGGGCGAACTGTCTTCAGGAAGCCGGGCGGGCGCGGTGCCGGGCCCAGTCGCGCAGGTATTGAATTTTTTCCTCCGCCGTCACGGCAAGGGGAACTGTGCGGCCGATCTCCTGGACCACGTCGTCGCTGGTGAACTCGCGGTCCTCGGCAAACGCCCGGTACATGGCCGACAGAATCGACTGCTCGATCTCAGCACCGCTGAACTGATCGGCGGCTTTCGCCAATGCCGCGATGTCAAACTTGTTCGGCTCGCGTTGCTTGAGACGAATGTGGATGTCGAAGATGGTAGCGCGTTCCGACTCCTGTGGCAGATCGATGAAAAAGATTTCGTCAAAGCGTCCTTTGCGCAGCAATTCCGGCGGCAGGTCTTCGACGTTGTTGGCGGTGGCGATGACGAACACGGGTTTCGTCTTCTCCTGCATCCACGTCAGAAACGTGGCGAAGATGCGCGCCGTGGTGCCGCTGTCCACCGACCCCGAACTTTGAATGCCGGAGAATCCCTTCTCGATTTCATCCAGCCACAAAATGGCCGGACTCATGGCCTCGGCCTGCTGGATGGCCTTCCTCATGTTGTCCTCGGAGGAACCGACGAACGAATCGAATATCTTGCCCACGTCCAAACGCAGAAGCGGCAGGTTCCATTCAGCGGCGATGGCCTTGGCGGCGAGGCTTTTGCCGCAGCCCTGCACGCCCAGCATGAGCAGGCCCTTCGGTTCCGGCAAGCCGTACTCGCGGGCTTTGACGCTGAAGGCGCGGCCGCGTTCTTTCAACCATGCCTTCAATTTATCGAGGCCGCCCACCTGGTTGAGTTGCGTGGACAGGCCGATGAAGTCAAGGATGCCGCTTTTGCGGATCAACTGTTTCTTCTCTTCGATGATCGACGGCAAATCGTCCCAGCCGAACTGGCGTCCGGTGATGAGCGCCTTGGCGAACACGTTCTCGGCTTCGTTCCGGGTGAGTCCGAGCGTCGCCTGCACCACTTTCTCCAACAACTCCGGCGGCAGGTCGATTCTCACCTTGTCACTGTCGCGGTACGGTTCCAGGAGGTTGTTCAATATGGACGTCAATTCTTTCGCATCGGGCAAGGGCAGGTCGAACACCGTGATGTCTTTTTCCAGTTCCGGTGGGATTTTCAGAACAGGCGAGACCAGCACCACCGTCTTGTAACTTTTCTTGAGGTGAGCAATGAGGTCGCGCAGGTGGCGCAACACGATTTCTTTTTCCAGAAAAGGATGGAAGTCGCGCAGCACGAAGATGGCTTTTTTCTCCGACGCTTCGATGTGCTTGAGCACCGCTTCGGGATCGTTGTCCTGTTTATCTCCGTAGCGGGAAGGCATGAGTCCCTTCGACAGGCTCCACACGATCAACTCCTTGCGGCTGGACTGGGCGATGCCTTCCAGCATTTCCTCGGCCCGTGCTTCTTCCGACGTCACCAGGTACAGCAGCGGATACCGTGCACGGATGGACAGCGACATTTCTTCCTTGAGTCGTTTCATGGCGTCTCCCGCAATATTAAAATTCGAGATAACTGGAACGGTCCTCCAGCTGGGCCGCTTCCGTGATCAATTGATGATAATGACAGTGTTTTGCATCCAGCACCACCATGCGATTGGTGCCGGGACTGGCCGCGAGGGCCTTGACGGAGGAACCCAGACTCATTTTCCACACGAGTTCGTTGGCGAACGCCTTGTAGCACGACACCGTATCGCGCACCGGCACCAGCTCCAGGATGTCGTCCCGGTGCTGGGTGAACACGGAACGCGCGTGGTGCTGGGCGCACGCCTCCGGCTGATACCCGATTTTTTCAAACACGAATGCCGCGCTCTGTTCGCCGCGAAACACGACGAAACGCGGCAGCACATCGATGTCCGTCACCGCTTCCGGCAACACGAATTTCCAGTCGCGTTCGCCCTCCAGGTTGAAGCGATGACAACCGCCGTCGCCGCCTCCCAGATAAAGGCCGCTGTCGTCCAGGGCCCAGGCGCGGAGCGGCGCGTTCAAACGAATGCGCCGGGCCTTCAGCGTTTTCAGTTCCAGCAGCACCACCACCGCGGGCGAGGTGTGCAACACCGCATAACCCAGCCGCTGGTTCAGCAGGATGGCGCGGATCGAAAGGTTGAAATCGCGGGAACCTTTTTTTTTGCCGCTGCCGGAATAGAAGGACACCCAGCCGCTGGCGTCGTAGGTCATGAACGATTTGCCGGCGGGATCGATCCCCACCGCCTTCAGCGGGTAATGGTAAAACCCGATCTGCGATTCTTTACGGCTTTTGATGTCCACCACGGAAAGTTCGTTGGCGCTGTAAAAAAATGCGCGATCGCCGGAGTGCGACAACGCCGCGTGGTCCATGCCGGTCAAAAACGACTTCGTCGCCAACTCGCGGCCCTCCGCATCGCACAGCCGGAACTCTTTTCTGCCGCCCAGCAAAAAGCGTTTGCCATCGCCGGAAAGTTTGAGCACCGGGTCGCCGTGGGCGACGGACGGCGGCACCTTCTGCTTCCAGATTTCCTTTTTATCCGACACCTCGCTGAAGCTGGTGAGCTCCAAATAATCGGTGCGCGCTTCCGTGGCCTTGACGAATTTGTAGCAGGCCAGCACGCCGCGTTCCTCCAGCACCAGCACGCGGTCGCCTTTGCGATCGACGAACAGGGCATCGATGGGACTGTCCAGCTTCGCCTGCCAGACCACGCGCGCCTCGCGGTCGGCCAGGTACACATTCTGAAACGGGTCCGACAGCAGCAGATATTCCCCATCGCCGCTGACGTCGATGTGGTTGACGGTGCGGTCGAGGTTGATGTGCCGCAGACTGCGCGCCTCGCCGTCGAAAATATAGACGCCCTTGTCGAAGCAGCAGATGGCCAGGGCATCGCCTGCATCGCTGACCGCGATTTCCGAGGGCCGGTCGCGGTCGAGGTCGATGGCGGCGGGGCAGTTCACCATCCACAAATTCACTCCCTGCGCGGTGTACAACCCCAGCGAAATCTGGTTGTGCACGATCCAGAAACGGTCCTGCTTCGGCACCGCGCGCACCACCCGGCGCGGCGGCGGCAGCGCAAGGCGTTTTCGAATGCGGCCGGAGCCGTCCACCTTCAACGTTTCCGCCTTCCATCCCCACAAGTAGAAAAACCCGTTTTTGACTTCGACCGACGACCACACCCCGCCAAAGTCATCGCGGAACATTCTGCGGCCGGAAAAGTCGTATCCCGTCAGGTAACTGTACTCGTCCAGTGCCGCCACCCGTTTTTTGACCGGCAGAACCCGCACCTGCCGCAGCGGCTGACCGACGTTCACGTCCCACAGCACGTGGCCGCTGGCATCGATCAACTGCACATGCCCGTCCTCGAAGCCGAGCGCGAGCCAGTGCGTGCTGGCATCGAAGTCGGCACAGGTGACCGTGCCCTGCACTTCGAGCGCCCACAAGCGGACACCGGTTTTATTGGCCTGTGATTTCACCCGGGGCGACACGGCATGAGCGTTTGGGTTTGAAGGGTTGGCAACCGGAGCAATGCGGCGCCAGGCGGCATTCCGCCTCTCCATCAATGTAACCAATTTATTTTATTTTTGAAGCCGGAAATGGCGCGGCAGGGGGTGTTGCCGCAATCAGCGGGGCGGCTTGCCGGGCTGGAACCGCTCCAGATGGCCGGCGAGGAACGCGGCGAGGGTGTCCAGATCAAACGGCCACGCATAATGCAGAGCGAGTTCGGGAAACTGGCCACGCAGGGTGGCGAGCAGTTCCGGAATTTCCAGCTCCGAATGCGAACCGCCGGGAGTGAACATGCTGGGCACGACGGTGATCTCTGCGTAGCCCGCCTCCACCAGTTTTTCGACGGCTTCCAGCACCGTGGGCGCGCAAAATTCGTTGTAGGCAATGACCAGCTTCGCCGGTTGCAACAGGGGATCGAGCCGCTCAGCCAGGCGTTGCAGGCCATCGTGATACGGATCGTTCTCCGGGGTGCGTGGCCAGTGGCGAATCTGCCGGTCGAGATCCAGTTCTTCCGGAGTCGGCGGCTGCCCCGTGGCCTTGCGCTGGCCTTCCAGCCGTTTGAGCCGCGAGACCCAGTCCGGCGGGCAATCCCTGGGAAGCCCTCCGTGACCCACCAGCACCACCGCGCGTTTCGGATCGTTCATTCTGTCCCCCTCACTCTTTCTCGCAACATTCGAACTGGTCGTCGGACACCCACTCGATCTGGATGTTGTCCGGCAGGCGCGTGTCTTTATCCAAATAAGCCAGCTCCAGTTGGTCGCAGGTCAGGTGTGTGGCGCCGCTGAGATCGGCTCCGTTCAGATAGGAATCTTCGAACTCGGCGTTTTCCAGATTGGCGCCCTTCAGGTTGGCCTCGCTGAGCACGGCGCCGGTGAAATCGGCGTCGCTCAAATCCGCATCGCTGAGATCGGCGCAGATGAGGTATGAATAACTGAGGTCCGCCCCCTGCAACTGGGCATGATCCAGTTTCACCTGCATCAGTTTGCGGTTGCTGAGGTCGGCCCCCGCCAATTCGTTCTTGGTGGCTTCCACTTTATTTTTGAACTCAATCCATTCCGGCAACATGGTTCCAGACAGGCCCTTCAATGGTTGATAAGCAGACCAGACAAAACCAAATCAATGTATTCTCTGGTCCACGCCCTTGTCAACCGGGTTGCGGGTTTTCTCACGGGCTTCTTTTCTTGACATTTTCGCTATGTCTATATAAGCATAACGGGGCCTCGTCTTGTTATCAGGCCTAAATGGAACAAAGCCCGTTCAACACGGAAGGTCAACAACTGAGGGGGAGCATGAACGGATTCAAAATCACACTCTGCTGGCTTGCAGCCGTATTCGCTCTGACACCTGTTGCAGGCGGGGCGGACGGCGCGTCTTCCGCTAAAACGGTTGCCTACCCCAAACCCTACGTGTACAAGGAGCGTGGGCTGGGACGCAACGCGGAGTTCACCCTGAACAAAAGCGGTGTGCTGCCCGGTTGGTTGTCCCTTGCGGTGCAACAACGGACGCGCTACGAAACGCTGGATCGCGCCTTCCGCAGCGGCTCCACCGGCAGCGACCAGGTGCTGGCTTTGCGCACGCTGGCACAGGCGACCTTGCACCTGCCGCAACATTTTAAAGTGCAACTGGAGCTTCAGGATTCGCGGGCTTACTGGAACGATACGGGGTCGGTGGTCAACAACACGATCGTCAACGCCGCCGAACTGCTGGAAACGAACCTGCAATGGCGGGCCGAGGATCTGTTCCAGAACGGCAGCCGCACGCTGCTGCGGGCGGGCCGCATGACCATGGATTTCGGAAAACGCCGGCTGGTGGCGCGCAACCGCTACCGCAACACCAAAAACGCCTTCACCGGCATCGACGGCATCTGGCAGGCAGGCAACGGCAACCAGATCCGGGCCATGGCAGCCCTGCCGGTCAACCGGTTGCCCACCAACACCACGCAACTCCTGGATAACGAAGCCGAACTGGATGAAGAATCTCCGGACACGGTTTTCTGGGGCGTGTTTCTGTCCACCCCCCACCTGCCCTGGAGCGGCCGCGACCGGGGCGAGGTGTACCTGTTCGGCCTGCATGAAGAAGACGGCGACTTCGCCACCCGCAACCGCCGTCTGTACACGCCCGGACTGCGCCTGTACCGTCCACGCAAAACCAGTCACTTCGATTACGAATGGGAGACCGTGTTCCAGTTCGGCACCTCCCGTTCCAGCGCCGGGATTGGCAACACCCGCGACCTGGATCACTTTGCCCATTTCCATCACGTGGAAGCGGGGTACAGCTTCGCTGCCGCGTGGTCGCCGCGGCTGGTGCTGGCCTACGACTACGCCAGCGGCGACTCGAATCCCAACGACAACAAAAACGGCACCTTCAACAGCCTGTTCGGGGCCAATGTGTTCGATTACGGGCCGACCACCATCCACCGGGCGTTCGTGCGTTCCAACATCACCGGGCCGGCAGTGAAACTGCATGTCCAGCCCCATTCAAAAATCAAAGCGGCCCTGCACTATCGCGCCTTCTGGCTGGCCTCGTCCACCGACACCTGGACGGGCAATTCCGGCCTGCGCGACACCACCGGCCAGTCCGGCTCGTTCCTGGGCCAGTTGATCTATCTTTCCGGCGCGTGGCAGGTGACCCCCAATGTGTGGCTGGAAGCTGGAACCGCTCACCGGATCGACGGCGAGTTTCAGGACAACGTAGCCGGATCGCCTCGCCAAGGCAACAGCACCTACTCCTACATCGCGGCCACACTATCCTTTTAAGAACATTCCGATCCATTTTCCGCAATCCCTGAGGCACCAGTCATCTTTCCGGGATTTGCGGCAGGGAGTTGCGTATTTCAATATTTATGCAGTTGAATAGAGCGCCCTGCCTTTCTATATCAAAGCAAGTCCATCCCTTACAGAAATCAAATATTTCCTGAGTAGCTTGTAGGGCATGCGGAGCAGGACACGCATCAGTCCGAACCAAAGGGGGGGGGCTGCCACTTCAAACTCGAGATGCAGATTTAAGAAGGAGGAAGGAATGATCAGACTTGGAGTCGCTTTGCTGGCCGTCATCGGCATGCTGGTTCCCGCGCACCTGGCTTTGGCGGAACCTTCCGATACGGAAGATCGCCTGCGCGCTTTGGAAGAAAAACTGAAACGCTTTGAAAACCTGGAGAACCTCCCGCAGAGGGAAGACTATATTCAGGTCCAATACAAAAATCCCGGCTTCGAGATGAAAACCGCAGACGGTTTGTTTTCCACCAAGCTGGTCTGGCGTGCCCAGTTGCGGTACACCACCCCGCACCGTTCGGATCCACGCAGCGTATCCGACTTCACCACCCGTTCCGACGCCAGCAACTTTGAAGCCCGCCGGTTGCGCATGAAGATAGGCGGCCACGGCTTCAAACCCTGGATCGATTATTACTTCGAAATCGATCTGCAACCCTCCCGCGACGTCGATGACAACAGTGCGGCTTCCTCCGCCCGGGTGATCGACTACCGCATCACCCTCCAGCCTTACGATGAACTCGGCATTCGGGTGGGACAATGGAAAATCGATTACAACCGCGAGCGGGTGGACTCCTCCGGCCGCCAGCAGTTTGTCGAACGCTCGATCGTGAACCGGGTGTTCACCATCGACCGTCAGGTGGGTGTCCAGGTGCGGGGCCGCCTGTTCAAGGAAACGTATGCGGACATGCGGTATTACGCGGGTGTCTTCAACGGCGAAGGCCGCTCCGTCAACAACCCGGACAACGACATGATGTACATGGGCCGCCTGCAGTGGAACTTTCTGGGCCGCGATCTGAAATGGCGGCAATCCGATGTGGCGTATCATAAAAAACCGACGGGCAGCCTGGCCTTTGCCGCCGCCACCAACAACGGCAAATGCTCCCGCTGGAGTTCCTCCGGTTGCGGCAATCTGAGCGGCCTGACCAGAGCCGGTTCTACCTCTCAGAACTTCAAGGTCGAGCAGTACGTCCAGGAGTTTGCCTTCAAGTATCGGGGGCTGTCGATCCAGGAAGAGTTTCACTGGAAAGATGTGGAGGACAAACGCAACATGACGACGCACAAGTACAAAGGCATGTACGCGCAGGCCGGATATTTTTTCCACGGTTTGATCCCGCAGATTCCTGAGAAGCTGGAACTCGCCGCACGCTACGCCTTCGTCGATGCACCGGTGGCGACCAACGTCGCGCTCACCGACAAGCGGGAAGAGTACACCGTTGCCCTCAACTACTTCTTCTCCGGCCACGACAACAAGATCACCGTGGACTACTCCATGCTGGAGTTGGAAGACGCGTCCACCGGAATCTCTTACGATGACAGCCGGGTGCGGGTGCAATGGGACGTTTCGTTCTAACTCTCTATAAGGAGGCCGCTCTCGACCCACACTTTTACCCCGGAAGCCACAAAGGCTTCCGGGACTCCACCCCCCGCGGACGGAACTTCCTTCCACGGGCTTACCTCCGACCGGCCGTCCTCCTTTTGCGGGAGAGGACGGCCGTTTTTGCATGACCGCCCCAATTATAACCAGCCATTTATGGCTTTAATTCTACGAAAAAATACAGTTATCCAATAAAAACAGTCAGTTGTGGGTATAGAATTTTTTCTATGAAATGTCGTTTTTTTTGTGACCCCCAGACCCGTTTTCGATAGAATAAATTCTATGCTTTTTTCGTACTTTATCCAGTTACAACTCACCTTCGGATTGAAATCTTGAACATCGCGTCCATGCAAAGAATCGAAGAGGAAAGAGCAAAACTCACCCTCAAAAAGCCGTTCCAGTTCAAGTATGATGTGGCCAACCTGAGGGGAGATTTGTTTGGCGGCATCACGGCGGGAATCGTCGCCTTGCCCTTGGCGCTGGCGTTTGGCGTGCAATCGGGGATGGGGGCCATCGCCGGTTTGTACGGGGCCATCGCGCTTGGTTTTTTCGCGGCAATTTTCGGTGGCACACGCCAGCAGATCAGCGGCCCCACCGGCCCCATGACGGTGGTCTCCAGCCTGGTGGTGATGACCGCCATTCAGAATACCGGCAGTCTGGCCTCAGCCAGCGGCACCATCATCACCATCTTCCTTCTCTCCGGTTTTTTCCTCCTTTTATACGGCTGCTTCAAACTCGGCACTTACATCCGCTACATTCCCTATCCTGTGGTTTCCGGATTCATGACCGGCATCGGGGTGATCATCATCATTCTGCAGATATTTCCCTTGATGGGGCAGAAGTCACCGAAAAAAATCCTGTCGGTCTTTGGAGAGCTGCCTCAGGCGCTGAACAACATCAACTGGGAAGCAGTGCTGGTGGCGACGACCACCATCGCCATCATTTATATTTTCCCCCGCATCACCAAGTCGATCCCCAGCACGCTGGTCGCGCTGCTCACCGTTTCCGGCATTTCCAACTGGGTCGGACTCAACGTCCCCCTGATCGGCGACATCCCCGACGGGTTCCCGGAACTGCGTCTCAATGAGGTTTCCTTTGAAGGCATGAAGCTCGGGCTGCTGATCAAGCTGGCGCTGACGTTGTCGCTTTTGGGAGCGATCGATTCGCTGTTGACCTCGGTGGTTGCCGACAACATCACCAAGACCAAGCACAACTCCAACCAGGAGTTGATCGGACAGGGTATCGGCAACATGGCCGCCGCCGCCATCGGCGGGTTGCCGGGCGCCGGGGCCACCATGCGGACGCTGGTGAACATCAATTCCGGCGGCCTCACCCGCCTGTCCGGCGTGGTGCATGCGCTGGTGCTGCTGATCATATTGATGGGCGCCGGGGTGTACGCCTCCCAAATTCCCCTGGCGGTGCTGGCGGGCATCCTGATTACGGTCGGCATCGGCATCATCGACTACAAGGGCATGCGCCATGTCAAGGCAGTGCCCCGTGCCGATGCCATCGTCATGTTTCTGGTGCTGGCATTGACGGTCTTCGTGGACCTGATCCAGGCCGTCGCGGCGGGTTTGATCATGTCCTCCATCCTGTTCATGAAGCAGATGAGCGATCAGGTGGGGGAGGAAGTCAAGATCGCCCCGCTGCGCGCCTATGGCAACGAGTTGCCTTGGGAGGATGAAGACATTCCGCCGTCCATCATCGACAAAATTTATGTCGAGCATCTGGATGGACCGCTGTTTTTCGGTTTTGCTCCCGCTTTTCAGGAGATGGCCAAGACGCTGCCGGACATCCGCGTCATCATTTTTCGCATGGAAGAGGTGCCGCATATCGACCAGACGGGGCTGTACGCTCTGGAAGAAGTGGTGCGGGAACTGGAAATGCGGAATATCGCTGTCGTGATGACCGGCCTGCAGGACCAGCCGCTGCGCATGCTGCGCCGCATCAATATCGTTCCGGGACTGGTGCCGGAACAATACCTGTTTCCCAGTTTCGCGGTGTGCGCCGATTGGCTGAAAGAGGAGTTGACCGATGCCAGCCACGAAGACATGCATTCCTTCTTTGACGAACTGGACAACGTGCGGCGTCAGCAAAAACTGATCCCCAAATATCGACTGTAAGAATAACCGTGCTAGAACAAGTCACCGGGTCCTCCTCCAACCTTGTTCAGGAAGTGGACACCATGACGACGGGAGCAACCGAAACGCTTAAAAACTCCTTTTGTAGAAGGAAACGTTCTTCGCTCTCATCAGAATCCAACCTACAGACAACTGTGCGCCAAAGCGCAGACCCCACACACCGCCGCGCTGGCCTGTGCCGACTCGGGTTTCCCCAGAAATCCTTTTTGACCAAGGCCTTGGCGGTCTGTTTGTCATGCGCGTGGCGGGCAATATCATCAACAAAATGATTTTGGGAAGCCTGGAGTACACCGTTGACCACTTGGGAACCCGCCTCATTCTGGTTCTCGGGCACAGCGGTTGTGGGGCCGTAGCGGCTGCCGTCTCGGGAGGCCACATTCCCGGCCACCTGGCAAGTATCGTGCACCCTATACAAAACCTGGTTAAAAAATTCACCAAAAACGGGAGCCCTCCCGACGTGGATGAACGGGTCCGGGAAAATGTCCGCCAAACCGTTAAAAATATTCATGCTTCCCGGCCTATCCTGTCTAAAATGATTAAAGATGGGGATCTCGAAGTGGCGGGCGCAATTTATCACTTGGAATCCGGGAAAATAGAATTATTATAGGTAAGGGTTCTTCTTATTCTGACTGCTGACCATCCTGGATATTGAATGGTTAAGTTCCGAGATTGCAAGGTAAGCACCAAAATTGGAGTGGGGTTCGGGCTGATCACCGTTATCCTGATGGGTGTGGTGCTGGTTACCATTCAACAAGTAAAAAATATGGAAGCCATCACCAAAAGGGTGGTGACCTTGCGCACTCCGACCGCCCATTCCAGCCTCATGATGCTGAACGGCATGAACCATTCCCTCGCATCCCTGCGTGGCTGGGTCATCCTCGGCGATTCACGCTTCAAACAGGATCGGGCCGCGGCCTGGAGCGAACAGATCGAACCCTCCCTCCAGCAGTTGCACCAGCTGGCTCCCCAATGGGAGGACGAGGACGGTGTCGAGATGCTGCGGTCCATCGAAAAAGACCTGAAAGACTTCAAACAATTCCAGCAGGACATCGAAGGCATCGCCCAGACCGTCCAGAACACCCCGGCCCGCCAGATTCTGTTTGAAAAGGCTCAACCGGTGGAAGAACGCCTGATCACTTACATCACGCGGATGATCAACCTGGAAATGCGCATTCCCCCCTCTTCACAAAACCGCAAAGCCCTGCTGGCCATCATGGCAGACCTGGAAGGGACCACCAGCCTCGCTTTCGAAAAGGCGGAAGAGTTCCTGCTTTCGGGCGACAAGGATTTCAAAAAACAGTTCGAGGAGAGCTGGGTCAAAAACACGGAGCGCTTCAACGATTTGAAACGGAATTTCAAGCTGCTTTCGGAGGGTCAGAAGAAGGTCTTCAAACGGCTGGAGCAGGCCCGGAATGAAATCGAACCGTTGTTACACGAGATTATCCAGATCCGTTCCGGAGAGGAATGGAACATGGCCAATGCGTGGCTGGTGCAGAAGGCCATCCCGGTGTCCTCACGCATCAAATCCAACCTGAATAAAATGACGGAGACCCAGAACCGGTTGCTGGATGAGGATATGAAGGAAATCTCCAGCCGCACTCACTTCCTGATCACCTTGCTGGTGCTGCTGTTTTTCATGGCGGCGTTGATGGCAGGCGTTCTGGGGTCGGCGATCACCCGCACCATCAGCGAACCCATTCAGCAGGTCAGCCACATGGCGCGGGAAATGGCGAAAGGCAACCTGAGGCAAAAGAAACTGCCGATCCACGCGCGGGATGAGGTGGGCGATCTTGCGGACAGCTTCAACCAACTGCTCGAAAAGATGAAGGGGAAATAGCGCTGTCGAAGTTCTCTGCATTCACGCCGGGTTTGCCGACGCCTCCCCTGCCGGCAACATGACCTCAAACGTGGACCCTTTTTCCACCTCACTGGTCACCCGGATGCTGCCCTGGTGGGACTCCACAATACTTTTGACGATAGCGAGACCCAACCCGGTGCTTTTTTCACCTCCGGTCGGGCGGGCCCCCACTTTTTGGAATCCGGTAAAAATTTCCTGCTGGTCCTCCGGGCGGATTCCCTGTCCTTCATCACGAACACCAATCAGCGCCTGGCCTCCTTCCCCGCTCAGAGTGATGAACACGTCCCCGCCCAACGGCGAATACTTGATGGCATTGCTGATGAGGTTGTCCAAAACCTGGGCCATGCGTCTGCGGTCGAACACGGTTAACGCCAGGTCATGCAAGTCTTCATGAATGGTGATGTCCTTGCCGCGGGCATGACCTGAATTGATCTGGATGCGTTCCCGGATGAGGGATTTCATATCCCCCGGTTTGAGATCGAGTTTCAGGTTGCCGCTTTCGATGACGGAAATATCCAGGAGATCATCCACCATCACCAGCAGGTCATTGACGGATTTGTTGATCAATTCCAGCATTTCCTCATACTCTTTCTTTGAAAACGATCCGCCGGACAGCGTCAGCAATTCCAAAAATCCATTGATCGAGGACAACGGGTTCCGGATATCGTGTGCCGCAATGCCCAAAAACCTGTTTTTCAATTCATTCAGGGAAACGAGGTCTTTGTTCCTTTGTTCCAGTTCCGCGATCAGTACCTCACGCTGACGCTTGAGGGCGTACAACTGGAGATGGGTCCGCACCCGCGCCAGCACTTCCTGCGACTTGAAGGGTTTGACGATGTAGTCCACGCCGCCCTGGCTGAACCCTTCCACCACATCCTCGACATCGTTGCGGGCGGAGATGAAAATAACCGGTGTGTCGGCGGTCTCGGGATTGTTTTTCAGGTGGCGGCAGGTTTCGTACCCATCCATGCCTTCCATCATGATGTCCAGCAGCACCAGGTCGGGCGCGAAACGGGAAGCGATCTTGAGAGCCTTGTCTCCACTCAGGGCGACGGAAATATTGTAGCCTTCGACTTCCAGAGTTTTCTGGAGCACTTCAATATTGGCGGGAGTGTCATCGACGATGAGGATTTTAAAACCTTCGAAATTGAACTGGGAGGGCGCCATATGTACCTTGATTCAAAACGTTTCAGCTAGGTTCCGCGGTGCCCCTGCATCTTATCCAGGAATTCGAGAACCTGATTGATCTGTTTCATATCATAGGAACGCATCATATCCTTAAAAAAAAGAGCCAGTTTTTTTTCTTCACCTTCTTCTTTAAGCACATCCAGCTGTTTCTCAAAACTGGTAAAGTTATAACTGGATGCCGCAGCCTTCATCGCCTCCAAAGTCGTTTGGGGAAGAATGATTTGCCTCAGGTCGATCTCGCGGTTTTCGGACACGGTTTTCGCCTCCGCAAGATTTTTGAGAAAATCGAGGCGCATGCCAAAACGTTTTTCTACCGCCTTCAGGACCGGCATCCGTTTGATCGGCTTGATCACTATCAGATCGGCTCCGGCTTCCTGGCACCGGTCGGCCGCATCCTTGCTGCGGGGGGAAGCCAGGACCACGATGGGAACCTCCGCAAACGCTTCAATCCGCCGGAGATTGCGCACCAGAGTTTCTCCCCGTTCCTCCAGGTCATCCAGACCGATGAATATGAGATCGGCTTCGGGGTTTTCCAGTGTGCAGGACGGACCCACGTCCGCAACCTGTTCCACGTCCACTCCCAGCGCGTGCGCAGACCGGGTCAGCTCTTCAAAACTTTTCTGATCGAGATTGCCAACCAGGACAGCCTGCATTTCTTTCCAGGCCAGCGGCTTGTTGAAGTACCACCCCTGCTCGGTTTTAAGCAGCAAATCGCCAAACCGCTTCAACGTCACTTCAATCGTGAAGTGGGTGCCTTTACCTTCCACCGATTGCACCGCAACGCTTCCTCCCATCGCCTCGATATGCTTTTTGGAAATGGACAACCCCAACCCCATACCCCGGCTGAGCCCCACCTCACCGAGTTTTTCAAACGCGTCGAATATTTTATCCAACTGCTCGGGGCCGATGCCGCGGCCGGTATCGATGATTTCAAACTGGAACCGTTCATTGGATTTCTGTTCGACGCGCAACAGCACCGCGCCTGAATCCGTGAACTTGACCGCATTGCCCAGAATATTGATCAGGGCCATCTGAAGTTTGATTTCATCGCCAAGCACCCACAGCGGCTTTTCGTCAAAACTTTCTGCAAAGAAATCGAGTCCTTTGAACAAACACCGGTTGCGAATGGAGGACGCGATCCGATCGATCATTCCACACAAATCAAAAGCCTGGCTGTGTAGCTCGAAATCCCCGACATCGATCTTCGACATTTCCAGTATATCGTCCACCAGCCGCATCAGTTGATTGCCCCCATCCACAATCCGTGCAATGTATTCCTTATGCTGGGAAGTCAGTTTGGGGTCCCGCTCCAGAATCTGGGCAAACCCCAGTACCGAATTGAGGGGTGTATGGATCTCGTGGCTCATGTGCGCGAGGAACTCCCTCTTCGCCCGGCTCGCGGACTGCGCCTGAATGCGGCTTTTCAGCAGCTCCTGGTCTTTCATTTTTCCTTCCGTCGTATCCCAGGCAATGATGGAAGCGCCGATCCGCTTGCCTCCCGGATCAAAAACAGGTGTCAATGCCATCGTCAGATCCAGGTCATCGTTATTTTTAGTGAGGCTTTTCAACTCGAACTTAACGGCCTCGCCATTGCGGATGCTTTCCAGAATTTGCGCCGCCTCATCGGTTTGATCCGCTCCCAGCAAAGCGACCACATTACTGCCAATCTGTTCCGCCTCCACATAACCAAAAATATGCTGCGCGCCCAAGTTCCAGCTATTGATCTTTCCATCGAGATCCAGCCCGATGATGGCATCCTCCGTGCTGCGCATGATGGCGGATAGAATGGCTTGATTTATGGTGAGTCGTTTGCGCTCCAGGGCGAGTCCCAGATGAGATCCGGCAGAAGCCAGAATATTCAGCAATTCCGGATCCGACTCACGCATGTCAGAAGTGAAAATTTGCACCACCCACGCAACGGAATTGTTCATGGGGACCGGGAAGGCAAACCCGGAATGCCCGGCTCCGCTGCCCGTGATCTCCAGGCGTTTCAAAAATGCCTTGTCCCGCCAAACGTTCTCCTGCCAAACCGGTTGGCTCAACTCCCAGACACGGCCTGCCAGCCCTTCTCCTTTGACAAACACCGACTCCATTGTTTTCGACATGGCGGGGCTGGTGAGATCCGGTACATTCTGGTAATGAATGGATGTGGGCACCAGGCAGGTGCCACTGTCTTCCACTTGGTGCACCAATCCCAATGCACCATCCAGCGTTTCACAGATTTGTTTCAGGAAAGACTGAAAACAGTCTTCAAAAGAAGAGGCCTCGTCGGCGATCCGGGTCAGATCTTTCAGCAACTGAATGTAGCGGGTTTGTTGTTTCAGCCGGGATTCCGCCAGCGCCCGGTCCCGGAGGCTCCGCATGCCCAGCACAACCTGCCCACAGATATCGAGCAGCGGTTGCAGAACATCCATCAAATCCTGCGAATACCCATCTTTCGCATTGGCCAGGCACAGCATGCCCACCACGTCCCCGCTCTGCGAAAAAGGCAGGCCGATAAAAGAATCGAGCGGGGGGTGGCCCTTCGGCAGTCCGCCCCGCCTGGGATCGGTTTGCGGCTCGTTGGCGACCACCACCTGCCCCGTGGTCATCACACTGCCAAACAGAGTATCGATATTGAAAAATTCGAGGCCGCTGCGTCCAAATTCGCTGAAAAACTGCCTGATGACCGGGTCATTGGAAATGCTTTCGTAGGCAAGAATATATACGTAAGGGTCTCCATCAGGACTCCTTCGTATCTCACCCACAAAACCGTATTCGCTGTCCGTAAGTTCAAGAATCTTACGGGTCAAATCGCGGAACCCCACAGCCGCATCATTCCCGGCGCTGATATGCGACTGAAATTCGGTGATCGCTTCCCAAACGCGAAACTTCACATTTATGTTATCTTCAGCCTTTTTCATAAATTGGAGGCAACTCACCCGCTCAGAATTTCCAAACGGATTGCTGCAATGCGTTGGCTATGTTCGATTTTTGATTCCGCCTCGTATTCCATCCTTCATAATCACCCCAAAGGGGCCGGAGCAAAACAAATTTGATTCTTTCCGGTACGGGCCGCCTGGTCCAATTGATGTTCGGTTGCTTCGATGGTGCTGGCAAGACGCGCTTCCATTTCCGTTCCATTGCCCTGAGGATACTGGCACAAGCCGAAGCTCATGGAAACGGCCATGTCCTGAGACCCCACCTGGAACAAGGAATTTTTTAAAATCGTCTGGAACTTGCGCGCAACCACCACCGCCCCCTCCAGCTTGGTCCCCGGCAACAAAACAAAAAAGCGTTCCGGATTCCATTGTCCGATGGCATCCAATATACGGCTGTGGCTGTTCAGTTTTTCCCCCAGGGCCACACGCAATTGTTCCTGAACCTCTGGAGATTCTCTGGAGAACGTGTCCCCCCATTCATCGATGTGTCCCATGATCAAGGTGAACGGGACCTGAATGCGCTGGTAGCGAATGGCTTCCCATTTATAAAGTTCCTGAATCAACGACTTGTCCAGCACGCCGGGAATCCGTTTGCCTCCCAGTTTCTGGGATATCTCCTTGATCAGCAGTTTTTTTTCCCGCTGTAATTCCTGAATCCGCAACTGGTTGTGAGTCCGGGCCAGCACCTCATCCTGGCGAAACGGCTTGGTGATATAATCCGCGCCACCGGACAGATAACAATTGTCGATTTCTTCGATACTCGTCTGACCCAGCAAAAACACAATGGGAATGTCTGCGGTCACCGGATTCGCTTTCAACTGGCGGCTGATCTCGAAGCTGTCGGTTCCATCCAGATGCGCATCCAGCAGAATCAGATCGGGCAAAGAGCGGGAAAGGATTTCTGAAACACGGCTGCCGACGGAGGTCGCGAAAATAACACACCCTTCGTTCTCCAACATGCCGCGCAGAATATCAATATTGGAGGGGATGTCATCCACGATCAGAATGTTCATCCCAAACTGGTTTTTAGACCCTTTATTCATAATATCCCGCCGAACAGGCTCCTGCCGTGGTGCGTCGAACTTCCACCGCCCCAGCCAATACAACGTCCCTTCCCAAAAAGGACGCTCAAATAAAAAAAATGATGCCGTCCAACCCGGCTTTTCACGGGGCCGTCTCAGCCCGCTATCGAATGCTCATTGAATCCGGCCGCAAGTACCCTCTGGTGTTTACGAATTCGTGAGAAACTTTTCCAGATCGGGAAACTGATCGGGTGTGTCCACATACTGATTTTTGATTTCCTTAACTTGGGAGAGGATGGTTTTGAATTTGTCCACCAGATCGGGATCAAAATGCTGGCCCGCACATTTCTCCAGTTCCGCCACCGCCTCTTCAACCGTCCATGCTTTTTTGTAGGGCCGATCCGACGTGAGCGCATCAAACACGTCACAAATGGCGACAATGCGGCCTTCGATCGGAATGTCCTCCCCCTCCGTGTTACTCGGGTAGCCGGAACCATCCCATTTTTCGTGATGGGTCAATGCGATGCTTTCAGCCATCTTCATCATTGCCGAACTGGACCCGGAAAGGATCTCCGCGCCGATGGTGGTATGGGTTTTCATCACTTCCCATTCTTCCGCAGTCAGGCGTCCCGGTTTCAGGAGAATCCGGTCGGGAATTCCGATCTTGCCGATGTCGTGCATCGGACTGGCGTTGAGAATGAGGTCGCATTCTTCGGGCGTCATGCCGTTGGCTTCAGCCAGCAACGCGGAAAACTTGCTCATGCGAATGACATGCATTCCCGTTTCATTATCGCGATATTCGGCCGCACGTCCCAAACGCTGAATCACTTCCCGCCGGGTATCGACCAGTTGCTGGGTGCGCTCCTGGATTTTCTTATCCAGGTCCTGATTCTGCTGCTGGACCTGATTGTGCAACAACCGCACGTCGAGCATGTTTTTGATACGAGCCAGCGCTTCAATCACATTGAACGGTTTGGTGATGAAATCCATGGCGCCGGCCAGCAGGGCACGCAGGCGGACCTCGTTGCTGTTGTTTGCAGTGAGAATTAAAATCGGGGGAGGCGTATTGTTCTGTTCGTAAACCTGTATCTCTTTCAGAAACTGAAAACCGTCCATCCCGGGCATGTTCAAATCCAAAAGCACAAGGTCCGGTCCCCATTCCTGGTAGCGTTTCAAACCTTCATGCGGATCTGTGCAAACGGTAATGGAACTGTACCCTCTTTGGTGGAGCATCTGTTCCAACAGTTTCACATTGGAAATCTCGTCATCCACAATCAAAATTTTACCGTCAAGAATGTCGTCTTCTGTCAACATAACAGGCCAATTTCCCTCATAGTTTTTACATGATTAAGGCTGCGTCTTGATTTCCTTACCTCAGAGAAGTGTTTTTTCATTTTCCCATGTTTTTTCCCTTTTTTTAATCTGAATCGAAGCGTTATCGGAAATTCTTTAAACCCCTAGCCCGTTGCATCACTTTGGAAACCGCTCAAATGCATTGATTCAAAGCCTCTATCCGACCGCAAAGCCTGTTTCGCCGCGCTCTATATCGGATCTCCAAAAAACCTAACCCCTCCCTCCGGGGAACGTTACGATGAGGGTCGTGCCTTCCCCTTTCTCCGAAAGAGCCGACATTTTACCTCCGAACCCTTTGACGATACGCTGGCAAATGGTCAGTCCCAACCCGGAGCCCAGGCTTTTACCTTTGGGTCCCAGTTGAACAAAAGGCCGGAAGATGCGCTCCGAATCGGTATTATCAAAACCGATGCCGTTGTCCTTGATCAGCACATGCCACACTCCGCTGCCACCCTGAAAACTGTCCAAAGTCAGTGACAGCGGCGTGTTTTCATTGCGAAACGTCACCGCGTTGGCAATCAAATGCTTAAACAGCAGGTACAGTTGCTCCGGGTCGCCCTCCACCGTCGGCAAAAAGCCCTGCACCAAACGATTCTGCGGTGCGTCAAACACATCCTTGAAATCTTCCAACACACGGGCAACGACGAATTCGAGCGAAACCGTTTGCTTCGAAAACCGGGCCTGGCCGGGAACCAGCGCATCGTTCAAACCCAGTTCTTGCAGCAGACGTGTCAGTTCCCCAACCACACGGTCCAGATCCTGCTCCGAAGCCAACCCCTCCCGGTCGCCCGTCTCATAGTTGCGAAGTGCGCGATAACTCAACGCCACAATTTCCCCGACCGCCACCGGCAGGTGTTCCTGCAATTTTTCCAGCAACCGGTCTTCACGGTCTGCGTTCTGCCCCGCGGACACACTCTCAAGAGAAGCCTCGACCCCCGCTTCTATTTTTTCCAGCCATTTATAAATAGTGTGCACCACAACCGGGCTCCCTTCATACGTCAGGATGCCTAACTCCACACGGGCCGCAAAGGGCACCTCTCCCTCTCCCAACAACTTCAACTCCGCAGTGATGGAATCCGCTCCGAATTTCAGCAGCTTGTCCAAAGCCCGGTGGTAAACCATCCGGTCTTCCGGTGCGATGAAATAGTCCAGCAACTGGTTGTCCATCCCGGCACTGTCAGAACCCAACATTTCCTGCGCCTGACGGTTGCCCCACATCACCTTCCCGGAGGCACTGGTGCAGATCAAAGCATTCGCACTGACGTCGAGAATCCGGCGCAAAAAATCGCATGAGTCTTCGAGCGATCTGTCTGAGTGCCAAGAGTTCATATCACGTTCCCTCAAAAGTGCCTGCCTGCGTTGCAAAACAGCATTCCCTTCGTGCTCGGTTTGGGCTGTGAAGAAGCCATTCTGCATCGGTTCCAAGAACCGTCTGTCCCGCTCCCCTCTAATGGAGATACCGGGTCTTTGTGCCTGAAGCGGCGAATCATCCTCTGCCCGCCTCCCCCTTAACAGAGCAATAAGCATGCCATCTGAGATGACCAACTCAAACACCTGATTTTTATAGTATTTTGAAATAGATAGGACGAACTTCCGGCACAGGAGTGCCTGGGTTGCTCCCGGATTCCGGGCTGAGTTCCGGAATTCGTGCCGTCATCAGGAACTACGGATTACTGGAAAAGAGTCGAGGCCATGACAGGGAGAACAGGAATGAGAGGCTCAACAGGCGTAAAACAATCGTCACTGGTAATCCTTTCGATTCAGCCCAAACGTTTTGATCTTGTCGTACAAGGTTTGCTTGGGAATCTGTAAGGCGTCCTGCGCTTTTTTCAAATCCCCTTTCTGCCGGATCAATTCCTGTTCGATCAGGTGTTTTTCAAAATCCGACACCTGTTCCTTGAAGGTGACTCCCGCATTACCGGAAGACACGGACTCCGCATCCTCCGCCAGAGACGTCAGCGAGGTTTCGAGATCCAGATTGAGGCCGAGGACGAACTTTTCCGCCTCATTGCGCAGCTCGCGCACATTGCCTTCCCATTGCCGGTCCAGCATGCGCCGGATCATCTCTGTCGGCGGCGGCGGAGCCTCAACCTTATACCGCGCGCAGGCTTCCAACACGAAGTGTTGAAACAATACCGGAATGTCCTCTTTACGGTCCCGCAACGGAGGCAGTTCGATCTGCACCACATTCAAACGGTAATACAGATCCTTGCGAAACTTGTTCTCCGCATACGCCTGCTTCAGGTCTTCCTTGGTCGCCGCAATCACCCGCACGTCCACATTGACCGTATCGTTCGATCCCACCCGCAGGATGTACCGGTCCTGCAAAACATGCAGCAGTTTGACCTGCAGGTGCAGCGGCATGCTCTCGATTTCATCCAGAAAAACAGTGCCGCCCTGCGCGTGCTCGAACTTGCCAATCCGGCGCTTGCTCGCACCGGTAAATGATCCCGCCTCGTGCCCGAACAGTTCACTCTCGATGATGGCTTCCGGAATGGCGCCGCAATTGATCGCCACGAAATGATGACCGGCACGCTTGCTCTGCTCATGCAGGCAACGCGCCACCAGGTCCTTGCCCGTCCCCGTTTCTCCCAGCAGCAGCACATCCACATCGCAGTCGGCGATCGTTTGCACCGTTTGCCGGAGTTTTTCAACGGACGACGATTTGCCGACGATCTGCGCGCCCCGGCTTTCCCGCTCCGCCCGCAGGTCGCGGACCTCCATCACCAGCCGCCTCTTTTCCAGCGCCCGGTTGAGAACATCGATGAAGCGGCTGGTGTCGAACGGTTTTTCCAGAAAATCGTAAGCGCCGTCCTGAATCGCCTTCACCGCCATCGGCACATCGCCCTGCCCCGTCATCAACACCACCGGCAGATCCGGGTCCAGTTCACGAATGCGTCCCAGCAGGCTGAGGCCATCCATGCCCGGCATCGCTATATCGGTGATGACGATCCCCGGCCATTCCGGCGTCAACACCTCCAACGCTTTTTTAGCGGAGTCGCACGCTTCCACCTCGAACCCGCGCTGGGTCAATTGATACGTGTAAGCGCGGCGCACGATCTCTTCATCATCCACAATGAGGATTTTATTGATTGCGTCCATAGTTTTTGGGAGCAAGCCCGCCCGTTCAGGAAGGAGTTTCCTCCAGCATCCCTCCGTTTTGGAAGATGGGCAGCTTCAAGGTAAACCGCGTGCCCGAACCGGGGGTGCTGGCGCACTCGATGCTGCCACCGTGTTTTTGCACAATGCCATAGCTCACGGAAAGCCCGAGTCCGGTTCCCTTTACTTCCGCCTTGGTGGTGTAAAAAGGCTCAAAAATTTTGGGGATGTCTTCACTCGCGATGCCGCAGCCTGTGTCTTCGACCTGCACCGTCACCTCGGACTCCAGAACCGAGGTGACAACGCGGATTTTTCCGTTGGGACCGTGAATGGCCTCTTCCGCATTCTGCAACAGGTTCAAAGCCACCTGCTTGACCTGGTCTTCCACGCCCGTCACTTTGGGGAGGTTTTCGGCATACTGCTTGACCACCTGAATATTTTTGTTTTTAAAGTTTTTCACTTTCAACGCCATCATGTCATCGAAAACCTGGTGCAGGTCCAGAGCCACTGCCTTGCCCGTAGAAGGGCGGTAAAACTGCCTGAGCCGGGTGGCCAGATCCATGACCCGTGTCGTTTCGCGCACTGCCAGATCGGTCAGCCCCTGCAATTCCTCATTGAGGGTGTTGGCGCCCCGAATCTGTTCCAGAATATTGCGCACCCCCATCAGCGGGTTGTTGATCTCGTGCGCGATGGAGGCCGCCAGCTTGCCCACCGCGGAAAGCTTTTCCGCATGCATCAGTTGTTCATGGTAGGCCATCATGGTGGCGGTGCGTTCGCTGATTTTTTCTTCGAGGATCTGGTTCTGACTCTGGATCTGGTTGTGGAGCAGGCGGACTTCCAGAATGTTGCGGATGCGCGAACAGATTTCGGAGATTTCGAAAGGTTTGTTGACATAATCGCGGGCGCCCATGCGCAGGGCTCGCAGGCGGGTTTCCAGATCGGCCTGGGCGGTGAGCACCAGCACGGGAAGGTACGACTCCTTCTCGATCTCCTTCAGCCGCTCCATGATCTCAAACCCGTCGATCACCGGCATATTCAGATCGAGCAACACCAGATCCGGCCTGAAGGAGCGGTAGGTGTCCAGCACGCGCCGGGGATCGGTGACGGACTGAAAATTGCGGTACCCATCATGCTCCAGAACCTTTTCCAACAATTGGACGTTGGTCAGTTCGTCATCCACAATCAAAATTCTGGAAGCCGTGATGTCGCGTGCTGTGACCATACCGATCCCCATCCTCCCTGTGTCAAAGCAAAGTCCCTTCCATTTTAATCATTTTTCAGAATTTAGGAAGAATTTCTGAACTCGGAAAATGAGCGAATCTCCTTCCGAAACATTTTTCTCTCTTTCGAGAACAAGGTAGAATTGCGGAAGGTGACAGGATTCAGGCTTTATCTTGACTACGGGAGCACACCATGTGGAATTTCAGACCAGGACAGATCGTGATCGCCGTTCTCCTCGCCGTCGCCCTTCCCGTTGCGGCCTGGGCGCAGTTGAAGAACATTTACTCGCAACGCGACCGCTTCCACCCGGAAGTTGGCCACCACGGCATGGTGGTCAGCCAGGAAAACCAGGCCAGCGCCATCGGCGTCGAGATTTTAAAGCAAGGCGGCAACGCCGTGGATGCCGCAGTGGCGATCGGTTTCGCGCTGGCGGTCACCCTGCCGCGCGCCGGCAACATCGGCGGTGGCGGCTTCATGATGATCCACCTCGCAAAAACCGGCGAAACCGTGGTCATCGATTACCGCGAGAAGGCTCCGGCAGCAGCCCATCGAGACATGTACCTGAACGCCGACGGCAGCGTGAACCGGCGTTTACTGGAAGCACACCACCTCGCCTCGGGCGTTCCCGGTACGGTGGCGGGCCTGGCGCGGGCCCACAAACAATACGGTTCGCTGCCGTGGAAAGACCTCGTCGCTCCCGCCATCCAACTGGCCGAGCACGGCATCCCGATCAATTACGATCACCTCTTCACGCTGACCAAGGGGAAGCAACGCCTGCAACAATTCGAAGCCACACGCCAAATGTTCTACAAACCGGACGGCTCGATGTACCGCCTGGGCGAGACCATCGTGTTCCCGGACCTGGCGCATTCCCTCAAGCTGATCGCGGAGCAAGGCCCCTCGGCATTTTATGAAGGAGGGATCGCCCAAAAAATCGCCGCCGACATGCAGGCCAACGGCGGCCTCATCACCCTCGACGATCTCAAAAACTATGCACCGACGCTGCGCCAACCGGTGCGCGGCACGTATCGCGGTTACGAGGTCGTCAGCATGCCGCCGCCCAGCGCCGGCGGCATCCAGATCATCCAGATCCTCAACATGATCGAGCATTTTCCTTTACAGGAATACGGTCTCAACACGGCGCAGACCCTGCACCTGATCGCCGAGGCCATGCGCCGCTCGTTCGCCGACCGCAGCGAATTCATGGGCGACGCTGATTTCTGGCCGGTGCCGGTGGACACGCTCATCTCGAAGGAATACGCCGCCAGGCTGATCCGGGACCTCGATCCCAATCACGCCACGCCTTCCCGGCAGATCAAGCCCGGAACGTTCCTGAATAAGGAAAGCAACGAGACCACACACTTTTCGGTGATGGACGAAGCGGGCAACGTGGTGGCCAACACCTACACACTCAATTTCAGCTTCGGCTCCGGCATCGTCGTGCCCGGCACAGGGATTTTGTTGAACAACGAAATGGATGACTTCTCCGCCAAGGTGGGGGCAAAGAACGCGTATGGGTTATTGGGCGGCGACGCCAACGCCATCCAGCCCGGCAAGAAACCACTCAGTTCCATGTGCCCGACGATCGTGTTCAAGGACGGCAAGCCACTTCTCGCCACAGGCAGTCCCGGCGGACCGCGCCTGACCACGGCGACGTTGCAGGTGTTGATCAACGTGATGGATTTCGGCATGAACATCGCCGCCGCCACCAACGCGCCGCGCATCCACCATCAATGGATTCCCGACAAGCTGCGCGTGGAGAAGGGACTGAGCGGAGACACCATCAAGATTCTGAAAAGCATGGGACACGACGTGCGGGTGACCAACACCATCGGCTCCACGCAAACCGTCATGCGCAAGGGGAATTTCTTTTTCGGCGCGTCGGACCCGCGCCGTCCGGGAGCGGGGGCGCAGGGGTTTTAACGATTGAGAGGGAATCACTCCATGCGGCAGCCTGCTAAATCCAGTCGTCGAGGTCGAACTGCACCTGGCACTCCGGGCTGCGCATGTCCATGTAAAGGTCGGCCTGGTGGAACTGCGTGGTGAATTCTGAAAGGTGTTCGCAGGTCAGCCCCGCCTCCTCGATGCGTTGCTGATCTTTTTCCATCTCCGCCTGTCCGCCGTACTCCAGCACCACGGTGAAGCCGGTGGCGGCTTTGAATTGGAGGATGTAACGTTTGTCGGCGTTGTTCTGCCCGGGGGTTTCACTCATAACAACAAAATTCCTTTATAAATGCCCCACTCGTGATGGGCGGCAACCATCAAAACTTCACGGGTTGGGGGATATGACAAAATAATCTACAATGCGGGTGTCTATCCCAAGTCTAGTACGGGACACCCGGCATCACAATGCCTAAAACCGGCCCCTTGCAAAAGGGAAGCGCCGAATTGCAATCCTTGTTTGATCGTTCACGAGAGGGTACGCCATGTCCACCTTGCAAGAACTGGCTCCGGGCCTGATCCGCTGGTCCGAGTTTTCCGATGAAAAACAACTCAACTTCAACGGCTACTATCTGGCCCATGGCGGCGAGGCGGTGCTGATCGATCCGCCGGAACTGGACGCCGACGCCCTGCACACGCTGAAGGATACCGTCGCCCGCGCCGGGGGCAATCCGTTGAAAGCCATCCTTCTCACCAATGTGCACCACGACCGCGCCAGCCAGCGGCTGAAGGACGTCTTTCAAGTGCCCATCCACATCCATGAACAGGACAAACCCCTATTGGAATTCTCACCCGACGCCACCTTCGGGAATGGCGACACCCTGCCCTGCGGTTTGCAGGTGGTTCACCTGAAAGACCAGAAATCGCCGGGCGAGTGCGCCCTCCTGCAAAAGGAAAAGAAATGGTTGTTCGTGGGCGACGCCTTGATCGGCAAGGTACCGGGGGAGGTCAACCAACTGCCGCCGGATAAATTCGACGACATCACGAAAGCCAAGGAAGGTTTGAAGGTGCTGCTGAATTACGAGTTCGAGGATCTTCTGCTCGGTGACGGCGAACCCATCCGCGGCAACGCGCGCCAGACGCTGGATGTGTTCTTCACGGATTGAGGGCGCAACTCAGGCGGGACCGAACAGCTCGATTTCGCGCAGGGCGTACTCGATGGACGCGCCCATGCCCATCGGCTTGATATCGGGGAATACGGTGCCGGCGCGGTCGCTCTGCACCACCGTCGGGCTCTTGATGCTCTCGACCAACCGCTGCCCCACCCGCGCATACACGGGCGTGACCAGGCCCAGCCACAATCCGGAAAGCCACGGCGTCAGCACCGGCACCGGGACCAGCAACCGCTTCAGTCCGCGCTGACGGCAGTACTCCGCGATCAAATCCTTGTAAGACACCTGGTCGGCGCCGCCGATCTCGAAAATTTCGTTGTCCTCGGTTTGCAGGTCCACCGCCTGCACCAGATAAAGCGCCAGGTCGCAGATGCAGATGGGCTGCGCCTTCACCCGCACCCAGCGCGGCATGATCATGACCGGAAGCCGTTCCGACAACGCCCGGATCATTTCAAACGACAGGCTGCCGCGACCGAGAATGATGGAGGCCTGGAACTCGATCACCTGAATGCCCGAAGCGCGGAGCGTGTTGCCGACCTGTATGCGCGAGCGCAGGTGTGGCGACAGGTCTTCCGCCGGGTCGTGGGCGAGTCCGCCCAGATAGATGATGCGGCGCACCCCGGCGGCGTGGGCGGCCGCGCCGAAATTCTGCGCCGCCTGCTTTTCCTTCTCCTCGAAATCGTCTTTCTCGTCGAGGCTGTGCGCCAGGTAGAACACCGTATCGATGCCCTGCAACGGCTTGTGCAGCGATTCCGCATTCAGCAGGTCGCCGCGCACGAAGGTGACATCGTTGAACGAGGACTTTTTTTTCTCGACGCGGGACCGCGTCAAGCAGCGGATAGGATGGTTTTTTTCGCACAAACGCGGGATCAACTTGCTCCCGACGTACCCCGTGCCCCCCACCACCAGAATGTTCCTGCGACTGCCTTGCATGCAGCGCCCTCAAAAATGAATAACCTTTAAATTCTAAACCAACTGGGAGCGCTTAAGGAAGAAATAAGGAACAAATCCACAGGCGGGAAACACGCCATCCATCAGACCGAAAAGGGTGACGCGAAAAGTTTTTTTTAAAGGAGAGGTCGGCAAAGCAGAGTGACGAAGCACCCCTGAAACGAGACAATCCAAACTAAAAAAGCGGCTCCAATAGCCGCTTAATCCCAACGCCCAATAGGGGCCACTGTCAGTCGAATACTATCACTGTATAGCTTAGTGTTGCCGGGTTCTTTGTCAGGAAATCGGGTCTTTAAAAAAATTACTAAATACATTGTCTGTAGGTTCTGGGTCGGGAACATCAATTAAGTTTGGGGCAGGGTCACCTAAATACCGTTCCCAAATAATTTTGTTATATCTGAAAATAAGCATAGAAAATGAAGTCGAAACACGTCGGATATCATCAACAATATTTATGAGAGAGTTTTCGTCATTTAAAAAGCCACCCATAAAAATAAAGTGCCCATTAGAGAACATGCTCTCAAGGCGAGATCGTGGCGCGTGGATTGTGAACCCTATCTCACCTGAAGCATCTAAATATTTTTCCATCTTTTTAGAATCATAATGACTGGCAATTTTATTTCTTATGGTTAAGATTTTATTACCGGGATTATTAAAATAGTTTTCTAGAAACAGCAGGTACTCTTTTCCCTTGGAATCCAAATAAGAGACATATTCATTTAGAAACCAATTCTTTTCACAACGACATTCTAAATATTCAGCATTAGCAGGGTCTTTTTCTTTAACTGTTCTTAAATCAATCTTCTGCCACCCTTCAAATATTTTCCCGCAAATAACATAAATCAGATTACACGCGATTTGACTATTGGCACTTCGTAAAACTTTATTTTTTGGTTCATACCCAACAGCGCTCACTAACAATTTTCTAAAAACATTAATATCCGTCAAAACCATTGATAACTGAACAAATAACATGCGCTCTCTTTTGGGTATCTTTTCAAGATTTTCTCTTGAAACAAACCATTCGAATATCTGCATAATAAAAACCTAAGATTTAGTGCGAAGGGCGGGAATCGAACCCGCACGGTGTTTCCACCCCAGGATTTTAAGTCCTGTGCGTCTACCAATTCCGCCACCTTCGCATGATTGGTTTTTCTCAGGGGAAGATCAGACCATCACTTCCCCTCCTTTCCAAGGAGGGGATTGAGGGGAGGTAATGAAGACCCCATCCTTCCGGAAAAGATAACCCAAAAGGCAACCCCACCCAGCCCTCCCCTTGGTAAGGGGAGGGGAAACCGAAAGTCCGGCTTATAAAAATCCCTCGTCGCCTCCCTTACAGGGAGTGGAAGCGAGTCCTGCGCTGAGGGCTTATGACCATTTGCCGCTTAATCCAAGAGCGATCCGTTTCCTCCGGGCGTGGCCCGGCTCCTCGGATGAAAACCCTGTAAGGAAAAACCCCCCTCGCCCCCCTTACAAGGGGGGATCATCAGCACCCTCACCCCAGCCCGTCACTCAAGGAGTGCCCCTTGGTAAGGGGAGGGTTTATGGAAAGACCCGCGCCAACCCCAATTCACCCGCCGCCCGGGCCACGCCCGGAGGGAACGGCCACACGAAAGTCCCTCTTCCTTACAGGAGAGGATACATAGAGGATAACCACCCCTCAGTCCCCTCCTTGGAAAGGAGGGGCCGGCTTAAAGCCGGAATAAACGTGAGCCCATCAGGAATTGGATCCCCCCCACCAGCGCCTGCAATCAACGCATTACCCAAGCCTCCCCCCACATGGTGGGGCGCTCAAATGTAGCAGTTTTTGGCCGAAAATCAAACAATCCCCCATTCCCGCCGAATCGCCCGCCCCGCCGCCGCATCTAAAGGAAGACAGGACGAGGCCGTCCTGCACTACTTTCTTCCCTCAATTTTTCGGCGCTGTTCCGGAATACAGGTATGATAAGGTAACGGGAAGCTGGAGCCGCCCGGTGCGGTTCCCACAACTCAACTTCAACTCACTTTTTATATAGATCGATCCCGACATGGCACAAACCAAAAAATTCAGCGTCATCGCCACGGAACCCACGCCGAACTCGGCCGCGTTCAAATTTGTGGTGAACAATGTCATCATCAAGGATGGCGGCTCGCGCGCGTTCAACAATGAACAGGAAGCGGAGTCCGATCCCTTCGCCAAGGAAATCTTCGATTTCGGCGTGGTGGACTTCCTCTACATCAAAGAGCGCTTTGTTTCCATCACCCTCATCGCGCCGGACGAGTGGGACGATATGTTCGATCCCTTCATCCAGACGATCGAGGAACACCTGGTGCCTTACGAGGATGCCGACGCGGAACCGGAAAAATCGATTCTCGATGACGTGGACCTCGACAAGTTCATGGACTACGACGACGACACCAAGCGGGAAATCATCGATGCGTTCATGGACGAGGGCGTGCGCCCGGCGCTGGCGCAGGACGGCGGCGGCCTTCTGGTGAAGGATGTGGACGGCGACGTGGTCTCCGTTCAATACCAGGGCGCGTGCGGCAGTTGTTCCAAATCGGAATCGAGCACGTTGTCGGCGATGCAGAACATCCTGCAGAAAAGCATCCACCCGGAACTGAAGGTGGTCATCCGCGGCTTCGGCGACATCTGACCCGGCGGGGGCCTGGGGCCGGCGCGGTGATTCCCGGTGGGCGAATGATGCTCCTCCATCCCTTTCAAACCCTATCGGCATTCACAGGCGAACGGCCTTTGGCGTGCGTCCGCCGACCCTCGTTCGCAACCAACGCATGAGCCCGCTTGCTACACACTACGTGTCATGAAAAATCCCAAACGCGTTCTCGGTAAAATCCTCGGTAAGGAGGCGGACCTGGCTGCGTTCGAAGCGTCGGGCGAATCGATCGAGCTTCTGGTGGAGACGCTGCGCGAGGTGCAGAAGATGCGCCGCCTCGCCCAATGGTTGCGGGAACACAGCGGCATCGAGGCCGCACTGCCTCCGGAATCCTTCCACAAACTGCTCGACCTGCCGGAAATCAATTTTCACGAAACCACCGACCGCAACCTCGACGTTCAGCAACACTCCCTGAAAGATGTGCGCCAGCCCGGCGACCCGGTCACCGTCGCCAATCTCAACACTTATCTACGCGAACTGTTCCGCGACCTGTCCTCGCTCAGCCAATCGAAAACCAACGACCACGGCACGCTGCTGCTGGGGCCGGGCATCTCCGGCGACCTGGTGGACCGCGTCAACGATTACATTCTGCGATTGCGAAGGCTGCACTGGAAAGGTGTGGGGTTTCTGTTTACCGGTTTTCAGGCGCGTGGCATCGAAAAACAATTCGAGGCATTGTTCCCCGACGCACGGCGGGCGCATCCGCTACGCCATCATTTGAAGGAAGTGCAGTGGGAGTTGGGGTTTTACCGGCGCTGCCTGGAGATCAACATCCGCTGGGCGGCAACGGGGCTGGATCTGTTCGCGGTGCTGCGCCGGGACGCATTGCACCAGACGGTGGAAAACGTAGGCGAGCTGGGCAGCGGTTTGTGGACGGTGGTGTACAACGGCCTGCAACTGAAAACCACCTTGCCGCTGGCGGGCATCCGCCTCGAAGACGGACACACGCTGTTCAATCCGGAAAGCGTGCCCCTGCACGCGGCGTAGGGTTCAAAGGCTGATGGAACCAAAGGAATCCTACACCAAAACCCCACCCTAACCCTCCCCTTGGTAAGGGGAGGGTATTTTAGTTGGACCCTTTACCAAAGATCATACGTGTTGTCATTCTGAGCGTCAGCGAAGAATCTATGGGTTGCTTTTCAATTCCTCTTGCAGGACCATTCGGTTTTAAAAGGAAGGCCATTGATTCTTTATTCCAATGATAATGATTAGAAAACGAACGCAAGGGGGTAAAGTCGGCCGGGGCACGAAAGCCGGTCTTAAATGGACCCTCCCCTTACCAAGGGGAGGGCTGGGTGGGGTCGATCAAACAATCTATCCTAAAGGTGGCCGCTGGTCTTGACCTGAAAGCCTTCGTCCTTATCCAGCAGCAACTGCTTGATGGTGGTCTTCGGCTGCATTTCCTTGAGCGCGTTTTTGCCTTCTTCCTTGATCTTGTTGAGGCGCATGTCCAGCCGCACCAGGTTGGTGAACAAGGGTAAAAATTTGGCGAGGTACTTGGCGCCCTCGTCGGTGATGTCGTTGTCGGACAGGGTCAGGCTTTTGAGGCTGAGCAGGTTGTCCGACGTGGCCAGGTACTTCATGCCTTCGTTGCCGATTTTATTATAGAACAGGTTCAGCGATGTGAGGTTCTTCAGGTACGGCGAGCGGGCGATGGATTTCATGCCTTTGGGGCCGATCAGGTTGGTGCCCATTTCCAGCGTGGTCAACCCTTCCAGGAAATCCATGTTGGCCAGGTCCTTGGCGCCGAATTCCTTCAGATAGACCGCCGTGATGTCCAGCGTTTTTCCATCCTTGCTGAGTTCCGCCTTGACGATCTCGACCGATTCTTCAAAGCCCCGGTTCTGCCCCCGGGCTTCCCGGTTCAACGACATGTCCATGGAAAATCACCTCCGTAATTCCATATATATTTCGAGGCGCGGCGGCAATTCGCCGTGCACCCATTGAGTCCGCAAAATGGCGGTGGGAGAACGATTCAGGCTCTCACAGCCTGTACTCCCTCCGGCCTCCGCCCGCATCCAAAAATTTGCTGAAAGCGGGCCGTTTTGTTGGTGTTCCGGGCCATTCTTTGTTATATTGTGCTTAAATATTTTAACCCGAATGCATCGATTTTAGGAGTCTTTTTGTAATGGCTAATTTAAGTCAGTCTGAACTTGAGGTCAGCCTTGGCAATAATGTCATCGTGACTCAAATGACTCAGGCTGTGAACTGGGCACGCAAATACTCTTTCTTCATATATCCTTTTATTACAGCTTGTTGTGGCATGGAATTCATGTCCGTCGCCGGTCCCCGTTATGACTTGGACCGTTTCGGCGCCGCCTTTCCGCGCTTTTCGCCGCGCCAGGCGGATCTGTTGATGGTGGTCGGCACCATCAGCCACAAGCAGGCTCCCATTCTGGTCAAGGTGTACAACCAGATGGCCGAGCCGAAATGGGTGGTCGCCTACGGCGTGTGCACGGTGTCGGGCGGATTCTACGACAACTACGCCACGGTGA
Source organism: Nitrospina watsonii (assembly GCF_946900835.1). Classification (GTDB taxonomy): domain Bacteria; phylum Nitrospinota; class Nitrospinia; order Nitrospinales; family Nitrospinaceae; genus Nitrospina; species Nitrospina watsonii. The sequence goes on from NZ_OX336137.1 coordinate 2,254,318, forward strand.
TGGGCATCGACACCCTCATCCCGGTGGACGTGTACATCCCCGGATGTCCGCCCCGGCCGGAGATGGTGATCGACGCCTTGATCAAGTTGCAGGACAAGGTTCAGCAGGAAACCCTGTCGGACCACGTCAAGGGCCCCGCTTTGGTGACCCCGAACGAGTACCTGTAAGGCCCTCCGGTTTCAAACCGGTTTCCAACGCATTCCATAAGCCTCCGGTGAGTGACTCACCGGGGGCTTTTTTGTTTGATCGCATCGACCAGCTTCCGCCCCGCCTGTTTCTCCACAGCCGTCATCCCCGGGAGTTCCATCATTTTTTCGATGCCGCCCAGTTTCGCCTGCACGAAATTCAAAAAATCCTCACGCGCCGCTTCAGGCACGGATAAATCGACTTCGTCTGCGGTGCCGAGGAACCGCCGCTTCAAATAATGAAAATATAAAATGGAACGCTGGCTGGAGTCTTTGATGTTCATGCCGTGCTTCAGGTGCATCTGCGCTTCGTTCTTGCGGTCGATGATGTAACCCAGACGCGTGTTGTCGTCCTTCGTCATTTGCAGATCGAAAATATCCATGGCCTGCTGGAAGGCCTTGCCACTCACCGGCGCTTCCGGCAAGGTCAGGGTCCGCACTGCGGCGACATCGAGAAGGAACGAACGGATGCCGGTGCGCTCGCTCCAGTACGCGGCCTCCAGAGGATGCGCGCGGTAGAGCCGGCTCGCCGCCTCCAGCACCGGCGTCATGCTTTGCACGCCGGTGGCCAACCGATTCAGCACATCCTCGTCGAAGTCGCTCAAAAACCACTGCACTTCACGCGGCACGTTGAGTTTGTCCCTGGTGCTGCGCTCGAAATACGCGTTCAGGATTTCGTCCAGTTCCGGCACGAAAAAGGCCCGCATCACATCCTCGAAATACGGGTAGTTGAGCAGCAGGAAACGCGGGTCCGAACGCACGTTCAAGCCGTACGCTTCGAGTTCGTTGACATGTCCGAGAAACGGTTGCGACAGGTGCAGCACTTCGTGCAGGTGGGTGGCGCGCCCGTAGGCCTTTTCATCGATGAGGATCGACGCGGGAGAAATGCGGATGGTGTCGAACGTGGCGTGGGCCAGTTGCCCTTCCTGCAGGAGGGCATCGGCATAGGGCTGGATGATGTACTGCCGGATCGGGATCTCGCGCACTTCCGGCATCATTTCCTTCAACCGCGTCAACGCCCACTGCATGCGCGCCTGCGCTTTCTCCACGATCTCGGCAGGCTGGTGACAACGCCCGCACTCATAATTCTGAAATCCGGGAATGAGAAAGGTGGTGAGCGCATCCGAGTCGCCGAGCGGCAGTTGCATCTCAAACGACTGGAGACGGTCCACGCGACCGGTGGGATCGGGTTTAGGCCGATGCGGATCGATGAGAGAGTTCAATTCGCCGACGCCCACCGGCGGCTGCGCCGCAGCCACGGCAGCCCAAACCAACAGCAGACAGACGCCGATCCCCACTCGGACCTTGAACGGCACGGTGCGCAATCAACCTCCCTGCTGCGACGTGGCTTCCCGCAGCACATTCAACCGCTGCCAGACGCTGACCACCTTGCGGCCATTGCGATCTTCCTTCTTGCCGTCCCACACCGCGAATGCGATCAGGATCGGGTCTTCCTTATTGAGCTTGGCATCCCATTTGCCCATAGTATCCATATCGCGCAAAAACACCACATCCCATTCGCCGTCTTCCCAGGTGCCATAGCCCAGCACGTTCTGCTGTTCCTTGGGTTGCGGCGTGATGGTGCCGAAGCCCTCGCCGTTCAATTCCTCGACCGTATTCTGCGCGGTGGTGCCCAGTTTGGCGACGGGGTTGGTCATGGTGCCGCCGAAGATGAGTGCATCCATGTCCACGCCACCGGTGGAATATTCGGAATCTTCCGTCGCCTCAATGGTTTCTTCCAGGCCCGCTTTCCAGTGCCAGATGTTGACCGGCTTGCCGCGGTTGCCCATGCCAAAGAACGGCTCGTTGTGACCGTGGGTGTGGAGCGTCACATCGCCCAGCGCCAGCTGCACCGCCGAGCCGTCTCGAAACACATCGCCCCGGTTTTCGACAAAACCGTCCTTGGTGGAATCCTTCCAGCGCAGGCGGATGGCGAGTTGCTTGCCATTGTTGACGGACTGGAAACGGATCACCTCCACCGCGTCGCGCCGGGCCGACAGGGGCCGCAACACGATGCGGGTGGTCTCCACTTTCTCCCAGACCGGGCTGGCCGGATCCGTGTCCAGTTCATACGGCATGTAAAACGAATAGACGTCGGTCTCGAACTCGCCCTTCGCAAACTCCTTGGCAAAGCGGGAACGGATGAAATGCACCAGCGCCCAGCGATCCTCTTCCGGCAAGTTCGCGTAGGAGTTCATCGGTGTGCCATCAAGCCCCGTGGACAACGTTTTGAAAATGTCTTGGGGACGGTACCCGGCTTTCAGGTAATTGGGGTTGGTGATGTCGTGCACGAACACCGCGTGCTTCCACGCGTCCTTCAACGATCCTGCCAGCTTGCCGTCGCCCTTTCCGGACATGCCGTGGCAGTCGTCGCACTTGTGCTCGTCAAACAGTTCCCTGCCGCGTGCGATCGTTTTCGCGGTTGGCTCCGGCGCTTTGGGGATTTCAATCTTCGGTCCGGGAGGCTCCTCGCGAAAGCGGTCGGAAAAACTTTTGATCATGTTGACCAGCGCCCAGGTGTCCTGCGGCGACAGAGCCGCTTCCCAGGCGGGCATCGACGTATTGGGCACGCCTTTTATGATGGTGCGGTACAGGTCTTCATCGCGCGGCAGGGTGCCGGTCGGTGTGGAGCGGAATTTGAAAATGCCTTTGCGGAAATCGCGCGGCCAGGGATAGAGGTAGTCCACGGCTTCACCGCCGCCGTTGCCGTCCTTGCCATGGCAGAACACACACATGTGCAGGTAGATGTTGCGGCCCCGCGCCATCAGAGCCTGGCTTTTGGTCTGAGGCTGCTGGATGTTGGACAGATCGTGCTCGCCCCGCGTCAGAAACGAATCCTTGCCGCCGCCATGCATGTCATGGCCCATGTCGTGACCGCCCATATCATGCTGCATGTCATGGCCCATGTCGTGACCCATGTCATGACCGCCATGATCCATCTTCATTTCCCCCTTCGGAGCCGGGTCCGCGTATTCCGATCCGGGGGTGGGGGCTTCTTTGTCTTCATTGCCGAACTGGATCATGCCCTCGGGTTTTTCCGGCAGGTTTTCCAGGTCGTGCTCGTGCTTCTGCTCACCGTGTGAGAAAACGCCTGCAGGGGTGAAAAAGACGAGGAACGCGGCGATCATGCCCAGTGCCGTCACGGTTTGCCAGAACCCCGAGCCACCCTTGATAAATCTCTTCATTGCCTCAGACCCCCTAAGAAATTGGGGCAACCTCCCCCAACTCATTTGTGATCATTGCTTGACTTCACGCACCAGCTTGACCCCCTGGTCCAGGTCTCCCAGATCCTTGAGGTTGAAATAATCCTCGCTCTGCCCCAGACCGAAATACCAGGCGTGGTCCAGGTTGCGCTCGTCCCGGCTCCACAGGTAATAGCTGCCGCCGCCTGCAAACACCTCGGGCAGGCCGATGGGTTCCCCGTCCTTGCTCGCCAACGGCCGTCGGGAATCCCACAGTGCATTGAGTTCGTCCATGCTGGGCAAACGCCAGTCGTTGTGCCCGGCAAATTTTTCGGCGTTTTTGCCGTTGACGTATTCGAGGGCCTCGTACCAGTTCATGCCGTGTTCCAATTCGTGGTAGGAATCCTGAGCCTGCCACATCAGGCCCGTTTTCGTGTCCAGCACCGTCCCGTTTCCGTTTTTCTCAAAACGTGCGTCGGCAGCGGCGGCGGCGGAAAAACCCATCAGCAGAATCCACATCAACAGCAGGAGCGGGATCGAGTAGGCAAAACGCATGGAAACACCTTGATTAAGAATGAAAATCATTTGAACGGCAACGTTCCTTTATTATACTTACCGGGTAACGGCAAGCCAAACCCTTTTTATTATAATGATTTCAGAGGCTTCCATGAAAGTCACCATCCTTGGTTCCGGAACCGCCTTCCCCGATCTGACGCGCAACTCCGCCGGCGTTCTGCTCGAACACGAGGGACGCCGTTATCTGATCGATTGTGGTTATGGCACCGTGCATCAATTGCTGCGCCTCAACATCACCTACCACGACATCGACGGCATCTTCTTCACGCATCACCACCCCGACCACATGTGCGATCTGATTTATTTTCTGTTCGGCAGCCAATACCCCGGCGACCCGCGCACGAACGATCTGCCGATCGTCGCCGCGCCCGGATTCCGCGCCTACTTCGACACTCTGATGGCCGCGTTCAACCACTGGCTGGTGCCGAAGACCTATCAGGTGAACATTCTGGAGCAGGATGAAGAAACGCGCGATCACCACGGCCTCCAGGTGACCACCGCCCGCGTGCAGCACATTGAGATGAGCCGCGGTTACCGCTTCGAAGATGCCCGCGGCAACAGCGTCGCCATCTCCGGCGACACCGATTACCATCCCAACATGGCGGCGCTCGGCCGCGATGCGGACCTGATGGTCCTCGAATGCGCCACGCCCGATGCAATGAAAGTGGCCAAGCATTCCACTCCGGCGATCTGCGGCCGCATGGCCCGCGAAGCCGGTTGCAAAACCCTCTGCCTCACCCACTTTTACCCGCCCTGCGACGATGCCGTCCTTCTCGAAGAATGCCGCAGGGAATTCGACGGCAACATCGTGCTGGCTGAGGACCTCACCGCCTTCAACTTCTAATAAATCCCTTGCAGTGACAATTTATGCGCCCAGACCAAAGTCGGCTTTTCCGGTGACATAATTTGTCGTTCCGGGACGCCCATCGAGGTGGAACCTCATCCCCCCCTACGTCGCCATCCCTTCCCCCGAGTGCCCCTGCAACCCTAAGAAGGCCTATTTCAATTGTTTTTTAAAGGGCCTCCAGCTCTCTTCATTTTTATATCAGCTTTTTTAAGTTTTGGAACGGGGTTTGCTTTTTCAGGAGGTATGAAGGCACCGAACCGGTCATCCAGAAAGGAATGCATCATGAATCGTCACCGCCAGCCCCTGCTCATCCTGACGCTCACCCTGTTGCTCTCCGGACTTTTTGTCGAGAACGCGCTCGCCCGCTGCCTGTTTTCCGGTTTCGGCCTGAGCACCGAATTCAGCCAATGGACCTGCCTCGCCATCATGGTGCTGCTGACCGGCACGATTTTTTACAAAAAGTTCATCGAGCCGGATGCGACGGCAATTACTGAGGACGAAACGGGCCTTGCGCTGGAAGAACCTGCCGCCTGTGAACGGGAGCCGCAACATTCCGCCGCACGCGAATTGAAGATCGGCCAGAACTTTTCCTCCTGGGCCAGGCTGAGCAGCCGATGAGCCAGAACGGGAACTGAACCCGCGTCCACATCCCAAACCCATCACTCGGCGAATTCCCGCAGAACGCATGCGCCCACGCGGTTCTGCCGGAAGGGCCTTTATTCAAAACCACCCCTCCCTTCGATACCTGATTTTTCTAATCCATAACCCCAGCCAGTATTTCCTGAAGAACTCCAGTTTCGAGATCAACGACAAATGGTACGACTCGCTAACCGGGACATACCAACTATTCAGGCCCGTTCGGAGGATCACCTGGTAACCATTCGCAACCATGTGGTCGTGCTTGTCGTGGCTGGTGACATGATCCTCCAGCAGCACCAGCCTCGGTTTCCATTTGGACAGTGTGAACCCCTTGAACATTTCCATTTCGTGGCCTTCGATATCGATCGAAATGAAATCGAATCCAATCGGCGCCTCGTTATCTTCCAGAATGGAATCCAGCGTTTTGCAGATCACCTCGATCGTCTCCTGACTGTGAGTGCCAATCGCAATCGGGTCGCGGTTTAAAGTGGAGTGGCCTCCGGCAACGATGAGAGTCAGGGTTTTATTATGATTTTCAGGGCTGGAACAGGCGTGCTGAACCACAGTTCCCTTGCGTTGCTGCCGCAACAATTCGCAGTAATGCGGCAGCGGCTCCAGCAGCAGTCCCTCCCAGCCCAATTGCTCTAGGTGCCGGGTTTGCGATCCAATGACGGGCTCATTAGCCCCGACATCCACATAATAGCCAACATCCCGATTGTGAAAAAAACCTCGGATGAGTTCCTGCTCCCCCTGCGGCGGATTGTGGAACCGGGTCACTTTTTTTGTTTCAAAATCAATCGGCATCGTCGGTGCGTAAAAAAATTCAAAGGCCTCATTAGCATTCGCCCGCAACCAAAGGTATCGTCATGTGGCATCGAGGACGTGCCTTGGCCCCCTACCAAATCCCTGCAGGCACTTCTGGTTCCAGCGCCCATTTTTGGCAAACCTCGCTGACCAATTTTGTCATTTTTCCGGGAAAGGTGCCTCAAAAAGAACCCTGTTTGCATGAGGCTCCATAGGCAGCCACCCATCATTGGATTCGACTCAAAACTTTACTGATTCCATTTTTTAAATGAAATCAAACCGTTATCGGAAACTGGCTTTACCTAGGGAAATTCAAGGAGAAGGAGGCCGGATTTTGGAATGCCTTTTGCTTTAATACATATATCACTGGAAGTGTTTGCCGCAATCGGCAGGCGCTTTCGCACTGTCCTTGGGCAGTGCATTCTGGCAAGACTCCTCCAAGTAACTTGCCTGAAATGGGAAGGGCCGGCTCCATGCGGGGGCGCCGGCCCTTTTCTTTTTTCATCTTTGATTATGCGGTGAAGCGGATGCGCTTCATTCGTTTTTTTCTTCCTTCTTGAAAAGCCCGGCCACCCAGGTGAGCAGCTTGAACACGCCCAGACCGCCCAGGATACCGAAGACCAGTTGCAGCAGCGGCGGCAACTCGGAAAGAAAACTGTCGAACCATTGCAGAATGTCAGCCATAGGATAAAAACTCGCGGATTGAAAACAGGGTGTCATCATACCACACGGCACGCCGGTCGAGGCCTGCGATGCCGCGCTTCAGCCGATGAAGATTTCCGTCTTTTCGGTGTCGAGATCGATTTTAAGAATGCGGTGATTGTTGGTGTCGGAGACGTACAGGGTCTTGTCGAGGCACAGCACCCCGGCCGGTTCCCACAGGCGCGTGCAGCGTGTGTCGTCGCACACAATGTCCACCGACGCCTCGACCGTGTGCACTTCGTGCGTCGCCAGGTCCAGCACGCGGATTTTGTGATTGTAGGAATCGGCGATGAACACCGCCCCCTCCACGTAATGCACGCCCAGCGGGTGCTGCAGGATCGCTTCCTTGCCGACGCCGTCGCGGTCGCCGAAATCAAACAGCCCGGTGCCGACGTACGTCTCCACCTTGCCCGGCCCGCCCAACTCAATGGAACGGATGGCGCTGGTCTCGCTGTCGGCCAGAAACAGTTTGCCGTCGCCGACGGTCAATCCGCTGGGCTGCGCGAACGGCGCCTGCAAACGCGGTCCGTCCTGCAACGCTTCCGCACCGCTGCCCGCAAACTGCTCGACGGTGTCGTCCGTTGGATTGTATCGCCCGATCTGGTGCGTGCCCGCGTTGGCGAAATACAGCGACCCCTCATGCCACGCCACGTCCCACGGCGAACTGATGCCGGTCTGGAGCGCCGGCTGGGTGTCGCGCAGAAACCCGCCCTGCGTGCCCGTTCCGGCAACCGTATGGACCTGCTTTGCTGCGAGATCGATTTTGCGCAGCAGGTGGTTTTCCGTATCCGCCACCCAGAGGACGCCGTCCCGAAAACACAATCCCTGCGGCCGGTAAAACGCCGCGTCCGCAAACCCGCCGTCCGCATGCCCAACCTCACCACTGCCGATGCGGTGCAGGAGGGTTCCGTTCTTGTCTGCCACCACCACCTGGTTGTGGTTGGCGTCGGCGATGGCGAACTGGCCGTCCTGCTCGCTGTAGGCGATCTTGCCCGGAAAACTCAACGCGCTTTTCGATGCCGGTTGCAGTGGACGGATCAACTCCGCCGCCTTGCCGTCCAGAAACCCTTTCTCGCGCAACTCCGCCACCAGCTTGTCGAGCGTCTCCTCCAGCAGATCGACGTTCGGCTCTCCCGGCAGTTGGCCGAGGATATAGCTGTCCGGCCCGACGAACACGAGCGTCGGCCAGGCGCGGATGGCGTACCGGTTCCAGATTTTGAAGTCGCGGTCGTGCACCACCGGGTGCACGATCTCGTAACGCTGGATGGCCTGCTCGACGTTGCCCGTCACCTTCTCGCCGGGAAACTTGGGACTGTGCACGCCGATCACGACAACCGTATCGGGAAACTTTTCCTCGATGCGTTTGAGCGTCGGGATCACGTGGATGCAGTTGATGCAGCAGTACGTCCAGAAATCGAGGATGGCGATCTTGCCTTTGAGGTCCGCGAGATCCAAAGGACGCGCCGCGTTGAACCACGGCAGGTCTCCCGCTTCCAGGGACGGCGCATGGATCAGGTGCTCATTCATAAGCTTTCTGGATGGCCCCTTCGGCGGCGGGCTGGATAACGTCCCAACCCACATCGGGACGTTTGGTCACGGTGATGAAGTCCGCCATCAGAAACACGCTGACGACGCCGTCGATGCCAAACAGCGCCGTGGCCACCGGCGACTCCGCCGCCGCCTCGGCATTGGGATAGGTTTTGTGTCCGCTTTCGAGCGCGGGTTTGTCGAGCGTGAACTTCAACGCGTTTTCATTTGGCGTCGAGGACACCTGGATGTTGACCGGCATGATAAACGTTCCTCCTCATTCTGTTATAGGGATACAATTCGTAGGGTCTTTGATTCGATTTGCGGATCATGCAGCGCTGGACGTCGGGCGGAAAATGCCGAACGAACTGGTGTACCCGTGCAGAAAGGTATTCTGCCCCACGGGTCCGATCTCGCCATTGCAGAAAAAACCTCCCAGCGGAATTTCGCCCAGCTTTTCCTTGAAGACGTTGCAATCGTGATTGGCCACCCCATACAGGTACTGACCCCGGCCGAGGCAGGAGAACAAAAGCGCTCCGCACACGTCGTCGCGCTTGCCCTGTTTCGAGTAGCGGCTCAGCATGACCGTGAGGTCTTCCGCCGACATCACCTTGTCACGCAGATGAAACTGCACGAGTTGACCTTCGCGCAGGGGAGCGCCGATGGACAAGGCGCCGGTCTCCCGGTCCACGCCGATCAGGTTGCGGATCAAAAAATCGCCCTGCCCGGGGTTGTCCTTAAGCGGGTCCATCTCGATGCCGAGGAACAGCGACGTCTGCATCAGCTTGCGGTCGTTTTCACTGAGACTCTCAACCATTTCTTCCAGCACCTGCAACGGCGGCTTGTTGTCCACTTCCTCCAGCAGGTATTCGCTGCACTTGGTGATGTTGAGCGGCTCGCCGATCGGCCGGCAACCCTGCGCGACAATCGTGTCCAACCGGATGTTGCCGCTCAACGCCACGCCAATGAGCCCGTTGTTGTACATGTTGTCACCGAGGTACAACACATTGCCGCCCTGGAAATTCGCGCCGCTCGCCAGCCCGCCCACCTTCGGCGCATTGGGATACGCGTAATCCATCCCGGCCAGAAACTCCTCGCCGCGAAACGAAAACGGATCGGCCAGCAGGATGAACTGCGGATCGCTTTCCGCATCCACGCCCAGCCAGTCCCGCCACACACTGGGCGCGGTATCCGGATCGGGCAGGGTGAGGGTGTCGGTTTGCACCTTCTGGATGGTCACGCCCGGCAGGTGCGCGCAGGTGATGCTGAACGCGCCCCGCTGCTCCACTTCCTGACCCCCGCCGATGATGCCGCCGCCGGTGCAGCCGAGCAACATGCCGAACGGCAATTGCTCGCCGAGCAGTTTCGGGATCGCCGCCAGTTTCTCTTTAAAATGCGGCGACACGAACAACACCGTCAGGTGGATTTCGTGATCGCCCATCTGCTCGCGCACCGCCTTCGCGGTTTCCTCGATGCACTGTTCGATGGTTTCGCCGGTCGATATGCTAGAGGCCCATTTCATCCGGAACTCTCCTTCAGTCTGATTAAAAAAATTTGTATGGCCGGATTCAAACTCATCCGTGTGGAACTTCAGCCTCCTCCCCGCGCAATGCGCGGAGCGCCGATTCCACCGTGCGGGTGCCGTTCAACACGCAGTCGGGGATGCCGACGCCGTGGTAGGCGCTGCCCGCAACAAACAGGCCGGGATACTGCTTCAGTTCATTGTACAACGATTCGATCAACTGGCCATGATCGACATGATACTGCACATTGCCTTTTTTGTACTGGAATACCTTGTAGAATTCGGGCTCGTTTTTAAAACCCATGATGTCCTGCAGTTCGCCCAGCACGGTTTTGTAAATGTCTTCTTCCGGCTGCTCGGCGTAACGTTCATTCAACGCGCCGCCGACGTAGGAACGCAGCAGCACGTAATCCTCCGGCGCGCGCCCGGAGAACTTCGACGTCACCCAGGTGCAGGCGCTGATCTTGCGTCCTTCGCTGTACGGCACCACAAAGCCAAACCCTTTGAGTGGGTGCTTGAACGTGTCCTTTTTGAACGCCAAGGTCACCGCCGCCGTGGACACAAACGGGATTTTCCCAAGCAGCTCCGCCGCCCGCGGCGCCACCGGCTCGAACAACTTCGCCGTGACGTTCGCCGGGGTGGTCACCACCACCGCATCGGCCTTCATGCGCTCACCGTTGTCCAGCTCCAACTCCCAATGCGTGTCCTTCTGCACCAGGGAATGCACCCGCGTGCCGGAGCGGAAAGCGATGTCCGGCGACCGCTCGATGATGCGGTCGATCATCGATCCCAGCCCGTTTCTGAGACTCAGAAAAAACGTGAACGGCGTGTAGCCTTTTTTCGGCACCGAAGGCGGAGCCGCATTCATGCGCTGGCGTTTGGCCGCCAGCATGCCCAAGATCAGCGACCGGTACTTCTTTTCCGTCTGCGCGAACATGGGAAACGTGCTGTGCAGACTCATCGTTTCCGGATCGCTGGAATAGATGCCGCACATCAAAGGCTGCGCCATGCGCTGCAAGGCCTCTTCGCCCAAGCGGCGGCGCACGAACGACGCCAGGCTTTCGTCGCGCTGGCCCATCTTCTTCGGGATGAACAGATCCATCGCCATGCGCACCTTGCCCGGAATGCTGAACAAGGGCGACAGCGCGAACGGCAGAAACTTGGTCGGCACCATCAAGGTCAACCCGTCGGGCAGGGTGACCATCTTCTTATTGAGGTAAACGTAAGTCTTCGGCGTCTCCGGGCGCGTGCCCATCAGCTCGTCTTCGAGCCCGATCTTCTTGCACAACTCGATGCCCCACGGTTTCTGCGAGATGAAGGAGTCCGGCCCGCGCTCGAGCACGAACCCGTTTTCGCGGAGCGTGCAGATCTTGCCACCGAAGCGATCCGAGCCCTCGATCAGCGTGCACTCGATGTCGCCGTGCCCCGCATCGTACTCCTCCTGAATGCGGTACGCCGCCGCCAGCCCGGCGATGCCGCCCCCGATGATGACCAGTTTTTTCATGGCGCTAATTATGACAGGTTTCCCCCGGTGAGGCAATCGGACGAAACCCCATGATTTTTCGAGGGACGGGGGTTTAAACCGTAATGCTTTTGCACAAATAACGCCTTCTCCACCAAGGGAGAAGGCAAAATTCCCTTTGAGGCGGCCGGGTTAAAACCCCGCCGGGTCTTTGCCGCCTTTCACGCGGCGGCCGGCGACGAAGGTCTGGTCGATGAAGTTCTCGCCGAAATAATACACGAGGTCGCGGTGGTCGCCGGTTTTGAGGATGTTGAAATCGGCGCGCTGACCGGGCAGCAAGCCGCCGTACTCGCGGTGGTGACCCAGCGCCTTGGCCGCGCCATAGGTCGCCGCCGCCAGCGCCTGCCCCGGCGTGATGCGGTACATGTTCGCTGCCAGGTAAATCACCGTTTGCATGTTGTATGTGGGACAACTGCCGGGGTTGCAGTCGGTGGCCAGGGCCAGCGTCACCCCCGCGTCGAGCATGCTGTGCACCAGCGGTTGCTTGGTGCCGCCCAGAAACAGGGTGACGCCCGGCATCAGCACCGCCACCGTGCCCGCGGCATGCATGGCCTGAATGTCCTTCGGCGTGGCGTACTCCAGGTGATCGCACGACAACGCGCCCAGCCTCGCCGCCTCGTACGATCCGCCCTGATGCGACAACTCCTCCACGTGGGCGCGCAGGTCGAATCCGAGCAGTTTCGCCTGAAGAAAAACAAGGCGCAGATCGGCGACGGTGAACACGTTCTTCTCGCAGAAGATATCGACGCCGTCGGCCAGGCCGCGGAACTTCGGCAGGTTTTCGAGCACGAACTCGACGTACTGCGTGCGTTTCATCGGGCGCGGGATGGCGTGCGCGCCGAGGTAGGTCAGCGTGACCGGCACCTTGAGCGCCTGCCGCAGGCGTTTGCCCACCTTCAGCATTTTGGTTTCCGTCTCCAGATCCAGTCCGTAGCCGGACTTGATCTCGAACGCCGTCGTGCCCAGCGCCATCATGCGTTTCATGCGGCGCTTGGCCTGATCGTACAGCGTGGCCTCCGTGGCCTGCCGCGTGGCCTTCACCGTATCGTGAATGCCGCCGCCCTTGTTGAGGATTTCGAGATACGACACACCGCTGACGCGATCCACCATCTCGTCCTTGCGTTCGCCGCCATAGACCAGATGCGTGTGACAATCGACGAAGCCCGGCACCACCGCACGGCCTTTCACATCGATCACCCGCGTGTAGCGGTTGGCGGGCTTGACTTCCGACTCCCTCAGAATTTTATCGACGCGCCCGCCTGTGACCAGCAGCGCGCAGTTCGTACGCACGCGCACATCGGGCTGCGAGGTGGCATCCGCCTGGATCAACTCTCCGATATTGCGAAAACACAGCGTTTCGGTCATAGCCCCTCGTCTGACAATGAGATCTTTGCAAAATCATTGGAAGTCAGAGGATGTCACCCTCACCCCAGCCCGTCACTCCGTGAGTGCTCCCATCAAGGGAGAGGGAGTATTAAAGGTTCCTTCTCCCCTGGCGGGAGAAGGTTAGGATGAGGGGGATTCATGGCTCTTCCTTTATTCGAGCACCAATGAAAATTTAAGTTTCTCAACACTTACATCAATCGCAAAGGTCTCTCCGGCAATCGGAACTTTACGCTTTGGGGAGATGCACCTTGCGTTGTTTGGCGATGTGTTTCGCGTCGTCGTACCCGGCATCGACGTGGCGCGCCACACCGAGACCCGGATCGTGGGTGAGCACGCGGTCGAGTCGCTCGCCCTTCTTCTTCGTGCCGTCGGCGACGATCACCATGCCCGCGTGCAAACTATTGCCCATGCCAACGCCGCCGCCGTGATGGAAACTGACCCAGCTTGCGCCGGAGACGGCGTTGACCGTGAAATTCAACAACGGCCAGTCGGCCACGGCGTCGCTGCCATCGAGCATGCCTTCGGTTTCGCGATTGGGCGACGCGACGCTGCCGCAGTCGAGGTGGTCGCGACCGATGACGATGGGCGCCGCCACCTTGTTCTTTTTGACCAGTTGATTCATCACCTCCCCCATCTTCGCCCGCTCGCCGTACCCCAGCCAGCAGACGCGCGTCGGCAACCCCAGCACCGGCACCTGTTTCTGCGCTTTCTGTATCCAACGGTGCAGCGCTTTTTTTTCGGGGAAGGTGTCGAGCACCGCCTGATCGACCGCATGCAAATCCTTTTTCTTGCCGGAGAGCAACGCCCAGCGGAAGGGTCCCTGCCCTTCGCAGAACAACGGCCGGATGTAGGCCGGCACGAATCCCGGATAGAGAAACGACCCGTCGCCGTGGCGCACCGTGAGGCCGCCCGACTCCGCCTGTCCGCGCAGGTTGTTGCCGTAATCGAACACGACGCAGCCTTTCGTTTGCAGATCGATCATCGCCTGGCAGTGTTTCACCGCCGTCTCCAGCGAACGTTTGCGGTAGGTGTCGGGATCGGCGTCGCGCAGTTTCATGAGCGCCTTGTAGTCGCCCAGCTCCGGCACGTAGGTCATCAGGTTGTGCGCCGAGGTCTGGTCGGTGACGATGTCCGGCAACCGCTTGCCGTCCGCCAGTTGACGCGCCACCGTCGCGCCGTTGGCGACGAGGCCGACGCTGATGGGCTCGCCCGCTTTCACAGACCGCTCGATGATGTCCAATGCCTCATCCAGATTCTTTGCGGCGCGGTCGAGATAGCCTTCCTGGAGGCGGCGTTCGACCTGTGCCGGGTTGACCTCCGCCACCAGCACCGAGGCCTCGTTCATCGTGCCCGCCAGAGGTTGCGCCGCGCCCATGTTGCCGAGACCGGCGGTGAAGATCCATTTGCCCTTGAGGCTTGGCTGGTTGAAATCGATCTGGCCGCAGGCGCCGAAGGTTTCGTAGGTGCCCTGCAGGATGCCCTGGGTGCCGATGTAGATCCAGCTGCCCGCCGTCATCTGGCCGTACATCATGAGGCCGAGGCGGTCGAGGTGATCGAAATGGTCGTCGGTGGCCCAGTGCGGCACCAGGTTGGAGTTGGCGATGATGACGCGCGGCGCGTCCGCATGCGTGCGTGCGATATAGACGGGTTTGCCCGACTGCACGCACAGCGTCTCGTCTTTTTTGAGGCGTTTGAGTTCGGCGACGAGACGGTGGTATTCCTTCCAGTTGCGGGCGGCGCGGCCGGTGCCGCCGTACACGATGAGTTGCTTCCAGTCGAGGGCGACGCGGTCGTCGAGATTGTTCATCAGCATGCGCAGCGCCGCTTCCGCGTCCCAGTCGCAGCAGCGGAGTTTGAGCGAGGTGGAGGCGCGCGGCGCTTTTTTCGGGCACAACTCCGGGTACAGCGGGCGCTGTGGGCGGGACGATGGCTTCAACCCGCTGGGTGGTGCGGACGATCGGCGTTGACGATTCAATCAAACCTCCTTGCGCGAGGCGACCCCCAGGCAGAAGTGGTAGAACATCGATGCGGCCAGGCGGCCGGTGCGTTCTTCTTCAATCAACGGATTGTATTCGGACAGGTCGAACAGCTTCACCTTCCGGTTCAGCCCGGCGATGCGTGCGATCTCCAACGCCTCGCTGCCGCGCAGCCCCATGACCGACGGACAGGACACGCCGGGGCAGTCCGCCATGCGCACCGAGTCGAGGTCGAAACTGACGAACACGGCATCGCAGTCCCAGGACACGCGTCCGAGCGCGGCGTTGAACCAGCCGAGCGCGTCGTCGTTCATGTAGATCTCAGACAACCAGTGGATGTGCCCGTGCCTGTGGCGGACATACTCCACGTGTTCTTTCGCGGCCTGGCTGCCCTGCGTGGCGAATTCGATGAAATGCTCGCCAGAAAAACGGGCGTCCTCCAGCATCAGCCGGAACGGCGATCCGCTATGGGCCTGACCGTCGATCAACGGGCGCACATCCAGATGCGCGTCCACATTGAGAGCCCCCACCGGCCGGTTTTCATACGCGTCGAGCAGGGCCTGCATGTTCGGCCAGGACTGGTCGTTGCCGCCGCCGACGACGAACGGAAGCCCCCCTTTTTCGAGGATTTCCGCCACTTTCGCGGTCAGCGCGGCGTGGGCCTGTTCCAGCGGCAGGCCGACGGCGACATCGCCCGCATCGGCAATACGCAGCCGCGACAGCTCGACCCCGAATTCCGGGTTGTACACGGTGCCGTAGCGCCGGAGCCAGGCGCGCATCGCTTGCGGGCCCTGGCGCGCGCCCAGCCGCCCGCCGTTGCGCCCCACGCCCTCGTCGTACGGGAAGCCCAGCAGGACCACATGGCCTTCCGTTCCCGGATATATGATGTCTGCCAGCCTGGGGTCGTCCTTCATCTTACCTTTATAGAACGGTTGCCGGGCTTTGTAAACCGCCCCACAGGTCAACCTGTTGTTTTTCAAATTTTACATGGACTTTATAAAATAGGGTTTGATATATTTTTTAGCTGAAACCCAACGATCACATCCATACAAGGGAGAAGGAACATGGCAGATTCCATCCAGGCACTGAAACAGGCTGTCGAGTTCGAGCGGTCGGCTCTGGAGCAATACCAGATTGCTCTCAAACACGCGACCCACAAAGAGACTCAGGAAGCGCTGCAAGGCTACATCACCGACAAGGAGCAGAAGATCGACACCCTGTCGTGGTTCATCATGGCTGAATCCGGTTCGGTGGAAACCTCTTCGGAGTCCGAAGCCGCGTCCGGCGAAGCGTCCGGCGGCGCCAGCAAGTGCCCGTTCTCGAAACAGTTGGCGGATATGGGGATCGACATCACCCAGATGAAGCCCCCGACTTTTGAATAAATATATCTCGTTTGAATGAGAGGCTTTTATGGCTCTTGATGAACCCAGAGATCTGTTGATCGAGTGTGCGGCCTGCAACATCGAAAACGTGTTTTCGGAGTACACGCCGGATCAACCGACCTTCTGCAACCAGTGCCGGGACCGGCTGATTCATCCCGACTTCAACGAAACCCACGCCGAATACCGCTGCGAGGAATGCGGCTTCTCGGTGTGCCTGTTGAAGGAAACGGAATTCGATGAGGGCAACACGCCCTGCCGCTGCGGCAGCACCAATGTGTTCAAGGTCGATCCCTCCACCATCGCCGAAGACGCCGAGGAAGCCGGGGCGTTCGAGCTGGAGGAGGAAAACGAGAAGGACAATTTCGACTGGTACCGGTCGGAGTCTTCCGGTCCCTTGGACGATTACAACGAACTGTTCGATCAGGACCCGGGTTACAACTGATCCGGGGTCCTGACCTCCCCTTCATTTCCCGCAGTGCCTCCCAAGGGAGCGGTGCGCCCGGCCGGGGGCGGCATCATTTCTCCAACCGCACCCGTTTGAGATACAGCAATTCCATCGCGTTGAGGTGCAGGCCTTTCACATCCGGTTTGACCAGCACGTTGTGCGTCAGCCCGAACAGGGAAACCAGCGCCGCGTCGGTTTCGGTCAACAAGGTTTGCGCCGTGTCATAAATGGCCTGACGTTTTTGGGGATCGCGCTCCGCCGCGCCCCGGGCGATCAACGCGTCGTAGCGGGGATTGGCCCAGTTGAGGTGATTGTTGCCGCTGGTCGAGGTGAACAGGTTCATGAAGTTGTCGGGATCGGGGAAATCCGCGCCCCAGCCCAGCCGGTACACCGGCGGCGGGTCCAGACGCAGCCGGCTCAAAAACACCTTCCACTCCATGCTCTCCAGCGACACCTCCAGATCGAGATGCTTTCTCCACTGCGCCTGCACGAACTCGGCGATCAGTTTGTTGGTGGCGTCGGTGTTGTAAGCGATGGCAAACGGCGGAAACCCTTTCCCGCCCGGAAAGCCCGCTTCCGCCAGCAGGCGGCGCGCTTTCTCCGCATCGAAATGCGGACCGATGTCCGGGTTGTAACCAAACATGCCTTTTGGAATCCACGATGCCGTCGGCAACTCGCCGCCTTTTAAAATCACCGGAATCTGCTTGCGATCGATGGCGTGCGCCAGAGCGCGCCGCACGCGGGCGTCGTCGAACGGTGCCTTGCCGTTGTTGAAACCGTAATAGTAACCGCGCAGCAGGGGTAGGTTGCGGTACTCGGGACTGCTCCTGTAATGGGGGATGGCCACCGGCGGCAACTCCACCATATCCAGTTCGCCCGTCTCGTACAGCGTCAACTCCGTCGTCGGTTCGCGCACCACATACAACAGCACGCGGTCCACCTGCGGCCGGCCTTCATAAAACCGGTCGTTGGCTTTGAGGATCAGTTTGTACTCGTGCTGCCATTCGTGAAGCGTGAAGGCTCCGTTGGTGACGATGTGTTGCGGATCGGTCCAGCGGTCGCCGTGACGTTCCACAATGTCGCGGCGCATGGGAAAGGTGACCATGAAGGTCGTGATGCTGGGGAAGTAAATGACCGGACGTTCGAGCTGCACCTCCAGCACCGTGTCCGAGAGCGCACGCACGCCGACCTGGTCCGGATTTTTCAATTGGCCGGAATTGTAAGCGTGGGCGTTTTTCACATCGAACAGGAAGTACGCGTACTCGGCGGCGGTGGCCGGATTGAGCAGGCGTTTCCACGCGTATTCGAAATCGTGCGCGGTGACGGGTTTCCCATCCGTCCACACCACATCGTCGCGCAAATAGTAAGTGAGGGTCTTGCCGTCGTTCGAAAACTGCCAGCGGTGGGCGATGGCGGGCACCGGTTCCAGGTTTTCGTTGTACTGCGTGAGGCCTTCCATGATGTTGGTCAGGACGTCGAAGGACACGTTGTCCGTCGCCAACGACCAGTCGAGCGTGGGCGGCTCGGAATGGATGGCCAGACGCAGGGTGCGCGCGGTGGCATCGCTCTCCGGCCCGTTGGAACAGCCTGCCGCCGCGAACGCGAGGAACGCGCCCAGCACCGCCACCCGTCCGGCCCGCCACAGTGCGATGTGTCCCGATACAAGGTTCATCCGACTACCATACCAGAATCGGCGTGCCGGGCAAATGCGGCAGATTCCGCCGCCGAGATTAGGCCTTTACTTTTCACCTGACATCTATAAAATTGATTTTTTCCATTCATCACACGTGCGGAACATGGCCAAAAACCAGAACGTTGACGACATCACCTGGATCCGGCGCTGGATCAAAAAGGGTCTCAGCAAGGACAAGAAGACCCTCGATCTGTCCAACAAACGGTTCGACCTGCAAATCGCCATCGACGTCGCCGAAAATATGGCGGTGCCCGGCATCGAGTTCCTGCATCTGACTCACTGCTGGATGAAGGACAGTTATCTGGAAGAGATCGTCGAGGGCGAACTGTTTCGGGGCATTCAGGAACTGTGGCTGAACGAGAACCTCATCCGCACCCAGGGTGCGGAGTACCTGGCCGAATGTGAAAAACTGGATAACCTGCGTTACCTGAGCCTGTACTCGAACAAGATCGGGCCCGAGGGCGCCGAAGCGCTGGCCGAGTCGCCGCACCTGTCCAAGCTGGAAACGCTGGATCTGTCTTTCAACAAGGTCGGCGATGCGGGCGCCGTGGCGCTGGCGAATTCGAAATCGCTGTCCCGGCTGAAAACGCTGCATCTCGATGCCAACGGCATCGGTAAGGACGGCATGCAGGCCCTGGCGGAATCGCCGGGACTGAAAAAACTGGAAACGCTCAACATGACGTACAACCTGATCGCCCCTGAAGGTTTTGAAATCCTGCGCCAGTCCCAACGCCTGGCCGCGCTCAAGGAATTTCGTTTCGACTCCCCTGCCGACAATGACTGAATCCCAAACCAACATACAGGACAATGGCCTGCGTACGGTCCAGTCCATTGCGGACAAACTGGCGTTGCGCCACACCACGCTCGATCTGAGTTACGACTCGCTGGGCGATGCCGGGGCCATTTTGATGGCGCGTCACAAAGACCTGTCGCACGTGCGGGTGCTCGACCTGTCGTGGAACGACATCGGCGACGCGGGTGTCGAGGCGCTGGCGCAATGCGCGTCGTTGAAAAACCTGACCCACCTGCACCTGGACTCGAACGCCATCAGCGACCGGGGTGCGACGGCGCTGGCGCGATCGGAACATCTGCCGCAACTCAAGCTGATCAACCTCACCAACAACCGCATCGGCGATGCCGGAGCGCTGCGCCTCATCAAGTCGCGCAAACTACCGAAGCTGGAATTTCTGGAACTGGAGCTGAACCGCATCGGCGAAACGCGCCTGACGCAGTTTCCCGACGGTACGGCCAACCCGGCCCTGCGCTGGCTGAACTTGAGAAAAAATAAAATCGGTACGGAAACGCTGGCCGACTGGGTGCAGACCGGCGTGTTCTCACCGCTGGAAGTGCTCAACCTGGGCTTCAACCGCATCGACGACGCCGGGGCCAAACTGCTGGCCAAGTCGCCCACGGTCAACCGCCTGCACAAGCTGGTGATCGATTTCAACTCGATCCACGACGAAGGCGCGCGCGCCCTGGCCCAATCCAAAAGCCTCGCCAACCTGCGCGACCTGTACACCCATCAAAACGATTTCACCCGCGAGGGCGAACAGGACCTGCTCGATTTCCGCATCCGGCAACTGATCAAGACGCGCGGCAAGAACGGGTCGCTCAACCTGAACGGGCACAGCCTCGGCAACAAGGGATTGCAGGCGCTGTCGCGGTGTCCGGACATGGCGAAGGTCGAACACCTGTCATTGCGCAACAACTACATCGACCACATGGGCATGGTGGCGCTGGCGCAATCGGAGCATCTCAAAAGTCTCAAGTCGCTCAATCTGATGGACAACCCCATCGGCGACAAGGGCATGGCGGCGCTGGCCGATGCGCCCTTCACCGCGTTGCGTACGCTGAACTTGGAGAAGACGGGGATCAAGGTGGCCGGAGTGCAGGCATTGGGCACCTCCCGCACGCTGACGCAATTGGAAGAACTCAACCTCAGCCACAACGACTTCAGCAACCAGGGCGGTAAAATTCTGGCCCAGTCGCCCAACTTTGCCCGTCTCAAAACCCTCCGTCTGTGGAACACGTGGATGGAAAGCAACGGTGTCGTCGCCTTGGCCTGTTCCCCCAACATGGCCAATCTGAACGAACTGCGGCTCAGCAGCAACGGCATCCGGCTGTCCGGATTCGTCGCGCTGTCGGAATCGCCACACTTCAAATCGCTCAACGTGCTCGATATCCGGCGCAACCCGTTCTGCATCGACAGCTTCAAACTGTTCACCGAGTCGGAGCGGTTTCTGAAACTGAAAGAGTTTCGCTTCTGATCCACCCGCTTTCTCCCAATTAAAAAACAACCCATAGATTCTTCGCTCCGCTCAGAATGACAAGCGGGCGTGACTCCGGTTCCCCCTTGTAAGGGGGCCAGGCGGGGGTCTTCCTTTTAAATCCTTCGCGTCAGCGAAGGAAAGATGAGCCACTTCATTAAAAGCTTCTCGTCGCGGGCCGCTCCTCAAAACAACACGGAAGGAAAAAGCCCCCAGCCCCACTACGTGGGGAGGAAGCAAGGTACTGCTCTCCCAAGGAACGATGATCTGAGGGCCCATTCTTTAATACAACTTGCTTCCTCCGGGTGTTACCCGGCCCTTCGGAGAAGGGGGACCCGATTCCTTCCTGTCTCTTGGCGGGAATACTTTAGAATGACACTCAACGGTTAGCGTGTCATTCTGAGCGAAGCGAAGAATCTATGTTTTCTTTCCAGTAGAGACACAGGACCCGTTGCACAATCCACACCCAATAAAAAACCCCCGGAACCGAACGGCTCCGGGGGTTTTGTTTTTGTAACTGGAAGTGCGGTCAGGCAATCGCCAGAAAGTTGCAGGCCTGGTAGCAGGCGTTGCAGTTGATGCACAGATCCATGTCGATGTGTGCCGAGACTTTCTTGGTGCCGCCGGTGATGGCTCCCGTCGGGCACGGCTTGATGCACGCGCCGCAGGCCACACAGTCCTCTTCCTTGACCACGTAGCGGTACAGGCCGGTACACATGGCCGCGTCGCAAACCTGGTCGTCGATGTGCCGCTCGTACTCCTTGCGGAAATACTTGAGACCGCTGAGCACGGATTTGACCGCCGTCTCGCCCAGTCCACACAGCGACGTGACGTTGATCTCCTCACTCATCGCCTGCAACTTGTCGAGGTACTCCATCTTGCCGCGGCCTTCGGCGATGTCGTCCAGCATGTTCTTGATGAGCGTCAGGCCGATGCGGCAGGGCGTGCACTTGCCGCAGGTTTCCGATTCGTTGAAGCCGATGGAAAACCGCGTCAGGTCGATGACGCAGGCCGAGTTGTCGTACGCCGACAGGCTGG
Source organism: Nitrospina watsonii (assembly GCF_946900835.1). Lineage (GTDB taxonomy): Bacteria > Nitrospinota > Nitrospinia > Nitrospinales > Nitrospinaceae > Nitrospina > Nitrospina watsonii. The sequence goes on from NZ_OX336137.1 coordinate 2,276,011, forward strand.
CCTGACCCATGATGGCGCCCGCGTCGATCAGGCTTTCGTAGTCGGTCTTGGTATCCAGTTTCTCCGGAGGCAAAAAGCCACCGGTGACGCCGCCCAGGTGCACCACCTTCAACTCTTTTTTCTTCAGGATGCCGCCGCAGAAATCGTTGATGATCTCGCCGACGGTGGTGTTCATGTCGAACTCCATCAGCCCGTTGTATTTCAGGTTGCCGGCGATCGCCCAGGTTTTGCAGCCCGGCGAATTTTCCGGTCCCATGGTGCGGTACCAGTCGGCACCCTGCCTGACGATTTCCGTCACCGTCGCCCAGGTCTCGGCATTGTTCAAATTGGTCGGGTAGCCGAACACGCCTTTTTCCGAGGAGTGCGGCGGCTGCGCTTTCGGAAACGGGCGCTTGCCTTCGACCGAGGCCATCAGCGCCGTCGATTCGCCGCCGATGAACGCTTCCATGCCTTCGTGCACGTAGCCGTCGATGCTGAAATCCGTACCCAGTATGTTGTTGCCCAGGAAGCCGCGTTCGCGCGCCGCTTCCAGCGCCATGTTCAGGCGGCGCACGGCGATGCCGTAGTCCGAGCGGGTGTAGATGATGGCGTCGGTGGCGCCGATGGCGTAGGCGCCGATGATCAGGCCTTCCAGCACCTGATGCGGCGAGCCTTCCATGACACTGCGGTCCATGTAGGAGGCCGGGTTGCCTTCGTCGCCATTGACCATGATGAAGCGGCGCTCGCCCGGCGTGTTCGCGGTTTTCTCCCATTTGTCGCCGGTGAAATAACCGCCGCCGCCCTTGCCGCGCAGGCCGGACTGGCGCACTTCCTTGCGCACTTCTTCCGGTGTCATGGTGGTCAGCGCTTTTTTCAACGCTTCGTAACCGCCCACTTTGATGTATTCGTCGATGCTCTCCGGATCGATGTTGCCCCCATGCTTCAACGCCACCCGGGCCTGCTTTTCGAGGTTTTCGTAATAATCGGGCTTGGACGCCAGTTTGGCGAACGGTTTGCCCCCCAGCACGTGGTCCTTGAAAATCTGCGGCACGTTGGCCACCTTCACGCGTTCGTAGGTGACGCGCGGCTGGCCGGGGACGTACACGTCCACCAACACATCGCGGCTGCAATAACCACGGCAGCCAACCTGGCCGATCTCGCAACCGCCACGCTCCGCCAGCTCCGCCGTCGGGGCGTGCTCGGCAATCAGCTTTTCAAATTCCGCATAAACGTCTTTCGACCCTTCGGCCTGGCCACTGAGACTCATGCAAACCGTCACTTTGATGGTTCCTTTGGTCTGGTCCGTGGCTTGAGGCTGTGTCGCTTCCGCAACCGTCATGGGGATCTCCTTGTTTACCTGTAGTTACCGGATCGAACGGTATATTTATCAGTTTTGTTAAAAACGCTTGATTCCATTGAATTTAGAAACGCCCGAACCACCAAGGATCGCGGACCTTTCCGGACTTTCTACCTTCTCACATTTCGCGAGAATTTTCCAGAAATTCTAGTGAGCCCACCCCCAATTGTCAACCCAATCGACGGCTCCAATCCAGAGAAAACCCGAAAAAATTCAAGGCCTCCGGCGGACCTCACCTCTCCCTGCACCCCCTCCGCGAAAATAGCGCACCCCCCATCCCCAAAATATCTTCAAGCCATTGATTTATTGAGCTTTTTCTTAAACCCAAGTCCGTAAGCGCTTGCAGGGACTGCGATGCCCAACACAGCGCCCGCATTGTTCTGCGACTTGGCCGGGTACCGCGGTGCCGTTTGAACGCGGGTCATTGGGACGCGGGTCATTGGGACGCGGGATTCAGTTCCTTGGCGGGCAGGGTAGCGAACGCGGATTTCAAATAGGCCTGCACCGGGTCGGGCAGGGCTGCGATGTTGCGGCCGGGAATCGCCTGCGCCAGGTAGTTTTCGATCTGTCCCTGGTAGGTGATGAGCTTCCAATCACCTTGTCCATTCGGGCGAATGAAATTTAGGCGCACCACCTCCGTCAACCACAACTCGCTGCGCGGGTCCTGCATGCTGCCGGTCACGCGCACCCGGGCGCGCAGGCCGGTGTCCTCTTCCTCGGCCAGGCTTATCACCTGCACCTCGTAGTCGCTTTCAAACTTTTTGGCCACGATGTCGTAGGGCGGGGCAAACCCGAGGTCTTTCAGCTTCGCCTTATCCAGCGATTGCAACGACGTGATCACGTGCTGCTGCAAGGATTGTTTTGCCGTGGCGTCCTTCGATGCGGAGTTGCCCGCGTCCGTACAAGCGACCAGTCCGCACAACACCCCCAGCATTCCGTACCATTTGAAGACTCTGTTGGCTGCGATCAAAACCACCTCCCGGTTCAGGCTGTCACGGCATTTGTGGATTCGCGGGCATTATAGTACGAATTGAACGGCGTCGCGCCCCCATTTTTCCAACAGGCGAAACGGGTCGCCCCTTTGGACACAGCCTCCGGGTTTTCCCCTTGTCTGGCTCTCTAAAATTCCATACAATCAATGCCTCACACTCCTTCTCCTTGAAACGTCAAACCCGATTGGAAGCGACCATGATCAAAACCAGTGTCAAAACGGACGATGTGCTCAAACATAAAACCGACTGCCTGATCGTGCTGTGCCCCGAGAAAAAACCGGCGGGCGTGGTGAAGGCCATCGACGGCCTGCTGCACGGCGCCATTTCCGCTGCCTACAAGGCCAAGCGGTTTGAAGGCAAGGCCAACCAGACCTGTTCCCTCAGCGTCATGGGGCTCATGGGCGCGCAACACCTGATTCTGGTCGGAGTGGGCAAAACCAAGGACATCAAGGAAGAGCCACTGCGCCAGGCGGCGGGCACCGGTGTGAAGCTCGCCGAAAAATCCCGATTCAAAAAAGTCGCGCTGCACCTGCCGGAAGGCGATGCGGGCAAGCTGGCCAAATCCAAGGGGGGCAAGTATGGCGACCCCATTGGCGCGGCGCTGGCCGAAGGCGCGCACCTGGCGCTCTATCATTTCGACGCCTACAAACACAAAGATGAAGACGATCCGCCCAGCCGCATTCAAGAGATCGTGTTCCTCGTCAGTTCGAAAGCAAAGGTGCCTGCGTTTCAGAAGGGCATGCAGTCCGCCGAGAAACTGGCGGAGGCGGTGCTCACCACGCGCGACCTGATGACGCACCCCGGCAACACCGCCACGCCGGGCTACCTCGCCGACGCCGCGCGCAAGCTGGCGCGCCGGCACAAGTTCACCTGCCGCGTGCTCGAAAAGAAAGACATGCAGCAGAAAAAGATGGGCGCGCTTTTGGGCGTGGCTCGCGGCAGTCACGAACCGCCGAAGTTCATCGTCATGGAATACAACGGCGGCAAGAAAAACCAGCCTCCGGTGGTGATCGTCGGCAAGGGCATCACCTTCGACACCGGCGGCATTTCCCTCAAACCACCGGCAAGCATGGATGAGATGAAGTTCGACATGTCCGGCGGCGCGGTGACCATCGGCACCCTCGCGGCCGTGGCCAGCCTGAAACTGCCGGTCAACGTGGTCGGCCTCGTTCCGGCGACGGAGAACATGCCCGGCGGTTCCGCCATCAAGCCCGGCGACATTCTGACCGCCTCGTCCGGCAAGACCATCGAGGTGTTGAACACCGACGCCGAAGGCCGTCTGGTTCTCGCCGACGCCTTGGTGTACGCGCAGAAATACAAACCGCGTGCGGTGATCGATCTGGCCACGCTCACTGGCGCGGTGATCGTCGCCCTCGGTCACGTCGCCACCGCCGTGGTCGGCAGCGACGACAAGCTGATCCAGAACCTCATCGACAGCGGCACCGAAACCGGCGAACGCGTGTGGCAGTTGCCGCTCTATGAAGAATTCGAAAAAGCGGTGAAGGGCGACATCGCCGACCTCAAGAACATCGCCGGCGCCGGGGTCGGTGCGGGCACCATCACCGCCGCCGCGTTCCTGAAAAATTTCGTCGGCGATTTTCCCTGGGCGCATCTCGATATCGCCGGCACCGCCTGGGGGTCCGAAGAAAAACCTTATGTGCCCAAGGGCGGCTCCGGAGTGGGTGTTCGCCTGCTGGTCCATTACCTGAAGAATCTCTAAACCATGATCGATTCCATCATCATTTTCATCCACCTCATGTCGGCGGGCGTGGGGGTGGGGGCCAGTGTGTACTGCCTCTACCTGCTGCTGCCGCGTTTCGACAAGCAGGAACAGGGCAAGGCGCTCGACGAGGATTCCATCACCTACAAACTGCTCGACGCGCTGGTGCCGACGGTGTTCGTGGCAATGTTGATGCTCGTCGGCTCCGGCATTTATTACCTGATGGAAAACTACACCGAGCAGGTGAACCTGAAAGACGGCTATTACAACATCTTCGGCATCAAACTGGTCTTCGCCCTCGCCGCGTTCTTCCTGAGCGTGTACCTGACCTTCGGCCTGCGTCCGCGCATTTCCAACCTCGACCTGAAACCGAAAGAGGCGCGCAAAGAAGTGCGCCCGACGCTGGACACCATGCGCCTGTTGAGCCAGGTCAACCTGATCACCATCACGTTCGCCGTCTTTATGGGAATTTATCTGGCACGGTTCTGACTGTCATGACCGATCGTTGGACAGAAACCCTGCAACCCCTCATCGCCGAAGGCAACACGCTGAAGGCATCGGCCATGAACCGGCACGACGCACGTTTCTCCGGCTGGCATGCGAAAGCGCGGGGCTTCGTGCAGGAGTTCGCGCCCAAAAAACGGCCCACCTTCGATGAAATCCGGTTCGCCTCCGACTTCCTCTTGTCCAAACCCGAGGACGACCAACGGGAGATCAACGACCGTATCGCGCTGATGAGCGATTTCGATCTGTGTTTTGAGTTGCTGGAACAGGTGGCGGAGGTCGCGGCGGAAGAAGAGAAAAAAGCCAAAGCCCGCCGGCTGGCCACGCCGCAGACACCTGCATCGCGGGAACCCGCATTGCGGGAACCCGCATCGCAGGCACCCGCGTCACCATCGCCCGAGAGCGCACCGGCACCGGCCACCTCTTCCGGCGATCTGCGCGCGGTGGTGGATCGCATGGATTTGTCGGCCCGCGATAAGGAAGAAATCCTGGCGGAGATCGAACGCGTCGAGCGCGCCCTGTCGAAACCGCAACCGGACTGGGACCAGATCAAACGCGTCATCCGTTTTCTTCTGGATTGCGACCGCACCTTGGCCATCGAAGCCATCCCGCTCATCCTGGCACGCCTTCCGAAAAGCTAGTTGTCACGCCTCGTCATTTCCAGTACCATGATTTTTGAAGACGTTATGGGAGTTCATGTATGACTGAAAACAACCCGCAGCCCGCCGATCCTTCGGCCCCGTCCGCACAGGCGGAGTTTTTGACCGAAGAGGTGCCCGCCCCGCCGCACAAGCCGGAAGAGGAGATCAACCTCAACGAATTGTTTCCGGAAGCGGACCAGGACCTCAACGACCTGTTCCCGGAACCGGAGTTGAAGACCCTGCTGAAAAAAGTCCACAAGCAGAAGCACGACATCGAGACGATCAAGGACCGTTTCCTTGAGGACCACGACGGCATCGACGAACCGGAAGACGCACCGGAACCGGACGATATCGAACCGGAGTCCGCATCCGACGACACACCGCCCGCCGCATCCTGATTTATTTCGTATTTTTAAAATGAGTGAACGCCGCCCGGACTAGGGCTGTGTTGGCGGGGAGTTGTGGTAGGGGTTTTGGGTGGAGCCGGACTGCGTGCGGTTTTGCATCGACCGGGTGTCGCGTTCCAGTTGCTTCAATACGTTTTCCATGTGGTCGTAGCCCAGCCGGTAATTGAGCGCGCCGTAGGTGTCGCGGGCGTGCATGAAGGCTTCCATCGCCTCGGCCATGCGCTCCATCTTCCAGTACAGTTGCCCCAGGTTTTCATGCACACTGCCGAAGACGCGATTGCCGTGTTCCTCTTTTAAAATCTCCAGCGACTTCAGATACCAGCTTTCCGATTCTTCCAGGTTTTCAAATTTCATGTGCATGTCGCCGATGTCCTTGAGCGCCGTGGCCTGCCCCAGCACGTCCTGATTCTGCGTGTGGTATTTGACGGCCGTCAGATAACTTTTCTCGGCGTCGCCGGTGCGCCGCGCCCACACGTAGAGATCGCCCAGCGATTCGTACGTGCTGGCCACGTGGGGCCAGTCCTGCCGCTCTTCGAAAATGGCGATGGCTTTCCTGTAGTTGTCGGCGCCGGCGTCGAACTCCCGGTAAAAATAATTGTCCGAGGCCTTGTGCAGGTACGCGGCGGCAGGGTCTTCCGGTTCCTTGTAGGGATTGAGGTCTTCCTGGCTGGTCTGGATGGGCTGTTCGCGGATGATGGTGAACGGCAGGCCGAGCAGCAACACGAAGCCGACAAAGAGAACAATGCGTTTTTTGGTCACAAACCGGAGCATTGGGGACCCCATGTGGAATCAACAGACACCCGATTATACCTTACCGGCGGGGGCCCGGTCGAACGCATTTGAAGCGGCCGGGCATCCGGATTGATTTCCCAAACCTTACACGTTGAAGCGGAAGTGCAGGATGTCGCCGTCGCGCACGATGTACTCCTTGCCTTCCAATCGCATTTTGCCCGCTTCCTTGACGGCGTGTTCGGATTTGTATTGCACGAGGTCGTCGAAATGAAACACCTCGGCGCGAATGAAACCGCGTTCGATGTCGGAATGGATTTTGCCCGCCGCCTGCGGCGCTTTCGAATTTTTACGCACGGTCCAGGCACGGTTTTCTTTTTCACCGACGGTGAAGAATGTGCACAGGTCGAGCAACTGGTAGCCTTCGTTGATCATGTGATAGAGCCCGGTTTCTTTCAATCCCATCTCGTCCATGAACACCTTCTGTTCCTCGGGGTCCTCGACTTCCATGATTTCCATTTCCAGCTTGCCCGCCAGCACCACCACCGGCGCGCCTTCCTTTTGCGCAATCTCTTTCGTGGCCTTGACGTGCGGGTTGTCATCGGCGCGGGCGGGGTCATCGATGTTGCACACGTAGAGCACGGGCTTGGTGGTGAGCAGGTTGAGCGATTTGACGAAGCGTTCCTCCTGCACGGTGGACAAGGGAAGAAAGCGGGCGGGCTTTTCCTCTTCCAACGTGCTCATCAACTTCTGGATCAGCTCCAACTGCCACTTGGCGTCCTTGTCGCCGCTTCGGGCGGTTTTCTCCAGCTTCAGGATGCGTTTTTCGAGGGTTTCCATATCGGCGACGATCAACTCCATGTTGATGACGTCGATGTCGTAAGCAGGGTCCACTTTGGAATGCACGTGCATGACGTTGTCATCGTCGAAACAACGCACGATGTGAGCGATGGCATCGACCTCGCGGATGTTGCCGAGGAATTTGTTGCCCAGTCCTTCGCCGCGCGAGGAGCCCTTCACCAGTCCGGCGATGTCCACGAATTGCAGGGTCGTCGGCGTGATCTTTTTGGCCGCCACCAGTTGGTTGATGGTTTCGAGCCGCGGGTCGGGCACTTCCACCATGCCGACATTGGCCTCCACGGTGGTGAAGGCGTAGCTGCCGGACTCCGCCTGGGTTTTGGTGAGAGCGTTGAAGATAACCGATTTGCCGACGTTGGGCAGGCCGACCAGGCCGCAGGTGAATCCCATAATGCGAGTGTCTCCGTTTCTATTTTCTGAACGAATGGTGGAGGTTGTTGAATGACTTCAAAAACATGAGGCTCATCAGCACGAACAGGGCGTAGGCGCTGATCCATTTGAAAAATTCGGCGGCGCTCACGAAACTCAGCAGGGTGAGAAAGTACACCGCGCCGACGTTGCCATAGGCCCCCGCCATGCCTGCCATCTTTCCGGTGAGGTCCTTGCGGATCAAAGGCACCATGGCGAAGCACGCGCCGTTGCCCGCCTGCGCCAGCATGGAACACACCACAGCCAGCGTGATGGCCGCGGTCAGCGACCATTCCGGCGTGATCGTGCCCATAAACCAATAACAGATCAAACACCCCAATACCAGAACAAACAAAACGCGGCGACGGCCGATCTTGTCCGCCAGCCAACCGCCACTGGGACGCGTCACCAGGTTGAAAAACGCAAACGCCGATCCCAGGATGCCCGCCGCCGTCGCCGACAGGGCAAACGTGGTTTCGAGATACTCCGGAAACATGGAGATCACCGCCAGCTCCGAACCGAAGGTGAGCGCATAGACGAAACTCAGCACCACGATCTGCTGGAACGGGTAATGCCGTTCTTCGGGAACGCCGGTACGCAGGCGCGGCAGGTTGACCTGCACGCAACGGTAGATTTCAAACAGGCAGAACACGCCCACCGCCGTCAGCAGCCCCGTCATCTCCCAGGACGACAGCAGCGGCGTGGCGGGATCGGACAGTTTCCACACGAACACGCCGAGCGCGCCGTACAGGGGCAGGAACAAAAAAATCTGCAACACGAGGTCGCGATACGAGGTGACCTCGATGGTCTTTTCGAGAGTGACCGGAAACTGCGTCGCCCGTTCCGGAACTTCCTTTGCATGGCGGTGGTACACAGCCGCCCAGATGAGGCACAACGCGCCGGAAAACCCGGCAGCGATGCGCCAGCCCATATCCGGCGAAAAAAACATGGCTAATGGCGGCAGCGAAAACGCAGCCGCGGCGGCGCCGAAATTGCCCCACCCGGCATAGATGCCTTGCGCCGCGCCCATTTTTTCCGGCGGGAACCATTCGGCGATCATCTTGATGCCGACGACAAACCCGGCGCCGACAATGCCCATCAGCAGCCGCGCCACGAGAAACTCGCTGAATCGCGAACACTGCGCAAAGTACAGACTCACCGCTCCGGCGAACAACAACAGGTACACGAACACGATCTTCGGTCCATGCTGGTCCACCAATGCGCCGATGACGATGCGGGCGGGAATGGTGAGCGCCACGTTGCACACCATGAGGATGCGGATCTGGTCCGCGCTCAACCCCACATGGTGCTCCAGCGTGGTGTTGAACGGCGCCATGTTGAACCAGGCCAGAAACGTCAGGAAAAAGGCGATCCACGTCAAATGCAGGATGCCCTGCTGCTCCCTGTCGAATCCGAACATGTATGAGGGGTCTGTCTGTCGAGACGGTTGTTTATTATTTGTCGAGATCGCTGGACATGACCTGGTACTTGCGCACCACACCCTGATCATCGAACTCGACGATCAGGCTCTTGGTCTTGTCTTTACCGATTGCACTGTACGTGCTTTTTTCGTAAACCCAGACGGGATGCCCGTTCTGAATGCCCTTGCGGAAGGGTTCGCCGAACATGGACTGGATATCCTGTTGGGTGGTGGTGCCCTGAGAAATGTGTTGGGTCTGTGACAGATCGAAATCATGGCCGACGGAGCCGCAACCCGCCAAGGTCAACCCCCCTGCCAGCAATACAGCAAACAGTACATTTATTTTCATGGCTTTACCTCCTTCTGGGAATCCAGTTAACAACCTGTGAACGGCCCGCCAGCAAAAATTCGCGTTGCTTCGAAACCCAATCCACGGGTCCAAACAGGCAAACATTCCTGACAGGATGAGTCGATTCTATCACGGCCCCGGAAACAACCCAACCGCTAGTTGGAAAGCCGAAACAAATCAGGGGATTCAGGTGAGGATGTTGTACTTTTCCTGGTGCAGCTTGGGATTGACCTTGATGTGGACTTCGATGCCGTAAAATTTTTCCAGTTCATCGAAGTAGGAAGTCTCTTCCTCGAACAAAAGGTCGTACACCGGCGGCGGCACTTCGATGGTGATGTTCTGTGGGGTGAGGTGATTGCCCACCATGCGTTGCAGGGCGCGGATGATTTCGTAACACACGGTGGCGGGCGATTTGATGTGGCCCTTGCCCTCGCAGTAGGGGCAGGGATCGCACAGGGTCTGGCTGAGGCTGCCGCGCACGCGTTTGCGGGTCATCTCGACCAGGCCCAGTTCGGAAATCTTCAGGATGTTCGTGCGCGAGCGGTCGAATCGCAACTCCTGTTGCAGCGCACTCCATACGATCTCCTTGCTCTCTTCCCGCGACATGTCTATGAAATCGACGATGATGATGCCGCCGATGTTGCGCAGACGCAACTGGTACACGATCTCCTTGACCGCTTCCAGATTGGTTTTGAGGATGGTTTCTTCCGGATCGGAATGGCCGACGAACTTGCCGGTGTTGACGTCGATCGCAACCAGCGCCTCGGTCTGGTCGATGGCAATGAAGCCGCCGGACTTCAGCCATATCTTGCGGCCCAGCGCCCGGTTCATTTCGATCTCGATGCCGAAATAATCGAAGATCGGCACCGGCTCCTTGTACAGCTCGATCTTGTCCGCCAGTTCCGGCAGGTAATTGGAACAGAACTCAATGCATTTTTCGTAATCGGATTTGGAATCGATGACCAGCCGCTGCACGTCTTCGTTGAACAGGTCGCGGATGGAACGGAAAATCAGGTTGAGGTCTTCGTACAAAAGACGCGGCGCCGGTTCGCTTTCCGAACGCCCTGTCAGGTTGTCGCCGAGCTTGTGCAGGAACTGGATGTCGAGTTCGAAATCCTCTTTCTGCCGTCCCTGCCCGGCGGTACGAATGATGTAGCCCTCTCCGTTCCGTCCGATTTCGCCGAGGATGGATTTCAGCCGTTCTTTTTCTGCCTCATCTTCGATGCGGCGGGACACGCAAACCTGATCGACCGTCGGCATGTACACGATATGCCGCCCGGCGAGCGTGATATAGGAGGTGATGCGGGCACCCTTGGTGCCCAGCGGATTCTTGGCCACCTGCACCATGATCTCCTGCCCTTCGCGCAACAGGTCCTGAATAGGGATATGATCCATCGAACGGGTGGGCTGCACCGTTTCGCTTTCTTCGTTGCCGTCCTTGTGTTCGTTGATGTCGATCCGGTCTGAATCCTCTCCATCCAGATCAAGGAGGTCACCGGCGTCGATGTCGCCGACGTAAAGGAACCCGGCTTTTTCAAGACCAATGTCCACAAAGGCAACCTGCATGCCGGGGAGGATTTTAGTCACCACACCTTTATACACATTGCCCACAATGCCTTTTTTGGCCTTATGCTCGACAAAAATCTCCACCAACTGGTGATTCTCCACCAGGGCCACCCGGATTTCCCGGGAATTCGAGTTGATGATGATTTCGGAAGCCATAAGTTTTCAGGAAGTCGGAACTTAGATTCCGGACTCCCACGCATCGTTATTTTTTTGGGGGGAAAGCAGGAAAATTATACCACGCTCTCGAAAGGATTCGACTGAATTTTTTGACTGGAAAAACAACGACTTGAAATCAAAGGACGTTGCGCCGCATCTCAATATTGAGCAGCAGCCCCAAAGCAAAAAATGTGGTGACCAACGATGAGCCGCCGTAACTCATCAAGGGTAAGGGCAGACCGGTTACGGGAAACAGGCCAACCGTCATGCCGATATTGAAGATGACGTGAAAAGAAATGCCCGCCACAATGCCCAGGCCGAGGAACACGCCGAACCGGTCCGCCGCTCGATACGCGATGTTCAATCCCTTGAGCACCAGAACGAGGAACAGCGTGAGCAGGAGCATCACGCCCAAAAACCCCATCTCCTCCGCATAGACGGAAAAGATGAAATCGGTGTGTTTTTCCGGGAGGAAATTGAGACGGCTCTGCGTCCCGGCATACAACCCCTTGCCCCAGAAACCGCCGGAGCCGACGGCGATTTTCGACTGGATGGTGTGATACCCGGCACCCAAAGGATCGAGTTCCGGATTGAACAAAGTCATGACCCGCTGCTTCTGGTAATCCTTCATCAAAAACCAGGTCAGCGGAGCGAGGATCAGGATCGAGGCGCCCAGCCGCAAGAGGGTTTTGAATTCGATCTCCGACGCCACCACAAACACGAAGAAGATGAAAAAGACGATCAGCGCCGTCCCCAGGTCCGGCTGCAACGCGATCAACCCGCCCAGCAGCGCCGTCAACAAAAACGGCACCACCAGGTCCTTCAAACCATACTTGTGCCCCTGCGGTTTGGCCTCTTCAAAATACTTGGCAAGAATGATGATCAGGGCGTACTTGGCAAATTCAGAAACCTGCAAGGTGAGCGGCCCGATTTGAATCCAGCGTTGCGCACCGGAAGCGACGCTGCCAAAAAACAGGACGTAGGCCAACGCCAGCACCATGGCCGCGTAAATCGCCCAGGCATAGCGGCTCCATACCCGGTAATCCACCGCCACCGCCACAAACAGGGTCACCAACCCGATCAGAATCCAGTAAATCTGCTTCAGGTACAAACCCCGAAAAAAGGCCTCCATTCGGGTGTGGTTGGCGCTGTGAATGGTGATCACGCCGATGCCGGCGATGACCAGAATCAGCAGCAGATACCAGACGTTGAAATTTGAAATGAGCCGGCGATCCATCATATCAAGACGTTATAGTAGCATAAGGGCACCGCGGACGGCACCACGCGGGCTTTCCGCGGGCATCCTTCCATGGGTCGCAACAGGTGATTGATTCGACCGCATATAAGAATACAGGTTGTGAATAAAATTTGCCGGGCCGGGGCTCCGGCCCCGTTGGAATTCAGAGCGGACCAATACGTTTTCAAAAACCCATAAATCATTATAAAACAAAGTACTTTTAATTTGCATAGAATGTAATCGACAACCCTTTATCCCTTTGTTTTTTTATGTTTGTGTCGATACTCCCAAAGTTATTCACAGGTTTTGCACAAAAAGTGTGGATTTTGTACCAACGTTTTCAAAGTGGCTATAAAGCAATATAAAACAATTAATTAAAATCAAGCTTCGGAATTTTCCTTACCATTTCTGGAATTCCTCCCCCTGACACGGCCCAGCGCTCTAAAATAAAAGCCGAACGGCCTCATGCAAAATTGCACGCCCGCTTACCAGCATAAACAGCGGCGTTCCCCAACGTCAATAATTTGATAGGCCGCAATCCCCATCCATTACAGGCATTCTGACTCCCCTGAAATTTTTTGGAAACCCGTGCACACAGAATCGGGATGAAACCACATAAAATCGATATGGCAAACTTTTGGACACCGGGATCGAATCCATTTTCCGGCACCTGTTGTCCCCCGCCGACAGGATGCCGGAGTTGGTGTGAAAAACTTTGAAAAATCGCCCAAAAAACCGGCACCCGGCTGCAACCTCAAAAACCATTGAATTTTGCTGGGTTTAGTGGCATCTCTTCAAATCTCAAAAAAACTCAAAAACCACCATTTTCAGGTAGATCGTATTCCTACGACCTCTCTTCTAACAGGTTTTCCACAGGTGGAATTTCGCTCATTTCCGCTTTTAACGCGGCATTTCCGCCAGCCTGGAATATCGGAAAAAAACGGAAAAACGGGATAATATTGGAATTCCTAAGTCATTTTTTGTTCTGGATTCATCGCCTGCACGAGGTCCGCAGGCAGCGGTGACACCCACTGCAGGGCTTGCCCCGATTCGGGATGCGTCACTTCCAGCCGGTGAGCGTGCAGCGCCTGCCGCGCTATCCGGGGTACGGTGGCGCCGCGCAAGTGACCGTACAGGCGATCGCCCAGAATGGGATGCCCGATGGAGGCCAGGTGCACACGGATCTGGTGCGTGCGCCCGGTTTTCGGTTCGGCGCGCAGCAACGCGAACTGGCTGAACTGTTTCTCGACTTCGTAATAGGTCTGGGCGGCGCGTCCGTCGTCGTTCAGCGCCATTTTCTTCCGATGCTGACGGTGGCGGCCGATGGGGGCATCGATCCACCCGGAGGCGGGTTCCACCTTCCCCTTCACCAGCGCCAGATAGACCTTCTTCACCTGCCGTTCCTTGAACTGCCGCAACAGGTCGTTGAGCGCCGCCCCGGTTTTCGCCACCAGCACGAGGCCGGAAGTGTCCTTGTCCAGCCGATGCACGATGCCCGGCCGCTCGACACCGCCAATGCCCTTCAGATCCTTGCAGTGGTGCAGGAGCGCGTTGACCAGGGTGCCGCCACCATGGCCGGGCGCGGGGTGCACCACCAGCCCCGGCGGCTTGTCCACCACGATCAGACTTGCATCCTCGTACACAATATTTAGAGGAATCGCCTCGGCCTGCACGTCCAACGGTTGCGGATCGGGCACGGTCAGCGCCACCCGGTCGCCCGCCTTGACTTTATAATGAGGCTTGGCGGCCGCACCGTTGACTGTCACCCGTTCGCTGTCGATCAGCTTCTGAATATAAGACCGGCTGATGTCCGACTGCACTTCGGTCAGAAACACATCCAGGCGTTTTTTGGCGCAGGGGGGATCGATGTCGTACTCAAACTGTTCCACGGCAGGTTCCTGCAAGGGTTCGCACGAACCCCATCGTACACCACGGCGCACCGCTGCGCGTGGGGAATCGGGGCGGGATCACGTTTCCAAAAGGCGCGGCATCAGCTCCACCAGGTTGCAGGGCGGGTTGTTGCTGTTGAGTTGGTGCACCAGGATGCCGTCCCACGCGTCCTTGCAGGCGCCGGTGGAGCCGGGCAGCGCGAACAGGAAGGTGCCGTTGGCGACGCCACCGGTGGCGCGCGACTGGATGGTCGAGGTCTTGATGTTCTGGTAACTCAGCCAGCGGAAGAGCTCGCCGAAACCGGGGATCGATTTGTCGTACAACGCCTCGAACGCCTCCGGCGTCACGTCGCGTCCGGTCACGCCGGTGCCGCCGGTGGCGATCACCACGTCCACGTCGGGTGACGCGATCCACGCCTTCAACTGTTTTTGAATGAGGCCGATCTCGTCCTTCACGATCCTGCGTTCCACCACGTTGTGACCCGCTTTCCGGGCGCGCTCGATGAGCGTGTCGCCGGACTTGTCATCGGCTTCGGTGCGCGTGTCGGAAACGGTCATGATGGCGATGTTCACCACTTTGCCTGCTGCTGCATCCATGTATCCCACTCCTTGTTTTGGAGATTATTACACAAGTAAGACGTAGATTCTTCGCTGGCGCTCAGAATGACAATTCAGATTTCAGCGTGTCATTCTGAGGAGCCGGAGGCGACGAAGAATCTATGTGTTCCGTCTTTTAAACCGTTAACAGCGCTCTTCTTGTATTAGATGTCAACGCATACTACCAACCCCGCACCGGCGCTTTCAATTCCTTTGTGCGGTATGCTATAAGGAACCGTCGTGAACAGGGGAGGATGCATGCCGACAGCCATTGTGACCGGAGCCGCCGTACGCATCGGCAAAGCCTTCGCCTGCCACCTGGCGGACAAAGGTTTTGACCTCGCCGTGCACCACCACCACTCGCCGCCGACCGAGGTGCTGGACTACGCCCAATCGAAAGGCGTGAAGGCGAAAGCCTACGCGGCGGACCTCACCGGCCTCCAGGCCGCCGGACAACTGATCCCGTCGGTCCTCAAGGATTTCAAGGACGTCGAGCTGCTGATCAACTCCGCCGCCAATTTCATCCAGGAAAACGTGGAGGCCACCTCCAACGAAACCCTCAACGACACCCTGCATCTGAACCTGATGACGCCGTATCTGTTGATGCGCGAGTACAAACGCCTCGTCAACCGCGGCCTCATCATCAACATCCTCGACGAACGCATCAACAAGAACATCCCCACCTTTGCCGCCTATTCCGTGGCCAAGGTGGGGCTGGCGCACGCCACACATCTGGCCGCGGTGGAATGGGGCGACACCGTACGCGTCAATGGCATCGCACCCGGACTCATCCTGCCGCCGCCCGGCAAAGGCGACGACTACCTGACGAAGAACGCGCCCTACGTGCCGACCCAAACTTACGGCACGGTGGAAGACCTCACACGCGGCCTCGACTACCTGTTGACGAGTCCCTTCGTCAACGGCGAGGTGCTGTTCATTGATGGCGGCGAATCCAAATCGCGGCGTAGCCCGCAGTGATCCACCCTCTCCTGTGAAAGGAGCGCTTTCATGCAGGACCAACTTCTCCAACGACTGGAAACCGCGTCCAAGGCATTGAGGATCGAAAAACCTTTTGACGGCCGCACCGCGCTGCCCACCAACCCGCAGAGCAAAAAATGGAAACGCCGCGATGCCGCCACGCTGAAGGGCATGGTGTGGCACCAGGAACTGGGCTGGGGATCGGTCGAAGCCGTCGCCCGTTACCACACCGGCCGCAACTCGCACCTGCACGCCGGCGGCGTCGAGTCCATCGCCTACACCTTCGCCATCCGCAAGAATGGACAGGTCGTGCTGTGCAACGATCTCGACCGCGCCCCCTGGTCACAGGGGTATGCCGGACGCCCCGGCGACGAAAACGCGGAGTTTCTGTCGGTGATGTTCGAAGGCTTTTTTCAGGGCGCGGGCGTGGACGATGCCACCGCCGGGCAGCCCAACGACCGGCAACTGCTCTCCGGCCTCATCCTGTGGCGGCTCTGCCAGGACATTTGGAAGTGGAGGGCAGGCGACCTCTACGGCCACTTCCTGTTCGGCAAGCCCTCCTGCCCCGGCGACACGCTGCAAACGGTCATCGAAGCCGTGCGCCACCACACTCCCCGGAACCGGCAGCGCTTCACCAGCGTGCGCAGCCGCCAGCAGGCACTCAAGGACTGCAACCATTACGCCGGAGTCATTGACGGGCTGTGGGGACCCGCCTCGCGCGGGGCGCTGGTGGCCTTTCAAAAAGAATGCGGCCTCCCCCCCGACGGCCTGTGGGGTCCCAACACCGAAGCCGCCCTGCTGAAAAAACTGGAAGCGTGAACCGGGTTGCACCCGGAGGCAATTGGGTAATGCTTTTTTGGGCGAACGATGGTCCGTGGGCCCAATTCAAAATCAAACCGGGTTGCACCCGGAGGCGGTTGGGTAATGCTTGGTGGGTGGACGATGGTCCGTGGGTCCAATTCAAAATCAAACCGGGTTGCACCGGAGGCGGTTGGGTAATGCTTGGTGGGTGGACGATGGTCCGTGGGTCCAATTCAAAATCAAACCGGGTTGCACCGGAGGCGGTTGGGTAATGCTTGGTGGGTGGACGATGGTCCGTGGGCCCAATTCAAAATCAAACCGGGTTGCACCGGAGGCGGTTGGGAGGAGAGTAAACCATCCCCCCTTGCAAAGGGGGCTAGGGGGATTCTTCCGCTGTCATCCTTCACGCAGTGAAGGATCTCGATGCTTATCAAATTTCATTCAAATGTCACCCAACGCTTCGCTCTGGGTGACCAACCAAAAAGGAACAAGCCCCAGCCCCCTCGGAGAAGGGGGAGCCCATCGGCTTGCCCCCTTAGACCACCGTCAGTCCAAGGAACATCACCCCGTCGCTTCCCGGCTCAGCCGGGTCATTCTGAGGAGCAAAGCGACGAAGAATTTCTGTGTCCATCGGTGTTCATCTGTGGTTAAACACTTTTTTGTTTTTCCCGATTAAATGCGCGACCGCACGATGGGCACGTCGGCATTCTTCCACGCCTGCTTGAACCGCTTCGCCACCTTCTTCGCATCGGCATTTCGACCCTGGCCTTCCAGACTCTGCTGCAATCCCAACAGCGACCAGCCGTTCTTGCGGTGCCGTTCCAGGTCTTCGCGGTACACCCATTCCGCTTCATCGAACCGCCCCGCCTCCAAGAGCACCCATCCCAACGACTGCCTGGCCGGGTAATACCACGACGACGGCTCCTCGTACGTCAACGCATCCTCGCGTTCCACCGCGACCTCCAGATGCTGGATGGCCGCGTCCATGTCGCCATGCTGATACGCCAGTTCCCCCGCCAGCACCTTCACCGCGATCTGCAACAGGTGCGCCGTGGTGTTGACGTCCCAGATGGTGACGTCGAGCAGGAACGGATGCTTCGCCAACCGCTCCAGCCTGCGCAACTCCTGCTCGGCTTCCACCAGCCGGCCCTTCGCCGCCAGCGCCCGCCCGCGCGCGTAGTGCCACACGCCCTGCGGATATTTCAAGGCCGCGTCCGGCGACGGCTGGGTCAAAATCTCTTCCCACTGACCGAAGCGCACCAGGATGTACAGCGGCATCGACCAGAAATGCTGGAGCGTGCCGTATCCCGGCTCACGCATCTTGTTGACGTCGATGCTCTGCGACAACTCGAACGCGTTGCGGATGGCGAGGCGGCTCTGCCCCGACCGCGCCTGCGCGATCACCAGAAAGTGCCGGTTGTGCGGCATGTACGCCAGGGGATAGAGACCCTCCGGATGCGCGTGTTTTTCAAACGCCTCGTCGTGGGAAATCGCCGTCTGGTTGACCTCCGCCGCGTCGGCATAGCGCCCGACGCGCATGTAGATGTGCGCCGGCATGTGCAGCAGATGTCCCGTGTCCGGGGCGAGACGGCGCAGCCGGTCGGCGCTTTCTTCAGCGCGTTCGGGATGCGGCGACGCCTCCACCGCGTGAATGTGCAGATGATTGGCCAGCAGGTGATCGGGTTCCCGTGTGAGCGCGTCGTCCAGCGCGGCGAGAATCTCCGGCGTGTACGGGTACGGCTCGCCGTTGTCCTGCCAGTACTGCCAGGGATGCAGGTCCATCAACGCTTCCGCCAACAGCGCCTGCACCAGCGCGTCTTCGGGAAATTTCCGCGCCACGCCGCGCATGGCCTCGGCGTAGGCTTCATCGAGATGCGTGCGGTCGGGAATGGGATCGGCGCCGTAACGGTGCACGAGGGCCTCAATGAGGGCGCGGTTGCGCGGACGCGCCTTGTGGCGCAGTTGGTACGCCTTGCGCGCCAGTTGAAAGGCTTCATCGACGGACGACTGCTCCATCGGCGCGTTGATGTTGGGTCCGAGCACGTAGGCCGCGCCCCAGTAACAGGCGGCGCAATGGGGATCTTTTTCCGCCGCCTCTTTAAACAGCTTATTGGCCTCGGCGTGATTGAAGCCGAAGGTCAACAGCATGGCGTGGTCCACCAGCACCTGCACGCCCTCGACCTGCGTGTCGATTTCCAGATGATGTGCGTCCGGCGGCTGGGCCTGTTTTTTCGGCGGGGCGGATTTCTTTTTCGGTGGAGGTGCGGCCTTTTTCTTCGGTTGGGTGACCGCCGGTTGTTTCGAAGGCGCAGTCGCGGTTTCGGAATCCGGCTCCACCGCATCCGGTTGCGTCTCCGGCCCCGCGCACGCCGCCAATATCAGAAGCAGACCCAACGCTGCCGCTTGCCATTTGCCTCGCATCATCCCCTCCTTGTTGAACCCGGTATAGACGGTTCCTCAAACTGTTAGGAATTGTAAAGTTTGCAGATGAAAAAACCAATGCCAATTCCGGCTATTTTCGTTTTGCGGGAGGGGGAAACTTCAGACACCCTTTTGCAGCAGCGGGTCCTCGACCCCGGCTTCATCGAAACCTTTTTTGCGCAGCAGGCAACTGTCGCAGGCACCACAGGGCACGCCGCCGGGTTGGGGATCGTAACAACTGTGGGTGAGGCCGTAATCGACGCCCAGCGCCAACCCTTTTTGGATGATCTGGGCTTTCGTCATCTCGATCAAGGGCGTGTGCAGGGTGAGCCGCTCCGTGCCTTCCACCCCGGCTTTGGTGGCGAGGTTGGCCATCGTCTCGAACGCGTTGATGTATTCCGGGCGGCAGTCGGGGTAGCCGGAGTAATCGAGGGCATTGACGCCGAGGAAGACGTCGTGCGATCCCGTCACCTCCGCATAGGCCAGCGCGTACGACAGGAAAATGGTGTTGCGCGCCGGGACGTAGGTGATGGGGATGCCGTCTGCCATCTCGCCGGCGCTGCGGCCCGTCGGCACCGCGATGTCGGCGGTCAGGGCCGAGCCGCCGAACTGGGCGAGATCGACCGTCACCACGCGGTGGCCGACGGCGCCGAACGCCTCCGCCAGCACGGCGGCCCGCTCGAGCTCGATTTTATGCCTTTGCCCGTAGTCGAAACTCAGGGTAAACGTTTGAAATCCTTCATCCCGGGCGATGGCCAGCACGGTCGTGGAGTCCAATCCCCCACTCAGCAACACAATGGCTTTTTTCATAGCGCGACCGGTATCTTATGAGATGTAAAACATTATGCGTTCCCCAGCACTGCCCGTATAATAATAAACCATAAATTCGTATCACAGGGAGAATGAGATACCGATGAGCCACAATGTGTCGTTTCATTTGAAGATGCCGATCCAGGTCAAAAAGAAGGACAGCCATTTTGTGGCGGGCAGTTCCGTGCTGGATGTGTGGTCGCAGGGTGAAGATCGGGACAAGGCGATTCAAAACGCGCAGGAGGCGATCGCGCTGTTTCTCGAATCCTGCTTCGACCGCGGCACCCTCGACGACGTGCTGAAAGAGTGCGGGTTCATCTCGTTTTCCAAGAGCGGGGTTCCCCGCGAATTGGCGAAAGCCATCCCGTCTGCCGAGGACGAGTTTGAAGCGGACATCGACATCCCGCTCGCCATCAACCCTTGACCCGCATTGACGCGCCTCACGCCGCAGCACTGGAAAACGCTGCTCAAAGCCTATCAAAAACTGGGGTTTGAAAAAGACCGTGAACGCGGCGACCACATCATCCTGACCAAGCCCGGCGTCCCCCGGCCTCTGGTCCTTCCCAAATACGAGTCGGTGGACATCGACATCATTCAGGCCAACATGCGATCGGGGGGATTCACCCGCGAGGAGTACCTGAAGGCCCTCCACAAATGAGACGGCAACAGACGACGTAACTCCAATAATTCCAATCATCCCAATAGGTTTTTGCGGTCCCCGCCCCTTCTGCCGAAAGTCGGCGCTTAAATTAAGCCATCCCCCTGTTTTTTGGTGGTGTCCTAATTTGGGGTTCATAATTTTTGATTATGGCACAGAAATTGATTGGAGTAGAAAGATGGTAAGCCTAATTTAATTTGAAAAACCGCCGAAAGATGTGATACTTACTATGGCCTTTGACGGGTTTTGCACAGATTTTGCACGTTTCAATATAAATATTGGTGGCCAGCCAACGCATTGAAATATATAGGATTTACCTAATAATCATTGATAGTTTCTAGTCTAGGTTTTAGACTAATAATATAGAAAATGACGTTTATTTAAAGGTCATTCACCCTTAGCTAGGAGTTAAGAATGGCACTTGATATAAAGGAAACGCCCAAGAAAGATTTTTCTGACTACCACTGGTCTAGGGAAGCTTTGGAATTTTGGGATTGGATCGAGGATGTCCTTGCCCAGCTAATCAGGGAAAAGGCTAAAAAGCGGGCGCAAGAAAAGCTAAGAATAGAAAACTCAGATTTGGTCACTGAGGATGATATGCACAAGTTTATTCCTGAGATTCTTGAAAAATTAAAGTCCGAAATTAATCTTAAAATCAGCCAAAAATAATCAAGAATGGCTCCTAGTAAAGGCGGTCGAAAACCAAGTAATAATAAATATACTTATAGTGGGACTGGTCAAGGGCATCTAGACAGCTTAATGGATTCCTTGAGAAATAAAATATATCGCGTTGCAGAATTGAACGCAGAAAGCATGCAAAAAGTCAAACCCATAGATGTTACCTCAAATGACTTTGCAAAGGCTTTTGATTTACTGGTCTCCAATCCTCCCCGGTCAAAGTGGTATAGGATTTTTCACATAATTGTAACTTTGTTTTCTGGGTTCGGGATCGCTCTCTTTATTACAGGTTTGGTAGATACCAACATCGATCCGAATGCACAAAATTCGATGTTGGCAATCGGTGCTCTTATTACGCTAGTCTCTATCTTGGTGGATACATTTCTTTTAGATAAAAGAAATTAAAATGGCTGACCCGGGAATCGAACCCGGCGCGGGCATCTTGATGAGGGACTCCGCCGGACCACCTGGTCAGCCATTTCTTTAGATTCACGATAAAAACGAAGAGTGCCCCGGCGAGCTTACCGCTCAGTCAGTCAACATGACTTTCTGATCGGTTTCGGCGTAGATCTGCGGTGAGGACGAACCCGAACAGGTTTCGGCCCCGGTTTACGCGTCGTTCTAGTCGGCCTACAGCGTATTCCCATGCAATCACCTCCTTTCGCGACAGGTTAGGGCCTGTCAGGATGCGAGGGGATTGACCCACCCCTCATGACGGGTTGCCGGGGCACTCTAATTTAATTTAATAAGTCTTCCCACCTCCAGATACGATCCGCTAAACCCGCCTCCATGCAGGGCGTCACCCGTAATGTCTGGTGAACCCGCATGAAGTTGTAATGCCAGAAATGCAGGTTGATGGCGGCTTTCAGGTTTTGCAGCACCCGTAGGGCATATAAATTTAGGTTGAAATATAGGGGTGGTTCTTGATTTTTGGCGGGGACCTTGCTAATATACAGAAAGGCCCTGCCAGACTCTGTCTGGTTACCATCGCTTCGACACGATTAAGGGTTAGTAGTTGCCCCGGTTTGGGTGTTGGCGCACCCACCGGGGCGTTTTTATTTTGGCTATCCGTATTCGTTAAAAATCGAATCGCCTCGTTCTTTTTCGGGGTCATGCTCTTTCCTCCGGAGAGTATACATCCCCTCCCCCAGCCGCTTAATGTGGGAATCATCCCCCGCAATCTTGATCTTCCTTGAAATGGCGGTCTCGATGGTTCCTCTGGAAACATCCTTATCTAAGCGGTTGCCGATTTCTTTTACGATTTCGCTAATATGCAGAGGCTTTGCGGAATCTCTCAGAACGGCTTCCACCATTTCGATGTTTGTCCTACGCTTAGTGAACTTGGTGCGCCCAAAGGAGATCTGGGGGAGAGACCCATTGCCCGAACTGGAAGACTTGCTCCCCACCAAGTATTCGAGACTGCTTATAGCTTGATTGATTTCGCTGATCTTCTTTTGGATTTCATCGGCCTGATCATAGAGAGTCTTGCGCTCCCCTTTCAGGTCGTCTAAGATGGTTTGCAATTTCGAGTTGGGCATAAGCCGCTCCTTAATTATTCCTGAACACAGAGTAAGACATTATCAAGAATGTTACAAGATGAAAAGTGCCCTGCCGCGCATTTTTTCTTAACGATTTTTGGGGTGGTGACTTACACCTCCCACAACAATTGGTTTGGCGCAAGAAAGTGAATGCACAAGCCAAAAATTCATGACCTTAAAATTAGGACACCACCTGTTTTTTTATCCCCTTTATTTGCATTCGCTGGTAGTATATGGTAGCCCAAATAGGTGACCAAATCCCGTAAATTCTAATAGTTGAAGCGCATGTTCCAAAATCTGTCCGAGCGCCTGGAAGCGGTTTACAAGAAGCTCAAGGGTCGCGGTAAATTAAAAGAATCCGATGTCGATGAGGCCCTCCGCGAAATCCGCGTGGCGTTGATCGAAGCCGACGTCAGTCTGCCTGTTATCAAGGACTTTCTCGCCCAGGTGCGTGAAAAATCCATCGGTCAGGAAATTCTGAAAAGCCTGACGCCCGGCCACCAGATGGTCAAGATCGTCAACGACGAGCTGGAAGGCCTGCTCGGTGACGAAGTCAGCCCCATCCGTTTTTCCGACCAGCCGCCCACGGTGATCATGATGGTGGGCCTGCAAGGCTCCGGTAAAACCACCACCGTCGGCAAACTGGCCCGGCTCTGGAAAAAAGAAGGCAAGAATGTCCTGCTCGTCCCGGCGGACGTGTACCGTCCCGCCGCCATCGAGCAGTTGAACACCCTCGGACGCGATCTGGAGATCGACGTCTTCGACGCCGGCGACGAAAAAGATCCGGTCGCCATCTGCACCCAGGCGGTGCAGCAGGCCAAAAAGGAATTGCGTTACGCCGTCATCCTCGACACCGCCGGCCGTCAGCAGATCGACGAGGCGTTGATGGACGAGGTGCGGCGCATCAAGGAAAAGGTCGAGCCGCATGAAGTGCTGTTCGTTGCCGACTCGATGATGGGCCAGCAGGCGGCGGACATCGCGAAGTCGTTTCAGGACGCGGTCGGCATCGACGGCGTTGTCCTGACGAAGATGGACGGCGACGCCCGCGGCGGCGCGGCGCTGTCGATCAAGAACGTCACCGGCAAGCCCATCAAGTACATCGGCACCGGCGAAAAGCTGGATGCTTTGGAGCCGTTCCACCCGGACCGCATCGTGTCGCGCATCCTGGGCATGGGCGACGTGATGTCGCTCATCGACAAGGCGGAGCAGGCGTACGACCTGGAACAACGCGAAGAGCTGGGCCGCAAGGTCAAAAAGAATGCGTTCGATCTGGAAGATTTCCGCGATCAGCTTCTGCAATTCCGCAAAATGGGATCGATGCAGGAGTTGCTGGGCATGATCCCCGGCGCGGGCAAGATGCTGAAGGGCGTGCAGATCGATGACAACGCCTTCGTGCGCGTGGAAGCCATCATCAATTCCATGACGCCGCACGAACGCGCGCACCACAACCTGATCAACGGCAGCCGCAAGCGGCGCATCGCCAATGGCAGCGGCACCAACGTCAACGAAGTCAACAAACTGCTCAAGCAATTCGCGCAGATGAAGAAAATGATGAAAAAGATGTCGTCCGGCAAGATGGGCCGTTTCAATCCCGGCAGCATGCTGGGCGGCAGAGGACTGAATCCCTTTGGGAGATAACCCCTGTCCGCGCAGGCCCACCGGGCCGGCCGCAAAACAGGGACCCTTGCAACGCAACATTCATTGATTTGAAACAGGAGGAAACATTGGCAGTAGTCATTCGCTTAACCCGACGAGGATCAAAAAAGAAGCCGTTCTATCGAGTGGTCGCAGCCGACTCCCGGTGTCCGCGTGACGGACGATTCCTGGAAATTCTGGGAACCTACGATCCCCTCAAGACCGATGACGGCGTGAAGATCGACGCCGATAAAGCGCAGAACTGGATCCAGAAAGGCGCCAAACCGTCGCGCACGGTGGCAACCCTGCTCAAGCAGGTCGGAGTCGGCCAGTAAGAATACGTCAGGCTTTTTTTGATCTTCGTATCGATGCGGTCCAACTCTGGCGCAGAACGAAACGTGGAACAATGCAGCGTGGCTTATCAACCGTTGGCTTTGAGGAGGGCTCGGGCATGAAGGATCTAATAGAGGTGATCGCGAAAGCGCTGGTGGACCATCCGGAAGAAGTCACCATTCGCGAAGTGGAAGGGGAGAAAACCACGGTACTCGAATTGAGAGTCGCCAAGGATGACCTCGGCAAGGTGATCGGCAAACAGGGGAAAACGGCCCGCGCCATGCGCACCATCCTCAACGCCAACGCCACCAAGCTCAAAAAGCGCGCCGTGCTGGAGATCATTGAGTGACGCATGGAATGGATTGCAGTCGGCCACGTCACCAAACCCCATGGACTGAAAGGGGAGTTGAAGCTGCATCCCCTGATTTCCGACACGTCCCTGCTCCACGCGCTCAGGCACGCGCGTCTGGACATGGAAGACGGTCCCCGCGAATGGCTCATTGAATCGCTTCGTGGCGGGGGCACCCCCCTCATCATCAAGTTCAAACATTGCGACACAGTCGAACAGGCCCGCGAGCTGGCCGGGCACACACTCCACATCCCGGCGACGGATTTTCCAGAGTTGCCGGAAGGCGAGTATTACTGGTTCCAGGTGCTGGACCTGCGCGTGTTCGATGAAGACGGCCGCTTTTACGGCACCATCACCGAAATCATAGAGACAGGCAGCAACGATGTGTATGTCGTCCACGACGGCAAAAAGGAACTGCTGTTGCCGATGATCGAATCCGTCGTCAAAAAGATCGATCTGGAAGACGGCACCCTCATTTTTCACAAAGTCGAAGGACTCGTTGAAGACCATCCGGTTTGACATCATCACCATCTTTCCGGGGATGTTCGCCTCCCCGTTCAATGAAAGTATCCTCAAGCGCGCCCAGGAACAGGGGCTCGTCCACATCGCCGTGCACGACCTGCGCGCCTACACGCTGGACAAGCACAACCGCGTGGACGACTACCCGTTCGGCGGCGGCGCCGGCATGGTGATGGGCGTGGAGCCGATCGACCGCGCGGTCGAGGCCGTCAAACAGCAGGCCCCCGCCGCCCACACCATCCTGTTGTCGCCCGCAGGCAAGCCGTTCGATCAGGCCAAGGCGTGGCAGCTGGCGCAGAAGGAGTCCATCGCCCTCATCTGCGGCCGCTACGAAGGCGTGGACGAACGCGTGCGCGAAGCCGTCGTCGATGAAGATTTGTCGGTCGGCGATTACGTGCTCTCCGGCGGCGAGATTCCGGCCATGGTGCTGGTCGAGGCGGTGTCCCGGCTGGTGCCCGGCGTCATCGGCGACGAAACCTGTCTCGATGAAGAATCGTTCAGCAAGGGCCTGCTCGAATACCCGCAGTACACGCGGCCGCGCGACTACAAGGGCTGGACGGTGCCGGACGTGCTGACCTCCGGCGACCACAAGAAAATCCGGGCCTGGCAGCAGGACGAGGCCCTCAAAAAAACCCGGAAGAACCGCCCCGATCTCCTGGGCGGCAAACCGCAAGGCGAACCCGAATAACCGTCATTTTCAGGAACCCGACTCCGTGACCGCCACAACGTCCAACATCCACATCGCGCTGGTGCATTTCCCGGTGTACAACAAGATCGGCGACATCGTCACCTCCTCGGTCACCACCCTCGACGTGCACGACATCTCGCGCATCGCCCGCACCTACGGCATCGGCACGTTTTACGTGGTGACGCCGCTCGAAACCCAGCAGGTGCTGGTGGAACGCATGATGAAGCACTGGCGGGAAGGCTACGGCGCCACCTACAACCCGACGCGCAAGGAGGCCATGCTGTCCACCCGCGTCAAGAACGTGCTCGCCGACGTGGTCGCCGACATCACCGAACGCAGCGGGCAGACGCCGAAAATCATCATCCCCGACGCCAAATCGTTCCCGCAGAGCCGGGATTACCCCACCATCCGCGAGGAATTGCAGAAGGAGGGTCAATACCTGATCGTTTTCGGCACCGGCTGGGGGCTGGAGCATGGCATGGTGCGGCGGGCGGATTTCGTCCTCGCCCCCATCGACGGGCTCAATGGATACAATCACCTGCCGGTGCGGGCCGCCATCGCCATCATCCTCGACCGGCTTTTGGCCCGGCAGGCCTGATTTTTAAAAATTTATTTGTGCCGGGGCGGTTTTCTTTGGTACTATTCCAAATTCCATTCACAGGAGTGCATTTTTATGAATCTGGTGCATCAGATCGAACAACAGCAAATGAAGCAGGAGGCGCCCCAGATCCGCATTGGCGACACCGTGCGCGCGCATATCCGCATTGTCGAAGGCAATAAAGAACGCGTCCAGGTGGTGGAAGGCGTGGTCATCAAGATGCGCGGTTCCGCCAACCGCAAGACCCTCACGGTCCGCAAGGTGTCGTTTGGCGTCGGCGTGGAACGGATTTTCCCCCTCCATTCGCCGCGCCTGGAAAAGGTCGAAATCGTCAAGCACGCCCGCGTCCGCCGGGCCAAGCTGTACTTCCTGCGCGAACTGCGCGGCAAGGCAGCCCGCCTGAAGGAAATCAAGGTCCAGACGACCAAGAAAACCGGACGGGTGCGGCGCAAAAAGATCAAAGCCGCCAAAAAGGCCGCCGAAGCCTGACAACCGCTTCCGCCTCAACGAATTCAAGCCGGGCCCTTCGGGTCCGGCTTTTTTTGTCTCCCTTGCAGGGAGGGGCAATGGGCTGACTCTCTGCCCGCGAACGAACACCTCCCCGCGCATTTCAAAGTCTATATCTTCACGGACACCGCGCTATTCCTTCCCAAAGACCGATTTCCCCCTCCCCTTTTCAAGGAGAGTTTTGCATAAGTTGGCAGATTGAAGTGTTTGGTATTGTCCAAACAAAGGAAAGCTCATCGTTCACCCTCACCCCGCCCGCCACTTAAGAAGTGCTCCCATCAAGGAAGAGGGAGCCGCACTAGGCGCGGGGCGAACAGGATAATACTTTGAGGGTGGATTTGGGTCTGTCAGCTCATTCTAAATACAACCCGTCTCCTCCGGGCGTAGCCCGGTCCCTTCTACCCGGGTGGGAGAAGGCCAGGATGAGGGGGATTCATGCCTTTTCCGTTTTCAATCTCTGGGTTTTGAGCAGGCCGCCCTGGTAAAGAGGTAAACGAGTCAAGGCTCAGGGTACGGGCTGACGTGCTCCGGCGGCGGGACGCTTCTGCCCCGTTCCGCCCGGATTCTTCAACCGTTCTTCATTGAGGATGTAGAGAAACGATTCGCCCAGTCCCTGCTTGTTGGGATGCGCGTTGTAGATACGCATGGCTTCCGGCAGCAGCGTTTCGATGTCGCGGATGCGGCGTTCGTCGGCGGGATGGGTCGATAAAAATTCCGGCGGTTGCGCCCCCTGCTTCATGCTGGAAAACCGCTGCCAGAAACGCACCGCTTCCCGCGGATCGTACCCGGCGCGCGCCATGTAGATGACGCCGATCTCGTCGGCTTCCGATTCGTTGCCGCGGCCAAACGGCAGCGTCACGCCATATTGAGCGCCCACACCCAACGCTCCCAGGATCAACCCACGGTTCTTGTGGTCGGACAGGCGGATCGACGACGCAGCCAGCGCTCCGGTGATGAGCAGTTGCTGCGACATGCGTTGCGCGCCGTGGCGCGCCACCGCGTGCGCGATTTCGTGTCCCAGCACCGCCGCCAGCCCGGCTTCGTTGGAGCACACCGGCAGGATGCCTTCATACACGCCCACCTTGCCACCGGGCAGCGCGAAGGCATTCATCTGTTTGGAGGCGAACAGTTTGAACTCCCAGTCGAGGTCCGCCATCGAGGTCTCGATGACGAGGCGGCGCCCGACGCGTTCGATCACCTGTTGCAAACGGAGGTTCGTGGAAAGTGTTTCTTTCGCCGAAATTTCCTGAAAGGCCTGTTGGCCCAGCGACACTTCCTGCGAGAACGGAATGAGGATCAACGCGGAGTTTTCGGACACCGGCGTGGTGACGCATCCATAAACGAGAGCGCACAACGCCAGCGTGGCAGCCAAATATTTCTTCAACATGCTCCCGATTATACGTTTGCCACGGGCAGGATTCAACGCCGGGTTTTTTGAGTTGCCTGCACAAGGGGAATGACCTATGATCGGGCAAAAGCTGGGGGATCATGCTCGATTTCGAACGCGAAGCGGAACAAAACGGATACGTTTCGATAGCCGGGGTGGATGAAGCCGGACGCGGCCCTTTGGCCGGGCCGGTGGTCGCCGCGGCCGTCGTGCTGCCCAAGGACGCCGCCCTGCCGGGACTGGACGACTCCAAAAAACTGTCGCCCGCCGAACGGGATCGCCTGTACCCTCTCATACTGGAACTGTGCTGCGGCCACGCCATCGCTGTGGTCGATGCGGAAACGATCGATGCCATCAATATCCTGCAGGCCGCGCGCCGGGCGATGAAACTGGCGGTCGAACAACTCGGCGCCCAGGCGGACTTCGTCCTCATCGACGGCAACCAGCCGATCGACGTCACCCTGGGCCAGCGCACCATCGTCGGCGGCGACGGCAAGAGTCTGTCCATTGCCGCGGCATCCGTGCTGGCCAAGGTGGACCGGGACCGCATCATGGACTCATACCACACCGAGTATCCGCAATACGGATTCAACCAGCACAAAGGGTATGGCACGCAGGTCCACCGGGACCGCATCCGCGAATGGGGGCCCTGCCCCATTCACCGCAAGACATTCAAAGGGGTGAAAGAGTACCTGACCGTTACCGCGACCGCCGATCCCTCCCCCAGCGCCCGATTCAATTTGTAAACCGGTGTCGCCATCGCGACGCCGATTGTTGTGAACACACGAAACCTTTTACCGCCATGTTGTCTCTGTTAAAAAAACGCTGGGTGTTCGCCGATCCCGACCCCGCCACGGTGGAACGGCTGGCCGCCGGTCTCAAGGTGTCGCCGCTGATGGCGACGCTGTTGATCAACCGCGCCATCACCGATGAAGCGGAAGGACGCATGTTTCTCGACGCCGATCTCGAAGGCGCGCACGACCCCTTCCTGATGCGCGGCATGGACAAGGCGGTCGGGCGCATTCTCGAAGCGATCGAACGCGACGAGGGCATCACCATCTTCGGCGATTACGATGTGGACGGCGTCACCTCCACGGCGCTCATGCACCATTTTTTCCACGACCTGGGGATCCGGTTCGATCACTACCTGCCGGAACGCATGGAGGAAGGCTACGGCGTCAACGACAACGCGCTCGACGAGATCAAGGCGCGCGGCAACAAACTGGTCATCACCGCCGACTGCGGCATCACCGCCGTCAAACAGGTGGCGTACGCGCGCACCATCGGGCTCGATGTGATCGTCACCGACCACCACCAGGTGCCCGCCGAGGGGTTGCCGGACGCGGTGGCCGTGCTCAATCCGTTTCAACCGGACTGCACCTACCCGTTCAAATTTTTAAGCGGCGTCGGCATCGTGTTCAAGCTGGCCGTGGCCGTGCGCCGCGCCCTGCACGAGGCGGGATGGAGCGCCGACCGCCTGCCCAACCTGAAAAAACACCTCGACCTGTTCACGCTGGGAACCATCGCCGACATGGCCCCCTTGACCGGGGAAAACCATTTGCTGACGCATTGCGGCCTTGAAGTGCTGGGCACCACGGAAAAACCGGGACTGGTCGCGTTGAAATCGGTCGCCGGCATCGACGGCAAGGTCGATGCCTCGTCCATCGGCTTCGGTCTCGCGCCGCGCCTCAACGCCGCCGGACGCCTGGGCAAAGCGGACTCGGGCCTGGATCTATTGGTCACGCACGATCAGGACGAAGCCCGGCGCATCGCCCAGAAGCTCGACCTCATCAACGAACAACGCAAACACACCCAGCAGGATGTGCAAAACGAAGCGGAGTACCTGATCGAGCGCGAAGTCGATCTGGAACGCGACAAGGTGCTGGTGCTGGCGTCCGAAAACTTTCATCAAGGCGTCATCGGCATTGTCGCCTCCAAGCTGGCGGACAAGTATTACCGCCCGACATTCCTCATCGCCATCCGCGACGGCATGGGCAAAGGCTCCGCCCGCAGCATTCCCACCTTCAACCTGTACAAGGCCATGTCGCAGTGCGCGGACCTGTTCACCCAGTACGGCGGCCACGCCTATGCGGCGGGATTGAACATCGAGGCCGGCCGCATCGACGATTTCCGCAAAGCCATCAACGAAGTGGGCGCGCCGTACCTGACCGACGACCGCATGATCTCGGAAATCAAGATCGACAGCACGCTCGATCTGAAAGACATCAGCCTTGAGTTTTACAAGGCCATGCAGAAACTCGGTCCCTTCGGCCAGGTCAACACCCTGCCGGTGTTTTGTTCGCGCCGCATCCGCATCCGCGACTTCCGCGAGATCGGCCGTGATCGCAACCACGTGCGCTTTCGCGCCACGCACAACAAAACCTCGGTGGATGTGGTGGGCTTTCGTCTGGCCGAGACATTCCGCTTTCTCGATCCCGATACCCTGATCGACATCGCTTACGAACTGAACCTGAATACCTGGAACGGGCGCGAGAAAGTCGAGCTGAAACTGCTCGACGTGATGCCCTCGGAGACTTCTCTCTGAGAACGGCCCCTCTCTCTTATAAATAAAAAAACCTCCGGTGACTCCGAAAGATTTCTGTGCTGGCAACGTTCCTGTAACGGGTCATCGTCATTCAACACGGATGGACTCACGCGGGTCCTGCTGCGTCGCCAGCCGCGCCGGGTACAACCCCGCCACCGCCGCCACCACCCAGAAGAACACCGTCGCCGCCAGCATGAACGTCAGCGGATGAAAAATCTGGATGGTCCAGCCGAACGCCTGCTTGTTGATGACGAAGATCAGGATGTAGGACACCACGACGCCCGCCACCAGCCCCATGAGCGACCCGATCCAGCCCAGCAACCCGGCTTCGATCCACACCATCCTGCGCAACTGCTGCGGATACGCGCCGATGAAACGCAGCACCGCCATCTCCCGGCGGCGTTCGATGATCAACGCCACCAGCGTGTTGAACAGGCCAAGCAACGCCACGCCGACGCCAATGATCTCCAGCGAGTACGTGATGGCAAAGGTTTTGTCGAAGATGCGCAGCACCTCCTCTTTCAACTCACCATACGACCGCACGATGACGCGGTGCGACGCACCGATGGTTTTTAAAATGGCCTTGCGCACCGCGGGCAGATCGGCTTTGTCTTCCAGGTACACGACGAAGCTGTTGACCGTCGGGTCCTCATAATATTTCAGAAAGGTGCGGCGATCGACGATGGCGTAGCCGCGCTCCTGCGAGTAATCGTAATAAACCGCCACGATCTCGAGCGACATGGTGCCGTTCGGCGTCTCCAGCGTCACCCGGTCGCCGACGCCGACGCCGTGCTTGTAGGCGAACGGTTCGGAGACGATGGCGCGGTCGGCCCCCACCATCAGCGCGGCGAGGTCGCGCGCCGGCGGGCCATCCTTGATGACCAGGTTGCCGTGGCGCGACAGCACTTCGAAATCGCCGGAGCCGAGGATCGCGGGTTGGTCGTTGTAGGTGATGTGCAGCGCGCGGAAGGCATCGACCGCCTTCACACCGGGCAATTGTTTGAGATCGGCGATCGGTTCCACCGGCAACGCATACTGATAATCGATGTGCTTGCCGCCGGCGGCACGCACGAACAGGTCCGCCTTCAAAGTCTGGTCGATCCACACGGTCACCGTCTGCCGGAAACTGTGCACCATGATCGACATGCTGATGACCATCATGAACGCGATGGCCAGCGACGACACGGCAATGGCGTTGCGTCCCACATTCTGCGTGAGGTTGCGGCTCGCCAGCAGGCCTTCGCCGCCGAACCAGTTTTTGCACAATCGGTGCGAGCCGTCGCGCATCCACACCAGCGCGCCAGGCGCCAGGCACGACATGCCAAGGATGACCAGAAACACCGACGCAAAGCCGAGCCAGGGGAATCCCCCGATGGCGGGCAGGTTCGCGCACACGGCGGCCAGCGCCAGGCAACCGATGCCGAGTGCCGTCAGCCTGCGGTTGCCGCGAAACACTTTCAAATCGTAACTGCCGCGCCGCATGACCCAGGTCGGCGACGTGCGCGCCGCGTCGTACGCCGGGATGAGCGCCGAACCCAGCGACAGGCCGACGCCGAGCATGAAGTAGGGAATGCCTTCACTCCAATGAAAATCGAAATCCGCCACGTTGGCGGAGACGTAAAGATTCTGCACGGTCAGCGTGATCGCCTGCAACGAAACCTTCGCCAGCCCGTAACCGAGCGCCACGCCGAACGCCGAGCCGATGGCGCCGATCACCCCCGCTTCCAGAATGAAGAGGGCGGCGATCCAGTACGGCGACGCGCCGAGCGCACGCAGGGTGCCGATCTCTGTGCGGCGGCGCACCACCGAAAGCGAGATCATGTTGTAAATCAGGTACAGCCCGACCAGCAACGCGATGAAACTGAGTGCCGTCAGGTTGTACTGAAAGGCACGCAGCATTTTTTCCACCTGACCGCTGCGGTGCTGCGGCCGGTCCACATGCAGAAACTCCGGCAGCACTGCCGCGATCTTCGACTGCATGCGGTCAAAATTCTTGTCGTTCAGAAAGCGAACGTCAATGCGGTCGAGCTGGCCGATCTTGCCAAACACCGATTGCGCCGCCGCAATGTCCATCAACGCCACGTTGCCTTTAAACGCCCGCGCCAGGCCCTTGCTTTCCAGCACGCCGGTGAGGGTGAGGGTGACGGGCTGGCCGTTGATCAGAAACTCGATGGCATCGCCCGGTTTGAAATGCCGTTCCGGAATGAAGGTTTCGGGAATGATGATGCCCCTGGGGTCGAGGATCAGCGGCAGCAGGCCCTGCAACGTGTCGTCGGCGGTCTTCAACGAAAAGTCGCGGATGCCGCTGTCCTGCAACAGGTCGGTGCCTAAAATCTCCACCACCTCCTGGCTGCCGGTCTCCACACCGTATCCCTCGATCACCGGATACGCTTTCACCGTGTCGCGCAGCGGCAACAGGCGTTTGAAATAGGTTTCGTCGAAAGGCACGCCGTCGGCGTGGATCACCGCATTGGCACGGCCCAGCATCAGGTCCACGGTTTCGGTGAACGAACTCAGGGTCTGGCGGTTGGCGAGTTGGATGCTCAAGAACACCGCCACGCCCAACGAGACGCCGACGATGGTGATGAAGAAACGGAACGGATCGCGCCACAAGGGCCGCACGATGAGCGGGCCGAACAGGTTTTTGAAATGAACGACGTCCCGCATGCCGTCACCCGTTCCCGGGCACAGGGCTCGACGTTTTCAGGCGGCCGTCCTCGATTTCAAAATGGCGGTTGCCGTACTGCGCCGCCGTCGGGTTGTGTGTCACCACCACCACGGTGGTCTGGAAGTCGTCGCAGGCTTCTTTCAGGATGTCGAGGATCTTGTGACCGTTGACGGAATCGAGGTTGCCGGTGGGTTCGTCTGCCAGCACGATGGACGGCCGGTGCACGAGGGCGCGGGCGATGGCGACGCGCTGCATCTCGCCGCCGGACATCTCCGCCGGAAACGAATCCCTGCGGTTCAGCAGGCCCACGTAATCGAGCAGCGTTGCGATGGATTGCCGGGCGCGGCCGGGTGCGCCGCTCAATAACAACGGCAACTCCACGTTTTCCCACACCGTGAGCGTCGGCAACAGATTGAAGAACTGAAACACGAAGCCAATCTCCCGCCGCCGGAGATCGGTGAGGCCGCGATCGTCCATTTGAGAAATGTGATGGCCGTTGAGGTGGATGTCGCCGGTATCGGGACGGTCGAGTCCGCCCATCAAATTCAGCAGCGTCGTTTTGCCGCCACCGCTCGGCCCCATGATGGTGACGAAATCGCCCCGGCTCAGTTCCATATCGATACCGGACAGCGCGGTCACCTTCACGGTTCCGGCCTGATAAAATCGCGAGACCTGATGCAGGCGAATGATGGCGTCCGTTGTGGACATGATGCGGCTCCCCTCTAAATCAAACGAAGCGACATCATACCAGACTTTGCCGGAACGCCAACAGCGGTGCGCCCCCCCAGCAAACGGACAAGGAACATTTATCAAACCCCCTCATCCCGGCCTTCTCCCACCCGGGGAGAAGGGGCCGTTCATTCCCCTTCGCCTTCAACAGCAAAACGGGGCCTGCTCAAAGTGAAAAATATTTCGATTTGAAAATCAAGGAAAGGGTGTTTGCCAGAAGGGCGGCTTCAGGCTGCGGAATCCGGCGACTCGGACGCAGACGGCGTTTGCGGTGCAGGCGTTGCGCTGTCGTCGTCACCAACGGAACGCAAACGTTCTTTCAGGAACTGGAGGAAGTCGCCGAACTTCCGCACCACGCCGGCCTCGTCCAGCACGCCTGCGGCATGACGGGAGAACACGGAGTCCAGCACCGATTCCACCAGCGCCGGAAAGTCGCGGATGTGTTTCAGATCGGGGAGCAACTGCGGCAACGGCAGATCGGATCCGGATTTTGCCTGAGACCCTTGCGAAAATTGAGAAGCGGAGACCGCAGCGAACGTGGTTTTCTGCAGGTGGAGGGACAACTCCTGCACCACGCCCAGGTTGTCAGCCAGCGTGCCGGCTGTCTTGCCCACGTCGAGCTGGCGGCCTGCGAAAAAATCTTCGGCGAACGGATCGACCAGCCTGACCAACTGCTGGATGGCCTGCAATTCGTCCTCATTGAGTGCGCCCTCAACCGAAACCGAATAGCGCTGAGCGGCAATGGCGGTCAGCGACAACCGCTCCACGACCGAGCCGTCAGCGGAACGGGTCTGGCTGCGGGAGCCGGAAATCGACCGTTCCGAACCGAAGGCGATTTCGACCCGGTCGCCCTCCTGCGTGATCAGGTTCAGGTTTCCGGATAAGGACATCCCGGCCTGGACCTGCACCGCCCGGTGGGCCAGAACCTCTGAATTTTCGAAAACCGGTTTGATTTCCATGATTACCGCTTATTATTTGATTTCGCTTGCAATACTTCGATTCCAAAAAGACAGCTTTTCCTTTATACTTATCGGTAGTCAGGCAGGAAAAATGAGGCGGGGCCATCATTTTTTTTAAGCACTATGGTATAAATGGATGAGGCCAGAGGCGCCTCCCAGCATTCACCCCATAAAAACAACGGGTCACATACAATGCCAGAATACACGCCTTTATTTGTTGAAGAATCGCAACGAACCAAGCAGTTCCGGCGGGTGATCGTCCGCAAAACCATCCAACTGCTGCGCCAGTTCCCGAACGCTTCCGAAGATGAAATCCAACGTAAGGCGGAGCAGGAAGCGGTGCAGATTTGTGACCTGTGCGTGGAATCTTCGTTCGAGGAAGGATCGCGACCGCTCATCGAACAGTACTTCATCAATGAAAAAGAAGGACAACGGCGCAACCATGTCGGCCGGTTCTTCCTGCACAAGCTGGAAGACCAGCTGAAAGGCCCGCTGTTCAAGGA
This sequence comes from Nitrospina watsonii, assembly GCF_946900835.1. Classification (GTDB taxonomy): domain Bacteria; phylum Nitrospinota; class Nitrospinia; order Nitrospinales; family Nitrospinaceae; genus Nitrospina; species Nitrospina watsonii. Next base: position 2,312,124 of record NZ_OX336137.1, read on the forward strand.
GTGCCTGTTCCCGCTGCTCGCCGATTCCGTCAACTCCCTGCTGGGCGAGGAAAAGTACGACGCCTACACGGGACGCATCAAAACGTTCCTGAAAGAAATGGGGCAGCAGGGGATGTCTTACAACGAAGCGATGGACTCGCAGCCGGCTTACGAAATCATGGAAGAGATCATCAGGGAATACTTGCAGGAAATGAAAAACTTCCCGAAATTTCAGGAACAGCTGAGAAACCAGATCGATGAAGCGTTGGCCAAATACCAGTCGAAGAATCCGAGCAAGGTCGTCAACATCGACAAGAACGTGCAGCTGATCTTCGACAAATTCATGCAATCCCTCGAAATCAATTCCTGATCCCGGCGCCGTTTCGCCGCCTCCCGGCAGCGCTCACTCCTCCACCACCGGAGGTTGAATTGCATTCAAGCGCGGATGCTTCGCGTCTTTTCCCGAGACAACCGGGTCGGTGACGGGCCAGTCGATGCCCACTTGCGGATCGTTCCAGATCAGCCCGCCCTCGTCTTCCGGGTGGTAATAATCCGAACATTTATAGATCACCTCGGCCGTGTCGCTGAGCACGCAGTAGCCATGCGCGAAGCCTGTGGGGATGTAAAGCTGCCTCCGGTTTTCCGCCGACAAGGTGCAGCCGACCCAGCGGCCGAACATGGCCGATCCCGCCCGCACGTCCACCGCAACATCGAACACCTCACCCTGCACCACCCGCAGCAGTTTGGCCTGTCCGTGGCGGACCTGATAATGCAGGCCGCGCAGCACACCGCGTGCAGACCGGGCATGGTTGTCCTGCACGAAGGCCACATTGATACCGTGCTCGCGGAACCGGGCCTCCACGTAGGTTTCCATGAAGAATCCGCGCGCGTCTTCGTGCACGTCGGGCTCGATGATCATCACGCCTGCCAGTTCGGTTGCCATGAATTGCATGGATCGCGCCTCCCGCCGGGTGGGTTCCAGGTGGCGGAATTGTACCCCAAAGCCGGGACGCTTTCCACCGCGCCGGACCTGCCCCGCCCCGCTGCCTGCTTTGCTCCCCGGCATTTCCTGTTATGATAGGCGAACGAGCCGCCCGCGCGCCGCGTTGACAGGCCCCGGGCTTCTCCTTATAATCCACCGTTTGTTCCAAACCTCAAAAGCAGGAGACCCCATCCGTGCGTGTGATACCGGCAGTTGATATCAAGGGCGGCCAGTGCGTCCGTCTCACCCAGGGCAAGGCGGACCAGGAAACCGTGTATTCCGACAACCCACAGGACATGGCCACCCACTGGGACGAGCAGGGCGCCCAGTTGATTCACGTCGTCGATCTGGATGGCGCGTTCGACGGTCGCCCGGTGAACCAGGAATTGATCAAGAACATCATTTACAGCAGCACCGTGGACATCCAGGTCGGCGGCGGCATCCGCAACCTGGAATCCATCGAGACCTACGTCAACGCCGGCGTGTACCGCGTGATCCTGGGCACCATCGCCCATCAGGACCCGGACTTCGTCGCCGAAGCCTGCAAGCGTTTTCCCGGAAAAATCATGGTCGGCATCGACGCCCGCGACGGGATGGTGGCGGTCAAGGGATGGGTGGAGGTGTCGAACCAGAAAGCCACCGACCTGGCAAAGCAGATGGAACCGATGGGCGTCGCCGGATTCATCTTCACCGACATCAGCCGCGACGGCATGATGCAGGGGCCGAACCTCGACAGCATCCGCGCCTTCGCGGAATCCACCTCGCTTCCGGTGATCGCCTCCGGCGGCGTCAGCCGCGTGGAAGACGCGCTCAATCTCGTCAAGCTGAAAGACTGCGGCGTCGAGGGCATGATCATCGGCAAGGCGTTGTACGACAAAAGCATCGACTTCCGCGACGTGCTCACGCAGGTGCAGACGCATGCTGGCTAAACGCATCATCCCCTGTCTCGATGTGAAAGACGGCCGCGTCGTCAAGGGCGTGCAGTTCGTCAATCTGCGCGATGCGGGTGATCCCGTTGAGATCGCCGCCGCCTACGAACAGGAAGGCGCCGACGAATTGACATTTCTCGACATCACCGCGTCGCACGAAAATCGCGGCATCATCCTTGATGTCGTGCAGCGCACCGCGGAAAAAGTGTTCATGCCGCTCACCGTCGGCGGCGGCGTGCGCAGCCTCGACGACATCCGCAATCTGTTGAAAGCCGGCGCCGACAAGGTAGCCATCAACACCGCCGCCGTGCACAATCCCGAATTCGTCAAGCAGGCGGCGGAGAAATTCGGCAGCCAGTGCATCGTCGTCGCCATCGACGCCAAGCAAGTGGACCCGAATGCTCCACTCAATCCGCCTGCGGTGGAATGGAAAGAGCGGCACCCCACCCTGTTCGTCATGCCACAGCCGCCGCAACCGGCGTGGGAGGTGTACACGCACGGCGGGCGCAACCCGATGGGCATCAACGCCGTGTTGTGGGCGCGACTGATGGAATCGTACGGTGCCGGAGAGATTTTATTGACGAGCATGGACCGCGACGGCACCAAGTCGGGGTACGACCTGCCGCTCAACCGCACGGTGTCGGACGCGCTCACCATCCCGCTGGTCGCCTCCGGCGGCGCGGGCACACTGGAACACCTGTATGCAGGCGTTGCGGAGGGCAAAGCCGATGCGGTGCTGGCCGCTTCCATCTTTCATTTCAAGGAGCTGACCATTCCGGAAAGCAAACAGTACCTCAAACAACGAGGCATCCCCATCCGCATTTGAAGGATTTCCCGGTTGCGGTTTTTCTCTTTTTTCCGCCGTTTCGGGATTCCGGCTTGATTTTGACCGGGTATTTTTTTTATCTTGGTAAGCCCGAATGCATTCGGGATTGTCCCATTCAGGCCATTCAAAAGGGATCGTCATCCCCCATCAATCCACGGACACCATGACCTTTCTGAAAATCATCCCCCGGCAGCTTCTTTCTTTTGCGCTGGGCTGTGTGTTGCTGGCAGCATCCCCCGCGTGGGGCGGCGAAGTGCATTTCGGCGACGGCAACGCTCTGCACGGCACCATCACTTCGTTCCACGACGGAACGCTGACCTTGTCCACGGAGTATTCCAAGAAAGTCAAAATTCCGGTGGACCAGATACAAACCATCACCACCGAAGAGGTCGTCAGGGTCGAGCTGAAAGACGGCGGGGTTTTAAGAGGACGGCTGGTGACGAAAGAAGACGACAGTATGGGAATCGAACTCGTGCCCATGAATGAAGTGGTGTCGCTTCGCTGGGACACTATCAAATACATCAACAAATCTCCACGAAGATGGAGTGGCAATTTTTTCCTGGGCGGCTCCGTTCAGAGCGGCAACGTGGAGCTGACCAGCATCAGCGGTGGCTTTGAAGCCGAGCGCAATTGGGAAAACGACCGCCTGTCCATGCGTGCCATTCACAACTATTCGGAACAGGACGGCGATATCACCAGCCGCAACACGTTCGGTGCGTTCAAGTTGGACCATTTTTTCACTGAAAATATTTACAGTCTGATCAGTACGGAATTGCTGAAAGACGAGTTCAAGAATCTGAACCTGCGTGCCATCATCGGCGCCGGCATCGGTTACAATTTGTGGAGGAACACGGAAAAGCGGAACTTGGAGTTTGAAGCGGGTTTGACCTATTTTTCAGAGGATCTGCGGGTGGGTGAAGACGAGCGTTTCCTGAGCGCCCGCATTGCTTCCAATTTCATGTACAAGTTTTATGAAAACGTAAAGTTTGAAAACTTCTTTCTAGCTTACCCGAATGTGGAGAGTCCCTCCGAATACCGCCTGCGCAACCAGGCCTCGGTCAGCACCACGTTGATGGGAAACTGGTCGCTCAAGCTCACCCACATTTTCGATTACAACTCCAATCCCGCCGAAGACGTCAAAAAGGCGGACCAGACCTTCATTTTTTCACTGCAGTACAATTTCGGAAATTGACCCGGATCAGAACAGGTGGAAGTAAGCAATCAGTCCGATCGCCAGAAACACGCCGCCGACCAGCTGAATGAATCCGGATGATTCCTCGTGCGGCTCGAGATAGGCTTCCTGCGGATTGTCGGGATTGTAGATGACATCCACCTCCGTGCCCACGGGATAATTGTGGCAATGTTGCTCCGCCCGGTCCTTGAGGGCTAACTGCAATTGACCGCCGACCATGATTTTGTTGTTGGTGTAGGTCCGGGACCCGACCTTGTAACGGTAGTGCACATCGGCTCGGAAGGTGCGATTGCCGTAATTGTAGGACCCGGCATGGTTTCCACTGCGTTCCAGCTTCACGGAAGACCGCTTGACGGTTCCGGATGCCGTCGGCCAAAAGCGAGCGGCTTTGGCCTTTTTCTCGATGCGCTTCGCATACACCATCGCCCCCAGCCCCACTGCGGCGGCGGCCAATCCCATCCAGTCCTGCAAAACCATAACGCGACCTCCTCAGCCAAACACGCTTCCTGCGGTTCGCCTCTAAAAGGAAAGAAACAACGTGAATCCGAACATAACAATCAGCAGTCCCACTATGATTTTAAAGAAAAGCGCTTCCGTGCTGTTCAGCGCAAACAACCCGCGATAATTGCGGACCAGGTTGCTCCACCCCGCCTGCAACGGGTTGCCCGTCTCGACGTCCGGCGTGGTTTCCCGGTCCGGACTCATGCCGGCCCCACAAATCGGACACACTGTCACTCCCTTTTGAATGAAGTTATCGCAATGCGTGCATTGAATCGCCATAAGAACCCTGAAACAGATTTTCTGCTTTATTTCTATTTGAACGGCGGATTTAAAATTCGTCAAGTTCGGATTTACCAAAACCGGAATCGGGGCGGGATGATGAATTACGGGATTTGAAGGAAAAGGGTGGGGATTTATGAAAAGCGCCATCAGGCCAGCGCGCTGCCTTTGATTTCGAGGGAACGCGATTCCGTATCCAGCGCCGCGTCCACACCCCAGGGCAGGGTCCACATTTCATTGCCGTGCCCCACCGGGCAGTGCGTGAGGATGGGGAACGCTGTATCGCTGAGAACCTCGGCGATGACGTCATCGAGCTTTCCGGTTCCGTTGGGTCCGGCACTGCAATTGACCATTTCGCCGAAAACGATGCCTTTGACCTTTTTGAATTTACCTGCCGCTTTCAACTGCCACAACATGCCGTCGATGCGGTAAGCCGGTTCGTTGACGTCTTCCAGCAACAACAGGCGGTCATCGGTCTGAATTTCATACGGCGTGCGCAGCGACCGGCAGACCAGGGTCAGGCAGCCGCCGGCCAGTTTCCCCCGCGCCTTGCCGGGACGCAGCACCCGCGACTGAGGCGCATTGAGGCGGCCTGCGCCGGAAGTGGCGGTGACCATTTTACGGAATTGCGTTTTGGAAAGCGTCATCGGCTTGCAGCCAAAACTCCCCGCCACCATGGGACCATGAAACGCAATCAACGAACATTTCTGCACCAGGTAAAGCAGCAGCAGCGTGAGGTCGCTGGACCCCACCACCATTTTGGGATTTGCCCGGATCACTTTCGGTTTCAGCAACGGCAAAACGCGGTTGACGCCATAGCCCCCGCGCGCGCAGAATATGCCTTTGATTTCCGGATTTTCGAACATCGCCATCAGGTCCTCGGCGCGTTCGGCATCGGTCCCGGCGAGAAATCCATTGCGGGCGGTGACGAACCGGCCGAGCACCGGCTTGAATCCCATGCCGCGGATCACGTTCAGTCCTTTTTCGAGAGGCTCCGGGTCCACCGGCCCTGCCGGGGCGACCACGCCCACAGCGTCCCCCTGCATCAATTTTTTCGGGCGCGTCAACCGGCCGCTAACCATGAAGAGACTCCATGCACCGTTCTCCAACGATCATTCATAAATGAAACCTTGAGACCCACACCATGACTGCCATCGCCGCCATTGTCTATACATTAAATGCAACCGAATCCGATCCCGGCCATCCGCTGCAACCGCTCGAAGGGCAGCCACAGGTTCGCCACGTAATCGAACGCCTGCGCCAGTCGGATCGACTGGAACGCATTGCCCTGCTCGCCACCGGACCGGAAGCGTCGCACGATCCCCTGGCGAAGCTGGCGGGCGAACTGGAAATCGGATTCGTCACCGCGTCCACACCGCGGCTGCCGCAAGCCTGGGTGGAAGCGGCCGGGGCCGTGGGCGCGGACCACATTGTCCCCATCGGGGTCAATCAACCGTTGATCGATCTGGAAATCCTCGGCAGCCTCATCAAGGAACACCAGAGAACCCGCGCCGATTATACCATCACTTCCGATTTTGTCCCGCCCGGCACCGCCGCCCCCGTGATCCGCACCGAGGTGTGCCGCACGCTGGAATCCGGCAGCACCGCGCTTTCTACAATGGAGGGCGTGATGGCCGCGTTGCAGGACCCCGCCCACGCTCTCCAGTCCGCAAGCGTCCCCGCGCCCTGGTACCTGCGCAACATCAACGTGCGCCTGGTGGTGGAAACCAGCAAAGATTACGAACTGCTGGGCATGCTGTATGGAAAGTTTTATCAGGACCCGGACATCGTGCCGCTCGACGATGTCATCTATTTCCTCAGCCAGAATCCGGGAATCGCCGGCTACAATCTGACCTGAAGAATATTTCAAAAAAACCGCTCAAGAATTTCAGCCGTACGCCGATACGTTCAATAAGGAGCGCTGCACCGGTCCGGACACGGCATTTGCGACTCTCTCTTCCACCCCCTCCAAAATCATTCCGAAACCGCCCCCTCCCCGAATTTCACTTCCAAATCCGATTTATCCATAAAGTAATGGCGGAATTTCCCGATAGGTTGAGTGAGCACGGGAAAGCTGTTTCTCGATCAAACGCTTTCCTGGAAAGCTCCCGAAAGAAATCAAAACTGGATTGAATCACTACTTAAGGGTCAGCACGGAAGCCGACCCGAGCATAAAACCGGTCACGGAGGATTGAACCATGGCAATTCGAATTTTCAACAACATTCCGTCTCTGACGGCGCAACGCTTGCTGGGCGTCAACAACAGCCGCCTGGCGCAATCGATCGAGCGCATCTCGTCCGGGCTGCGCATCAACCGCGGCGCCGACGATCCGGCAGGGCTCGCCCTCTCGGAAAAACTGCGCGGCGACATCCGCGCCCTGTCCCAGGCATTGCGCAACGCCAACGACGGCGTGTCCATGATCAACGTCGCCGAAGCCGGGCTGGGTGAAACCGCCGACATGCTGATCCGCATCAAGGAACTGGCCGCCCAGGCCGCCACCGGCACCTTGGGCGATTCCGAACGCGCCACCTTGCAGATCGAGTTCGACCAGCTGCGTGCCGAGATCACCCGCATCTCCAACGCCACCAACTTCAACGGACAGAAACTGCTCGACGGCTCCATGGCTTCCGGTGCCGCGTCTCCGGTTGTCATTCAAATCGGCATCGATACTTCGGCGGAGAGCCGCTTCAACTTGAATAATGAAGTTGATCTCACGGCCATGAACACCAGTGTTCTGGGCCTCGACAACCTGAGCATTACCGCCGTCGCCGAGGCGCTGACCGTGCTGGAGGCAATCACCACCGCGATCGAAACCGTGTCCACGGGCCGGGGCAAGATCGGCGCGGTGCAGAACCGGCTGGTACGGACCATCAACAACCTGTCCGTCACCATCGAAAACGTGCAGGCCGCCGAGTCGCAGATCCGGGATGCGGACATCGCAGCGGAGATCGCCAACCTGACACGCAACCAGATTCTTGTGGAAGCGTCCACGGCAATGGTCGGGCAGGCCAACCTGCTTCCGCAGTCGGTCTTGCAGCTGCTCCAGTAATCGTAAACGGCTTCGTGTAAAGAAGCCGAAGCTGTATCGCTTCGCAGTCAGATTCTGCGACCACAAAACCACTCAGGGGTTTTCCAGCAGGCGTTGCACGGATGCGACAGGAACGCTCCCTTCGGTCAAGGAGGATCGAAATGGCAATTCGAATTTTCAACAACATCCCGTCCCTGACGGCGCAACGCTTGCTGGGCGTCAACAACAGCCGCCTGGCGCAATCGATCGAGCGTATCTCGTCCGGGCTGCGCATCAACCGCGGCGCCGACGATCCGGCAGGGCTCGCCCTCTCGGAAAAACTGCGCGGCGACATCCGCGCCCTCACCCAGGCACTGCGCAACGCCAACGACGGCGTGTCCATGATCAACGTCGCCGAAGCCGGGCTGGGTGAAACCGCCGACATGCTGATCCGCATCAAGGAACTGGCCGCACAAGCCGCCACCGGCACCCTGGGCGATTCCGAACGCGCCACCTTGCAGATCGAGTTCGACCAGCTGCGCGCCGAGATCAACCGCATCTCCAGCGCCACCAACTTCAACGGACAAAAACTGCTCGACGGCTCCATGAGCGCGCTGAACGGGAACCCAGGAAATCCCATCGTCATTCAAATCGGCATCGATTCCACGTCCGACAGCCGTTTCGACCTCAACGCGGAAGTGGATCTTGCGGCGATCAACACCTCAACCCTGGGCATCAGCGCCTTTACGATTGTCACATCGGACGGCGGCACCCCCCCTGTCTTCACTACCACGTTCGAGGCCGTCAACATCACCGCCGTGGACAACGCCCTGACCACTCTGGAATTGATCAATTCGGCTCTGGATATCGTTTCCACCGCACGCGGCAAGATCGGTGCGGTGCAGAACCGGCTGGTGCGGACCATCAACAACCTGTCCGTCACCATCGAGAACGTGCAGGCCGCCGAGTCGCAGATTCGTGACGCGGACATCGCCGAAGAAATCGCCAACCTGACACGCAATCAGATTCTGGTGCAGGCTTCCACGGCGATGGTGGGGCAGGCCAACCTGCTCCCGCAAACGGTTTTGCAATTGCTCCAGTAACAAACGGCTTCCTTACCGGTTTTTCGACGCAACCTGCGCTCCCGCCTTTCCGGCGGGAGCGTTTTTTTTTGGACCCCATCCGCAGACAAAGCAACTCACACCGTTTTTCCCCACTCCGGGGGCATCGTTTTCGCGGTGAATCCCCGCTGTGCCGCCGCCGGTCTCTCTAAAAAATTAAAAATTTTTTAATGGAAACCGGTTTTCCCCTGTGATAATTTTTTTAAAGCAACCATACTTGGGAGAAGTTATTGGAAAATAAACATTAACACCTCTTTCTCAAGACAGCCCACCCATTGGAACTAATCTGAGGATTCCATGATAGAGGTTGAAAATCTGGCCAAATCTTACGGTCCCCGGTCAGCCATACACGGCCTCACGTTTCAAGTCAACAAAGGGGAAGTCGTCGGGTTTCTGGGACCCAACGGCGCCGGCAAGACCACCACGATGAACATACTCTGCTGCATCCTGCCCGCTTCCAGCGGTACGGCGCGGGTGTGCGGATTCGACATCTTCGAACAGTCCTACGAAATCCGCAAACGCATCGGCTACCTGCCGGAGACGCCGCCTCTTTATCAGGACATGGTGGTGTCGAACTACTTGACCTTCGTCGCCGGCCTGCGCGGCGTCCCTAAAAAACAAATTGCGGCGGCGGTGGACCGGGTCCTCGAACAGTGCCATATCCAGGACGTCCACGAGCGCATCATCGGCCGCCTGTCGAAAGGCTACCAGCAACGCATCGGCCTGGCGCAGGCGATGATCCACGATCCGGAAATCCTCATTCTCGACGAACCGACCATCGGCCTCGATCCCATCCAGATCATCGAGATTCGCAAACTGATCCAGGAACTGGGCAAGGCCCACACGATTTTATTGAGCTCGCACATCCTGCCGGAGGTGACGCAGATCTGCCAGCGCGTGATCATCATCAACGAAGGCAGCATCGCCGCCATGGACACCCTCCAAGGCTTGAACGCCTCACTGCGCCACAGCAACCGTCTGGAGTTGAGAGTGCGTAACGCCGGCAACGGCATTGTCGAGCGCTTGCAGGCCCTGGACTCTGTCTCCGCCGTGCATCCGGACGGACCCAACCGCTTTTTCATCGAAAGCAATGCCAACACACCGGTGCAGGATGACGTGGCGCGGCTGGTGCTGGAACACGGCTGGGGCATCGAGGAATTGAAACCGCTGGCCATGAGCCTGGAAGACATTTTCCTGAAACTGACCACGGAAGAAAAACTGGTGACGCCGTCATGAAACAAGCCTTGTGGATCGCCAAGCGGGAACTGGGAGCGTTTTTCTTTTCGCCCGTCTTTTATGTGGTGACGACGGTCTTCCTGTTCATTTACAGCTACATGTTTTTCAGTATCCTCAATTTTTTCAGCTTCCAGAGTTTTCAGGCGGCGCAGATTCAACAGATGGGACAAACGCTGAACGTCAACCAGTTCGTCATCGAGCCGTCGTTGTCGAACATGGCGGTGACGCTGCTGTTCATCATTCCCCTCATCACCATGCGCGCCTTCGCCGAGGAAAAAAAGAACAAGACGTTTCCGCTGCTGCTGTCTTCCCCGGTGCACATGCGCGAGATCATCGCCGGTAAGTTTCTCGGCTGCCTCGGCGTGGTGGCGGTGATGCTGCTGCTGTCTTCGTACTCGATGATCCTCGTGGTGTGGCTGGGCACGCCGGAGATCGGCCCCATTTTTTCGGGATACCTCGGCGTGTTGCTGATGGCGTCGTGTTACATCGCGCTCGGCATTTTCGCCTCGTCGGTGACCGACAACCAGATCGTCGCCGCGGTGATCAGTTTCGGGTTTATCCTGTTCATGTGGATCATCGGCTGGGCGGCGCAGGCGGCGAGTCCGGCGCTGGGTGAATTCCTCAATTACATTTCACTGGTCGGCCACATGGAATCCTTTCTCAAGGGTGTGATCGATTCCAGCGACGTCATCTATTACCTTTCATTCATCGCATTCGGCCTGTTCCTGACCTACCGGGTCGTGGAATCCAGGCGGTGGAGCTGATGCCATGAAACGATCGACTCCCTATCTCATCTGGGTGGGCCTCACCTGCGAATTCCTTGCGCTCCTGCTGTACATCGTCATCCCGGAGTTTCCCGTCTGGCCGCTGACGTTCCTCATTATCGCGGCGCTCAACCTGGGCACCGCCGCCGTGATCGACCGCCACACTTTGATACGCGCCCTGCGCAGCCGCCGTGCGGTTTACGGCATGAACGCGGCGGTATTGATCCTCGTGTTCACCGGCATTCTGGTTTTCGTGAACCTGCTGGCGCACCGTCACAAGACGCGCGTCGATGTGACGGATACCGGTTACTACACGCTGGCGCCGCAAACGCAGAAGGTGGTGGCGAACCTGCCGCGTCCGGTTAAAATGACCGCATTCTTTCAGGGAGACGACCCCACCAAACCCGAATTCCAACACCTCGTTGACGGCTACCTCGGCCTGTCCTCCGATCTCAAGCTGGAGTACATCGACCCCGACAAGAACCCGGCCATCACGCGCCAGTACGGCGTCACCACCTACGGCACCGTGGTGCTGGAAAGCGGCACGCAGGTGCACAAGGTGCAGAACACCACCGAGGAAAACCTGACCAACGGCATCCTCACGGTTATCCGCGACAAACAGAAAACCATCGCTTTCCTCGAAGGCCACGGTGAAAAATCCATCGACGACACCGAAAAGGAGGGCTACTCGGAGTCGAAAGAGGCTCTGGAAAAAAGCCAGTTCAAAGTCGAAACACTGTTGCTGCTGCAAACCGGCCGCGTGCCGGATCACGTTGATCTGCTGGTCATCGACGGCCCGCAGAAACCGATCCAGCCTGAGGAAGTCGAAGCCCTGGACGCCTACCTCCACCGTGGCGGCGCGTTGTTTGTGCTGGTGGACCCGCAGTCGGAAAGCGGCCTGCAAGGATTCCTCGAACGCTGGGGTGTGGCGCTGAAAAACGACATCGTGCTCGATCCGGTATCGCGCCTGCTCGGCGGAGACAGCGCCGCGCCGGTGGTCAGCCAGTACGCCGATCACGGCATCACCCGGGACTTCACACTGCCGACGATTTTTCCGCTGCTGCGCTCGGTGACTGCCATCAACACCGAAGGCCAGGAAACCACAGAGATTTTGTTTTCCGGCGACAACAGCTGGTCGGAGATCAATTTTCAATCCGGCAAGGCGCGTTACGATGCGGCAGAAGATTTAAAAGGACCGCTGCCCGTCGCCGTGGCGGTGACGCGCACGCTGGACACGCCGGATCAAAATAAAACCGAGACCGAAACCGGATCGGAGGACAGCGCGGACACCCCCGCTGCCCAAAAAGCCAAGTTGACGGTGGTGGGCGATTCCGATTTCGCGTCCAACCAGTACAACCAGTTTTCCGGCAATCAGGACTTTTTCCTGAACACCGCCTCGTGGCTGCTGGAGGAGGAAGAGTTGATCGCCATCCGGCCGCGCCAGCGCAAGAACAGTCCCCTGCCTCTCACCAAAACGCAGGGCAACCTGGTGTTTGTGATCGGTTCCATCGCCCTTCCCCTCCTCACCGCCCTGACCGGTGTTCGCATCTGGTGGAAACGACGTTCGCTATGAAGTTCCGGGGCACACTGATCTGGATCGCCGTCTTCGTCGCGCTGGCGGCCTACGTCGGGCTGGTCGAGTTGCCGTCCGGTAAAAAAGAGCGGGAAGAAAAAAACCGCGCCGAAAAACTGTTGTTGTTTGAAAACGCCGAGGTCGAAGCGCTGACCCTCGAACGCGGCGCCGAGACCATTGAGGTCAAACGCCTCGATACCGACTCCTGGCAGCTCGAACAACCACTTAAAGCCAAAGCCAGCCACAGCGCCATCGACCCGTTGCTGCACGAATTGGAAACGGCGCGTCACAGCCGCATCGTCGAACAACAACCTGAAGACCTCGCCCTCTACGGACTGGACGCCCCCACGCTCACCGCTACCGTGCACCTGAAAGGCGGCACGAAGCAGTCGCTGATGCTCGGCGACGCCAGCCCCATCGGCCACGCCCGTTACGTGAAGGTGGACGGTGATGAGGCGGTGTATCTGTCCATGCTCGACATGCGGGTGGTCAACAAATCCGCCAACGACCTGCGCGATCGCACCTTGTTCCGTTTTCAGACCGCCAAGGTGCAGCGCTTCGAAGTCCGCTACCAGGACGAAGCCGAAACCTTCGTGAAGGAAGGCGACCGCTGGCGGCTTTCCGGCAAGGTCAACGGACTGGCCGATACGGATGAAGTGATGAACTTCCTGAACGCGGTGCAGACTTCCAGCGCCATGGATTTCATCGTCGAGCAACCCGGCGACCTCGGACTCTACGGCCTGCAAACACCCCGTATCGTTTTCAACGCCAGCCTCGACGGCGACGCAGACAAAACCGTGATCCTGCGCGTGGGCGCGCTGCACAAGAAAGAACAGCACTACGCTCAATTGAGTGAAACCGGCAACGTGTTCACCATCCATCAATCGCTGATCAGCACCCTGTCGCGCAACTTCGTCACGTTTCTCGACAAGAAACTGTTCGCCTTCGACGAAAACGATCTCGCCACCGTCACCATCCAAAACGAAAACGAAACCGTCGTGTTGCAACGCGATGCCAAAGAAAATACCTGGGCGCTGGTCGAACCGAGACAAGAAGCGGTCAACATTACCGCCGTCAACAGTCTATTGTTCGATCTGAAAGATGTCCGCGTGAAAGAATTCATCGAGGCAAAGAACCTGCCACTGTTCGGCCTCGAAAATCCGGACCGGGTGCTGACCGTGAAGACGGCGGATGGAAAGCCTGTCTCCATCCGCCTCGGCCATCCCAACATGAAAAAGGATGTGTACTTCGCCCAGCGCACCTCCGACAACGCCGTGTTCGCGCTGAGTGCCGAGGCCGTGGCAAAACTATTTCGCAGCCGCCGGGATCTGCGCGACCGCAAGCTGCTTGCCGTGGACGCCGAACAGGTGGCGCGGATCGTTCTCGAATACCCCGACCGCACGTTTCAACTGAAGCGCAGCGGTCAGGACTGGTCCCTCAGCCAACCGGAAATCATCGATCCGGTCCCGGCCCATGTCGGCAAAGGCATCGTGTGGACCCTCAACAATCTGGAGTTCGAGACAAGCCTGTCCCCCGAACAGGCACCGGAAGAGACCGGCCTGCAACCACCCGTTTTGCGCGTGACGGTGGAGAACAGGGACAAGCAGCCGCTGGCCCGCATCCACGTCGGCCGGGCCGGGCCGGAAGGCACTCTGCATTACGCCCGGGTGGACGGCAAGCCGGGCCTGTACCAGATCAAAAGCCGGTTTCTGGATGAAATCCCGGCAACCCTCGACCGCTTCCGCGAAAAAGCCTCCTGACCGGCCCCACAGCCACTCCGATTTCTAGCCCACCGCCCGATTTTTTTTCTGCCGCCCACCCCGCGCAGGCCACAAAACCGCAAAATCCATGAGAGCATATCCCCATTCCGACAGGAGGCGCTCCCCACCCCGTATATAGAAAGGAGACTAAAGTTAGACTCAATATCTTGTGCAACCCTTCTCTCCCAACCCGTTTCACCAAAAATTATATTCACAAAAATACATTTAAAAACAATATGTTATAATAATTCCGATATTTTCTTAGACAAAACCCTTGACGCTCCACAATATATGGTGGTATCCTTCGTGACCAATACAAGATAAAGGATGCTGTAGAAGCGGAATCTGGGTTGCATCAAAGACAAACCGTCCAAATGGTTCGGTATGAGCAAACGCGGATTGACAGATCGAGGCGCAAGCCACCCAATTCCCTGCCCTGTTCGGCGGGTTACTTTAAAAACGTGTTCCGATTATCCAGTAGATTCCGGCCTGGCCGGGATCTGCGAAAAGGCCCTTCCCAACTCCTCAAATGTATTGAGCGCCGGCCGGAACCTCCGTTTTATTCATTCGGCAACAAAGCCCTTACCAAACGGCGTCGATTGGAATCGTTTTTTGGGACTCGGATCCTCTGGGATTCAGAATCCAAAAGTAACCCGCCTCCACCTCACTTTTAAATCTTGCCGGCACGGCAGTCCCGTTGTGCTTTACGATTCGGTTTTACGGGTTCTTTTGCCAAGGACAGACAAAACACCCCAGTGATGCGTGTTCCAGGCTGCCGTGTCGGCAGGATTTATGTATATTATAGGGAGAAGTAAGGATGACCCAGCCCATTCTGACATGCCACGTCCAGGGGGGGCCGGTCCCCGCCTACGCGCACCCGGGAGACGCCGGAGCGGATTTGTATGCAGCGGAGGACGCCCTGATTCCGGCGCGTGGACGCACGCTGGTGGCCACCGGCATCCGCATCGCCCTGCCTGCGGGCCATGTCGGCCTCATCTGGCCGCGCAGCGGGATGGCGGTCAAACAGGGGATCGATTGCGGCGCCGGGGTCATCGACGCACAGTACCGGGGCGAGGTGCGGGTGCTGCTGTTCAACCACTCGGACGACGACGTGACCGTAAAAAAAGGCGACCGCATCGCTCAACTTCTGGTACAACAAGTGGCACGGGTGGAATTTTTCCCGGTTGAGGATTTGGATGAGACGGCCCGCGGGGCCAACGGATTCGGTTCCAGCGGCTAGTTTTAGAATCTGACTTTTCATCTCCGCGTAGCATGAAGCTGAAGATCCATCAGTCCGAGATTGAGTTGCGAAAAGGCGACCTCACCGAAAGCGACACGGACGCCATCGTCAACGCGGCCAATTCCAATCTGGTATTGGGAGCGGGCGTGGCCGGGGCCATTCGCGCCAAAGGCGGCCCCCTCATCCATGAGGAATGCAAGATCATCAGCCACTGCCCGGTGGGCGAGGCGGTCATCACCTCCGGCGGCAACCTGAAAGCGGATTACGTCATCCATGCCGTCGGTCCCCGCCAGGGCGAAGGCGATGAAAACGAGAAGTTGAAAAACGCCACCCTCAGCAGCCTGCGCCTGGCCGACGACAACCTGCTGGCCTCCATCTCGTTTCCCGCCATCAGCACCGGCGTGTTTGGCTTTCCCATCGAGGACTGCGCCCGCATCATGCTGGAAACCGTGCAGGCCTACCTGTCCGGGAACACCGGCTTGCGCCTTGTCCGGTTCGTGCTGTTCGACGCCAAAAGCCTGGAAGTATTTGAAAAACAACTTGCTTCCATGGCAGAGACCTGATTTATTGGGAATGTGAAACGATTCCACGTATAATGAAGTGATTTGATTCTCTGACCATCCATTTTCTTTTTGGGGGACGACCATGAAATCTGGTTTCAAGGTCATGACCTTTCACCACACACCGAATCCGGAAGCGGCGCAGTTCATCATGAGCGGCGACGTCATCGTACGCGGTACGCGCACCTTCAGTTCCCCCGAAACCGCCCGCGGCGACAGCCTCGCCGAAGCTCTGTTCAACATCTACGGCGTGGAGAACGTGTTCATCAAGGAGAATTTCGTCACCATCACCAAATCACCGGTGGTCGGGTGGACCAGCATCATGGAACCGGTGCAGAACACGCTGGAACAACACATGACGTTTTACGAATCCTGTGATGAGGATCAAACAACGGAATCCACCACCAAAAACATTCTGGAAGAAGTGGAAGTCGAGGATTTCCCGAATCTGCCCAACGAAAAGAAGATGGAAGTCATCGACGCCTTGCTCGACCATGCCATCCGTCCGGCGCTGGCCAATGACGGCGGCGGCATCACCCTGTTGAACGTCAAAGACAAGGTGGTGCATGTGCATTACCAGGGTGCCTGCGGCAGTTGTCCCAGTTCCACCACCGGCACCTTGCAGTACATCGAAACCTTCCTGCAGAACACGCTCAGCCAGGACCTCAAGGTTCAGGCGGACAACGCCTCCCTCGTTTAAATCAAAACCATTTGCCGGGCAATTCCGGCGGCTGGAACCGCTCGATGAAGTCGATCGCCTGCGTCGGCGTCTCCACGTTGGCAAACATCTTCATCGTCTCGTCCTTGGCGAACCGGAGCGCCACCATTTTTTCGAAATGCGCGAACAGCCCGTCATAAAATCCGTCGGTGTTGATGAACACCAGCGGCTTGGCCGTCAACCCCAGTTGCACCATGGATAAAATTTCCGTCGCCTCTTCCAGCGTGCCCACGCCCCCGGGCAGAACGAGAAACGCATCGGCGCGTTCGTCCATGGTGGCTTTGCGATCGCGCATGTCGCGGGTGACGATCAACTCGTCAGCCTCGTCGTAGCGGATATTTTTTTGCATGAAAAATTTCGGCAGCACGCCCACCACCCGGCCCCGCTCCGCGTGCACGCCGCGCGCGAGCGCGCCCATCAACCCGATCGACGCGCCGCCGTAGATCAATTCCAGTCCCGCCCGGCCCATGCGCTGACCCAGCTCATAGGCCGCGTCCAGGTACACCGCACCGACCTGCGTGCTGGAAGCGCAGTACACACACACCGCCTTGATGGCGCTCATCGCATTGCCTCACACCTGTTTTGTAAATCGCGTCGCAAATCCAAACCTCCTTGTTCGTAGCGCCACCTCACCCGCCGGGTCTCTCGGTCCAAATTCCTGCACTGCGCTCAATTTTTTTTAGAATGCACTATTTATCAATATTTTAGACGTATTGACAGAATCCATCCCGGTACCCATATTGAACTACATAACGGTAATTACCGGATTGGCGCGCAACGCGTCGATCTAACCCCCTCCAAGGAGGAGTGGACCATGGAATGGTTAGAAATCGGTGAAAGCGGGAGATTCCTGATCGCCGGACTGGCGATTCTGGCTGCGATTGCGTTCATGTATCTGTTCGGCAAAAATCTCGAATAAATACATCACGCGTTCCAAAAGGTACGGGCAAAGGGCCATCCTTCGGGGTGGCCCTTTCTGCATTGGGGATCGTTTCAGATCAACGCACCCAATCCTTCATCCGGGCTGTACAGCTTTTTGTATTCGTCGATGGAAGACCGGTCCGTCATTCCTGAAATGGCGTCGCAGATGCGCCGCTCCAGCGAGTCCTTATTGCCATCGCGATGGCCCGGCTCCGGCAGCAGTTCCGGGTACCGCATGTACGCCTCGAACAGTTTCGTCAGGTACAATTCCGCCTTGAATTCCATGCGCCGCACCTTGCGGTGATGGTACATGTTTTTGAACAGGAACCGTTTCAGTTCCAGATTCTTCTCGTTGCACTCCTTGCTGAAGGCCGCAATCCGCACCGGGCACGCCCGCACATCGTCCACCGCTTGAATTTTATATTTGCGGACGTTCTGCAACGTGGTCTTGCGAAAATCGGTGATGAGATCGTTGATGATGGCGCGAACGATCTGGTACTTTTTCAGTTCCATGTCGAGGTTTTTGTATTTCCGGTCGAGGATCTTTTCATTTTCTTTCCACAGGGCGACCTTGCGCAGATCCCCCAGGTCCAGCAGGTTGGAGGTGAATCCGTCGTCCAGGTCGTGCGCGTTGTAAGCGATGCCATCGGAAAAATCCGCCACCTGTGCTTCCAGAGTGGGAAAGCGGAATTTTTTGTTTTGCAGGATGGGGTTGTCCGCATCGCGGCTGTGTTTGCTGATCCCTTCCTGCACTTCCCAGGTCAAGTTCACGCCTTCAAAATCCGGGTAGCGCCTTTCGAGACGGGTGACGATGCGCAGGCTCTGCTTGTTGTGTTCAAAGCCGCCGTGATCCTTCATCAAATCATTGAGCACCCGCTGACCGGTGTGCCCGAACGGCGGATGCCCCAGATCGTGCGCCAGCGCAATGGATTCCGCCAGGTCCTCATTCAGCCGCAGGGATTTGCAGATGGAGCGGGTGATCTGCGCCACCTCCAGCGAGTGCGTCAGCCGCGTGCGGTAATAGTCGCCCTCGTGATAGACGAACACCTGCGTCTTGTATTCCAGCTTGCGGAACGCCGAGGAGTGGATCACCCGGTCGCGGTCGCGTTGAAACCGGGTGCGGTAGGCGTGTTCCTTTTCGCGGTGACGCCGCCCCCGGCTGGACCCGCTTTTGACCGCATAAGGCGCCAGGTACTCCTCTTCCAGTTTTTCAATATCCTGCCGTTTCAGCACAGTCTCCACCCGAAAATAAAATGAGAAGCTGGACCGCTTCCATGCCAGCTTAATGAGAAAGAAGCGTTTGAATCCGCATTGTATCCGATTCGTTTGCATTTGCAATTCACAGCCCGTGCAAGGTAGCACAAGGAAGCCGGCTTTATGGATAGCAAAGCAAATACCGCATCGCCCATGCGTTGCAGGCACGACAGGCACACGCCTTGCTCACGGAGCTTTCCCATCGCCTTGCGATCACACGGCATCGCGAAAACCGTCCCGCACCTCCGATTGAAGAGGTCCGGTCTCTTTGCAGAGTGCCGGCCTGGGAAGCCGCCGAAAATCCTCGCCCCCCCTCTAATGCATTATTTTTCTTGACCTTATTCTTGCTGCCCTCTATAATGGCATCATGCTTTGTCCAGATTGTGGGTACACATATTTCACCAAGTCGAAGAAATGTCCCAGTTGCGGCACCAACGTGCGGCAAACGAAGACACACTTGGAACTGGCTCAGGACAAGATGTTCGCCATCTTCGAAGGTGAGGGGTACAACCCTGCCGAGGTCGGCTCCGCCGATTTGTATGACAGTTACGGCGATAGCGATTATGGCGCCGACGACGACCTCTACGCAGAAGGTGGGGAGGCCGCAGATGTTTCCGCCGATGGCGTGTTCACCGACATTGGTCCCGACGATTTCGAACTGGATTTGTCCGAAGCCGTTGAAGCCGGGTACGCGGGCGAGACGACGGGCTTCGGTGAAGTCGTCGCCGCAGGCGTTGCCGGTGCCGGCATGGCTGCCACTGCGGATTACATGACCGATACCATCGAACCCGGAGCGTACGAACCGCCCGTTGATGCCGATATGGATGCCGATGTCAATTTCGATCTCGACAACCCGGAAGGCTTTGAAGATCACGAAGTGGAAGGCGTTGGCTTCGGACTGGATGACGAAGGCGACACCGGCATTGATCTCGACGACATCGACCTGGATGCCGACGACGCCGATGTGGCCGGAACCGTTGATCTCGATCTCGGAGACGATTCGGATACGGACACCGCATTGGACCTCGATCTCGGGGACGACGCTGCCGATGTCCAGTTGGATCTCGGGGACGACGCGGAGGCCGATATCGGACTCGACCTCGATCTGGGAGACGACGATACGGACGTTCAATTGGATCTGGGTGACGACAACACCGAAGATGCGGGACTGGACCTGGATCTCGGCGACGACGCTTCTTCCCTCGATCTGGATTTGGATGACGAACCGCAAGTCGAAGGCCTGGACGATGACGACACCGCCACCATGGACCTTACCGACGATGAGGGCAGCTTGGATTTAGGAATCGACCTCGACGACGATCGGCCGCAACCTGAGGTCGATCTGGATGACGATTCGGACACGGCTCCCACCGATCAGGATCTGGGTCTGGATGATCTCGATCTCGACGGCTTGGAACTCGACCTCGATACCGACCCCGACGACGATAAATAATCCATTCGCACCCTTCCTTTCAACCTTTCCCGGCTTTCCTGCAAACTTTCATTTGCTTCGGCACGCGTTTCCACCAACCCCCTCTTTTTTATCCGCTTGTCCTGTTTGACCTGAAAAAAATTGGATTTTCCACCCGTTTTCCATTATAAATTGATGTACAAATTCAAATTGTGGGAAGCACCCGCTCTGCCCGGGGCCGGGTGGAGGTTGGCCGACTGTTTTCCAGACCCATACCGCGTTTTCCCTCTTTACCATATCCTTTGATAACCTCCATGAAGCCGTCCGGTTTCCGCCGCCGTTATGTCGCGCTGCTGCTGGATATCACCGCTTTGGAAATACTAGGATTGTTGTTGAGCCGGACTTATCTGAATCAGTCCGGGATGGACATGGGATCGGTGCTCATCCGTATGGCTTTGGGCTTGGATCAGGCGGGAAACACTCTGCCGATTCTGACAGGGGGTTGCTTGCTGCAGGCACTTTTGTTCAGCGCTTATTTCGTGGTGTTTACCGGCATTTGCGGTCAAACCCCCGGAAAAAAAATGATGGGCATTCAGGTCTGGAGAGAGAACGGGCAACCGATCGATTTTCGGGCGGCCACGCTGCGGTCCATACCGGGCTACCTGTTGTCCACCATCACATTGGGACTTGGTTTTCTAATGGTTCTGACCGACCCGCGCCAACAGACTCTGCATGACAAAATCGCCCAGACGCGGGTCTTCATTGTTTGATAAAACTCTAACTGCAACGGATACCTATAACAGGAAAAGAGGATATGAATAAGACGTACTTGCTCGCACCCGGCCCGACTCCGGTCCCGGAAAAAGTGAACCTGGAAATGGCCGCGCCGATGATCCATCATCGCACGCCGCAGTTCAGCAAAATTTTTGGTGAAGCCGCCGAAGACGCCAAAACTCTGTTTCAGACCAAGCAGGATGTCATGATCCTGGCCTCCACCGGCACCGGCGGCATGGAAGCCTGCATCACCAACCTGTTTTCGCCCGGGGACAAGGTCCTGGTCATCAACGGCGGCAAGTTCGGCGAACGCTGGGGCAAAATTTCCGAAACCTACGGATTGGAACCCATCTGGATCAACGTCGAATGGGGTCAGGCCGTGAAAGCCGCCGACGTGAAAGCGGAACTGGACAAGAATCCGGACATCCGCGGCGTGCTGGTGCAGGCCAGTGAAACCTCCACCACCGTTTCCCATCCCATCGAGGAAATTTCCAAACTCACGCGGCAGCGCGAGGACCTGTTGCTGGTTGTGGACGGCATCACCGCCGTCGGGGTGTACCCGCTGCCGATGGACGACTGGGGCATCGATGCGCTCATCACCGGTTCGCAAAAAGCGTTGCAGTTGCCGCCCGGCCTCGCTCTCGTCGCTCTCAGCGACAAAGCCTGGAAGCAGGCGGAGAAAGCCAAGTGCCCGCACTTTTATTTCGATCTGCGCAAGGAGCGCAAAAACCTGGCCGACAAGACCACCGCCTACACCCCGGCGGTATCGCTCGTCATCGGCCTCCGAGAAGTCTTGAAGAACCTGAAAGAAGAAGGCATGGACAACGTGCACAAGCGGCACAACCGTCTGGCCCGCGCCACCCGCGCCGCCGTCCAAGCACTGGGAATGACGTTGGTCGCGCCGGATGCCCCGGCGGACAGCGCCACCGGTATGTTCGTCCCGGAAGGTGTGGACGGCGCAAAACTGGTCAAAACCCTGCGCGATGAATTCGGTGTCACCCTCGCCGGCGGTCAGGACCAGTGGAAAGGCAAAGTGGTCCGCATCGCCCACCTGGGTTACGTGGACACCTTCGACACCGTCGTGGCGATTGCCGCACTCGAGATGGCGCTCAAGAAATTCGGCGCCAAGGTCGAACTGGGCAAAGGCGTGGCCGCCGCTCAGGAAATTCTTCTCGAAGCGTATTGCAGCTGAAACATTGAACGGTTTCCGGACCGCACGTTGCGGTCCGGAATTCATTCCGGCGCTTCCGCACCGGCTAATCGCATGAATCCTTCTCTGGAAAATCCAGGCATTTTCCCCGGAGTTTGAATTATGAAAATTCTTGTCAGTGACAACCTCTCTTCACTCGGGGTTGATATTCTTAAAAAAGAGGACGGCTTTGAAGTGGATGTCAACACCGGGCTGTCCAAGGAAGAACTCATCAAAATCATTCCGCAATACGAAGGCCTTGTGGTGCGGAGTGCCACCAAGGTCACAGCGGATGTCATCGAAGCCGCGAACAACCTGCGGGTGATCGGACGCGCCGGCGTCGGCGTGGACAACATCGATCTCGAAGCCGCCGGCAAAAAAGGCATCATCGTCATGAACGCTCCCGACGGCAACATGATCACCACCGCCGAGCACGCCATGGCATTGATGATGAGCATGTCCCGCAACATTCCGCAGGCGGCAACCACTCTCAAGCAGGAAAAAAAGTGGGCTCCCAAAAACTTCATGGGCGTTGAGCTGTACGGCAAAACGCTGGGCATCGTCGGCATGGGCCGCATCGGTTCCGTCGTCGCCGAGCGGGCCAAGGGCTTTGCCATGAAGGTCATCGCCTATGATCCGTTCGTCAACAAGGAGCATGCGGAAAAGCTGGGTGTCGAGCTGGTCGAACTCAAGGAGCTGCTGAAGCGCTCCGATTTCATGAGCCTGCACACGCCCAAAATCGACGGCAAGCATCTGCTGGGCAAGGAGGAGTTCGATCTCGTCAAACCGGGCATCCGCATTGTCAACTGCGCGCGCGGTGGATTGATCGACGAGGACGCGCTGATCCAGGCAATCAAGGACGGTAAGGTGGCGCAGGCTGCGCTGGACGTGTATTCGAAGGAACCGCTGCCGCAGGACAGTCCGTTGCTCGAAGTAAACGAAATCATCTGCACGCCGCATCTCGGTGCCTCCACGGAAGAAGCGCAGGACAAGGTTGCCATTGCCATCTGCGATCAGATCATCGACTACCTGAAGTACGGCAGCATCCGCAACGCGGTCAACGTGCCTTCGATCGATGAAGAGACGCTGAAGAAGATCAAACCATTTCTGGAGTTGGGCGAAGATCTGGGGCAGATCGTGGCCCAGCTCGTTTCCGGCGCCATCACGCAGATCAAAATCCAGTACAACGGCGAAGTCGCCGGGCTGGACGTGGCGCCGATCAGCATCTCCGTACTCAAGGGTATGCTGGCGAAAGCCATCGACGGCGTCAACATGGTCAATGCGCCGTTCATCGCCAAGGAGCGGAACATCGAAGTGCAGGAAATGAAAACCAACGAGATCAAGGACTACACCAGCACCATTCAGGTGCAGGCGACGACCAAAGAAGGCACGCGGGAAATCACCGGCAGCATTTTCGGCAAGGGCGACCCGCGCCTCGTCAAGATCGACGAGTACTACTTCGAGGCGGTGATCTCCAAACACATGCTGATCCTGAGCAACAAGGATGTTCCCGGTGTCATCGGCAACCTCGGCAACGTGCTCGGCAAACACAACCTCAACATCGCCGGATTCCACCTGGGGCGCATCAACGAACACGGCAACGCCGTGTCCGTGATCAATATCGACTCACCCCCGACCAGCGAAGCCCTGCGTGAGCTGCGGGAAACCTCGAGCGTGTTGGAAGTGCATTCGGTCGTGATCTAAAACGGCGGAAACGCAAAAACCCGAATCCGTTGAATCGGATTCGGGTTTTTTTTATGGTCGCGGCAACCGCGATCTGCGACGCCTCTTATTCTTTTTCTGCGGGCGGCTCATCTTTCGGCGGTGCAGACTCTTCCTTTTTGGCCGGCGGTTCGTACTTCTGGCCATAAACACCGGCGATCACCTTCAGGATCTCCTCATCTCCCATGATGTTGTACACCGCGTTGGCGGACTTGAAATGGGGGCTGGTGAACAGGCTGAAAACCTTTTTGCTCGAATAGCCCAGCATCATGAACTCATGGGCGTAGTTTTCCGCAACCAGGCGCAGGGTTTTCTCATCCGCATCCTCATCCCCGGTGGGAGGGCCGTCGTCCGGGTTGACGTCGTCCTTGATTTCATAAACATAAATCAGATGCCAGCCGAATTCCGTTTTCACCGGGCCGACGATGTCGCCCTCTTCAGCACTGAAAGCGGCCACTTCGAACGGCCGCACCATGGCGCCCTTGCCGAACCAACCCAGATCGCCACCCCGTTTTTTGGACGGGCACTGGCTGTGTTCTTCCGCCAGCTTCACGAACTCCTCACCTTCGTCGATCCGTTTTTTCAGATCCTCGGCCTCTTCCTTCGTGGCCACCAGGATATGCCGCGCCTGCACTTTTTTGACTTTCTTTTCCTTGGCACTCATATCGATATCACCCTTCGATGCGATGTATGCATTCATTGCGGTGACCGCGTGGTCCCGGCCCGCCGCAGATGGTTCCGTTGCAGTGTTGCCGCTCTGCAACAGGAAAATTCAGTTCACAGTCTCAATTCAATTTCAACGCGCAACATTTCTTGTATTTTTTCCCGGACCCGCAAGGACACAGGTCGTTGCGCAAGGGCTTGTGCGCCTGAATCTTCAGATCCGGTGCGTTTTTCATCAGCTCCTCCCCGATTTGCTTCGTCTCCTTGTAGCGGTCTTTCAGGATTTCATGAAGATTGGGAATGAACTGGTGAAACTGGAGCAGCATGTCCGCCTGCTTGGCATCCAGCTTGGCGTCCTCCTCTTCCCGTCGCGTTTCATTGAAGTAATACGTATAGGTAAAAAGAGGCGGGACCTTTTCATCGTCCTGTTCAAATTTAAAAAATGTCAGGCGGATGCTTTTATTGTCATTCCTCGGGTCGAGCTCGTAAGCATCTTCCGCGAAGTGTTTCTGATCTTTGTAGGAAAAATCGAGCAGTTTGCTGGTGCGCGGAGACACTTCCATGTAGTTGACGAACTGGCCGGGCTCGAACACCAGGTAAGACAACGGCTTCTTTTCCCCATAGGCCTTGGCCTCCATGTAACGCTGCTTGAAATGGAGAATCATTTCATCCGTCAACTCGCCCTTGAACTCTTCCAGAATTTTTTTCTGCTTTTCGGTCAAGGCCGGGTGGTTCGGCAACAGCGCCGTCCCCTTGTTGAAATGGACAATGAAGGAGAAGCGATTTTCCTCATTTTCCTTGTCGTTCAACGAGATGGTGACGTGGTCGCAATCGCAAAAAGGGTTCGTGCAGTAATAGTCTTCCAGGACATAGAGATTCCGGAAGTCCTCCACTTCAAACCGAAAGGTGAGAACCGCGTTCGTACTTTCCTGATAATTTATGACGTTGTAACCTTCGATGACCGGCCTCCTGTCACTTCTTATCGTTGTCGGTTATGTCCCGGACCGCACGCAAGGAATCCTTGCAGGGGTCGTCCCGGTTGTTGACGTTGGCGTGCCCGTAGCGGTAATAAAAAATCACCGCCCCGTTGTGCGGTTTGAGCGTTGAGGTCCAACTGGAGTGGCCGCCGCCCGGAGAAAACACGGGATCGATGAAAATATCAAAGCGATCCCGGTCGCGGATCGACACGTCTTCATCGAACAGGCTTTCCGCCTCCTGATGCGTGGGCATGCGCCAGTCGTTGTACCCCGCAAACTTTTTATCGTTCAATTTCCGGAGGTACTGTTCAGCCTGAAACCAGTCATGAAACTGGCTTTCATCCTGAAAGGCATCCGTTTGTTTCCACATCAAATTGTATTCGGCATCGATGACGGTGCCATCGCCGTTGTCCTTAAAACGCTTACCCATTTTTACGTTTCGTCTCCTCGCTAAAAACAGGTTGGATCCATTCGGTTTTCATCAGACGCCGGACTTCGGGATATCCCGGCAATACCGCGTGGCGCCCCGGGAAGTCCTGTACACGTCGTCGTACATGATGCCTCCCTTGCGGAAATTGAAACGCACAGCCTGCGTCTTGGTCCGGGTTTCCTTGGTCCAGCACAGAAAACCGAACCCTTTTGGAAACAGGTTCATCAGACAGGCCTTTTGTCCCATGTGGTCCTGGTTTTCCTGGGTCTTGTCGAACAGGCTGCGTGCTTCTTCCGTGGACGGCATGCGCCAGTCCTTGTAACCGGCAAAACTTTTCTTATTCAATTCCAGAGCGTAATCCCGCGACTGCACCCAGTTCAGCCAGTTTCCCGTCAACTGCCAACTGTCCTGCTTCAACCAGATCAACCGGCGCTTCATATCGATGATGGTATTCTCATCGTTGTCTATGAACCGCTGGCCCTGCGGGTTCTCCGTGGGGACCGCCGTTGCTTCGCTCATGCACCAACGCTCTTTCTATTTTAAATCGCGAACCGCACGCGCTCCGTGGCTGCGCAATCCCTTTTTATGAAACTTGTAATCGCCACTGAAATAATTGAATCGGATGGCGACGCTCGGGTCCGTCTTGTGCAGGGTTTTGGTCCAGCTCGTCTGGCCCGCACCCGGCGAGAAAATGGACGGAATGTAGATGACGTCTCCGTAGGTGTCCGTCACCGGATTGGCCGGGTCGTGAATGCTCTGCGCTTCCTTGCGGGTCGGCAAACGCCAATCGGTGCGTTTCGCGAATTCGTCCTGGTTCAATACCGACACCCAGGTCTTGGCTTCATCCCAACTGACCCACTTATCCATTTCCAGATACGAATCGTCCTTCTTCCACATCAGCCCCATTTCGAGATCGCTGATGGTGCCGTCGCCGTGATCGACGAAACGCTCCTCAGGCGGCATTTTGTTTTCGGCCCCAACCGTCCGCACCAGCCGCACCGAGCTGGGAAACCCCATATTCTCCTTGGCCAGCCAGTATTCATAGTCCGCGCGGAAATCGTAACCCATCGCCGCCTTGGCGCCCCGCGTTTCCGTGGTCCACGTGGTGTAACCGCAACCGGAAGTGAAGACCGGGTCGATGTGCACCTCGCAGCCCTCCATATCCGTATTGCTCCATTCGGGATTGTACAGGTCCTTGGCCTCGTGGGCATTGGGGATGCGCCAGTCGCTGAAGCCCGCAAACCGCTGCTCGTTTTTTTCAGACAGAAATTCCTGACTCTGCCACCAGGAGATCAGGTGCCCTTTTTGCACCCAGGAGTCGTCCTTGAGCCACATCAGGTTTTTGCGGGTGTCGGTGACGGTGCCGTCGCCGTTGTCCACAAACCGAACTTTGGTTTTGGTTTCAGTCATCGCCCTGCTCCCGGGTTAACGTCTCTGGTTGGAACGAACACGCCGATCGTCCCGTTTGGGCGATTCTTTACGAACCAGCCGCACCGCGCCGAAGACGTATTCATCCGCCTGGGTGATTTTGCCCTGCGTGTAGTCGTAACGCGGACGCCGGGTGGAGGTGTCCGAAGTGGTCCACTGCATCTTGAACGACCCTTCCGGAAACACCGGGTCGATGTGGATGGTGTCGCCGCCCTTGGCGACATTCGACAGCGCCGGGTCGTACAACGTGGCCACTTCATCGATCGTGGGCATGCGCCAGTCTTCGAATCCACCGATCTTGCGGATGTTTTTCAGCTCCGCATAGTCGCGGCTTTCATGCCAGTTCAGGTACTTGGACCGATCCTGCCAGGAATCCTTTTTCATCCAGAACAGTCCGGTGACCGTGTCCTGAACAACATGCGGACCCCGTTCCACAAACCGTTTGGGGCCTTTGTCCTCCTCGGCCACTTCCAGCTTGTCGTCGCCTTCCACCTTCTCGACCGCCGACGACTTCAATTCCTCTTCATCCGCTTGCTGCTCTTGTTTTGATTCCTCGTCCGCCATGCTGCCTCCCTGGAGGTCAATCGGTGTACCCGATCTCCACGTTGCCTTTATCCACATCAACGATCACCGGCACGATGTACTGGCCCTCGGAGTATTCCAGCATCTTCTCGAGGCCATGCGGATTGTTGTCCACGTTGACATAGATAAACGGTTTGCACTGCTTTTTAAAATCAGTCCGGGCTTTTTGCGTATACGGACAATCGTCTTTGCCAAAAATCATATAATTGCTCATGATAGCACCCGATACAAACTGGCCAAGGCCGGGAAGGCTCAGCCAGCAAATTTTTTGGTGTCTTTACGCCAAGTGGGCTCCCAGGTCTCCTTGACTTCGTCGCGGACCGCCCGCACGTGACAGTATTCGTTGTCCTTGTGTTCCCATTTTTCGTTGCCGGTGACATAGCTGAAGATCATCGCGTACTGCTGATAATCCGGTTTTTCCTCATACGTCCAGGTATTGTGGCCCCCACCGGGAGTGAACAAGGGGTCGATATGGATTTCCGCACCGTCCTTATCCTGATTGGACACGGTGAAGGCGAACATTCTCTTGGCTTCGTCGAAGCTGCACAGCCGCCAGTCGTCGAACCCGGCGAATTTTTTTTCGTTCAACTCTTCGATGTAGTCGTTGGCTTCGAACCAGTTGATGCCGTATCCAAAGTCGGCGCAGGAATCGCTTTTTTTCCACATCAGGTTGTTGTGGGCGTCGCTGACGGTTTCGTCCCCATTGTCCACAAACTGCGGACCGACGGGAATCTCGTCTTCCTCTTCTTCCTTCTCGACTTCATCCCAGTCGTCGTCGCCGATCCAGTCCACATCGAAATCTTCATCGAGGTCCTGGAGAAAATCTTCGGAAAGGTTTTCGGTGTCTTCGTCTTCTTCGATTTCTTTTTTAATGTCTTCGTCCGACACAGTCTCAATCCTCCCAGCCGGCTCCCGGGAGAGCCCAGTTAAAAACCACTCAATGCCTCAACTGTCACGCACCAGGCGGACAGAGGTTCCCGTGGTCGAAACCTGCTGATCGACACAGACCTCCTTGCAGGAAGGGAAATAGCACTTCCACGCGTACGTGTCGTAGCGCGTGTCGGCAGTCCAGAAACTCCATTCCCCGCCCGCCTGGTAATTGGACACATTCCGTTTTTTCTTCGACGGAAGGTTCATGAACATTTCCCAGTAGGCATCCGCATGTTTGAACAGGTTGCGCAATTCGCTTTTGGAAGGCACGCGCCAGTCGCTGAAGCCCAGATATTTCTGTTCGTTGCAGGCATCCCGATAGGCCATCGCCTCATCGTAGTTCAGCCATTTGCCCAGTTCCTGGCGTGAATCTTTTTTTGCCCAGATCAGATCTTCATCCAGTTGAGATATCGTATTGTCGTTGTTTTCTTGAAACAAATCCTTCCAATCTGACATGATCCAACCGACTTTCAAAAAACACCCCCCGCCGTTCTATGGATCCGGACGCATCCAGCCGGTGAGGAGTTGATAGGCGTTTAATTTCAGAAATTTAAATCAAATATACGTTTAAACTATCACTCTAACGGCCATTTTTCAATACCAATCGCAGCGGCATAAAGCCTAATGAAATAAAGGTTTGATGGCCTCCACCGCGGTCTCACCGCTGATCGGAAACGTACAGGCCTTTACGCGCCGGAATTTTACCCAGTTTCTTTTTGAATTCCGGGTCCATGGTCCCCCGCACCAGCCGCAAACTGGTGTGCAGGATGTCGTCCATGTCGGTCTGCCCGCCGGTGCCGCTGGCAAAAGAAAAAACGTAGGCATTGATGCTACCCATGGTATTGGACGTCCAGGTGTTGAACCCGCAGCCTTCCGTAAACACCGTGTCGATGTAGAGAGGCATCTCATACCGGTCCAGCACGGATTTCTCCTTCTCATGCAAGTACAGGCTGTGGGCTTCGTCCTTGCTGGGCATGCGCCAGTCGCTGTGGCCCGCGAACGCTTCCTCGTTTTTCTTTTTCATATATTTTTTGGCTATGGAATAGGAGATGAAATCCTTCAAATCCAGATAAGAATCGTTTTGCATCCACATCAACTTTGAATGCGTGTCGGTAACGGTGCCGTCACCATGGTCCACGAAACGTTCTTCTTCCATAAGTCATGCTCCTGATTCTTAAGTTTAAAGTAGGGATCGCAACCCGGCCGAAGCTCATCCACTACAAACACAAACAAAAAAAGCCGGAAGGTCGAAACCTTCCGGCTTTTTAAAAACTGTAGTAATGCTTAACGAAACGCTTCGGGTTTGTTGCCGACAACGCCGGAGATGCCCCGTTCCGTTCCTTCCGGCATACCCAGGCCCGGCTCGATGTAGGTCATCGGGCGAACATGGTCCAGATGGAAGTCGGACTGATAGGTCTTACCAGCACCCGCGTCGATTTTCCAGTCATGCCGGTCATAGCGCTGACGCTGACAGTTCACCACGATGGTACCAGGACCCTTGTTGGTGAAGTTGCTGCGCATAGCGATGGCATTGGTCTGGTAACCGCCCGGAGCGATTTCCCGGGACCACACTTTGTCCCAGGAATAGGCGTAGGGCCCAATGTCGAATTCCAAGGTGGTTTCATCCGTTTCGCTGGCATTGTAAACAATCCAGGAAGCGTTTTCACAAACCGAGCTTTCCCCGGGCTTCAGGGTGGTCTCATTGGCGCTAGCCATGGTGGAGACGGCAACGAAAGCCAGGACCGTAGCCGCGATGGCAACCATTTTTCTTACCATGTTGCTCCCCCTTTCAAAAAGGTGATGTGGGTAAAACTATTAAACTAACAAAGCCTTCTAGACTTGGAAAATTCAGTTCACATCCGCCCTTGCGGGCTTGTCCCTCTTGCTCTTGAGGGAGATTCCCTTGTAAAGCCTTGCCTTGCGCTGACAAAGGCTACTTCAGGATGTCGCAAAAATATCAGAACCCTCTAATGAAGTCAAGCTTTTATCTTCTCCCCTATCAGAACCCGGAAAAACTCTTTATTCATAACCATTTAAGCGCTCATCCGATTTACCCGGCCCGGCTCATTTCAGACCCGGAACCGCAGGGAAGTCAGGTTCACCAGATGGACGGAATTCATCAACGCCCGCTCGCCTTCTTCACTGATATCATTGACCACCAGTTGCAGGCTGCGCAGGTTGACCAGCGTGGTCGAGTTGGCCAGCGCCCGCGCGCCGTCATCGCCGATGTGATTCGACCGGAGGTTGATGCTGCGGAGGTTGGAGAAGATGGGCGATTCGGCGATCGCCTTCGCACCCTCATCGCCGATGTCATTCTGCGACAGGTCCATCGATCTCACCTTCGACAACTCTTCACACCGGGCCAGCTCTTTGGCGCCGACTTCCCGGATGAACTTGGCGCGCAAATTCAGAATCTGCCCATCCGTGCTCAATCCGTCTTTGATCAATCGTTGTATATCTGCCATAAGTCCCAACTTCGCTCCGCGCATGACGCGCTCATTTTTCAGAACCGCTTCAACCCTGTCCCGGGATGTCCTTCGCCTCGAAACCGTACTCGTCGTATGCCTTCCACCCCTCCGCCAGCATTTTCTTGCCGTAAGTGATCATCATCTTGGCCTGCGCGTGGTTGGGGTCGATCTCCATCGATTTCTTGAGCAGCTTGATCGCGTGCTGCACGTCCTCAACCTCCCCGCCGTAATGCACGATCTGCCGGCTCTTGTCGATCAAGTCCGACGCCCATTTGTAATACAGATTGGCCAACTGGCCCGGGGCCTCTTTCGAAATGTAATCGACCAGCTCCTCATCGGCTTTCAGCTGCGGCAAAAACTCCAGCGCCTTTTCGAAATTCTCGATCGGCTCGCGGTAATCGTCATCGTTGACCGCCGTGATGGAATCGCCCGGCTTGTGAGCAGAGTGCAGGCCGACCGAACTCTTGACGACCACGGACTGGATGCCGGACAGCAGCATTTGAAACTGCATGTTGGCCAGGCCGAAATGGATGATGGAATGGAAGTCGAGAGTCTTGTCCAGCTGCAGCGCCAGTTCGTACTCGGTGCGCGCTTCCTTGTGGTCGCCCACCTCTTCCAGCGCTTCGGCCAGGTTGTAATGGTGGATGCAGTTGTCCGGGTCTTCCTCGATCTGGTTACGGAACTCGCGAATCTGGGCTTCCAGATCGAACTCCGCTTCCTCCCCGCCTTCCTTCTGGGCCCGCTCGTAGGGATCGTCTTCCATCACCCGGAAGTTGCTGCTGACGCCATCCCCTTCCGCTGCCTCGTCTCCTTCCGGAGCATCGGGCTCGAACTCTGCGTCCTCGCCTTCGAGGAATTCCGGATTCTTGTCTTCTTCAGAACTCATGACGGGCTTTTCCCAATGGTATGCAATCGGTGTTTCATTGTAGCAGACCCCGGTGCCTTCGGGCCGTTTTCCGCCGAAAAAATTCCTGCACGATCACTTCAAGCTGACTTTTTCGCTGTCCGCAAGGTCCCGGACGGCACGAATGACGGTGAGCGATTTCTGGATGCCCCCCTTCATGCTCGGATAGGCTTTGCCGCGGATGTAATTGAAGCCCCACGCCATCTCCCCGCTCAGTTCCTCGATGGACCAGTAGCAGCAACTGCTGTTGCCGAAAATCGGATCGATGTGCACCTCGTTTTTCGTCCAGTAATAGTTCCAGGGCACCGATTTGTTTTCATCGTAAAGGCTTTGCAGTTCTTCACGCGTGGGCAGGCGCCAGGTGGACGCGCCCCCGAATTCGGTTTCGTTGAATTTTTTGATGTAATTTTGGGCGTCGTTCCAGTTCAGCCACTTTTTCTGCGACTGATAGGAGTCCCTCTGTTCCCAGACGAGGTGGTGCTGGAGGTCGGTGACGGTGCCGTTTTTGTTGTCGCGGAAGCGCGGGTCGTCGGACTTGAAATCCGCTTGCTGCGGCTCGGTGAGAGTGAGGATCTGGCCGCCAAACTCCGCATCGGGGCCCGGTTGCGTCGCATCTTCCGCCCGCACCCCGGCGCTGAAAAGCAGCAAACACAGGACGGCCGGCAAGGCGACGGCAAAGCGGCTCCGCGTTCTGGACCTCTCATTCATCCTTGGGCTCCCAATCCGGCTCCCACGAAAGCCAGATGCCACTGGGGTTCTGGAACTGTTTTTCTTCCTTGCCGATGGTGCCCCACTTGCTGACGAAATTCATGTCCGGATCGAATTTCTGAATGCGGTTGTTGAGTGTGTCCACCACAAAGACAAATCCGTACGGGTCTTCGGCGATCGCCATCGGGCAGTTGAACTGGCCGTCGCGCTTGCCGTACTCACCGAAGGAGGCGATGAACAGGCCGTCGCGATCAAACTGTTGCAGGCGGTTCTGACTCTTTTCGGCGACCAGCAGGGTGCCATCGGTGCGCACCGTCAGGTCGGACGGAAAGTTGAAGCGGCCCTCTTCAAATCCATACTCACCGAACTTCGACAGGAACTGGCCGTCTTCATTAAAAATCTGGATGCGCTGGTTGTCGCGGTCGGCGACATAGATATTGCCCGCGGCATCGGTGGCGACCCCGGAGGGGAACTTCATGAATCCGTCAAAATTGCCCGCAAAGCCGAAACCGAGAATGAACTCGCCGTCTTCATCGTAGCGTTTCAGGCAGTGGTTGTGGGTGTCGGCCACGATCACCGTGCCCATCGGTTCCACAGCAATGGCTTCCGGCCAGTAAAATTTGTCCTGTCCGTAGCCCTCGGTGCCGAGTTCCAGGATGAAGTCGCCGTCGCCCTCGAATTTCTGAATGCGGTGGCAACCCGTGTCCGCCACCCAGATATTGCCTTCCTTGTCCACAGCCACCCCGAACGGTCCCTTGAACTCCGACGGACGGTACGGCGGCCGCGTGCCGGCGGGCCGGCCAAACTCGAACAGAAACCGGCCATTGCCGTCGAATTTCTGGATGCGATCGTTGCCGGCGTCGGCCACCCAGACATAAAGCTTGGAATGATCGACATCGGCCCATTTCGGTTGTTCTTCCGGAACCGGCTCCGGCTCCCGGACTTCCACTGCGGTGGATTCACCGACGGTTTCTTCCGCTTCGATATCTTCTAGCGCTTCGTTGTCTTCTGCCATTCCAGTTCCTTAAAGTTAATGCAGCGTCATTACGTATGGAAGGTGCCGCGCCGAACGCGGCCGGACTCGGGATAGGCTTTCAAACGGTGTGGCGTGAAGCCTTGCGGGGCGCTTGAAAAAAAACGGTTGCCTGGAGAAGACAACCGCCCGCAAAGGCTTCCCAAACCTGGAGGATGGAATCCTCCAGGCACTGCAAAGCCCTGCCAGAACACCGCACAGCCGGGCCCCGCCCGCCGGCCCCACTGCAACCGATGTCAGCTGACCATGAATTTTTTGACGTCGAGAATCTGATACTCGAAATCGCACGCATTCTGCAACTCGTTCAAACGCTCGTTCCACTCGCTCTGGAATTTTTCCAGGTTTTCCATGTTGGGCTTTTTCTTCATCAGACCCACTTCCTTGAACACCGGCTTGACCAGGTGCTTGTGGATTTCCTGAATGACATTGCGCATGCGCACGATGCAATCCTTGGTGACCGTTTCACGGGTGACGCCGTCCACCTTTTCCAAAAGGCGCAGGAACCCCTGAATCGTGGCCAGGTGCTTCATGTAGCTGTCGGCCAACTGATGGTTGTACTTGAGACCGCAGTCAATGTAGCCCGCCATCAGGAACACACCGACGTGGTGGTCGAATTTGACACAGAGATCGATGACCTTCTGCAGGTAATCGACCTCGCGTAAATCCTCGTCCTCCTCGTCGCCTTCTTCCAGTTCCTGAGCGGCTTTGGCCTTCTCTGCTTCCAGTTCCTTTTTTATCTTTTCCAGTTCGGAAAGATCGGACATCGGGTCGTCTGTCCGTTGATTCTCTTCCTGACCATCTTCCGGGGCCTGGGTGTCTTCAGGATTGGTTTGGGTATCTTGTTCGCTCAAAACCTGATCTCCTTAACAAACGGTTCAAAACGGGAAATGGTCGTAACCATCAAAAATATAAAAGTTTACGGCCTTTCTGGGTTTTACGCATTATATATACATAGGAAAATGGGTGTCAAGACAATTGCCTCACCCAATAATCACCGTCAAACCGGGTGTTAGCACAGAATGCCCTGTGAGCCCGTTGCGGCCTGTCACCGGACAGCGCACAGCCGCCGGGCCCCGGCGAAAAGTGCCGTCTCAGATTGACAGGAGCTTGGCGGGTTCTCTATGATGAACATAATAATCTTAATGGAAATAGGAATTTAATGAAAACCGCCCTCATATTTCCGCCGCAGTGGTTCCCCAGCCAACCGTACCTGGCGTTGCCGACTTTGGCCGGGTACCTGAAATCACACGGACACCCGGTCGATCAGTTCGATTTCAATATCGAGGGTTACGAAACATTCCTGTCTCGTTCCTATCTGGAAGAGTGCGTCGGGCTCATCCGCGAGCGCCTGTCGCGGCCCGCCTACACGCCGGAAGAAAATCAGGTCAAAAACGTGTACCGCGACATCCTGTCCGACCCGGAGTATCTGGAAAGCATTTACTCCGGCGTGGAAGAAGCGAAGGACGTGTTGCGCACGGAAGAGTCCTTCTTTCAGTTCCCGGTGTACAAGCGCGCCTACACCACCCTCAAGATCGCCATGAAGCTGATCTCGTTCGCGCATTTTCCGAGCCAGGTCGATCTGGAATCGTTTTTCATGCCGGGCAATCCGGAAGAAAATTTACAGGGCATCCTGCAGGCCACGGCGGACCCGGTAGCCAATCCGTATCTCCGGTTGTTCGAAAACCACCTGATGCCGCGTGTGAACTGGAACGACTACGGCGTGGTCGGCATCTCCATCATTCACATCGGCCAGGTCATCGCCGGGCTCAGCCTTGCCCGTCTGCTTAGGCAGCAACACCCGCACCTGCACATTGTCATCGGCGGCAGCGTGTTCACCCGGCACATCGACATCCTGGCCGACAAACAGGTTTTGTTCGAAGAGTTTTTTCACAGCATCATCCTGTTCGAGGGCGAGCTGCCGCTGCGCCGCCTGATCGAACAACTGCAATCCGGCGGGTCGCTCAGCGAGGTGCCCAACCTGATCCACCTCGAAGAGGACAAGGTGATCAGCAATCCCAAAGCCGAGTCGCTGCCCTACGATCAACTGGCCCGGCCCGATTTCGACGACATGCCGCTCGACAAATACCTGATGCCCTATCCCGTGCTGCCCTACATGGCGAGCCGTGGCTGCTACTGGGGCAAGTGCACGTTCTGCACGCACAGCCACATTTACGATTCCTATTACCGCAAGGAAAACGAAAGCCGCGTGGCGGAAGACATCGATTACCTCGGCAAACGCCACAACACGCGCTACTTCACGTTTTCGGACGAAGCCATCTCGCCCAACGCCTTCAAACGCATGGCCGCCGCCATCCTGAAAGGCAACGTGGACATGCGCGCGCTCGGCATGCTCAAGTTCGAGGCCGACACGGTGGAGACGGAAGACCTGTTCCGCGACATCTGCAAGGCGGGATTCATCATGCTGTTCTACGGACTGGAAAGCGCCAACGACCGCGTGCTGTCGATCATCGACAAGGGCTGCGACCAGAAAACCGAACACCGCGTGCTGACCAACAGCGCCCGCGCCGGCATCTGGAATCACCTGTACCTGTTTTTCGGGTTCCCCACCGAGGAACGGGAGGAAGCCGAGGAGACCATTCGTTTCACCATGGAAAACAGCGAGCGCGGTTCCGGCGTGGTGCACTCGGTGGGCCAGTCCACCTTCTCGCTGGAAAAAGATTCCGCCATCTTCCACAACCCGAAAAAGTTTTCCATCGACCGCATTCTGCAGGACCCGGAACGGGACATGGCCATCGTCTTCGACTTTGAAATCAATAAGGGCATGACCCGCGACCAGGTCATGGACGTCTATGAAAATTTCGACGCCGTCCTCGACGAATGCTTCCCGTCCAGAAAAATCTGGAAATACCTGTCGCGGGAGCATTTCCTGCTGTATCTCGACCGGTTCGGCCGTGAGGAAATTCTGCGCATGGCGCAGGACGAGGCGTTGACCGAGGCCGTGGAGGCTTGATTTTCTCAGACTTTGCGCGCCTTCGCGCCTTCGTTTTGGGTTTGACACCTCCGCTCCCGATAACCTAAAATTCAATTATATTCAACACTTCAACACTGTGTGGTGATTGAAACGACAATCCTTCCAGGAGAGGATCGATTCATGGCAGATATAGATGTCAACGAAGACTTCGACGTTGAGGAGTTTCGAAAACGCAATGACAAAAAAAAGGGCTCCGACTGGATGACCATGAAGATTCATCCGGAGATTTTTGAAGAGCTGGGCGTGCGGGACCCGGAGCAGATCAAGCTGGAAACCGCCATCATGAAAAAAACCCGGCAGATCAAAAAAGAGCTGCGTAACGATGAGGACAACCTGGAGAAAAAGGTCGAGTTGGCCACGCTGTACATCGATGGCGGCAACTACGATGACGCCATCAAGGAATTGCGGGCCGTCATCAACAAGGATTCCAAGCAGGCCCGCGCCTACAAGGTGCTGGGCACCGCCTACGCCCTGTCGGCGCAGGAAGACGAGGCCATCCGCGAACTGAATCGCGCCGCGGAACTGGCGCCGGACGACGCCGAAGTGTTTTTCAATCTCGGCGGCGCCTACATGCTGAAGGATTATTTTGAAAATGCGATCCGCGCGTTCGAACGCTGCGTCCAGATCGACCCGACGGACACCACGTCCTACGCCAATCTGGCCGCTGCCTACAATATGCTGCAAAGCCACCTGAACGAAATCCGCATCCTGAAAAAGGTACTGATGTTCGATCCGGAGAACAAGGAACTGCGCGCCGCCCTGGGCAATGCCTATTTCCAGAACGGCGACTTCGACGAGTCGCTCACCACCCATCAGTGCGTGGTCGATCTGGATGAGAAAGACTGCCAGGCCTGGTGCAACCTGGGCAGCGCCTACTCCGCCAAGAACATGGTGGACGAAGCCATCGACGCCTTCAAAAAAGCGATGGAACTGGACCCGGAGTTTTCCCTGCCGCACACCAACCTGGGCAGCCTCCTTGCTTCCGTGGGCCGCATCGAAAGCGCCATCAAGGAATTCAAAACGGCGATCAGCCTCAACGATTCCGACGCCAGCGCCTGGCTGAACCTGTATCAGTGTTACAAGGAAATCGGCCGCCACGAGGACTCCGCCAAGGCACACGATAAGTACCAGGAGTTGATCCGCCCCGATATCTCCGGTCAGACGGACATGGCGGGCGTGCCGGGCGGCGTCGCCACTTCGGGAAAAACCGCGGCAGACAAACAATAGCCTTCAACCGGTTCTGATCCAGGATGAATTCTGGCCCCCCTGCACTCGCCGCGCTGGGCGACTTCCACCCCGCCGACACGTGGCAGGTGCACGTCAACCACATCTTTTACGGCACCAAGGGTCCGGGCATCCACAACCATTTCCAGACCTACGTCAGCCGCGACCACCGGCTGGCGCACGCCCTCGCCGACGCGTTCCACAGCTTCTGCCAATCGCTGCCCGCGGACGACACCGCCCCTCTTGAGGTGCAGGAATGGGGCGTCGGCAACGGCAACCTGGCCGCGCGTTTCTTAAGCCGTCTGCGCGACATCGACAGCACCGGCTGCGCCTATCCGCGCCTCCAGTACACGCTGTGCGACTACTCGCTGGAAATCCTGAAGGGCGTCGAAGCCAATCCCCACCTGCAGGACCACGCCGGGCGTTTCGCCACGGCGCACCTGGACGCCCGCGACATGGGCGGCCTCGCACCGCACTCGCTCACCTGGGTCTTGTCCAACGAAATCTGGGACGACCTCGCCACCCGCGTACTGATCAAAAGCCAGGGCACGTTGTATGAGGAATACCTGCAACCGCTCATCGACCGCGCCGTCCTCGACGGCGATTTCGAAACCTTCCTCAACCGGTTCGAGAACGCCGATCTGGAGGCATTGCAGGCGCAGCCGCCGTTTCTCGAACACATCGTCTGGGAACGCGCCTTCCAACGCACCGATCTCGGCGACTGGCCGTTCGGGGAGGTGGTGCGGCAGCACATGGAATCGATCGGCGACGACATACCCGTGCCCATCAACGCCGGCGCGTTCGGCACGCTGGAGAAAGCGCACCGGCTGCTGGCCCCCGGCCGCTCTTTCGGCTACACCGGGTTCGACTACGGCATGCTGGACCTCGAACACCTCAACTGGGAAGGGCGTCCGTATTTCAAACTGTACGGCGGCCAGTACACCTCCATGGTCAACTTCCCGTTGCTGGCGGACGTGGGGCGGGCCATCGGGTTTCAGAACGTGGACCGCGAGCCGCAGCACACCTTCGTCCACCGCAACCTCGGCGAGCCCGTCATCAGCCTGGTGGAACTGGTGCAGAATCACCCCCGTGTGGCGGAGATGGCGCCGTGGGATGTGGATGTGTTGATGCTGGAAACCCTGCAAGCGCTCAACAACAGGTACCGCAGCCCCTACCCCAACCGCCTCGATTATCCGACGCTGCCGGGCACGCCCAAAAAGCAGCGCAAGCTCATGCAGCAGTTGATCCAAAACATGAACGCGCGCGGCGTGCCGGACACGGTGGCCTACATCACCGAGAGCGAAGTGCGGGCGGCGGACAAAACGCTGCGCAAGCTGGGTTACCGGGAAAAAGACATCCAGCGCAGTTTTCATCCGGCCAACGCTGCCATCCAGTTCTGCCGGTTGACACTGCGCTGACAAAACCATTTTATTGGCAAAGCGGAAAATAAAAAACCCCCTCCCCGCAACCGGAGAGGGGGTTTTTGAATGTGCGGTCAAACAGAGGCGAAACGCTCAGGCCGTTTCTTCTTCCAGCTCTTCGGGCGGCATCTCATCTTCTTCGAAGAAATCCTCGTCCTCACCCATGAGCAATTCCGGATCCTCGACTTCAGCGTGCATCTCGTCCTCGTCCTCCTCTTCGTGTTCTTCTTCCGGAATCGGCAACTCATCCCAGATCAGAATACGGGCATTGCCCCGATCGCAGATGTACAACTTGCCCTTATCCTCTTCATCCTCGGGGTCCTCGTCGAGGAACATGCCATACGGATCGTTCAGCGTCGTGGCTGCGGGATCGCTGTTGCGGTTGTACTTGCCTTCATAGAACGTCTTCTGACCGATGACGAAGTCGGCGGGCTGTCCGTTTTCGGTGGGCAGTTCCTTCCAGCCCAGCACCCGGTTGTTGACCGAATCGGAGACGAACAATCCTTTGCGGCCGTACACCACGTCCGTCGGGAAGTTCATGCCGATCCCATCGCAGCGGCTGCCGCCGCCCTGCGTCACGTTGGCCTCGCGGCTGTAAAAATTGGGCTGGCCCAGCACCAGGTCCGCAGGCACGCCGTTGTGCGTGGGCAGTTTGTTCCATATCAGCACCCGGTTGTTGCCCTGATCGACCACGAACAATTTCCCCGATTCCGCGTGGTAGAACACGCTGGTGGGGAAGCTCAACGAATCCGGCGTGACGTTTTCGAAATCGCCACGGTTGGCTTCGCGCTCGTCCATGTCCGACTGGCCGAGACAGATGTCCGCATTCCAGCCGTTGTTGAAGGGGATCTTGTTCCATATCAGCACACGGTGGTTGTCCTTGTCCGCCACGAAGACATGCTGATCGTCGCCGGAGCGCAGTCCAAACGGGAAAAACAGCGAGCCGGAACCCACCAGGCCGCGGCGGTTGGCCTCGCCGCATTCCAGGTTGTCCTGACCCAGCACCAGTCCCGGCGCCTCGCCATCGTCCGAAGGCAGACCGTTCCAACGCAGCACGCGGTGATTGCCGCTGTCGGAGACGTACAGTTTGCCGTCGATCACATCCAGTCCCGCCGGCTGCGACAGGGTGTCTTCTTCCGGTTTGCTGACAGTGAAGCCATCCAGACTTTCATCACCCAGGCCCGACGTCATTTCGTCGAGGGTGGTGGTGATGCCGCGGTTTTCCAGACAGTCCGCAAAGTCTTCCTGCCCCAGAACAAAACTGGCCGGTTCACCGTTTTCTTCCGGAAACGTATTCCATCCGAGCACGCGATGGTTGCCGCGGTCGGCGACGAACACCATTTCACCGAATCTGACGACGTACTGGGGTTCGCACAAGGTGTTGTCGCTGGGGTCATCCGCGCCACGATTGGACTGCCCTTCGGCAAAACCGCTCTGCCCCAGAACCATGATCGCGCCCACTTCGTGGTCGTCTTCCTCGACGACCTCGACCTCATCGACCTCCTCCATTTCCTCTTCGGTCAGAACGTCTTCATCTATCTCTTCTTCTTCGACCTCATCGACGTCGGATTCCGCCACGTTCAGAGCATCTTCCTTCTCTCTGGCTTCTTCCTCATTTCTGGTCTGGTCGTCAGACATGGAACCACCTCCCAAACATTCAAAACGGATCACCCGTTTGAATCATGACGTTGACAAGGGTCAACGAAACGTTATTCAAACGGTTCAATTCTCAGGATTTATTTAAGTAATATCTTATACCAACCCATAGTTCAAGGCAAAATCAACCTTTGCCACATGGAAACCGTCTTTCTGCCATTGCGGTCCTGATGAAGGCCGTCCCACACCGCAAAACCGATCAGAATGGGTTGTTTTTTCTTGAATTGGATGTCCCACTTGTTGAGCGATTCGAGATCGCGCACAAATGTCACGGTCCATTTTCCATCCTTCCAGACCCCTTTCCCGCGGATATTTTGTTTGGTCTTCGGTTGCGGCGTGAGCGTGCCGAATCCCTCCGCATTCATTTCTTCGATGGGCACGTCGCGGAATGGGTTGAGCGATTCAACGGGGTTGACCTCGCCGCCGAAAATCATCACATCCATATCCATGCCTTCGCCACCCGTGGCCTGTTCGAGCTCTTCCTTGGTCTCGATCTCCTGCTGCCAGTCGGCGCGCCATTGCCAGATATTCACCGGCTTTTCGCGGTTGCCCATGCCAAAGAACGGTTCGTTGTGACCGTGTGTGTGCAGCAACACGTCGCCCAATGCGAACTCCAATGCCACGGCATCCTTAAAATCCTGATGACGGCTGGAAGACCGGTTCGGAACCGGGTCTTCCCACTGCACGCGGAAGCCGACCTGTTGGTCGTTGGTCACCGACTGAAATTCCACACGCGTGATGGGATCGCGGCGCGCGTTGAGGACGATCAGGTGCACATTCTTAACGGGCACCGATTCCCACATGTCGCCGAAGGGCTCGATGTCGATGTCGCCATCGATTTTCTTGGAAAACAGATCGACTTCGTATTTGGCTTTGCGGTAGCGGTCCTGCTGAATGCGCGAATGCACGAACGACGCCAGGTTCCAGCGTTCCTCCCGCGTCAGGTGCGGGTACGCCTTCATCGGCGTGCCATCGATCCCCGTGCTCAACGTCATGAAGATGTCTGCCTTGGCAAAGCCGAATTTGAAGGTGTTGGGATTGGTCAGGTCATACACGAACACGCGGTGATCCCAGATGTCATACAGGCTGTCGGCGATGGGACCGCCCCCCTTGAGGTCGGTGCCGTGACAGCGGGCACACCGCATCTCCTTGAAAATTTTCTGGCCCTGCGTGATCGACTCCCTGGTGGTGGGCGGTGTCTTTCCCGGTTGCACCGGCTTCTGCGGCTTTTCCGTCTTGAACCGATTGCTGAAGGTCTTGAGGTAATCGATCACCGACCAGGTTTCATCCTCGCTCAGCGCATTCTCCCAGGCGGGCATGGCGGTGCCGGGAATGCCGTGGCTGATGGTTTCGAAGATGTCCTTGTCGAGGGGCAACGAGCCCGAAGGCGTGGAACGG
Source organism: Nitrospina watsonii (assembly GCF_946900835.1). Taxonomy (GTDB): domain Bacteria; phylum Nitrospinota; class Nitrospinia; order Nitrospinales; family Nitrospinaceae; genus Nitrospina; species Nitrospina watsonii. The sequence continues at coordinate 2,354,877 of NZ_OX336137.1, forward strand.
TGCTTGTACACGCCCTTGCGGAAATCCCGCGGCCAAGGGTAGAGATAAGCCATGGCTTTGCCGCCGCCATTGCCGTCTTCTCCGTGGCAGAAAATGCACATGTGCTTGTACACGGTGGCGCCGACGGTCAGGCTGCGCCCCTTTCCGCCGTGGCTGTGGCCGGAATCAGCATGACCGGAATGGTCCTGCTTCATTTTCATTCCGGTGGGCGCGGTTTTGGGCGGGTCCTCACCGTGCGCGTGGGCGGATGTCGTTGCGCCGCGCCCGTCAAAGGCGGTCAGCGCCAGAGCCAGACCCAGCACCAGAGCGGTTCGCTTACTGAAACAGCGGTTTGGGATCGGATAAGGTGTATTTGGTTTCATTACCGTTCAAGCCATCCTCGGCGATATCGACCCAGATGTTGAGACAATTCTTACGGAAATCCACGCCCAGGCAATAAAACAGAGGATACTTCGAGGTGAAGTAAATCACCGGGTAGGAAATATAGACGCTCAAATTATCGATCCGGGCATTCTGGATCGCTTCTTTAATGGTTAATTCCTCGCTCGACGCCTTGCGCATGACTTTGCGGATGACCTGATAATCCAGCGTGCCATCCAGATCCAAGTCGTAGAACGTGGCGATGAGGCCGGGAACGCTGAGCAACTCCCAACCCCGGTAGGTGGGGTCTTTCCAACCCGGCTCCTTGGGAATGGGATTGTCCACGGTCGCCCGGAAACCGGGGTTTTCAAATGTTTGTGCAAATGCAGACGATGTCCCCAGCAGCAGAACAGGGATCAGGGCCGCTCCTGCAATCCAGTTTTTGGCTCGATGCCGCATGCATACCCCTTGCAGGAACACCCCCTTGTCTGTCTTTCTCCTGCATCCAGAGAAAATGTATTTCCGACTAAGGTATCACACTTCAATAGCCAATGGAAACTCCGGGTTGGTGCAGGCAAAAGGCCGCTCATAGAGCGTTTGCGGGCCGGTTAGCGGGAGGTGAAATACGCCTTGGTGACGTACTGCTCCATCTGCCGATGGGTGTTGAACAGGGACCCATTGATGGCGATGGCCTGGCACTGCATACCGGCCCAGCCGTCGCGATCTTCATAAAATTTGGGGACCACCACCGATTCCAGCTTGTCGTGCAGGTTGCGGCAATCGAGGTCGTCGCGTTCTTCGGCAGACAAATCCAAACGAGGATCGAGATCGCCGATGGCCCAGCCGGTGACGCCCTCGATGCAGCCTTCCACCCACCAGCCGTCAAGGATGCTCAGGTTCGGCACGCCGTTCAGCGCGGCTTTCATGCCGCTGGTGCCGGAAGCTTCGTGCGGGCGGATCGGCGTGTTGACCCACACGTCCACCCCGGCGGTGATGCAATAGCCCAGATCCATGGTGTAGTTGGGCATGTACACCAGCTTGAGTTTCTGCGTGCGTTTCTCGATGCGTTGCTTGTATTGATGAATCTCCTGGATCAGGCGCTTGCCCTCGCCGTCTTTCGGGTGCGACTTGCCGGCGTAAACGATCTGCAAACCGGGACTGTTTTCGGCGATGTCGATCAACCGGTCGAGATCGCGGAACATCAGCGACGCGCGCTTGTACGCCGCCGCCCGGCGGGCGAATCCCAGCGTCAGGATTTCGGGATCGAAGGTGGCTCCCATCAATTTGGAGATGCGGTCGAACAGGCGGTTCTTGCAATCGAGGTGCGCCCGCCACACTTCCTCGCGCGGGATGGTCATGGCTTCTCTGAGATACTTGGGGTCGTTGGTCCACAACCGCGCATGACGGTCGAACAGCTTGCGAAACGCTTCGTGCACCCAGGTGTAGGTGTGGATGCCGTTGGTGATGAAATCGATCCGGTGATGCGGGAACATGCCGCTCGACACATCCCCGTGCTGGTAGGCCACGCCGTTGGCGAAGCGGCTCAGATTGAGCCCCAGCGTGGTCATGTTCAAACAGTCCTCCCCGCTCAGCCGGCGGATCACGTTCATCGAAAGGCCGGTCTTCAGGACACGCTCGACGAGGTCGAAGGAAAACCGGTCGTGCCCCGCCGCCACCGGCGTGTGTGTGGTGAACACGCACAGGCTTTTCACCTTGTCCACGTCCCACACCGTTTCTGCATCCCAGGTTTCAAATACGGTGCGCTGGTATTCGCGCAGCAGCTCCAGCGTCAGCAAGGACGAGTGGCCTTCGTTCATGTGATAGGTGCGGATCTGGTTGAAGCCCAGAGAGCGCAGGTACTTGACGCCGCCGATGCCGAGCAGGATCTCCTGCTTCAACCGGAACTCCTGACCGCCGGCGTACAGGGCGTCGGTCAGCCTGCGGTCGTCTTCGCGGTTCGCTTCGAGGTCGGTGTCCAGAAACAGGATGGGCACGTCCATGCCGGTGTTTCCGGTGTAGGTGTAGAGCCAGGCCTGCACCAGAATGTCGCGGCCTTCGATTTCCGTCAGCACAACCTTTCCCGGCAGCTTCAGCAACCGGTCTTCCGGGTTCCACAGCACCGGGTGTTCCTTCTGCTCGCCCTGCTCCGTGATCTCCTGGCGGAAGTACCCCTGACGGTACAGCAATGACACGCCGATGACGGGCAGTCCCAGGTCGGCGCAGGACTTCAATGTATCCCCCGCCAGCACGCCCAGTCCGCCGCTGTAAGTGGGGACTGCGGTTTCCATACCGATTTCCATGCTGAAATAGGCAATGGTCGGGTCGATCTCAATGCCGCCGCGCAGATAACTGTTCATAAACTCCTTGCAGGTGAAACCATCGGTGCGGGTCGCTTCAACCCAAAAAAGGCTGGTACGCTCTTATTATGTATAACTGATCGGGGTCTGAAACAAGAAAATTCTACGGGGAGACGGGCATGTCATAAAGCGTGTCAATCTGCGCCGCGTCGAGGGCGTCCGGTACCGTGTCAAACACCAGCTTTCCGGCTTTCATGCCGAGAATCCGCCTGCCGAAACGGCGCGCCAGTTCCGGTACGTGCAGGTTGCACAGGATCGTCACGCCGTCGCGGGTGTTGATGTCTTTCAGGATTTCGAGGATGGACCCGGCGGCGGCGGGGTCGAGGCTGGCCACCGGCTCGTCTGCCAGAATGATTTTGGGGTGCTGCATCAAAGCGCGGGCGATGCCGACGCGCTGCTGCTGGCCGCCGCTCAGGCTGTCGGCGCGGCGATGGGCTTTATCGGCAATGCCGAGACGATCGAGGGTCGCGTGGGCCTCCGCCACATCCTGCCGGGAAAAATGATTGATGAGCGCGGCTGCAACCGGGGTGTATCCCAATCGGCCTGCCAGCACGTTGGTCAACACCATGCTGCGCGCCACCAGGTTGTAGTTCTGAAAGATCATGCCGATGTGCCGCCGCTGTTGACGCAGGCGGGCGGGCTGGGCTCCGGTGATCTCGCTGCCGTCCAGGGCGATGCGCCCCGCCGTTGGCTCCACCAGCCGATTGATGCAGCGCAGCAAGGTCGATTTGCCGGCGCCGCTCTGCCCCAGAACCACGGCAAACTCGCCGGGCTGGAGATCGAACGACACCCCGCGCACCGCTTCGGTGCCGTCTTGGTAGGTTTTGGAAACGTGGTCGAGACTCAGCACGGCGGCCTCTCTCGTTACGGGTTCAGCTTGGACGGGTCCACATCGAGGAGGCGTCCCGCTTCGCGCACCGGATCGTACAGGCCGTCGAAATCCATGAAGCCGCTGATGGCGTACGTGCGTTTCAGCACTTTCGAGCCTTCCGGCGTTTTGGCAAGATGGACCAACCCTTCCTTGATGCGTTGCCTGATGTCGGCCGACAGTTCCTTGCGCACGGATACCGTGTCATTGGGGATTTCGCGCGTGTGGGCGATCACCCGGATTTTCTCAAAGATGCCGGGGAAGGCTTTGACCAGTTCGGCGCGGGCATCGTCGTACGTCGCCCCGGCATCCACCTCGCCTTTCAGCACCGACAGGATCACCGCATTGTGCGACCCGGCGAACACCGTCGCTCCGAGATGCGACTGCGGGGAGAAACCCTGTGCCCGAAGCAGCGCTTTCGGATACAGGTGGCCGGAGGTGGAAGCGGGATCGACAAACGCGAAGCGCTTGCCCGCAAGGTCCTTCAGGCTGCGAATGCCGCTGTCGGCGCGGGTGACAATCTGCCCGCGGTAGAACGGGCTGCCGAACCGCTGCACAATGAACAAGAGTTCGACGCCGTAGCGTTCTTTCGCCAGCACGTAAGCGAAGGGAGCCAGCCAGCCGATATCCACCTTGCCCGCGCCCATGGCCTCGACCACGGCGGCGTAACTGGTGGCGATGGAGGATTTGAAATGAAGACCCGTGACGGCGGTGAGGCGGCGGGAGATCTCCTCGCCGCCTTTCAGGATCACCTGCGCTTCGCCGGAAGGAACAAACATCATGGTGAGGGGCCGCTCGGCGCTCCCCGGTTCCGCTGCCGGGGCGGTGCCGATCCCGAGTCCCATCATCAGCATCACAAAGCAGGCCACACGAATCATCGCAAGACATCTCCCAGGTTCAGGGCCACCTTACCACACCCCGCCCCGCCCCCGGTTGCGGGAAATAAAAAAGGGCAAGGCACCGAGAAGGCGCCCTGCCCTTTTAAACCAGCGGTGATGAATTTACTTCATCAATTCCGTGCGGATGTACTTAATAACGTTCCAGATATCCTTGTCGCTCAAGGTCTTGCCGAAAGGAGCCATGCCCGTACCGGGAGAGCCATTCTTGATGATGTGGAACATCTGGCCGGGGGTCACGTCTGCCATCGTTTTGGCACAGGTGAAGTTGCGGGGTTTCGGCTTCAAAGCCTTGCCCAGCTGTCCACCGCCATCACCCTTGGCACCATGACACATTTTGCAGGCCATCGGCTTCGCTTTCTTATCATAGATCTCTTTGCCCTTCTTGGCATCGGCGTTACCGCTCCGGTCCTTGGAATAAACGGAACCCGGAGCTTTTTTCGTTTTGCGCTTCTGCGGGCAGTCAGCTGCAAATGCCGTATTGGCCACGAACATAGCCAAAACTGCGATGACCAGTGCAATCAGTGATTTTTTCATTGATCTTTCCTTTCTAAGGGAATTTAACAGACATCCAAAACCAAACCACGGTGAACCAGTTTACGGGGAAAATTCTGTTATAGTACCAATGTAGGTTGGCCCCAGCGGAGATTTAAACATTGGCAAAAATGAGGCCAAATTATATTCCATCCTCATAAAGTGTCAATAAAAATTTACCCATACCGGGTGGCAGAAACCCTCTGGAAAGGGACCGACCTCATCTCCGGCGATCCTGAAAATAAAAATAATTTCAATTATTTATAAATGAATGCGGCGCGGACGGAAGTGAAACTCGAAGCGGCCTGCGGCCTTTCGGTGGATGGGTGATGGCCCTTCTTCTTGCCATTCTGATTGGGGTCGCCTGGGGCCTTGCAGGCAATCGTCTTGCAGCGGCCTGCGGCTGCCGTCTGGCTTCGCCGGGGGAGTCTATTGCCGTCGGCGTCACCCTCGGCATGGGGATCAACGCCTGGGTGATGACGGCGCTGGCCTTTGCCGGAGGGCTCTACCCCGTCACCGGCTGGATCGTCCTGGCCCTCCTCTACGCCGTTTCCTGGCGGCAGATTCCACTGTGTTGGCGCGCCCTCCGCGACCTGCTGCGCAGCCGCTTCCGCGGAGTTTCCCGGAAACAGCTCCCCTGGCTGGAAGCCTTCGGCGGGGCGGTGTTGATCGTCCTCCTTATACTGGCGGTGACGCTGGCCTGGGCGCCTCCCCTGCGCACCGATGCTCTGGTTTATCACCTCGCGGTGCCCAAGGCCTACCTCGACCACCACGGCGTGGTCAACCTGCCCAACAACATGTATTCGTTTTTTCCGCTGCTGTTCGAAATGGTGTACTTGTTCGGCCTCACCTTCGAGGTGGAAGGACTGCCGGCGTTGCTCGGCGTGGGGCAGGCCGTGGCGCTGGCGGTGGGGCTGGCAACGTATTACCGCCGTTACTTGGGCGGGCGTTACGGATGGCTGGTGGCGGCGGTTTTTTTCAGCGTGCCGACGTTCGTCGAAATCGCGGCCTCGGCTTACGTCGATCTGCCGCTCGCGGGGTTTGTCTTTTTCGCCTTTTACGCGTGGGACCGCTGGCGCGAAACGCGGCATGGGTTCTGGTTCGCGCTGATGTGCGGCTCAGCCGCCTCGGCCTTCGCCACCAAACTGACCGGGTTCATGGTGCTGCCGCTGACGGTGCTGGGCATCGTCTGGGTGCGGCGGCATGGGTCGGCGGCGCGCGCACTGGGCGAGGTCGCGGTCTTCACACTGACGGCGCTGGTGTTCATGGCGCCCTGGTGGGCACGCAACCTGCACTATGCAGGCAACCCGTTTGTGCCGCTGTTCATGCAGATGCTGGGGGGACAGGAGCAGATCAACTGGGACCCCACCCGCGCCATGCTGATGGACCGTTACGTCCACATGTTCGGCATGGGACGCGGCATCGTGGATTTTCTGCTGCTGCCTTACAACCTGACCTTTCACAGTGAACCCCACTCCCTGCGTTTTGACGGACGCCTCGGCCTGGTTTACTTCCTGCTGATCCCCGCAGGGGTCGGCGTGTGGATGCGGCGCACTGCCCGCATCGGCGTCCTCGCCTTGATGACGGCCGTGCTGATCCTGGTCTGGTTTCTGTATTTCCAGTACATCCGCTTCCTTGCGCCCGCCCTCACTTTTCTGTCACTGCTGGGGGTGTATGGATTGGAAACGCTGGTGACGTGCCCGGCGGGACGTTTGCGGACAGCATGGAATCAAATGTGGATGGGATTGATCGCGCTCGGCCTCGTCTTCAACACCACGCTGGCGGCAAAAACGTGGTGGGAGAAACGCCCCACCGCGTACCTCAGCGGCGACGAGTCGCGCGATGCGTATTGGACGCGCAACCTCCCGGCGTACCCCATGTACCGTGCGATGAACACCCAGGCCGGCGCGGACGACAGGGTGCTCTTCATCTACATGCGCAACCTGGGCTACCTCGCGCAGCGCGATTTCCTCAGCGACAGCATTTTCGAAGCACACACCATGCAATCCCTGCTGGCCCGGGCAGACGCCGGGGAAGACCTGTTTCAGCAGTTGCAATCACTGGGCGTAACCCATATCATGTTCGATTCAAATTATGTATGGGGACCGGATTCCACGTTCACTCCGGAACACCAGGCCCGGCTGCAACGGTTTCTGATGAACCACGCGGAACGCATCGCCCGGAACGATTCCTATGCCTTGTATCGCATTGTGATAAACTGAACACCATCATCCACCCGCCACAACCGGAACCCGCACCGGATGTGGAGTTGAAGGAGTCGAAGATCATGGGACGGTTGGAAGGCAAGAAGAAAAACATCCTGATGATCATACCCAAGGATTACTACGACGAACAACAGCTGGAAATTACGCGTGAGATCTTCCAGAAGGAAGGCGCCCACGTCCGCATCGCTTCGGGCAAATTCAAGGAAGCGGTGGGCGATAAGGGAGGCCGGGTGATGCCCGACGTGCTGCTCGTGGATTCCATCGAAGGCATCGTCGGCGACAGCTACGTCACCGACGGCAAAGGCACGCGCCAGATCATAGGCGTTTACCACGGGACCGTCGTGATCGGCGGTAAAGGCGCGCGCAAGTACCTGTGGAAAGACGACCTCCTGCGCATCCTGCTGATCGACCGCTACAAGAACCATATGGTGGTCGCGGCCCTGGGCAATGCGGTGCCCTGCCTCGCCGAAGCGCAATTGATCGATAATATGGAAGTGGCGGCGGCGGAAGACAAATACACCAAGCCGGAACTGGACCGGGTGGGCGCCATGATCGCCGAAGAAAAGGTAACGGTGAACGACCGCATCATCACCGCCGCCTGCGCCGAAGCGGCCGAAGAGTTTGCGTACGCGGTCATCGAACAGGTGGAAAAAACCAATCTGAAATGAGGGGCGGGGGCTCTCGCCCCCGTTCTCACCCTCACTCCCCCAGCCGGATGGGTCCGGACTCCCACGGCCTTGACCGAAGAGTCCCTTACAGTCCCAGCCCCTCCTCGCTTTCCCGCTCCTTCTGCGATGCAATGATTTTCAAACGCAACTTGAAGGCCTGGTTTATCTCCTTCACAATCGCTTCCTTCGCATCCGGGAAAAAAACCTTCTGGTTGAACTCTTCGAGCGTGCGGGTCTCCAGAAGCTTGGCAAAGGCTTCATCGTGAAACGTGCGGGTGATCTTGACCACAGACTCGAAGGAAAGGGAAATCTTCTCGTACTTGTCCCAATTATCGAGAATATACTGACGCAGGGTCTCCGCGGAATTGCCGCCGTCCATCGACGTGCGCCCGACCAGCATGTCTTCCCCGATGTACTCATACAAATTGATGGTCAATTCGTCTTCCATAAATACGGATTCTCCCTGAGGCTCAGTTTTCCTTGATGGTGACGGATTTGATTTCCATCCGGTTGTGCGGGTTGTCGTTGCCGTCTCTCGGCTCGCCGACGATCTTGTCCGCCACATCCATGCCGGACGTGACCTGGCCGAACGCCGTGTACTGCCGATCCAGAAAAGTGGAATCGTTGACCACGATGAAAAACTGCGACCCGGCACTGTTCGGGTCCTGCGCCCGCGCCATGGACACGGTGCCGCGCTTGTGGCTGACGTCGTTGAACTCCGCATCGATGTTGTAGCCGGGTCCTCCCGTGCCATGCTTCGACCGGTCCTCATCGCGTGAATTCGGGTCACCACCCTGAATCATGAAACCGGGGATCACCCGGTGGAAGGTGGTGCCGTCGTAAAACGCTTTCTCGGCGAGGTCTTTGAAATTCTTCACGTGACCCGGAGCCTTGTCTTCAAAAAATTCCAACTCAATCGTTCCATGAACCGTTTCAAGCACTGCGGTGATGTTTCCCATTTATAAAATTCCTTTATTTATTTGGAAGGCGCGCCTTCCGTTTCATTTATAAGTACTTTCATGGCGATGGGATCAAACGGGTTGTCGTTGTGGTCGCGGCGCTGGCTGACGATTTTGTCCGCCACGTCCATGCCTTCGGCCACTTTGCCGAACACCGTGTAGTTGCCATCCAGAAAATGCGCGTCCTTGACCACAATGAAAAACTGCGACCCGGCGCTGTTGGGGTCCTGAGAGCGCGCCATGGACAGAATGCCCCGGTCGTGCGGGATGTCGTTGAACTCCGCATCGATGGTGTAACCGGGGTCGCCCATGCCGTGCATGGTACGGGGCTTGTTGATGGTGTTGGGATCGCCGCCCTGAATCATGAAACCGGGGATCACCCGGTGAAACAGGGTGCCATCGTAAAATCCCTTTTTAGCCAGATCCTTGAAGTTCTTCACATGACCGGGGGCCTTGTCTTCAAAAAATTCGATTTTCATGTCACCGAACTTGGTTTGAATGACGGCGGTTTCCCCGGCCCATGCCGTGACGCCCCATGCACACGTTATGAAAACAGTTATAAAGACACTTGTTATAAAGTTATGCATTTCGTCTCCCGTTTTTTCAATTAAACTGTAGGGGAAAACCGCAACGTCCGATCAGGTGGGGGTCCACCGGCACCGGTCATCGGTTTGCGTTCTGGCTGGAACGCCGCCATTGTAGCCAAATGGATCGGAAATTGTCAATTTGCAAGGGTCCTGCCATGCGTGTGCGCACCTGTTTCATCACCTCCAATTATTTGCTGGCCCTGTTGTCGGTTTCCTGCCTGATTTTCGGGGAAGTCATCCGGCTTGCGGTCGGCATTCTGGTGGTCACGGCATTGAGTGCCTTTTGGATGCTGGAATGGAACAAACGCATTCCGCTGCCTCCCCCTCGTTTCTTTTCCCTGTGGAAAATCGCGGCGATCGCCCTGCCGGTCCTTTACATTGCGATCAAACCGGAAATGCTGAACCTCATTGTCGGTTTTCTGCTCTTCATGCTGTTGACGCGTTTCCTTTTCAAAACGGAATTGAACGATTACCTCTACGGCTACCTGATTTCGATCGTGTGTCTGTTGATCGGCGCCATCTTCACACAGGACATCGTGTTCGCATTCCTGTTTCTGGCGTTTTACCTGTTGCTGTGCTGGGCGCTGATGTTCTACCACATGATGGTGGAAAAAGTGGGCAGCCGTTCCGCACCGGACGCGTTTCGGAGTGTGGGCGAGGCGGACACCGCACGCGGCGCCCTGTTCGGGTTGTCCGCTTTCATGATCGTGGTCAGCCTGGCCATGACGGTCACCATCTTTCTGAGTTTTCCGCGCTTCGGCCTGGGGTTCCTGGAATTGGCGACAGCCAGCGCCCCGGTCACCGGGTTTTCCGACAAGGTACGGCTGGGCGAGGTGGGGAAGATCAAGGAAAACCAGAACGTGGTCATGCGTATCGAGTTCACCCGCGACGGCAAGCCGTACCGGCCTTCCTCGAAAGTGCTCTGGCGTGGCGTGGCGCTGGACCATTACGACGGCGAGACCTGGAGTTCCACCATGTCCATGGTGTGGCGGTCGCGTCACCGGCCCGGCACCAACACCGCCCTCTTCCACGTGCCCAATCCACAAAACGTGGTCGAGCAGGAAATTTATATGGAATCGTTCGACTCGCCGGTCATCTTCACCTACGGCGTGCCCATGAAAATCGACGGCACATTCGAACGCATTCAGATGAACAACGGCCAGGTGTTCAAGACCACCGACAACCACATGGGGCCGCGCCGCTTTTCGATGATTTCAGACCTCGGCAAGGAATACCAGTCGTTCCGCCTGCCCGTGCAGCCAGATCTGAGCTTCATGCAGGGCTTTCCCAATCCACACCTGCAACGCCCGCCCGTCAGCCAGGATCTGCAGAAACTGGCGGCGCGGCTGGTCCAGGACACGGACCCGGTCCCGCTCAAAGCGTCTAAAATCGAAAACCACTTGCTGCAATTCAAGTATTCCATGGATATGAAACGGGAGACCGGGCTTTCGGCAATCGACGAGTTCCTGTTCGTGCGCAAGGCCGGGCACTGCGAGTACTTCGCCTCGGCGATGGTGCTGCTGCTGCGTCTGAACGGCGTGTCCGCACGCGTGGTCAACGGCTTCATGGGAACGGAATGGAACGAGATGGGCAACTACATGATCGTGCGCCAGGCGCACGCCCATTCCTGGGTGGAGGCGTACATCCCCGGAAAAGGCTGGAAAACCTATGACCCGACGCCACCGGACCCCGGAGGGGCCGTCACGCGCCTCAATGCCCTGTCGCGGACTTACGACATGATGCGCCTCTACTGGCAACGCTACATCGTCAAATACTCCGCCCGCGACCAGGTGCGCATCGTCGAATTTTTCAACCGCGGCGCACACGACCTGACCGGACATTTCAAAAAAATCAAATCGCTGACGGCGGACGACGTCCTGCAATTCTTCAAGAACCGCCCGGCCATCTGGGTCGGCCTGTGTGTGCTGGCGGGCCTCTTGCTGTGGTTGCAACGCCATGGCTGGCAGGGATGGAGCTGGGCGTCCCGGCCGTCCTACCCGGTGCGCCTTTATCAGAAAATGCTGCGCAAGCTGGAAAAACAGGGCATCCACAAACCCCATTCTTCGACCCACCTGGAATTTTTAGACAAACTGAAAGGCCTCGCCCCGGAAAAATGGGAATCGGTGCGGGACATCACAGGATTTTACGAGGCGCACCGTTTTGGCGGGGCTCCCGAAAACGAAGCCGAAATATCACGAATGGAAAAACTGGTCCGGCAATTGTAATGCATGGGCCCGCGCCCCTTCCCGTTGCGGGGGGAGCGCATCGCAATCCTCTTTTCAAGGAGAAGGCAACGTCATGCAACCGTTTCTTGTTCTGCTCATCATGATCACCGTGCTGTTCGCCCCCGACTCATCCGCTGCGGCGAACAAAAAATATTTCAGCCTGATGGCCGGTCCCTCGTTCCGCACCGATGCCGATTCTTCCTTCAGCGGGTCGCGTGTGGCGGGGAATCCGGGCGGCGAGCAGGATGTGGACATCGGCGCTGTGGGCGGCGTGGCGGCGGGCATGTATTTGCCGGACCATTTACGCGTCGAGGCCGAACTCGCCCTGCGCAACAACGAAGTCGGCGAACCCCTGCCCGGTTTTCAGGACTGGAACGTGGGAGCGGTCACGTTGATGGTCAATGGCTACTACGACATCCCGCTCCATCACGCCATCCAGCCGTTTGTCGGAGCCGGCATGGGACTGGGACTCGCCACTTCGTCGCTGGAAGATAATTTTGGATTCTCCGACACCGACACCGAAACCGTCTTCACCTATCAACTCATGGGCGGCGCGCAGTACCGACACAATGACCGGCTCACCTTCTTCACGGCATACCGGTATTTCGCCACCACCGATCCCGACTTCCAGTTTGGAGGCGTGAGAGCGGCAACGCAGATCAACAGTCACGACTGGATTTTCGGCGTGCGCTTCGATTTCGAGTAAGGCCTTGGTCCGTTTTTCGACTTCCCCTAACGGCTATTGACAAAAACTTGCCTTCGGCTATGATTTAAATCTTTTTCGCACGTTAGAGGAAATTCATGAAACGACTTGTGGGGTGGATGGCAGGGCTGGTATTGGGATTTGGTGTGGCGACTGCCTGGGCGGGCAGTCCGTATGCTTCGGCCAAATTCGGCGGTACTGGAAAATTCGACAACACGTTGGGCGGGGCCACGCTCCAGTTCAATACCGGAATCAGTTTTCTGACAGCGGTCGGGTATGAATTTGAAAAACCCTATCGGCTGGAAATCGAGATGGGCTACAACCACAATACGTACGACGGCCTCAACAGCGCCGCCACCGTTTCCTCGTCCGGAAGTTTCGGCGCCTTCACCACCATGGTCAACGCGTATTACGACATCCCCCTCAAAATCCAGGACCTCGAATTGCCGGTGACTCCATACGTCGGCGCCGGCGTGGGTCTCGCCGTGGTGCGGGTGGAAACCAACGATCCCAACTTCGTCGGACCCAATCCCGATTCCGATACCGATCTCGTGCCTGGCTGGCAGGCGATGCTGGGCTTCCAAAAGGACGTCGGCCCGCGCTGGACGATCACCGGCGAGTTCCGCCTGCAATATTTGCAGGACCCCAACCTGACCTTGAGCGGCCAGGACCTCAGTGCCTCCTACGAAACCCAACAGGTTCTGTTCGGAGCGCGTTACCGGTTTTAAACTGGAATCATAACGTGACATCCCGGCTGGGCGGAATGGGATGCGGACGGATACAACGAGATGCCAGACACGTGTACCGTGCGGTCACGCTGTCTGGTCTTCGAGGCGTTCTAAAAGATGCCGGAAGGAATCGCGTTCGATCACTTTCTGGAACTGAGCCCGGTAGTTGCGAACGATGCTGACGCCATTGACGTAAAAATCGTACACGCGCCATTCCCCGTTTTCCAGCACCATGCGGTAATCGATGGAGGCGTTGTCGCTGGGCGTGATCACCCGCGTCTTCACCAGAGCAAACTTGCCTTGCACGCTTTCTTCCAGATAATGCAGAGTGCCTTCCCGGTAATTCTCCACGAACTGCAGGAAGGATTGTTCCAGCAGTTTCTGCAGCAATGCCACAAAGCGATGCTTCTCATAAAATGTGCGATGCCGCCAGTGTTCCTGCAGGGTGGACTGCGCCATGCGTTCAAAATTCAAACGATCCTGAATGACTCGGCGCAAGACCAGGCGGCGCTGCCGAGCGTCTTCCCGTAACGTGTCCTGCGCCACCACTTCCAACACGCGGTTGATGGTTTCCTTCAAAACCCGGGCGGGTTGTGAAAATGCAAAACCGGTGACCGCGATGGCAGAAACTTCTTTCGATGTATTCAACGACGCCGGCGACACGTGCACCGGTTTGTCATGCTCACGAATGCTGGAAAACGCGAAATGCGGAAACGTCCAGACGAGAACCAGGACCAGACTCAATTTGACTTTCCATGAAATGGACCGCGGAATCACAAATTTTTTCATGATCGCACCTCACGCCATTTCCGGATTTCATCCGATACGTGCCGCCTCACCCCGTTGCAACCTCCAACGCGTGCACGGTTGTCCATAATTTCGACCATTCTTCGATTTACTGAACTCATGAATTCCGACAAACCTTTCCTGCCTTTGGCTTCGTTACTGTGCAACCCAGTGTAACACGATTTTAAAAATTGTAAAAACAATAAGTTAGAGACCACCCCCTTGGCCTCGGACAGGCCCTGCGGGCACAAATGGGGGAGAATTCCTGAAAAATCGTAAATTACAGGGGCTTCCTCGGATCAGCCTGACTTCAGATTTCCGATTCCAATGAGGACGGTGCCGGACGGCACCTCGTCAAAACGAACTATTTGCGTTGCATGAGGATGCGGCTGTACTCGGTGAGTTGTTCGGCTTTTTCTGTGTCGTTGGTGCGGTTGAATATCATGATCAGGTTGTGCAGCATGCGAATGAGGATTTCGCGGCTGGTCACCGGCAGCAGGAAGCTGCTTTCGAACTGGATGCCGAATCCCTTCACCATTTCTTCACAGTCCTTGGCCGTGATCACGCGACCGTCATTGAATGGATCGAAAAAGATCGGTTCCTTCGTGGTTTCACACCGCACCACAAAGTGCCCCGGCAAGCCCACGCCCGCAACCGGTAAGTCCAGCCGTTGACCGACCAGAATGCACAATACCGAAAGCGTGATGGGAATGCCCGTCTGCCCGGTCAGCACGGTGTCGAAATAACTGTTCTCCGGGCTGAAGTAATCCGATTTGTTGCCGTGATATCCTTTCTCCTGAAACAAAAATTCCGTGAGTTTGCGCACCCGCTCCGCGCCCTCGTCTTTCGTCCGGATGCGCGAGGCCAATTCAGACGCCAGGCGATCCAGCATTTCTTCCACGTGCGCGGGGTCCGCTTCCGGATGCCCGTAGCGCATGATCAAACACACGCCCTGCTCCAGATCGACGTCTTCTCCTTCGGGCACCTCTGCCAACGCCTGAAACTCCACGGCGATCAATCGCGGCTCAATGCGCCGCATCACCTCGGCGATCTCCGCCCGCAGCGTGACATTCTCCTCACTCCGCGCTGTTTCCAGAAACGGTAGCGCCTCCGCGCCCAGTTCCACCAGCCGGTCCTGCACCCGTTCGCGGACAAAGGCATCCCGGTCGTCCATCAATCGTATTAATGAAGAGATTTCCGCGCGTTCGCTATCGGTCGTCGCGTTGGGGTCGTTGTCCGCCGGTGATTTTTTCATGCTGCTTTCAGTGAGAGGGTGGGGTGGAACGGTCTGGATGGAGACCAGGCTCCATCCAGACCGCGAACGTTTTTACAATTACAGATTGGGTTGCGGCGTCATCCGCAGGTACGGTTTGACCTCCTTGAAGCCCTTCGGGAACTTCGCCGGAATGTCTTCCGTTTTGATGGCCGGAACCACCACGCAGTCCTCACCGTTTTTCCAGTCGGCAGGCGTGGCCACGCTGTAGTTGGCCGTCAATTGCAGAGAGTCGATCACGCGCAACAGCTCGTCGAAGTTGCGCCCCGTCGAAGCCGGGTAGGTGAGCGTCAGCTTCACCTTCTTGTCCGGACCGATGATGAACACCGAACGCACCGTCATGTTGTCCAGCGCGTTCGGATGGATCATGTCGTACATCTGCGCCACCTTGCGTTCCGGATCGGCAACGATCGGATAGTTCATCGAGCAGTTCTGCGTCTCGTTGATGTCCTTGATCCAACCCTTGTGACTGTCCAGCGGATCGACGCTGAGCGCGATCACCTTGACGTTGCGTTTTTCGAATTCCTTTTTCAGATTGGCCACCCGTCCCAGCTCGGTCGTGCACACCGGGGTGTAGTCCTTGGGATGCGAAAAAAAGATGCCCCAGCTGTCCCCCAGCCACTCATGAAAATTGACTTTGCCTTCCGTGGTCTCCGCCGAAAAATCCGGCGCTGTGTCTCCCAGTCGAATAGCCATAACAACTCCTTTCAAAATAAGGATTTACCTGAAACTTGAACCATGGCCGATTTATCCGTCTTAACAATGAGGCAAGAAAAATTTGTCGTTGGATTGGCACGGATTATACCATATATTGCAAGAAAATCGGTGTCGCGTTCGGGCTGCCCAAGGGGCCGGCAACCCGGGGAGGTATGTCCCATGAATACCAATACGATGCCGAATTCCAGCGAAAGGTTTTATCTAAAATTTCCCGCTCCCCCGCATTGCAATTATGACCGACGATCCATCCAGCACCCGCAATATCGAAGACACGCTCAGTCTGCTCAAGAAAGTCTGGGTGGTGTTCCTGCTCGGGCTCTATGCCGCCTGCATCTACAATGAATTGCGTTTCCCTGGGTTTCGGGAGGAGCCGTTGGAAGGGGAAGCCGGTTTGTGGAAAATCCAGCGGGTACTGTATTTCGGCCTGCTCGGTCTCGGCCTGCTGACCGATGTCGTCCAGATCCGCATCGACCGCGACAAGGCGTTCATGTACCTGTTCGCGTCTTTGATTCTGGGCGGCCTGTCCACCCTGATCGGCGCCACCCAGTTCAAAGTATTTGATTCTATTCTTGGGTGAGATAAGAAGGGTGTCGCCGGGCCCGCAATCCATTGCGGGTAGGCAATCGATGAGGTGGGGTCACCCGACCCCAGTGCTCGGGTGTCTGGGGAAATGCAGGAGATTGGGCCAACCGTTTCAATTGCGCTTTCATCTTTTTCGCCGCCATAGCATAGCCTCCTTCAGCTCCATCGACGAAATGAATGTGCTCATGGTTGTAGTTGAAAATCATGCAGGTCACAAGCGCTCCCGGAGCGGGGTGCAGGCCGTAAACAAGCTCAAATTTCTCGCGCCGTGATTCCAAATACCGCTTCAATTCTTTTCTCTGCTCCACACTGCCGGACAAAACATAACGCAACAGGTCGTCGAACTTGCGGAAGTCGCTGTTGGCGACGAAATCTGGTTTGTAGTTTCCCCATTCTATACCTGCAAACCGAACGTCCCGTTCCACCACGAAGTAACCGATGAGTTGCTGAATCCACAGGTCGAACCAGTACCACACCCGCTCATACAGAGACTTGCCCCAGGTGCGGATTCGGAATTCATTCCGCAATGCCCGGTTGGACCGGGTCAGGCGCATCAGGTATTCACGAAGCGGGTGATGGTCAGCGGTTTCTCCGTAAATCTCCTGGATTTTTTCCAGCACTTCTTTATAAATACGCCCATGCGCTTCGGGCGTGTCGCTCAAGGCCGAGACCAGCACCGTCACCGTTTCTTCATGCGGGCTGGGCACCACATCCCAACGGCATTCGAGCCCATTAAAATCACCGGACACACCCACCGTTTGCGGGTCCAACCGATAAGGCGCACCTGCCTTTTCATCTTTCAGAATGGTTTCAGCATGTGTCAATCCACCGCCGCTGAACAGGGCCTGGTCATAATAAGGAGAAACTCTGACTTTCGCGACCCGCACCCTTGCCGAAGAAGCCGCGTGAATGACGCGAACGGGAATGGCGCCGACGCGCAACTCGAGATCGAAAGACTCGTGCGCCATGATGCGCGCCGCACACAACGCTTTCTGCACCGCTTCGAGACAACTTGCCGGGAAGCACACCGTGGAACCGTCACCGCCAAACACATAAGGTACCTGAAACGGTTTCACCGCATTGAGCACCGCCATGATCGACGATGCCCCAACGTTGTTCACAGCCTTGTATTCGCCTCGTTCGATTGCTTTCGTGGAGCCGACGACGTCAGTGAACGCAATGTACCAGTCGCCCGGAACCTCGTGAAAATTTTCCAGATGAGCCAGGGTTTCGAATTGACCCAGGGCGGAAAGATCGCGGTAAAAGTGGTCGGAGTTCATTGAATTAGTATAAGGACCCACCTCCGCAGTACAGAATGGAATCCGGCGGCCCGGGCACAACCCGGCGAATTTCAAATGAATCGATTTTTCACGCCGGAGAAAATGTTCTGATTCCGGATATTTGAAAGTCCCGATTCCACCACATCCCTGTGGGAACCGGAATCCTATATGGATTCCGGGGCGCCTGCTCATCGAGGTCGGAACAGATTTCGCGAAAGAAAACAGCTACTCATTAAAAGCGGAAGGGAGGTTGCGGACGCGGCGGGAAACAGGCGGGAAACGCTTCGGGAAAACACTGAGTCGCGCCACCCCGCCTTTTCTTGTTATTTACCCGAAACCATGCTAATTTACACGACACTTGACTAGAAAATATAAGGTGGGCCGTTAGCTCAACTGGCAGAGCAACTGACTCTTAATCAGTAGGTTGTAGGTTCGATTCCTACACGGCTCACCAAAAATGGGAAAGGGCTTGGCGACCATCGCCAAGCCCTTTTGCTTTTCGTATCCGGGCCTGTTATTTGATGGGAAACTCAATGCCGCACTTGAGACCGGCGACGACTTTATGCTTGGGATTGGGCAACTCCAAACGGATGCCGAAGGTGCCGCTGGCGGCATCGACCACGGAATCGACGATCTTCACTTCCGCCTTGTAACGGCCCCCCACCGGCTCTTCGGGAAACACCGTGGCCTTCATACCGGCCCTGATCTTGCCCAGGTAGGAGATGGGCGCGATCACTTCCACATGCAACGGGTCGATCTGTGCCAGCTTCATCACCGGCTGTTCCTCCACAAACTCACCGGGCGACTTGAACCGATCCACCACCACTCCGGTGATCGGGCTGGCGATGCTGCGCAAATCCCGAACTTCTTTCGTCCGCTCCAGTTCCAATCCGGCAATCTTATACCCTTCTTCCGCGCGCAGGACTTCCAACTCCGCCAGGATTTTTTCGGTCGCCGCTTCGTCCTGCTCATTTTTCGGCACCATGTTTTTTTGTACAGTTCATTGACTTTAAGAGTCGCGGTGGTGGTGGCGAAGTCGAGACGGTCGGTGCCCTCGTCCGCGATCTCCTGGACGGTATCCGCACCCCAGCCGTCGATAAACTGATAGGTGTCATTCCGAGGCCGCCGATGAGGGTGTCGTTGCCGGTGCCGCCGATCAGGCGGTCGACCCCGCCCAAACCACTCAGCGTGACGTCGCCGGTGAAGGCGGACGCGTCGAGCGTGTTGGCGCTGTTGCCGCCGGTCAACTCGGCTTTTTGAAAACCGGACAGGGTGAACGTTTGTCCACCTGCATTGAGGCTGGTGTTGGTGAGGGTCTGGTCGGAATTCTTGGTGGACCTCAGCGTGTCGTCACCGTCTCCACTGAAATTAATGGTCTTGCCGCTACCCAGCGTGCCCAGATCGAGTTCAAGAAAATCCGCGCCCGTTGTGCCGGTGATGTTGATGGTGTTCGAATCCGCAAGTTCCGATGACACCACCGTGTTGGTGGCCTGGTCGAACAGTTCGTAGTTGCCTGCATTGAGCCGGAGGAGAAGGTCCGTGGGGTCGCCGGGACTCATCCCGTAAGTGAGGTCGGCGGAAAGCAGGATGCGGGGTTCGAGCGTTTCAAAAACCGGGCGTTCGCGTTCACGCGTGCCCAGGGCGGACGGCATTCTCGTATGCCGTCGTCCCCAACGCTTGCGGCCTAGCCGCGTCGCTGGGTTGTATTCCTGTACAGACGCAGGGTCACACGCAACGGGCCCAAACGGATACGCCATGACTTCCCCTCCCGGAATTCATCAAAGCCAACGCAACGTTAACTGGGTGCAGATACAGATGGGAGTGAACGTGTATCACCCTGTCCCCATGATGCATAGCGCCCTCACCGATTTTTTCTCAAACCCAACAGCCACCGTCTAAATAAGGCAGGAGCGGTCTGTTGACAACAACACTCTTCGGCTTGAGACCCGCAGTTGGTAACCCTGGAAAAAATGACTTGCCCAAAAATTCTATTTTCCTGCTTGGTAAGCGAATTAAACTCCCATTTATATTGGTTGTCAACGGAAACATTTATCGGCCATTGCTTGAAAATGAACCGGAACCTGTTATTTCATAAATAGTTAAAACATTAAGGAAAACCGATAATCTACAAAACCCATTGAAGCGAAAGCGTTTAACATAAACACCCCCATTCAAAAACAGTTTATTTTCTATCGTGGGATAATCCGTTTGACATTTTGTAGGAAAATTCTGATCATATATAGGAATTGATGAATAACGCGGGGTGGGCTGGTTCCGAGCATTCGGATGCCTCCACCCCCAAAAAGGGGGAACTATGAGACGCCTTCTTTTAACCGTTCTGGTGTGGTTCGTGGCCGGCACTCCCGCATGGGGCGATCAGAAATCCATCGAAATGAACGCCGAGATCCCTGCCCACGAATGGAATTCCACCCGCCTGCTCAATGTCAACCAGGGATCGACTCTGGAGTTCGAGTTCGCCAGTGACGGCGACATCAAGGTGCTGCTTCTGGACAAAGACGGCTTCAACAATTTCCCGGATGTATCGCAGCCCCTGTTCCGTTCGGACTCTTCGGACCGGATCAAGTTCTCGGTCGTGGTTCCCAAGCAGGGAGATTATTTTCTGGTCGTTGACAATACAGAAGGCGATTTGAAAGCCCACTACATTGCACGCATCAAGGCCAGCACGAACACCATGGCCCACATCGACCCGCAACCCGGTGCGTCCCATCCTCTGATTCTGGCGGCGCGCTAAATAAGAGCTTCGTAACGGGTGGTTGCCCTCTTTCGAATCGAGGGGGAGGATACCGTCTTGCGACGCCTGCCTTGCCCGCCGCGGCAACCGGTTGTCGTTGCCTCTTTTTCTCCTCATAAAAAAATCCCCGCATTCTGAGCGGGGATTTTCGTATTCAAACGGACTTCAAAGGTCCAGCGTCTCCCGAACCTTTCAAATGACTGCGAGGCGGGCCCAGCAGGCAATCACTTGGTTTCACCATCCAACGGCAGACGGCCAAACCGTTCTTCGTATTCGGAAATGATTTTATTCAACAGCACCAGCAGACGCTTGGCGGCAAACGGATTGAGCACCATGCGGTCGGAGAGCTGAATCGTCACCTCATTGTCCTGCGGCACGTTCCAGGTCTGGTTGGTCCCGAAAAAAATGGACACCTCTTCGCGCGTGCTGGATGCATTGACCACGTTGGTATAAGTGGTCTGCATCTTGGAGTCGTCCCAGTTCAGTTTCAAATTCTGTCCCTTTTTCTGTTGCGACTGCGGACCGGCTCCCGGACCTGCTGCTGTTGCTTTTTTTCTTCCGCCATAAAGGTCTCCCCTTCTCTTTCGAGTGGATATCAATGCCCAGTCCTGGAACAGAAACTGGAAACGTTTTTTATTAACATAATGGCTGTCATGAATAAATACAAGAGTGACGCCCCGCACCCCGAAGCAGCGCGGGAAATTGATCGAGACGCCCCACGATGCGGGCAACGTTAGCCTAGGCGTCGGGAGGGATGCAATCCAGTTCCTGCTGGATGGATGCCCTGTCAAACACGGAAGCCAGGTGCCGCAACCTGCCTGCCAGTTTTCTTTCTTCCGGCCCCAATCCATCCATTCCGTGAAGCAGTTCTACAAACTCATTGAACAATCCCTTGCTGAGCATCGCGTTGAGATCCGCGACCAGGGAGGCCGGAACCCGGAGGCCGCCATAATGGATCGATTCGTCACCGGCCGTCTGCCCGCCGCTGTCGGCATCGTCCGGGGCATGCACAAACTCGACATCCAGCAGCCGACGTATCGTATCCAGCAATTCCTCGCGCACCATGGGTTTGGAAATGAAGGCGTCCACGCCGCTGCCCAGGAACATTTTCTTTTCGTGATCGAAGGCGGACGCGGAAATCATGGCGATTTTGAACCGGTCGCGTCCGTATTCCTTGCACACCTGCTGAACCATCTCCATGCCGTCCATCACCGGCATGCGGTAATCGATCAACAGAATGTGCGGTTTCCACCCTTCGATCAGCTTGAGGCCCTCGACACCGTTTTCCGCCGTTTTGGTTTCGATGCCCACCCGCCGCAACATTTCCTGCAGGATTTCCAGATGGTTCCCGTCGTCATCCACGAGCAGCGCGCGCACTTTATGACCCGGTGCCAACAGGACCGCTCGTTGCAGGTCGGTCGGACCGGTGCGAGGGGAAAACCTGGACGCGGGCAACTGCAATTCAAAATAAAACCGGGCAAACCGGCCCGGCTTGGATTCCACCTTCAATTCCCCGCCCAACAACCGGACTAAACGTCTGCAAATGGCCAGGCCCAGCCCGGCGCCTCCTTTTTTCTGGCCTGCTTCATCCTGTACGAATATCTCAAATATCTGCCCCTGCTTTCCCGCTTCGATGCCCGGCCCGCTGTCGATGACCTCAAATAAATATTGATCCGGTGCGGTGGGTTGAACGCGGAGCTCCACCTCTCCGTGGTCCGTAAACTTGACCGCGTTATCCAAAAGATTGGTCAGGACCTGGTAGATTTTCTGGGAGTCTCCACGCACGGGAATGGGGCCATATCCCGGCATGGTGTATTTCCACCCCAGCTTTTTATCGCGGCAAAGAGCGCCGTAGCAGGAATCCAATTCGCACATCAGTGCATGGAGGTTGAAATCATGATCGTTCACCACCTCTTGCTGTGCTTCGATTTTTGAAATATCCAGAATGTCGTTGATCAAGTGCAACAGGTGCTCGCCGGAACGGTAAATGCTTCGCACCTTGGTCTTTTGCTGCAGGCTCAGGCTCGCATCTTTTTCCAGAATCTGGGCATAGCCCAGCACCGCGTTCAGCGGGGTGCGGATTTCATGACTCATGTTGGAAATGAACAGGCTTTTGGCCCTGTTGGCCTGCTCTGCGTCTTCCTTCGCACTCACCAGTTCGCTGGCCTTGGTTGAAATTTCATTTTCCAATTCCGCCATGTGCCTCTGCAGGGAATCGGTAATGCGCTTGAAAGACGAAGACAGGGTTTCCAAATCATCGGCCTCAGCCAAAGAAGCCGTGGCCCCGGAAGAATCCGCAACAGGCCGTGACAGGCCCTCACGCGAGCGGGTGGTGGACTGGACCAGTTTCTCGACCGGCCGGATGATGAAACCCACAAGCATGCCGCCCACCACCAATGCCAGCAGCACCGTCAGCCCCCAGACACTTTCCATGCCGGTGCGCAGGAACGAGACCGGTTTCAGCACTTCATCGGCATCCACTTCCAGCACCAGCGACCAGTCCAGGCCATCAAACCCCTTAAACCCCTTCGACCGGTAATAACCCAGCAGGGATGTCCGATTTTCGTCCTGCCTGTAAAAAAAACCGTTCTCTCCTTGCAGCACCCGGGCCACCGGTTCCCAGGAAGTGAGGTCCGTCCCGAAAGGCTGGATGCGTTCCGGATGCCGCCGGTCCTTCGATTCCGGCTTGCGGCTGCTCAGGATCACCGAGCCCTTGCCATCGAGCAGATAATAACGGAGAGACTGAATGGAGGCTTGATCCTGAAACTCATCGAGGAGTTGCCGGATGATCACAATATGGAGACCCGCTTTGATCAGCCCCATAAATTTATCGTTCTCATCCAGCAACCGGGTGACCAGGGTCACGGAGTAGGCATCGGTGCTTTCATCAAACGCGATATCCTGAATCCACACAGCGTCTTTGGAACGTGCCCCCTGTTGGTACCAATCTTCATCTCCCTGGTAATAATCGGTGGTGCGGGGAGATGCGGCAATGACCACGCCGAAACGGTTGGTGGCGAAAATTTCATTGAACACATCCGCGCCGTATTTGCGTTGCAGAAAGTGGCGTTTTGCGGCAAAAGCCCGGGATAGAGGATTATTGAGCAGAGCCTGAATTTCAGGAGTGTCCTTGCCTTCCACCCAGTCCCGGTCCATCTGCTGGATGTCCGCGTCGCGGTTGGGCAGGCTTTCAAAACGCTGATTCGATTTCCGGGCGGCCTCCACCAAGGACAACCCTTGCGCCAGGATCTGGGTTTCCTCCACCCGCATGAAAATGATGCGATCCACCGAATCCAGGGTGTTTTCGGTCAGGTTCCCGATCTCTTTACCAATGCGCTCTTCAATCACGGACTGGGAATGATTGAGCAATCCATACCCAATGCCACCCACCAATCCGCCCACAAGTAAAATCACCGCAAATATTTTCTTGGATGTGCTCATATTACCGCCGCAGCGCCTCGTCTCTACTTTATTTGATTCAACCCGGAATCCATCCACAACAAAACGCCAGAAAATATTTCATCGACGTCAACCGCCTCAAGTGGGTGGTGGGCATCATGGCCTCCGGCCTCGCCGCCGCGGCCTACTGGGTCAAGGATCACCTGCCATTCCTCAAGGGTGGCGGGTGACTCTCCCAGGATCCTTGATATTTTCGACGGCCTCCGGTTTTTTGGGCGTCGGTTTCTTTTCCGGTTCCTGCCGCTTCGGGTTGGTGGCCGGGGGCGGTTCGTATTCCGGCGGCTCATGCTTGTTGCCGGTCCGTGGCCGCCCGCTTTCGCAGAACCGGTTGTCCGGGCACGCTGAACAGTGGCCGGTGTCACCGCAAATGTAGGAGCCGGTATCGGACGGGCAACTGTGCCAGCGGTGGCACCCGGAGCGGTGGGCGGAGGCATCGTCCGGGGCGGCCAAAGTGACGGCCAGAATGAAGATGAGAGCGCCGGCGCGCAACACAACCCCCGTCACGGGCAGAATTTTTGAGCGTGCTGAATCACATCGCCGACATTGACTTTCAATCCCGCCTTCGCAAAATCCGGGTTCGGGTCCGGCCGCCAGATTTTTTCCAGCGGCTCGTACATCTTCCCTTTCCCCATGATCTGAAACTCCCTTGAAGCCGCCACACCGTTTAAAGCATAAGTGGTGCCACCGGATTCAAAAACCAGATAACGCCCTTCATCGCAGCGCACCTTCCCGCTCTTCAGGGTGAACGGCCAGTCGCCCTGGAACGTCGCCTTGGAAATATCCGGGTTGGGCCCGGCGGGCCCGGCGGTACTACCATCCGGTTTCACGCTACTGCCAAACCATATAAACAACGCAGCCAAGGTGACTAAAACCCCAGCCGCGATCTTTTGGCCCTTACTCGATTTTTGCATCGTGGTCATGGTCTTCCCTCATGGAGTCATCAACAATTTTGGGAGCCCCATGCCAGCCCAGGTTCGGAATCCATTGCAGGGCGCACCCCCAGTGGCCAAGGCAGTACCTATGGCACCCAAATTTTCAACACATGGGTACAGCAATCAGTCTAACTGAAAACTCCAGAACGCTCTTTCATTTTTTAGGGTAAACAGAACATAATATCCGGTTGGGAGGGGTCGTCCGGCGACAGTATTTTTGACTCAATACCTTTTATTTAAAGCACTTTGATTTAGGCACGTCCACTCCCTGCTTGTCCCGCGATGGCAGGAAAAAAATAGCGCCCCGTCCTCGGTTCCGCCCTCAGGTTTTCCCGGCGAAGTCAAAAGCATTCCCTGCGCACCCTGGAAAAAGTTCGCTCTTCCGAATTAACCCGTTTATTTGCCTGTTGGGGAGGGGTGCGCGATCGCCTGCCGCTTTAAATGGAAATTTCCCCTGCCGGGACCTAAATTAAAGGTAAGAGACTGCATGAAAAAAAACAGCCGGTATTGGTTGGGATACTTCATAAACACAACGTAGAGGTTTGCCATGAACTCCGCAAAAGACTTTGAAGCATTTTGGGAAACCGTTCAAACGCGCATTCACCGTCATCCCGTTATCACCTACAACCCGTACTGCAAATGGTTCAGGCAAGGCACCTTCACCCTCGAAGACCTGATCCACCTGTTCACCCAATTCGCCGTGTTTTCCAAATGGTTCCTGCTGGTGCAGATGATGCGGATGATGCACGCCGCCGATCTGGAGGCGGAAACCCACGCCCGCTACATCCTCGCCAACGAACTCGGCGTGCACATCAATCCGGACGGCACCACAGAGGACCAACCGTTCAAAACCCGTTGGGCGCACATCAACTGGTTACGCGACACGGCGCAGCCTCTGGGGCTCAATGCGGAAATGCTGGGCAGTTGGGAAACGGCCTCGGCCTCGACGCGCCGTTTCATCAGCGGCCTGGAAGAAACCTACGGCAGCAAGGACGGCGAAGTCGGACGCGGCGCCAGCTACGCCATCGAATCCTGGGCGGCGTGGGGCATTGGCAGGGGAAACGAGGAAGCCAACAATTTCTGGAAAGAATTGATCGACGGCCTCGAAATTTACAACGAGACCTGTCATGCCTACGGCGATCCCGCCATCCCGCTCGACTTCTTCGAGTTCCATTTCAACAGTGAAAAGGGACACGGCGACAACGTGCTGGAGGAGTTGCAACAGGCGTACAACAAACCGGGGTTCGACAGCGAGAAGTTTCTGCGCGCGGGTGAGAAGGCGCTGGACGCCATCCATACCTTCTGGCTGGGACTGGACCGCGACCGCCATCAGCGCGAAGCGATGCGGAACTATTACCCGCTCGTGGTCGGAGCGTGACGGCGCCGCCATCGAGTCACACCTGGCAAACCATCCGGCGTGACGGGATACCCCCAATCCCTCACGCCGGGGTTGCGGCAACCGCTCTCATGCGTCGCGCGCCGCCAGCCGCTGCGCATGCAGGCTTTCGTATTCGTCCAGGCACTCCGCGTTGGCGATGACGTTGCGATTGGCCACCGGCCGCCCCATGAACACGCCACGCACGGCCAGTTCCACCTTTTTTCCATTCATCGTTTTCGGCACATCCTGCACCACAAACATCTCGTGCGGCACGTGGCGCGGCGAGGCTTCGGTTTTCAACGCCTGCCGGATGCATTGCTGCACCGCGTCATCCCACTCCACGCCGTCCACCAGCACCACAAACAAAAGCACGCGGATGTCGTGGTCTTCCTCGACGCCGATCACCAGGCTGTCCCGCACCGCATCGAGGTTCTCGACGATGCGGTAGATCTCCGCGGTGCCGATGCGCACGCCGCCGGGATTGAGCGTGGCGTCGCTGCGCCCGTACACGATGACGCCGCCCTCTTCCGTGATTGTTATGTAATCGCCATGCAGCC
The DNA here is from genome assembly GCF_946900835.1 of Nitrospina watsonii. Classification (GTDB taxonomy): domain Bacteria; phylum Nitrospinota; class Nitrospinia; order Nitrospinales; family Nitrospinaceae; genus Nitrospina; species Nitrospina watsonii. The sequence continues at coordinate 2,381,703 of NZ_OX336137.1, forward strand.
ACACCCCCGGCACCCTCTCGAAGTAAGCGCTGCGGTACCGTGCGCCGTCGGCATCGTTCCAGAACGCGACCGGCATCGACGGCACGGGCGACCGGCAGGCCAGCTCGCCCTGCTCGCCCACCACCGGCTTGCCGTCGGCGTTCAACGCCACCACGTCCATGCCGAGGCCCAGGCACTGGATCTCCCCGGAACGCACCGGCAACATGGGGTTGCCCAGCATGAAACAGGAAATGATGTCGGTGCCGCCGGAGATCGACGACAACTGCACGTCCTGCTTCACCGCGCGGTACACGTACTCGAAACTTTGCTGATCGAGAGGCGAACCGGTGGACAGGATCGCCTTCAACGTAGAGAGGTCGGCAACCTCCCCCGGCATCTTGCCTTCTTCGCGGTTGATGGATAAATACTTCGGGCTGGTGCCGAACACGGTGATGCCCGCCTCTTCCACCAGCTGCCACAGCACGTCGAGCGACGGATACGCGGGCGAGCCCTCGTACAACACGATCGTCGCCTGCCGGGCCAGCGCCGACACCAGCCAGTTCCACATCATCCAGCCGCAGGTGGTGTAATAAAACACCACGTCTTCCGGCCCGATGTCCGTGTGCAACGCGTGTTCTTTATGATGCTGCAACAGCGTACCGCCGGTGCCGTGCACGATGCCTTTGGGCAGGCCCGTGGTGCCGGAGGAATACATGATGAACAAAGGATGGTTGAAGCCCACCGACTCGAAACGCAACTCCACATCACTGGCTTCGCGTGCGAACTCCCGCCACGCCATCGCCTGGTGCAGGCCGAGCGATGACGGATCGTAATCGGGATCGAGGTAGGGCACGATGACCACATCGCGCAGACCGGGAAGCTGCGGCGCCAGTTCGCGAATCCGGTCATCGAGGGCGTGACGCTTGCCGTTGTAGGTGTAGCCATCGACGGTGATCAGCACCTTCGGCTCCGCCTGGCCGAAACGGTCGAGCACGCCCTGCAACCCAAAATCGGGCGAGCACGAGGTCCACACCGCGCCCACCGCCGCCGTGCCCAGCATGGCCACCACCGTCTCCACGATGTTGGGCAGGTAGCCCGCAATGCGGTCGCCCGGCTCCACCCCTGTACGGCGCAGCCCGGAAGCGAAGCACGCCACCTGGTGGCGCAGTTCTTCAAAGCTCATGCGCTGCGTGGGGCGCGTTTCGGAACGGCTGAGGATCGCCGTCTTCTGTCCCGGACCTTTTAACAGGTTGGCCGCGTAGTTCAACTCCGCGCCGTCGAACCACACCGCACCGGGCAGGGTCTTCGAGGAAAGGGTTTGTTTCGGCGGGAGGATGAGATCGATGCCCGACTGGCGCAGGTAATATTCCCAGAACTGTTCGAGCCGCTTCACCGACCAGCGGTGCAGCTGGGCATAGGTTTTGATATCGAGACCGAACTCGCGATTGACCGATTGCAGAAACCGCTGCATGTGAGAATGCTTGACCCGCGACTTCGCAGGCCGCCAAAGGATCGGGTTCATCACCTTCTCCTTTATTAAAGGAGAAATCTTGAAAGCAGAAAACATCACCACATAGATTCTTCGTCGCTCACGCTCCTCAGAATGACACAATGATACGAGTCCTGTCATTCTGAGCGTCAGCGAAGAATCTATGTTTTAAATTTCTAAAGCCTTCAACAGAGTTCTCCATATAGATAAAACTTCACTGCGTCACACCAGTTCGACCACCATTGCCGTGGCCTCACCGCCGCCGATGCATAAACTGGCGCAACCCAGCCGCTTGCCATGCGTCGTGAGCGCGTTGAGCAGGGTCACCAGAATGCGCGCACCGGTCGCACCGATGGGGTGTCCCAATGCAATCGCCCCACCGTGTACATTCACCTTGTCCGGGTCGAGTCCCAATTGATCGTGCACGGCCAAAGACATCGGCGCGAAGGCTTCGTTGATTTCAAACAGATCGATGTCTTCCAGCTTGAGCTGGCACGCTTCCAGCACCTTGCGCACCGCTTCCACCGGGGCCAGCGCAAAGGTGTCCGGCGACTGCGCGTGCGTGGCGTAACCGAGAATGCGCGCCAGCGGTTTGTGATGCGCCGACGGCTTGCCGACGATCAACGCCGCCGCGCCGTCGCTCAATTTCGCGCCGTTGGTGCGGGTGATGGTGCCTCCCGGCTTTTCGAACACCGGCGGCATCGACGCCATTTTTTCGAGATCGTCCGCATGCGGTTGTTCGTCGTGATCCACCGTCTGCGTGTAGGTGCGGTGCCACACCGGCACCGTGATGAGTTCCTTGGCAACAATGCCCTTGTCCATCGCCGCGCGGGCGCGGGTGTAGCTTTGCAGGGCGTAGGCGTCCTGCGCCGCACGGTCGTAGCCAAAACGGTGCGCCAGCATCTGGCTGAGTTCGCCCATGTGCCGGTTTTCGTGCGGGTCCCACAGGCCGTCGTGGATCATCGCATCCACCATGTGCGCGTTGCCCAGCTTGTGACCGCGCCGCATGTGCGGCACCAGGAACGGCGCCCGGCTCATGTTCTCCATGCCGCCGGCGACGACGAAATCGGACTGACCGAGCCGGATCGACTGATCGGCCATCATCACCGCCTTCATGCCGGAGCCACACACCTTGTTGACGGTGGTCGCGCCGACCGTATCCGGGATGCCCGAATGCAGCGCCGCCTGCCGGGCCGGGGCCTGCCCCACCCCCGCCTGCAACACGTTGCCGACGATGACTTCATCGATATCCGCGCCGTCGAAACCGCCGCGCTTCAGCGCTTCGCGGATGGCGAACGCCGCCAGCTCCGGTGCGGGCACCGGCGCCAGCGCCCCGTTGAAGCGGCCGATCGGCGTGCGCACTGCACTGTACAGGTAGCTGTGGGAGTTTTCCCGGCTCATAATGTGAGACCTTTCGGAAGGAGGGTCATTTTTTGACCGTGGGGCGTTCCATGCGGAACAGGTCGGTGGTCTTCGTATAAAAATCCGCGCCCATGCGGCCGACATTGTTCAGCATTTCAGGTGGAATGCCTTTCTGCCATTCGACGGATTTCAGGCTATCGGACAGATGGATTTCGCGCACGTCGCCCAGCACCAGCGTGCCCGTGCCCGCGCCGCTGCCCAGAGGCACGGTGCGGTTGAGTTCGCACACCAGTTGCACCGGGCTTTCAGCGATGAACGGTGGTTTGCCCGGGCCGCGCTCAACGACAGCCACCTCCGCCTCTTCAAATTCGTCGATGCCGGAGTCGAACGGCGCGGAACTGATGTTGGCCTTGTCCGACGCCTCGAACGACACCACGCCCACCACGTATTCGCCGGTAGCCTTGATGTTTTTCAAGGTGTCCTTTTCCGACCCGTCGCGGTTGAAGAAAATGGAGTTGGACACCATCGGCGGGTTCATCGAACAGATGTTGAAATAACTGAACGGCGCCAGGTTCCGTTTGCCGTCGGCGGACAGGCTGGAAATCCAGGCGATGGGACGCGGCTGCACGATGGAGTTCATCAGGTGATACACCTCCACCCAGAAGTGGTCCTCCGGACGGATTAAAGAATAGCCGTGGTGTGGGGTCATGGTCGGGTCTCCTGCCAGCTTTTGGGATAATCCGGGTCTTCCAGCGCCTCGCCTGCCGCCGTCAACGTCATCGGCTGGAAGGTATCGACCATCACCGCCTGCTCCTCGGTCTGTTTCGCACCGATGGAGCCCGCATACGCGCCGGGGTGCGGGCCGTGCGGGATGCCCGACGGATGGTAACTGATGGAACCCTGCTCGATGCCTTTGCGGCTGGTGAAATCGCCGGAATGATAAAACAGCAACTCGTCGCAGTTGACCGAGGAATGGTAAAACGGACAGGGCACCGCCTTGGCGTCGAAATCCAAAGGACGCGGCAGGAAACTCATCACCGCGAAACCGCCGCCGGCAAACGTCAGGTGCGAAGTCGGCGGCAGGTGCACGCGCCCGGTCTTGGGCTGGATGGCGTCGAGGTTGATGGCGTAGGGATAGACGTACCCGTCCCAGCCTTCCATGCGGAAATAGTTTTCGGAATAATGCGTGCGCGTGAACGCGCCCTGGCGCTTGCGCACGATGGCCACCGGTTCCTCGTTTTCAAACAAGTCCGCATCCCACTCCGGCAGTTTGAAACTGCGCTCGGAATACGGCGCATCCATTTTGATCTGCCCGGCAGCGTGACGGAACTCCTGCGGGATGTCGATATCGCGCTTCGCCTCCACGTACAGCAGGCCCGGTGGCGCCTCGAACCGGAAGCGGTACGGACACGACCGCGGAATGATGAGGTAGTCGCCCGCCCGCAATTGGATTTTGCCGAACAGGCTTTGCAGCACCGCCGCTCCCTTGCAAACGAAAAACAATTCGTCGGCGTCGTTGTTGGCGAAGAACGTCATCTCTTCTTGCGCCGGATGACACAGGCCATAACTCAGATCGTCGTTGAACGCCAGCAGCGTGCGCGCCGCGATGAAATGGTGTTCCGGCTCCGCCATGCCGCCGCGAAAATGCCGCCGTTCCAGAAGCGCATCGGCGCGCGGCTGGGGACGGCCCCACGCGGCCTCACTATAAACCTCGCGCATGGACTCACCGGTCGGCGGGTGGTGCAGGTACAGGATCGAATACGGTTCCTCAAACCCTTCCCGCGTGAAGCAGTATTCGTTCAGCAGTTTCGATCCCGCATAATGCGCGGTGTGGTGCATGGGAGCGATGTTGCCCGATTGCATGTAACGGAACATGAAGATTCAACCGACCTTGTGGGTCAGCCTCCCTATGTGTTCGATTTCCAGTTCGACCACGTCTCCGGTTTCCAGAAAGCGGTCGAGTTCGAGTCCGCACCCGCCGCCCACGGTGCCGCTGGCGAGGACGTCGCCGGGGTACAGCGTCTGGTACTCGCAGGCGAAGGCGATGGCCTGCTCGAAGGTGAAGTGCGACGAGCCACTGTTGCCCTCCGCCAATTGTTCGCCGTTCACCCAGGCGCGCATGGTGAGGTTGCGCGGATCGGGGATGGCGTCCGGCGTCACCATCCACGGCCCCAACCCGGTGTTGAAGTCTTTCGCCTTGGCCGGGCCCAGCCCGATTTTCATGATCTGCTCCTGCAACGCGCGCGCGGAAAAATCATTGACCACGGTGTACGCGCCGATGCAATCCGCCGCTTCCTTTTCCGACACACCGCGGCATTCCTTTTTGATGATCACCCCCAGCTCCAACTCGAAATCCTTTTTGGTTTCGCCGTCGGGAAAGGCAACGGTGGAGTTGTGACCACTGAAACAGCGCGGCGAGCCGTTGTACCACACCGGGTACTGGTACCACTCCGGCACCATCTCCAGCCCGCGTTTACTGCGCGCGGTTTTGACGTGTTGTTCGAAGGTATAAAAATCCATGAACGCGCCCGGTCGCTCCACCGGCGGCAGCAGCGTGACAAGATCCAGCGGCAACCCCGGCTGCTCGATGATCTTGTTCCACAACGGATCGCCGCTGTGCAGATGACTCAACGCCTGCACCGTGCTCATGCCGATCAACGGAAACACCTTGCCGTCATGAAGCAGGCCGTCTTGCGGCGGCTGGCCGGGCGCCTGGTAGCGCAGCAGTTTCATGGGACCGACTCCTGCATTTCGATGGCTTCGAACAGGGCGCGGAAGTTGCCCTCGCCGAATCCCGGATGGCCGCAGCGCTGAATGATTTCGAAGAAAAACGGTCCCGCGTTTTCCTCGTGGTACAGCACCGAGGCGTCCTTCAGAAAAATCTGGAGCAGGTAGTTGCCGTCCTGGCCGTCCACCAGGATGCCCGCCTTCTTCAGGTCTTTCAGGTCCTCCTTGATATCGCCCATCTTCTGTTGGGCGATGCGCTCCGGCAGCATGTCGTAATAAGCGTCGGGCGTGTCGAGGAACTCGATGCCGCGGCCCTTCAGCGTCTCCACCGTCTCCAGCAGGTGGTCCACCGACAGGGCAATGTGCTGGATGCCCGCGCCGTGGTTGCGCTCGACGAAGGTCTGGATCTGCGAGTCGTTGTAATGCGGATACAACGGTTCGTTGCTGGCGAACTTCACCGCGGAACCCGGATCGTACATGACCTGCGACGACAGGCCCGTGCCCTTGCGCCCCGACTTGTGATCCGGCGTGTGGAACGCCACGCTCCAGAATTTTTTGAAATCCAGAACGTGTTCGAAAAAATTATAGATGGGGTACAGCGTGCGCGCATTGACCGTCATGTGATCGATCGTTTTGAACGGCGCCATCTGGGCCGGCGGATGCGGCACCTTCTCAAACATGGGAATGTCTGCCTCATTGCCCGTCACCTCCAGAAACGTGATCTCCATGAAGCCGATCGGGGTGGCGATGGTGACGAAGCGGTGGCGGCAACTGTCGGATTCGACCCCCTTTTCCGGATGCACGAAGGTGGCGTTGTGTTCTTTCAGGTAATCGACGGCGCGGTCGAGGTCTTCCACCTGCAAGGTGACGTTGCGGATGCCGGGGCATAGAATTTTGAGGTACTGCGCCGTGTAGCTGTGGTGCGACAGAGGCGTCGAGACCATGAGCCGCACGTCGTTGGCGGAAAAATAAATGGCCTTGCTCTTGAACCGCTCCTCCCACTGCGGCGTGGACCGGTGTGTTTCCACGAGGCCCATCTTCTCGATATAAAAACTGCGGCTGCGGTCGAAGAAATCGACCACAAATTCCACCGAAAATACGTTTTTGATCCCCAAGCGGGATGCTTTGTCCATGCCGTGCCTCCCTTCTCTAGTGAACCCATACAACCTTCTTCAATGAATATAGGTCCCGGAAATACGCTTGGCACTTGTTATTTAGATGATACGGGAGGCACGGGGGATTCGCCTTAAAATTGAATACAATTATTGAGTATTCAATAGGTTAAGGTGCACTTCGCGGGCTGCGGGACAGGTCGCCCTGGCATGGGTGCCGCCCGTCCACACAAGCGGTCCTCCTGCGGTCCCAGACAAGATGCAGGGTCGCGCCGTACGGACCATTTAAAGTTTGATATTTATCCCTAGTTGCCTGAATCTGTTAGAATTATGTCTCGCGAACCGATTCCAGACACCGCCCTGAACAGGGCCCTGCAACACCCTCTGGCCGCCCCGCTGTTTCTGGGCGTTCTCTATGTGGTTTCGCGCCTCGTCAACCTGTCGGCCCTGCCAATGGTTTACGATGAAGCGATTTACCTGCGCTGGGCGGACATCATCCGCACCGATCCGTCTTCCCTGTTCGTCTCGGCGATGGACGGCAAACCGCCGTTTTTTTTCTGGCTGAACGCCATCACGCTGGGATGGTTTGAGAATGTTCTGGACTCAGCGCGCCTGATTTCGGTGGTGGCGGGAGGGCTGGCGGCAATCGGGGTGTACCGGATTGGCGCACTGCTGGACTCGCGGCAAACGGGTTTTCTGGCAACGCTGATTTATATTTCCCTGCCGTTGGTGCTGACCCATGACCGGCTGGGACTGACCGACGCCCTGCTCACGGCGTTTGTCATCTGGACCCTGTATGCGGGCCTGCGCCTGGCGAAGGATGCGCGCCCTTCATGGGGCTGGGCGTTGGGGCTGGGTGTGTTTTCCGGGCTGGGATTTCTCACCAAAACGCCGCTGTTGATGTTCCTCGTGTTTCCGGTTTTTGCGTTGGCGCTGTACAACGACTTGAGGAACCGGATGGCATGGTCGCGCCTGCTGTTCGCGGGCATCGTCTTTGCTGTGATCGCGCTGCCTTTCCTGCTGCACGAACCGGACTACGTTTTTTCGCATTCCAGCAAGGTGCTGCATCACGAGGTTCCCCTGTTTGCAACGCTGATGGCGCTGTTCTCATTCGATCATCCCCGCCTCCTGCCGCACTTGAGAGAACTGGCGGACGTCGGCTTGCTCTATGTAACGGTACCGGTGATGATTCTGGCGCTGGTGGGTCTGGTCAAAGGCCTGCGGGATCTCGACCGGACGGCCCTGTTCCTGTTTTTGTGGTTCATCCTGCCGACCGCGGTGTTTCTGATCTTTGCCGAGGTGGCGTACCCGCGTTATTTTCTGGTGGCCCTGCCGCCGGTGGCTTTGTTGGCGGCTCAGGGTTTGAGCTGCCTGATGTCGCATATTGAAACATCCCTGCGCCCCCGTTCCTCCCTCATCGGCGGGGTGGCCGCCGTCGTCCTGGGCGTGGTCTGCCTGGTACCGGTCTGGCGTTGGGATACCCACTCCCTCACCGCACCGGAGACCAGCGCCTGGACCGAGATCGACCACTGGCAGTACGTGCGCTATCCGCAGGGACCGTATGCCCTGGCCGATGCCGTCCGCTTCCTGAAAGACGAGCGTCGCCAGGGACCGCTGGGCGTCTTCCTCACTCACAAGCGCGGCATTCCCAGCGATGCCCTCTACCTGTACCTCAAAGAGGAGCCGGGCATCGCCCTCTATGAACCGTGGCAGGCGCTGCCTTTTCCCCATTCCCTGCAATCGGCGCAGGAGTTTGTGGTTGCCGCTTCCAAGTATCAGCCAGGGGACAGGCGGCGTTTTGCTATTCAGGAACTGAAGGGCAAACGCCTGTTCTTCGTCGCCAGCACGCGGATATTCCCCATCCATGAAGTCTTGGCGAAGAATCCCGGATTGCGCCTGAGAAAACACTACGATGACATCGGGCCTTACGAGGTGTTTTCCTTCGCCATCTACGAACGGCCCGGCGAACTGAGCCCGGTCGCCACATCCCACAAAACCCGGCCCTGAAAAAGCCCGGCTCACACCAGACGCTCATCCCTGCCGGTCAGCACAGCGCCGGATTGGCTTCCTTGTATAACGGGTCGGAGCATTGCGGCAGCGGTTTTTGGGGGGATGCCTGTTCGTCACCCGGCGTGCCGGGGTCGCCCTCGGAACCGGGGTCGAACCGGACGGAATCCGTGTCGCCTTTCGGGTCGAGGTCGGCGCCGGGATGGCATTCGGCGGGAGAGGTTGTCTGCTCCGCATCGTTTTGCTGCGGCGCGGCGGTTTCCCCACAATCGGGGTTGGACTTGAACTCGGAGGCGATGGGCTCCGCGCCGAGAGGAGCTACCGAGAGAAACAGCAAAACCAGTCCGCTCACAATCAGAAGAACCCACTCTGTTACCACTTTACGCGTGTTCATTCTCGTCTCCTCCACCGCGACCCTGCGGCCGTCGAGGTTGCAGGATGTGGAAAGCGCGTCACTCGGTCTGTGAACGAGGCTCGCCGTTTGCTGAGTTCGAAGCTTCCAGTTTGTGTTTTTCGACCAGCGCATCCACCTGTCGCCTGAAACCTTTCGACTGCATCAATTCCTGGCTCCAGTCACTGCCCGCCTGTCCGGCCTCGCGGCTGATGATCGGCATTTTCTTTTTCCATTCTTCCCAGAACGGATTTTCAAACATCCCGATCAATTGCTGGATCACCTCGTGCGACATGTGGTGATCGTAAACGGGGACCACGCGGTCGATCAGCGTCTTCATTTCTTCCTCGCCGATGAGGTCGTAGAAGTCGTCCCAGAAGGCTTGGGGGGCATCGGGATAAGCGGTGGCGACCATGCTGCCGTAGGAATTCAGCACACCCTCTTTCATGTAATCCAATTGCTGGTAGATGCCGGAAACGCGGAGCAGCTTGCGAATGTCGCGCTCCTTTTCGGGATCGATGTCGGCATGCAGCAGCCCGGCGCCCAACAGGCCCCAGATCGCCAGCCCCGCCGCCAGAACCACCCCGTTTTTGATCCAGTTCATAGAGTGTGCCCTCTCAAGTCCAAGTGGACCTTCATTATACGGGAGGCTTGCACCACGACGCCAAAATAAAAGGCCCGGCACCCCGAGGCGGGCCAGGCCTTGATTTGGAAAAACCGTCTGCTTGAACATTACATGCAGGCTGGGTTGAACGGAGTTGAACGGATCGGAACCGTCACAGGTCGCCGAAGGTTGAGGCTCGGTCGTGCTCGTGGTGATGGCAGCCGGTGCGACGGGTTCGGACAGCGACATGGGCAGAGCGGGATAGAGTCTGACAAAATTTGTCAGTAAAATCACATCTTTTTACCCTCATTTGAGCCCTCGACAGGTTTCTCCACCCCTTCCCGCCACCCAAACAAGAAGAATACCCCGCCTCCCTGCCTGGTTCCCATGGGACAAAAGGCGCTTGCCAAATGCGTTGAGGGGAACATATTGAAGGGTACAGAACCTTTTCCACCTGCCGTGTCCAACAGAAGAAGCGCTCCACAGGTGGACATCCATCCTCTACCATTTTTCAAGGGAGTTGGATCATGAACCATCGATTATTTTGGATACCCGTATTCGCACTGCTGGCCAGCCTGATTTTCCCGGGCACACTTTTGGCTGAGGAAAGCACCACCACTCCGGCCACGGTAAAAATGACCGTGATCAAACCGGGGGAAGCGCAACGCTGCAAGACCGACTTCATCGTGGAAAACCTGGATGGAGAGACGGCGGACCTCAAAGTCGTGCTCGGCCACAAGGTGTACGTGGACGAACTGTTGAATCCGCGGGAACGCCGTGCGTTCAGTCTGCCGGGCACCATCATGACCGCCAAGTTCCACGGCCACAACGTGCCGCAGGAAGATGCGGCTGTCATCATCAACCTTGGGCCGAAGGCGGACATCCAGTTGCGCTGCATTCAACTGCCGGTGAACCCTCCGCCCCAAAAGGATGACCTGGCGGTCTTCAAATAAACCGCCAGAACCGGCTTCCATGTTGTGGACGCATGCCAGAGCACCCATCACTGCCCCGGTTTCCTGAAAGGACCGGGGCGGTGCAGGGTTGTGCTCTCACACATCCACTGCCTGGTGGGGGTATTTCTTGAGCAGGTCTTCGAACACGCGGTCGCGCACCGGATCCATACCGGGACCAAAGTGGTCCTCGGCCAGGGTCAATCCGTCGTGGGCGGCGCCGGGATCTTTTTTGAGGGCGAAACGGATACCGGGATAGAACGCGTGCAACGCAAAGGGATCGACGTCGGAGAAAGCGGCCTTTTCAAACGAAAGCACCTGGTCCCAGTCCAGCCACTTGCCCGTACGCGGATTGCGCACCTGGTAATGGCCCTTCCTGAGGCGCAGGCAACGGATCCCGCACAGATGGGCCACACGTGAAATGACTTGCTGCGACACGCCCGCCAACGCGATGGCAAGAAACAGGAGGGCCCACTGTTGCTTGTCCACCGCCCACAACACCCCGCTCATCAGCCCTGTCACCAACGATGCCAGAAAAACGCCGCCATGAAACATATTGAGGGCGGCCAGGGCCACCGTCAGCAAACTGTAACCCGGGTAGCGGTTCCAGAACATAAGGGATTGAGGGATACGGATTATGAAGGGACTCAGGGCGATGACCCGTCCGCGTATTTTTGCAAAAAATACCGGAAAGGTCTAATCCCTTTTGCAAACCGGAAGCGCGGCATGCGCGTGGCGCGGGGCGAGCGTCTTCAGTTCAAAGCGATTGACTCACATCGACCAGCCAGTCGTAATAGTCGCCGAACTGCGGGAAATAAGGAACGAGAAGGTCAGGATTCTTCTACGGGGGCCAGCACGGTCTGGGACACGCCTTCAAACAGTTTCAGGGCTTTTTCGCGTTGTGCGGCATGGTCCACGATCGGCGTGGGGTAATCACGCCCCAACCGGCACCCCGCTTTTTCCTGCTCGGAGGCAGGCGCCTCGTGCGGCCAGTGGATGTGGGTGTTGGAGAATCCGGCCAGCTCCGGCAGGTGGGCGCGGAGGAAGCGGCCTTCGGGATCGAAATGTTTGGACTGGGTGACGGGGTTGAAGATGCGGAACCAAGGTTGCGCGTCGCAGCCGGTGGAGGCGCACCACTGCCAGCCGCCGTTGTTCGAGGCCAGGTCGAAATCCAGAAGTTTGCGCGCGAACCACGCCTCGCCCCAACGCCAGTCGATCAACAGGTCCTTGACCAGAAACGACGCCACCACCATGCGCAGCCGATTGTGCATCCATCCGGTGCGCTCGAAATGGCGCATGGCCGCATCGACCAGCGGGTAACCGGTCTCGCCGCGGCACCATTTCTCGAAATGCTCCGGTTTGCCCGGCCATTGGATGCGGTCGTACTCGGAGCGGAACGCACCCCGCACCACATAAGAAAAGCGGTCGAGGATCGTCTGATAAAAATCGCGCCAGATGAGTTCCGTCAGCCAGGCGCGGGCGCCTTCATCTTTCTGGGTCAGGGCGGTGCGCACCAGCTCGCGGATGGAAATCGTGCCGAAGCGCAGGTGCGCGGACAGGCCGGAGGTGCCGTGATTGCGGCTGGGGAAGTCGCGGTCGCGATGATAGCGGTGCATGTGCTTTTGAAATTTTTTCCAGGCGGCGCGCGCCCCTTCTTCACCCGCTTTCAACCACAGATCGTTTTCCTCAAAGCCAAGCGCTTTCAGGCTCCACGGATCGCTCCATTTTTCGAACACCTTCGCCTGAGCCAGCCGCTTCAGATTCGGTTTCTCTTCCACCAGTTGTTCCGGCCGCAGCGCCGCCAGCCACGCGTTCTTGTAGGGAGTGAACACTTTATACGGTTCGCCCTGCCGCGTGACGATGTCCGGGTGCTCGAACACAACCTGATCCATATAGGAATGAAACGCGACGTCCGAGATTTTCAGTTTTTGCTCGACGATGCGGTCGCGCTTGCGCGCATAGGGATCGTAGTCGCGGTTGGTGAACACCGCCTGCACCTTGAGGTCCTGCGCCAGCCGCGGGATATCCAGCACCGGATCGCCGTGGCACACCAGCAGGGACGATCCTTTTTTGACCAGCCGTCTCTGCATATCCTGCAAGGAATGGTGGATGAAGGTCAGCCGGCGGTCATCCTTGTCTTCCAGATTGCGCAGGATGTTCGTGTCGAACACGAACACAACGATGACCTCGCGGGTCTGGCGCGTGGCCGCAGCCAAAGCCGTATGATCGCGCAGGCGCAGATCCCGGCGGACCCAGCAGAGAGCTCGTTGATACATCGCCATGGGGGACATCCGAATAGAAAGAATCCTCCCATTGTAGCCCGCAGCAACTCAATTTAGGCGGATTTCTTGTTGGAAATCCACCCTGTCCCCTCAATTTCTGGAAATGAGGTAGTCGCGGTTGGCCGGCAAAGATTCGACAATCCGGGATAAGGTGCCATCGGTCCAGCGGATTTCAATACCCTGAAGGGTGTCGTGAGAGCCCAGTCCGAAGTGCGCAAACGCCGCATCGAAGGAGTGAAATCCACCCCCGGCGCGGATTTCGCGCATCTGGTGGCGCGCGCCTTCGGGGCCGTAATGGATCGTCACCCGGCAGCCAATGCAGTCCCGGTTGCCCTGCCCGTCCCGCAGGCGGACGGTGACGCTGTGCCGTTCGCGTTCGCCATTGATGAGGACCTTGAACGGACCGTATAACGTGTTGATGATGAGATCGAGATCGCCGTCGTTATCGAAATCGATGTAGGTGTAGGCGGAACTGTGATCGAAATCCTGCAGGCCGAAAGCCTCCTCCGCCGGGACGAAGGTCTTGCCCTGCTGGTTATGAAAGAAGTTGTTGGAGGTGAACTCCTGCATGATGAGCACGCCGTTGACCACATACAAATCCTGCCACTCGTCGTTGTCCAAATCCACAAAGCGCGCGTTCCAGCTCCATTCCGCCGTGGTCACGCCCATCTTCTCCGACACGTCTTCCATGGTGTTCCCGGCATTCCCCTTCAGGAGAACGTTCGACATGGTGCGGAACCGGATTTCCTCATCGCGGTTGAGTTGCTGCCAGTCGGCTTCGAAATACAGATCGCACATGCTGCGTCCCAGCACGTGCTTCGGATCGATCTTCGCGCACAGGCTGGGGTCGTCCGTGCGCGTCGCCAAAAGCGCCATGCGCGTCACCATGCAATCGCCGATGTCGCGGTGGTTGTCGAGCAGGCTGCACCGTTCATGGATATCCTGCTTTTCCGGATTGAGCAGAGTCACCAGCTTCATCAGGTCACCGCATTCCTTTTCCTCCAACACCTGCGTGCCCGCATTGCAGAACGTGCGCCCGCGTTCCTGCATGAAGGTGCCGAAAATGTTCGACACCACGTCGATGCCGCGGCTCATGCCGATGTTGGCTAGGTACAGGTCCGGCACCAGGTCGTTGTCGAGGTCGCCGGTGTCCATGCTCATCGTGTTCTCGGTGGTGATGGGGATGGTCCCGTCCTGTCGCTTGATCTTCTTAAACACCCCGCCACCCTCGCCGAAGTAATAGGTGTCCGCAACGCGGTAATCATTGCCCACCATCAAGTCCTGCACCGCGTCTCCGTTGAGGTCCGAAAACAGAACGCTGTGCGTTTGCCCCGGAATGCCCGGCAGCGGTTTCAACTCGAACCGCAGCCGATCGTTGAGCACCAGTTGATTGGTCGCGCCCGCGACCGGCGTGCGCGTCAGAATACCCAGAAAATAATTGCCGTTGGCCACATCGAGGAATCCATCGCCATTGACGTCCGTGAATGCCAGCGCGCTGGTCAACACCGCGTCGCCGTTGGGCACCGGCACCACCTCCGGCGAACGCGTGTCATGGCCGGGATTCCGCCACAGATGGTTGCCCTGGTCGAAGGTGGTGACGAACACGTCCAGCCAGCCGTCGTTGTCCATGTCCACCAGCGCCACGTTGATCGCCTCCTTGCCCGCTATCTGCCCCAGCGGCACAGCCAGTTTCCGGAAACGGCTCCCCTCCATATTCTGGTACACCTCGAAGCCGTCATCGGTCGCCACCACCACATCCACCCAGCCATCGCGGTTGATATCGCCCGACGCAATGCCGCGCCCGAAATAAAAAGGATCGATGAAATTGCCCGGCTTGAGCCGGTTGGAATAGGTGATGCCCATTTCCGGACCGGGCACGGAGCGGAACATTTTTTCATTTTCAGGATGCACGTTGCGGGCGCGATGAGGGGTGGACTCGATGCGCACGCCGTCCCGTTCCATCACCGTCTCCTTGTGACGCGGCGCCGTCGGCAGGTACGCGAAGGTTTGCGGCGCAGGATGGGGTTCGAGGGCGTTCAGGTCGGTGGACACCGGCGTCAACGCCTCTTTGGGAGAAGCGGCGATGAAGGCGTCGTACTGCTCCAGCCATTGGATGTGCTGGTGGTGCGAGAACCGGTCCGCCGCCAGCCCCACGCCCACGCCGACGGCGGCCACGATGACGAACAGCTTCACCGCCACCCACAACGAAAACGTGCGCGCCACCACCATCGCCGAATACACGCTGAACGTGCCCAGCGTGAACAGCAGCGTCATGACGAAGCCGTCCGCCAGTTTCGACATCATCATCGCCTGCGTCAGCATGATGTCGAAGGCGATGGGCAGCGGCAGAAACGTACCCAGCACCGCCAGCACGCCGAGATTGCGAAAGTCCGGTTTGAGGCCGATGAAATTATCCAGAGTGATCAGGTGGCTGAGCACCGCTCCCATCAACCCCGCCAGCAACATCAACGGAAACGTGCGCACGAAAATGTATTTGAAGGAGCGCAAGAAGTCGCGCACCGCGCCGATGAACGCCTCGCCCCACGATTCCTTGCGCACGTCCACTTCGCACTCGGTGAACATCGGGTTCGGCGCTTCCGGCCTCACTTCCTGTTTTTTCCTCGGCGGGTCCTTGGAGATGAATGGCACGATCACCAGCACCATAAGAATGGTCGCCCCCACCTTCAACGCCGCCATGTAAAACGGAAAGATCGAAAACAGCATGGTGAGCACGACGATGTTGAGCGTCGGCGAACTGAACATCACCGCCAGCGCTGTTTCCATGCGGCTGCCCGCATCGTAGATGCCCTTGGCAATCGGCGCGACGCAATTGACGCAGACGCCGAGCGGCGTCCCCACCAGCATGCCCAGAAGACTGTTGCGGAAACGGTTCGGCGACGGTTTTTTCGGCAGGTACGACAACAGGGCGAGAAACGCGCCGGCCAGCACCAGGCCGAAACTCATGCCCTTCCAGTTGGTCTCGTACCAATTGAGTGTGGTGTAGAGTATCCGCGTCGGCAACTCCGCGCCCGGAGGCACGTGAAAGTACGCTTCGTGTGACAACTTGTCTTCAAACCCCTCGGTACCGGACATCGCCGCCTTGCTGCTGAGAGCGGGATAGCGCGACATCAGCCAAAACCCCACCGCCACGCACACGCAAAACAAGGCGATGAAAACAATGCGTCGGTTTCGTGTCATAGGAATCGGGGAATCGGAAAAAAGTTTACCAAGGATCCGGAAAAGCGGTTGCGGACATAGCGCGGCTGAATGGGATCGGAAAAGAAGTCATTGTATCCAAAATATTCTCAATTTCCTACTGTTAGACAGAAATTCACGCAGCCTCATGCACCCTTATTTTCAATTCTTTCGATTTATTTGGAAATTACATTGGCTTCCGCCCGGCACCGCATTAAAATAAAAGAGTCGGGATACTGTGATCGATCCCACAGGTTCAAGCAGGTGCAAGCGGAGACTCCATTCGATTTTTCTATGGGGAAATGCGATGCGACACAAGTTCACACACGTTGACCTGCGGGAGGAAGACACCACCGAGTCGTTTTTCTCGCACCATTTTCTGAGCGCCCGCATCAAGACGGGTCACGAATCCAACGAGGGCTTCGATCCCATCTTCACCGAAGGGCGCACGGAAGAGTGGCTGGAAGCGCACTGGAAAGAGATCAAGGACAACGATCTGAAATACGAGGAAGACGTCAACCAGTACATCACGCTGACGCTTTCCGAACTGGTCAACCCGCGGTCCCTGGCGCACCTCAATGAATACCTCATCGATATCAATTCCGACGCCGGGCGCATTGCGCTGTCTCTCAACAGCAAATCCAACAAGTATTACCTGTTCCGCGTCAACGCGGACTTCCTGCTGTTGAACCTGGGGCTGTTTCGTTCGGACCTGTTCCCGGACAGCGACGCGTATGTGGACAAGGGCGGGTCCTATTACTTTTCCGCCGCCACCAGTCTGAAGTCACTGCAGGGCGGCCGCACCGGTTTGTCCGACGTCATGGAAAAACTGTCGGTCAATTTCGGCAAATACGTTGAAATCTTACGGCAGATGAAGCAGGATGCCGACAACTACTTGAGCTTCCACACCCATATCCCGGAAGCCGAAATCAAAAAACTGGAAGAACAACTCACACTGGAAGTAAAGAAAAAGAAAGGTACCGATTCCGACTGAGCCGCAGGCCGGCGGCGCAACAACGCAGGGCGTCGGCGCAACCCGGAATCAACCCGCCGTCAACCCGGACGGTTGACACCTCCAGCACCGGAAAGAGACATCCCGCCGCTGCACCCGGCAACAACACACAGCACCCGGATGCGGCCCACGCCAACTATGAATTTTTTTCAGAAAACGGGAAGGACCTCCCTCGATCTCATCCAAAAGCTGGGGGTGCGTCTGATTTTTCTATTTCAGGTGGTGGGCTGGGCATTGCGGCCGCCGTTCAAAGCCCGCGAGATCATCAAGCAGACCCATTTCATCGGCGTCAAATCACTGTTCGTGATCCTGCTCACCTCCGTGTTCACCGGCATGGTGCTCGGCATGCAGGGCTATTACACGCTCGTGCAGTACGGCGCGGAAGGCAAGCTCGGTTCCGCCGTGGCGCTGACCATCATCCGCGAACTCGGCCCCGTGCTGGCCGCGCTCATGGTCACCGGTCGCGCCGGGTCGGCCATCGCCGCCGAGATCGGCATCATGCGCATCTCCGAACAACTCGACGCGCTCGATACCATGGCACTCAGTCCGCTCAAGTACGTGGTCATGCCGAAAGTCATGGCAGCGATCATCGCCATCCCACTGCTGACCGCCATCTTCGACGTTGTCGGCATCCTCGGCGGCTACATGGTCGGGGTGCACATGCTGGGCGTCAGCGCCGGATCGTTCCTCAGCGGCATGGAGTTGAGCGTGCAGTGGAACGATGTGTACAGCGGCATCATCAAGTCCATCTGCTTCGCCGTGCTCATGGCGTGGATCTGCTGCTTCGAAGGGTTTTATGTGGAACGTTACAGCGGCCACGGCGCCGAGGGCGTGAGCCAGGCCACCACCCACGCCGTGGTGTTGTCCTCGGTCAACATCCTCGTTTGGGATTACGTCATCACCTCTTTCATGATTTGACGCCATGATCAAAATCCGCGACCTCAAAAAACAGTTTCCCAATCAGGAAGTGCTGAAAGGCGTGAGCCTCGATATCCCGAAGGGTCAGATCACCGCCGTCATCGGCCGCAGCGGCACCGGTAAAAGCGTGCTGCTGAAACACATCATCGGCCTGCTCAAACCCGACCACGGCACCGTGTTCGTCAACGGCGACGACATCACCCAAGCCGAAGGCCACCGCCTCAACGAACTGCGCAAAAAATTCGGGATGCTGTTCCAGAACGCGGCGCT